>NZ_JBFUDB010000001.1:0-1349206 GCF_056404935.1 Mesorhizobium sp. P2_A8
GGGGCGCACAAGCTTATGGACCAGGTGGTGGAAGCCACGCTGCTGCACGGTACGGCGACGCGTGCCGAGGCCGAGAAGCGCGCCGTTGCGCTGTTCAAGAAGCTCAGCCTGCCGAACCCCGAAACCATCGGCGAACGCTTTCCGCACCAGGTCTCGGGCGGCCAGTTGCAGCGCGTGATGACGGCGATGGCACTTTGCTCCGAGCCGGATCTGATCGTCTTCGACGAGCCGACCACCGCGCTCGACGTGACGACGCAGATCGACGTGCTGGCGGCGATCAAGGATGCCATCCGCGACACCCATGTGGCGGCGCTCTACATCACCCATGACCTTGCCGTCGTCGCCCAGGTCTCGGACGAGATCATGGTGCTGCGCCATGGCCGGCTGGTCGAATGGGGCGGCACAAGGCAGATCATCAAGGAACCGCGCCAGGAATACACCAATGCGCTGGTGTCGGTGCATGAGATCGAACATGCCGAGCAGAATCCCGGCACCATGCCGTTCCTGTCGGTGAAGAACGTCACCGCCGCCTAYGGCCGCAGCCACATCAAGGTGCTGAAGAACGTSTCGGTCGACATCTATCCGGGTCAGACGCTGGCCGTSGTCGGCGAATCCGGCTCCGGCAAGTCGACGCTGGCGCGCGCCATMACCGGGCTTTTGCCRCCCGAAGAGGGAACMGTCACCTTCGACGGRCGCCCGCTGGCAAACCGGCTGGCCGACCGGCCGAAGGAGGATCTGCGCCAGCTGCAGATGATCTACCAGATGGCCGACGTGGCGATGAACCCACGCCAGACCGTCGGCACCATCATCGGCCGGCCGCTCGAATTCTATTTCGGCATACGCGGCCGCGAGCGCGACAARCGCGTCGCCGAACTGCTCGACAAGATMGAGATGGGCAAGGGCTTTTCCGACCGCTACCCGGCCGAGCTTTCCGGCGGCCAGAAACAGCGCGTCTGCATCGCCCGTTCGCTCGCCGCCAAGCCGAAGCTGATCATCTGCGACGAGGTGACCTCGGCGCTCGACCCGCTGGTCGCCAATGGCATCCTGAAGCTGCTGCTTGAGCTGCAGAAGGAGGAGAGCGTCGCCTACCTGTTCATCACCCATGACCTCGCCACGGTGAAGTCGATCGCCGATTCGATCGCGGTGATGTATCGCGGCGAAGTGGTGCGCTATGGGCCGAAGAGCAAGGTGCTGGCGCCGCCCTTCGACGCCTATACTGACCTTCTCCTGTCATCGGTCCCCGAGATGGAGATCGGCTGGCTGGAAAAGGCGATCAAAGGACGCCGCATGGCCAGCGCGGGGAACTAGGGCAATTCCAGGAAGAGTGTGAAACGGTTATGCGCTAGGCGAGTGCTGGCTTAACGCCTGACGAGCCTGGCGGTCAGGCCCGGACTTTATCCCTACCCTTGTGACAAGACTGCAAGGAGCCGCCCATGGCGCTCAAGACCAAGTTTTTGCTGATCATCCTTGACGGAGTGCCCTACAGGAACTGGCGCCGGCTGATGGGCAATCTCGAAGGCTGGGTGCAATCGGGCGAGGCGAGCGTCTGGAAGATGCGCTCCGTGCTGCCGTCGACCTCGGCCTGCTGCTACGCCTCGATCCACACCGGGGTTTCGCCGCAGGTGCACGGCATCCTGTCCAACGAAAACCGGTTCCGTGTCGAACAACCCGACATCTTCTCCGAAGTCAGCAAGGCCGGCGGCAAAACCGGCGCGGTGACCCATTCCTACTGGTCGGAATTCTTCCGCGGCTATCCGTTCGACATGGTTGAGGACATGGAATTCGACGAGCCGGGCGGGCCGATCACGCATGGCCGTTTCCACACCATGACCGGCTACAATCTTCGCAACCAGATGACGCCGAGCGACGTCGACCTGTTCGCGACTTTGACCATGCTGACCAGGCGCCACGGCATCGACTACGGCATCCTGCACACCTGCACGCTGGACTCGATGGGCCACCGCTTCGGCCATGACTGCCACGAGATGGACCATGCCGTGTATGCGATGGACGGCATGCTGGCTGCTTTCCTGCCGCGCTGGATCGAGGCCGGCTACGAGGTGATGGTCACCGCCGACCACGGCCAGACCGATCGTGGCCACCATGGTGGCCGGGACGATGAGATGCAGGATTTCGCGCTGTATTATTTCGGTTCGGCCAAGGGACCGCAGGCCGACACATTGCTCGACCAATTGCAACTGGCGCCGACCATCCTGAGCCGCCTCGGCGTGCCTGTGCCGGCGACGATGAAGGCGAAGCCGTTCTTGAGCTGAGCGAACTCCCTTCCCGTTAAGGGGAAGATGGATTGTCGCGAAGCACCCGCATCGCTCGCCCTACGCCAGGCTGGCAACCGCCCCGCTCTTCGGTTAGCCTCCAAATTCCTTGGCGGAGGATGAACCTTCTTGGGCCTATCAGCGACAGAGCAGACAGGAGCCAGGCGGCTCGACCGGCCATGACGGCAGCGACGGAGACCGATCGCGCGCTTGTCGACCGGGTCGCGAAGGGCGACCGTGCCGCCGTGCGGCTCCTGTTCATGCGTCACCACGCGCGGGTCTATCGCTTCGTGGCGCGCCAGACGGGATCGGAAATGATGGCTGACGATATCGCCAACGAAGTGTTCCTCGAACTGTGGCGGCAGGCGCCAGGCTTCGAGGGACGCTCCGAAGTCTCGACATGGCTGCTCGGTATCGCCCGGTTCAAAGCGCTGTCTTCGTTGCGCAAGAAGAAGGAAGACTGGATCGACGACGAGGCCGCCGCCGCGGTGCCCGACAGCGCCGACACGCCGGAAGTCGTCACCATGAAGGAAGACAAGGCTGCCGCCTTGCGGCGCTTCGTCGACGCCTTGCCAGAAGAGCACCGCACGGTGATCGATCTTGCCTATTATCATGGGCAATCGGTGGGCGAGATTGGCGAGGTGCTCGGCATTCCGGTC
Source organism: Mesorhizobium sp. P2_A8 (assembly GCF_056404935.1). NCBI lineage: Bacteria > Pseudomonadati > Pseudomonadota > Alphaproteobacteria > Hyphomicrobiales > Phyllobacteriaceae > Mesorhizobium > Mesorhizobium sp. P2_A8. The sequence goes on from NZ_JBFUDB010000001.1 coordinate 2,933, forward strand.
GCGACCGTCAAGACCCGGATGTTCTACGCCCGCAAGAAACTCGGCGAGGCCCTCAAGGCCGCCGGTTACGACAGGGGGTGGCCATGAGTGCCGCTGAAAAGATGTCGCGCCGCGACGAAATGGAAACGCTGCTGCCGTTCTATCTGAATGGCTCGCTGGAAGGCTCGGACCTGGAAGCCGTTGAGGAATGGCTGGCCAGCGATCCCACAGCGATGGCAGCCCTTGGTGAAGCCGAAGCGGAGTTCTCCGGCACGACAGCCGCCAACGAAGCGATACGGCCGCCGGCCGATGCGCTAAGCCGCTTCGCCAGGGCGTTGGACGCCGAAGCCGGGCCAGCCCGCGCGCCGGCAAGCTCCTGGCTGGCACAGGCCTGGGGCCGCTTCATGGCGGTGCCGGTCGGTGTCGCCTGGGCGGCGGCCGCGGTCCTGCTGGCGCTCATCGTGGTGCAGTCGTTCGTTCAGCCGGGCGGCAAGGGCAGGGATTTCGAGATTGCGGGTGCGGAAGACGATCTGGCGAAAATGCCGTTCGCCCTGGTCAAGTTCAAGCCGGATGCCAGGATGTCGGACGTTTCCGGCTTTCTCGGCAGCAACGGGCTGAAGATCATCGGTGGACCGACCGCCGACGGGGTGTTCCGGCTTGGTATCCCCGCCGCCAACGCAGCCGACTACACCAAGCAGATTGGCCTTATTGCCGCCCAGCCTTTCACCGACACTGTGATCGAGGGAAGGAAACCGGTTGATGGCGGCTGAGGCGGTCATTCGATTCGCGGCAATCCTGGCGGCGGCGATGACAATCGCCGCCGTGCCTGCGTCGGCGCAGACCAACGCGGCCAATCCCGACCAGACGAAAATCGACTGCAACGACGAGAGCAATGCGGCGGGAGCCGACTGCGCCAAGGACGGCAGCGCCGCAAAGAACGGATCGGGCGCGTCACAACCCGGCGCCGTCTTCCTGCCGGCCCTGATCGTCGACCTGTTCCCCAATCCGGTCGCCCCCCCGGCACCGATGCCAACACCACTGCCGGAGCCGGCGACGCCGCCTGCCAACAATCAAGCCGGCCCCCCTCCAAGTGGCCCGATCGTATCGCCGACCGATCTCATCGCCGTTCAGCCACCGCGCGCGGTGGTTGGCGATTTCGTGCCCGACGAGGTGCTGGTTACCGTCGATGGCGATGCCGGCGCCGTGCAGCAGATCGCCGCGTCCTTCGGCCTCGAGGTGCGCTCGCAACGGCAGTCGCGACTGCTCGGTACCACGCTGGTACGCTTCGGCATTCCCGATGGCCGGCCCGTCGGCGTCGTGCTGGCGCAATTGGCCGCTGACGGCCGCACCCAGCGGCGCGAGCCCAACCATGTCTATTCGCTTCAGCAGGCGGCCAGCATCGTCAATTATGCCTTCGACCGCATCGCCCTCGACGCCAAACAGGCCAGCGGCGAGAACGTCCGCATCGCGGTGATCGATACCGGCATCGATGACAGCAATCCGGCGCTGTCCGGCGTCATTGCCGGGCAGTTCGATGCCATGCCCGACGTGCCGATCGAAAAGCGCGATCACGGGACGTCGGTCGACGGGCTGATCGCCGGCGTCGGTGCGCTGGAGGGCATGGCGCCGGGCGCCAGGATCTACCACGCCCGCGCCTTCGAGGGCGGCAAATCGACGATGGACGTCATCCTGTCGGCGCTTGACTGGGCGGCGGAGCAGGACGTCCGCATCATCAACATGAGCTTTGTCGGGCCGAAGAACGATCTGCTCGGCGTCGCCTGCCGCAATGCACGGGCGCTGGGCATCGTGCTGGTCGCGGCCGCCGGCAACAACGGGCCGAAGGCACCCTACGGTTACCCCGCCGCCTTCGACGGCGTCATCGCGGTGACCGCCACCGATGCCAGGGACGGGCTGATGCCGCAGGCCAATCGCGGCGCCTATGTCTTCATCTCGGCGCCCGGCGTCGAGATGGTGGCACCGAGCGGCGCCGGCTCGGACCTGGTCACCGGCACTTCGTTCGCGGCGGCGATCGTGACCGGCGCCATCGCCAATCTCATCCATGCCGCACCGGATCGTACGGCAGACGAGATCGAGAAGGCGCTGGCGGCAACGGCGAAAGATCTCGGCCCAAAGGGGCGCGACAATGATTTCGGCTTTGGGCTGCTGGACATAAAGGCGGCCGGGGCGGCGAAGGAGTAGTCCGCGACAGCTCACGTCACTGTTTGCCGAGGACGCACCAGAAAATAGAACGCGACGAAGTGCGTGATCATCAGCAGCGGCACGTAGATGATCGGGATCGCGTAGGTAGCGCCCAGTTCCCCAGCGCGTTGGGGAAGGCCGACCTGGATGGCGTGGTAATAGTCGAGGATGAGGTCGACGGTCCCGACGAGGTTGAAGGCGACGACGAACGGCCAGAAGAGCTGGCGTATCCTCACCGTGAGCAACGCCAGCATGGCCAGCACCCCTGTTGCGAAGTCGCCAAAGGCGGCGAATACGGCGAAGCCGGCGGGCAGATCTGGGCTCACGACGCCCGGAAGGATGAAGACGAGCCCGAAGAAGCGGAAGCTGTGCAGCGTGGCAATGGCGCGATGCGCCGCGACCCGGTCCATCGAGCTCAGCCACGGCAGACCGTATGCACTGAGGCAAAGCAGCCACGCGACATAGCCCAGAACGAGGTGGGTTTCGAACAGGATTTCCGTGGACATTTGGCCTCCTTTCGACAGATGGTCACGCGGCCTCGAACACCGCGCTCGGGACGCAGGCAGCCGCTCTGGCAGGCCGGTCGCGCGATTGGTGGCCGCGCACACCGTCAACTCCATCGATCACTGCAAGGTGTCTGCGAGCTTCATTCGAATACCTAAGCCCGCTTCCATAATTCGACTATCCGCTGTAATCACAACGACCCATGAAGCAGAACTACACAGTCCGACACGGTGCGCTGGAGGGCGTCGAGGCGTTCCTGGCTGTCGCCAGACATCGCAACTTCCGCCGTGCCGCCGCGGACCTCGGCGTGACGCCATCCGCCGTGAGCCAGGCGGTGCGCGCGCTGGAAGCGCGCATGGGCACGGCGTTGTTCGTCCGCACGACGCGGAGCGTCGGCCTGACCGAGCCCGGCCAGCGCTTCCTCGACCGTGCCGGCCCTGCTTTCGAGGAGCTCGTCGCGGCCGGCGAGGCCGTACGTGACGTCGGCCAACGGCCGGCCGGCCTGCTGCGCCTGTCCGTGCCGCGCGCCGTCGTGCCGTTGATCCTGGAGCCGATGATCGCATCGTTCTGCCGAGCCTATCCCGAGATCGAACTGGAGATCGCCGCGAGCGACGAGATGGTCGATCTCGCGACCGGCGGGTTCGATGCCGGCATCCGCCTCGGCCAGTTCATCGCGACCGACATGGTCGCGGTGCGGCTCACTCCGCCGCTCTCGTTCGTGGTCGTCGGCAGCCCTGATTATCTCGAGCGCCACGGCCGCCCCGAACGTGTCGACGACTTGCGCAACCATGCCTGCCTGCGCTTGCGCCGTTCGAACGGTGCCATTGCGCCCTGGGCCTTCGTCGACGGCAACGGCGCGATCGAGGCGATGGTCTCGGGTCCGCTGATCGCACACGACTATCCGACATTGCTCGGGGCTGCCATGCAGGGCGTCGGGCTGGCGCAGACGCCTCGACCCGTCGCCAAAGGTCCGATCGCCGAAGGAAAACTCGAGCCGGTGCTGGACGGCGTCGCCGCCACGACGCCGGGCGTCTTCCTCTATCATCCCGGCAAGCGCCAGGTGTTGCCTAAGCTGCGCGCCTTCATCGATCACCTCAAATCCGCGGCCTGAGATGCCGGAACCCCGGCTCTTCCTTGCAGTGGTTTCGCCACTGCCGGTGTCGGACGAGATTTTGATCGTGGCGTGAGCCGACAGCGGTGTTATCTTGCCCCTCGTCCCCGGGGGAGACCATGCGGATCGCGGTGATCGGTTCAGGCAGCATTGACCGCTGTCTCGAAGGTTGGCTGCTGGCGAAGGCGTCACGTTCATCGTGCACCGTGCCCGCCTCGAAGCGCTTCAACAGTCCTGGCATCAGGGCGTGCGGCACATGACGAGTAACGCCATTGTCCTTGATGCGGTGGTCGTCGGGGCCGGCTGGGCCGGCCTGGGCGTCAGCCATGCGCTGGCACGGCGAGGCCTGCGCCATAGCATACTGGAGAGAGGCCGCATTGGAGAGACCTGGCGCACACAGCGGTGGGATTCTTTCCGGATGAATACCCCCAACGTCCAGACCGTCATGCCAGGCGACTCCTATGACGGGACAGATCCGTTCGGTGCCCTGACGCGCAACCAGTTCGTCGCTCTCCTTGAGGATTTCACCAAACGGAACGGGCTCCCGGTCGAACCGGACACTACGGTGACCGAACTCGCTGGCGGGCAAGAGAATGGCGAGTATAGGCTAACCACCTCACGCGGGACACTTTTGGCGCGGAATGTGGTGATCGCAAGCGGCAATATGAACTGTCCGGTGCGCCCTCCTTGGGCCGCTGCGTTGCCGCCGAGCCTCCGGCAGATCGACGCTTCGGATTACCGCAGCGCCGCCCATCTCCCGGCCGGAGGGGTGCTGGTGGTCGGAAGCGGGCAGTCGGGTGCCCAGATCGCGGACGAGTTGGTAGAAGCAGGCCGAACAGTCTTCCTTGCCACCGGCCAGGTCGGACGGCTCTCACGCCGCTACCGAGGTCGCGACATCATGATCTGGCTCGTCGAAAGCGGGTTTCTCGACGTGCGTCGAGAGGAAATCATTCGACTTACGGGACGCATTCCAGCTCGTGGTCTGCTTGGGGCAGAATACACGTTAAGCCTCCAAGCTCTCAGCGCCCGAGGTATCGTGCTGCTTGGCCGGTTCACAGGCGCCGAGGAAGGCGGTCGTCTCTTGTTCGCCGACGATCTCGAAGCACATGTTCGTTTTGCGGATGAAGCCTCCGCCAACGTCAAACGCTATATCGACGAGTATATCAGCCGCTCTGGAATCGACGCCCCCGTTTCGGAACCCGATCCAGCGGAGACTGTCACAGCACAGCTGCCGAATCCGACCGTGCGTTCTCTTGGTGTTGCCGAGTCCGGCATCACGACCTTGGTGTGGTGCACTGGCTTCCGGGGCGATTTCAGCTGGGTGAATCTCCCGGGCATGCTCGACTCGGGGGGACAGCCCATTCATGCGGATGGCGTGGCCGCGCTGCCAGGCATCTACTTCGCCGGGTTGGATTTCGCCTCCACGCGCAAATCAGGCACAATATTGGCGATTGCCGAGGAGGCACATCGCCTTGTCGAACACATCGTGGGGCGCTCGTGACGGGCTGGACACAGTCGAGAAGCTTCTAAACCGCCCAGACGAGCACTGCCGCGTCTCGACCCGGTTCCCGCGGAGCACATGGCATTTGTGCACGTTTGCATTCGCATTTGGGTCGAAACCGCGACCGCTCTATCTCTTTGTTTTGACGCAATTCCGGACGGAACCCGTCTCAAAGTTTTCCTCGAATTGCTCTTAGGCAGGCGCGCCGGCGACCGAACCCCTGACCACAAGGTCGACGGGCCAGACCTCGCCACGAGCGCCCTCCTCCAGCCCTGAAATTCGTGCTGCCAGCCGCTCGGCGACACGCGCGCCGGCCAGTCGGATCGACGAGCGCGTCGTCGACAGCGGCACCGAAAAATTCTCCGGCCGCAGCCAGGGGAAGACGTCGTCATGGGCGATCAGCGACACGTCGCCTGGAATGGTCAGGCCGAGGTCGCGCACCGCGCGCACGACGCCGAGCGCCATGATCAGGCTGGAGCAGGCGATCGCCGTTGGCGGGTCGCCCTCCTCCAGCAAACGCCTGGTGGCGCGATAGCCGTTCTCCTCGGTCATGACCACCGAGCAGACATGGCGGTCGCCCAGTGCCAGCCCGCTTGCCGCCAGCGCCCGGCGCACGCCGCGCTCGCGATGGATGGCAAAGGTCTCGCGGTCGTCACCGTTGATCAGCGCCAGCCGCCGGTGGCCGAGCTGGATCAAAAGCCTGGCCGCTTCGTGAAAGGCGCCCTCATTGTCGATATCGGTGAAAGGATAGTCGAAATCGAAGCCTTCGCTGCGGCCATGGACGATGAAGGGAATGCCGAGCGCGTTGACCAGTGCCACGCGGCGGTCGGCGGGCCTCGGCGAGGAGATGTAGACGGCGTCGACCTGGCGGTTGGCGACGATACGCCGGTAGGTCGTTTCCTGGTCGTCGGCGTCGGCCGGCGACAGCACCAGGTCGAGTTCATGCGAGCGGGCATAGTCGCCGAGCCCGGACAGGAATTCGACGAAATGCGGATCGATGTCGACGGACGCACCGGTCGGCAGGACATAGCCGATCATGCCGGTCTTGCCGGTCGCCAGCCGGCGCGCGCTCGGGTTGGGCCGATAGCCGTGACGCTTGGCGGCGTCCACCACCCGCCGACGCGTTTCCTCGTTGACCTCGGGATAGCCGTTCAGCGCACGGCTTACCGTGGTTTGCGAAAGCGCCAGCATATGGGCGAGCTGCTTGAGGTTCACAGGAGGCCTCCACGCCTCAAAGCGCTTTTAATTCGAGTGGATCTGGGCGTCACGGGAGACGCAGCGACATGAAGATGAGCATAGGCGCGCTTTGAACGAGTTTGAAACAAAAATTACTGCTGCACTGCCATAAATGCATGCTGCAGCGCACTTTTTGCGCGTCACAAGCCCAAACTTAAATCGATTAGCCAGTCACCCTCTTGACTTCCGAGCGATTCAATGGCGAGATCAAAAAAGCCAAAGCGCTTTGGAAGACTCTTCGAAAGGTTGCGGTTCCTTTCTGACTGAGTCACAGTCCTGCAGCGTCGGCGGGCGGAATGGAGGTTCCGTCCGGTGTTTGTGACCCCACTGGGAGGAATACCGATGAAGAAAATGCTTTTGCTGGGTGCTGCGTTTGCCACGCTCGCCCTGAACGCGCCCGCGCAGGCCGAACTGAAGTTCAAGCCGGGCGAGGACCCGCGCTTCAACTGGGCGAACTACGAAGAGCTCAAGAAAGTCGACCTCAAGGGCGAGACGCTGACGATCTTCGGTCCGTGGCGCGGTGAGGACGAAGGCCTCGTGCGCGGCGTTCTCGACTATTTCTCGGAAGCCACCGGCGTCGAGATCAAATACTCCTCCTCGGAGAACTACGAGCAGCAGATCGTCATCGACACGCAGGCTGGCAGCCCGCCCAACATCGCCGTGCTGCCGCAGCCGGGCCTCATCCAGGACCTGGCATCGAAGGGCCTGCTGACGCCGCTCGGCGACGACACCGCCAAATGGGTCAAGGACAATTACGGCGCCGGCCAGTCATGGGTCGATCTCGGCACCTTCAAGGACAAGGACGGCAAGCCTGGCTTCTTCGCCTTCCCCTACAAGGCCGACGTGAAGTCGCTGGTCTGGTACTCGCCGGATAATTTCGAGGAAGCCGGCTACAAGGTGCCGAAGACGCAGGAAGAACTCGCTGATCTCGAAAAGAAGATTATCGCTGACGGTGGCAAGCCGTGGTGCATCGGCCTCGGCTCCGGCGGCGCAACCGGCTGGCCGGCGACCGACTGGGTCGAAGACCTGATGCTGCGTACCCAGCCTCCGGAAGTCTACGACAAGTGGGTGAAGAACGAGATCCCGTTCAATGATCCGGCGGTGGTCAACGCCATCGACATCTTCGGCAAGATCGCGACCGACGACAAGATGGTCGATGGCGGCGCCAAGGCGGTTGCGGCGACCGATTTCCGCGACAGCCCGAAGGGCCTCTTCGCGGTGCCGCCGAAATGCTACCTGCACCATCAGGCGTCGTTCATCCCGACCTTCTTCCCGGAAGGCACCAAGGTCGGCCAGGATGCGGACTTCTTCTACTTCCCGCCCTATGCCTCCAAGCCTGAACTGGGCACGCCCGTGCTCGGCGCCGGTACGCTGGCGATGATCACCAAGGACTCAAAGTCCGCGCGCGCCTTCATCGAATTCCTGAAGATGCCGCTCGCTCACGAGATCTGGATGGCCGAGGGCGGTTTCGTGACGCCGTTCAAGGGTGTCAACAAGGCTGCCTATGCCAGCGACGCGCTGCGGAAACAGGGCGAAATCCTCGCCAATGCATCGACCTTCCGCTTCGACGGTTCCGACCTGATGCCGGGCAAGATCGGCGCCGGCGCCTTCTGGACCGGCATGATCGACCTGGTCGGCGGCAAGTCCGCGCAGGATGTCGCGACCGACATCCAGAAGAGCTGGGACGCCATCAAGTAGGCAGCCGGCCGGCTCGGCGACTGAACGGCCGAGCGCTTCATTCTCGCACTGGATCTGGGCCCTGCCGGCCCGGATCCGACGGCGGCCCGCGCCGTAGCCTTTCGTCCATGAGCGCATAGACATGAAGCGCGATCGGCATGTGAACAGGTTTCCGCCGCCGATGACGCTCCAAACAACTGAATCGGTGCCTGGTCCCGTCACCAAGGTCATTCCTTGGCGGATCATGCGCAGGGGGAGGGACCCATGGCGGCTCAGATTTTCTCGGCCATATTCGTCATCATCGTCGGGGTCGGCGGTTGCGTCGCCTATTTCTGGGGCGCCAACAAGCTGGTCGACCTGATATTCCCGTCGCGCGGCGTCGCCGGCGCCGCGGCCATCGACAATCTGCGCCGGCAAGGTCTGGTCCGGCCATGGCTGTTCGTCGGTCCGGCAATGATCATCCTGACCATCTACCTGATCTATCCGGTGGTCGAGACGCTGAGGCTGTCGTTCCTCGATCGCGGCGGCACAAACTTCGTCGGCTTCGCCAACTACGAATGGGCGTTCGGCGATCGCGAGTTCCGCAACTCGATCCTCAACAACATTGTCTGGCTGGCGGTGGTGCCGGCCGCCTGCACCTTCCTCGGGCTGATCATCGCCGTGCTCACCGACAAGATCTGGTGGGGCACGATCGCCAAGAGCCTGATCTTCCTGCCGTTGGCGATCTCCTTCGTCGGCGCCAGCGTGATCTGGAAATTCATCTACGAGTATCGTGGCGAGGGCCAGACCCAGATCGGCATCCTCAACGCCATCATCCAGCATTTCGGCGGCCAGCCGCAGGTCTGGATATCGCTGCCGTTCTGGAACAATTTCTTCCTGATGGTGATCCTGATCTGGATCCAGACCGGCTTTGCCATGGTCATCCTGTCTTCCGCCTTGCGCGGCATCCCGGAAGAGACGCTGGAAGCCGCCGTCATCGACGGCGCCAATCCGTTCCAGATCTTCTGGAAGATCATGGTGCCGCAGATCTGGGGCACCATCGCCGTCGTCTGGACGACGATCACCATTCTGGTGCTCAAGGTGTTCGACATCGTGCTGACCATGACCAACGGCCAGTGGAACAGCCAGGTGCTGGCCAATCTAATGTTCGACTGGATGTTCCGTGGCGGCGGCGATTTCGGCCGCGGCGCCACCATCGCCATCATCATCATGATCGCGGTCATTCCGATCATGGTCTGGAACATCCGCCAGGCGAACAAAGAGACGGGAGGACATTGAGATGGCCGTTGCGACCGGAAATTCCTTCGCCAGCCGCTTTGGTGTCCACATTGCCGTCTTCATCTTCGTCGCCATCTGGACCATGCCGACGCTCGGCATCCTGGTGTCGTCGCTGCGCGACAAGGACCAGATCATCGCCTCGGGCTGGTGGAATTCGTTCTCCAGTTCCACCCAGACGGAAGCCGGCCGGCTGCCGGCCGCCTCGACGCAAGTCGAAAAGGACGGCAAGTTCGTCCTTCAAGGCAATATCTTCGGCGACGATGCTCACCGCAACATCAGCGCCTTCGGCGTCAAATCGGCGGCACCGACGCAATATCCCGCCGGCACGTCAGCCGATCTCGGCGACGGCGTGACCCTGCAGCTCAACGCCGACGGCAGTTTCGTCATGCAGTCGCCCAAGGCTTTCGAAGGCGATCGCGGCCAGCGCGTCTACTATGCCTCGTCGGCACCGCCCAAATTCACCACCGACAACTACAAGACCGTGCTGTTTTCGGAAGGCATCGGACGATCGTTCATGAATTCGCTGACGGTCACCATCCCGGCGACAGTCATCCCGATCCTGATCGCCGCCTTTGCAGCCTATGCGCTGGCCTGGATGCGCTTTCCCGGCCGGGCGCTGTTGATTGCAGTCATCATCGGCCTGCTGGTGGTGCCGCTGCAGATGTCGCTGATCCCGCTGTTGAAGCTCTACAACGGCGTCGGCGCTTTCTTCGGCATGCCGTCGAAAACCTATCTCGGCATCTGGCTGGCGCATACCGGCTTCGGCCTGCCCTTCGCCATCTACCTGCTGCGCAGCTACATTGCCGGCCTGCCGCGTGAAATTATGGAATCGGCACGCATCGACGGCGCCAGCGATTTCGAGATCTTCGTCAAGATCGTGCTGCCGCTGTCGTTCCCGGTGCTGGCTTCGTTTGCCATCTTCCAATTCCTGTGGGTATGGAACGATCTGCTGGTGGCGATGGTTTTCCTGGGTACGGAGGCAGACCAGATCGTGCTGACCGCCAAGCTCAACGCGCTGCTGGGCTCCCGCGGCGGCGACTGGGAGATCCTGACGACATCGGCTTTCGTGACCATCATCGTGCCGCTGATCGTGTTCTTCTCGCTGCAGCGCTATTTTGTCCGCGGGCTGCTTGCCGGCTCGGTGAAAGGAGGCTGAGACGATGCAATCCGCTTTGAAGGCCAGTTCGAAGCCTGACCTCGCCGTCGATCGTGACTGGTGGCGAGGTGCGGTGATCTACCAGATCTATCCGCGCAGCTACCAGGACTCGAATGGCGACGGCATCGGCGACCTGAAGGGCATCATCGGCCGGCTCCCCTACATTGCAGGACTCGGTGCGGACGCCATCTGGATTTCGCCGTTCTTCAAGTCGCCGATGAAGGATTTCGGCTACGACGTCACCGACTATTGCGACGTCGATCCGATGTTCGGCACGCTGGCCGACTTCGATGCGCTGACCGCAGAAGCACACAGGCTGGGCTTGAAGGTGATGATCGACGAGGTGCTGTCGCACACCGCCGACAACCACCCCTGGTTCAAGGAAAGCCGGTCGAGCCGCGGCAATCCGAAAGCCGACTGGTATGTCTGGGCGGACGCCAGGCCGGACGGCACGCCGCCCAACAACTGGCTGTCGATCTTCGGCGGCTCGGCGTGGCAATGGGACACCAGCCGCCAGCAATATTACCTGCACAACTTCCTGGCCGAACAGCCCGACCTCAACTTCCACAATCACGAGGTCCAGAACGCGCTGCTCGACGTCACCCGCTTCTGGCTGGAGCGCGGCGTCGACGGCTTCCGGCTCGACACCATCAATTTCTACTTCCACAGCCAGGGCTTGGAAAACAACCCGCCACTGCCGCCGGAGCAGCGCAACGACCAGACCGCACCCGCGGTCAACCCCTACAACTATCAGGACCATATCTACGACAAGAGCCGCCCCGAGAACCTCGGCTTCCTCGAACGCTTCCGCGCCTTGCTCGATGAATATCCGGCAACCGCCGCGGTCGGCGAAGTCGGCGATTCGCAGCGCGGGCTGGAAGTGGTGGCGGCCTATACGGCCGGCGGCAAGCGCGTGCACATGTGCTACTCGTTCGACTTCCTGGCACCGGAAAAGATCAGCGCGGCCAAGGTCCGCTCGGTGCTGGAATCCTTCGGCAAGGTCGCCAGCGACGGCTGGTCGTGCTGGGCCTTTTCCAATCATGACGTGATGCGCCCGGCCTCGCGCTGGGCTGCTGGCGAAGCCGATCCGACCGCCTATCTCAAGGTCATCTCGGCGCTGCTGATGTCCTTGCGCGGCTCTGTCTGCATCTATCAGGGCGAGGAGCTTGGCCTCGGCGAAGCCGACCTTCGCTTCGAGGATCTGCAGGACCCCTACGGCATCCGCTTCTGGCCGGAATTCAAGGGCCGTGACGGCTGCCGCACGCCGATGGTGTGGGACGGCAGCGCCACGAATGGCGGCTTCTCCTCGGCAAAGCCCTGGCTGCCGGTGCCGGCCAAGCATCTGTCGCAAGCGGTCAATGTCCAGCAGGGCAACGAGACCTCGCTGCTCGAGCACTACCGGCGCTTTCTCACCTTCCGCCGCGCACATCCGGCGCTGGCCAAGGGCGACATCACATTCATCGAAAGTGCGGGCGACACGGTCGCCTTCACACGCCGCGCAGGCAACGAACAGATCGTCTGCGTCTTCAATCTGGGAGCTGAGCCAGCCAAGGTTGACCTAGGCAACCGATCGCTGCAACCTTTGCCCGGGCACGGATTTTCGGGGCAGGCGAGCACCGGTTCCGTACAGCTTGGCGGCTACGGCGCCTGGTTCGGACGCATCGACTGAATTTCAAATCACTTGAATTTCAAATTTCTGGGAGGAAACCAATGGCCGATGTCACGCTAAGACAAGTGAAGAAGTCCTACGGCAATCTGAACATTCTCCACGGCATCGACCTCGACATAAAGTCGGGCGAGTTCATCGTCTTTGTCGGCCCGTCGGGCTGCGGCAAGTCGACTTTGCTGAGGTCGATCGCCGGGCTCGAGGAAATCACCTCCGGCGAACTCAAGATCGCCGGCGAGGTCGTGAACGACGTGCCGCCATCGAAGCGCGGCATCGCCATGGTGTTCCAGTCCTACGCGCTCTACCCGCACATGACCGTCTACGACAACATGGCGTTCTCGATGAAGATCGGCAAAGAGAACAAGGCCGAGATCGACCGCCGCGTGAAGCAGGCGGCCGAAATCCTACAGCTGACCAAATATCTCGACCGCCTGCCCAAGGCGATGTCGGGCGGCCAGCGCCAACGCGTCGCCATCGGCCGCGCCATCGTGCGCAATCCGAAAGTGTTCCTGTTCGACGAGCCGTTGTCGAACCTTGACGCGGCGTTGCGCGTCGCCACCCGCATCGAGATCGCCAAGCTCAAGGAATCGATGCCCAACACGACCATGATCTACGTCACCCACGACCAGGTCGAGGCGATGACGCTGGCCGACCGCATCGTGGTGCTCAAGGAAGGCCATATCGAGCAGGTCGGCACCCCGATGGACCTCTACAAGAAGCCCGGCAATCTGTTCGTCGCCCAGTTCATCGGCTCGCCGGCCATGAACATCCTGCCGGCGACCATCGACAAGACCGGAAACCCGACCGTCGTCAGCCATGTCGGCGGCCGCAAGGCAACCGTACCGATCGCCACGCCGGCATCGGCAAACGGTGCCTCGGTGAGCTTCGGCGTCAGGCCAGAGGACCTGATGATCGCCAGCGGCGCGGACTATCTGTTCGAGGGAACGGTGGACTATGTCGAGCAGCTCGGCGAGGTCCAACTTGTCTATGTCGACATCGGCCGCGCCGACCTGCCGCTGGTGACCAAGATGCCAGGCAATGTCGAGGTCAAGCGCGGGGCGACGCTGCGGCTGAGCGCGGACGCCAGCGACCTTCACATCTTCGACGCGGACGGGCACTCCTTCTCGCTCCGTCAGCCGGAAGCAAAGGCGGCCTGAGGTCAGGAGGACGTCGGAGGCCACATGAAAAACGAAGAGCGGCGGGCACAGGCCCGCCGCTCTTTGTTTGCAGATCAGCTTCGGCTGTTAGTTAGCGGCCGAAGAGGTTCCGGTCGCTGCCCTGAGGGGCAGACTTCTGTACGTCGCCCGACGAGTTGAGCAACTTGTAAACGGGCGAATCGCTGTTGCGGATCGAGCCCGTATGCGAGGCGTCGACGTTGACGGTCGCCTGCTTGTTGATGTCGGTGCCGCCAACATTGTCGTTGCCGGCATAGGCGCTGCCAGCGGCAATCAGAAGAGCGGCGGCAGTAAGAACAATCTTTTTCATTTTTGATACTCCGGTATTTTCGAATTCGAGGCGGCAGGCTGACCCGCCGCCTCGCCGTCGGATGCTAGTTTCGGATGTCAGTTGTTGCCGAACAGGTTGCGATCGCTGCCATGGGTGACAGGCGTCTGCGCAGCCGGCTCGGACTTCTTGGTTGAAGCCGTGTACGAGCTGTCGACCGAGGCGGCAGGCTGATTGGCGCCCTTGGAGCCAAAGTTGTCGCTTCCGGCGAAAGCGCTGCCGGAAATGGCCAGAACGGCGGCGGCAGCAATAAGGATCTTGTTCATTTTAGCTCTCCTGAATTTCTGGATTTTGCCAGGGCGGCGGGCGAGCCCGCCGCCTTCTGGGAATCGGCGTTAGTGGCCGAAGAGATTGCGGTCGCTACCCTGGACAGGCGTCTGAGCAGCCGGTTCCGGCTTCTTGATCGAAGCGGTCTGCGAGCTGTCGACAGCAGTGGCTACCGGGGCGTTCGAACCATAGTGGTCGCTACCGTTAGCAAAGGCGCTGCCGGAAATGGCCAGAACGGCGGCGGCAGTGAGAATGATCTTTTTCATTTTAGGTACTCCAGTATTTTTCCCGTCCGTCTAGCGGCGTGTCTTGGGATGAAATCGCGTCGTTCGGACCGCCCCGATGTGGGAAAGCCATCCAGCCATTTCCAATCACGAAGTTGTTCCGCGTGGACCAAGAATCTGCCACTTGAAATTGTGCCAAGAGCATCCACACCAGTTGTTTTTCTTTGTGATATCAAATAGTTATGTAAAATCGGCACCCCGATCACCAACTGTGTCGGAGGCCCAGCGTTCACACCGTCCTGCACGCACCGTCAACAGAAACGAACCGTTCGGTTCGATTTTAGAAGTTGCTAATAGTCACTTTTCGAAACCGTTAACCTTTCTTAGGCCCCGGCAAGGGGTCGGATTCGAGGAGATTGCAGCCGGCGATGGCTGCCTAGGAGATCGGGTTTCGGCTCCGCAATAGCCGGCCGGAGCGTTTCGCATGCGTGTCGCGCCGCATGGATACGATGTCGTTTTCATGCCGATGGCGCGCCCGCGATCGTGATTAGATCATGTCATCTCAGGTGCCGCTTCGTGACGACGAAGCGGAGAATTGGGAAGCCGGTCAGAATCCGGCGCTGCCCCCGCAACGGTGGTGGAGTTCAAGTCGCAACGGGAGACCACTGGGCAAACGCCTGGGAAGGTGTCGCGACCGTCCGCAAGGACACTCCAGAGCCCGGAAACCAGCCCGAGATATTTGAACTCGACTGATCGCGGTGGGCGGTCAAGAGGTGGATAGTGCATGTCCGGCGCTTCGCCGGTCTGCGTCCGATCCTTCCTCCATCACCACCAGTTCAGTCCTTGGCTATGAGGACAGGACATGGACGCGCGCAACGATATGCTGAGGCTGCTGCAGAGCCGCAGGAACGGCTTCTCGCTCGAGCAGCCCTTTTACACCGATCCGGACTATTTCAAGCTCGACATGGAGCTGATCTGGTATCGCGACTGGCTGTTCATCGGCCATGATTGCGAGCTGCCCAAGCCGGGCAGCTACATTACCGCGCAGATCGGCGATTATCCGGTCGTCCTTGTCCGCGACCAGAAGGGCAATATCAACGCCTTTCACAATTCCTGCCGCCATCGCGGCAGCCGAGTCTGCAATTCAGACAAGGGCACGGCGGCAAAGCTGGTCTGCCCCTATCACCAGTGGACCTATGAGCTGGACGGAAGGCTGTTGTTTGCCCGACAGATGGCGGACGGGTTCGACAAGAGCCAGTTCGGCCTGAAGCCCATCGCCTGTGAAAGTGTCGGCGGCTACATCTTCATCTGCCTGGGCAAGGAGCCGGCGGATTTCGCACCGATGCGGGCTATGATCGAGCCCTACCTTTTGCCGCACCGGCTGCGCGAGGCCAAGGTGGCGTTCGAGTCGACCATTGTCGAGAAGGGCAACTGGAAGCTGGTCTGGGAAAACAACCGCGAGTGCTACCATTGCGCCGGCAATCACCCGGAGCTTTGCAAAACTTTCCCGGAGGCACCGACGGTGACCGGCGTGCAGGGGGCCGACAGCGACCCGGAAATGCTTGCGCACTGGGCGAAATGCGAAGCGGCCGGCCTGCCGAGCAAATTCCGCATCGATGCGGCCGGACAGTACCGCGCCACCCGCGCGCCGCTGCTGCGCGACGCCATCAGCTACACCATGAACGGCAAGCGGGCGGTGAAGAAGAACCTCTCCGACACCGTCTCCGCCGACCGGATCGGCACCTTGATGCACTATCACTATCCGACGACATGGAACCACATCCTCATCGACCACGCGGTGACGTTTCGCGTGCTGCCGATCAGCGCCACGGAAACGGCGGTGACGACCAAATGGCTCGTCCACAAGGATGCGGTCGAAGGCGTCGACTACGATCTCGCCGAACTCACCCATGTCTGGACCGAGACCAACGACCAGGACCGCCACATCGTCGAGGAAAACGCCTTCGGCATCCTATCGCCCGCCTACGAGCCAGGCCCCTATTCGGAGCTGCATGAGGGCGGCGTGATCCAGTTCGTCGAATGGTACGCGTCGTTCATCGGTCCGCGGCTTGCCGAAGGCGGCCGGCCGGCGCTGCGCAGCGTTGCCTAGTGCATGTCGCTCAAAAATGGCCCCCGGTTTTGAGACAACGACATGCAAGGAAACAAGACCTGAAGCGCGTCGCATGAACCCGTTTCGACGCGACGCGCCTTGGTGCATGTCGCCCAAGAGTGCGCAGCGGTTTTGGGATCACGACACGCACGGAATAAAAGGGACAAGAGGATGAATGCGATGACGGACCTTGGCCTCTATCGCCATCTCGACCAGATGACGCCCTGGAACGACAGGCTCCAGGTGCTGGAAGTGATCGGCGTCAGTGACGAAGCACCTGATGTGAAGACCTTCACCTTCCGCTCCGATAACCAGACCTGGTTCCGCTACAAGCCGGGCCAGTTCGTGACGCTGGAACTGCCGACCGCCGATGGGCCGCTGATGCGCACCTACACGCTGTCGTCTTCGCCATCGCGGCCGTTCTCGATCGCGGTGACGATCAAGGCGCAAGCGGGCAGCATCGGTACACGCTGGATGTTCGACCATCTGACGCCCGGTTCGCATGTGAAGGCCTATGGGCCGACCGGCGACTTTTCGCTGCACAGCCACCCGGCGGCCAAGTATCTGTTCATTTCGGCCGGCTCCGGCGTGACGCCGATGATGTCGATGCTGCGCTGGCTGAACGACTGCGCGCCATGGACCGATGTCGGCTTCGTCAATTGCGCGCGGCGCCCCGAGGAAATCATTTTTCGCAAGGAGCTCGAACTGCTCGGCAGCCGCATGCCCGGCCTGTCGCTCGGCTTCATGATCGAGGAGCGGTCGAGCCGCGAGGGCTGGTTCGGCCATATGGGCCGCATCGATGCGATCCGGCTGCCATTGCTGGCGCCCGATTTCCGCGAGCGCGAAATCTTCTGCTGCGGCCCCGATCCCTTCATGCGCGCCGTGCGCGGCATGCTGGACTCTGCCGGCTTCGACATGACGAAGTACCATCAGGAGAGCTTTGCGGCGCCTGTCGTGGAGGAGATCCCGGCACCATTCACGTCGCCGGCGGAAGACGGCGCCGCCGTCATCGTCGAAGCCGCGACGCCGATCCGCTTCGCGCTTTCGGATGTCGACGCCGAATGCGTCGCCGGCCAGACCGTGCTGCAGACGGCGCGGGCTTCGGGCGTGCGGATTCCCGCCGCCTGCGAGTTCGGCCTGTGCGGAACCTGCAAGGTGAAGAAGGTCACGGGCGCCGTCGAGATGAGCCACAATGGCGGCATCCTCGACCACGAGATCGACGACGGCTTCATCCTCGCCTGTTGCTCAAAGCCGCTTTCGGCGCTCGAAATCGAGGCGTGACCGCCGGGGGAATGCCGAGCCTCGGAACGGCGGCTACGAGAAACCTCTCGGAAGGACCGTGTCCGTTCAAACTCCGTAGCGTTCGGTTCGGATGATTTCCGCCGCAACGCCGGCATCCATCAGCGCCTGGGCGGCGGCGGAAACGAAGGCGTTGGAGCCGCAGACGAAGGCGACATCAGGCGGTCCGGGCAACCGAGCCATGGATTGCACCACCATGGCGACATCCACCCGCCGCGAATAATCGGCTGGACGGCGCGCGGCTTCGCGCGTCAGCGTCAGCACGAGGTCGAAGCCGTCCTTGCGATCGTCGAGGGCAATCAGCTCGTCACGAAAGACCACTTCGTCCCAGACCCGGGCTGAAAAGACGAGGGCGACGGGCACCGTCGAATTGCGCGCGACGCGATGACGAACCATCGACATCAAGGGCACGACGCCCGAGCCGCCGCCGACCAGCAAGAGCGGCCCGCCATCGTCATCGGGCCAGATGAAGTGCCCGCCGAGCGGTCCGCGCAGTTCGATTTCGTCGCCAACTGCCGCGATCTCGTGGAAGAATGGCGAGACCTCGCCATCGTCGAGCTTCTCGATCGCCAGTTCGATCACCCCGTGCGTCTCCGGCGCGGAGGCAATCGAATAGGAGCGGCGCGCTTGATAGCCGTCCGGCGCTGTCAGCCTGACGTCGACATACTGACCGGCCCGGTAGGTGAACGGCCGCGATGGCTGGAAAAAGAAGCTGGTGACGCGCGGCGTGCGCCTTTCGATACGGACGATCCCGGCCGTTTGCCATGGCGATTGCGGCGCTTGTGCGTCGCTCATGGATCGTTCGTGTAGCGCTGCTCACGCCATGGATCGCCATAGATGTGATAGCCGCGCAATTCCCAGAAACCCGGCTCATCGCGCTCGGTGAACTGAAGGCCGTTCAGCCATTTGGCCGATTTCCAGAAATAGAGATGCGGCACCAGCAACCGAGCGGGGCCGCCATGGTCCGACGTGATCGGCTTGCCTTCGTAAAACAGCGCGACCATCGCCTTGCCGGCTTCGAGGTCCTTGGTCGGTACGTTGGTGGTGTAACCGTCGAACGAATGCGCCAGCGTGAAGGCGGTCGGCGGCGCGATGCCGGCATCGGCGAGAATATCGTCGATCAGCACGCCTTGCCATGGCGTGTCGAACTTGGTCCACGCGGTCACGCAATGGATGTCGCGTGTCATCTTGGTCAATGGCAGGGCGTTGAACTCGGCCCAGTTCCATTTCTTGATCGGCCGCGGCCCGTGCTTCAGCGTGAATGACCAGTCCTCGGTGCGCACCCGCGGCGTCGGGCCGGCTGACAGGACAGGAAATCCCTGCTCGAGATATTGCCCTGGAGGGATGCGCGCGTCGCCGTCGGTCGGCGGGCGCCGTCCTGAAAGGAAACCTCGGGTGACCATTGCGGCAATCCCCCTGCATCAGGCCATCTGTCAGCCCTCATGCAGTTTTCTCGAAGATACCGTGGCGGGCAACTGAAATCTTGACGGACCGGATCGACGGGATCGTCGTCACCGATCCCGCCGATCGCTCGATTGAGCGCTAAGTCTCAGCCATTGGCAAACGGCACCGCGACATAAATCTGGCCGCCGTCGCGCTCCAACAGCAACAGCACCGATTTCCTGCCGGACTTGCCGGCCTGGGCAATCGCCTGGGTGATCTGCCTGGCGCTCTTCACCGGCACCTGATTGACGGCAATAATGATGTCGCCGGCCTGGATTCCGGAAGCCGCGGCAGCCTTGTCGGGGTTGACGCTGGCAACCACCGCGCCGTGCTGAGTGTCGGCGAGGTTCATCTGCTGGCGAATGTCGGGCGTGATGTCCATCAGGCCAAGGCCCATCGCAGGGACTCGATTGCCTTGCCCGGCGCTGGGCTCACCGGACCCGTCGGTCACCGACGCGGTCTTCACATCGTCGCTGTTGCGGCCGACATCGACGGAAATCTGCACCGCCTTGCCCTTGCGCCAGACCTCAAGCGATTCCCGGGCGCCGGGCGCCACGTCGGCGACGGCCCGCGACAGATCCTTGGGATCCTTCACATCCTGTCCGGCGAAGCTGGTGATGACATCGCCGGTCTCGACCCCGGCGCTGGCGGCCGGCGAGCCGTCATTGACCTGCGAAACCAGCGCGCCGCCAGGATGATCGAGCCCGATGGCGCTCGCCACATCCGGCGTAACCGGCTGGATCTCGACGCCGAGATAGCCGTATTGGATGGAACCGTCCTTCATCAGCTTGGCGACCACCTTCTGGGCCTGGTCGGATGGAATGGCGAAGCCGACGCCAACGCTGCCGCCATTGGGCGAATAGATCGCCGCGTTGATGCCGACGACATTGCCGTTCACATCGACCAGCGGACCGCCGGAATTGCCATGATTGATCGGCGCGTCGATCTGGATGAAGTCGTCGAACGGGCCGCTGTGCAGATCACGGCCGCGCGCTGAGACAATGCCCGCGGTGACCGTGGTGCCGATGCCGAACGGATTGCCGATCGCCAGCACCTGGTCGCCGGTCATCAGCCTGTCGGAGTCACCCCATTTGACGGTCGGCAACGGCTTGTCGGCTTTGATCTTGAGCACGGCGAGATCGTTCTTGGCATCGCGGCCGACGAGCTTGGCGGGAAGCTCGGTACCGTCGTCGAGCGTCACCTTGATCGAAGAGGCGCCATCGATGACGTGGTTGTTGGTGACGATAGTGCCATCGGCAGCGACTATGAAGCCTGAGCCGAGTGCCTCGGCGCGCCGCGCCTGTTCCTGCGGCGGTGTCCTTGGCGAGGGCATGCCCTGGTCGCCGAAGAACTGGCGGAAATATTCGTCGAACGGCGAATTCTCGAGCGGCATGCCGTCGTCCGTGCTTTCCGGCTGTGCCTTCATGACTGTGGTGACCGTCACCACCGCCGGTTTGTCGGCGGCCACGATCGGGGCGAACGAGCCGTTGGGAGCCGTGATGCCGGCGACAGGTGTCTGGGTTGTCGGAACGGCGTTGCTCGCACTTTGAGCGAAAGACACGACAAAGGGGGATATGATCAGCGCAGCGCCCAGCAAGGCCGCGACGCGATGTCTGCGAAGGATATCTGACATGGTCGTTTGTCCGGGCGAGAGTTGATCCAGCGCTGTGGCCGTCTCCCTTGGAAACTGGCCATCCGGCGTGTCGAGGGTCGCGATTGCCCGTCTCGCCTGGCATGGCAACCGACCGGATCGACAGCCCTGCATCTAGGGTATGGATTGGCCCGATTTAGGGTTTTCAGGCGACCTTACGAAGATTTAATTTCCGGACGGCGGCCCGTCACAATGTCGTCAAGCGACAGGCGAGGCGGCCTTCCCGGCCTCGCGGGGCTTCAGCCCGCGCCGGTTCACCCGAGATAGGCCGTTGCAATCTCACGCATGCGCTTGCCGTCGAAGCTCGTCCCATGACCGCCATGGCCGATGCGGACCGGCAGGTCGAGCAGGCGCTTCATCGTGCGGCGATAGGCTGTTCGGTCCGAATCCGGCAGGTCGTCGATCAGCGTGTCGTCGTAGATGGCGTCGCCGCTGAAGAACAGGCCATCGGCCTCGTCGAACAGCGCGATCGAATCCGGCGAATGACCGGGCAGGTGCAGCACGCGAAACTGACGATCGCCGAGATCGACCACATCGCCCTCGTCAAGCGTCCGTGTCAGCGGCGCGGATGGTATCGCATAGTCGGCGGCCTTCCAGTCCGGCGCAGGCAGTTTGGAGACGGCACCTTCGAGATCGCGGAACATGTAGGCGTAGGTCGCGGCGTCATCCATGCTCTCGAACTGCGCTGCACTCATCCTTGGCCCCGCCCGCAACGGGAATTCGTGCAGCGAGCCGACATGGTCGAGATGGATGTGCGTGGCGACGACCAGCAGCGGCTTGCCGGCCGGCGTTTCGATCTGCGGCGCCAGTGGACAGATGCCCATGCCGGTATCGACCAGCAGGTCGACATCACGGCCGCGCAGATGCCACATGTTGGCGCGGACGTAGCCATGCACGAACGGCTCGGTCAGCATCGTCGTCTTTTCGTCGACGATGCTCTTGCTGAACCAGTCCGGCATCACGTGTGAGCCGGGCATCACCTGTGATGCCTGCATCAGACGAATGGCTTCCCGACTTTGTACTTTTCCGGCACCAGCCGCCTGAGGTAGGCCATGCCGGCATCCGACAGCTGATTGACATCGGGCTTCATGAAATCGTCGGGCATGTGGCGGGTCTTGCCGGCGACGTTCTTCAGCGGCACCTTCTTCAACACCGTCTTTGTGCCGTCATATTGCAGCGCCACCGAGCCGCCGCCCTGTTCGGCGACGGTGACAGCGAAGGCGCCGGCATCGAAGGCCTCCTGCGCGTCGACCGCGCTGATGGCGCCGATATAGCCGCGCGGCATATAACCGAGCGCATCGACGCGGGCCCGCTTGCCGGGCAAGCCTTCGGCCAGCGCGCGTTCGAGCGCTGCCGGCAGGTCGCTGCCCGACAGCTTGACGTTGCCATGCGCGTCGCGCTCCAGCTTCTCCGGCGGCACCAGGCTTTCGACCAGCGCCTTGCCGTCGGCGGTGCTGACACCTTCCGACACCGCTACGATGCAGCGCTTGTGGCGATCGAGCGTCGCGCGCACGTCGTCGATGAAGCCGGCGGCCGAGAACGGCCGTTCCGGCACATAGACGAGGTGCGGGCCGCTGTCGGGGTCGAGTTGCCAGGCCGCGGCGGCAGCCGTGAGGAAGCCGGCATGCCGGCCCATGACGATGCCGACATAGATGCCAGGCAGAGCGCGGAAATCGAGGTCGACGGACAGGAAGGCGCCGGCGACGAATTCGGCCGCCGAGATGAAGCCCGGCGTGTGGTCGTTTTCCTCAAGATCATTGTCGATGGTTTTCGGCGCATGGACGAAGGCGATCTTGCCGCCGGCGGCGTCGGTCAGGATCTGTTGCGTGCCCGACGTGTCGTTGCCGCCGATATAAATGAAGGCATCGGCGCCGGCCTTCTTGAGGCCGTTGAGGATCACGTCACAATAGGCGGCATCCGGCTTGTCGCGCGTCGAGCCAAGGGCTGCACTTGGCGTGCCGGCAATCAGCCGCAGCCGGTCTTCGGGAATGGCGGAGAGGTCGACATAATTGCCGTCACGGATGCCGCGCACGCCGTGGATAGAGCCCAGCACCTTGGCGCCGGGATGCCGCTTGCGGATCTCCAGCGTCGCCCCGACCACCGTCTGGTTGATGACGGCGGTTGGGCCGCCGCCCTGCGCGATAACAAAAGTTCCGGCCATTCCTGACGTCTCCCGAGCGATGAATTCGCAGGCACATTCGCCTGTCTTGCGGCATCGCGCAACGGGAGAAACCAGAGCGTGATCGCGAAAAACCGCAACCGGTTTTCGGGATCATGCCCAGGCAAAAGATAAACGCAGCCGCGCAGGCGGCCGGCAGGTCACATGACGACGACCGGGTTCTTCCTGGAGACGCGGCTGTAGAGGTCGATGATGTCCTGGTTGATCAGGCGCACGCAGCCCGACGACATAGCCTGGCCGATGCTCCACCATTCGGGCGAGCCGTGGATGCGATAGCCGGTGTCCTTGCCGTCCTGGTAGATGTAGAGCGCGCGGGCACCAAGCGGGTTGGTGAGGCCGCCAGGCTGGCCGGCCTGCCATTTCACGAGTTCCGGCTTGCGGGCGATCATCTCGGGCGGCGGCGTCCAGGTCGGCCATTCCCTGCCGTACTGGATGTTGGCGCGGCCGGACCAGCGGAAACCGTCCTTGCCGATGCCGACGCCGTAGCGGATGGCATCACCACCCGGCTGGACGAGATAGAGCATGCGCTCCTGCAGATGGACGACGATGGTGCCGGGCGCCTCGCCCGTCGTGTCGACGACGATCTGGCGGCGGAATTCCGGCTTGACCTTGAGATAGGGCACTTCCGGCACGTTGAAGCCGCCATCCGTCAGCGAGGCATACATAAGGTCCGGGCTGGTGATGTGCTTGTCGACGCTGATGCTCGGCCGGATCGGCCGCAGTGAACTGGTGACCGTGTCGTCGAGTTCCAGCGCCGGCAGGCCGCCGCCCGAGGTCGAACAACCGGCGGCGCTGAGCAGCGCCAGCGCCCCTGCCCCGGACAGGATGGCGCGGCGGGAAAGTTGATGATCGGTTTCGATTGCGTCGCCGTTTCGCGACGGCGTCAGACCTGGCGGCAACTCACGCATATACCCAACCCTACGCTGTCGGCGGGAAGCACGGTCCGGCCGGATAGAACCCATTTTCATCATTCATGGTTGATAAAGCGTGAAGGCCTTGTATTGCCTGCGTTGGCCCGTTGCTTTGCTGGCGTTCGACCTGCCGCCCGGCCGTCGACCAAAGGGCTGCTGCACAGAAAGACTTCCGTCAGGTCATATTCAAGGCGCCGGCGTTTCCTACCCCCTGTCAGGCAGCTGCCGAGGAGGATCCATGTGCAAGACCTTAGAAACCGACATCAAGCTTTTTTGCCGCAGCCATTGTCACAGCGGAAATCGTTCTCAGTGCCAATGTCGGCCTGGCCGATATCGTGGGCACGCCGAGCGGGGCGAACTGACACCGATCTGCCGTTGGCGAAATTAGGGAAATCGCCCCTTTACATTCTCCCGGCGCCAAGGATTTATCCTCTTCCTTACGCTCAAAGGAGACGAGCATGTCCTTCGAAAACTGGGCCGCCTTCGCTGCCGCATCGACGATCCTTCTCATCATTCCGGGTCCGACCATCCTTCTGGTCGTGTCCTACGCGCTGGGCCAGGGTTGGCGCACTGCTCTGCCGATGGCAGTCGGCGTGGCGCTGGGCGACTTCACCGCGATGACATTGTCGATGCTGGGCATCGGTGCGCTGCTGGCCGCTTCGGCGACCGTCTTCACCATCCTGAAGCTGATCGGCGCCGGCTATCTGATCTACCTCGGCGTGAAACTGTTTCGCGCAGGTGGGGCGCTGAAAGCCGAACCGCGCACCGACGCGGTGTCGTCGGCAAAGATGATGGCGCATGCCTGGCTGGTCACCGCGCTCAACCCGAAAAGCATCACCTTCTTCGTCGCCTTCCTGCCGCAGTTCCTCGATCGGCACGCCGATTTCTGGACGCAGATGCTGATCTTCGAGACGACCTTCCTGGCGCTCGCCTTCGCCAATGCCTTCGGCTATGCGCTGATCGCCGCGCGCGCCCGCAACGTCGTGCGCAATCCCAAGGCAATCCGCGTCTTCAACCGCACCGGTGGCACGCTGCTGGTCGGCGCCGGCATCGCCACGGTGGCGATGCGTTCGGGCAATTAGAAGCAATTCCAGGAAAAGTTGTCCGGAATTACTCTCTCTTTTTGACCAAGGTCCCGAACGACAGTTTCGGGGCCTTTGTCAGCATCACCATTTGACGCTGACGCCGAGATTGCCCTCGAGAATGCGGCGCTGGTCGCCACCGAAATTGGTGGTGTAGTCGCCGGTGGCGAAGATGCTGACCTTGTCCGTCACCTTGGCAACAAGGCCGCCGCCGACCTCGAACGAGGTCGATCTACCCTCGGTCGAGATGTCGGTGGTGTCGAAATTGACGTGGCTGGTGCCGCCGAAATCATGCCAGATATTGGCTTTGAGGTAAGGCTGCAGCGCCATGCCGTTGATAACAGTCTCGCCCTGCAGCCGCACGCCCAGCCGGCCGGCGACGCTGTCGTCGGGATCGAAGGAAACCGACGAGAAACGGTCCGTGGTGTCGTCGAGCGACAAATGCTGCCAGACCAGTTGCGCCTGCGGTTCAAGCGTCCAGCCTTGCGCCAGAGCAATGGGATAGCCGCCCTCCAGCGAAGCGGTGACACCGGTGCCGTCGACGTCGATGCCGACGTCGCGTGAAGAGGTTGCGTTGCCGCCGAAGAAGGTCGCCATGACGACGCCGTCCAAGTACCAGCCGCCCTGGCCAATACGGGTCCAGTAGCCGCCGACGCTGCTGCCGTCGAGATCGATGCTGCCGACGGACAGATTGTTCCATCCCAGCGCCTGGCCGCGCACGTCGCCCTTCATGCTGGCGTAGGCGACGAACAGGCCGGCACGATCGATCCCGCCTGACGCAGTCTCGCGGCCGAACAGGTCGAACCCGCCTTGGAAGCCGAACAGAGTGCCGTCGAAGGACGGCGACACCGTTCCCGACCATCCCATCTCAGTGTCCTGGCCGAAAATGCGGCCCCAGACCGGCGACAGTTCAGCGTTCGACAACAGGCTTTGCTCGCCGCGCCGTTCATGGAAGGTGCCGACCGTTGCCATCGCCAGATGCTCGGCCACCGGCGGCAGGGCCGAATAGACCGGCACCTCGATGCGATAGAGCGGTATCGCGGCTGCTTGCACGGCCGTCGCTCCGGGCGTCGGCGGCGCCGGCTGTACAGGTGCCGGGCCAAGAGGCGGCGTCGGCGCTGGAAGCGCAGGGGCTTGGGTTGGCACCACCGGTGGCGGCGGCGGTGGATCTGCCGGTGGCGCCGCTGGCGGCGGGGGCGGCGGCGCGGGTTCCGGATCGCTGGCCTGCACCGGCGGCGTCGGGTCGACCGGCGGGGTGTTGATGTCGCCCTCGGTCGGCGGCGGCGTCGGCGGCAGCGCGGACGGCGGAGGTGGCGGTGGCTCGACCGCAGGCGGTTCAGGTTCCGGCGGCGGCGTGCCAGGTTCCGGCGGCGGTGGCGGTTCGACCGCCGGCGGTGCCGGTGCCGGTGGGGTCGGCGTCGTCACTGTCGAGCGCAGATACCAGTTCTCTTCGCTGCCGGCGCTGACGCCGCCCTTGAACAGATAATATTCGAAGGCACCGGCCGCGACCTGCGTGTCGAGGGCGAAGGTGGTGGCGCCTGTCGTGGCGCCGTTGACCGCCTGGACGACCATGATGCCATCCTGCGTGGTCTCGGCGCCGCCGCCGCCGAGATTGATCACCGAGATGCCGGTCGAGCCGGACGCCGTCCCGCCTGACAGCACCAGCCTGTCCGATGCGGAGGAATCATCGCCAAGCTCGGTCTGGATGAACAGCAGGCCACCGATGCCGGTATAGTTGCCGGAAATCGTCAGACGGTCGGTCGCGCCGGAGCCGCCGTTGGTCAGGTCGATGCGCCCGGCATTGGTGACCTGCGCCAACTGGCCTGCCGTAAAGGCCTGGATCGAGGCGTTGAAGCCGCCGCCGCCAAACAGCGTGCTCGAGGCGTCGACGCTGAGTGCGCCGGTGCCGGTGCCACTGTCGCCAAGCACCAGATTGCCGTCCAGCGTCAGCTCGGTATCGTTGGTGGCGATGATGCTTTCCCAGTTCTGCAGCCGGCTGATGCCGTCGAGCTTGACGTTGTCGAGGGTCAGCGCGTCGGTGCCGAGGCCCCCGGTTATTGCATCCGTGGCGCCGAGATGGGCGTTGGTGAGGTTGCTGAGCCTGGCGGTGTCGTTGTCGCCGCCGAGATCGACGGCGCCGTAGATGATGCCGCCGCCGTTCCAGACGAAACTGTCGGCGCCAAAGCTCATCAGGATATCGCCGCCGACCGTGCCGCCGGTGACCATGACGCTGTCATTGCCGCCGCTGACGCTGATGTTGCCGCCGATGATACCGCCCGACAGGATGATCGTGTCCTGGTCGAAGCCGGTGACAAGGTTGCGGTCGATGGTTCCGCCCGACATGTTGAAATAGTTTTTGTCGAGTTTCATGTTGACGCGGCCGATGCGGCCGCCGGTCATGACAGCACGGTCGCCATCGTCGAAGAAATCGACGATGCGCCCACCCGTCATGGTGAAGGTGTCTAGGCCGTCGCCCTGGTTGAGCGAACCGACCTGGCCGCCACTCATATTGAAGTCGTCGATGCCGGCGCCCTGCTGGACGTTGCCGGCAACAGTGCCGGCGCCAATGGTGAAGAAATCCGTGCCGCCGCCCTGATCGACAGTGCCGGTGATGGTGCCGGACTGCATGTCGATGCGGTCCGTGCCGACGCCAAAGGTGACATTGCCGGATATCTGCCCTGTCCCGCCGGCGGGAAAATTCAGCGCGTTGTCGCCGCCATTGTCGGTGAGGCTGCCGCCTGAATCACCGCTGTCGCATGTGAAGGTGTCGTTTCCAGGAGACGGAACGAGCACGCATGCGGCGAAGGCCGCGGATTTGGGCAGCAACGCCAGCGCCGTAGTTGCAAGAACGCTAATAAACCATGGATGTATCTGGCGCGGCCTTCGCCGCAGATAAGCAATTGTTTCACACATGTCTTCCAAACGGCTGTTTGGAAGCTTCATTTCTAAGTGCCGCATCGCGTCCCCTCTCAGATCGCGACTTAAAGCCCCTCGCCCGCGCCGCAATGAAGCCACAATTCGTTCGATTTTACAAAGGCTGATCTGTACCTCATGGTTGATAAACTGCAAAACCCACTGGGGTAGATCAGCGCAATGCATGGTTGGCGTGCTGTGGCCCATGCTTTAGGATCGCGCTGGGCCTAAGGATCGAGGGCCCATCGCGGATTGACCAGAGGACATTGCATGGCAATCAGGGACGCATTCGGCCTGACACTGTCGGGCGCAACGGAGGCGGGGTTCACGCCCTACAGCCAGGCTATGCGAGAACTGCAGTGCTTCATCGGCGATCCCGTAGCCTCCGTCGACCGCGCTATCGCGGAAGATCCCGGCTTCGTCATGGCGCACGTCTTCAAGGGCTATCTCTTCGGCCTCGCCACCGAGCGAGAGGCGACGGCCGTAGCCAAGGCTTGCCATGAGGCGGCACTGCCGCTTGCCGCGACCACGCGCGAGCAGGCGCATGTCACAGCCCTTGGTCATCTCGCCAACGGGCGCTGGCATGATGCCGGCGGCATTCTCAGGGATATCGCCATTGACTTCCCGCTTGACGTGGTGGCGCTGCAGACTGGGCATCAGATCGACTTCTTCACAGGCAATGCCCGCATGCTGCGCGACCGTATCGCCGGCGCCCTGCCATCCTGGCAAAGCGGCATGCCGGGCTACCACGCCATCCTCGGCATGCAGGCCTTCGGGTTGGAGGAGATGGGTGACTATGCACGGGCCGAGAAGCTTGGCCGCGCCGCGGTCGATCTGGAGCCGCGCGACGGCTGGGCCCAGCATGCGGTGGCCCATGTCATGGAGATGCAAAGCCGGCAAAGCGACGGCATTGCCTGGATGCGCGCCAATCCCGAAGCATGGACGAAGGAGAGCTTCCTCAAGGTGCACAATTGGTGGCACCTGGCGCTGTTCCACTATGACCTCGGCGAGGCCGACGAGGTCATGTCACTCTATGACGGCCCGATCTATGGCGAGCGATCGGCACTGGCGCTCAACATGGTCGATGCCTCGGCGATCCTATGGCGGCTCTATCTCGGTGGCGTCGATGCCGGCGACCGCTGGGCAGAGCTTGCAGCCAACTGGGCCCCCAAGGCCGGCGCAGGCAATTATGCCTTCAACGATGCCCACGCGATGATGGCCTTTGTCGGCGCCGGGCTCGAAGCGCCTGCCCAAATCCTTCTAGAGGCACAGCGCGAGGCCATGCGCGGCAGCGACGACAACGCCGCTTTCACCCGGGATGTCGGGCATCCCCTGACACTCGCCATCAAGGCGTTCGGCGCCGGGAACTATGCCGAGACTGTTCGCCTGATCCGGCCGATCCGAGCGATCGCCCACCGTTTCGGCGGCAGCCATGCCCAGCGCGACGTCATCGACCTGACACTGATCGAAGCCGCCCTGCGGGCCGGTGACCGTGCGCTGGCCAGGGAGCTCACGGCAGAACGCTCGATGGCGCGCCCCGGCAGTCCGCTGTCAGTGCTGCTTTCGCGACGCACCGCTGATTTGTCAGAGAATTGACCCGAAGCGGATCTTGTCTTAAAAACTGGCCAAGCCAGATTTTTTCGAGATCCGAAAAAATTAATGGCATGGGAGGAAAACATGTATCTCGGCCTCGATCTGGGCACGTCGGGCGTCAAGGCGCTGCTGATCGATGCCGGCCAGACCGTCATCGGCTCCGGCCATGCATCGCTCGACGTATCGCGGCCGCATCCGGGCTGGTCGGAACAGGATCCGTCTCACTGGATACGTGCCTGCGAAGAAGCAATCGCGGAACTGAAGGCTTCCCATCCAGGGCAGCTTGCCGCGGTGAAGGGCATCGGCCTGTCGGGTCAGATGCATGGCGCGACCCTGCTCGATTCCACCGACAAGGTGCTGCGGCCCTGCATCCTGTGGAACGACACGCGCAGCCATGCCGAGGCGGCCGCACTTGACGCCGACCCACGCTTTCGCCGGCTGACCGGCAACATCGTGTTTCCCGGCTTCACCGCGCCGAAGCTTGCCTGGGTGAAGAACAACGAACCCGCTGTCTTCGCTAAAGTCGCAAAAGTGCTGCTGCCGAAGGATTTCCTGCGGCTCTGGCTTTCGGGCGAACATATTTCGGAAATGTCGGATTCGGCCGGCACCTCCTGGCTCGATGTCGGCAAGCGGCACTGGAGCGCTGACCTGCTCGCCGCGACATCGCTCGATGAAAAGCAGATGCCGTCGTTGGTCGAGGGCACGGAGAAGGCTGGCGCCTTGCGCGCCGAACTTGCCGCAAAATGGGGCATGCCGGCCGGCATCCCGATCGCTGGCGGCGCCGGCGACAATGCCGCGTCAGCCTGCGGCATGGGCACGGTGGGCGCGGGCCACGCCTTCGTCTCGCTCGGCACCTCGGGCGTGCTGTTTGCCGCCAATGCTTCCTACCTGCCCAACCCGGCAAGCGCTGTCCACACCTTCTGCCACGCGCTCCCGAACACCTGGCATCAGATGGGCGTCATCCTGTCGGCGACCGATTCGCTGAATTGGCTGGCGGAAATCACGGGCAAAGGCGCCGGTGAGTTGACCGCCGAACTCGGCGATACGCTGAAGGCCCCGAGCGGTGTGTCCTTCCTGCCTTATCTCTCGGGCGAGCGCACGCCTTACAATGATTCCGCCATTCGTGGCGCGTTCGCAGGCTTGGCACATGAATCGAGCCGCGCCGTGCTGACGCAGGCCGTGCTCGAAGGCGTCGCCTTTGCCTTCCGTGACAGCCTCGAAGCCTTGGCCACCGCCGGCACGACCTTGACGCGGGTGACGGCGATCGGCGGCGGTTCGCGCTCGCGCTACTGGCTGAAAGCGATCGCCACCGCGCTTGGCCTGCCCGTCGACATTCCCGCCGACGGCGATTTCGGCGCTGCCTTTGGCGCGGCGCGACTTGGGCTGATCGCGGCGACGGGTGCGGATCCGCTCAGCATCTGCACGGCACCAGCAACCGATGCGACGATCGAACCGGACGCAGCCCTGGGCGGCGCCTATACGGATGCCTATCAACGCTACCGGGCGCTGTATCCGGCCATCAAAGGGGCCACGGCGTGAGCGGTTTCCCACCCTCGTCGCGGCCCTTCAGGACGGCGTTATTGTGCCGGCACCTTGTCGAGAAAGCCGGTAACGCTCTTCAGGCGGCCGTTCTCGATGACGCCGATGTCGGTGCCTTCGATGATGGAGGGAGTGCCCTCCGGGCCGAGATTCCACGAGAAGCGGATCTTGTCGGCAAAACCGTCCGGCGTGCCCTTCAGCGAGAACCGGAAGCCGGCGAAACGCTGCTGCACGCCGTCAATCAGAGCCGCGACGCCTTCATGGCCGTCGCCCTGCATCAGCGGATCGCGATAGCTGACGTCCTCTGTGAAGGTCGCCTCGAGCAATTCGGCCCGGCGGTTCGCGTCGCTTTCGTTCCAGGCACTGATGTAGCTTTGGGCAATCGTGTTGAGGTCGGTCATGGTCTGTCTCCTTCATTTGACGGTTTTGACATGAGCCTTTTCGGCCAGCGGAAGAACGAAACCAATTACGCCTGAGGTAATCAGGACGAACTATTCGAAAGAGGACAACATCATGAGCAGCGGTTTTTTCGGCGACATCAAAGAGATCAAATACGAGGGGCCGGATTCGACCAATCCGCTGGCCTACCGGTTCTACGATCCCGATGAGGTGGTGGCTGGCAAGCGGCTGGAAGATCATCTGCGCTTTGCCGTCGCCTACTGGCATTCCTTCGCCTGGCCGGGTGGCGATCCTTTCGGCGGCCAGACCTTCGACCGGCCGTGGTTCCCCAAGGCGGGCGGCATCGACACGATGGAGCTGGCAAAGCTGAAGGCCGATGTCGCCTTCGAGATGTTCTCGCTGCTCGGCGCGCCCTATTTCTGCTTCCACGACGCCGACGTGCGGCCGGAGGGCAACGATTTTTCCGAAAGTGCAGCACGCCTCGACGAGATCGCAGACTATTTCGCCGCCAAGATGAAGCAGACCGGGGTCAAGCTGTTGTGGGGCACGGCCAACCTGTTCTCCAATCGCCGCTTCATGTCGGGGGCGGCCACCAATCCCGATCCGGATGTCTTTGCCTATGCGGCGGCGACGGTGAAAAGCTGCATCGACGTCACCAAGCGGCTGAAGGGCGAGAACTATGTGCTGTGGGGCGGGCGCGAGGGTTATGAGACGCTGCTCAACACCGACCTTGGGCGTGAACAGGAACAGGCAGGCCGGTTCCTCAGCCTCGTCGTCGACTACAAGCACAAGATAGGCTTCAAGGGCACCATCCTGATCGAGCCGAAGCCGCAGGAGCCGACAAAGCACCAGTACGACTACGATGTCGCCACCGTCTACGGCTTCCTCAAGCGCTTCGGACTGGAGAAGGAGGTCAAGCTCAACATCGAGCAGGGCCACGCCATCCTGGCCGGCCATTCCTTCGAGCACGAGCTGGCGCTGGCCAATGCGCTCGGCGTTTTCGGCTCGATCGACATGAACCGCAACGACTACCAGTCGGGCTGGGACACCGACCAGTTCCCCAACAACGTGCCGGAAATGGCGCTGGCTTATTATCAGGTTCTGCAGGCCGGGGGCTTCAAGACTGGCGGCACCAATTTCGACGCCAAGCTGCGCCGCCAGTCGCTCGATCCGCAGGATCTGCTGATCGGTCATATCGGCGGCATGGATTCCTGTGCGCGCGGGCTGAAGGCCGCGGCCCGCATGGTCGAGGACAAGGCGCTGTCGGCGCCACTGGCCGAACGCTATGCTGGCTGGAGCACGGCTGAGGGCAAGGCGATGCTTGCCGGCAAGCGCACGCTGGAAGAGATCGCCGAGCGCGTGGTCAAGAAGAAGATCGAGCCGCAGCCAAGGTCGGGCCGCCAGGAACTGCTGGAAAACATCGTCAACCGGTACGTGTGAAACCCGATCTCTGGACCGACATCCACCATCTCTGGCTGAAAGCCGCGGCAAGAGCCTCCTGCTAGTCAGCCACTTCGCGCAGGCCGCCAAGATCGCACGTCCTTTGTCGGCCTGGGCGACTTCAAGGTGCCGCGCCGCCGAAAAGGCCACGCGGCGGCTGGCAGGAGACGGAAAGTGGCAGAGGATCGAAACATCGTGCGTCGGGCGCAGGCAAGCGATATCCCGGCGTTGAAGCGGGTGCTGTAAGAAACGTTCGAAGGCACATGGCTGCCGCACATCACTGACGAATCGGCGCAGCGCTACGTCGAATCGGATACTGGCGGTCGCTATGTCGACCAGAGCTGGCCGGAATTTGCCGTTGCCGAGATCGACGGCGACGTCGCCGGGCTGATCCATTGGCGCGCAGACTTCATCGAAGCCCTACACGTGATAGCGTGGCGCCAGGGTCAAGGCGTCGGCCGCAAGCTGCTTTCCGATGCCGAACAGGCCATCGGTGCCGCCGGATTTGGGCAGGCGCGTCTGGAAACCGACACGTTCAACCTGCGCAGCCAGACGCTCTACAAAGCTGTCGGCTATGTCGAGAAGGTTCGCTACCCCGATGACGAATGGGACAGCGGTTTCACCACCGTGCTGTTCGAGAAGCGGCTGTAGAAGCTGCGAGCTGGCCTGGCCAGACGCAGGAACGGCTTTGCGCAAGGCCGGCTCCGACGACACGGTTTTGCCCTTTGCCGCCCCTCAATAACCTCGCTCTTGCCTTCAAACAGCCGTCACGTATCTCGTATAAGACTGGCTCGTGGCGGAGAGGAAGAAGGAGGCGAACCGATATGCAAAACGAACGTGAAATCGACGCCCTGCTCTCACCTGGCGAGGCCGGATCGATCATCGACCGGCTGATGGCAATGCCGCATCCGAAAGACGGCACGCAGCGCACAAACGAATGGGATCGCGCGGTTGCAGCGCGACTTGAAACGGTGCTGGCCAAGAGCATGCGCTCGCGCATTGTCCACGAAAACCGCGATGTCGCTTGAAGGTCCCTGTGGTTTGACGAACGAAGCCTGTTTCGTCATCCTTCACCGATGGTACGCGCGGTGCTTCTGGACCTTTTGGGTGTCGTCTACAATGGCGACACCCCGATAGCGGGCGCTGTCTCGGCAATCGATCGCCTGCGCAATGCGGGCTTGCCGCTCCGCTTTGTCAGCAACACTACTCGCTCACCACACAAGGCAATCATCGCGCAACTTACGGCCCTCGGCGTCGAGGTTGGAGAAGCGGAATTACTGACGCCGGCGCGTGCCGCCGTCGAATGGCTGCGCAGGCACGGCCTCACACCGCATCTGCTCGTCCATCCCAACCTAGAGCCTGAGTTTTCCGGACTCGACGGCGCAAATGGTCGGGCCGTCATCGTCGGAGATGCAGGCGAAGCCTTCGATCACGCCAGGCTCAACCGGGCGTTCCGCGAACTGGTGGCCGGCGCCGATTTTGTGGCGCTCGCAACCAATCGCACCTTCAAGGATGCAGACGGTCTGCTCAGCCTCGACACGGGCGCGTTCGTTGCCGCCCTCGAATTCGCCAGTGGCCGAAGCCCTGTCGTGCTCGGCAAGCCGTCGCCGGACTTCTTTCTTTCGGCGCTTGCCAATATGAACTGCTCGGCCGCCGATGCGGTCATGGTCGGCGACGATGCCGAGAGCGATGTCGCCGGCGCGCTGCGCGCCGGGCTTGGTGCGGCGCTCCTTGTGCGGACAGGCAAGTATCGCCCAAACGACGAAACACGTTTCAATCCGGCGCCCACGGCTGTTGTAGATGACCTCGCCGCCGCGACCGACTGGATACTCACCAACCGCGCCGTACTCTGACTGGCGCCTCGCCAAAAGCTCTCGAAAACGCTCTGGAAAACGCCGCGGCGGACGAAAATCCGGTCCGCCCTGCAATATCGGCCATCGCCACCCGCGTATCGACCACCAGCCGGCGGGCAGCGCCGAGGCGCAGCCTGAGATAGTAGGCACCCGGCGTCTCGCCGATCGACTTGCGGAAAATGCTCTCCAGCGTTCGCGCCGTCACGCCGGCGCGTTTTGCCACCGCTTCTATGGTCAGCGGCTGGTCGACGTGCGATTCCATCAATCGGATGGCTTGAGCCAGCCGCGGATCGTAGCCGTCGAGCCGGCCGAGCGAGACCAGCGGCTGCGCGTCGGTGGCGGCACGAGCCTGGTCGTAGATGAAGACGCTGGCAACATCGAGCGCGACCGCCATGCCAAGGCGGGTGCGAATGAGATGCAGCATCAGATCGAAGGTCGGCGAGGCACCGCCCGAAGTGAAGACCGGCCCGTCGATGACATAGCGGTCCGGACGGACGTCGACGCCGGGGAAGGCCGACGAAAAATCCTCCATGTCTTCCCAATGGGTGGTGGCGCTGCGCCCTTCCAGCAGGCCGGCCCGCGCAACCAGCCAGGTGCCGGCCTCGACGCCGCCGCAAGCGCGCGCCGTCCGTGCCGCCCGGCGCAAGCCTGAAAGCAGCGCCGATGTCGCGTAGTTCTGGGTGCCGAAGCCGGCGACGACGATAAGAACGTCGGTTGGCTCAGCCGCGTCGAAGCGGCCACTGACCGCCACCGGCAGGCCGCAGGTGGTGACTGGAGCCTCGCCGGTCACCGAGACCAGCCTGAAATCGAACAGGGTCTCGCCGGAGATGCGGTTGGCGGCGCGCAGGGGATCAACGGCCGACGCCACACACATGATGGACGATCCGGAAAACACCAGCAGCGTCACCTTGAGCGGCGAGCGCTCGGCGCGAAAGATCGATGGTTTTTCGCTTTTGATCATATGCCCTTCGTAAAACGCAAAACAGTTTCCGACAAGTCAGGCATTGTTGGGGCAGCTCTTGTGCATGTCGTTGTCCCCAAACCGGTTCCCACTTTTGGGCGACATGCGTGGCAATCTTGATTGGGAGGATTTCGATGCCGCTTGCGATGAACCGTGAGGTTTTCATTACCTGTGCCGTGACTGGGTCCGGCGGTTCGCAGGATCGCAGCCCGCATGTGCCGCGCTCGCCCAAGCAGATCGCCGATTCGGCGATCGACGCGGCCAAGGCGGGTGCCGCGATCGTCCACTGCCATGTCCGTGACCCCGAAACCGGCAAGCCCAGGCGCGACGTACATCTCTACCGCGAAGTGACCGAGCGCATCCGCGCGGCAGACGTCGACGTCATCCTGAACCTGACCGCCGGCATGGGCGGCGACATGGTGTTCGGCTCGCCGGAATCGCCGTTGCCGCTGAATGAAAAAGGCACCGACATGGGCGGCGCCACCAACCGCATGGAACATGTGCGCCAGTGCCTGCCGGAAATCTGCACGCTCGACTGCGGCACCATGAATTTCGCCGAGGCCGACTATGTCATGACCAACACGCCGGGCATGCTGCGCGCCATGGGCGGCATGATGACGGCGCTCGGCGTCAAGCCGGAGATCGAGGCCTTCGACACCGGCCATTTGTGGTTCGCCAAGCAGCTGGTCGAGGAAAAGGTACTCAACCCGGATGCCCTGGTGCAGCTCTGCATGGGCGTGCCGTGGGGCGCGCCTGATGACCTCAACACCTTCATGGCCATGGTCAACAATGTGCCATCGACCTGGAACTGGTCGGCCTTCGCTATCGGCCGCAACCAGATGGCCTATGCCGCCGCCGCAGTACTGGCCGGCGGCAATGTCCGTGTCGGGCTGGAAGACAATCTGTGGCTCGACAAAGGCGTGCTAGCGACAAATGCGCAATTGGTCGAGCGTGCCGCCAGCATCGTCACCAATCTGGGCGCCAGGATCCTTGGACCCGAGGAAGTGCGCAAGAAGCTGAACCTGACCAAGCGGGCGCCCATCGCTGCTTAGACCGAAGTGCTGGGAGGTCGGCATGGCAACAGTAAAATTCACCGCGATGAAGGATGGCGACCGGGACGACTACGAGTTCCTGACCGCGCATGAAATCGACTACGCGGCCCGAACCGGCGAGCGGCTGCTCGCCGCGCTGGTCCAGCTCGATGAGGGGCTGTCCGGCTACAAGATCACCCGGCTCGGCCATTCGCTGCAGGCGGCGACGCGCGCCTGGCGCGATGGCGCGGACACCGACTGGATCGCCTGCGCGCTTTTGCACGACATCGGCGACATCTACGCACCCTACAATCACGATGAGTACGCCGCTTCAATCCTGAAGCCCTTCGTGCGCGAGCAATGCACCTGGGTGGTGGAGAAGCACGGCGACTTCCAGCGGCTCTATTATGCCCATCATCTCGGCGGCAACCGCCACGCCCGCGATCGCTTCGCCGGCCATGCCTATTTCGGCGACTGCGACCAGTTCTGCGAACGCTGGGACCAGTCGAGCTTCGACCCCGACTATGACACGCTGCCGATCGAATTCTTTCGGCCCTTCGTGCTCGAAGTCTTTGCCCGCAAGGCCTACGACCCTGCTGTGATTCGCGCCGGCGAGCGCGTGCCCCTCATCGATCCCACAACCGCCACGACAAGAACCGGAGCTTCCGCATGAGCATTATCAACAAGGCAGCCGCCATCGGTGGCGGTGTCATCGGCGCCGGCTGGGTGGCGCGGCTGCTGCTCAACGGCATTGACGTGTCGATCTTCGATCCCGATCCCGAGGCGTCGCGCAAGGTCAGCGAAGTGATGAAGGGCGCGCGCCGCGCCTACAAGCAGATGGTGCCCGGCGGTCTGCCGAAAGAGGGCAGGCTGACCTTTGCCAAGACCATCGCCGAGGCGGTGGCCGATGCCGATTTCATCCAGGAAAGCGTGCCGGAACGGCTCGACCTCAAGCACCGCGTGCTGGCCGAGATCGACGCCCATGCGCCGGCCAACGCCATTGTCGGCTCGTCGACCTCCGGCATCAAGCCGACCGACATGCAGGTGGCGATGAAGAAGCATCCGGAGCGGCTGGTCGTCGGCCATCCGTTCAACCCGGTCTATCTCTTGCCGCTGGTCGAGATCGTCGGCGGCGAGCAGACCTTTCCCGAGGCAATCGAAGTCGCCAAGGAGATCTATGCCTCGATCGGCATGAAGCCTGTCGTCATCCGCAAGGAGATCGAGGCTTTCGTCGGCGACCGCCTCCTCGAAGCCGCATGGCGCGAGGCGCTGTGGCTGATCAAGGACGGTATCTGCACGGTCGAGGAACTCGACGACATCATGCGCTACGGCTTCGGCCTGCGCTGGGCGCAGATGGGCATGTTCCAGGTCTATCGCGTCGCCGGCGGCGAGGCGGGCATGCGCCACTTCATGGCGCAGTTCGGCCCGTGCCTTAAGTGGCCATGGACCAAGCTGATGGATGTGCCGGAGTTCAACGACGAGCTGGTCGACCTGATCGCCGCGCAGTCCGACGACCAGGCGCATGGCCTGTCGATCCGCGAACTGGAAAAGATCCGCGACGACAATCTGGTCGCGATCATGGACGCGCTGTCGAAACAGAACAAAGGCAAGGGCTGGGGCGCCGGCGCCTTGCACAAGGACTATACCAAGCAGCTGGCCAAGCTGGCGGCGAAGAAGCCGACCGCCTCCAAGGCGGCCGAGAAGGCCAAGGCGGGCAAGCCGGTGAAGAAAGCCGAAAAGCCGAAGAAGAAACCCGGCAAGAAGAAAGGCTGACTCCATGGACTTCGGGCTGTCGGAGGAACAGAAGCTCATCGTCGAGACGACGCGTGCCTTCGTCGAGAACGAGCTTTACCCGCATGAACGCGAGGTGGAACGCACCGGCGTGCTGCGCCGCGAGCTGATCGAGGAGATCAAGGCCAAGGCGATCGAAGCCGGCCTATACGCCGCCAATATGCCGGCAGACGTCGGCGGCGCGGGCTTGGATACGGTGACCTGGCTGCTCTACGAAAAGGAACTCGGCCGCGCCAACTATGCGCTGCACTGGACCTGCGTAGCGCGGCCCTCCAACATCCTTTTGGCCGGAACGCCCGAGCAGCGCGAAAAGTATCTGTTCCCCTGCATCCGTGGCGAGAAATGGGACTGCCTGGCGATGACCGAGCCGGGCGCCGGGTCGGACCTGCGCGGCATGAAGGCCACCGCCGTGCAGGACGGCGGCGACTGGGTCCTGAACGGCACCAAGCATTTCATCAGCCATGCCGATCTCGCCGACTTCGCCATCGTCTTCATGGCCTCGGGCGAGGAGGATTCGCCGCGTGGCAAGCGCAAGAAGATCACCGCCTTCTTCGTCGACAAGGGGACCAAGGGCTTTGCCGTGCGCGACGGCTATCGCAACGTCTCGCATCGCGGCTACACCAACGCCATCCTCGAATTCGACGATTGCCGGCTTCCTGCAAGCCAGGTCCTTGGCGAGGTTCACAAGGGATTTGACGTCGCCAATTCCTGGCTCGGTGCAACGCGCCTGCAGGTCGGTGCCACCTGTCTCGGCCGCGCCGAGCGGGCGCTGGGCCATGCCGTCGAATATGCCGCGCAGCGCCAGCAGTTCGGCCAGCAGATCGGCAAGTTCCAGGGCGTGTCGTTCAAGCTCGCCGACATGGCGACCGAACTGAAGGCCGCAGATCTGATGGTGTTCGAGGCCGGCTGGAAGTACGATCAGGGCACCGTCACCGATCAGGACATGGCCATGGCCAAGCTGAAGGCCACCGAAATGCTTGCCTTCGTCGCCGATGAAGCGATCCAGGTCCATGGCGGCATGGGGCTGATGGACGACCTGCCGCTGGAGCGCATCTGGCGCGACGCGCGCGTCGAACGCATCTGGGAAGGCACGTCCGAGATCCAGCGCCATATCATTTCGCGGGCGCTGCTGCGCCCGTTTGGAGCCTGAGCATGATCCCGAAAGATGGTATCCGGTTTTCTCGGACAAACGATCTCGTTTGTCCTGAGATCATGCTCCAACGAGAAAGTGAACATGCATAAACTCGAACGTCTCCTGCGGCCGAAGTCGATCGCCGTCTTCGGTGGCGCGCAGGCTGCGGCCGTCGTCGCTCAGTCGATCAAGATGGGCTTTGCCGGCGAAATCTGGCCGGTGCACCCGACCAAGGACGAGGTCGCCGGCCGCAAGGCCTATCGTTCGGTGGCCGATCTGCCCGGCGCCCCGGACGCTACCTTTGTCGGGGTCAATCGGCACCTGACCATCGAGGTGATCAAGGCGCTGGCCGAGCGTGGCGCCGGCGGTGCCGTCTGCTTTGCCGCCGGGTTTCTCGAGACCGAGGCCTATGACGATGATGGCGAGCGGCTGCAGGGCGAACTGGTCGCTGCTGCCGGCTCGATGCCGATCATCGGGCCGAATTGCTATGGCCTGATCAACTATGCCGACGGCGCGCTCCTGTGGCCGGACCAGCATGGCGGCATCAGGCTGGCCGAGGGCGGCAAAGGCGTCGCCATCATCACACAGTCGTCCAACATCGCCATCAACATGACGATGCAGAAGCGCGGCCTGCCGATCGCCTTTCTGATGACCGCCGGCAACCAGGCGCAGACCGGCCTGTCCGAAATGGCGCTCGGCCTGATCGAGGACGAGCGGGTCACGTCGCTCGGCCTGCATATCGAGGCTTTTGACTCGGTAGCCGGCTTCGAGCGATTGGCGGCGCGAGCCCGCGAGCTGAAGAAGCCGATCATCGCCATGAAGGTCGGCCGCTCGGAACAGGCCCGACAGGCGACTGTCTCGCACACCGCCTCGCTGGCCGGCTCGGACGCGGCGTCAGGCGCCTTCCTGAGGCGGCTGGGCATCGCCCGCGTCGATTCGATCCCCGCTTTCATCGAGGCGCTGAAGCTGCTGCACGTCACCGGACCCCTGCCCGGCTATCGTCTGTCGTCGATGAGCTGCTCGGGCGGCGAGGCATCTGTCATGGCCGACAGTGCCGAAGGCCGCTGGGTCAATTTCCCTGAACTGACCGGCACGCACCGCGCCCATGTCAAATCGACGCTCGGACCGCTGGTCGCGGTGGCCAATCCGCTCGACTACCACACCTTCATCTGGAACAACGAGCCGGCGATGACCGCCACTTTCACCGCCATGGTGTCGGGCAGCTTCGACCTCAACATGCTGGTGCTCGACTTCCCGCGCCCCGACCGCTGCTCGGACACAGACTGGTGGGCGACGCTGCGCGCCTTCGAATCGGCGCTGAAGACCAACAAGGCGCAGGGCGCGATCGTGTCCTCGCTGCCGGAAAACCTGCCGGAGGAATACACTGCCGGGCTGATGGCGCGTGGCATGGTGCCGTTGTTCGGCATTTCCGAAGCGATGGACGCCGCCCAGGCGGCTGCCTTCATCGGCTGGGCGTGGCGCGAGCCGCAGGCGCAGCCGATCGACACGTCCGCCTCCGGCGCGCCCGGCGGTGACCACATAACGCCTGACGAGGCCGAGGCGAAATCGCGGCTGATCAAGGCCGGCCTGCCGGTGCCCAAGGGCGAACGCGCCGCCAACGCGGTCGAGGCGGTGATCTCGTCGATGGCGCTCGGCTTTCCGGTGGCGCTGAAGGCGTTGGGCGTCACCCATAAATCCGAGGTTGGTGCTGTCCGGCTCAACCTCAAGGATGCCGAATCCGTCAGCACGGCGGCGCATGACCTGCTGCCGCTCGGCACCGGCCTCTATGTCGAGCGCATGGTGCGCGATGGTGTCGCCGAACTGATCGTCGGCTTCACCCGCGATCCGATGTTCGGCGCGGTGATGACGCTGGGCACCGGCGGCGTGCTGGTCGAGCTGCTGCGCGACAGCGTCACGCTGATGCTGCCGGCAACCCGCGACGACATCGAGGCCGCGTTGCGCGGCCTCAAACTGTTCCCGCTGCTCGAAGGCTATCGTGGCCGGCCGAAAGCCGACGTCGCCGCGGCCATCGACGCAATCTCGGGCATTGCCGCCTTCGTGCAGACGAATGCCGGCGAGATCGAGGAACTCGACATCAACCCGCTGATCGTCTGCACCGAAGGCAAGGGCGCCTGGATCGCCGACGCGCTGCTGGTGCTGGGAGACAAGAAGAATGTCTGACGTCATCTCGACCCGCCGCGAGGGCACCATCCTCGAGGTCACGCTCGACCGGCCCAAGGCCAACGCCATCGACCTGAAGACCTCGCGGCTGATGGGCGAAACCTTCAAGGCGTTCCGCGACGATCCGGAGTTGCGCGTCGCCATCGTCAAGACCGCCGGCGACAAGTTCTTCTGCGCCGGCTGGGATCTCAAGGCCGCGGCCGGCGGCGATGCGGTCGACGGCGACTATGGTGTAGGCGGCTTCGCCGGCCTGCAGGAACTGCGCGACCTCAACAAGCCGGTCATTGC
Source organism: Mesorhizobium sp. P2_A8 (assembly GCF_056404935.1). NCBI lineage: Bacteria > Pseudomonadati > Pseudomonadota > Alphaproteobacteria > Hyphomicrobiales > Phyllobacteriaceae > Mesorhizobium > Mesorhizobium sp. P2_A8. The sequence continues at coordinate 45,030 of NZ_JBFUDB010000001.1, forward strand.
CTGCGTCAACGGCATGGCGGTCGGCGGCGGCTTCGAATTGGCGCTGTCCTGCGACCTTATCTACGCCTCCGATCATTCTTCCTTCGCGCTGCCTGAAATCCGCGCCGGCACCCTGGCCGATGCGGCGACGATCAAGCTGCCGAAGCGCATCCCCTACCATGTCGCCATGGACCTTTTGCTCACCGGCCGCTGGATGGATGTCGCCGAGGCGCATCGGTGGGGCCTGGTCAACGAAGTGCTGCCCAAGGAGCAGCTCGAGGACCGCGTCTGGGAGGTCGCCCGGCTGCTCGCCGGCGGCCCGCCGCTGGTGTTTGCCGCCATCAAGGAGACGGCGCGCGTAGCCGAAGCGCTCACCTTCCAGGACGCGATGAACAAGGTCACGCGCCGCCAGCTGCCGACCGTCGATGCCCTCTATGGCTCCGAGGACAATATGGAGGGTTTTCGTGCTTTCGCCGAAAAGCGCGAGCCTATGTGGAAGGGGAAGTAGCGGCAGGCCGGCTCCCATGACCGACTACAGAACCCTCATCGACGCCGAGACCTGGGCGTTCATCGAGCGGACCAATTCCTATTATCCGCCCGATACGATCGACTACACGATCGCACAGCAGCGCGAAATCTATGACCGCATGTGCCGCGAGTTCTTCGCCGGCTATCCCGACGGCGTTGCGGTCGAGACCTCCGCCATTGCAACGCCCACGCACGCCATCCCGATCCGCGTCTACCGAACCGCGCCGCAGGCAGAGACGACGGTGCTCTATTTCCATGGTGGCGGCTTTATCCTCGGCGGTCTGGACAGCCATGACGATGTCTGTGCCGAGCTCTGCGCCCGCACCGGCTTTGAGGTGATCTCGGTCGACTACCGGCTGGCGCCGGAACACCTGCATCCGGCGGCTTTCGACGACGTGATGAGCGCCTTCGAATGGGCCACTACCACCCGCTCCCACCCTATCGTGCTCTGCGGTGACAGCGCCGGCGGCAATCTGGCCGCTGCCGTCAGCCATGCGACGCGCCATCGCGCGAAAAGGCCGATCGGCCAAATGCTGATCTATCCCGGTCTCGGCGGCGACCGCTCAAAGGGATCCTATGTTAGGCATGCCGAGGCGCCGATGCTGACCGTGCGCGATCTCGAATTCTACAAGTACATCCGCACCGGCGGTCAGGATCGCAGTGGCGATGTGACGCTGGCCCCGCTTGCCGACAGCGACTTTTCCAACCTGCCGCCGACGGTGCTGATCACTGCCGAGTGCGACCCGCTGTCGTCCGACGGCGAAGCCTATCGCGACAGCGTCATCGCCGCGGGCGGACGGGCATATTGGTTCGAGGAAGCTGGGCTGGTGCACGGCTATCTGAGAGCACGGCACACGGTCGGCCGCGCCCGCGCCAGCTTTACGCGGATCGTCGAGGCGGTATCTGCCCTTGGGCAGGGTATCTGGCTCTGACATAGCCTGACGGTTCGAGCTTATTGCACCGAGGCAGCCGCCGCCCGGCCGGCGCTGCGGCCGGAAAAGATGCAGCCGCCGAGGAACGTGCCTTCGAGTGCGGCATAGCCATGTACGCCGCCGCCGCCGAATCCGGCGGCTTCGCCGACGGCAAAGAGCCCCGCGACCGGCTGGCCGTCGGCGCCCAGCACGCGGCTGTCGAGATCGGTCTGCAGGCCGCCCAGCGTCTTGCGGGTCAGGATGTTGAGGCGCACCGCAATCAGCGGGCCGTTTGCCGGGTCGAGCATCTTGTGCGGTTTTGCCGTGCGGATCAGCCGGTCGCCGAGATAGGCGCGGGCGCCGCGCAGAGCGGTGATCTGCATGTCCTTGGAGAACGGATTGTCGAGCTGCCGGTCGCGGGCACGGATCTCGCGCTCGACCGTTGCGAGTTCGAGCAGCGACTCGCCGCCGGCCAGCGCGTTCATGCGGGCGACCAGCGTTGGCAGGTCCGCCTCAACGACAAAATCCTCACCCTTCTCCATGAACGCCTTCACCGGAGCCGGAATGCCCGATGTGGCGCGGCCGAGCACCTGGCGCCAGCTCTTGCCGGTCAGGTCGGGGTTCTGCTCGGAACCCGACAGGGCGAACTCCTTCTGGATGATCTTTTTGGTCAGGATGAACCAGGAATAGTCGAAGCCGGTACTCATGATGTGGCTGAGCGTGCCCAGCGTGTCGAAGCCCGGATAGAGCGGCACCGGCAGGCGCTTGCCCCTGGCATCGAGCCACAGCGATGACGGGCCAGGCAGGATGCGGATTGCATGGTCGGTCCAGATCGGCGCCCAGTTCTTGATGCCCTCGACATAGTGCCACATGCGATCGCGGTTGATGATCGAGCCACCAGCCGCTTCGGTGATCGCCAGCATGCGGCCGTCGACATGGTCAGGCACGCCGGTGATCATGCGCTTCGGTGCCGCGCCCAGCCGCTGCGGCCAGTTTTGCCGGACAAGCTGATGGTTGGCGCCGATGCCGCCGGAGGCGACGATCACCGCCTGCGCCTTGAGCTCGAAATCGCCTGATATGTCGCGCGAGCTCTTTTGGCCGCGCTCAACGGGGCTCGGCTGCAAGATGTCGCCGCGCACGCCGTCGACGGTGGCACCCGTGCGGGTCAATTCGTTAACGCGGTATCGGAATTTGAAGCGGATCAGCCCGCTTTTCTCGGCTTCGCGGACGCGCTGGACGAAGGGTTCAAGCACGCCGGGCCCGGTGCCCCAGGTAATGTGGAAGCGCGGCACCGAATTGCCGTGGCCGACGGCATTGCCGCCGCCGCGCTCGGCCCAGCCGACGACGGGAAAGAACTTTATGCCACGCTGCATGAGCCAGGAGCGTTTCTCGCCGGCGGCAAAGCCGACATAGGCCTCGGCCCATCGACGCGGCCACAGATCCTCAGGGCGATCGAAAGCGGCTGTGCCCAGCCAGTCCTCGAGCGCCAGATCATGCGAATCGCGGATGCGCATGCGCCGCTGCTCGGGCGAATCGACGAGGAAGAGGCCACCGAACGACCAGAACGCCTGGCCGCCGAGCGACTGTTCCGGCTCCTGGTCGACGATGATGATTTTGTTGCCGGCCTCGGCTAGCTCGGCGGCGGCAACCAGCCCGGCAATGCCGGCGCCGACAATGATCACATCCGCATCGTCAGCCATCTTTTCTCCCCCATTAGCCGGCTGAATCAATTCCAGAAAACGTGTGAAATGGCTTTCCGTCCGGAATTGCGTCAAACAAAGGGCTAGACGGCCTCCCAACCGTCCTTGCCGCCGGCGCGGAAGATGGCGTCGATGACCTTCTGGTTGAGCACGGACTCCTCCAGCGTGAAGACGCGTTCCTTGCCGCCCTGCGCTGCCCGCGCAAAGGTCTCGACCTCCAGGCGGTATTGCTGCGTGCCGGGGAAGCGGAACACTTGCGCTTCGGTGTGGTTCTGGTTGTGCAATTCGACGCGGTGATGGTCGTAGAGGCCGGCGTTGAAGGGCGAGAACACTTCGATGAATCCCTTCTCGCCATGGAACACCATCACCTGGCGCGCCGCCATCTGCGTCGACAGGTAGAACGACAGCTCGAAGTCGCCGAAATCGGCACGGATCGAGGAGTAGATGTCGGTGCCGAATTTCTTGTCGCGCTCGATCGTCGCCTGCACGCGCAGCGGCTCCTTGCCCGTGGAAAAGCGCGTCGAGACTGTCGGATAGACGCCGATGTCGGGCAGCGCGCCGCCGCCGAGATCGAGCTGGTTGCGCATGTTGTTGGGGTCGACGTTGTAATAGGAGAACGCGCCCTGCACATGCCGCAGCCGACCGATGGCGCCACTGGCGATGAGGTCGCGCACCTTGATCCATTGCGGGTGGTAGATGACCATGAAGGCCTCGCAGACCAGCACTTTCTTGGCATCGCGCAGTTTGATCAAGGGGAGAATGTCCTTGGCGTCGAGCGCCAGCGGCTTTTCGACCAGCACATGCTTGCCGGCCTCGATGGCCTTGGCCGTCCATTCTACGTGCTGGGAAGTCGGCAGCGGGATGTAGACGCCGTCGACCTCGCTGGAGGCGAGCAGGTCCTCATAGGAGCCGAAGGCGTGGCGCGCGCCGAAGCGTTCGGCCAGTGCCTTGGCCTTCGATAGGTCGCGGCTGGCGATCGCCGACAGAACGCCATTCTCCGCCTCGACCATTGCCGGCAACAAATGCTCGCGGCCGATCTTGGCCGTCGACAACACACCCCATCGGAACATCAGGCTTCTCCATAGCGATTACAGGCGACGAGGTTTGCCCGAAATCGGCCGAAAAGCCAATGCGGGTGCCAGGTTTCCTCGCCCCACGAAGTGTGGAGCGGCGCAGTGGGTGTTGCACAGCCGCCTGCTTTGACGTATAGGACCGCCGTTCAAGAAAACCGCCCGGCAGGGCATGCCGTGGCGGTTTCATTTGCTTTTCGGGCTTTGGTCGGCCCGAAGCGAACAAGAAGCGCGATAGTGCGCCAACAATACGGAGTAGCAAAATGCCCAAGATGAAGACCAAATCCGCCGCCAAAAAGCGGTTCAAGATCACAGGTACGGGTAAAGTCCTGTCGGCTGCGGCCGGCAAGCGTCACGGCATGATCAAGCGTTCCAACAAGTTCATTCGAAATGCCCGCGGCACGATGGTTCTGGCTGAACCGGATGGCAAGAAGGTCATCAAGAATTTTCTGCCGAACGGCCTCTAAGGCATTCGGTCCGGACACGTTTTAAGGAGATCATGACATGGCACGCGTAAAGAGAGGCGTCACCTCGCACGCCAAGCACAAGAAGGTCCTGAAAGCCGCGAAAGGCTTCTACGGCCGCCGCAAGAATACCATCCGCATCGCCAAGCAGGCGGTGGAAAAGTCGATGCAGTACGCGTACCGCGACCGCAAGAACCGCAAGCGCTCGTTCCGTGCGCTGTGGATCCAGCGCATCAACGCCGCGACGCACGAGCACGGCCTGACCTATGGCCGCTTCATCGACGGCCTCAACAAGTCGGGCATCGAGATCGACCGCAAGATCCTGTCGGACATGGCCATCCATGAGCCGCAGGCTTTCGCCGCACTGGTGGCCAAGGCCAAGGTCGCGCTCGAATATCTGAAGAACACCACGCCGAATGCTTTTGAAAGCGCTGTCGCCTAAGACCAGCGCTTCCCAAGCATTCGAAATTCTGATTTGGGGAACCCGCGCTGGCACGGCTGGCGCGGGTTTTCTTATGCCTGATGTAACCAAAATGGTGACGACGAACCCAAATGGTGTCGGTCGCCAAATCGAGAGAGCTTCGCCGTGAACGCCACTGCTGGAAATCTTGAAGCCCTGGAAGCCTCGTTGCTTGCCGACATCGCGTCGGCCGCCGATGAACCGGCCATCGAGGCCGTGCGCATCGCTGCCTTCGGCAAGAAGGGCACTGTGTCCGAGATGCTGAAGACGCTTGGCGCCATGACCGCCGAGGAGCGCCAGCTCAAGGGCCCTGTTATCAACGGCCTCAAGAACCGTGTCACCGAGGCGCTGACGGCCCGCAAGCTCGAGCTGAAGGACGTGGCGATCACCACCCGCCTGGCCGCCGAAAAGGTCGACGTGACGTTGCCGGTGCGGCAGTCGCCGGCCGAGCGCGGCCGCATCCATCCGATCAGCCAGGTCATCGACGAAATCGCGGCGATCTTCGGCGACCTCGGTTTCTCCATAGCCGAAGGTCCGGATATCGAGAGCGATTACTACAACTTCACCGCGCTTAATTTCCCGGAAGGCCATCCGGCGCGCGAGATGCACGACACCTTCTTCTTCCAGCCGGACGAGAAGGGCGAGCGCAAGCTTTTGCGCACCCACACGTCGCCGGTGCAGATCCGCACCATGGAGACGAAGAAGCCGCCAATCCGCATCGTCATTCCTGGAAAAACCTACCGGCAGGACTCGGATGCCACCCATTCGCCGATGTTCCATCAGGTCGAGGGGCTGGTGATCGACAAGACGGCCAATGTCGCCAACATGAAGTGGGTGCTTGAGGAATTCTGCAAGGCCTTCTTCGAAGTGCCCTCGGTCAAGATGCGCTTTCGGCCGTCCTTCTTCCCGTTCACCGAACCCAGCCTTGAGGTCGACATCCAGTGCGACCGCTCCAGACCCGGCGAAGTGCGCTTCGGCGAAGGCTCCGACTGGATGGAGATCCTCGGCTGCGGCATGGTGCATCCCAATGTGCTGCGCCATGGCGGGCTCGACCCCGACGAATATCAGGGCTTTGCCTGGGGCATGGGCATCGACCGCATCGCCATGCTGAAATACGGCATGCCGGATCTGCGCGCCTTCTTTGATGCCGACGTCCGCTGGCTGTCGCATTACGGTTTCAGGCCGCTCGACATGCCGACGCTGTTCGGAGGTCTGAGCGCATGACAGCGCCCCACGCCGGCGGCTGTCGCTGCGGCGCCGTGCGGTTCGAGGCCTCGGCCGAACCGCATCACGTCAGCTATTGCCATTGCGGCGATTGCCGGCGGGCGAGCGGCGCGCCGGTGTCGGCCTTTGTCGGCTTCCTGGTCGATCAGGTCGCGTTCACCGGCAAGGCGCTGAAGATGTACGAGAACGGGCCGGTGACGCGCTCGTTCTGCGGCGTCTGCGGCTCGCCCATCGCCTATGTCGACGAGCGGCTGGAGGACGACATCTATTTCATGCTCGGCGCCATGGACATGCCGGCCGATTTCAGGCCGACGCTGCATGCCTATGTGAGCGAGCAGCTTCCCTTCGTGCACATGTCCGACGACTTGCCTAGACATCTGAAAACAAGCGTCAAAAGACCAGACGGAACAGTTCAATGAAATTCACCCTCTCCTGGCTCAAGGATCACCTCGAGACCGACGCCTCGCTCAACGAGATCGTCGAGCGGCTGACCTCGATCGGCCTCGAAGTCGAGCATGTCGACGACAAGTCGAGCTTGAAACCGTTCGTCATCGCCAAGGTGCTGACCGCTGTGCAGCACCCTGATGCCGACCGGCTGCGGGTGCTTACCGTCGACACCGGCGACGGCAAGGCGCCGGTGCAAGTGGTGTGCGGGGCACCCAACGCGCGCGCGGGCCTGATCGGCGCCTTTGCCGCGCCCGGCACCTATGTGCCCGGCATCGACGTGACGCTGACGGTCGGCAAGATCAGAGGCGTCGAAAGCCATGGCATGATGTGTTCCGAGCGCGAACTGGAGCTTTCCGACGAGCACAACGGCATCATCGATCTGCCGGCCGATGCGCCTGTCGGCACCAGCTTCGCCAGCTATGCGCATCTCGACGATCCGCTCGTCGAGATCAACCTGACGCCCAACCGGCCGGATGCGACCAGCGTCTACGGTATCGCCAGGGATCTGGCGGCGAGCGGGCTTGGTACATTGAAGAGCGCTGCGATCGGAGCGATCCCCGGCACTGGCGAGACGCCGGTCAAGGTGACGATCGAAGCGCCTGAACTCTGCCCGGGCTTTGCGTTGCGGCTGGTGCGTGGCGTCAAGAACGGCCCGTCGCCGAAATGGCTGCAGCAGCGGCTGATCGCCATTGGGTTGAGGCCGATCAGCGCGCTGGTCGACATCACCAACTACGTCACCTTCGACCGCGGCCGGCCGCTGCATGTGTTCGACGCCAAGAAGGTTGCCGGCAATCTGACCGTGCGGCGTGCGCGCGATGGCGAAAAGGTACAGGCGCTCGACGGCCGCGAATACACGCTGACCCCGGAGATATGCGTCATCGCTGACGAGGACGGCGTCGAGTCGATCGCCGGCATCATGGGCGGCGAGCATTCGGGCTGCGACGAGAACACGTCAGACGTGCTGATCGAATCGGCCCTTTGGGATCCGATCACCACCGCCCGCACCGGCCGCACCCTCGGCATCATCACCGACGCACGCTACCGCTTCGAGCGCGGCGTCGATCCTGAATTCATGGTGCCCGGCGTTGAACTGGCGACCAGGCTGGTGCTCGATTTCTGCGGCGGCACGCCGACGGAAATCGAGGTGGCCGGCTATGCCGGTCATATCGGGAAGATCGTTTCCTTCCCGCTTTCGGAAGTGAAGCGGCTGACCGGCATCGAGGTGCCCAAAGCGGAAAGCCTCGACATCCTGTCGCGCCTCGGCTTCGAGCCGCAGGGCTCGGGCGATGTCATCGATGTGAAGGTTCCGTCCTGGCGTCCCGATGTGGATGGCAAGGCCGACCTGGTCGAAGAGGTGATGCGCATCCACGGCGTCGACAACATCGCGCCGCAGCCGCTCGGTGCGCATGACGCGGTCAATGCAAAAATCCTCACCACGCTGCAGGTCCGCACCCGCACCGCCAAGCGCGCGCTCGCCGTGCGTGGCATGATGGAGGCCGTCACCTGGTCGTTCATTCCGGCAAGGCACGCCGAACTGTTCGGCGGCGGCCAGACGGCGCTGAAGCTCGCCAACCCGATCGCCGCCGACATGTCCGACATGCGGCCGTCGCTGCTGCCGGGATTGATCGCCGCTGCCCAGCGCAATGCCGACAGGGGCATCGGCGACGTCGCCCTGTTCGAAGTGTCGGGCACCTATGAGGGCGACGGCGCCGACCAGCAGCGGCGCGTGGCCGCCGGCGTGCGGCGCGGGACGGCCAAACTCGACGGCTCAGGCCGCAATTGGGCCGGCAATTCAGGCACCGTGGGCGTGTTCGACGCCAAGGCCGATGCGATCGCCGCACTCGAAGCCTGCGGTGCGCCGGTCGACCGATTGCAGGTCGAGGCCGGCGGTCCGGCCTGGTATCATCCCGGCCGCTCCGGCACGATCAAGCTCGGCCCGAAAACCGTGCTCGGCACCTTCGGCGAGTTCCATCCGAAGACGCTTGAGGGCCTCGATGTCTCCGGACCGCTCTGCGGCTTCGAAGTGTTCGTCGATGCCGTGCCGGAGCCGAAGGCCAAGCCAACGAAAACCAAGCCGAAGCTGGAACTCTCCGCCTTCCAGGCGGTGAAGCGCGATTTCGCCTTCGTCGTCGACAGGACGGTCGAGGCCGGAACGCTGATCCGTGCTGCGTTGGCCGCCGACAAGAAGCTGATATCAGGCGTTTCGGTCTTCGATATCTTCGAAGGCGCATCGCTCGGCGAGGGCAAGAAGTCGATCGCCATCGAGGTGTCGATCCAGCCGGTCGAGAAGACCCTGACCGATGAGGATTTCGAGGCTCTGGCCAGGCGCATCGTCGAGAATGTCGGCAAGCAGACGGGTGGCGTGCTCAGGACTTGAGGTATTGCGGGCAAGCGGCGAATCGCCCTCCAAAGGGTGATGGACCATTTGCGCTATTCCGGCCTGCCGTTCGAAGCAAAACGTGCGGCGTTTCTCGACATCGTGTCGAGAGATGCGTTGCTGAGTGACGCCCTGGGTAGGGCGCGTCGTCTTGCCTTGCCCGACTGGCTGCTGGTTTCCGGCGCGCTCTACAATGCCGTCTGGAACCATCTGACGGGTAAGCCATTGGGTTACGGCATCAAGGATGTCGACCTGTTCTATTTCGATGAGAGCGACCTGTCATATGAGGCCGAGGACGGCGTGATTGCTGCTGCCGCTCCGGTCTTTGCGGGGCTGCCGCTGCCGGTCGAAATTCGCAATCAGGCGCGGGTTCATCTCTGGTATCCCCTGAAGTTCGGACAACCGTGCCCGCGCTACACGAGTTCCAGCGACTCGGTCCGCCACTTCGCCTCCAAAACCCACGCGGTCGGCGTCCGCTTCGACGTGGAAGGGCAGCTTGACCTCGTTGCGCCGTTCGGCCTCGACGACATCTTCTCGTTTCGCATCAACCCGAACCGGGCGATGGACAACCGGCAGACGCACCAGACGAAGGGTGCCCGCGCGAAGGCCAACTGGCCGGAGATTACGGTTCTGCCTTGGTGAATGTTCACCCTCCCCTTGTAGGGAGGGTGAAGGCAGGTTCACCCATTGACCAGCGCCAACAACTCCTCGGTGTAGCGCTTGCCAGTGACCTTATCCGGCGACAGCGCATCGCCGATGGCTTGCACCTCAGCCGCGCTCAGCTCGATCGCGGCCGCCGCCGTGTTCTGCTCGAGATGGCGGATTTTTCGCGCGCCGGGGATCGGCACGATGAAATCGCCCTGGTGCAGCACCCAGGCCAGCGCCAGCTGCGCCGAGGTCACGCCCTTTTCAGCCGCCGTCTTCTCCAGCGTGGCGATGACAGCGGCATTAGCGGCCATGGCGTCGGCCTGGAAGCGCGGCAGGCCACGCCGCCAGTCGCCGTCGCTCAAAGCTTCGGGTTTGGCGATGGTGCCGGTCAAAAGACCACGGCCGAGCGGGCTGTAGGGGACAAAGCCGATGCCGAGTTCGCGGCAGACGGCGAACACCTCGTCTTCCGGATCGCGGCTCCACAGCGAGTATTCGCTCTGCACAGCCGATATCGGATGCACGGCATGCGCCCGGCGTATGGTAGTGGCACTCGCCTCCGACAGGCCAAGCGCGCGCACCTTGCCCTCGCGAACCAGTTCGGCCATGGCGCCGACCGTATCCTCGATCGGCACGTTGGGGTCGACGCGGTGCTGGTAGTAGAGATCGATGACATCGGTGCCGAGCCGCTTCAGCGAGGCCTCGGCGACGGCTTTGACGTGCTCGGGACGGCTGTCGACGCCGGCCATCCGGTCGATGCCGGTGCCTTCCTCCAAGATCTTGAAGCCGAATTTGGTGGCGATGGTCACCTTGTCACGAACCGACTTCAGCGCCTTGCCGAGCAGGATCTCGTTCTCGTAGGGGCCATAGACTTCCGCCGTATCGAAGAAATTGACGCCGATGTCGACGGCGCGGTGCAACGTGGCGATCGCCTCGGCCTCCGGCTGGCCGCCATAGACGAAGCTCATGCCCATGCAGCCGAGGCCGACGGGATAGACGTTCAATTCAGTTCCTAGCTTGCGGGTTCGCATCAGGCATCTCCTTGTTCTGATGCGACAGAGATAGCGCCTTGCTTTCTGTTCGATAATCGTCTCTCATTTGCACGGGCTGTTCCAAAAAATAGATCAATGAACCGAGCGCATCTCTCCCAACTGGCGGTGCTGGCAACCGTTGCCCAATGCGGCAGCTTTCGCGGCGCGGCCAGGGAATTGGCCATCGCGCCATCGGCGGTCAGCCATGCGGTCTCCAGCCTGGAAGCGCGGCTCGGCGTGCGGCTGCTGGCGCGCAGCACCCGCAGCGTCGCGCCGACGGAAGAAGGCGCGCAACTCTTGGAGCGGCTGCGGCCGGCCCTTTCCGAGATCGACCTGGCTCTGGAGACGGCGGTCGAGTCGCGCGACCGGCCGGCCGGGAATCTGCGGCTCAGCGTGCCGCGCACGGCAGCACATCTGGTGCTGACGCCACGGCTCGGCGCCTTTGCCGCGGCCTATCCCGATATTGTGCTGGAGATCGTCATCGAGGACCGCTTCACCGATGTCGTCGAGGGCGGTTTCGATGCCGGTGTGCGGCTCGGCGAGAGCCTGCAGCGCGACATGATCGCCGTGCGCATAGGGCCGGACATTCGCGGCGCGGTGGTCGGCGCGCCATCCTATTTCGCGGCCATGCCGAGACCGCATCATCCGCGCGACCTTGCCGATCATCGCTGCATTCGCTTCCGCTTCTCCAGTGGCATCCTCTACCAGTGGGAGTTCGAGAAGGGCGGCGAGGCGATCGAGATGGCCGTGCAGGGACCGCTTGTCCTCGACGAGGACCATCTGATCGCCCGGGCGGCCGTCGATGGTGCCGGGCTCGCCTTCGTCTTCGAGGAATATGTCGGCACGCCGCTCGCCGACGGCCGACTGATCCGCGTGCTGGAGGACTGGTGCCCGCCCTTCGACGGGTTCTTCGTCTACTATCCCAGCCGCCGCCAGATGCGGCCGGCGCTCAGGGCCTTCGTCGACTTTTTCAAGGTGAGCGGATGAGCCGCGACCACCCTCCCCCTTGTGGGAGGGGTAAAGTGCGCTGGAAGAAAGCCAACCTGGCATTCGTTCACCTCACATGCAGGCAACAATCACCAACAGCACGACCCGCTACGGCTGGGGCTCGATCATTCTTCACTGGCTGATTGCGCTGATCTTCGTCGGCCAGTTCGGGCTCGGCTTTATCATGGTGCGGCTCACCAGCCAGCGCACCGCCTTCGAACTGATCCAGTTGCACAAGTCCTTCGGCTTTCTGCTGCTTGGGCTGGTGGTCCTGCGCGTCGCCTGGCGGCTCGGCAATGCGGCGCCGGCGCTGCCGCGCTCGGTCGGAACCTTGGAGCGCCGGGCCGCGCCGCTCGCCCACCTTGCGCTCTACGCGTTTCAGCTCGCCCTGCCTTTGTCCGGCTGGGCGCTGGTGTCGGTGTCGATGCTGGAGATCCCCTCGATGCCGTTCAATCTTTTCGTCATGCCGAACCTGCCGCTGGCCGAATCGGATGCGGCCGAAAGTTTCTGGGCGTCAGCGCACTGGTATCTTGCCTATGCGGGTATCGCCCTGGTCGTGTTGCATGTCGCGGCAGCGCTGCGTCATCATTTCCAGCTCAGGGATGATGTGCTCACGCGCATGATCACGCCTTCGTCAGATCCCGACATGGAATAGAGCGGCCGGGTCATTCGTTCATTGAGGTGAAGGGCGCGCAGGAAATGCGCTGCCTCCAACAAGGAACACCCCCATGTACACGCGCATCCTCGGATTTGCGGCGGTCGCCGTTTGCCTTGCCATGCCGGTTTCAGCGGCAATAGCGCTTGGCGATGCCGCCGGCAGCTACGCGATCAGCCCGGCCAGCTCCAGCATCCGCTTTTCCATCGGCAAGGTCGGTGGCGGCGGCCTCAATGGCGCCTTCGCCCGCTTCAAGGGCTCGATCCGCATCGACAACAGCGACGTCGCCCGCTCGCAGGTCAACTTCACCATCTTTCCCGAAAGCGTCGGCACCGGCCAGAGTCGCATTGATGCCTTCCTGCGCTCCGATGCCGTGTTCGACACCGCCAACAGCCCTGAAATCCAGTTTCGCTCGACCAGTGTGACCCGCACCAGCGACACCACGGCCCTCGTCAGCGGGCGGCTGACGGCGCGCGGCAAGACGTTTCCGGAAAAGTTCACCGCCGAGCTTGGCGGCCTCAAGGCCGGCACGATAAAATTCCATGTCACCGGCAAGGTGCTCAGGTCACGCTACGGCATGGATGTCGGCACGCCGATCTATTCCAACATCGTCGACTTCGACATGACGCTGACCGGCAAAAGGGGCTGAACGGTTGCAGGGTCTGGGTTCCTCACCCCGCAAAGCGGGGAAGAGGTGCCCCGGCAAAGCCGGGATGGAGAGGGGGACGACAGCCGCGAAGCCAGGAGTGCCTGCAAGAAAAGGGCGCGAGACGGTCCGCGACAAGAAGCCTGTCAGGCACCCTTTGACAGCGAATGCTAGCGCGCCACGGTCCTTTCCGAAAATCGATCGCGATTTTCGGGGGCATGCGCCCGGAATGCGAAGGCTCCGTCCCCGATCAGGGGAGCGTAAACAATACCGGCAACATACCCGACTGCTGGGCGCCGTCGATCAGCTCGAAGGCCGGTAGCGCGACGAGGAACACGAGGCCGTCGAGCAGCGTGGTCAACAACAGGCGCGGCTTGAAGCTGCCTGTGTCGCCCTCCTGGTAGAGCGACAATTTCGGGAAGAAGCGCGGCACCCGCTTCAGATAGGCCTGATATGGAGCACCAAGCGCTTCCTTGAGGAATTTCTCCTCGCGCAGGATGACGATGTGGAAGGCCCCCGCGCACAGAGCAGCGAAGAGAAGGATGCCGGAGAACGAGCCGATCTGTGCGCCGACCCCGGCCGCCGCCACGGTCGAGAAGACATAGAGCGGGTTGCGGGTAATCGAGTAGGGCCCGCCTGTCACCACCTCGGAAGATTTTCGCCCGCCGATGTAGAGCGTCGCCCAAAGGCGCCCGCAAATACCCAGGAAAATCAGCAGCACGCCGAACATCTCGATCGACTCATGCATCGGCGTGTCGGGCGGGAAGGTCGATTGCCCGAACAGCAGCGCTGCAAACAGCACCGCTACGAGCACGGCAAGCACTATCCTGCGCGTGCGCTGGTAGTGACCCAGCCCGTATTTGAGTTCTTTGTCCAAGGGAGGAATCCGATCGTCGAAGAGCTTAGCCGGCGATCGCAGCTTGGCCAAGAAACAGGCGTCCCGCCGATCGCCGGGACGCCCTGTAGCACAATTCAGGCGGATTTAGAGCGCGACGACGGACCTGACGTCATCGTGATCTAGCGCGGCGCCAGCACCATCATCATCTGGCGGCCTTCGAGTTTCGGTTCCGCTTCGACCTTGGCAATGGTCGCCACTTCCTCGCGGACCTTGTTCAGAAGCTGCATGCCGAGTTCCATATGCGCCATCTCGCGGCCACGGAAACGCAATGTCAGCTTGACCTTGTCGCCTTCCTCGAAGAAGCGGCGAACCGCCTTCATTTTGGTCTCGTAGTCATGGCTGTCGATGTTCGGGCGCATCTTGATCTCCTTGATCTCGATGACCTTCTGGTTCTTGCGCGCCTCGGCCGCCTTCTTCTGGTTGGCGTATTTCAACTTGCCGAGATCGAGGATCTTTACGACGGGGGGCACCGCATTGGGCGATATCTCGACGAGATCGAGCCCAGCCTCTTCGGCGAGCAGCAATGCGTCGTTGATGGAAACATCGCCGCGGTTCTGGCCTTCGGCGTCGATAAGCTGGACCCGGGGAACCCGGATATCACGGTTGGAGCGCGGGCCATCCTTGGTCGGCGCCGCTGCTTTGAAAGGTCTGCGAATGGTCGTGGTCTCCTTGGCCGTTTCGTTCGGGGTTTGTCAGTCTTGATGCGTGGACGCGCCAATGTGGTAAGCGCGCGGGCGAAGTCAATAGCACAGCATTGACAAGAAATCACCCTGATCGCTGGCCTGCACCAAACAAAGAAAGATCGCCAGCACTTTTCGCCACGCCTCTGGCTGTGCCACAAGACGCCCTGTGCCAAAAAGACCGGCATGAGGAAAAACCCATGACTGACACGCCCCCTGTCTTTCTGGACGTCGACGGATCGAGCATCGCGGTGCGCCATACGACAGGTGCCGCGCCCGGCATCGTCTGGCTCGGCGGCTACAAGTCGGACATGCTGGGCACGAAGGCGCAGACGCTGTCGGACTGGGCCGCTAGAGAAGGCCGCGCCTTCCTGCGCCATGACTATTCCGGCCATGGCGAATCCGGCGGCGCCTTTGCCGACGGCACGATTTCGACATGGCTTGCGCAGAGCCTTGCCGTGTTCCGGCATTTCACCACGGGCAGACGGATCCTGGTCGGCTCCTCGATGGGCGCCTGGATCGCGTTGCGCATGGTGCAGGAATTGCGCAAGGCGGGCGACGCAAACGTCGCCGGCCTTGTGCTGCTGGCGCCAGCGCCGGACTTCACCGCCGAGCTGGTCGAACCGGTGTTGACCGAGGCGCAGAAGCGCGACCTCGCCGAAAAGGGTTTCTTCGCGGAGCCGTCCGACTATTCCACCGAGCCTTACATCTACACGCGTGCGCTGATCGAAGATGGACGCAACAACCGGGTGATGACAGGTCCGATCGACACGCATTGCCCGGTGCACATCTTGCAGGGACTGGCCGATGCGGACGTGCCGGCAAGCCACGCGCTGAAGCTGGTCAGCCTGCTGCCGGCCGACGACGTGACCTTGTCGCTGATCCCCGACGGCGACCATCGCCTGTCGCGCCCCCAGGATCTCGACATGCTGGTCCGGGCCGTCGGCGCCATGGCGCAGAGGCGAAACTGATGCGCATTTCCATTCCGATATCCGCCTTTGTCGCGGCAATCGTCGGCTTTGGCGGCACACTGGCCATCGTCATCGCCGCCGCCAAGGCGGTCAGCGCGACGCAGATCGAGACGGCGAGCTGGGTGACGGCCATCTGCCTGGCGATGGCGATCGAATGCTTGTGGCTGTCCTGGCGCACGAAGATGCCGGTCATCACGGCCTGGTCGACACCGGGGCTGGCGCTGATCGCCGCGTCGAGCGGCTTCTCGATGGGCGAGGCAGTCGGCGCCTTCATCGTCACCGGCATCCTGTTGATCGCCACCGGCCTGTTCGGACCGCTGACGCGGCTGATCGCCAGGATACCGCCGTCGGTGGCATCGGGCATGCTGGCCGGCATCCTCGTCAGCTTCGCCATCAACGCGGTCAAGGCCATCCCCGCCGATCCCTGGCTGATTCTGCCGTTGATCGCGGCCTTCTTCGTCATTCGCTTGTTCAATCCGTCGGTGTCGGTGCTGGTGGTGCTGGTCGGCGGCGGCCTCGCCGCTTTCCTGACCGGCCGCGTCGGTGGCTTGCCGACACCGGAACTGTCGACGCTCACGCTGATCGCACCACAGTTCAGTGCCGCGGCGATCATCGGCCTGGCGCTGCCGCTCTATCTTGTCACCATGGCTTCCCAAAACCTGTCCGGCCTCGCCGTGCTGCGCGCCGCCGGCTATCATCCGGAGCCCGGTCCGCTGATTGGCGTCACCGGCCTGTTTTCGCTGCTGTCGGCCCCGTTTGGCGGCTCGACCACCAATTTGGCGGCGATTTCGGCGGCCATCTGCACCGGGCCGGACGTCCACCCCGACCCCGCCGAGCGCTGGAAGACCGGCCCGTTCTATGCGCTCGCCTATCTTGTCTTTGCCATCTTCGGTGCTTCGCTGGTGGCGATCTTCGCCGTCCTGCCGCAGAGCCTGATCGTACTGGTGGCGGGTCTCGCGCTGATGGCGCCGCTTGCCAACGCCTTGTCGATCGCGCTCAAGGACGAAGGTCACCGCATGGCCGCCACGGTCACCTTCGCCGTCACTGCTTCGGGGCTGACGCTGTTCGGCGTCGGCGCCGCATTCTGGGGCCTGGTCGCCGGCATGGTCGTGCTCTTCCTCGAAGAGTTCAAACTGCGACAATCATTTCAGCCGCTTGTCCGCATTTGGCGGACATTGTCCTGAATCGTCGTTTCCCCTCCCACCTGATTCCGCGCAGCCGTGCTGCATCTGAATGCACTCAGCCGTTACGGAATGCATAAGCATACCCATTGATGGCCGGAGCGCCGCCGAGGTGGGCGTAGAGCACCTTGGATCCGGCAGGAAAATAGCCTTTGTTCACGAGATCGATCATGCCCTGCATGGATTTTCCCTCGTAGACCGGATCGGTGATCATGCCTTCAAGGCGCGCGCAGAGGCGGATTGCGTCCTTCGTCTCCTGCGAAGGGACACCATAGGCTGGGTAGGCATAGTCCTCGATGAGCACGACGTCGTCCGCATTGAGTTCCTTGTCGAGTTGGACCAAAGCTGCGGTGTTCCTCACGATCTCAAGCACTTGCGCCTTGGTCTGCGTCGGGGTGCCCGATGCGTCGATGCCAATCACCTTGCGTTCGCGGCCGTCCTTGGCGAAGCCGACCACCATGCCGGCATGAGTAGAGCCGGTGACGGTACAGACGACGATGTAGTCGAAGGCAACGCCGAGTTCCTTTTCCTGGGCGCGCACCTCTTCGGCGAAGCCAACGTAGCCCAGGCCGCCATATTTATGTACCGAAGCCCCGGCCGGAATCGGATAAGGTTTGCCGCCTTTGGCCTTCACATCCGCGATCGCCTGTTCCCAGCTTTCCCTGATTCCGATGTCGAAGCCCTCATCGACCATCTGGACATCGGCGCCCATGATCCGGCTCAAAAGGATGTTGCCGACGCGATCATAGACGGCGTCCTCGTGGGGCACCCAGCTTTCCTGCACGAGGCGGCATTTCATGCCGATCTTCGCTGCGACGGCTGCCACCATGCGCGTATGGTTGGATTGAACGCCGCCGATCGAAACCAGCGTATCGGCGTTTGAGGCGATCGCGTCGGGAACGATGTATTCGAGCTTGCGCAGCTTGTTGCCGCCGAAGGCGAGGCCGGAATTGCAATCTTCCCGCTTGGCGTAGAGATCGACCTTCCCGCCGAGATGAGCGCTGAGCCGATCCAGTTTCTCGATATGGGTCGGTCCAAATGTGAGCGGATAGCGTTCGAACTTCTCCAACATGAGAGATCCTCCTCTGATTGTGATTTTGATGCTGGAAACACTATCATTTTTCACTTGAAAGGTGCTCTCTAAGACTAGGCAGAAAATGCCTGAAATCTGATTTTTTAACGCCAGAATGTTATATTACTTCGATAAAATGCCTCGATAACGGAAGAAGCTTTCATGAAGGCGTCGCTCGACCGGATCGACCTCAAAATGTTGCGCCTGCTCCAGGACAATGGGCGGTTGACCAATGCGGAGCTGGCGCAGTCGGTTGTTGTCAGCCCGGCGACCTGCCACCGCCGCATGCAACGCTTGTTCGATGAAGGCTACATCAGCCATTTCAGGGCAGTGGTGACGCCGCAGAAAGTCGACAGAGGCGCACTGGTGATGGTTGGCGTCGTCCTCGACCGCTCGACGCCGGAGAGTTTCGCGGAGTTCGAGAAAGCCGTCGCGAAACTGAAATTCATTCTTGATTGCCACCTGGTGGCAGGCGACTTCGATTATTTTCTGAAGATCCGGGTCGGTGACATGGCGGATTTCAACCGGATCCACGGGGATCAGTTGATCGCATTGCCCGGCGTTCGCCAGACGAGGACGTTCTTCGTCATGAAGGAGGTCGTCGACAACGCGCCGCTGGATTTTTGAAGGTATGGCTTCCCTGCCGATGCATCAAACCATGGACCGCCGGCGGCATTGCCACTGTTCTTCCTGCCTGGTCGTGCTTTTCCTCGGTACGCTCAAAAAGCGATAATTATTTCAGGCGCTTGTCCGGTTTCAGCGGACGTTGTCTTGAATCGCCGTTTTCTCCATCCCATTTCGATTCCACGCAGCCGGGTTTGGCTGTCTCCAACCGAAGGAATGGGAGAAAATGAACACATCTGCATTGATCCGTCCGGCGTGGACGCCGGCAACCATCGCGTTGATGGTGATCGGTTTCATGGTGTTCTGGCCACTCGGCTTCGCCATGCTTGCCTACATCATCTGGGGCGACCGCCTCGATGGTTTCAAGCGTGACGTCAACCGCGCGACCGACGGCATCTTCGCCGGCTGCCGCCGCGGTTCCGACAAGGCCGCACGCTGGGGCAATGGTTCCGCCCGCACCGGCAACGTCGCTTTCGACGACTGGCGCGAAAAGGAACTTGAGCGCCTGAATGAAGAGCGCCGCAAGCTCGACGAGATGCTGACCCAGTTCGACGAATACGCTCGCGAATTGCGCCGTGCCAAGGACCAGGACGAGTTCGACCGCTTCATGGCCAACCGCAACAAGTCGACGGCGCCGGCGAAGACCGATCCGAGCACCGGGTCGACAACCACCAAGCGTGGCAAGGGCTCGAACCTGCTTGACGACTGAGGCCCGGCGACAGGCCACATCGTGAAAAAACGGCGTCGCGCAAGCGGCGCCGTTTCTTTTTTGTTCTATTCGTTTTCCTCGAATCGCGTATCGTCCGGCCATGTCTTTCGGCTTCTTCCGCAATCTTACAAAGCCCAAGCCCGCGCCTGTCGAAGAGCGCGAGCACGTCGTTGCCGGCCGCTCATTGCCGCTCAAGATCGTCCAGAACGACCGCGCAAGGCGGCTGACGCTGCGCATCGATTCCGGTGGGCGTGGCCTGCGTATCACCGTGCCGCCGGGCCTGCGCCGGGGCGAGGTGGAAAAGTTCCTCGACCGCCATCAGGAGTGGCTGGAACAGCGGCTGGCCAAGGTGCCCAGCCGGCCGCAGGTGCGGCCCGGCATCAAGATTCCGGTGCGCGGCGTGCCGCATCGCATCGTCCATGAGCCCTCGAAACGCGGCACCGTCACCGTGTCGCGCGACGAGCGCGGTCCGCTCTTGATCGTGCATGGCGACCGCGTGCACCTGCCGCGCCGCATCGCCGATTTCCTCAAGCGCGAGGCCAAGCGCGAGATCGAGAAGCTGGTGGTGAAACACACGCAGTCTTTGGGCAAGCGCGCCAAGGCGATCCGCTTCAAGGACACGTCGAGCCGCTGGGGCTCCTGCACCTCCGACGGCAACCTGTCGTTTTCCTGGCGCATCATGATGGCGCCGTCGCCGGTGATCAATTACCTCGTCGCGCATGAGGTGGCGCATCTCAAGGAGATGAACCACGGTCCGAAATTCTGGAAATTGTGCGAGCAGCTTTGCCCCGACACCGAGCGCTGCAAGGCATGGCTGAAGCGTAATGGCGGCGCGCTGCAGGCGATTGTGTTCGAGTAGTTTCGGACGACGGTCAGTCGTCATTCGCCGCGTTGAGCTCCTCTGGTCGCAGCCCCTCATCGCCATGATGCGGCCACGGCAGGAAGTTGCTGTCGAATTCATCGCCGCCGAAATAGTCGAGCGCGCGATGCGCTTCGGCGCCGTTGAAGGCGGCCTTGTCCATCAGATGGGTGATGACCTCGCGCGCCTGCGCGATCTTTTGCCTGAGTTCGGCAACGGTTCTGTCGGCCATGATCTTGCTCCCGCCTTGTATCCCGTCCATCAATAGGTAGCGCCTTTGGCCGCGCCGGCAAACAGCATGCTTTTTCTCGACTCTTTTCGCTTTTCGTGCCAATTCCCGCGCCATGGCGCTCGACATCAAGATCTGCGGCTTGAAGACCGACGGGGCACTGGCCGCGGCGCTGACCGGCGGCGCCAGCCATGTCGGCTTTATTTTCTTTGCCAAAAGCCCACGCTATGTCGAACCCGCCGAGGCTGGCCGCCTGCGCGAGGCGGCGCACGGCAAGGCAAAAGCGGTCGCCGTCACCGTGGATGCCAGCGATGCGTTCCTGGACGAGATCGTGGCGGCGATGCAGCCTGATATGTTGCAATTGCACGGCTCGGAAATGCCTGACCGGGTGGCCGAGTTGAAGGCCCGCTACAACCTGCCGGTCATGAAGGCGGTCTCGATCAGCGAGGCTGCCGACCTGGAGAGGGTAAAGCCGTTTATCGGCATTGCCGACCACTTCCTGTTCGATGCCAAGCCACCAAAGGGCTCTGAGCTGCCGGGCGGCAATGGCGTCGCCTTCGACTGGCACATCCTCGCCGGCCTTGACGCAGGCGTCGATTACATGCTTTCCGGTGGGCTCAACGCCGCTAACATCGGCGATGCCCTTCGGCTTGCCAACCCGCCCGGAATAGACATTTCCTCAGGCGTGGAAAGCGCGCCGGGCGTCAAGGATCCGGCGCTGATCGAACAATTTTTCCGGGCCGTCAGGGCAGCGCGAGATAACCGCGCCGCCTGACCGGCTCAAACCAGAGCATGTCCCGGAAAAGTGGGAACCGGTTTTCCGACAAGGACATGCTCCCACATCGAGACCAGGAGATCGGCGATGGACAAGCCGGCGACACCCAATTCCTTCCGCACCGGACCCGACGAACAGGGCATGTTCGGCATCTTCGGCGGTCGTTTCGTTGCCGAAACGCTGATGCCGCTGATCCTCGACCTGGAACGGCACTGGAACGAGGTCAAAAAGGATCCGGATTTCAGGGCTGAACTCACCGACCTCTCGACCCACTATGCCGGGCGGCCGTCGAAGCTCTATTTCGCCGAGGGCCTAACCCGGCATCTCGGCGGTGCCAAGGTCTATTTCAAGCGCGAGGATTTGAACCACACCGGCTCGCACAAGATCAACAACTGCCTCGGCCAGATCCTGCTGGCCAAGCGCATGGGCAAGAAGCGCATCATCGCCGAGACTGGCGCCGGCCAGCATGGCGTGGCGTCAGCCACGGTCGCCGCGCGCTTCGGCTTTCCCTGCGTCGTCTATATGGGCGCCACCGACGTCGCCCGCCAAAGCCCCAACGTCTTCCGCATGAAGCTGCTCGGCGCCGAAGTGCGGCCGGTGACCGCCGGCCACGGCACGCTGAAGGACGCCATGAACGAGGCGCTGCGCGACTGGGTGACCAATGTCGAGGACACTTATTACCTGATCGGCACCGCCGCCGGCCCGCATCCCTATCCGGAACTGGTGCGTGACTTCCAGTCGGTGATCGGCACCGAGGCGCGCGCGCAGATCCTCGAACAGGAAGGCCGGCTGCCGGACACCATCATTGCCTGTGTCGGCGGTGGCTCGAACGCCATTGGCCTGTTCCATCCCTTCCTCGACGACAAGGAGGTGCGCATCATCGGCATCGAGGCGGGTGGCCGCGGCCTCGACGGCATCGAGCATTGCGCCTCGATGAATGCCGGCGCGCCTGGCGTGCTGCACGGCAACCGCACCTATCTCTTGCAGAATTCCGACGGCCAGATCATGGACGGGCATTCGATCTCGGCCGGGCTGGACTACCCCGGCGTCGGCCCGGAACATTCCTGGCTGCGCGATTCCGGCCGCGTCGAATACGTCCCCATCCTCGACGACGAGGCACTGGAGGCCTTCAAGCTGACGACGCGCGTCGAAGGCATCATCCCGGCGCTGGAATCGGCGCACGCCATCGCGCATGCGGTGAAGATCGTACCGGCCATGGACAAGGACCAGATCGTCATCGTCAACCTGTCAGGCCGTGGCGACAAGGACGTGCACACGGTGGCCAGCATGCTGGGCATGGAGATCTGATCATGACCACGCGCATCGACCGCCGCATGGCGAAGCTGAAGACCGAGGGCCGCCCGGCACTCGTCACCTATTTCATGGGCGGCGACCCCGACTACGACACATCGCTGTCGATCATGAAGGCGCTGCCCGGGGCAGGCGCCGACATCATCGAACTCGGCATGCCGTTCTCCGATCCGATGGCCGACGGCCCGGCGATCCAGGCGGCGGGCCTGAGGGCGCTGAAAGGCGGCCAGACGCTGGTCAAGACGCTGAAGATGGCGTCGGAATTCCGCGCCGGTGACAATGAAACGCCGATCGTGCTGATGGGTTATTACAACCCGATCTACATCTATGGCGTCGACCGCTTCCTCAAGGACGCGATCGCCAGCGGCATCGATGGGCTGATCGTCGTCGACCTGCCACCGGAAATGGACGAGGAGCTGTGCATTCCGGCGCTCAAGGCCGGCATCAACTTCATCCGGCTGGCGACGCCGACGACCGACGACAAGCGCCTGCCCAAGGTGCTGCAGAACACGTCGGGGTTTGTCTACTATGTGTCGATGACTGGCATCACCGGCTCTGCGCTGGCCGACACCGGCAAGGTGGCGGCGGCGGTCAAGCGCATCAAGGGCCATACCGACCTGCCCGTTTGCGTCGGTTTCGGCGTCAAGACCGCCGAGCAGGCGCGGGTGATCGGCGCCAATGCCGACGGCGTCGTCGTCGGCACCGCGATCGTCAATGCGGTGGCCAATGTGCTGGGACCGAAGGGCGAAAAGACCGCCGATCCGGCCGAGGCCGTCGCCACGCTGGTTAGCGGCCTTGCCCAAGGCGTGCGTTCGGCCCGCCTTGCTGCCGCCGAATAGTTTTCCTACCTCTGGTTTTGTGCATGCCGTTATCCCAAAACCGGGACTCTTCGTCAGGACAGGAGCCGAAGCGATGAACTGGATCACCAATTACGTTCGCCCGAAGATCAATTCGATGCTCGGCCGGCGCACCGACATGCCCGAAAATCTCTGGATCAAGGATCCGGAGACCGGCGAAATGGTGTTCCACAAGGATCTGGAATCCAACCAGTTCGTCATCCCCTCCTCCGGCCATCACATGAAGATCTCTGCCAAGGAGCGGCTGAGGTTTTTCTTCGACGACGGCAAGTACGAGACCCTGGACAACCCCAAGGTCATGCAGGATCCGCTGAAGTTCCGCGACGAGAAGCGCTATGTCGACCGGCTGAAGGACGCCAAGGCCAAGACCGGCCTCGAAGACGCGATCATCAATGCGCTCGGAACCGTCGAAGGCCTGCCGGTGGTGGTGACGGTGCAGGACTTCGCCTTCATGGGCGGCTCGCTCGGCATGGCCGCCGGTGATGCCATCGTGCACGGCTTCGAAGTCGCTTTGCAGCGCAAGCGGCCGCTGATCCTGTTCGCCGCCTCCGGCGGTGCCCGCATGCAGGAAGGCATCCTGTCGCTGATGCAGTTGCCGCGCACCACGGTCGGCGTCGACCGGCTGAAGGAAGCCGGCCTGCCCTACATCGTCGTTTTGACCAATCCGACCACCGGCGGCGTCACCGCTTCCTATGCCATGCTGGGCGACGTGCACATCGCCGAGCCCGGCGCGCTGATCGGCTTTGCCGGACCGCGCGTCATCGAACAGACCATCCGGGAAAAACTGCCCGACGGCTTCCAGCGCTCCGAGTACCTGATGGAACACGGCATGGTCGACATGGTGGTGTCGCGCCTGGAGATGCGCCAGACTATCGCGCGGCTGCTGAAGATGCTGCTCAAGATGCCGGAGGAGCAAAAGCCGCTGGAGCCGGAAATCCTGCCGCCGGCAACAATTCCGGCGGAGGCACGTCCACAGGCCTGACGCGACATTCTTCGCCGCGAACCGCGATTGCGCGCGATCCGTCGCGCGCTGTAGCTTCTTGATTGCACATGATCCTTTCCGAAAATCGATTCCGATTTTCGGGGTCATGCGCTAGGATTCCCATTATGACGACGCTTGCTGCCGACCGCGAAATCGAAGCCCTGATGGCGCTTCACCCGAAGGGTTTCGACCTTTCGCTCGACCGCATCTCGCGGCTGCTGGAGCGGCTTGATAACCCGCAGGACCGGCTGCCGCCGGTCATC
Source organism: Mesorhizobium sp. P2_A8 (assembly GCF_056404935.1). Classification (NCBI taxonomy): domain Bacteria; kingdom Pseudomonadati; phylum Pseudomonadota; class Alphaproteobacteria; order Hyphomicrobiales; family Phyllobacteriaceae; genus Mesorhizobium; species Mesorhizobium sp. P2_A8. Next base: position 69,565 of record NZ_JBFUDB010000001.1, read on the forward strand.
CACATCGCAGGCACCAACGGCAAGGGCTCGTGTGCCGCGTTTTCGCGCGCACTGCTCGAAGCGGCGGACTACCGCGTCCACGTCCACACCTCGCCGCACCTAGTCAACTGGCATGAGCGCTACCGGCTGGCCGCCGATGGCGGCGGCAGGCTGGTCGACGACAGGGTGTTCGCCGATGCCATCGCCCGCGTCGCCAGGGCCAATGAAGGCGAGACGATCACCGTTTTCGAGATCCTCACCGCCGTCACCTTCCTGCTGTTTTCCGAGTATCCGGCCGATGTGGCCATCATCGAGGTCGGGCTTGGCGGCCGTTTCGACGCCACCAATGTCGTCAAGGAACCGGCCGTATCGGTGATCATGCCGGTGTCGCTCGACCACGAAGCCTATCTCGGCGACCGAGTCGAACTGATCGCCGCCGAAAAGGCCGGCATCATCAAGCGCGGCTGCCCGGTGGTCATCGGCGCGCAGGAAAGCGAGACGGCGCTTCAGGTGCTGATCGAGACTGCCGAGCGGCTTGAGTGTCCGGCCTTCGTCTACGGCCAGGATTTCCTCGCCTTCGAGGAGAACGGCCGCATGGTCTATCAGGACGAAGACGGCCTGATGGACCTGCCGCCGCCACGGCTGCCCGGACGCCACCAGTTCGCCAACGCGGCGGCGGCGATCGCCGCGGTCAAGGCAGCCGGCTTCGAGATCAGCCATCGCGCCGCCGAGAAGGCGATGATCAATGTCGCCTGGCCCGGCCGGATGCAGAAGCTGGCGCAGGGCCGGCTGGCCGAACTTGCGCCGAAGGGAGCCGACATCTGGCTCGACGGCGGCCACAATCCGGGTGCCGGCGTGGTCGTTGCCGAGGCGATGGCCGAGCAGGAAGAAAAGAACCCACGTCCGCTCTTCCTCATCTCGGGCATGATCAACACCAAGGACCAGAGCGGCTATTTCCGCGCTTTCAAGGGCCTCGCCCGGCATGTCTACACGGTGCCGGTGAGCCTCAGCGAGGCCGGCGTACCGAACGATGAACTGGCGATCCGCGCGACGGAAGCCGGGCTGACGGCCGAACCGGTGAGTTCCGTCGCCAGCGCGCTGATGCTGCTGCGCGACACCTGGGATGGCCCGCCGCCGCGCATCCTGATCGGCGGTTCGCTTTATCTGGCCGGCGCCGTCCTGGCCGAGAACGGCACGCCCCCGACCTGAGGTCGGCTTTCGGCGATCACCGCAAGGAGCAGTCATGATCAAGGTCAGGCAAATCGCTCACGTCTGCATCTTCGCGAATGATCTGGAGGCGACGCGAAGCTTCTACCGCGACGTCCTCGGCATGGACACCCAGTTCAATTTCCTGCGTGACGGCAAGATTTTCGGGTTCTACCTCGATTGCGGCGGTCGCAGCCACGTCGAGGTGTTCCAGAAGGACGGGGCAAGTTACAGCGACTTGAACCAGATCAACCACTTCTGCCTTGAAGTGGAGAACATCGACGCAGCGATCGCCCACATCAGGTCGAAGGGCGTCGACGTCACGGCAAAGAAACTGGCCTGCGATGATACCTACCAGGCCTGGATTCGCGACCCCAACGGCGTGAAGATCGAGCTGTTCGAGTATACCGGAAAAAGCGCGCAGTTCGCCGGAGGCGATCGTATCGCCGACTGGTAATCGCACCTGGCGCCCGATGGCTTTCGCGGGTTACTTCAACTCGATCTCGATGAAGGCGTATTCGCCCTCATTGGCGTTGATGACGTCGTGTTCGACGCCCTCCTTGCGGAAATAGGGCGCGCCCTTCTTCATCTCGGCAAAGGATTCACCGTCCTTGGTCAAAAGCTTCACCTTGCCGTCCATCAGCGGCACGACGACATAGTCATGGCCATGGCGGTGCCAGCCGGTGTTGTCGCCGGGCGCGAAGCGGTATTCGGTGACGATGACACGCTCATTGTCGATGAAGACGGTGGCCTTGGCGGATCCGGTCATAGCGTTTCTCCCTGCTTCTGCTGCCAGAAGAAGACATGGAGTGGCCCAATGTGAGGGCCAGAGCGGCTCACCGATGACGCCAACAAAAAGCCCGGCGCGAGGCCGGGCTTGATATCAGGAATTTCGGACGGATCAGGCGAGGCTGCCATTGATCCAGTGCGACAGCGCGGTCTTGGGTGCTGCGCCGACCTTCATGTCGGCCACCTCGCCGCCTTTGAAGATCATCAGCGTCGGAATCGAGCGCACGCCGAACTGCGCGGCAAGTTCGGGATTCTCGTCAATGTTCAGCTTGGCGATCTTCACCTTGGCGCCGAGTTCGGTGGCGATGTCTTCGAGCGCCGGAGCGATCATCTTGCAGGGACCGCACCATTCCGCCCAGAAATCGACGACGACCGGTACGCTGGCGTTAAGCACATCGGCCTGGAAATTGCTCTTGTCGACCTTGACGGTGGTCATGCGGAAAATCCTTTCGAAAGTTTTCGTCGCACCAAATGTGGTGGTGATCGCGCCCTTCTTCAAGCAGGTGTTGTGTCACGCTCCTGTGAGTCGAGCAAGGGCGTCATCCATGGTGTTGGCCGGCAGTTCGATCAGCCGCGGTGCTTCGGTGAACAGCAGGGCCGCCTGGACCGCGCGCCCGGGATAAAGCGGCTGCAGCAGGGCGCGATAGAGCGCGAGTTGCAGGACATAGGCCGGCGGGACCTCGGCCAGAGAGCCGGGCGCCGGCCGGTTGGTCTTGTAGTCGACGATCGAAACCGCGTCCGGCGTCACCGCCAACCGGTCGATCTTACCGGAAATCGAGCGCTTTTTGCCCTTGACCTCCAGGCTGCCCATGATGGCGACCTCGGCACGCGACGATGTCGCGAACAGCCGACCGAAGCGCGGATCGGCGAGGATGAGGGTGACCGACGCAAAGGCCTTTTTACGCTCTGACGCGGGCCAGTCTGCACCCGTTCGGGCGAGATACCGTTCCGCGGCGCCCTCGCGTTCGTCCTCGGCAATGCCGGGCAGCATCTGCAGCAGTTTGTGCAGGGCGAGCCCACGCAGCACGGCAAAGCCCGGCTCGGCATCGGCGTCCAATACCGGCGAAGCCTTGTCGACCACCGCTTCCTTGCCTTCGTCGATGAGCGCCGAAGCGCCGGATGGCGACAGCGGACGCGGCAAATCCTCGAAAGGCGGCAAGGGCCGGAACAGGGTCGCCGGCAAAGGCCCGAAAGTGTGCGCCTGCCGTGCCTGCTCGCCGGAGACCGAAGCGACGGGCGGCAGCTTGGTGACGTGAAAACGATGCACGGGGTCGCCGCCGGCGGGATGCGGCCGCTCCTCGCTCTCGGGAGCGCCAATCAGCGCGCGGCTGACGATTGAATGCCAGGTGCCGGCGTTCGGCGCCCGCTTGCCGTGATAGCCGCAGACGACCAGCCGGTCCTCGGCCCGGGTCATGCCGACGTAGAGCAGACGGCGGTATTCGTCGTCGGCGAGTTCCCGTGCCCGCACCGCCGCTGCCTTCGAAAAGCCGTTGGCGACATCGCTGGCCGAGCGCCAGAGATAGCCCTTGCCGTCCCAGTATGTGCCCGAACCGTCGAACGGCATCAGCCTTGGCAGATGCTGGTCGCTGAACGGGGCGGAGCCGCCATCGACCAGGAACACGACCGGCGCTTCCAGGCCCTTGGCCGCATGCACGGTCATCACGCGGACCTCGTCGCGGGTCTGGTCCATCTCGCGCTTGATCTCGGGGCCGGCGTTTTCGAGCGTCGACAGGAAGGCTTCCAGCCCTGGCAGGCCGGTTCGTTCCTCGGCAAGGCAGAAACTCAGGAACTCGTCGAGAATATCGCCGGCTTCAGGCCCGAGCCGCGCGATCATCTTCCGGCGCACGCCATCGCGCGCCAGCAGGCCGGCATAGAACTCGAACACCGGCTTGAAGGCGGATTCGTTCGTCCAGATGTCGAGCTGGGCGACAATCGCCGCCAAATCCTCGCTTTCGCCGGCGCGGGCGCGCAGAGACGCAATCAATGAAAGGCCGGACGGCCTGTCCGCGGCGAGCGCGAAAAGCGTCTCCTCCGGCAGATCGAAGATCGGGCTGCGCAGGACAGCGGCGAGCGACAGATCGTCCTGCGGCTGGATGAGGAGATGGCCGAGTGCGATCAGGTCCTTGACCGCGATGTGGCCGGGCAGGCTCAGCCGGTCGGCGCCGGCGACCGGAATGTCGCGGCGTTTGAGCGCCCGGGTCAGCGCGTGGACGAAGCGGTCGCGCTTGCGCACCAGCACCAGCACGTCGCCCGGCCGCAGCCGCTTGCCGCGGCCCTCGATGATCTCACCATTGCCGATCCAGCTGGCAATGGTGGCCGCGACATTCTCGGCAACGCGCACCGCCGGCGCATGGGCATGGTCGATGGCCTGGGTCCAGTCGTCGGGCTCGTCGACGACGTCGGCACCAACCGATGGCCAGACCTCAACATAGCCCGGCGCGTCGGTGCGAATCGCCTGGTGACGCAGCGGATCGGGATCATGGCTGATGCCGCGCCGCACGATGGGATCGGCAAAGACGCGGTCGACCGCGGTCAGAACGTCGTCGGTCGAGCGAAACGACCAGGTCAGCTTGAGGTCGGCGAAGGATGCCTCGGCGTTGCGCACCCGTCCCGCAAACAACAGCCGGCTGTCGGCGAAGGAGTCTGGGGCGGCACCCTGAAAGGAATAGATCGACTGCTTCTCGTCACCGACGGCAAAGACCGTGCGATGGACCCTGTCGCGGGCGCCGAAGCCGGCAAAGAATTCTTCCGCCAGCCGCTTCACCACCTCCCATTGATCGGGGCTGGTGTCCTGCGCCTCATCGAGCAGGATGTGGTCGATGCCCTGATCGAGCTTGTATTGCACCCAGGGGCCGGCATCGGGCCGCGCCAGAAGATTGACCGTGCGGGTGATCAGGTCGTTGAAGTCGAGAAAGCCGCGGCTGCGCTTCAACACCTCGTAGCGGGCGATCAGCCAGTCGGCGATGGTCAGCGCGGCGCGTGTGCCTTCCAGCATACGGAACAGGGCCAGCCTGTCGACGGTTTCGACGATGGCCCTGGCAGTCGAAAGGTAGCGCTCGGCCAGATCCGGCAACCGGTCGACCAGCGCCTTCTTGAAGGCCTTTGCCGGATCGTAGGCATCGCCATCGGTCTTGAGGAAGGCCCTCGCAAGCAGTTGCAGCCGACGAACCGGGTCGGCCTCAGCAAAAGCCTGACGAGCATAGGGCAGGATGTTGTTCAGCACCGTCCTGGCGTCGGTGGTATCGGCGGCCTGGGCGAAGCCGGCAAAATAGTCGGGCAAGAATCCCGGCAGCGGCCAGACCGATGCCGCTATGCCTTCGGCGGTCTGGCCGGGGCGGAAATGGAATTCGTCGAACAGCGCCTGGAACCGCGTGCCGTCGCGCCCGACGGCGTCGATGAAATTGCGCAAGCCGTCGCGCTTGCGCACGATCTCGCCCAGTAGGGCGTCGAGCCCGGCCTCGCCGCCGCGATCGAGAATGGTGGCAAAGGCCTCGGCCAGATCCATGTCGCCGGCGGCCGTGCCGGAAATCATATCGCGGCGTGCGGCGGCAAACAGCGACGCTTCCATCGGCGGATCGAGCATCTCGAAATGGGCGGGGATGTTGGCCTCCAGCGGGAATTGGTGGAGCACCGATTCGCAGAAGGCGTGGATGGTCTGGATCTTCAGCCCGCCGGGCGTTTCCAGCGCCTCGGCGAACAGGCGCCGCGCCCGGCGCATGGTCCCAAGATCGGGCCGACGCCCTTCCAGCGCCTCGACCTTCGACGCCAGATCCGTATCACCCAGCGTCGTCCACTCCGACAGTGTCGAAAAGACCCGGTTCGACATGTTGGCGGCGGCGGCGCGCGTATAGGTCAGGCACAGGATCTTCGACGGATCGGTGCCGCGCAGCAGCAGCCGGATGACGCGCTGGGCCAGCACATGGGTCTTGCCGGAGCCGGCATTGGCCGACACCCATGCGGAATTCCCGGGGTCGGCGGCGCGGGCCTGGCTGCTCGCGGTGTCGCTGGGGATGGGATAGGCTTTCTTCACGCCTCCCCTCCCTCGTCACCGGCGTCGCCGCCGGCCGACCATTCGAGCACGCGGGCGAGATGGTCGTAGTCGCCATCGGTCTCGCCTTCACGAAATGGCAGCGCGCGCGACAGATAGCCGGTCGCCGGGTCGGCATAGTGGATCAGAAGCTTTTCCAGCCTCGCCCAGGCGTCTTCGGCAAGATCGGTCGCGGTCTTCGGCTGGCGGTTGTGTTCGAGGATGGATTCCTCGAACACTTCGCCATTCGGCTTCAGCCGCACGAAGGCCAGTTGCGAGGGTTCGCGCACGCCCAGATCCTTGAAGGCGCCGCGCCTGAGCAGCGCGCCTTCCAGCGCCAGTTGCGGCGCAAGCAGCGTGTGCGCCTGCGCCTTGGACGGCGAAGAGCCTGTCTTGTAGTCGAGTATGTCGGCCATGCCGCCGGCCAACAGGTCGACCCGGTCGGCGTAACCGGACAGTGTCACCCCGGACTGGCCGACGACGGTCTTGCCGGCGCGCTCCTCGGCATGACGCCGCATCACTGCGTCAGCGCGCGTGCGCTCCCACTCGATGATGTTGGCGGCGAGTTTTTCGAAACGCGGCCACCACACGGCCTCGACATCGGCCGGAAGTGCTGCTTCGGCAAAACAGGCGCGGCCGGCCGCGATGAGGCCGGCGAGCGCGTCGGGTGCGCGCGGATCGGCGACGCGCGCCGAGAACAGGTGCAGGATGGCGTGAAACAGCGTGCCGCGCTCGGCAGCGCCGGGGTCGCGGATGACGGGATCGAGTGGCATCAGGCCGAGGATTTTTCGTGCATAGACGGCGTAGGGATCACGGCGCAGGGTCTCGATCTCGGTGACCGAGAAATGGCTTGGGCGCACCGACAAAGGCGGCTTCGGCTGCGGCCGTGGCGCGAAATCCCGCTTCGGGCCCGTATCGATCGCGCGTGCCCAGACGAGCAGCTCGTCGCCGCGTCGGCGCAGTTCCGCCGCCTGGTCGTTGCCGATGAAGGTGAGCAGGCGCTGCAGCCAACGCGACGGCACGGCCGGTGCGTCGCCGGCACGCGCCGAGCGGGCCAGCACCACCTTCTTCGCGCCGATCGCCATCTGGAAGTCGTGCGCGGCAAGGCCGATGCGCCGTTCGGGCGGTTCGAGATCGATGCCGGTCTTCATCAGCCGCGACATGAAGCGGTCGCTCTCGGGCTTGCGCGGCCATACGCCCTCGTTGAGCCCGCCGATGACCAGCGTGTCGACATCCTGCAAGCGCGCTTCCAGGGCGCCCCAGATGGCGATGTTCCTGTCGGTGCCTTGTGCAGGCTTGACCGTTTCGGGCGCGATCAGCGCCGCCAGCACGTCGGGCCACTCGTCTGCGATGAAGGACAGCGGTGCAGACGCTGCGACCAGCCCACGCAGCAATTCGGCAAGCTTTTCGCCGGCGTCACCCGCATAGAGCGCGCCAAGGCCGCCATCGGCGGCGCGGCCGAGATTTTCGAGCGCTTCAACGCTTGCCTTGACCAGCGCGGCAAGGTCGGCGTCCGCGTGGCCGCGAAACGCCGCGAGCGGTGCCAGCGCCTGTGCGAGACGTTCGAGCAAATTCCTCGCGCCTTCGATGGAGAGCACGGTCAGCCGGGAAAACCAGAAGGGCCGCCGGCTGTCGCTGCCGAGGCCGGTGAGGCGGGTTTCGAACAGTTCCGGCAGCGAAACGATATCGGGGCGGCCGGTGCCGCCGCGCAGCGCCACCAGTTCGACCAGCTCCGCCGCATGGCGCACATCAGCGCGTTCGAGGCCAAGGCCGAGCAGCGGATGCTTGAGCAGCGACAGCAGGCCAACCGGATCGCCTGGGCGGAACACCGCCTCGAGCGCCAGCCTGATCAGGCTGGCCGCCGGGGTGTTGGCGAGCGGCGTGCCACCGGAATCGTCGGCGACGACGCCGAAGCGCTTGAGCTCGACCGAAACGCGCCGCGCCAGCGCACGATCGCCGGTGACGAGAGCCGCCCTCTGGCCCGGCTGTTCGATCGCGCGCCTGAGCGCGACGGCGATGGCCACGGCTTCATCGCGTTCGCTGGCCGCTTCGAGCAGGGTCACGCCGGCGAAGGCTCCGGCGATATCGGGCACTGAGAATCCGGCGCGTGTTTCGGCCCATAGCTCTGTGGTTTCAGCCGGCCGCAGGGCTTCGCCGACGAGGGCGGCACGAAGCGCCAGTTGAGGCTCGGCCGCGCCGATCTCCTCGACATCGCCGCGCAACACGCCGATCTTGCCGATCAGCCTGGCGAGACCGTATTGCGGGTGGCCGAGCACGGCCGGACGCGCGCCGGGCGCGGCGATTGCCTGGAAGGACGCTTCGTCCAGCGTCCGGTCGAGACCGGGCAGCACGATGGCGCCGCCGGGCAAGCGGGCGATCGCGGCAAGCAGTTCGGCCGTGGCCGGTATCGAGCCTGTGGACCCGGCAGCAATGACCGGCCCGGCGGGCGGACTGCGTTGCAGCCGCGCGGCCTCGGCGCGGATCAGGGCGCTGCGATGCGCGGCCGGGTTGGAGCGATCGCGCTCCGCAAGGAATTTCGGCCAGGCGCCGGTGACGATGCCGAGGAATTCGAGCGTCACCTGCCACCATCCGGCGAGGTTGCCGGTCACCAAATCGGTAAGCTTGGCCCAGTCCGTGCCTTCGGTCTCGATTTCATCCATCAGCCGGGCGAGATCGCGCGCCAGCCAGATCGCGTCGGCGGTAGAGGCCGGGATGACGATCTCCTCGGCGAAGAGTGCCGCGACATGCGCCGGCAACTGGCGCTTCCAGGCGCGCACCAGTGGCGCCAGCAACAACAGGCGTTCGGTTGCCGCGATCGGCGGAGCAAGGTCGATTGCCGCCGACGCCTCGGTCTCGAATGCGGCTTCATCCTCGTCGAATTCGCCCAGTGGCCGGATGACCGGCAGGATCGCCGAACCGCCGCCGCCACGTGCCGCGAGGCTGTCGACGAAGACACCCCGCAAGGCGCGCGCGGCACGGCGCGTCGGCACATAGATGGTGACATCGGCCAGAGCGAGCGGGTCACCATCGAACCGAAACCCCGGAACGAGACGGCCGGCAAGCAGCGCCTCGGCAAGCGTCGGCAGAAACGGCGCTCCGGAGGGAATTGAGAAAACGCGGCTCGAGCCGCTCATTGCGACTCGGTTAACGCGTCGGCGACCGCCGCTTCCGCGAGCGGAATGGCATCGGGCGTGCCGACGGTGATCCAATGGCCATGCATCGGCATGCCGAACAGGCGGCCGGCGGCTATGGCCGTGTCGAAATAGGCATTGATCGAGTGCGGCCCGGCCGGTGCATTCTCGAACAGGCGCGGATGGACGATCGCCGCCCCGGCATAGATCAGGCCCGCCGGATCGCCCTTCGAGCGCCGCAGGGCGCCGTCCGGCGCCACCAGGAAATCGGTGCTGCCGCAGTGTCCGGTCGCCTGATGGAGATCCGCCAGCATCAGCAGAATATCCATTTTCGCCGCGTCCCACGCAAGGGCAAGGCGGCCGAGATTGAGAGGACCCTGGTCGATCCAGAAGGTGTCGGCGTTGAGGATGTAGAAGGGCCGCCCGCCCAGCTCCGGCAACGCCTTGACGATGCCACCGGCGGAATCGAGCAGTTTTTCGCTCTCGTCGGAAATGATGATCCGTGGCGCGTGGCGCGCGGCGACATGGGCAATGATCTGTTCGGGAAAATAATGGACGTTGACTACGGCCTTGCCGACACCGGCGGCGGCCAGGCTGTCGAGGCCCCAGTCGAGCAACGTCCTGCCGGCGATCTTGACCAGCGGCTTGGGAATGGTGTCGGTGATCGGCCGCATGCGCTTGCCAAGCCCGGCGGCGAGCACGATCGCAGTGTCCGGTCTTGCTTTCACAGTGCTCGCTCCTCCAGCAAACCGTTGGCGTTGTAGAACTCCCGCAGGCTGGCCAGCGCTGGATGAGACAGCGCCCGGCGCAGATAGTCGCGAATGCGCGGCAGGTGCTTCAGATAATAGGGCTTGCCGTCGCGCTTTTCGAGGCGGACGAAGATACCGAGGATCTTGGAGTTTCTCTGCGCCGCCATGATTGCGTAGGATTCCAGAAAACTTGCTTCGTCGAAGGTGCCGGCCGCGTGGCGCGCCGCGACATAGGCGTCGAGCGTCTCTCTCTCGATCTCGGGCGATATCGTCACACGCGCGTCCATGGCGAGCGAGGCGACATCATAGGCGGACGGCCCGATCAGTGCGTCCTGGATATCGACGATGCCCAGCCGATCATGCCTGGCGCGGTCGCCACGCCAGATGATGTTGGGCGAATGGAAATCGCGCAGCATCAGCGTGTATTCGCGGCCCTTCAGCCGGTCGAGGAGCGCGTTCCATTCCCTGTCAAAGCCAATCCGCAAGGCTTCGCTTGCCGGCTTTCCGGTAATCATCGGCACATACCAGTCGACCAAAAGACTGGCCTCGATCATCATGGCATCGCGGTCGAAGGGTGGCACGTCGTGGAAAACGCCGGGCGCTGCCTCAATCCGCTCCGGCCATGCCTTGCCATGCATCATGGCCAACAGCTCGGCCGCAGCCGCGTAGCGTTTGGCCACCGGCAGGCCATCGCTGTCGAGAAAGCTCTCTGAACCCAGATGCTCGGTGAGCAGGAAACCTTGTTCGAGGTCCTTGGCGTGGATCACGGGCACGTTGACACCTTGAGCCAGCAAGGCGCGGTCGATAGCAACGAAAGCCGTAACGGATTGCGCCAGGTGGGCGATCTCGGCATAGGGCCTGCCGTCGCGGACCGGCGGGCCGAGCACCAGCCGCGGCGAATTCATCAGCACACGCGGCTCCGCGCCCTCAAGCGAGACGACCTCGTAGGAGCGGGCCGAGGCATCGCCGATGAAATGGCGCCGCCTTGCTTCGCCCCAGCCGGCACTTTCGAGAAAGGCGCGCATCGCCAGCGAGCGCGCCGCGCGATCGAAGACGGCGCCCTCGCCCGACAGCCGGGCCAGCCGGCCCTCGCCATGCTGGACCAGTTCGATCAAAACCGAGGTTTTCGGCAGATAGCTTTCCGCCCGTTCCGGCCATTCGACCAGGGCTGCGCCTTGCGCCAGGGCTTCCTCGAAACCCAGCTCATCGATTTCAGTCGCCGAGGACAGGCGGTAGAGATCGAAATGATGGACCGGGACGCGGGTGTCGTAACTTTGCACCAGCGTGAAGGTCGGGCTCGGAACGTCGAGACCGGCATCGTCGGCCAAGGCCCGGATCAACGCCCGCGCCAAGGTCGACTTGCCGGCGCCGAGGTCGCCCTTGAGCGCCAGGACGTCGCCTGGACGCAGCGACAACGCCAGATCCTCGCCCAGCCGCGCTGTCTGTGTCTCGTCGGCGAGTAAACGCTCCAGCACCAATCCGGTCATCGAGCGCGCTACTCGGCCGCGGCGCGGATGCCCGGCATGTCGGGGAAGGTGCAGATAACGGTCGTGCCCTTGTCCTTGCCGGTTTCGATGCGAACGCTGCCGCCATGGAGCTCGACAAAGCTCTTGACGATCGACAGGCCGAGACCGGCGCCGCGCCGGCGGCCGCCATTGGCGCGCGGCTCAAAACGCCGGAACACCGAATCGAGCAGGTCCGGCGGCATGCCGGGGCCGTCGTCATGAACAGAGAATTCCACCCCGTCCGCCAGACGGCGGCACGTGAGCCGGATGGTGCTGGCTTCCGGCGCGTAGTTGGCGGCGTTGCTGAGCAGATTGTAGAGGATCTGGCGGACGCGGATCTCGTCGCCATGGAATGTCTTCGGCGCCGCGGCGGCGTCGACCTCAAGCCTGATCGAATGCTCTTCCAGCCGGTCGGCCACCAGTTCGGCCGCGGCCGCAATGGTGCGACCGACCTGCACCTCGGAAATGTCGAGCTGCATGATGCCGGCATCCACTGTCGCCAGGTCTAGGATGTCATTGACGATGGTGAGCAGGACCGAGGAGGACGAGCTGACATGCTCGACATACTCGCGCTGCTTCTGCGTCAGCGGGCCGGTCGCCGGCAGCGACAGCAGTTCGGTGAAGCCGATGATGTTGGTCAGCGGCGAGCGCAATTCGTAGGAGACGTGCTGGACGAATTCGTTCTTGAGCTGATCGGATTTTTGCAGCGCCTCGTTCTTGTCCTTCAGCGCCCGCTCGACGTTGACGCTGTCGGTGACGTCGACGAAGGTCATCATCACCTGCCCGTTGGGCAACGGGATCATGGCGTAGCTCAGCACATTGCCGTTGTTGAGTTCGGTCTGGCCGTGGCGGTCGCGGCGCTCGTCGTCGAACCCGGTGATGGCGGCCACGAAGCCCGGCCAGGGACTGTTCGCCGCCTGCCCATCGCAAAGGTCGCGGATCGCGGAAACGTGCACATTGGACTTGGCCGCTTCGCCGCTCAAGCCCCAGAGCTTGGCAAAAGCAGGGTTCGACAGCCGAAGCCTGCCATCGGGGCCGAACACCGCCACGCCTTCGGCAAGATTGTCGAGTGTCTCGCCCTGCACCCGCACCGCTGTCTGGTAGCGGCTTTCGAGGTCCATCTTCTCGGTCAGGTTCTCGAACACCCAGGTGACGCCGCCCTTGGGCTGCGGGTTGGCGACGACGCGGATGGTCTTGCCGTCCGGCAGATGCCACCAATGTTCCTGCGATTCGACGGCGCGGTAGGCGCCGAGCAGGCCTTCCTTCCAGCGGCGCCATTCAGGCTGCTCGGCGATCTTGCCCGAGCTGCGCAGCCGGTCGAGCAGCAGGGCATTGTCGGGAGCGCTGTGCAGGAAACCGCTGTCGAGACCCCAGAGTTTCTGGAAAGCCTGGTTGAAGAACCGCAACTTCTCGTCGGTGTCGAAAATGGCGACCGCCGTATTGAGCTGGTCGAGCGTGTCGGCGTGGCTCCTGACGGTTCGTTCGTACTCGCCGCGGACGGTCTCGATGGCGCTGGTGTCGCAGGCAAGGCCGGCCGAGCCATCCGCGCCGGCGAAATCGGTGACCGCGAACACACGGCGGTCGCCTTCGATCACGGTGGAAAGCGACTGCTCGAAGACCGGATGCGTCTTGTGCTGGGCGGCAATCGCATCGCGTGCCTGGCCGCCGAGGAACTCCTTTGCCTCCCGAACCGCGGCTTCGGCATTTTCGGCTTCGACCGCATCGGCATAGGCCCGGTTGACCCACTTCAGCCGCCCATCCTCGCTGCGAAGCCATGTCGGCATGTTCAGCGCGTCGAGCAGGCCGATCATCGTGTCATGGTCGGCCGCCAACCGCTGGTTCTCGATCTTCAACCTTGCCTGGCTGCGCTGCGTCTCCGAGAGCGAGACGAAACGCACGAGCACATGTGCCGCGCTCTTGCGGCCGTGCACTTCGAGCGGCGCGCCGGCCTGCGATTCGATGACGAGGTCGAAGTGTTTTGCCTTTTCGCGCAATCCCGCGACGGCATGTTCGAGCGCCGCAGCCGAACGCGGCATCAGCCAACGACCGAAAGCGAGGAAAGCGGCCCGGTCCTCGGGAGCGCCGCTTTCGACGGGCAATGTGCCGATGAGTTCGGGCTTCTTGTTTTCCGCGGCCCAGACAACCACGCGCTGGTCGCGCAGATTGAGCAGCGCCTCCGAGCGGCGCAGGGCCGCGTTGATGTCGGCGAGGCGGCTCCTGAGTTCGACATTTTCCGCCGAGGTGCGGGCTCTTTCACGGATGAGAACGATGGCCGACAGAAGTGCGGCGCCGGTCACGCCGACAAACACCGCAAGCTGCATGACCTCGATCGTGCTGATCGACAACCCGGCCGTGGTCACGCCAGCGGCTTCGGCATGCGCGACCGCATTGGCCAAGGGACCGGTAAACGCGGACGTAGCAAGGAACAGCCCCGCGCGGGCGCGCAATGACAGGCCTCCGCCTTGCAGGGCGGAGCCAGTGACCCCCGAATCGTCTTGGCCGCCGGAAACGGCCCGTCCCGCTCTGTGCGGGTGTTGCCCCGGCATGTCTTGGTCCTCTCCGCCGCCTGAATGCAAGACCGCCCTGATGCGTGCCTCTCTGATCCCCTCTCGGGCCGGAAGCGCCGCGAATCACCTGACAATAAACCCTCGCCGAATCGCCGTGAAGGCGATGGCGCGCAAAAATAAAGCCGGGCGAAAAGTCAATCGCCCGGCATCAATATCTGGTAGTAATTTTAGCTTTGGTTAATAGCGGTAGTGTTCCGGCTTGAAGGGCCCCTGCTGGGTCACGCCAATATAAGCGGCCTGTTCGCCCGATAGTTCGGTCAGACGGGCGCCAAGCTTGTCGAGATGCAGGCGCGCGACCTTTTCATCGAGATGCTTGGGCAGCACATAGACTTGGTTCTCGTACTGGCCGGGCTTGGTGTACAGCTCGATCTGGGCCAGCACCTGGTTGGTGAAGGAGGCCGACATGACGAAGCTCGGGTGGCCGGTTGCGTTGCCGAGATTGAGCAGCCGGCCTTCCGACAGGAGGATCATCCGCTTGCCATCCGGGAAGGTGATCATGTCGACCTGCGGCTTGACGTTGGTCCATTTCAGATTGCGCAGCGAGGCCACCTGGATCTCGTTGTCGAAGTGACCGATGTTGCCGACGATCACCATGTCCTTCATCGAGCGCATGTGGTCGAGGGTGACGACATCCTTGTTGCCGGTGGTGGTGATGACGATGTCGGCGGTGGGCGCCGCATCTTCCAGGGTGACGACTTCAAAACCGTCCATCGCCGCCTGCAGGGCGCAGATCGGATCGACCTCGGTGACCTTGACGCGGGCGCCGGCGCCCTTGAGCGAGGCCGACGAGCCCTTGCCGACGTCGCCATAGCCGCAGACGACCGCTACCTTGCCGGCCATCATGGTGTCGGTGCCACGACGGATGCCGTCGACCAGCGATTCCTTGCAGCCATATTTGTTGTCGAACTTCGACTTGGTGACCGAGTCGTTGACGTTGATGGCGGGGAAGGGCAGCAGGCCCTTCTTCTGCAGCTGGTAAAGCCGGTTGACGCCGGTGGTCGTCTCTTCGGTGACACCGCGGATCGCCGCCTTCTGCTTGGTGAAGAAGCCGGGCGAGGCCTTCAGGCGCTTCTTGACCTGAGCGTAGAAGTATTCCTCCTCCTCGCTCTGCGGGTTGGACAGCACGTCCTCGCCGGCCTCGGCGCGGGCGCCGATCAGGATGTACATGGTGGCGTCGCCGCCATCATCGAGGATCATGTTGGAGGTGCCGCCGTCGGCCCACTGGAAGATCTTGTCGGTGTAGTCCCAGTACTCCTCGAGCGACTCGCCCTTGACGGCGAACACCGGGATACCGGACTCGGCGATGGCCGCGGCCGCATGGTCCTGGGTCGAGAAGATGTTGCAGGAAGCCCAGCGGATGTCGGCGCCGAGCGCCTTCAGCGTCTCGATCAGCACCGCCGTCTGGATGGTCATGTGCAGCGAGCCGGTGATGCGCGCGCCCTTCAGCGGCTTCTTGTCGCCGAATTCCTCGCGGCTGGCCATCAGGCCCGGCATTTCGGTTTCGGCGATCTCGATTTCCTTGCGGCCCCAGCCGGCAAGCGAGATGTCGGCGACCACATAGTCCTTGCTACCCGTCATGGCAGTGCTCCGATGCGAATGGTTGTGCTGCGAATTGGTTGCGGATGCGCCCACGCCGGTCGGCGCGTCGAAGGGCGCGAATTGCCGGCCTGACTAGCAGATCGCCGCTTGGACGACAATGGGATATAAAGAAATCTTTATCCCTGCATGTCCATCGGACATGCTTTGGCGATGTAGAGGATCAGCTTTCCTCGCCGAAACGGGATGCCACCAGCTGCTCCAGCGCGTCGATGACCTGCAGTGCCTCCGGCCCGCTGGCGGTGACACGGATCGAGTAGCCGGGGCTTGCCGCCAGCATCATCAGGCCCATGATCGAGGTGCCGCCGACCTTGACGCCGTCCTTCTCGACATGCACCGAGGCGTCGAAGCCGCTGGCCAGCTGGACGAATTTCGCCGAGGCGCGCGCATGCAGGCCGCGCTGGTTGATGATGGGGAAGTCCCGGACGATCTGGTCTTGTTCCGGGGACAGCGCGTTCATTTGCTGCTCAAAAGCTGACTGGCGACGTTGATGTACTTGCGGCCGGCCGCCTGCGCCTCGTCAAGCGCGGCCGCCATGTTGTCGCCCTTGCGGATCGAGGAGAGCTTGATCAGCATCGGCAGGTTCATACCGGCGATCACCTCGGTGCGGCCGGACTCCATCACCGAAATCGCAAGATTGGAGGGCGTGCCGCCGAACATGTCGGTCAGCACGATGACGCCCGTTCCGGTGTCGACACGGGCAACGGCGTCGACGATGTCACGGCGACGCTGCTCCATATCGTCATCGGCGCCGATCGCCACGGTTTCGAAATTGTCTTGTGGCCCGACGACATGTTCCACGGCATGTCGGAACTCGGCGGCCAGTTGACCGTGCGTTACAAGCAC
Organism: Mesorhizobium sp. P2_A8; assembly: GCF_056404935.1. Lineage (NCBI taxonomy): Bacteria > Pseudomonadati > Pseudomonadota > Alphaproteobacteria > Hyphomicrobiales > Phyllobacteriaceae > Mesorhizobium > Mesorhizobium sp. P2_A8. The sequence goes on from NZ_JBFUDB010000001.1 coordinate 85,960, forward strand.
GAGTCCGATCATTCTTTGGTGGCTCCCGTCATCGCCGCTTCACAGGCGCATTTTATGCTCGCCAGCCATTCCAGGCGGCGGGAGCGCTATCTTGTCGACGCGCGGCCCGTTGACAAGCCCAAAATTGCGCCGGCCCATGCCATTTTGACGCATTGCAGCAAAAAATCCCGAGCGGATCATAGAAAAGGCGCGATCGACAGCCGCGCCATCACGGCGGGCAAGGCTGTGGCGGCGTTGCGCTCGGCAAGGTCGATACGCGGCACCGGGCAGCCTGCGACCGGGTCGCTGATTTCCTCCTGGAAACGGGCCATGTCTGCCTTTGGCACCAGCCTCACATGCAGGTCGATCACTCCGCCCGGCTCGAACGGCAGCGGGCGCGGCATGAACCCAGGTATTTCGGCGAGACCGGCGATGGTCGCCGGCACGCGACAGACCAGCCGCCCGGTGCGGGCCGCGGCAAGCAGCCTGTCGTCACCGATCAGCCGCGAGAACAGCCCGCGCGCGCGGCAATGGTCCAAGAGTGTCAGTGCCAGCGTCGTCTTGCCGGCGCCGGACGACCCGGTGATAAGGACGCCACGCTCGCCGATCAGGATCGCGGTTCCGTGAATGTTTTCAGGCTGCGCAACTGGATCAGGCTTGCCGATCATGCTTTTTGGATGAAGCGTGATCCTGTCCGAAAACCGGCTTCCACTTTTCGGGATCATGCTTCGGCCGGCAGTGTCACGACGAAGCGCGCACCCTTGATTTCGCCGGGCTTGGTGCCGGGGATGTTTTCGGCGGTCAAGGTGCCGCCATGGGCCTCGACGATCTGCCTGGATATCGACAGGCCAAGGCCCGAATTCTGGCCGAACGCCTCGCCGGCCGGCCGATCGGTGTAGAAGCGTTCGAAGATGCGGTCGATGTTGTCGGCGCGGATGCCGGGACCGTTGTCGTCGACGGTGACGATGTTGAACTTACCGGCGCGCGCCAGCGACAGGCTGATATGGCCATGGTCTTCGGGAACGAAGGAACGGGCGTTCTCGATCAGGTTGGTGATGACCTGGCCGATGCGCAGATCATGGCCGACGACCACATAGCCTTTGACGCCCTGCGGCAGCTTGGCGACCTTGAATTCGATCTCGACGGCCTTCTTGTTGCGCGTGGCTTCACGCGAAACGGCGACGAGATCGGTGATGAATTTCTTCAGGTCGACGGTGCCGGCATCTTCACGCGCCAGCTCGGCATCAAGACGGGAGGCGTCGGAAATATCGGTGATGAGCCGGTCCAGCCGCCTGACATCGTGCTGGATGATGTCCATCAGCCGGCCGCGCGAATTGTCGTTCTTGGCCAGCGGCAAGGTTTCCACCGCGCTGCGCAGCGACGTCAGCGGGTTCTTCAATTCGTGCGAGACGTCAGCGGCAAAGCTTTCGATCGCCTCGATGCGGGCGTAGAGCGCGTTGGTCATGTCGCGTATGGCGATCGACAGATTGCCGATCTCATCCTGGCGGTCGGAAAAGTCGGGGATTTCCTCGCGGCTCTTGACGCCGCGCCGCACCCGCACCGCCGCCGCCGACAGCCGGCGCAGCGGATTGGCGATGGTGGACGCGAGCAGCATCGACAGGATGGCGGTGACGAGGGCCGCGATGCCGAAGACGCGCAGGATCGCCTTGCGCTCGGCGGCGACGATCTTGTCGATGTCGCCACCTTCCGTCGACAGCATCAGCACGCCGAGAACGGCACGGAAGCGCTGGATCGGCACCGCCACCGAAACGATCTGCTCGCCCTGTTCCGAGACGCGCACGATGGTCGACGGGCTGCCGGTGAGCGCCTTGACGACTTCCGGGAAAGCGGCGCCATTGCCGCCCGGCTGTTCGTGATAGACCGGCAGCTCGGTGTTGCGGAAGAAATCGAAGACGAACTTCTGGATGCGCTCGACCAGATCGGGCTCTTCCTCTTCGACCGGCGGCAGGTCGTAGCGCAGGATCTGGCCGCGCGAATAGAGATGGCGCGAATCGAGCAGCAGATTGGCGTCGCGGTCATAGATGCGGGCGCGGGTCCGGGTCGGCGAGATCAGCCTTCTCAGCACCGGCGCGACACGCTCCGGGTTGATCGGGAAGTCGAGATTATCGAGCTGGTCCGAGCCCGGCCCGAGACTTTCGCCAGCCTGCAGCTCGAGCAGCTTTTCCGGGTCGATGCTGATCGAATCCGTCTCGACCGTCGCCGACGCGGCGATGGCGCCGGCGATGATCTCGCCCTGGGTCATCAGGCTTTCGACACGGGCGTCGATCAGCCCGTCGCGGAAGGTGTTGAGATAGAGGATGCCGGTGACCAGGACGGCCAACCCGGCGAGGTTGAGGAAGAGGATGCGCCGCGTCAGGCTGGAAAAGATATGATGGCCGAGGAAGCGGCGCATCGGCACCGTGATTTTCGACACGAATGACGGCATGATGCGCGACGGCCGCCTGGCAGCGCCCGCCGGTCTGCTTCGCTGTGCTTCCACTGCCATCGAATAGCAGCTCCCGCCTAGTCTTTGCCTTGATGCATGTCGTTGTCCCAAAACCGGGACCACTTTTGGGCGACATGCACCAGCTTACGCTTCGCGGAACCGATATCCGACTCCGTAAAGAGTTTCGATCATCTCGAAGTCGTCGTCGACGGCCTTGAACTTCTTGCGCAGCCGCTTGATGTGGCTGTCGATGGTGCGGTCGTCGACATAGACCTGTTCATCATAGGCCGAATCCATCAGCGCATCACGGCTTTTTACGACACCGGGACGCTGCGCCAGCGAATGCAGGATCAGGAACTCGGTGACAGTCAGCGTCACCGGCTCGCCCTTCCAGGTGCAGGTATGGCGCTCCTGGTCCATGACAAGCTGGCCGCGTTCGAGCGAACGGGCCTGCTGGCTGGGCGTCTTGGCCGCGGCCTCGCGGGCACTGGCCCGGCGCAGTACCGCGCGCACGCGCTCGACCAGCAAACGCTGCGAGAACGGTTTGCGGATGAAATCGTCGGCGCCCATCTTGAGGCCGAACAATTCGTCGATCTCGTCATCCTTGGAGGTCAGGAAGATGACCGGAAGGTCGGACTTCTGGCGCATGCGGCGCAGCAGCTCCATACCATCCATGCGCGGCATCTTGATGTCGAGGATGGCAAGATTCGGCGGGCGTGCCGCCAGCCCTTCCAGCGCAGACGCACCATCCGTGTAGGTCTCGACGCGATAACCCTCGGATTCGAGGGCGATCGAGACCGACGTCAGAATGTTGCGGTCGTCATCGACAAGCGCGATTGTTGCCATTTCAAGCGGCTCCCTCATGAGCTGTCCCTTCTTTCGTAGAGAAGGGGCTTTTGCAGGACAAATTAGGTACAAAATGTGGCATAGGCCTTGTCCGCTGTCACGCGCGGCATGCCGGCGGCCACAATCCTACCTCGATATGGATTGGACGAACGAACACCGCCAATCCTTTGGGCAACCGCGAAACTTTTTGCACATATAAACGATTTAAACAACTTTCAAAATATTTAAATCGATTAATGATTTGATATCATTTGCCTTTTCTGGTTCTGACAATCTCAGCCTGCGTTGTAGGCATGCCGGAAACCTGCCGGCAAAGATGCGGAAAATCGAAGAGGGACACCTGATGTCGGAAGTCGGCAAACGCAATTCTGCCTGCGCGATCGATCATATCGGCCTGAAAACCACCGGCGTGGTGCGCTATAATTTCGGTGCGGCTTCCCTTTATGAGGAATCGATCCGGCGCGGCGAAGCCCGGCTCACCGCGCATGGCGCGCTGGTCGCCGAGACCGGCCAACACACCGGCCGCTCGCCCAAGGACAAATTCGTCGTCCGCGACGGCGCCACCGAGCCGCATGTCTGGTGGGACAACAACAAGGCGATCTCGCCTGGCCAGTTCGATACGCTGCTAGCCGATTTCCGCGCCCATGCCGCGGACAAGGATCTTTACGTGCAGGATCTGGTTGGCGGCGCCGATGAGGAGTTGAAGCTGCCCACCAGGGTGATCACCGAGTTTGCTTGGCACTCGCTGTTCATCCGCAATCTGCTTATCCGCCCGGACGTCGCGGAACTCGAGCAGTTCGTGCCCGAGATGACGATCATCGACCTGCCGTCGTTCCGCGCCGATCCCGTCCGTCACGGCAGCCGCACCGAAACGGTGATCGCCGTCGACCTAACGCGCAAGATCGTGTTGATCGGCGGCACCTCCTATGCCGGCGAGATGAAGAAGTCGGTGTTCACCATGCTCAACTATCTGTTGCCGGCGAAGGGCGTCATGCCGATGCATTGCTCGGCCAATGAAGGGCCGACCGGGGACGCAGCCGTCTTCTTCGGACTGTCGGGAACCGGCAAGACGACACTTTCGGCCGATCCGTCGCGCACGCTGATCGGCGACGACGAGCATGGCTGGGGACCGCACGGCATCTTCAATTTCGAAGGCGGTTGCTACGCCAAGACGATCAAGCTGTCGGCTGAAGCCGAACCGGAAATCTTCGCCACCACGCAACGCTTCGGCACGGTGCTGGAGAATGTCGTGCTGGACACGAACCGCGTGCCGGATTTCAACGACGCAAGGCTCACCGAAAACACGCGTTGCGCCTACCCGCTGCACTTCATCCCCAATGCCAGCAAGACGGGACGCGCCAATCATCCGAACAACATCATTATGCTGACCGCGGATGCCTTCGGCGTGATGCCGCCGATCGCGCGCCTGACCCCGGCGCAGGCGATGTATCATTTCCTGTCCGGCTACACCGCCAAGGTGGCCGGAACCGAAAAGGGCGTGACCGAACCCGAAGCGACGTTTTCGACCTGTTTCGGCGCGCCATTCATGCCGCGCCATCCATCGGAATACGGCAATTTGCTGCGCGAGTTGATCGCCCGCCATGACGCCGATTGCTGGCTGGTCAACACCGGCTGGACCGGCGGCGCCTACGGCACCGGCAAGCGGATGCCGATCAAGGCGACGCGGGCATTGCTTGCCGCTGCACTCGACGGCTCGCTGAACGCAACCGCGTTCCGCACCGACGCCAATTTCGGCTTCGAGGTGCCGGTGGCTGTCCCGGGCGTCGATAGCGCCATTCTCGACCCGCGGTCGACCTGGGCCGACAAGGCCGGTTATGATCGGCAGGCAGCGAAGCTGGTCGGCATGTTCGCCGTCAACTTCGAAAAATTCGAAAGCCATGTCGACGCCGTGGTGCTGGGTGCGGCGCCGCGCATGCAGGAAGCGGCGGAGTAATCACGCCGTTGCGCTCAGCCTGTCGTTGAAGGGCCCGGTCTCGATCGGGCCTTTTCTTTTTCAGTCCGCCGCGCCATGACTGCGGCATGGCGAGCGACGACAACATTATCATTGCCGACGATGCGGTGATCCACCCGGGCGACCTGCACGAGGACTTCATCCGCTCGTCCGGTCCCGGTGGCCAGAACGTCAACAAGGTGGCGACGGCGGTGCAGCTGCGCTTCGACGCGGCCAACGCAACGGGCCTGTCGGAGCGCGTGCGCGAGCGGACGATCAAGCTTGCCGGCCAGCGTGCCACCAAGGACGGCGTCATCGTCATCGAGGCTGGCCGCTTCCGCACCCAGGAACAGAACCGGGCGGACGCCCGGGCAAGGCTCACGGCACTGGTCGCCAAGGCCGCCGTGCCGCCACCGCCGCCGCGCAAGAAGACGCGGCCGTCGAAAGGCGCGGTGGAACGGCGGCTGAAAAGCAAGGCCGGACGTGGCACGATCAAGAAACTGCGCGGCCGCGTCGGCGACGACTGAAGCCGCCCGCCCAAACGTTTTCGGGTCGTTATCAGCGCTCCTGTATGGCAGTCTTCGCGATCAAAGCATCAATCCGGATTGTCGACCGACCCCATGCTCGTCCTGCCCAAAGGCGTCCGCCACATGCCGGCCTACCTGTCACGCACCGTACAGGAAGCGCTGGTCGAGGATGTCAGAAGCATCGTGCAGCAGGCGCCGCTGTTCGTACCGGCCATGCCGCGCACCGGCAAGGAGATGAGCGTGCGCATGACCAATTGCGGGCCGCTCGGCTGGGTCACCGACAAGGAAGGCGGCTACCGCTATCAGCCGACACACCCGGTGACCGGATCGCCATGGCCGCCGATTCCGGACGGGCTGCTCGACCTGTGGCGGCAGGTGTCGGGCTACCCGCACCCGCCCGAGGCCTGCCTGGTCAATTTCTATACACCGGAAGCAAAAATGGGCCTGCATCAGGATCGCGACGAGGCCGATTTTTCGGCACCGGTGGTTTCCGTTTCGCTGGGCGACGACTGCCTGTTCAGGGTCGGCCAGACGACGCGTGAGGGCGGCACGAAGTCGTTCAGGCTGAAAAGCGGCGACGTCGTGGTGCTCGGCGGCGAAGGGCGCCTCAGCTTTCACGGCGTCGACCGCATCTACCCCTCGACCTCGGCGCTGCTGAAGAACGGAGGGCGCATCAATCTGACGCTGCGGCGGGTGACGAAACCAATCCCCGCCGCGACCAACGAAGTCTCGGAAGAAGGCCGATAGACCTCCCTCACAGCTTCCTGAGCGCCACTTCCTCAATCAGGTGGTCGGCGCCCTTGCGCAGGATGAGGTCGGCGCGAGCCCGCGTCGGCAGGATGTTCTCGCGCAAATTCTTCAGATTGATGTTGGTCCACAGGCCTTCGGCGATGGCGCGGGCCGAATCCTCCGAGAGCTGCGAATAGCGGTGGAAGAAGGAATCCGGATTGCGGAAGGCGGTCTCACGCAGCCGCATGAAGCGCGCGGTGTACCACTGGTGGATCAACTTCTCGTCGGCATCGATATAGATGGCGAAGTCGAAGAAGTCCGACAGGAACGGCACGATCTTGCCGTCCTGCGGCAGCTTGCCCGGCTGCAGGACATTGATGCCTTCGAAGATCAGGATGTCCGGCCGGTCGATGGTGACGAACTCGCCGGGAATGACGTCATAGGTCAGGTGCGAATAGACCGGCGCGCGGACATTGCGCTGCGCCGACTTGATGCCCGACAGGAAGCGCAGCAGTGCGCCGACATCATAGCTGTCGGGAAAGCCCTTGCGCTCCATCAGTTTTTCGCGGCGCAGGACCTCGTTGGGAAGCAGGAAGCCGTCGGTGGTGATGAGATCGACCTTGGGGCTCGACGGCCAGCGCGCCAGCAACTCTTTCAGCACGCGAGCGGTGGTCGACTTGCCGACCGCGACCGAGCCGGCAATGCCGATGATGAACGGCGTCTTGACCACATCCACCGCGTTGAAGAAGGCCTGGCGTTGCCTGAACAGCAGCTGGCTTGCTTCGACATGCGCGGACAAAAGCCGCGACAGCGACAGATAGATGCGCTTGACCTCTTCGAGGTCGACCGGGTCGTTGAGCGAACGCAGGCGGCGGAATTCATCCTCGCTCAGCGTCAGCGGCGTATCGGCGCGGAACTGCGACCATTGCTCGGCGGAGAAGAAACGAAAGGGGGAATATTTCTCGGTTGGCGCGAGCTGATCCATCGAGATATCTGCCCTCCTCGCGGTCAGCCCTTGGGCCGTGACGCCTTCTCGGCAATGCCCGAACGCCCGGTGCGGCTTTCGAGTTCCTTGAACACATCGCTCAGCGGGACCTCTGAAAGGCCGAGAACGACGAGCCAATGATACATAAGATCGGCACTTTCCGAAACGAGGGCCTGTTTGTCGCCCTTGACGGCGGCAATCACCGTCTCGACCGCCTCTTCGCCGAGCTTCTGCGCCGCCTTGTCGATGCCGCGCGCGAACAGCTTCGCCGTCCACGAGTCCGGATCATCGGAATGGGCGCGTTCCCGGACGATTTTTTCCAGATCGGAGAGTGAAAACTCGGTCATGCCGTCATCTATCTGCTTGTTTAAGCATGATCTTTCCCGAAAACCGGTTCCCACTTTTCGAGATCATGCTTTAGGTCCGATTATTCGCGGAGTCCAGCCGCATCGGCAGACCGGCCTGGGCCATATGCGCCTTGGCCTGCGCTATCGTGTAGGTGCCGAAATGGAAGATGGAAGCCGCCAGCACCGCGCCGGCATGGCCGTCTCGGATGCCTTCGACCATGTGATCGAGCGTGCCGACACCGCCGGAAGCGATGACCGGCGCGCGCACCGCGTCCGATATCGCGCGGGTCAGCGCAATGTCGTAACCGGCCTTGGTGCCGTCACGGTCCATCGAGGTCAGCAGGATCTCGCCGGCACCGCGATCGACCATCAGCCGAGCGAATTCGACCGCGTCGATGCCGGTCTTCTCGCGCCCGCCATGGGTGAAGATCTCCCAGCGATCGGCTTCGCCCGGGCCGGACACTTTCTTGGCGTCGATGGCGACGACGATGCACTGGTTGCCGAACTTGTCGGCCGCCTCGGCGACGAAATCAGGGTTCTTCACCGCCGCCGTGTTGATAGACACCTTGTCGGCACCGGCCAGCAGCAGCTTCCTGATGTCGGCGACCTGGCGCACGCCGCCGCCGACGGTCAGCGGCATGAAACATTGTTCGGCGGTGCGGGCGACGACGTCGAAGATGGTCTCGCGATTGTCCGATGAAGCCGTAATGTCGAGGAAGCAGAGCTCGTCGGCGCCGGCTGCGTCATAGGCCTTGGCCGCCTCGACCGGATCGCCGGCGTCGATGAGATCGACGAAATTGACGCCCTTGACGACACGGCCGTTCTTGACGTCGAGGCAGGGGATGACACGGGCTTTCAGCATCACCTTCCCTCTATCGTTGCGATGAGATCGTTGAGCAACAGGCCGACCAGCGGCGGAACATCGGCCCGCGCATCGAAAGCCGGATCGTAGGCGGAAACAGTTATGCCGACCACCGGCACCGCAAGCGCCATGGCACAAGCCGCATCGCGCAACTGTTCCGGGCTCGGCCCGCCGGAACTGATGTAGCGGTTCGCCTGCAGGTCCTCCGGATCATGCACGTCCAGATCGAGATGCATGTGCGCGCGTTTGGCGCCGGCGGCCTTCAGTCTCTCGGTCGCCTGGGCCATCCCGGGACACTCCGTTCGAACGATCGGCAATGTCTTGAGAAGCTGTTTTTCCGCCGGATCGAGATCGCGTGCGTTGAGGAGCACGCAACGCGACGGATCGATCGGGTGGAAGCCGGGAATGGCCGCCGCCATCGGACGCCAGCAAAGGCCGAGCACAGTCGCCAGCGCCATGCCGTCGAGAAAGCCATATATGGATGTCTCGGGCGTGTTGAGGTCGCCATGCTGGTCGGCCCAGATGATCGCATCGGCACCCTCGCCGGCGACGGCGCCGGCGCTGGTGAGACAATTTCCGGCGAGAACGATGGGAAAGCGACCGCTGTCACGGGCAAGGCGAACCTCCGCCGCGACCGCGTTGCAGACGGCAAAGCCGGTGGCGATCTCGCGCTCCTGGGCATCTCCGACCCTGCCGATATCCTCGACCGCGACGTCGTGACCGGCCATGGTCAAGGCATCGACGAGACCGCCCGATATCAGCGCGTCCGGGCCTTGGCCCATGCCGCCATGGTAGTGGCCACTGTCATAGGAGGCCAGGATGATGGAGATCTTCACGGCCGCGTCTCCGGCCTGCCTTGCAGGATCGCCAGAGCCTCGGCCGGATCGATGCGGCCGTCATAGAGCGCCCGGCCGGAGATCGCGCCTTCGAGCTTTTGCGCATCGGGCATGGTCATGCGCACGATGTCGGCGATCGAAGCGAGCCCGCCGGAGGCGATGACGGGGATGGACACGGCCTCGGCGAGGTCGATGGTGGCGTCCCAGTTGATGCCTGTCAGCACGCCGTCGCGGTCGATGTCGGTGTAGATGATGGCGGCGACGCCGGCGCCCTCGAATTTCTTAGCCAGTTCGATGACACCGAGGCTTGATGCCTCGGCCCAGCCCTCGACGGCGACCTTGCCGCCCTTGGCATCGATGCCGACGGCCACTTTGCCCGGGAACGCCTTGCAGGCCTGCTTGACCAGATCGGGGTCGCGCACCGCAACCGTGCCGAGGATGACGCGGGCCAACCCGCGATCGAGCCAGTCTTCGATCTGCTCCAGCGTACGGATACCGCCGCCAAGCTGAACCGGGTTCTTCGTCGCCTTGAGGATGGCGCCAACCGCCGCGCTGTTGACGCTCTGGCCCTTGAAGGCGCCATTGAGGTCGACGACATGGAGCCATTCGAAACCCTGTTGCTCGAAGGCTTTTGCCTGGGCGGCCGGGTCGTCATTGTAAATGGTCGCGGTCGCCATGTCGCCGTGCTTCAGGCGCACGCATTGGCCGTCCTTGAGATCGATGGCTGGAAACAGGATCATTCGTTCAGGCGCCTTCAACGGTAGAGGCGGCAAGCCGAAACTTCGAGGCATGCTGATACTCGGGCGAATGATAGCATTCGACCGCCTTGTCGTAGGATTCGAACTCGACCAGCACGTGGCGGTTTCCGGTCGGTCCTTCCGGATTCTCGTAGCGACCGGCCCGGACGGGGAATTTCGCGCCGTACTTCGTGAAGGCAACGGCATTCGCCTCGATGTATTGCTTGTACACATCGGCATCGCGGACATCGATCATCGCCATCCAGTAGCCCTTCTTGCTCATGATGCCTCAAGGCCTCCAGCGCAGGAAATTGGTGATCAACGCCAGGCCCAGCGCCTGGCTCTTTTCGGGATGGAACTGCGTGCCGACGAGATTGTCGCGGGCGACGGTGGCCGTCACCGGGCCGCCATAGTCGGCGACCGCCAGAACCTCGTCGGGCTTGCGCGCATCGAGATGGTAGGAGTGGACGAAATAGGCATGCAACCCGTCCGGCCCGGTCGGGATGCCGGAAAACAGTGGATGCTCACGCTTGAGTTCTATCGTGTTCCAGCCGATCTGCGGGATCTTGAGCGCCGGATCTGCGGGCGTGATCTCCTTGACGTCGCCGGCGATCCAGCCAAAGCCGTCGGTAACGGTCTTTTCTAGGCCGCGCTCGGACATCAGTTGCATGCCGACACAGATGCCCAGGAAAGGCCGACCCTTGACGTTGGCGACTTCTTCCACCGCTTCCCACATGCCGTCGACGGCATGCAAGCCGGCCGCGCAGTCGGCATAGGCGCCGACACCCGGCAGGACGATGCGGTCGGCGCTGCGGACCCGTTCCGCGTCGGCGGTCAGGTCGATTTCAGCGGATATGCCGGCTTCGCGCGCGGCGCGCTCGAAGGCCTTGGTGGCCGAGCGTAGATTGCCCGAACCGTAATCGATGATCGCAACCCGCATGTCAGGGTCTTCCCGGAATGTGGGTCAGCCCCAGCGCCATGCCCGGCTGCGAGGGCCGTGCGAGGGCCGCATCCGGGACGATCCGCGGCGCCGGTGCGGCATGATCGGGAAGCGCCTCGGCTTCCAACGCATAGCGTATGTCGGCCTCGTCGAGGCTGCCGGCCTCGACCACGCCCCATTCATGCCAACCGCGCCGGCGGAGCGCCGCGATTCGCAACCCCTGCCCCTCCAACCCAACATAAAGTGAGACGAGCAGCGACAACAGCGAGCCGGCCAGCCCAAGGCCGAGCTTTTCGCCAAGCATCGAAAGCAGGCCCATAATGACGAAGGCGAGCCCCGCCTCGATCCACAGCCGATGCCAGGCGAACCATAGTGGCGGCACCAGAAAACCCAGCCAGGCGAAGCCATCGCGGACAAAGCGCGTTGCGTCGACCTTCTCGCCGCGGCCGGGTGGCTCCATCACGACATAGATGGCCATAACTTACCCCTTCAACGATCCCTTGGTGGAGGGAACCGCGTCCGGCTGGCGCGGGTCGCGTTCGAGCGCCGCGCGCAGCGCACGCGCCACCGCCTTGAAACAGGTCTCGGCGATATGGTGGTTGTTGGCGCCATAGTGATTGGTGACATGCAGCGTGATGCCGGCGTTCTGTGCCAGCGCCTGGAAGAATTCACGCACCAGTTCGGTGTCGAATGTGCCGATCTTCGGCGACGAGAAGGAAACGTTCCAGACCAGGAACGGCCGGCCGGATACGTCGATCGCCGCGCGCGTCAGCGTCTCGTCCATGGCGAGGTCGATCGAAGCATAGCGCAAGATGCCGCGCCGTTCGCCGAGTGCCTTGGCCAGCGCCTGGCCGAGCGCGATGCCGGTGTCCTCGACGGTGTGGTGGTCGTCGATGTGCAGATCGCCCTTGGCCCTGACCGTCATGTCGATCAAAGAATGGCGCGACAGCTGATCCAGCATATGGTCGAAGAACCCGACGCCCGTCGAAATGTCTGACTTGCCCGAGCCGTCGACATGGACCGATACGGCGATATCGGTTTCCTTGGTCTTGCGGCTTGCTTCGGCGGAACGGGGCGACATGACCTTGTCCTTGTCCCAGGGTTTCACGCGTTCCAAGCCTTCACCGGCTTGAAAACGAGAGCCTTCTAGCAGCATGATCCAGCGATTGCCAGTTGCCATCCCGATCGGTATCGAGCCGTTTGCAATCACCGGGCCTGTGCATACATATGGCCGATCACGTCACTCGTACCGCGCCAATCGCCTTTTGAAGGGATCGCGCGAATCGGAGCCAGGAAATGTCTAATGAACTGACCATGCACGCCACGACCATCGTGACGGTGCGCAAGGGCAACAAGGTGGTCATTGCCGGCGACGGCCAGGTCAGCCTTGGCCAGACCATCATGAAGGGCAACGCCAGGAAAGTGCGCCGCATCGGCAAGGGCGGCAATGTGATTGCCGGTTTCGCCGGCGCCACCGCCGATGCTTTCACGCTGCTGGAACGGCTCGAAGCCAAGCTCGAACAATATCCCGACCAGTTGACGCGCGCCTGCGTAGAACTCGCCAAGGACTGGCGCACCGACCGCTATCTGCGCCGGCTGGAAGCGATGATGCTGGTTGCCGACAAGTCGATCTCGCTGGCGCTGACAGGCACCGGCGACGTGCTCGAACCCGAACATGGCGTGATGGCCATCGGTTCCGGCGGCAATTACGCACTGGCCGCGGCACGCGCGCTGATGGACACCGACAAGGATGCCGAGGAGATCGCCCGCAAGGCGATGCAGATCGCGTCCGACATCTGCGTCTACACCAACAACAACTTCGTCATCGAAACGCTCGATGCCGGTTGATCCGGCGGTGCTGTATGATTTCCGGCCGGTGACCGAGAAAGACCTGCCGATGATCGCCGGCTGGCTCGCCGAACCGCATGTCGCGGAGTGGTGGGACGACCCCGAGACGGAAATCGCCGAGATTCGCGGCCACATCGACAGCATTTCCGTCGAGCCCTTGATCGTCGAGCTCGACGGCAAGCCGATCGCCTATCTGCAGAGCTACGACCCGCATCTGGAAGATGGCCACCCCTATGCCGACCAGCCGTTCGGCACGCTGGGCATCGACCTGTCGATCGGCCGGCCGGAGCTGGTCGGTATCGGCCACGGTTCGGCGATCGTGCGCCAGTTCGTCGAACAACTGTTCGAGGAGGGTGTTCCGCGCGTCATCATCGATCCCGACCCTGCGAACGGACGCGCCATCCGCGCCTATGAAAAAGCTGGATTCAGACCTATCGACCGCAGGCAATCGGAATATGGCGACGTCGTGCTGATGGCCGTCGATGCCGAAGCGGGCGACGCGGAAGAGGGGGAATGATCTGATGACGACACCGGTCAAGGACAGCAGCTATTCGGCCTATGAAGACAGCTGGAGGATGGGGCTGCTGCTTGTCCTGGCCCTGCTCATCTTCCAGGCGGGAGCCCTTTACGGCATGGGCCGGACGCCGATCTGCACCTGCGGTTATGTGAAGCTCTGGCACGGCGTGGTGAACAGTTCCGAGAACTCCCAGCACATCTCCGATTGGTACACGTTCTCACACATCATCCACGGTTTCCTGTTCTACGCGCTGGCAAGGTTCCTGTTCCCGCGTTCGCCGATCGGACTGAGGCTGGCATTCGCCGTTCTCATCGAAGGGGGCTGGGAGCTGCTGGAAAACAGCCCGTTCATCATCGAACGCTACCGCGCCGGCACCATCTCGCTCGATTACTACGGCGACAGCATCATCAATTCGGTGTCCGACACACTGGCCATGGTGCTGGGATTTGTGATGGCGCGAAGGCTACCTATATGGGTGATCGTCAGCCTCGCCATCATCTTCGAACTGGGTACCGGCTATCTCATCCGGGACAATCTGACACTCAACGTGATCATGCTGCTGCATCCGTTCGAGGCCATCAAGCAGTGGCAAAGTGGAATTTAGTGATATGAGCACATTTTCTCCCCGCGAAATCGTTTCGGAACTCGACCGCTTCATCATCGGCCAGAAGGACGCCAAGCGCGCCGTGGCCATCGCCTTGCGCAACCGCTGGCGCCGGCAGCAACTGCAAGGCCAGATGCGCGAAGAGGTGATGCCGAAGAACATCCTGATGATCGGGCCGACGGGCGTCGGCAAGACCGAGATCTCGCGCCGCCTGGCGCGCCTTGCCGGCGCGCCTTTCGTCAAGGTCGAGGCGACCAAGTTCACCGAAGTCGGCTATGTCGGCCGCGATGTCGAACAGATCATCCGCGACCTGGTCGAGATCGCCATCGGCCTGGTGCGCGACAAGCTGCGCGAGGACGTCAAGGCGCGCGCCCACATCAACGCCGAGGAACGCGTGCTGGAAGCGCTGGTCGGCAAGACGGCGAGCCCGGCGACGCGCGACAGTTTCCGCAAGAAACTGCGCGACGGCGAACTCGACGACAAGGAGATCGAGATCGAAGTGGCCGACACCGGCACCGGCGGCATGCCCGGCTTCGAGATTCCCGGCATGCCGGGCGCCAATATCGGCGTGCTGAACATCAACGACATGCTGTCGAAGGCGATGGGCGGCAAGAAGACCAAGTCGCGCAAGACGACGGTGAAGGAATCCTACGCTCTGCTGGTCAACGACGAGTCAGACAAGCTGCTCGACCAGGACGAGGTGGTGCGCCAGGCGCTCGATGCGACGGAAAATGACGGCATCGTCTTCCTCGACGAGATTGACAAGATCGCGTCGCGTGAAGGCGGCATGGGCGCCGGCGTTTCCCGTGAAGGCGTGCAGCGCGACCTGCTGCCGCTGATCGAAGGCACCACGGTGGCGACCAAGTATGGGCCGGTGAAGACCGACCATATATTGTTCATTGCATCGGGCGCCTTCCATGTCTCGAAACCGTCAGACCTGTTGCCGGAATTGCAGGGCCGCCTGCCGATCCGTGTCGAACTGCGGGCGCTGGAGAAGGACGATTTCGTCCGTATCCTGACCGAGACCGAAGCCAGCCTGATCAAGCAGTATATCGCGCTGATGAAGACCGAAGGCGTCGACCTGACCTTCACCGACGACGCTATCGATTCGCTGGCCGGCATCGCCGTCGACCTCAACGACAGCGTCGAGAACATCGGCGCCCGGCGGCTGCAGACAGTGATGGAGCGGGTGCTGGACGAGATCTCCTACGACGCGCCGGATCGCAACGGTACGGCGGTCACCATCGACGCCGCTTATGTGGAAAAGCATGTCGGTGATCTCTCGCGAAACACAGATTTGTCGCGATTCATCCTTTAAACGACGGCGCCGGGTCATTCCGGCGCCGGTTTAGAGTGTTGCGCGTCCTCTCGGACACGCAACGGACGCTCTAAGACTTTTAGAGTGACGCATCGTGCTTTCCAAAAATCGATTCCGATTTTTGGGCCGATGCGTTGCAACACAGTCCGGCAAACAAAATCATGTGTGGCCAGATGGCACCATCCGGCCACCTTTCGTCTTGCCGGCGGATTGGGCGCTCTCGACTCGACCAAGAGCACTACCTAGTTTGCGCGGCAACATCTGCAGGCGGCGGCGCATGAAAAAACTGATCCTGGTCATTCTCGGCTTGACGCTGGCGGCGACGCTGTTCGCCGCCGATGCGGCGGCATTGGTGCCGCCGGGAAACCGCAACGCCGAGCAGCCCGACATTCCCGGCGCCTCGAGCCGGCGCACACAAGCCACCAACACCACCTTCCAGGCGAAGTATCGCAAGGTCTACGCCCTGCTGCAGAACGACGCCGACCTGCGCGGCAAGATCAAGAAGGCGGCCGCCGCCTACGGCATCGATCCCCTGCACATCGTCGGCGCCATCGTCGGCGAGCACACCTACAATGTCGACGCCTATGACCGGCTGCAGACCTACTACGTCAAGGCGATCTCCTATCTCTCCAGCAAGCTGTCCTTCGCCTATGACGGCGAGGACATCACCGATTTCGTGCAGCGGCCGGAGTTCAAGAAATGCGCTGGGGTGTCGGACAGCTATGATCTGTGGGAGTGCCGCGAGCAGGTGTGGAACCATTCGTTTCGCGGCAAAAGCGTCGGTGGCGAGAGTTTCCCCGACGACCGGTTCGGCGCCACCTTCTTCCAGCCCTATTATGCCGGCCAGACCTTCGGCCTCGGCCAGCTCAACCCGCTGACGGCCTTGCAGATGAGCGATCTCGTGCACGAGGTTTCGGGCCTGCCGAAGCTCGACGTCGCCGATCCCAATTCGGTCTACAAGACCATCATGGATCCGGACCTGACGCTGCCTTACGTCGCCGCGACGATCCGGAAATCGATCGACGCCTACAAGAACATTGCCGGCTTCGACATTTCGGACAATCCGGGGCTGACCGCCACGCTCTACAATGTCGGCAATCCGGAGCAACGCGCCGAGGCGCTGAAGGCGGAGAACGACAGGCGCAGCGCTGCCGGCGAGCCGGAGAAGCTGCCCGAGGAGAACTATTACGGTTGGCTGGTCAACGACAAGCTGACGGAGCTGAAGGCACTTTTCTAGGGCACGTTGAGAGCCGGGCAGCGCCGATATTGAATTCGTCACCGCCGACTTCGACAATCTGCATGACGGCTCAGGCCGCCAGCAGCGACTTCAGCTTGACGGCCTGCGATCCCAGCGCTTCCGGCGCCGGCTTCGCCCGCTTGCCGATCAGCATTTCGGCCAGTCGGATGTCGCGGGCGACCGCATTGCCGGGACCGATGCCGCTGGCCGCCACCAGCCTGCCGTCTTCGGCCAGATGGAAGAGAATGAAAGCGCCGTCGCCGAGGTCGCGGCGCACGACACTGCGGCCCTCGTCGGAAAGCCCAGCGATCTGCAGGGACAGACCATATTGATCCGACCAGAACCACGGCACCGCCGCATGCGCCTCGCAGGCGCCGAGCATGTTTTTCGCCGCCAGCGCGCCCTGGTCCTGGGCGTTGCGCCAGGCCTCCAGCCGCACGCGGCGGCCATCATAGACTGCGAGCGGAAACGAGCAGCAATCGCCGGCGGCGAAGATGTCGGGATCGCTGCTGCGCAGCTCGGCATCGACAGCGATGCCGTTGTCGATCGTCAGCCCGGCTTCGGCCGCCAGTCCGGTCACCGGCACGGCGCCGATGCCGATGACGGCGAGATCGGCTGATATCTCCTGTCCGCCGGCAAGCGCGATGCGCACCTCCTTGCCGTCATCGGCGATGGACGCAATGCCGTCGCCGCACAGGATATTCACGCCCTCGGCAATGTGCGCAGCATGGATGATTTGGGCGATCTCGGCCGGTACGCCACGCATCAAAATGCGCGGCAGCGCCTCGATGACCGTGACCGCAGCACCAAGTTTGCGGGCCGCGGCGGCAAGTTCGAGGCCGATGAAACCGCCGCCGACAATGGCAATGCGGTTGCCGGTGCGCAGATGGGCGCGAATGGCCAGCGCATCCGCGAAAGTGCGGAGATAGACGCAGCGCGAACCCAATCCCGGCATCGGCAGCTTGCGCGGGGTCGAGCCGGTGGCCAGCAGAAGCTTGTCGTAGGGCAAGACCGAACCGTCCGACAGACGCACTGTATGCGCCGCGCGATCGATCGCAACGGCCTGAACGGAATGGATATGCCGGATCGAGCTCCCGGCCAGCATCTCGTCGCTGGCGATCGCCTTGATTTCGGGCGCATCGCTGGTCATCGCCTCCTTGGACAGAGGTGGCCGTTCATAGGGCAGATGCGGTTCGTCGCCGACCAGCGTCACCGGCCCTTCATAGCCGAGATCGCGCAACGCCAATGCCGCACGGCCACCGCATTCGCCGGCCCCGATGATGACCATCCCTCGCGTCATATCCGTCATCCGATCTGTATCAGGACTTTGCCGGCGTCGACCTTGACCGGATAGGTCCTGAGGTTGACGCAGACCGGCGCGCCGCGGGCGTCCCCCGTCTTGTAGTTGAAGCGGCCATTGTGCTTGGGGCATTCGATGATGTCGTCCATCACCAACCCGTCTGCAAGATGCACCTTTTCGTGGGTGCAGAGACCATCGGTGGCGAAATAGTCATCATCGGGGCTGCGATAGATGGCGAAGGTGCGGCCGCCATGGTCGAAGCGCATCACATCCTCTTCATCGATATCGCCGGCGGCACACGCCTCGACCCAGTCGCTCATTCAGTCCTCCCCTGGAAATCGGATAGCCAGCGCGGTCATTCCGCGGCAGCGGCGACGGCATCGGTGTGGAATTCGTCGCGGTATGGCCTGGCGGTCGGCGGCAGCTCACGCTTGAGGAAATAGTCCTCGTTGCGCAACTGGCGCAGGAAGGCAGGGATCATTTCGCGATAGCCGGCCAGGATCGACGCGGTCGGCGCCGGCAGGTCGTGCTTGATCAGCGCATGCAGCCTCGGCAGCGCATGATAGGGCACCATCGGAAACATGTGATGCTCCACGTGGTAGTTCATGTTCCAATAGATGAAACGGCTGATCGGGTTCATGTAGACGGTGCGGCTGTTGAGGCGATGATCGGTGACGTTGTCGGCCAGGCCGCCATGTTGCAGCAGCCCGACCATGACGTGATGCCAAGCGCCATAGAGCCTGGGCAGGCCGACCAGCATCAAAGGCAGGAACGAGCCGGTATAGACCGCCAGCGCGATGGTTGCGGCATAGATCGCTGTCCAGACGCGGGCAAAGCGGATCGCCTTCGGCTGCTCCTGCTCGGGGATGAAGGTCTTTTCCGCCGCGCTGATGTTGCCGGCGGCGTTGCGCAGCATGTCGCTCATCGCATGCCAGGCGTCGAGCACGCCGACAAAGGCAAGGACGACGCGCAGCAGATCCGGCGGCCGCATGACGGAGATTTCCGGGTCGCGGCCAACAATGATGGTGTCGGTGTGATGGCGCGTGTGGCTCCAGCGCCAGGTCACCGGATTGCGCATGATCATGAAGCAGGCGATCTGATAGATCACATCATTCATCCATTGCGTCCGGAAGGCAGTGCCGTGGCCGCATTCATGCCAGCGTGAATCGGTGGATGAGCCGTAGAGGACGCCATAGACGAAGAAGAACGGCACGCACCACCATGTGCCCCAGAACCAAGCGCCGCCCGCGCCACTGACGATCAGGGCGGCGAGCCAGATGATGGTGTCGCGGATCGCCGGCGCGTCGGAGCGCTGCATCAGCTCCTTCATCTGCTTGCGCGGGATGTCGGTATGATACCACTCGGCCGCCGACAGGCCGGTCTCGACGGCGAGCTTGGCGTCGCGGCCGATCAGGCTGTAGTCACGCCGGGACGGCGTTGTGGACATGATTGCCTCCCTTGGCAAAGGCATTCGCCAGGCGAATGCCCGATATCCCTTGGCTTCGAACCTGAAAATAACGCCGACACCTGATAGACTCAACATCACAAAGATAGTTTCTATCATTTCCTATCATAATGATGTAAGAAGGCCGAACAATCCAGTGAGGCGAGCATGGCGAAACGGCCGACCATCACCGACCTGGCGCGCATCTCCGGGGTCAGTGTTGCCACGGTGGACCGCGTCCTCAACAGCCGCCTGCCGGTGCGCGAAGACACCGCGCGCCGCGTCTACGAGGCAGCGACCGAGATCGGCTATCACGCCGCCGGGCTGATCAAGCAGCGGATGCGCCACGAATTGCCCGAGTACCGGCTTGGTTTCCTGCTGCTCAAGGGCAACTATGTCTTCTACAGCGAATTCGCCCGCGAGCTTGAGCTCGCCATGTCGCGATCACCGCGCTTCCGCGGTGTCGCCATCATCGACTTCGCGGACTCGCTGGCCCCGGATGAAATCGTCGAGCGCGCGGGCAGGCTGGCGGCCAAATGCAGGGCCGTCGCCCTGGTCGGGCCGGATCACCCGACACTGACGGTCGCCGTCGAGGAGATGAAGGCGAAAGGGCTGCCGGTGTTTTCCCTGCTGTCCGACTTCGCCGCCGGCATTCGCGAAGGCTATGTCGGCCTCGACAACCGCAAGGTCGGCCGCACCGCGGCCTGGATGATTTCGAAGGCCGCCAGACGGCCGGGCAAGGTCGCGCTGTTCGTCGGCAGCCACCGCTTTCACGGCCATGAGCTGCGCGAGATCGGGTTTCGCTCCTTCTTTCGCGAGCAGGCGCCGGAATTCACCTTGCTGGAGACACTGGTCAACCTGGAAGCCAACCAGATCACGCAGGACACGCTGCTCGACCTCCTCGGCCACCACCCTGATCTCGTCGGCTGCTATGTCGCCGGGGGCGGCATGGAGGGTGCGGTCGCGGCGCTCAGGCAAGCAAAGCCGGCCGAAATGCCCGCGGTCATCTGCAACGAGATCACGGCGGTATCGCGCTCGGCCCTGGCGGATGGTGTCCTGACGATGGTGATCTCGACGCCGCTGGCAGCACTTTGCCGCGAACTGGTCGACCTGATGGCACATGCCATCGAAACCGGTGCCGCAAACGCGCCCGGCCAGACGTTCCTGCCGTTCGACATCTATCTGCCCGAGAACATCTAGGCTCTCGACCTTCGCGTCGGCCGAAGCGCCTTCGCCGATGCCGCGAAGGCCCCGGCTGATCGTCAGCGCCTGAGACAGACGGCAGGCGCCCATCATCCGAAAATCGCTCATCCGGTTTTGGAATCTCCCTTGACGCCCCGAGGCAAAATGGAATAAATATTTCACCAACTGTGTATTTTGGTTCTTTCGTTCCGGAACATCTGTTTCAAACAGAGGGTTTGGCGTTCCAGCAGACGGGACACGCCACCCGGAACAGAAATGACAATCGGGAGAGATTCCCCGGGGAGATCGGGGATTCCGGATAGATCGGTGCAACCGGACACCAATATGTGGAGGAGAAACACAATGAAGAAACTGATTTTGGGCGTCGCTTTCGCGGCGCTGATGAGTTCATCCGCCATGGCCGCCAAGGTCGGTGTGTCGATGGCCAAGTTCGACGACAACTTCCTGACCGTGCTGCGCAACGGCATGATCGAGCAGGCCAAAGGCATGAGCGGCGTGGAGCTGCAGGTCGAGGACGCGCAGAACGACGTCGCCAAGCAGCTCGACCAGATCAAGAACTTCGCCGCCTCGGGCGTCGATGCGATCATCGTCAATCCGGTCGATACCTCGGCCACGCAGGCAATGTCGGACGCCGCGGCGGCCGCCAAGATCCCGCTCGTCTACGTCAATCGCGAACCGGTCAATGTCGACACACTCCCGGACAACCAGGCCTTCGTCGCCTCGAACGAGGCCGATTCCGGCACGCTCGAAACCAAGGAAGTCTGCCGACTGTTCAAGGAAGCCGGCAAGAAGGAAGCCAACGTCTATGTGATCATGGGCGAACTTTCCAACCAGGCGGCCGTGCAGCGCACCAAGGATATTGAAGAGGTGATCGCCACGCCGGATTGCAGCTTCATCAAGATCATCGACAAGCAGACGTCGAACTGGAACCGCGACGAGGCGCAGAACCTGATGACCAACTGGCTGTCGACCGGCAAGCCGTTCGACGGCGTCATTGCCAACAATGACGAAAGCGCCATCGGCGCCATCCAGGCGATGAAGGCCGCCAACATCGACATGAAGTCGGTCGTGGTCGGCGGCGTCGACGCCACGCAGGACGCGCTTGCCGCGATGCAGGCCGGCGACCTTGACGCAACCGTGTTCCAGGACGCGGCCGGCCAGGGTGCGGGCGCGCTGGATGCGGCACTGAAACTGTCCAAGGGCGAGAAGGTCGAACACAAGGTCTACGTGCCCTTCCAGCTGGTGACGCCGGCGAACATCGACAAGTTCCTGAAGAAGAACTGAGCGGCGGACATACGGAGCGGCGCCAAGAGCGCCGCTCCCCTTTCCCTCAGCGCCGGCAAGGCAGCGAGGGGCGACCGCGGCTGACGGAGGAGAGAAGATTTGGCACAGACATCTCATGGCGTCGGCGGGGTCGGCTATGACGCGAAGAAGCGCGCATGGCCTGCCGAAATCAACGTCTTCCTGGCGCTTGTCATCCTCGTCGTCGTCTTCGAACTGATCGGCCGGATCTTTCTCGGCGACAGCTTCCTGTTCAACACCCGCAGCGACGTCAGCGCGATCTTCAACGAGGCGCGCCTGCAGATCATCATCCTGCAGGTGTCGATCGTGGGCATCATCGCCATCGGCGTCACGCAAGTGATCATCACCGGCGGCATCGACCTGTCCTCGGGTTCCATCGTCGGCGCGACCGCGATGATCGCGATGAGTTTTGCCCAGGTGGCGACCGTCAACGGCAACCCCAACCCCAAGGCGATGTTCCTGGCGCAAGGCTGGACCGACCTGCCCGTCATCGTGCCGGTGCTGGTGGCGATCGGCTGCGGGCTGTTCGCCGGCCTGGTCAACGGCGCCTTGATTGCCTACACGCGCATTCCGCCATTCATCGCCACGCTCGGCATGATGGTCACCGCGCGCGGCATCGCCAAATGGTGGTCAAAGGGGCAGCCTATCTCGTTTCCTACCGAAGGTTTCGCGGCAATCGGCAAAGGCCTGATGCCGGTCATCATCTTCCTGTCGCTGGCGGTGCTGTTCCAGCTGATCATGACCTACACACGGTACGGCAAGCACTGCTACGCGATCGGCTCCAACGAGGACGCCGCGCGCATGTCCGGCATCAAGATCGCCAACCACAAGATCCTCGTCTACGTAATCGCCGGCGTGCTCGCAGCACTGGCCGCCGTGGTGCTGAGTTCGAAAAACCTCACCGCGCAATCGGGCATGGGCGTGATGTACGAACTCGACGCGATCGCCATGGCGGTCATCGGTGGCGTCTCTTTGTCGGGCGGCCGCGGCTCGATCGTCGGTACGGTGATCGGCTCGCTGATCTTCGGCGTCATCATCTCCGGCTTCACCTTCCTGCGCCTCGACGCCTATTACCAGGAGATGGTCAAGGGCGTGATCATCGTCGGCGCAGTCGTTCTCGACCAGTGGCGTCAACGCCTTAGGGCAATGAGGGCTTGATCATGGCAGACATCGTCCTGAAGACCGAAAACCTGACCAAGCGCTATGGCGGCGTGCATGCGCTGGAGGGAGCGAACTTCGAGCTGCGCAAGGGCGAGCATGTCGCCATCATGGGCGACAACGGCGCTGGCAAGTCGACCTTCGTACGCCAGATCACCGCTGTCGAGCAACGCACGGATGGCAAGATCTGGTTCGACGGCAAGGAGGTGAACTTCACCGGGCCGATCGAGGCCCGCGAGGCGGGTATCGAGACGGTGTTCCAGAACCTGGCGCTGGCCGACGACCTCGACGTACCGTCGAACCTGTTCCTCGGCCGCGAAAAGGTGCTGTTCAATCTCGGACCGTTCTCGATCCTCGACCGCAAATACATGCGCAAGGCGACCGAAGCGGCGCTGATCCGCACGGCGGTGAAGATCCCCAACCTCTCCAACACCATCCGCCACATGTCGGGCGGCCAGCGACAGTGCGTGGCGATCGCCAGGACCGCGACCTTCGCCTCCAAGCTCATCATCATGGACGAACCGACGGCCGCCCTTGGCGTGCAGGAGACCGCACAGGTCGAAAACATCATCCGCACGCTGAAGGACAATGGCGAGCCGCTGGTCCTGATCAGCCACAACATGCGCCAGGTGTTCGATCTTTGCGACCGCATCGTCGTTTTCCGGCGCGGCCGCATCGTCGCCAACCTGCGCAAGCAGGACACCGACGGCAACGATATCGTCTCCTACATCACCGGCGCCAAGACCGGGGAGGCGGAACTCGCGGCTTAGGCCGGGCGCGGAGGCGGTGGTCACCGCTTCCCTGTCGATCTTGTGTCTTGACCGGAAAATCACCCGCGCCCATGACCGGCGCCCTGCTTCGAACCACCCTCAAAGGACATTCCATGACTCTCCGCTTCGCCCTCCTCGGTGCCGGCCGCATCGGCAAGGTTCACGCCCGCGCCGTCGGCTCCAATCCGCAGGCCAAACTGGTTGCCGTTGCCGATGCGTTCGAGAAAGCGGCGACCGAGCTGGCGACGGCCTATGGCGCCGAGGTGCGCAGCATCGAAGCCATTGAAAAGTCCAAGGATATCGATGCCGTCGTCATCTGCACGCCGACCGACACCCATGCCGACCTGATCGAACGTTTCGCCAAGGCCGGCAAGGCGATCTTCTGCGAGAAGCCAATCGACCTCAACGTCAAGCGCGTCGAGAAGTGCCTGGCCGTGGTCGAGAAGACCAAGGCAACGCTGATGGTCGGCTTCAACAGGCGCTTCGATCCGCATTTCGCCGCCGTGCGCAAGGCGATCGATGACGGCGCCATCGGCACCGTTGAAATGGTCACCATCACCTCGCGCGATCCGGGCGCACCGCCGATCGATTACATCAAGCGCTCCGGCGGCATTTTTCGCGATATGACCATCCATGATTTCGACATGGCGCGCTTCCTGCTCGGCGAGGAGCCGGTGGCGGTCAGCGCCCATGCCTCGGTGCTGGTCGACAAGAAGATCGGCGCGGCCGGCGATTTCGACAGCGTCAGCGTCATCCTCGAGACCGCCTCCGGCAAGCAGGCCGTCATCTCCAACTCGCGCCGCGCCACCTATGGCTACGACCAGCGCATCGAGGTGCATGGCTCGAAAGGCATGATCGCGGCCGAGAACCAGCGCCCGGTGTCGATCGAACTCGCCAACGAGAAGGGCTATACGCGCCCGCCGCTGCACGACTTCTTCATGACCCGCTACCTCGACGCCTATGCCAACGAGATCGCCGCCTTCATCACAGCCGCGACGTCAGGCAAGAAGGCGGCACCGAGCGGCGCGGACGGCCTTGTGGCGCTGAAGCTGGCCGATGCGGCGCTGAAGTCGGCGACATCAGGCAAGACCGTCCGCCTCGACAAGTAAGAGCTGGAATTCGTACCCAAGGGCACAGGAGCAAAGCGATGAGCACATCCGCCGGTCGCAATCATGAAACGCGCGCCATCGTCACCGGCGGCGCGCAAGGCATCGGCTTCGCCGTCGCCGAGGCATTGGCAGACGAGGGCTGCCGGGCCCTGGCTCTGGTCGGGCGCTCGCAGGAGAAGGGCGACAAAGCCGTCGCCCATTTCAAGAAAGCCGGCGTCGACGCCATCTTCATCAGCGCCGATGTTTCAAAGGTGGCCGACTGCAAGCGTACGGTGGCGACCGCGATCTCGCATTTCGGCACCATCAACGCGCTGGTCAACGCCGCCGCGACGTCGGCGCGCGGTTCGTTGGTCGAGACTTCAGAAGAGCTTTTCGACACTATTTTCGACACCAATGTGCGTGGCCCGTTTTTCCTGATGCAGGGCGTGGTGGCGCATCTGCTCGAGAAAAAGAAGCCGGGCTCGATCGTCAATGTGCTGTCGATGTCGGCGCATTGCGGCCAGTCGTTCCTGACCGCCTATTCGACCAGCAAGGGCGCGCTGATGACGCTGACCAAGAATGTCGCCAATGCTCATCGAGGCAACCGCATCCGCTGCAACGCCGTGCTGCCCGGCTGGATGGACACCGAGGGCGAGGACATCGTGCAGAAGAAATGGCACGATGCGCCTGACGACTGGCTGGCTAAGGCCGAGGCCGCGCAGCCGATGGGCCAGTTGGTGAAGCCGGCGCAACTCGCCCGGCTGATCAGCTACATGGTCAGCCCGCAGTCGGGCGTGATGACTGGGTCGCTGGTCGACTACGATCAGAGCATCGCAGGCTCATCGCCAGAGTAGTCTCATCAGGTACGTGACAAACGCATCGGCTTCGACTATATGAGCCTCATGATCAACCTGACCGCCACGTATTGGTACTTTAGGAGCTCGCTGGCGGCGGGAGGATTGCGCTCGATCTGAAGATTGCAGCATCAATATCCGAACAGCCGCCAGACCTGGCGGCTTTTTTGTTTCAGCCGGCAGGTCTCCTAACAGGAGCAGAAAGCCGTGTTGACCACCACAGATGACCTCCGGGTCAAGGAAATCAGGGAATTGAGTACGCCGGACCAGGTGATGCGGGAGATCCCGCGCACGCTGACGGCGACGCGCACCGTTAGCGCGTCACGCAATGCGATCCACGCCATCTTGAACGGTACCGACGATCGACTGCTCGTCATCGTCGGCCCGTGTTCGATCCACGACCCGGTCGCTGCGGTGGACTATGCCAGCCGTCTGGCGGCGCTGCGCGAGGCCCTGTCCGACCGGCTCGAGATCGTGATGCGGGTCTATTTCGAGAAGCCGCGCACGACGGTGGGATGGAAGGGGCTGATCAACGATCCCGACCTCGACGGCAGCTTCAACATCGACAAGGGACTGCGGATGGCGCGCAACGTGCTCTCCGCCGTCAACAATCTCGGCCTGCCGGCGGCGACCGAATTCCTCGACATGACCACCCCGCAATACATTGCCGACCTCGTCGCCTGGGGCGCGATCGGTGCGCGCACGACCGAGAGCCAGATCCACCGCGAGCTGGCATCCGGCCTGTCCTGCCCGGTTGGCTTCAAGAACGGCACCGACGGCAATCTGCGGATCGCCGCCGAGGCGGTAAAATCGGCCGCCCAGCCACATCATTTCATGGCGGTGACAAAGGGCGGACGCAGCGGCATCGCGACGACCACCGGCAATGAGGACTGCCACGTCATCCTGCGCGGCGGCATCGCGCCCAACTACGACGCGACGAGCGTCGAGGCTGCGAGTGTGGAACTCGCCCGCATCGGCGTGGCCCCTCGGTTGATGATCGATGTCAGCCACGCCAACAGCTCGAAGAAGCCCGAGAACCAGCCGAAGGTCGCGGCTGATGTCGCGGGCCAGGTCGCGGCGGGCGACGAGCGCATCATCGGCGTCATGATCGAGAGCAATCTCGTCGCCGGGCGGCAGGACGTGGTGCCCGGCAAGCCGCTCGTCTACGGCCAGAGCATCACCGATGGCTGCATCGACTGGGCGACCACCGAGACGGTGCTGCACGGCCTTGCCGGCGCCGCCGAGTGGCGCCGCTCAGCGCGCCGCGCCATGATGGACAACCGGCAGGGCGCCGCCTGACAAGGCCGGCAATGCCAGCGAGGATAGGGCGGCGGATCACGCCGCCTTCAAACCTTGCCAGGCGGTCAGCACCGACACCGCAACCAGCAGTAGTCCGGCCGTCCGGCCGGCAAATGCGGTCGCCCGGGGATTGGCGACCAGCAGATTGCGGCTGCGACCGGCAGTGATGGCGAGCCCGCCATAGACGGCAAACTGCACCGCGAGCGTCATCAATCCCATGATGGCCGCCTGCGCCCAGATCGGACCGAAGGCCGGCTTCAGGAATTGCGGGTAGACCGCAAAGACGAAGAGGTAGGCTTTGGGATTGATCAAGCAGATCACCAGCCCCTGGCGAAACGCCTTCCATGCGGAGCGGCTGCCGGCGGGCCCCTCGTGGCCGACCTTGATCGAGCTGCGCATCAGCGTCAGGCCGATAAAGGCCATGTAGGCGGCGCCGGCAATCAGCAGCGGATTGTAGAGGATCGGCACGAAATGCATCAGGAGGCCGACGCCGACTGCGCCGTTCAGCGTGTGCACCATGCCGCCCAGCATGATGCCGCCGGTGGCGGCAAGCCCTCTGTTGCCGCCGCCGGTCAGCGCATTGGCAAGCACGAAAAGCATGTCCATGCCGGGCACGATGATGATGCCGAACAGAAGGAGGAAGAACAGCCAGAGATTTTCCGCATAGCCCATGTCAGTTGCCTGTCGCCTCGCCCGGCCAAGCCGCTGAGGAATGTGTTGATTTTCAACTCGATAGGCAGTCGTATAGGCCAACCCTACTGACGATGTAGTGTCAGTTGCGATCGAAACGGGTGAGGAAATGCGCAAGGCGTCACGCCTGTTCGAGATCATCCAGATCGTGCGGCTGGCGCGGCAACCGGTGACGGCGGCCATGATGGCCGAACGACTGGAAGTAACGGTGCGCTCCGTCTATCGCGACATTGCAGCGTTGCAGGCGATGCGCGTGCCGATCGAGGGCGGGCGCGGCATCGGCTATATCCTGCGCCCCGGCTTCGACCTGCCGCCGCTGATGTTTTCGATCGAGGAGATGGAGGCGATCGTTCTGTCGCTCGCGCTGCTGGAGCGCACGGGGGACAGCGAGCTGAAGCAGGCGGCCAAGCGTGTCAGCGCCAAGATCGCCGGCGCGGTGCCACCACCGTTGCGGCAGACATTCGACGCCAATGCGTTGCACGCTTGGGGGTTCGCCGCACCCTCGGTCGGCGCGGTCGATCTGGCGCTGGTGCGCCGCGCCATCCGCGACGAGGAGAAGCTCGACCTGTCCTACCGCGACGAACACGGCCGCGCCTCCGAGCGGCTGATCCGCCCGATCGCTCTCATCTACTACGCCGAAAGCGCCAACGTCGTCGCCTGGTGCGAGCTGCGCCAGGCGATCCGCAATTTCCGCAGCGACCGGATCGAGGATTGCCAGGCGACAGGGCTACGGTTCAAGGGCGAAGGCGATCGGCTGCGGCAGGTCTGGGTAGACGGGTGGGAGACGAACGCCCCGGTCGCCGCCGGCTGAAGCTGGCGAGGCGGATGGCCTATGCCAAGCGAGGGACTACCGTACATTCACCCAGCGCTTTTCCTCGAACGAGCGTGCCATTGCGTGCACGGTGCGCTCGATTTCGAGCCCCTCGGCAAACTCGATGACCCGCGCCGGCTTGCCGGCAAGCCGCGTCAGCAGCTCGTGGCATTCGATGATCTTGAGATCGTTGAAGCCGAGGCCATGGCCGGGCGCCGGCAGGAAGGCGTCGTAGGGCTTGTGATGCGGCGCCACCAGGATGGTGCGATAGCCCTGCTCGGTCGGGCGATCAGCCGTCACGTAGAGCTGGATTTCGTTCATCCGCTCCTGGTCGAACAGGATCGATCCCTTCGAGCCGAAAATCTGGATGGCGATGCGGCCCTTGCGGCCCCAGGCCGAACGGTTGACCAGCAGCGTGCCGGCAATGCCGTTCTCCAGATGCATCAGTACGCTGGCGATATCGTAGGTCTCCACCGCGCGGCGGCCGCCGGCGGCGAGCTTGCGGTCGGCATAGGGCTTGGCCATGTCGCAGATGACGCTGGCAACGCGGCCGAACAAGGCTGAGACCAGCGACAGCGGATGCACGGCGAAATCGTCGAGCGCGCCATAGCCGGAAGCGGCTTCGTGCTTCCAGAAGAACAGCGCCTCCGGGTCGGCCATGAAGTCCTCGTCCATCTCGATGCGCAGATGGTTGACCTCGCCGATGATCTTCTCGTCGAGCAGCGCGCCGATGTGACGGATGGCCGGGCTCTGGATGTAGTTGTAGCCGAGTGCGGCGACCTTCCCTGACTTTTTCGCCGCAGCCGCCATGGCTTCGGCCTCGGGAAAACTCGGCGCCATCGGCTTTTCGCACCACAGATGCTTGCCGGCCTCGAGGATGGCGATGGCCATCTCCGGATGGAACTGGTTGGGCGTGGTGAGCGAGACGATATCGACTTCCGGGTCGTTGACGACGGCGCGCCAGTCGCCGGACGCCTTGGCGAAGCCGAACTCGCCCGCCTTGCGGCTGGCGAGGTCTTCATTGATCTCGCCAAGATGGACGAGGCGGGGCTTGGCCACGTCGGGAAAGACGGCGCCGACGGCACTCCATGCGATGGCGTGACACTTGCCCATGAAACCCGTGCCGATAAGACCGACGCCGACCATTTTCCGTTTCTCCACTGCCTGAAGCGTTGCGTGGATGAATTAGTCCATTTTCCCTTGGAATGGAATGTCTGCCTCATTTATTATGGCGTTCTTGCGCAGGCTCGCTATGATGGGGCAGAGAGGGTACCCATATAGATGAGCCTGGACAGAGCGACGATGGACGAACGGGTACCTCGCGATTTCGAGACGCTGCGCGCCACCATCCTGGACCGGCGCGAAAGCCTGCCGAAGCGCATCGCCCAGATCGCCGCCTATGCGCTCGACAATCCCGACGACATCGCCTTCGGCACCGCCGCCAGCATCGCTGCGTCGGCGGGCGTGCAGCCGTCGACCTTGATCCGCTTCGCCCAGCAGCTCGGCTTCGACGGGTTCACCAGCCTGCAGCAGGTGTTTCGCGAGCGGTTGCGCGAGCGCAATTCATCCTATGACGAACGCCTGCAGGCCTTGCGCGTCAAGGCCGAAGGCGGCGCCGGCCACCGGGCAATCTTCGACGGCTTCGTCGCCGCCGCCAGCACCTCGCTCAACGACATTTCGCGCACCTTGGACGACGCGCATCTGGAAGACGCGATTTCCCTGCTGGCAAAGGCGGAGACCATCTACGTGCTGGCCAAGCGCCGTTCCTATCCGGTGGCGTCCTACATCGCCTACGCGCTGGGCAAATTGAAGATCCGCAACCAGCTGATCGAATCCGCGGCCGGGCTGAACGCCGAGATGATCGCATTCGCCACGCCGGCGGATGCCGTCATCGCCATAAGCTTCTCGCCCTACGCGCCGGCCACCATCGAGGAGGCACGCAGCATTTCGGAACAGGGCGTGCCGATCGTCGCCATCACCGACAGCTCGTTCTCACCGCTCGCGCAGTTCGCCAGCGTCTGGTTCGAGGTTGCCGAGGCGGATTTCGCCGGCTTCCGCTCGCTGTCGGCGACGATGGCTCTGGCCATGGCGCTGACCGTCGGCGTCGGCGAGAAGCGGCGCAGCACAAGTAAGAGACGCAAGGTCTAGCAGCCACCTCAAAGGCAATTTTAGGCAAAGGAATGCTCATTCCATATTGACTATGGATTGGAATTATTATTTCATATTCCCCGGCGCCACGCTGCCGCTCGCGCGTGTACCCCAAAACAACAAGGCCGACGGGAGGTTCCAATGAGCGAAGCCGTGGACGCGAAACAGGCGCCGCTCGACGTCATCACCATCGGGCGTGCTTCCGTCGACCTTTATGGCCAGCAGATCGGCTCGCGGCTGGAGGACATCACCTCGTTCGCCAAGTCGGTCGGCGGCTGCCCGGCCAACATCTCGGTCGGCACGGCCAGGCTCGGACTGCGCTCGGCGCTGCTCACCCGCGTCGGCGACGAGCAGATGGGCCGCTTCATTCGCGAACAGCTCAAGCGCGAAGGCGTCAACGTCGACGGGCTGAAGACCGACAAGGAGCGGTTGACCGCGCTGGTGCTGCTGTCGGTCGAGGACGAAGGCGTTTCGCCGATGATCTTCTACCGCTCGGACTGCGCCGACATGGCGCTGGCGCCGGAAGACATCGACGAGGCCTTCATCGCCTCGGCGCGCTCCATCGTCGTCACCGGCACGCATTTTTCCCGCCCCAACAGCGATGCCGCCCAGCGCAAGGCCATCCGCATCATCAAGGCCAAGGGCGGCAAGGTCGTGTTCGACATCGACTATCGGCCGAACCTCTGGGGTCTGGCCGGCCATGCCGAAGGGTTCGAGCGCTATGTCAAGTCGGACCGGGTCTCGGCCCAGTTGAAGACTGTACTGCCCGATTGCGACCTGATCGTCGGCACCGAGGAAGAGATCATGATTGCGTCGGGCGCCGACGACTGCCTAAGCGCATTGAAGACGATCCGCTCGCTGTCTGCGGCGACCATCGTTCTGAAACGCGGCGCCATGGGCTGCATCGTCTATGACGGGCCGATCAGCGACGATCTGGAAGACGGCATCGTCGGCAAGGGTTTTCCGATCGAGATCTACAATGTGCTGGGCGCTGGCGATGCCTTCATGTCCGGCTTCCTGCGCGGCTGGCTGGGTGGGGAAGATCATGCCACGGCGGCGACCTGGGCCAATGCGTGCGGCGCCTTTGCCGTGTCGCGGCTGCTCTGTGCGCCGGAATATCCGACCTTCGAGGAATTGCAGTTCTTCCTCAAGAACGGCAGCAAGCACCTGGCGCTGCGCAAGGACGAGGCGATCAACCATATTCATTGGGCGACCACCCGCCGGCGCGACGTTCCCTCGCTGATGGCGCTCGCCTGCGACCACCGCATCCAGCTCGAGGATGTGGCGGCGAAGGCCGGTGCCGATCCCGCACGAATCCGCGACTTCAAGGTGCTGGCGGTCAAGGCGGCGGCGAAGGTCGCTGCCGGCCGCGACGGCTATGGCATGCTGATCGACGAGAAGCATGGCCGCGAGGCGATGTTCGAATTCGCCCGCCATCCCTTCGCCTGGCTCGGGCGGCCGGTCGAATTGCCGGGCTCACGGCCGCTGCGCTTTGAATTCTCGCAGGACATCGGCTCGCAGCTTGTCGAATGGCCGGTCGACCACTGCATCAAGTGCCTGTGCTTCTATCATCCCGACGATCCGGCGGCGCTCAAGGAAGAGCAGCAGCAGAAGCTGCGCGCGCTGTTCGAGGCGGCGCGGAAAGTAGGCCGAGAACTCCTCGTCGAGATCATCGCCGGCAAGCACGGCAAGCTCGACGACACGACCATTCCGCGCGCGCTGGAGGAACTCTACGCGCTCGGCATCAAGCCGGACTGGTGGAAGCTCGAACCGCAGGCTTCGGCGGCTGCGTGGGCCAAGATCGAAGCGGTGATCCTGAAGCACGATCCGTGGTGCCGCGGCGTCGTGCTGCTCGGGCTGGAAGCGCCGCAAGACGAGCTGGAAGCGGCGTTCGCCGCCACCGCCAAGGCGCCCATCGTCAAGGGGTTTGCCGTCGGCCGCACCATCTTCGTCCACGCGGCCGAACAATGGCTGGCCGGCAAGATGTCGGATGACGAGGCGATCGCCGACATGGCGTCGCGCTTCGAACAGCTGACCGAAGCGTGGCTTGCCGCGCGCGGCCGCAAAGCAGCATAAGAAGGCGCGGCATAGGACTGCGGAGGAAAATACCATGAGCAAGACAATCCGCCTGACGATGGCGCAGGCGCTGACCCGCTTTCTCAGCAAGCAGATGACCGAGATCGACGGCAAGAAAGTCCCGATCTTCGGCGGCGTCTGGGCGATTTTCGGCCATGGCAATGTCGCCGGCATCGGCGAAGCGCTCTACCAGGTGCGCGACGAGTTGCCGACCTTCCGCGCCCACAACGAACAGGCGATGGCGCATGCGGCGATCGCCTATGCCAAGGCCAATTTCCGCCGCCGCTTCATGGCTGCGACGTCATCGATCGGCCCCGGCGCGCTCAACATGGTGACGGCGGCGGCACTGGCCCACGTCAACCGGCTGCCGGTTCTGTTTCTGCCCGGCGATGTCTTCGCCAACCGCATCCCCGATCCGGTGCTGCAGCAGGCGGAGGATTTCTCCGACGGCACGGCGACGGTCAATGACTGCTTCCGTCCGGTGTCTCGCTATTTCGACCGGATCACGCGGCCGGAGCAGATCATCCCGGCGCTGACCCGCGCGATGCAGGTGCTGACCGATCCGGCCGATTGCGGCCCGGTGACGCTGTCGCTGTGCCAGGACGTGCAGGCCGAGGCCTATGATTATCCAGAGAGCTTCTTTGCCGAGCGGGTCTGGCACCAGCGCCGGCCGCGCCCGGACCGCCATGAGCTTGCCGCCGCGGTGGCGGCGCTCAAGGGCGCAAAGAAGCCGCTGGTGATCGCCGGCGGCGGCGTCCTCTATTCCCAGGCGTCGGACGAGCTGGCGAAATTCGCGCAAGGCGCCGGCGTTCCGGTCTGCGAGACGCAAGGCGGCAAATCCTCGCTGCCGGACGATCATCCGCTGAACATGGCGGCGGTCGGCGTCACCGGCACCTCGGCCGCCAACCGGCTGGCCGAAGAAGCCGATGTCGTGCTGGCCATCGGCACGCGCCTGCAGGATTTTACCACCGGCTCGTGGGCGTTGTTCAAGAACTCCGGCAAGACCATCATCGGGCTCAACGTGCAGCCGTTCGACGCCGGCAAGCATCGGGCGCTGCCACTGGTCGCCGATGCGGCGGAGGGGCTGGCCGAGCTCGGCGCGGCGCTGAAGGGCTGGAAGGCGCCGGCAAGCTGGACCGACAATGCGGCCACCGGCAAGACGGCCTGGCAGGCCGAGGCCGCCAAGGTGACGGCGTCGACCAATGCCGCCTATCCTTCCGACGCGCAAGTGATCGGCGCCGTGCAGCGTGCGATGGGCACTGGCGTGACGCTGCTGCATGCCGCCGGTGGTCTGCCCGGCGAACTGCACAAGCTCTGGCAAGCGGGCGCGCCCGGCTCCTACCACGCCGAATACGGCTTCTCGACCATGGGCTACGAGATTGCCGGCGGGCTCGGCACCAAGATGGCGAAGCCCAACGACGAGGTCGTCGTCATGATCGGCGACGGCTCCTACCTGATGCTGAATTCCGAGATCGCCACCTCGGTGATGCTCGGCCTCAAGCTGACCATCGTGCTGCTCGACAATCGTGGCTATGGCTGCATCAACCGGCTGCAGATGGCGACCGGCGGCGCCAACTTCAACAATCTCCTGAAGGACTCGCGCCACGAGGTCCTGCCCGATATCGACTTCGCCGCACATGCGGCGAGCATGGGCGCGATCGCCGAGAAAGTGCCGTCGATCGCCGGGCTGGAAAACGCGCTGGAAAAGGCAAGGAAGAACAACCGCACGACCGTGCTGGTCATCGACACCGATCCTCTGGTTTCCACCGACGCCGGCGGCCATTGGTGGGATGTGGCGGTGCCGGAAGTGTCGACGCGAGCCCAGGTGAACGCGGCGCGCAAGGCCTATGAAGCGAAGCGGCAGATGCAAACCATCGGCGATTGATGCCAACGCTGCCTTGAATTGAAAATGACCGGGCGAACCCGGTCCGAATGGTCTGAAACCGGAGTGAAGACTTGAAAGCCAAACTGGGCATGTCCCCCATTGCGTGGTGGAACGACGATCTTGCGGAACTCAGCGACGACGTCTCGCTGGAGGAGTGTTTGCGCCAGTCGCGCTCGGCCGGTTTCACCGGCATGGAGATGGGCCGGCGCTTTCCCAATCATCCGGATGTCATGCTGCCGATCCTGAAGGCAGCCGACGTGACGCTGTGCGGCGGCTGGTTCTCTGGCACGCTGGTCGAAGGGGAGATGGCTGACAACAAGGATCGCATCCAGCCAATGATCGATCTGTTCAAGGCGGTGAACGCGCCTTGCATCGTCTATGGCGAGGTCGGCCGCTCGATCCAGGGCGACCGCTCGAAGCCGCTTGCGACCAAGCCGAAGCTGCCGGACGACGAGATGAAGGCCTATGCGAAACGCCTAACCGAATTCGGCGAATGGTGCGCCGAACAAGGCATGCCGCTTTCCTATCACCACCACATGGCCGCGGTGGTCGAGACCGAGCCGGAACTCGATGCCTTCATGAATTATTCCGGAGCCGGCATTCCGCTGCTGCTCGATGCCGGGCACCTGGCCTTTGCCGGCGGCGATGTCCTGCGCGCCATCGACAACCATCACAAGCGCATCAGCCATGTGCATGTGAAGGACGTGCGCATGGAAGTGATCGACAAGCTCGATCGCACGAAGCAGTCCTTCCTCGATGCCGTTGCGCTCGGCGCCTTCACGGTGCCGGGTGACGGCTCGCTGGATTTCGGCGCCATCGTGCAGCGGTTCGCGGACCATGGCTATGAGGGCTGGTTCGTGGTCGAGGCCGAGCAGGACCCGAAGAAGAATCCACCGCTCAGGATGGCGCAGGTTGGCCACAAGGAATTGATGCGGGTGATGACGGCGGCCGGCTATACGGTCGAGACACAGGGCTTTCCCAATGCCTAGGGCTTTCCCAATGCCCAGGGCTTTGCCAATGCCAGACGCGCCGGTTCTCGGCGACGCCGGGTTGCTGTAGGTTGGTCGGATGAAAGATTCCGAGCACCCGTTTTTCCGGCCTTTGTGGCGGCGTGTCGCCGTCGTCGCGGTCTGCGTCATCTGGTCGATCATCGAATTCGCCACCGGCACGCCGTTCTGGGGCGTGCTCGCGCTCGGCTTCGCCGGCTACGCCGTCTGGCAATTCTTCTATCTCTACAAACCGGCCGACGAGAGCAAGGCAGCGGCCGAGCCCGAACCGAAGGAGTGAACCGGATGTCGAAGCTGCTGGTGAAGGCCAACAAGGGCCATGGCCGCGTCGCCCATGTGACGCCGCAGATCGCAGGCTGGACCTATGTCGGTTTCGACCTGCATCGGCTGAAGCCTGGCGAGAGCGCCTCGGGAAAAACGGACGATCGCGAGGTCTGCCTGGTGTTCGTCACCGGCAAGGGCACGGCGTCCGCCGGCGGCAAGGACCTCGGCCTGCTCGGCGAGCGCATGTCGCCCTTCGAGGGCAAGCCGTGGTCGGTCTATATACCGGAAGGCTCCGGCTGGTCGGTAACGGCCGACACCGAACTGGAACTCGCGGTCTGCTCGGCGCCAGGTCTTGGCGGCGGTCTGCCGGTGCGCGTGATCGGACCGGACGATCTCGGCCAGGAGGTGCGCGGCAAAGGCACCAACACGCGCTACGTCACAAACATACTGCCGGAGGGCAAGCCGGCCGATTCACTGCTGGTGGTCGAGGTCATCACGCCCGGCGGCCACACGTCGAGCTACCCGCCGCACAAGCATGACCAGGACAACCTGCCGGCCGAATCCTATCTTGAGGAAACCTACTATCATCGCCTCAATCCGCCGCAGGGCTTTGCCTTCCAGCGCGTCTACACCGACGCCGACAAGAACGGCCATCGCGCACTGGACGAGGCGATGGCGATCGAGGATGGCGATGTGGTGATGGTACCCGAGGGCTATCACCCCTGCGCCGCCTGCCATGGCTATGACCTCTACTATCTCAACGTGATGGCCGGGCCGAAGCGGACGTGGAAAATCCACAACGCGCCCGAGCACGAATGGTTGATGAAGGCCTGATCGGTCATACCTTTCGGGTGAAGCTATTGGTCCAGCTTGGAAAAATCGTCGGCTAAGGACCCCGCCGGGTCGATTTGCCCTCGAAAACCCTTCAAGCTTCGTCAATCCGTCATGGAAATCACCTATGGCAGCGGAACTGACGAGGACTTCTCATGCGCTACGCCATTTATTTCACCCCCCGGAAGGACGAGCCGCTGGCGCGGATCGCCGCCAATTGGCTGGGGCGCGACCCGTTTGGGGCCGCGACAAGGCCGGTGGAGGCGGTGGCCGATCTATCGGCGGCGGAAGTCGCCTTCCACACCGCTTCGGCGCGGCGCTACGGTTTTCACGCGACGCTGAAAGCACCGTTCCGCCTGGCGGCCAACGAGACGGAGGCCTCGCTGCGCGCCGCACTCGACCATTTTGCCGAAGCGACGCCGGTGGTGGCAATCCCGCGCCTTGTCGCCAGCCAGATCGATAGCTTCTTTGCGCTGGTGCCGGAAGGACCGCTGCCTGCTCTCAACCGCTTCGCCGATGACGTCGTGCTCGGTTTCGACCGTTTTCGCGCGCCATTGACCGAGGCGGAAATCGAGCGACGCAGCCCGGATTCGCTGAAGCCGGCCGAGTTCCGCAATCTATGCCAGTGGGGCTATCCCTATGTCTTCGAGACCTTTCGCTTCCACATGACGCTGTCCGGCCGGGCGGGGCCACAGGAAAGCCCTCGTCTTCGCCTAGCAATCGACAGCCTGTTCGCCGACGTGCTGCAACAGCCGGTGCTGGTGGATGCGCTGACGCTGTTTGTCGAAACCGAACCAGGCGCACCATTCATGGTGCTCTCCCATCACGCGCTCGGGCGCCGCCCGGCCAGAAGAACTGCCTGAAGAACCCCTGCCGGAACAACCCCTGCCGGAACCAAGCAAGGACTGCCTGAAATGACCGCCGAGACTGTTCTTACCAACGCCCGCATCGTGCTTGCCGACGAGATCGTCGAGGGCTCGCTGGTGCTGCGCGACGGCTTTATCGCCGGCATCGATGCCGGCACCGGCCAAACCGGCGGGAACATGACCGGCGAGGACATGGGCGGCGACTATATCATCCCCGGGCTGGTCGAACTCCACACCGATCATCTCGAAGGCCACTACGCGCCGCGGCCGAAGGTGCGCTGGAACCCGATCGCCGCCGTGCTTGCCCACGACGCGCAGGTGGCAACCGCCGGCATCACCACCGTGCTGGATGCCTTGCGCGTCGGCATGGACGAGGACGCCGACCTGACATCGGACGACATCCGCAAGCTGACCGACGCGATCGAGGACAGTGTCCAGCAGGATCGTCTGCGGGCCGACCATTTCATCCATCTGCGCTGCGAGGTTTCGGCGCCGGACTGCCTCAAGGCCTTCGCCAATTTCGACGGCGACGAGCGCGTCAAGCTGGCATCGCTGATGGACCATGCGCCCGGCCAGCGCCAGTTCGTCAACCTCGAAACCTATGCCTACTACTACCAGCGCAAGCTGAAGCTGACCGACCGCGACTTCAAACTGTTCTGCGAAAAGCGGATGGGAGAATCGGCGCGCAATTCGGCACCGAATCGGGCGGTGATCGCCGCCGCCTGCCATGAGCGCGGCATCGTGCTGGCAAGCCATGACGACGCCACGATCGGCCATGTCAACGAGGCGATCGAACAAGGTGTGCGCGTCGCCGAGTTTCCGACCACGCAAGAAGCCGCCAGGGCCTCGAAAGCGGCCGGGCTCGGCGTCCTGATGGGTGCGCCGAACGTCATGCGCGGCGCCTCGCATTCGGGCAATGTCTCGGCCCGCACACTGGCCAGCGACGGCCTGCTCGACATCTTGTCGTCCGACTACATTCCGTTCAGCCTGATCCAGTCGGCGTTCTTCCTCGGCGACGTCGTCGAAGGCATTTCCCTGCCGCAGGCAGTCGCCATGGTCTCGAAGAACCCGGCCGAAGCGGTCGGGCTGACCGACCGCGGCATCATCGAGCAGGGCCGCCGCGCCGACCTGGTGCGCGTGCGTGTCGACGACCATGTTCCGGTCGTGCGCACGGTCTGGCGGCAGGGACGCCGGGTCGCATGATGGTGTCGGCGTTGATCGAGCGTGAATTGTCCGCCGAGACGTTTCCGATCCGCGACGGCGTCTTCGTCGCCGTTGTCGGCCCAAGCGGCGCCGGCAAGGATACGGTGATCGGCTACGCCCGCGCCCGATTTGCCGACGAGACCCGGCTGGAGTTCGTTCGCCGCGTCATCACAAGGCCGAGCGACGCCGCGAGCGAGGATCACGACACGCTGGCCGACGCTGCCTTCGTCGAAGCCGAAGCCGATGGCGCCTTCGCCATTTCCTGGGAGGCGCATGGCTTGCGCTATGGCATCCCGGCCGATGTCGACTGGTCGGTCGCCAATGGCCGTGTCGCGGTGGCGAACGTGTCGCGTGGGATCATCCCGGTCCTGCGCGAACGCTATGCCAATCTGGCCATTGTCGAGGTCACCGCCTCGCCGGAGGTGCTGGCCGAACGGCTGGCGATGCGCGGCCGCGAGTCGCGCGGCGAGGTGCTGGCGCGGCTGGCGCGCAGCGCCAATGTGACCTTGTCGGGACCAGGCGTCACCTCGATCGACAACAGCGGCCCGCGCGAGGCGGCCGGCGAGCGTTTCGCCGAAGTGCTGCGCAAGGCGATGGCCTTCTCAGACATGTCGGGCCTGATCTAGCATTTGACCCCGACGTTACTCCGCGGCCGCACCGGCGACGTTTTTGCGGGAGGCATCGACCATCAGCCGCCGTGCCCGGAACACGCCCCATTGCTGGTCGACCAGCACGCCGATGAGGATGACGCCGCCCATCACCGCGAAGTTGAGGGAGGACGGGATGCCGAGCAGATTGACGAGGTTCTGCAGTTCCTGCAGCAGCACCGTGCCCAGGATGACGCCGATCAGCGAGCCCTCGCCGCCACGCAGCGAGAAGCCGCCGAGCACCGCCGCGGCAATGGCATAGAGCTCGTAGAACTGGCCGTGGCTGGCCGGCGAGATCGAGCGCGTGTACATGGCGAAATAGATCGCCGACAACGCCGTCAGCACGCCGCAGATGACATAGGCGGCCATGACGACGCGGCCGGTGCGGATGCCGGAATATTTTGCCGCCTCCTCATTCTTGCCGATGGCATAGAGGTAGCGGCCGAACACCGAGCGGTGCAGCACCACCCACATGACGATGGCGATGACGATCAGCGCGATGAAGCTGTTCGGCACGCCCCAGGAGCGGCCGGCCGTCAGGAATTCGAGCTCGGGGAAATTCTGGCCGAAGGCGAAGCCGGCGGTGCCGTCGGCGGTGTAGAAACGGGCGACGCCGCGATAGATCAAGAGACCGCACAGCGTGACGACGAAGGGTTGCAGCTTGAGCCGCGTGATCAGCCAGCCATGCACCAGGCCGATGATGGCGCCGAGCGCGATGATCAGCACGAAGGCCAGCGGCCAGTCCAGATCGCGCACGGCGATAAAGTCGATGAATAGCGTTCCCAGCAGCGCGACCACCGAGCCGACCGACAGTTCGATGCCGCCGGTGATGATGACGAAGGCCTGGCCGATCGACAGGATGCCGAACAGGCCGATCAGGTTCGAGGTGTTGGCGAGATTGATCGGCAACAGGAAGCGTGGGTTGATGATCGCCACGATGGCACCGACCACCAGGATCAGGATCAGCAGGCCGAGATCTTTCTTGCTCATCGTCTTCTCCCAAACGCCTGCTTGAACAGGTTCTACAAAGTGTTTCCCGCGACCGGACCGCGGCGGAACAAAGCTATTTCGGCTGCTTGCCCACCGCCAGCAGCAGCACGTTTTCCTGGCTGAACTGTTCCTTGTCGAGAATGCCCGAGATCTGGCCCTCATGCATGACGGCGATGCGGTCGGATACGCTGATCACCTCCTCCATGTCGCTGGAGATCATCAGCACGGCGACGCCGGCATCGGCGAGTGCCCGCATCAGCCCGTAGATTTCCGCCTTGGCGCCGATGTCGATGCCGCGTGTCGGCTCGTCGAGGATCATCACCTTCGGGCTCATGGCGAGCCACTTGCCGAGCACGACTTTCTGCTGGTTGCCACCCGATAGCGTGCCGGTGCGCGTCTGCACCGACGGCGCCCTGATGCCGAGATTGGTCTTCTGCTTCTCGGCGGTGGCGGTCTCGGCACTTGCCGAAACCAGGGAGCGGCGCGCATGCGCCGGAAGATTGGGCAGCGAGATGTTCTGGGCGATCGACAGGTCGAGCAGGATGCCGGTCAGCTTGCGGTCCTCGGGCACGAGGAAAATGCCGTGCGCGACGGCGTCCGCCGCCGAGCCCAGCACAAGCGGCTTGCCGTCGAGTTCGAGCGCGCCGCCAAGGCTGCTGTCGATGCCGAAGAACACTCGCGCCAGTTCGGTGCGGCCGGAGCCGACAAGCCCGGCAAGGCCGAGGATTTCGCCGCGCCTGACATCGAGGTCGACCGGCCGGCCGGGATAGGCGGGGGTGCGGATGGCTTTGGCCGAGAGTGCGACGGCGCCCGGCGCCCGCGCTGCCTCGGAAGCCTTCTCGCGCTCCTTCAGCATGCGGCCGATCATCAGCTTGACCATCTGGTCGTGGTTGATGACGCTCTTCTGCAGCGTACCGGCGAGCATGCCGTCGCGCAGCACGACGACGCGGTCGGCGACACGCTCGACCTCGTGCAGCCGGTGCGAAATGAAGATGACGCTGATGCCGTCGGCCTTCAGCGCCTTGATGACGTCGAGCAGTTTGTCGGTTTCGTCGAGAGGCAGGCTCGATGTCGGCTCGTCGAGGATGACCAGCCTTGCCTTGATCGAGAGCGCCTTGGCGATCTCGACCATCTGCTGCTGGGCCAGCGACAAGGCGGAGACCGGCGTGTCGGCGGAGAAATTGGCGCCGACGCGCTTCAACAGCGGCGCCACCATGGTGCGCAGCCTGGCGCGGTCGACGAGCTTGAGCGGCCCGGCGCGCAACGGCTCGCGGCCGAAGAAGATGTTGGCGGCAACGTCGAGATTCTCGAACAGGTTGAGTTCCTGGTGGACGAAGGCGATGCCGGAACCGAGACTGGCTTCGACGGAAAGCCCATCATGCGCGATGCCGTCGACGGTGACGGTGCCGGTGTCGGGCCTGGTGACGCCGCCGAGGATCTTCATCAATGTCGATTTGCCGGCGCCATTCTCGCCGACGAGGCCGATGACCTCGCCCGGCCTGACCTCCATGGAGAAGCCATCGAGCGCGACGACGCCCGGATAGGTCTTGCGCACGTTCTCGAGGCTGAGGAACGGGATGGACGCGGTTAAGGATGTGTCGGAATAATTCATCATGCCTGACAGCAGCCGGTGGGCCGTTTTTGGTCCATCTTCAGACTGACGATCCTCACGGTGTTCGTCAATGCGAGCAGCCGGCTCAAGGCGAACTTGAGCCGGCTGAACTGCCTGTGGTCTCAGTTTCCGGACATCGCCTTCAGATTGGCGGCATAGGCGTCGACGTCATCCTTGCCGATGATCTTGGTCGGGATGATGATGAGGCCGCCCTCCGGGATGCCCGACTTGTCGCCCTTGAGATAGGCAGCCATCAGCTTCATGCCCTGATAGGCCCATTCGAAGGGCTGCTGCACGACGGTGGCGGCAACGGTGCCTTCCTTGACGCCGCCCAGCGTGATCGGATCGTCATCGAAGCCGACGACGGTGATCGAGCCTAGCTTGCCGGCGTCGCGCAGCGCTTCATAGATTCGCGGCGTGTTGTAGGAGTAGAAGCCGACCATGCATGTGACGTCGGGGCTGGCGACCAGCGCGTCCTCGACATTCTTCTTGGCGCGGGCCTGGTCGATGTCGTCGCCGCGCACGTCGATGAGTTCGATCTTGGTCCCGGCCAGCCCATCCTTCATGCCCTGGATGCGCTCCTTGGCATTGTCGGCGCCGAGCAGGCCGACGAAGCCGAGGCACTTGCCGCCATTGGGCATCGCCTTCTTGGCGATCTCGGCCGCCTGCTTGCCGGCATCGACATTGGACGAGCCGATATAGGCGACGCGCTTGGTCTGCGGGGCGTCGCTGTCGGTGGTGAACAGCGCCGTTTGCGAGGCGATCTTGTTGAGACCATCGGTGGAGGTCTTCGGATCGACCGCCGAGACCATGATGCCCTTCACGCCGGCCGTCACCAGATCGTCCATCAGCCGCTGCTGGATGGCGACCGAGGACTGCTCGGGATATTTAAGCTCCAGGGTGTAGTCCGGCAGCTCGCCTTGCGCCTTCTTGACGCCGGCTTCGGCGGCCTTCCAGAAATCGGAAGCGCCGTTGACGACAAAGGCCAGCGTCGGCTTGTCGTCGGCGCGCGCGATTGCCGTCGCCGACAGGCCGAGCAGCAGCACAGCTGTGGCTACGGATGCATTTCGTATCAAGGATTTCATGTTCAACCTCCCGTTTGGTTCAGTCGTTCGACTGACCGATCTTGCACTGACCTGATTTGCCGTTTGCAGCTTGGACGCCCTCCTCCTCAAAGGGTTCCCGACACCGAAAGAATGGCGGCGTTCCAGCCACGATCACGGACCTTAGAGACTCATCCATCGTTCGTAAATAGTCCGATTTGTCTGACATATCACATGTCCGAGACAAGCTTGCGGAGATAGGATCCGCTCGCCATCGGGCCATTCAGGCTCACTCCCTCCGCTCCCGACCCAACCGGGCCGGACGCGACGGATTGACGGTACAGCGCATCATTGTATTAGTAAACAGTATTAGTTGCGAGGCGATATTTCAGGGCATACTGCGGTTTCGGGGCATGTCGGCCGGCAATCGGCTGCGCTGGCCGTATCCAAGCCGAGCCTTGTGGTTTTTGGGTTTCGGACTGAGGTAACGGCGTTGTGGATGGACCACTAGATCACTAATAGATATAAATGGCGATGACGATTCCTATAAATCGATAATGTCAGGCCATCTTGTCGGCCTGACCGGCTGCCGCTAGACAGGCCTAGGATTGGGGATGCCATGAGCGAGACGACGGATCCGGAAGCCCTCGATACGGCGCGGCGGCGCAAGCCGCCGGCGAAGAGCGCCAGGGGTCGCGTCACCATGACCGACATCGCGAGAGCCGCCGGCTGCTCGCAGGCGACCGTTTCCTTCGTGCTCAACAATTCGCCCGGCATCAAGCTGTCGCAGCAGACGCGCGAACGGGTGATCGAGGCCGCGCGTGCGCTCGGCTATTCGCCGCCGGCCTTCTCGGCGTTGCAAAAGCCGCTTCCAGCCTTCGAAGGGCTTGACGGCGTGATCGGCTTCGCCGTCGACCAGCTCGCCACCAGCCCGGAAGCCGTGGTCGCCATCGAGGGCGCACGCCAAGCCTCGTGGAATGCCGGCAACGTGCTGCTGGTGGCGCAGACGCTAGGCGATTCCGTCATGGAGCCACGTGCCATCGCGGCTCTGACCAAGCGAGGCATTTCGGCGCTGATCTACATGACCATCTTCACCCGCGAGATCGTTGCGCCCGACTATCTCTACGGCCTCGACATTCCAGTGATCCTGCTCAACTGCTACACGGCGGACTACGCCTTCCCGGCCGTGGTGCCGAGCGAGATCGCCGGCGGCCAGAGCTCCACCCGCCATCTGATCAGTCACGGCCATCGCCGCATCGCCACCATCACCGGCGAACCCTGGATGCAGGCCGCGCAGGACCGGCTGAAGGGCTATCGCCGGGCGCTCGCCACCGCCGACATCCCGTTCGACCCGGAACTGGTGGTCGAAGGCGACTGGTCGGCAAGCGCCGGCTATGCCGCGACCGTCAAGCTGCTGGCGCTGAAGGACCGGCCGACCGCCATC
The DNA here is from genome assembly GCF_056404935.1 of Mesorhizobium sp. P2_A8. Taxonomy (NCBI): domain Bacteria; kingdom Pseudomonadati; phylum Pseudomonadota; class Alphaproteobacteria; order Hyphomicrobiales; family Phyllobacteriaceae; genus Mesorhizobium; species Mesorhizobium sp. P2_A8. The sequence continues at coordinate 130,604 of NZ_JBFUDB010000001.1, forward strand.
TTCTGCCAGAACGACCGCACCGCGATCGGCTGCTACGAGGCGTTGAAGGAAGCCGGCCTGCACATCCCGCAGGATATTTCCGTCGTCGGCTACGACGACGAAGAAATCGCCCGCCATCTCTTTCCACCGCTGACGACCTCGATCCTGCCGCACATGGCGATGGGCCAATGGGCGATCGAACAGCTGGAGGCGCCGGCGGCTCCGGGGCGGGGGCGGTATCCCATCACCAAGCTGGAGTGCCCACTGGTGGAGCGGGAGAGCGTAAGGGTGGTGGCGCCGACATAATTCCGGTGACCTGACCCCAACCTAGTCCTATGCTGCGATTTCGTGCGATCCTCCCTTGGGTAGTGGAACGTCGCTCATGTGGCCGAACCGTCGCCTATGCGATCTGCTGAAGATCGAGCATCCGATCATCCAGGCCCCGATGGCTGGTTCGGCAACGCCAGAACTTGCCGCGGCAGTGAGCAATGCCGGCGGGTTGGGATCGCTCGGCTGCGCATCGATGCTGCCAGATGCTCTGCGCAACGTTGTCCGCCAGCTGCGCGGCTGGACGGAAAATCCGTTTAATCTCAATTTCTTCGTCTATCCGCAGCCCCACACGAGTGACACCGTCCTGGCACAGACCATCGACAGGTTGCGGCCCTACTATGAGGAGCTGTCGCTTGTCGCGCCGCCTGCGCGGCTTCCACCGATCGGGCCGGGCTTCGACGAAGCGAAGCTTGATCTCGTGCTGGAGGTGCACCCGCCTGTCGTCAGTTTCCACTTTGGCATTCCGGACCAGGCTGCGATCGCCAGACTGAAGAAGGCCGGTATCGTGATCTTGAGTTCGGCGACGACCGTTGCCGAGGCGCGCAAGCTTGCCGAGAGTGGAGCCGACGCGGTCATCGCCCAGGGATGGGAGGCGGGAGGGCACCGCGGCTCTCACGTTCCGAACGGTTCAGGTGACGGCGTGGGAACGATGGCGCTGGTTCCCCAGGTCGTGGATGCCATCGATCTTCCAATTATTGCCGCGGGAGGCATTGCCGACGGTCGAGGCATAGCGGCCGCCTTTGCCCTTGGCGCCAGCGGCGTCCAGATCGGCACTGGCTTTCTGTCCTGCGACGAGGCCGGCACCGATGCGCCGCGCCGCGCCCTGATCCGGTCTGCGACCGACATGGACACAATGGTCAGCAATGCCTTTTCCGGCCGCGCGGCGCGGATGAGGCGCACGCGCTACGTCCTCGAGATGGAAGAGCGCCGGACGCGGCTTCCGGATTTCCCGCAAATGGTCGCGCTCAGCACCCCACTCGGCGATGCCGAACGCGCAACGGGGCGTGGGGACTTCGGCTTTCACCTTTACGGGCAAGCGGCCTCATTGAACCGGGAGCTTCCGGCAGAGCAGTTGATGCGCACGCTCGTCGCCGAGACAGAAGTGATATTCGGCGCCCTCTCGGCATAATATGGCGACAGTCGCGCAGTGCTGGTCAACGGCATTCCGGTCTCGCGCGGCATACCCGAGCGCGATCACCAAGCTGGAGTGCCCTCGAGCGAAGCGTCGGTGGGTTAAAAGCGTCCGCTCGCGCGCCGGCGCCTTATCCGCCAACCATCAGCTTGACGACTTCGTCATGGTTCGTCTCCGAGATCTTGCGCTCCCCGGCCTGGACGCCGCGCCGCAGCACGACGATGCGGTCCGAAACGGCGAAGATGTCCTGCAGATTGTGCGAGATGAAGATCACGCCGCGACCTTGCGCCTTGAGCTGGTGGATGAGCGCAATGACCTTGCGCTGCTCGGGCACGCCAAGTGCGGCGGTCGGTTCGTCCATGATCAGGATCTGCGCGTCCCAGTAGACGGCCCGGCCGATGGCGACAGCCTGCCGCTGGCCGCCGGAGAAATTGCTGACCGGGGCATCGAGCCGGCTGACATGGAAGTCCAGCCGCCCCATGGTCTGCTTGGCGGCCACGGCCATGACCTTGCGGTCAAGCACCGGCAGGAAGCCGAAGGCCTTGCGCATCGGTTCACGGCCGAGGAAGATATTGGCGCCGATGGACAAATTGTCGGCCAGCGCCAGGTCCTGGTAGATGGTCTCGATGCCTTTTTCGCGCGCCTCCTGCGGTGTCGCGAAGGTCACCGGCTGCCCCCTGAGCAGGATCTCGCCGCCCGTCGGCTGAAACACCCCCGATATCGCCTTGATCAGCGTCGTCTTGCCGGCACCGTTGTCGCCCGCCAGCGCCACCACCTCGCCCGGCCGCACGACCATGGAGAAATCGTTGAGCGCCTGGACGGCACCAAAATGCTTGGAAAGGTGGCGGACTTCGAGAAGCGGTGTGGCTTGTTGCGAATTATTCATCCTGGCGAGCTCCACTGAACCGGCGCTGCGCCTGGTCGATAAGGACGGAGATGATGATGACGACGCCGACGGCGATGAACTGCCAGAACGGCTCGACATTGACGAAGACCAGCCCGTACTGGATGACCGCGATCACCAGGGCACCGGCGACCGTGCCGAAGATGGTGCCGGATCCGCCGAACAGGCTGGCGCCGCCGATCACGACGGCCGCGACGCTGTCGAGCAGCAAGGGCTCGCCGGCCTGGGCGGCACCGGCGGTGAAGCGCGCCGCATAGAGCGCGCCACCGAGGCCGGCGCACATCGCGGAAAGCACGTAGAGGCGCAGGATATGCCCCCTGATGTCGATGCCGGCGCGACGCGCCGCCTGCACGTTGGCGCCGATGGCGTAATTGTGCTGGCCGAACCGGGTCTGGCTCAGGATGTAGTGCATGACGATGACGAAGACGGCAGTGATCATGACAAGATAGGGCACGCCGTAGAACTTGCCGTTGCCGAGCAGCGCGAACCAGGAATTCTGCACCGGCACCGTGGTGCCGCCGGCCAGCAGGAAAGCAGCACCGCGCGCCACGCCGAACATGCCAAGCGTGCCGATGAAGGGCGGGATTCTGAGCCGCGAGATCAAAAGGCCGTTGATGACGCCCGGCACGCCGGCGACAAGCACGGCGGCCAGAATGCCCGCCAGCATGGCCAGCGGCAGCGGGATCGCGGCGCCCGCCATGTTGGTGGCGTGGGCGGCAATGACGGCCGCAAGGCCCATGATGAAGCCCAGCGAGAGGTCGATGCCTCCTGAAATGATGACGAATGTCTGCCCGGTCGCAAGCAGCAGCGGCGCCACGGCAAAGATCGCGATGGACTGCACGTTGAACGGGTTGAGCACGAAGGTCGCGCCGAAGGAGAGCCGCGACCAGACCTCGAAACAGATGATCAGGCCGGCGAGGAACAGCCAGGCGCGGCCTTCGGCAATGCGTCCGAGCAAGGTCCTGGCCGGATCACCATGGTCCGCCTGAGGGGCGACATGGGTTTCGCCTTGGATTGGGGATGTTGAAGTCATGAATGGTTCCGATCCGCGGCGCGGCCTCCGTCAAACAGGGTCCCGGGGTCACCCGGCGCTGGTCTCCTCCCGGCAGGCGGGAAGGAGACCAGGTCGGCTGGGCTCATTCGGAATAGAGCCCCTTGGGGCTCATTCGGAATAAAGGTACTTCGAAATGTTCGGGTCGGCGATGTTGGACTTGTCCATGATCGTGAAGCCGGTGCCGATCGCAACCGGGATCGAATGACCGGTCAGGTGGGCATAGGCCGAAACGACGCCGAAATAGCCGATCTCGGCCGGATGCTGGGCGATCGCAACGTCGACCAGGCCGGTGTTGATGTTGTCGACGATGCTGGTCGGCGCGTCGAACGCCACGACCTTGACGGTGCCGCTCTGCCCGGCCTGCTTGACGCCGTTGGCGGCACCGAGAGCGGAGAACAGGTTGGCGCCGAACACGCCGACGAGATCGGGATTGCGCGCGAACACGGCCTGCAGCTGCGAGGCTGCCTTGTTGGCGTCGTCGTCGTTGAACTGGGTCTCGAGCACGGTGATGCCCGTATGCTTGGCCATCTCCTTCTTGAAGCCTTCTTCACGCTGGTCGGTGGTCGAGATGCCAGGCTTGACGTTCGAAACGTAGACCTTGCCCTTGTCGCCAATCGCGGTGGCCAAGGCCCGTGCGGCGATCTCGCCGCCCAGAACATTATCCGACGCAATGTAGGCCAGCGGGAAATCCGCATCGCCGGCGCCGGTCTGGTAGACGCCGCTGCCGATGAAGGTGTCGACGGTGATCACCGGAATGCCGGCGTCATTGGCCTTGCGCAGCGGCTCGACCAATTGAACCTTGTCGGTCGGCGCGATCAGGATGGCGTCCGGCTTCTTGGCGATGACCGCGTCAAGCACGGGGACCTGCGTGACCGGATTGAAATCCGGGGCGCCCTGGAAAACCAGGTTCACGCCAAGGGCATCGGCCGCGGCCTGGGCGCCCTTGCGCATGGTGATGTAGAAACCATCGGTGGTCAGGCCCGGGACGAGCGCAATGGTGTACTTCTTGTCCTGCGCCTGTGCCGGCGCGATCAGCACCGTTGCGCTGATGGCGAGAGCCGCGAACGCGGCAACAATCTTCCTCATGACATCCTCCTCATGGTGTTGGCAGATTTGCCTTGCGATTGACATCGGAATGGCCGTCAACCCGTTAGGCTACGGATCGCAAATATGCTGACGGCCGGAACTCGGGTTTCGCCTGCTTGCGGTACGGGCAGCTCCTCCCAGGCGCCCCCAAAAGTCGTTGGATCAGCCGGTCGAAACCGACCGGCCTGATATCAGCAGTCCCGTTTCCTCGCCTCCGCAAGGTCAAGGGAACCGCGCTGCCCGGCGCGTATGCGGCCGGTGTACAAGGTTGTAACACTTTGCTGAAAGAAATTGCAACCGGGTATTTCCCCGGTGAAACGCTTTTCAAAATCAGACATCTGTCTGCTCTGTGGAGCTCCTCGCGGGACTATCGCCTCAACCCGCCGATGGCACAACGGGTGATTTTTCCAGCTGGCGCGCCCCACACTATCGAGGTGACAGCGCCTCGAGGATAGCCTGGGCCGTCTTGGTGTCCGTTATCAGGGCATTGATGAGCCCGGCGCGGACGGCGCCGATGATGGCCGTCGCCTTCTCCGGCGAGGCGGCAACACCGATCACCAGCGGGACGGCGCGAAGCTGGGCCGGTGACATGGCGATCATCCGGCTCTCCCCTTCCCACGCGATGAGGGTGCCGTCGGCATCGAAATAATGGCGAAGGACGTCGCCGGCCGCTTGAAACAGCGCCTGCTCGCTCAGCGTCGCCGCGCTCGCCTCGGGTGGGTTGATGGCATGCGGCAGGCCGATGCCGACGATCGCGACATCGGTCCGGTCCCAGAGTGCGACGCTGTCACGAATAGCCGCGTCGCCAAGGAAGACGTCGCGCAATTCGGTGGATGGCAGGTAGGGCGCATGGATGAAATGCGGTGTGCCGCCGAATTCCTCGGCGGCCAGCCGGACGAACTCGTTGATCTGGAAATGCGCCGCCTGCTGCTGCATGCCGCCGGTGGCGGCGACGGTCAGAACCCCGGGAATGCGCGGCAGGCCGGCGCGGATCACCTCGCGGACGGCGCGGCCCCAGCCGACGGCGACGACCGAGCCGGCGGTCAGCTCGGCTTGCCTCAGCAAGGCGCCGAGCGGTGCGCCAAGCGCCGTCAGGGCGCCGGCTGCCGGCGTCTCGATGACCGCCGCATTGCGAAGCCCGAGCCCGTCGATCAGCTGCATGGTGATCACCTCGGGCGTTGCAATATCGAGAACCTCGATCCGCACGATGCCCTCCGCCCGCGCCCGCTGCAGGAGACGCGATATGGTCGCGGTCGAGACACCGAGCCGCCGCGCGATATCGACCTGCGACATCTCCGCCTCGTAGTGCATCTTGGCGACCGTATGCAGCATCGTGCGCGATGCGGCCGCATCGTTTGCGGGAGGGGCAGACAGCTTGCAATTCCTTTCAGCAATGTGTTACAGGGTCGGCGACCGATCGAGTTATCGCGCAAATCCGGCAGGTTCGCAACGTGGGTTCGTTCCCGCCAGACAGTGTGGGCCGGGCCGGAATTGCCGGTTCGATAGCGCATCAAAGCGGCAAGACCTGCCTGCCGACCGGCAGGTAAAAAACTGAACCTTCTTGTTCCACGGAATTGCGCCCGGGTGAATGGGCGCCAACATCGGACAAAACACCATGACAAAGATGACGACTGCGGAGTTGCGCGGCTACCAGCAGATCTGCGGCAAGGACGGGGCAATGATGGCCATCGCCTGTGACCAGCGCGGCGGCATGCGGACCTTGCTGGCGTCGGACCCCGAAGACCAGGCCAGGATCACCAACGACATGCTGGGCGACACCAAGGCGGACATCACGCGATACCTCGCCAGCCAGGCGTCCTGCGTGCTGCTCGACCCGCTCTGCGCGGTGCCGCGCGTTGTCGATGAAGGGGTGCTGAACCGCGATACGGCCCTGCTCATCGGCCTCGACGCCTCCGGCTTCGACGTCTCGCCCGCCGGCTACCGGCTGTCGCGCCTCGTCCCCGGCATCGACGCACGCCGGGTGCGCGAACTGGGCGGCACCGGCGGCAAGATCATGGTCTATCTGCGGGCCGACAAGCCCGAGGCGAACGAGCACAACATCGCCATCCTGCGCCAGTGCATTGCCGATTTCGGCAAGGAGGACCTGCTGCTCGTCGTCGAGTTCCTGACCTATCAGCTCGATGGCGAAAGCCTGGAGGACTATACGGCCAAAATTCCGTCGCTGGTCGAGGAGGGCACAAGGATTTCCCTGGACTGCGGGGCAAAGGTGCTGAAGCTTCCCTATCCCGGCACACCCGAAGCCTGCGCCAGGATCACCAGCATGGCCGGCGAGGTGCCGTGGGCGGTGCTGTCGGCCGGCGTCAACCACGCGACGTTCCTCGGCCAGGTCGAAATCGCGATGAAGAACGGCGCCTCGGGTGTCATCGCCGGCCGCTCGCTGTGGAAGGACTGCATCTCGCTCGACCGGGACATTCAGCGTGAAAAGCTCAGGACCATCGCCGTGTCGAGATTGCGCGAGCTTCAAGCGGTGATCGGAAACTATCGCCGCAAGGCGGCCTAGCTGTTGTCGGTATTCAGGTGATGCCGGCCTGCGAATGGCGGTTTCCTGCGCCTCCGGTGCTCACGTACAACAAGTACGCTCCGCTCCGGTTCTCGGAAGCCACCATTCTCGACTCGGCCTGACCTGACTCTCAACATACCTTGGAGCAAGGCCAGACAAGTACGGGACGTCATGCCTAGACCATGATCCCGAAAAGTGGGAACCGGTTTTCGGAAAAGATCATGGTCAAACCGCAAGATAGTTCGATGGCCATCGGAATCGATATCGGCGGCACCAATTTGCGCGCCGCCCGCATTTCCAGCACGGGCGAAATCCTCAGGCGCCTGTCTGAGAAGAGCGCGCCCGACCCGGAGCTGGTGCTCGGCCGGATCGCCGACATGGTGCGCCAGCTCGATGCTCGCGAAGTGGCGGCCATCGGCGTCGGGGTGCCGGGACGCGTCGATGCGCGGCGCGGCGCGGTGCTGTCCGGAGGCTATGTCGACCTCGCTTCGGTGGCGCTCGCGCAACGGCTGGAAGGCATGGCCGGCAAGCCCGTCGTCATCGACAATGACTGCAACATGGCGCTGGTCGCCGAGATGGCGCGCGGTGCTGCCGCCGGCCATGACAACATCGTCATGTTCACCATCGGCACCGGCATTGGCGGCGCCGTCGCCCAGCATCGGAAGATCGTGCGCGGCAAGGCGACGGCGGGTCAGCTCGGCCATATCGGCGTCGACGTCAATGGCGAGCCTTGCATCTGCGGCCGGCGCGGCTGCGTCGAAACCACCAGCTCCGGCACAGCGCTTGGCCGCCACATCGCCCGCGCCGGCCTCGGTCCGGACGTTTCTATCGATCAGCTTTTCGCCCGGGATGCCGGCGGCGACGCTGTCGCGCGCGGCATACTGGACGCCTGGGCCAGGCCGCTCAGGGCGGCGATCGACACGGCGGTCGCCATGTTCGCCCCCGACCTGGTGCTGCTCGGCGGCGGACTTGGCCAGGCGGCGCACAGGGCGCTTGCCAGGGCCCCCGCTCTCGCTGCCTGGTTCCAGTGCCCGGTGGAGCCGGCGCATCTCGGCGACGACGCCGGCGTCATCGGCGCCGGCCTGCAGGCGATGGCGGCACAGGCGCCAGCCAGCCAGGTGTCGCCGCAGGTGTCGCCCCAAGTGTCGCCGGTGTCCTTGCCATCCGCACGGCCCCGGCCCGATCGCGGCCGGCGCGCCGTGCTCGTCAACGGCATCCCCGCCAGCGGCAAGAGCACGGTCTCGCGCGGCATCACAGAGCGCATGGGCTGGCCCCTGCTGGCGCTGGACACGATCAAGAACCCGTTCCTCGAAGTGCTCGGCGGCGGCGACCGCGCGTTCAACCGCACGCTCGGCCGCGCCAGCTACCAGGCCATCTGGTCGGTCGTCGCGGAAGCGCCTTCGGGCAGCATTTTCGTCGTCGATGCCTGGTTCGGCTTCCAGCCGCGCCAGGTGCTCGAGGACCATTTGCGCCGGGCCGGCGTCGAAGAGACCTTCGAGATCTGGTGCCACGCCCCCGGCGACGTCCTGGCCGAACGCTACCGCGCCCGCCTCGACCAGCGCCTCCCCGGCCATCCCGGTGCCGCCTACATCCCCGAACTGATCGAACTGGCCAAACGCGCCGAGCCGCTGCGGCGCGGACCGCTGTTTGAGGTTGATACGACGAAGGCGATTAATTTCGAGGCGATTGTGGGGTGGCTGCGGGGGGTGATGCAGGGGTAAGGTGGGCGCTGGGCCCGACGCCCGCTTTGGGCCAAAAGTGTTACCCATGTCTGCGGTATAGTAAACTATGTGCCCGGAACGGACCTTGGAGGTCTGGCGCACCCGACAGGATTCGAACCTGTGACCTCTGCCTTCGGAGGGCAGCGCTCTATCCAGCTGAGCTACGGGTGCTTTCAGGACCGGTGATCCGGAAAACGAACCAGCCGGTGAACCGGCAAGTCACGGCTTCTTAGCGGAAGCCGGGGCGGGCTTCAACGGGCAATTGGCGATTGGCGGTGCGACCTGGCTCGGTGCGTCCAGGTTAGCGACTGTGAGGGTCGCGCCGCATCCGGCCCTTCGCAGGCTCCCTTCCCTTCGGGCGTTCAGCCCCTTCAAAAGGTCCACTGGACCTTCTGATCCGCCCAAAGGCGGACCGGGGCTTCACCGTTCGTTGCTCGAAAAGCCAAGCAATTGGCTTTTCGTCCGCTACGCGGACCGCGCCTCACCCGCCTGCCTCCTCCGTGGCGCCCGCTTTGGCTTCTTGGCGCCGGTCAGTTCGTGCATGGCGTCGAGCTGCATCTGCTGCATTTCGGCGAGCCGCGTCCATTGGCGCGAGATGAGGTAGTCGAGCTTTTCGTGCAAATGGCGGACTTCCAGCTCGGCCTTGAGGTTGACCCGATAGTCGTTGAAGGAGCGCAGGCGGTCCTTGGTCTCCTGCCGCTTCTGGCTCATCATGATGATCGGCGCCTGGATGGCGGCAATGCAGGAGAGCAAGAGGTTGAGCAGGATGAAGGGATAGGGGTCGAAGGCGCTCACCGTGCCCTCGAGCAGGTTGATGCCGATCCACACCAGAAGCACGCTGCCGAACGAGATCAGGAACCACCAGCTGCCGCCGAAGGCCGCCATGTTGTCGGAGACGCGGTCGGCAAACGTGCGGTGCTCCTCGAACTCCTCCTCGCTGTTTTCGGAAATGGTGTCCTGCCTGGCGATCGATTCGACCACCTGGCGGTCGAGCTCGGAGAATTCGCCGTGCTCCTGCTGGAGCAGCTCCTCCATGTAGCGCATGCGGTAGCGGCCTAGCTCGGCGCGGCTGATGCGGGCGCCGGCCGGCAGGTCCGGATGATCGGCGCGGATGCGGTCGGCGAGGCTCGGGCGCAAGGTGTCAATGCGCACCAGGTCGCGCTTGCGGAATTTTCGGCCTGAGATCGCCGACGGTTTTTTCTTCGGCTTGCCACGGTGGCCGCCGGGTCCTGATGGTTCCGAGTCCGGCACGTCGGGCGTTTCGAGATGCTCGTCCGAACCCTGTTCGGCCTCGAGCTCGTCGGTGGTCGGGGCCTCGAAATATTCGCCGCCGCCATCGTGCTGATTGTCTGCCGCCTGTTCGGGCGGCGCTTTCGGAACGGTGCTCATGGTGCGGGCTCCTGCAATGGTGCTGGATGGAGACGATACGCCAATAGAACAGAGCTTATCCACCGTCACGGCGGATTTCGCATCGCGTACAAGTGGTTGTGATAATCGGGAGAGGCGGGCCGCTGCCGGTGGTGGTTCGCGGGCCGCTGACGATCAGAGACATTCGAGATTGGCCGAAGCCTCCGCGAAGAAAGCGGGATGGCTCCCGGGGAAGGATGGCAGGGAAGCAAAAAACCCGCCTTGCGGCGGGTCGGTCTGGTCGCTGGCGCAAATCAGCACCATGCCTAAAACAGTAGCATAACTGCCCTCACTTTGCAATCCGCCAGGGGCAGCCGGGCGCGATCCTTACCACAGGCAGCTCGCCCTTCGCAGGCTCAGGGCGTTCGTCGTTCAAAAAGCCAAGCAATTGGCTTTTTGTCCGCTCTGCGGACCACTCCTCACTGCTGCGCGAACATCAGCCTTGTCCTGGTGTCGGCCATATCAGGCGACAGGCTGCGCTGGATCAGCGCCTCGACATGGTCGTTGCGCTGGCGGGCGCTGTCGGCGCCCATCACCACCACGATCAGCTGGCGGCCGTCGGCATTGTAGGAGGTGACGATGTTGAAGCCGGAGGCCCTGATGTAGCCGGTCTTGATGCCGTCGACGCCGCGCACGCGGCCGAGCATGTCGTTGTGGCCGCGCACCAGCCTGCCGCGGAACATGAAATCGCTTTCGGAGAAATAGTGGAACTGCTGCGGGAAGCGGGAATGCAGCGCCATGCCGAGCACCGCCATGTCGCGCGCCGAGGTGTGCTGGTCGGCGTCGGGCAGGCCGGACGCGTTGCGGAACACGGTGCTGGTCATGCCGATCTGGCGCGCCTTGGCGGTCATCATGCCGGCGAACTGCTCCTCCGAGCCGCCGAGATATTCGCCGACCGCCACCGCCACGTCGTTGGCCGACCTGACGACAATGGCGCGGATCGCCGAATCGACGTCGATGGTCTCGCCGCGCCGGAAACGCATCTTGGTCGGCGGCTGCGAGGCGGCATGGTCGGACACCGGGATCTGCGTCTCCTTGGTGACGCGGCCGGTCTCCAGCGCCTCGAACAGCAAATACAGCGTCATCATCTTGGTCAGCGACGCCGGATAGCGCTGCGCCGTCGAATTCACCTCGAACAGCTGCTTGCCGGTCTTGGCGTCGACGACGATCGCGGCATATTTCTGCGGCGCCGCCGGCACGGCCAGCACGGCATCGGGTGGCGTCACGGTCGTGCAGCCGGCAAGCAGCGCCAGCACCAGCAGGGCAAGCGCCGCGAAAAGCTTCTGGATGAGCGGAAGGGGACGCGGGTTGGACAAGGGCTGGACTGTTCTGGTCATGCTGTTGCTGAGATGAGGCGAAGCTAACGTAACCCGCCAGCTGCGTCCAACTGGTTAATGGCGGTCATACCCAGGATTGTCGTGCTTTCCCAGGCTTGCCCCGCCGCGAAATCGCCTGTTTCCTGTCTTCCCTTGCCAAAGCCGCGTTTCCTGTGGGAAGGGGCGTGGTATCTGATAGCTGGGGGGCTTGGGCATGACGAATATCGGGGCGGGCGGCGCAGCGCCGTCGCTTATCAAGGCATCACTCAGCCGCACCGGCAAATGGGCCGGCAGCATCGCCTTTGTCGGCGGCGCGGCTTCCGACATCCTCAATCCGCTGGCGCCGTTCGCCGCCTATATCGCGCTGGTCGCCTCGGTTGCGGCGGTCATCATCGCCATTGCCATCGTGCTCAAGCTGGTGCTGGCGGCCAAGGCGCTACCGGCGCTGGTGTTCGCCACCAGCGCGGCGGCCGTCGCCGGCGGCGTCTACGGCCTGCAACAGCAGACCAACTCGCAGAACGGGGTGATCGCCAGCCTGGTGCCGGCCGTGGCCAGCCTGCAGCAGTCGATGGGCATCGTCTCGGAGAAGGTGGCCAGGATCGAGCAGACGGTCACGCAAACGCAGAAGACGGTCGAAGAGGTCAAGCAGTCGACCGACACCGTGGCGAAGAAGACCGAGGAGATCGCGTCGACCCAGCAGCAGCAGACGCAGCAGACGGCACAAGTGCAGAAAACCACCGAAGAGGTGAAGAAACAAACCGAGACACTGGCCGCCGGCCAGGCGCAGCAGCAGGCCCAGACCGAAAAACTGCAGGCGACGACCGAACAGATCGCCGCCTCGATCGACACCATCGCCAAGGGGTTTGCCGCCCTTGCCGCGCAAGGCGGGGCGATCGCCGAGCCGAAGCGGCCGGACGAGTTCTATCACAATGCCCGCGTCTACGAGCTGTCCGGCGACATGCTCAATGCGCGGCGCGCCTATCTCGCCTTTGCCGGCTTCGATGTCGACGCCATCGACCCCTACACGCGCTTTGCCACGCTGCTCAGGGTCCAGGACGGCAAGGCCGGCGCCCGCGAAGTGTTCGGCGCCCTTTCCGACAAGGGCAAGGCGCTGTCGATCAAGCTGGTGCATATCCTGCAGTTCGACGACGCCCAGCGCCTCGACAAGCTCAATGCCTTCATCACGGCCAATGCGGATTTCGCGCCGGCCTATTTCCTGCTTGGGCAGGAGTTTTCCGAGGACCGCCTCGGCGCCCAGACGCTGGCCGACAAGCGCAACGAGGCCAAGGCGCTAACCAGGTTCCTGTCCTACGAGAAGGATGGCGGGCTGCTCAAATATTTCGTCGACCAGACCCAGCTCGCCGACTGGCTGGACCGCAGCCGCAGCCGGCTGGCAGCTCTCGGCGACGTGCTCGACCCCTCCCGCTTCGTGCCGACGCTGACGCCGATGCGCTCCAACCAGGGCTGGTCGATGACGATCTCGCTGCCGGAACCGGCGACCGCCATCTCCTGGCGCATGGGCGACAGCGGCCCGTTCACCGACACCGGTTTCCTGGCGGTCAATGACCAGACCACCGGCAAGCCGATGCCCAATCCGAGTTTCGAGATGCCCGGCAGCACCGTGGCCGGCACCATCGCCGTCAAATATCTCGATATCAGGGGCCGCGAGACCGGGCCGTTCGACATCCGCTTCGATCCCGAGACCGCGCTGCAGCAGGGCGACAAGCAGATCCTCGACCAGTTCTGGACCTCGTGGATCGCCTTCGACGCCAGCGGCAATCACGGCCTGGTCTATTTCACCCAGATGCTGTCCTACCGCTGCGCCATCAAGGAGGTGCACTACAGCCTGAACGGCGCCGCGCTCGACAAGTCGCTCGAGATACCGCCTTGCGACAAAAAGGACCCATATTCCATCCCTTACGACTACCAGCCCTATTTCAAGGTCGCCGACAGCGTGACGTCGATGTCGGTGCAGGTCACCTATACCGACGGCACCAAGTCGCCGGTGCGGGAATACAAGCGGCAGTAGCAGGCGCGGCCGGGGTCGAAGCGAGCCCTGATGCAAAATGCCGATTGCGGTGCTTGCGCAAGCGGCGCCGAACGGGTTCTGTTTGCGCCATTACAGCGCCGCGCGTCCTTTCGGACGCGCAAAGGACGCTGTAACGTTTTGATTTTGCGCATGATCCTTTCCGAAAATCGATTCCGATTTTCGGGGTCATGCGCCGAGAATCGGTGAGAGCGCAATGGATACCAGCACGATCAAGGCAAAAGGCATTTCGGTCTCGCTCGATCTCACGGTCGGCCACATCGCCGACATGGTCGTCGACGCCGACGGGCGCCAGCTGCGGCCACTGCATCGCGCACCCTGGATCGACGAGCCGCGCGAGACGCTGCCCAAAGACCTGCCCGAGGGCACCGTCCGCCTGTCCGGCGACTTCCTCTGCGCGCCGTTTTCGCGCAGCGATGTCGAGGACGCGCCGCTGCATGGCTGGCCGGCCAACAGCGCCTGGGATGTCGTCGAGAGTGCTGCGACAGACGATGGCTGGCGCGCGGTCTTCCGCTTGCGGCACAGAGTGATGGGCGCGACGGTAGACAAGATCCTGGCGCTGCACGACGGCCATCCCTTCCTCTACCAGGAGCATGTGTTTTCCGGCGGGCATGGTGCGATCTCGGTCGCCCATCACCCAATGACGGCGATGACGGGCGGCGGCAGGCTGGCCTTTTCGCCAAAGCGGTTTGCCGCGACGCTGGACGATCCGCTGGAGCCCGACCCCTCACGCGGCCGGTTCATGCTGGCCTATCCGGCGCGGTCCTCGGATCTCAGCCATTTTCCCGCCAACGGCGGCGGCACGCTCGACCTGACGGAATACCGCATGGGTGACCGTCGCGAGGATTTCGTCACGCTGGTCGAGGCCGAGCATGGCGGACCGGGCTGGACGGCACTGGCGCGCCAGGCCGAAGGCGATCTGGTGCTGGTGCTGAAGAACCCGGCCGAACTGCCGATCACCATGCTGTGGCTCAGCAATGGCGGGCGCGACTACGCGCCCTGGAGCGGCCGCCATCGCGGCGTGCTCGGCATCGAGGACGGCCGCGCTTCCGTCGGCCATGCCGCGTCGATCGGCGACAACTGGCTGAAGCGCGAAGGGGTGGCGACCGCCTTTGCGCTCGGCGAAGGCCGCAGCGTCTCCTTTCGCCATGTCATCGGCGCCATGCCCCTGTCCGGCGGCGCGCCGCCGCGGGAGATCACCACGGCGAACGGCCGCATGCGGCTGGCTGCCGGCGGCTCGACATGGCACGTTCCCTTCGACAGCGATTTCCTGCGCATCGGCCAGCCTGCTGCAGACTGAGTGCCCGGCATCAATGCGGATTTGAAATTTCCGCCAACTGCCGCCAAGATGTGGCCGAAATCATCATGCGGAACATGGTGGATTTGAAGCTCCTGCCAGAGAGAGGCTCTCATGTCCGAAATCGCCCATCTCGCCGCCACCATCTTCAAGCGCGCCGGCAAGGCGCCGCGCTTCATCGTCGCCATCGCTGGTCCTCCGGGCGCCGGCAAGTCGACGCTGTCGGCGAGCCTGCATGATCTGCTGCCCGAAGGTGCGGTGGAAGTGGTGCCGATGGACGGCTTCCACTATGACGACGTCGTGCTCAACCAGCGCGGCCTGCGCGCGCGAAAGGGTGCTCCCGAAACCTTCGACTTTGCCGGGTTTGAGGCCCTGTTGAAGCGCATCCGGGCCGGTGAACCCGATATCGCCATCCCGGTCTTCGACCGCGGCATGGAACTGTCGCGCGCCGCCGCCGCGATCGTCGCCACCGAGACCAAGTTCATCCTGGTCGAGGGCAATTACCTGCTGCTCGACGAGGAGCCGTGGTCGCGGCTGGCGCCGCTGTTCGATTTCTCGATCTTCGTCGACGTGCCGCGCGACGAGCTCGAGCGCCGGTTGCTCGAGCGCTGGCACGGCCATGGCCGCTCCGACGCGGATGCCCGCGCCTGGATCGCCTCCAACGACATGCCCAATATCGACCGGGTGCTTGCCCGCCGCCGGGCCGCCGACCTGGTGATCGGCGATTCCGTTTGATTCTAAAGATTCTCCAAGGGGAACCTTAAGACTTTCAGGCCGTTATCGCGACAAGGCAATTCTGCCAGAAGAGGGATTCCACCCGATGGCACAAAAGGCAAGAAAGCCTGCGCCCGCCAAGGGCAAGGCGACCCAGTCGAAAGCAGGCGCCGGTCCGGCGATCGCCGAGCGTTCAAAGGACGCCAAGCCGGCGTTCGGCAAGTCACCGCCGAAGAAGGTGGTGTCGGCGGCGGCGAAAGCCGCGCCTAGAACCGCAAAGCCGAAAAAGCCGGCAAACGCCAACGATTCGCTGGCGGGCAGCGCCATGCGCACGGTCAAGGCCACGGCCAATGTAGCAGCCGGCGCCGTCGTCGTGGCAGCGCGGGGTGCTGCATCGTATGCCGCCTCGATGATGGGCAAGGGCGGTTCGAAAGCCAAGGCGAAGGCAAAGTAGCCGCGTATTAGGGCCTGGCTGGTTTTTAAACTCAGCCCTTCGCCGGGATGGTCAGGCCCTTCTGCACCGCCGGACGCGCCAAACCGCGTTCCAGCCACGCTCCGACATTGGCGAAATCATCGAAGCCGACCAGTTCGCGCGCTTCGTAGAAGCCGATCAGGTTGCGCACCCAGCCGAGCAGCGAGATATCGGCGATGGTGTAGTCATTGCCCATGATCCATTTGCGGCCCTTCAGCCTGCCGTCGAGCACACCGATCAGCCGCCGCGATTCATCGCGGTAGCGCTCCAGCGGACGCTTGTCGGCGATTTCGCGGCCGGCGAATTTGTGGAAAAAGCCGACCTGGCCGAACATCGGTCCGACCGAAGACATCTGGAAGAACACCCATTGGATCGTCTCGTAGCGCCGCGCCGCGTCCGCCGGGATGAGCAGGCCGGTCTTTTCGGCGAGGTAGAGCAGGATGGCACCGGATTCGAACAGGCCGATCGGCTTGCCGTCCGGACCGTTCGGATCGATGATCGCCGGTATCTTGCCGTTGGGGTTGAGCGACAGGAATTCCGGCGTCCAGCTCTCGTTCTTGCTGATGTTGACCAGATGTGGCTCGTAGGGAAGGCCGAGTTCTTCCAGGGCGATCGAGATCTTCACCCCGTTCGGGGTTGTGGCCGAATAGAGCTGGATCTGGTCCGGATGCCTGGCCGGCCAGCGCGTTGCGATCGGAAAGGCGGACAGGTCGGCCATGGAAAACTCCTGAATGGGGGGATTGGCGCCTGGCGACGCGGTTTTGGCGGGTTGCGCAAGGATTAGGGGCGCGGCCGCTTCTGATCAATATGGCGGCGACAGTTTCGCCATGCACGGACAGTCAATGCAATCGGGCGGTTCGAGACAGGCGCGACCGCCCTCGCGATAACTGGTAACCGCCCGGGGCAGGTCAAGACCTGCCTTGGGATCAAACCGCCTTGAAGGCCAGCACCGCATTGGTGCCGCCGAAGGCGAAACCATTGCTGATCGCGGCGCGCACCTTGCGTTCACGCGCGACATTCGGTGTGACGTCGAGATCGCAATCGGGGTCGGCTTCGCGAAAATTGGCCGTCGGCGGCACAATGCCTTCACGGATCGCCATCACGCAGGCGATCATCTCCAGCGCGCCCGATGCGCCCAGGCAATGGGCATGCATCGATTTGGTGGATGACACCGACAGCCTGTAGGCGTGGTCACCGAAAACGCGCTTGATCGCCGCCGTCTCGATCTGATCGTTGGCCTTGGTGCCGGTGCCATGGGCATTGAGGTAGTCGACATCCCCGGGATTGAACCCGGCGTCGGCCAGGCAGGCACGCATGGCGGCAGTCGGTCCTTCGATGGTCGGTGCGACGATGTCGGACGCGTCGGCGGAAAGGCCGGCGCCGGCTATTTCGGCAAGGATGGTGGCGCCGCGCGCCATGGCATGCTCATAGCTTTCCAGCACCGCCATGCCGGCGCCTTCACCGAGCGACAGGCCCTGGCGATCGGCCGAGAATGGCCGGCAAGTATCGGGCGCCAGCACCCGCAACGCTTCCCAGCCCTTCAGGATACCCCAGACCAGCGGCGCATCGGTACCGCCGGCGACCATCACGTCGGCGCGGCCGAGCCTGATCTGGTCGACCGCCGAGGCGATGGCGTGGTTGGACGATGAGCAGGCCGACGTGACGCCGAAAACCGGACCGCGCAGGCCGAGGCTCATGCTGACCTGGCCGGAGGCCGCACTGGGCATTACCCTTGGCACGGTGAAGATGCCGGCGCGGTTCTTGCCCTCGACCAGGATGGCGCGATAGCTCTCCTCGATCGCCTCCCAGCCGCAGACGCCAACACCGACGACAGTCCCCATCCGATAGGTGGTGGCTTCGTTCGAGACCAGACCGGACTGTTGCATGGCCTCCCTGGCCGCGATCACCGCCAGCAGGCTGAAGCGGTCCATCGACACCAATTGCTTGCGCTCGATGCCATGATCGGGGAGCGTCTTGATTTCGCAGCCGACCTTGATCTTCAGGTCATGCAGCTGTGGACTGGTGATCTGGCCGATCGCCGAGCGGCCGGCGCGCATCTCGTTCCAGATCGCGGGCGCGTTGGTGCCGAGCCCGCAAATGCCACCCATGCCGGTAATGACGACGCGCTGCCGCATTCAGTTCAAGCTTTTTTCGCGATCAGCGCGCGAACAGCTTCGACCATGTCGCCGACATTCTTCAGATTGCTCCAGGCATCGACCGTGTTCATCTCGATCTCGATGCCATATTCTTCCTCGAGATCGAAGATGATCTCCGTCAGCTCGAGCGAATGGATACCAAGCGAGGTCAATTCAGTGTTGGCGGTGATTTCCTCGCCGCCCGGCTCGGCATGGGCCTTGATCTTCGCGATGATATCCGTTGCCAGCTGGTCGGCCATTCGGTTTCTTCCCCACTATGTCGCGTTTCCCGACGCCAATTGAGCAGCGCCCCTTTTTTTCCTGGCATCAAGCCGCCGTCTTCGCTCTATACCCCCGCCAAGCGCTGCATGACCGTACCAAGGTGGTTCCCTCTATAGAAACCGAAACGTTGTCAAGCAACAAGCTATATCGAGCCATATATCGACAAAGCCGCCTGAGTGCTTAACGTGCTGGCATGGATACGATCGAAGATGGCAGGATTTCGACGCAGCGGGTTGCGGGCTTGGCGCGGCTTTCCTGTGCTGTCGGCGAGGGTCGCACGCGCCTGCGGCGCCTCTATCAGGATGGTGCCGCCAAAATAAGGATGCCGACCGTCTCGGCCGATCCGCTCGAGGCAGTGCTGATCAACACCGCCGGCGGGATGACCGGCGGCGACCGTCTCGGATGGGAGGTGGACGTCGGCGAGGCTGCTTCGGCGTCGATCACGACCCAAGCTTGCGAGAAGATCTACAAGGCCGCATCCGACCGGGCCGAAGTGCGGGTCAATTTGTCGGTCGGCGAAAACGGCCGCATCGCCTGGTTGCCGCAGGAAACCATCGTCTTCGACCGGGCAGCGTTTGCCCGCACGCTCGACGTCGAGCTTGCCGTCGGCGCCGAGGCGCTGGTGCTGGAGGCCACCGTCTTCGGCCGCCTGGCGATGGGCGAACGCGCCACACAGGGCCATTTCCATGACCGCTGGCGTGTCCGCAGGGATGGCGAACTCATTCATGCCGAGGATTTCCGCATCGGACCCGATATCGCGGCCATGCTCGACCGCCCGGTGGTTGCCGGTGGCGCGATAGCCATGGCGACGCTGCTGCTGGTGTCGCCGCGGGCGGAGGCGCTGCTCGATCCGGTTCTGGCGATCGTCGGCGACCAGGGCAGCGCCAGCGTCTGGAGCGTGAAGCAATCTGGCAAGCTTCTTGCGAGGCTCTACGCCGGGGACGGCTATCAGCTGCGCCAACGGCTGGTTCCTCTCGTCGAATTGCTCAACGGAAGGGCGGGGCTGCCTAAATTATGGTCACTGTGAGTCTGTCTATGCCAGTCCAGGGAAACGCATGAACCTGACGCCGAGGGAAAAGGACAAGCTGCTGATCGCCATGGCGGCGGTCGTGGCGCGCAAGCGGCTCGAACGCGGCGTCAAGCTCAATCATCCGGAAACGATCGCGCTGATCAGCGATTTCGTCGTCGAGGGCGCCCGCGACGGTCGCCCGGTCGCCGAACTGATGGAGGCCGGCGCCCATGTCGTCACCCGCGCGCAGGTCATGGAAGGCATCGCCGAGATGATCCATGACGTGCAGGTCGAGGCGACGTTCCCAGACGGGACCAAGCTGGTGACCGTGCACGAACCTGTCCGGTGAGGTGAGGAGAGAAAAAAGATGCTCGAGCTGCGCCCCAATTGCGAATGCTGCGACAAGGACCTGCCGCCCGAGGCGGCCGGCGCGCTGATCTGTACCTTCGAGTGCACCTTTTGCGCCGACTGCGTGGAACACGTGTTGGGCGGTACCTGCCCCAATTGCGGCGGCAATTTTTCGGCGCGGCCGATCCGCCCGGCGGCGATGCTGAAGAAATATCCCGCTTCGACCAAGCGTGTTCTCAAAGTCGAAGGGTGTGGTCCGCGCAAGGCCGCGTGAGCACCACGACACAGCAAACGAAAGGCACATAGAATGATGTCCGCCAAACGCCTATGCCTGTCGGCGATCCTGCTGCTGGCCGCCGCCATGCCGGCCTATGCCCATGTCGGTATCGGCACGACCTCCTCCTTCATGGCCGGCTTCATGCACCCGCTCTCCGGCCTCGATCATATGACAGTGATGATCGCGGTCGGCCTGTGGGCGGCGCTGAAAGGCGGCAAGGCAATCTGGGCCTGGCCGGCGGCTTTCGTCGGCGTCATGCTGGTTGGCGGCGCGTTCGGCATGCTGCATATGCCACTGCCCTTCGTCGAACCGGCCATACTGGCCTCCGTCGTGGCACTTGGGCTGCTGGTGGCGCTGGCGGTCCAGTTGCCCGTATCGGCCGGCGTCGCCATCATCGGCCTGTTCGCGCTGTTCCACGGCCACGCCCATGGCACCGAGGTGCCTGAGAGTGCCGGTGGGCTCGAATACATGGCCGGCTTTGCCATCACCACCGCGGTGCTGCATGCCGTCGGCATCGCCGCCGGCCTTGGCCTCGGCATCAGGTTCCGTGGCTTGGCCCGGGCCGCCGGTGCGGCCTGCGCCGCGATCGGCGTCGGCCTCGCCTTCGGCGTCGTGTGAGGCACGATGATTCCGGGCGAAGTCATCACCAGGGACGGCGACATCGAGCTCAACAAGGGCCTGCCGACCGTCATCCTGAAAGTGGCCAACTGTGGTGACCGGCCAATCCAGGTCGGCAGCCACTACCATTTCATCGAGACCAATGAGGGGCTGAAATTCGATCGCGACCGGGCGCACGGCATGCGCCTCGACATCGCCGCCGGCACGGCCATGCGCTTCGAGCCCGGCCAGGAGCGTGACGTAACGCTGGTGCCGCTCGGCGGCAAGCGCGAGGTCTATGGATTTCAGCAGAAGGTGATGGGCAAGCTGTGAGATCGATGGTGTCTCATGCCTGTCGCCTAAAAGCGTCGAGCGGTTTTGAAGCAACGACAAGCGGCGCTTTCGGCCTAGGGCGGGTCGCCGTTTCACGGAAACGCCAAGCCGTTCTATCTCTCTGTTTTGACGCAATTCCGGACCGAAAGCCGTTCCACGCCTTTCCTGGAACTGCTCTAGTTCGACGGCTTGGCCGCGGCGTAGATTACGATCTTTCCAGGAGCATCGAATTCGACGGCGAGAATATCCTGCGCAAGCACGCGCCGCGACTCGATGGCGTTGAACAGCAGGGCGTTGGCCTCGATCTCCTTGCGCAGTTCCGCGATATCGTCCTGATGCTGCTTGACCTTGCTCTCGATCACTGGCGGCGGGCCGCCTTCGCTGCGCGCGGCATCGGTGAGGAACACGATATCGACCTTGTCGAGCTTGGACGTCTTGCGCACCGTGCCGATGTTTTGGCGCGTCCGGTCGATTGCGCTGTTGACGTTGCCGGCTTCGGCGGTGGCGTTGGCCTCTTCCTGCTTGACCTGCGAGCCGACGATGCGGTTGACGGTCTCCGGGCTTTCAAGTCCCTGCGCATTCAGCGCCTGGGGAAGACTCGCCGCAAGAAACGCAGTCGCCGCAATGGCATGCAGCCATCGGCCTTCGGGCAAGGTGGTGATGGTCATCGCTCACTTTCGAGATTCGTTTCAGCACTCACGCAGCCAAACGAATCCAGCCCTGCCACGGTTCCCTTGCCGATGCGGCGGGACCGGGCGCCGGCCCGCCGCAGCGCCTTGTCAGCTCGCCTTCTTGGTGATCAGGGTCAGCGCGCCATTGGGTTCCATGCTGGCGGCGATGACCTGCGCCGAGCTGAGCCCCTTGGCTTCGAGCGCCGACTTGACCTTGGGCGTGGCGTCGATCGAGCTGCGCAGTTTCTGCAGGCCGTCATCGCCGCGCTGGGCGATCACCTGGTTGACCTGCGTCTGGGTGTCCTTCGGCAGCTCGGTGATGTCGACGATCTTGACGCTCTGGATCGTCGGCACGGCCGGCTGAGCCTGGGGCGCGGCTGGAGCAGGCGTGGCCGGAGCGGGCTGCTGCTGGGCACTGGCGGCGCCCGCCAGCATCAGCGTGGCGGCGGCGGTAATCAATATTGTTTTGCGCATGGATTTTCCTTCCATCGATTTGGCAAACGGTCGTGTTGGGGTGACCCCCTAACCTCAACCGCCAAATGGGATCAGAAGGTGTCGCCCAGCGGGTCATTGCGTGACCATTGGATGGCGACAATGTGCAGCCGGGCTTCAATCCAACGGCATTTTGGCAAACCGCATTTTGGCAAGCCGCATTTCGGGAGCAATCGCTGATGGCCAGAATTACCCGCGCCGCCTATGCGCAGATGTATGGCCCGACGGTCGGCGACAGGGTGCGGCTTGCCGACACCGAATTGTTCATCGAGGTCGAGAAGGATCTCACCATTCACGGCGAAGAGGTGAAATTCGGCGGCGGCAAGGTGATCCGCGACGGCATGGGCCAGAGCCAGGTGTCACGCGCGCAAGGCGCGGTCGATACCGTCATCACCAACGCGCTGGTTGTCGATGCCAGCGCCGGCATCTTCAAGGCCGATATCGGCCTGAGCGACGGCCGCATCGCCGCGATCGGCAAGGCCGGCAATCCGGACATGCAGGATGGCGTCACCATCATCATCGGCCCCGGCACCGAGATCATCGCCGGCGAAGGCAAGATCCTGACCGCCGGCGGCTTCGACGCGCATATCCACTTCATCTGCCCGCAGCAGATCGAGGAAGCGCTGATGAGCGGCATCACCACCATGCTCGGCGGCGGTACCGGTCCGGCGCATGGCACGCTGGCGACGACCTGCACGCCGGGGCCTTGGCACATGGCCCGTATGATCCAGTCCTTCGATGCCTTCCCGATGAACATCGGCCTGTCGGGCAAGGGCAACGCGTCGCTGCCGGCCGCGCTGGAAGAAATGGTGCTGGGCGGCGCCTGTTCGCTGAAGCTGCACGAGGACTGGGGCACCACGCCGGCGGCTATCGACTGCTGCCTGTCGGTCGCCGACGAGTATGATGTGCAGGTGATGATCCACACCGACACGCTGAACGAATCCGGCTTTGTCGAAAACACGGTTGCGGCGATCAAGGGCCGCACCATTCACGCCTTCCACACTGAGGGCGCCGGCGGCGGCCATGCGCCTGACATCATCAAGGTCTGTGGCCTGCCCAACGTCATCCCGTCCTCGACCAATCCGACACGGCCCTACACGGTCAACACGCTGTCGGAGCACCTCGACATGCTGATGGTCTGCCACCACCTTTCGCCGTCGATCCCCGAGGACATCGCCTTTGCCGAAAGCCGCATCCGCAAGGAGACCATCGCGGCGGAAGACATCCTGCACGACATCGGCGCCTTCTCGATCATCTCGTCGGACTCTCAGGCCATGGGCCGCGTCGGCGAGGTGGCGATCCGGACCTGGCAGACCGCCGACAAGATGAAGCGCCAGCGCGGCTCGCTGCCCCAGGAAACCGGCAACAACGACAATTTCCGCGTCCGCCGCTACATCGCCAAATACACCATCAATCCAGCCATCGCGCATGGGCTGTCGAAGGACATCGGCTCGATCGCGGTGGGAAAACGCGCCGACCTGGTGCTGTGGAACCCGGCCTTCTTCGGCGTCAAGCCGGACATGGTGCTGATCGGCGGCATGATCGCCGCCGCACCGATGGGCGATCCCAATGCCTCGATCCCGACGCCGCAGCCGATGCACTACCGGCCGATGTTCGGCGCCTATGGCAAGGCCAGGACCAACTCGTCGGTGACCTTCGTCTCCAAGGCGGCGCTCGAGTCTGGGCTGCATGGCAGGCTCGGCGTCGACAAGCAGTTCGTCGCGGTCGAAAACACCCGCGGCGGCATCGGCAAGCATTCGATGGTGCTCAACGACGCCATGCCCAATGTCGAGATCGATCCCGAGACCTACGAGGTCCGCGCCGACGGCGAACTGCTGACCTGCGAGCCAGCAACCGTGCTGCCGATGGCGCAGCGGTATTTTCTGTTCTGATGCGAAATTGGCTAGCGGGCCGACCGGCGCGATATCCGTTGCGGCCCCCGGTGGGACGCAGCAATATGCGGCCGACGAACAGCTCCGTTGTGATCAAGCATGGCCACCGAGATCGCCTCCGCCCACGACATCTTCCCGCATATCCGCATCGTCATGGGCATGGTGATCGGGCTTGGCGTCACCCGCCTGTTGTCGGGGCTGGCGCGCATCGTTCAGCATCCGGGCCAGTACAAACTCTATCCCGTGCATCTGGCCTGGGTCGGCTCGGTGCTTCTGATGTTGGTGCATTTCAGGTGGTGGGAGTTCGGCCTCTACGCCATCGAGTCGTGG
This sequence comes from Mesorhizobium sp. P2_A8, assembly GCF_056404935.1. Classification (NCBI taxonomy): domain Bacteria; kingdom Pseudomonadati; phylum Pseudomonadota; class Alphaproteobacteria; order Hyphomicrobiales; family Phyllobacteriaceae; genus Mesorhizobium; species Mesorhizobium sp. P2_A8. The sequence goes on from NZ_JBFUDB010000001.1 coordinate 154,950, forward strand.
ACCTTCGGCAAGTACCTTTTCATCATCTTCTACGCGATCACGCTGTTCCTGCTCTGCGCGCTGTTGTTTCCGGATTCGATGCTGGACTACACCAGCTACGAGGATTTCTTCTATTCGCGCCGGGCCTGGTTCTTCGGCCTGCTGGCGGCGACCTATCTGCTCGACGTGGTCGACACGCTGCTCAAGGGACCGGAGCATTTCGCCCGCTTCGGCAGCGAGTACCTGTTTCGCACGCCGGTCTTCGTCGCGCTTTGCATCGCCGCGATCCTGGTGCGCGACCGCCGCTTCCACATCGCTTTCGTCGCGGCGGCGCTCGTCTATCAGATATCGTTCATCCTGCGGCTCTTCGACACGATCGTCTGAGCGGCATTGGGATGATGTGAGGGATAGTCTAGGCTTCCCGAGAAAGGCAGGTTTGCGCATGTACAAGGCCGTCGGATCGCGTGGATCCCGGGTCAGTCGCGTTCTCTGGATGCTCGAGGAACTCGGGCAGCCCTATGAATTCGTCGAGGTCAAGCTGCGCTCGCCGGAAGCCTATGCGCTCAACCCCTCGGGCAAGGTGCCGATCCTGATCGATGGCGATCTCACGGTGACGGATTCGGCGGCGATCTGCGTCTATCTCGCCGACAAGCACGCGGACAAGGGCATGGGCGCGGATCCGGGTCTCGCCGGGCGTGCCGAGATGGATTCCTGGATGCATTTCGCCCAATCGGAATTCGAAGCGCCATTGTGGAACAAGCTGCGCCATCGCTTTCTGCTGCCGAAGGAGGTGCGGGTCGATGTCGGCCCTGCGGCGGCTTATGATTTTGCCTCGGAGCTCAAGGCGCTCGACCGGCGGCTCGGCGACCGGCCGTTTGCGCTGGGCGACCGGTTTTCGGCGGTCGACGTGCTGCTCGGCGATATGGGCGGCTGGGCCCGCGGCGGGCGATTTCCAATCGAATCCGGGCGCGTCAGCGCCTATTTCGACCGCGTGCTGGCGCGGCCCGCCCGCGCGAGGGCGCAGGCCAACGGAGGCTCCCTGAAATGAAGCTCAACCTCAACACCGACTTCACCAAATTCCCGCGCGCCGTCTCGGTGCTGAGTGCCGGCAGGGCCGGAGCCACGGCGCCGTCCGGCCGTGCCGTTCTCGCCCATGACGAGCGGCATCTGCGCCGCCGGGCGATCGAACTGGCCGACGGCAGCAAGGTGCTGGTCGACCTGCCCGAGCCTGTCTCCCTGAACGATGGCGATCGCCTGGTGCTGGAGGATGGCGGCCATATCGAGATCATCGCCGCGCCGGAAGAAGTTTACGACATCCGCGCCCGTGATGGCGTGCATCTGGCCGAACTCGCCTGGCACATCGGCAACCGCCATCTCGCCGCGAGCATCGAGGCCGGGCGCATCCTCATCCTGCGCGACCATGTCATCAAGGCGATGCTGGAAGGGCTCGGCGCTGCGGTGACTGACGTCTCGGAGCCGTTCCGGCCGGTACGCGGCGCCTACTCCGGCCATGGCGGTGGGCACGGCCACGATCATGGTCACGCCCATGCGGAGGCGCACGCACACGGCCACGGCGAAGCGCACAGCCATAGCGAGTCGCATTCCCATTCGCACAGTCACGCTGGCCACCACCACGATCATGATTGACCAGCCATCGAACATCGCGCTCTTGCGGCTGATGGCGTGGCTGTCGCCGGCCTTTCCGGTCGGCGGCTTTTCCTACAGCCATGGTCTCGAACGCGCGGTGCATGACGGGCTGATTACCGATGCGAAAACCCTCGCCGACTGGCTGGAAACGCTGGTCGAGATGGGCTCGGGCTGGAACGACGCCGTGCTGTTCGCCGAGAGCTGGCGCCGCGCGCGCAACGACGGTGATCTCGACGAGATTGCGGCGCTCGCCGAGGCTCTGGCCGGATCGCGCGAACGCCATACGGAAACCATGCTGCAAGGTGCGGCCTTCCTGAAGGCGGCAGCGGCCTGGCCCAACTCCGTGCTTGAGCGCTTGCCGGCCGAATGCGCCTATTGCGTCGCCGTCGGCGCCATTGCCGGCGGCAACGGCATCGCGCTTCAGGACGCGCAGTCCGCCTTCCTGCAGGCGTTCTTCTCCAACCTCGTCCAGGCGGCGATCCGGCTCGGCGTCGTCGGTCAGAGCGGAGCGACCGCGCTGCTTGCCGGCTTCGAGCCGCTGGCCTTGTCGACCGCCGACCGCGCCGCGCGCTCGACATTGGACGATCTCGGCGGCTGCGCCCTTGTCTCCGACGTCATGGCGATGAAGCACGAAACCCAGTATTCGCGATTGTTCCGTTCATGATTTTTCTCGCCTTTGCGCTATCCTTTGTCCTGCTGCTGATCACCGCGCTGCATGTCTATTGGGGTATTGGCGGCATCTGGCCGGGTCGGGATGCGGCCTCCTGTGCACGCGCCGTCGTCGGCTTTCGCGGCGTCGATGAAATGCCGGCGCCGTTTGCCAGTTTCGCGGTTGCGGCGTGCCTGTGCCTGGCGACGCTGTGGCCGCTGGCGTTGGAAGGTGTCTTTGCCTCGCCCTTTCCCAGGCAAGGCCTCGCCGCCACCTCGCTGCTCATCGGGCTGGTGTTCCTGGGACGCGGCATTGCCGGCTTCACGCCATGGTGGCGCCGGCTGGCGCCGGAACAGCCTTTCGCGCGGCTCGACCTCAGCTATTACTCGCCGCTGTGCCTGCTGATCGGGCTCGGCTTTGCCATCCTCGCCATCACGGAGTTTCCCGCATGACACAGACAAATGGCCCGCTGCGCGTCGGCATTGGCGGCCCGGTCGGTTCCGGCAAGACGACGCTGACCGAAAAGCTGTGCAAGGCGCTGCGCAACGAGTTCTCGATCGCCGTGGTGACCAACGACATCTACACCAAGGAAGACGCCATGATGCTGGCGAGGCTGCAGGCGCTGCCCGAGGATCGCATCATGGGTGTCGAGACCGGCGGCTGCCCACACACCGCCATCCGCGAGGACGCCTCGATCAACCTGCAGGCGATCGCCGAGATGAACAAGAAGTTCCCGGATCTCGACATCGTCTTCATCGAATCTGGTGGCGACAACCTCGCCGCTACCTTCTCGCCTGATCTGGCCGACCTGACGCTCTATGTCATCTCGGTCTGCCAGGGCGAGGAAATCCCGCGCAAGGGCGGGCCGGCGATCACCCGCTCCGATTTCCTTGTCATCAACAAGAGCGATCTGGCACCCTATGTGAACGTCAATCTCGATGTCATGGAGAGCGACGCCGGCCGCATGCGCGGCAAGCGGCCGTTCGGCTTCACCGACCTGTCGCGCGGCAAGGGGCTGCAGGAGGTGATCGATTTCATCGTCGAGCATGGCGGCTTGCGGGCCGGCACCGCTACCAGCACGGCGGCGTAGGCAAGAACCTCGGCGTCCGGCGTCGGTCTCTGCACCAAGCGAAAGCGGTTGCGAGCCCAAGCCGGGCGCGGCATTCTCCACTCTTTCACGGAGTGTCCTCGATGAGCATCGCCCGCCTGCAAAAGGAAATGCTGACCAACCTGCCCTTCTATGAAGAGCGCGTCGATCTCGCTTGTGCCTTTCGCTGGACGGCGCGGCTCAACATGCACGAGGCGGTGGCCAATCATTTCTCGCTGGCGGTCAACGACGACGGCACCCGGTTCCTGATGAACCCCAACCAGGTGCATTTCTCGCGCATCAAGGCGAGCGACCTGCTGCTGATCGACGCCAACGATCCAGACACGCTTTCCGGCCCCGACGCGCCCGATCCGACGGCGTGGGGGCTGCACGGAGCCATCCATCGCAATGTCCGCCACGCGCGCTGCGTCATGCATGTCCATTCGGTCCATGCCACGGTGCTGGCGTCGCTGGCCGACTCGACCTTGCCACCGATCGATCAGAATTCGGCGATGTTCTTCAACCGCCATGTCGTCGACGCCCATTATGGCGGGCTGGCCTTCGAGGAAGAGGGCGAACGCTGCTCGCAGCTTCTCGTCGATCCCAAGGTCAAGGTGATGGTGATGGGCAATCACGGCGTGCTGGTCATCGGCGATAGCGTCGCCGACGCCTTCAACCGCATGTTCTATTTCGAGCGCGCCGCCGAGACATACATCAAGGCGCTGTGGACCGGCCGCCCGCTGCGCACGCTGTCCGACGCGATCGCCGAGAAGGCGGCAAGCGAGATGGACGACTATCCCGGCCAGGCCGAACGTCATCTCAGCGAGTTGAAGGCGATCCTCGACGAGCAGGAGCCGGTCTACCGCAACTGATTTTCCGGTAGAGAATTCGACCGGCCACATCAGCCCTTGCCGGTCTGCTTCGCAGACCCTCTCACTTTCTGTCAGGTGGCAGGCCGCACAGGCTGACGAAGCAGGGTCTTGAGCTTCTCGGCCGGTGTCTTGCGCGGGTCGCCGAGGTAGATCTCGTGGTGAAGCCCGGCTTCGACCAAGCCGTTTGCCGGGATGAACTCCTCGTGCAGCCTTTGAAGTATTGGCCCTTCGTCGGCATAGGAACCGATATGCAGGGTCTGTATGGCCCTTCCTTCCTCGAGCCGCGCGAAGCGCAGTTTCGACAATGCCGGCAGCCCTTTCTTTTCCCGTGCCTGGATGACGGCCTTCCCTGCCATAGCCTGTTCAATGAAATCCGGCACCATGATCATCATCGTCCACGACCACCGATCCTTCCGGCCTGACAGGAAGTGGCCGTAGTCTTCGGCCCACCACAATCCTTCCAATGGCGGCACGACATAGTCCTTGCCCAGGGCATCCCTGCTCATGAACTTGAGTGTATAGGAGGCCGCGTAAAGCGCCTCGACGGCCTCCTTGTATTGCGGCTCCACATTGGGATCGCCGAAGCCGTCGATCATGAAATAGTTGAGCGGGGGCACGTCGATGACGGTGAACTCTCCGACAGAGCCGCTGTAGAGCACTTTGTACCGTTTCTTGAGATCGATCTTTTCCATGGATGTCTCCGCGAGCAGGGGGATGGTTTCAGCCAGCCAGTTGCGCTCGGCCGCGATCATCGTGGTGCTGTAGTCGAACATGGCGCGCACGAAGGTCGGCAGCGGCTCCTGCGCCTGCCTTCTGGCGTTGAGCTCGTTCAGCCGGATGTCGAGGGCATCACGCCGCGCGTGTAAGGCCGCAATGGCCTCCTCCGGCGGCAGCGCCGGCCAATTTGCAAGTCCGAGGGGAAGCGCCGAGAACGGCCGATCGGGTTCGGCGAGGGCCCGGCGCGCTTCTTCGCGATGCGCCCGCTCGCCTTCTTCCGTGGGCCGGTAGGTCCTTGGCGTTCGGCGGCTGGATGGCGCGGCTTCCAAAGTCTCGACCAGGCCCCGCGCCTCAAGCTTCTTCAGCAGAAAATAGATCGATGAAAAGCCGATCTCCGTCCAGTGACGCATCCCGCGCTGTTCGACCATCTGCTCTATGGCGTAGCCGTGCAGCGGTCTTTCGGCGAGCAGGGATATGAGGGCAAACTCGGCGTTGGTCAGCATATTCTAGTACTAGAATATCACACTTGCAGCCGGCAAGGGCCCATTTCGAAAAGCATCGCGGTGAGATCGAGTGGGCCGCCAGGGCGAGCTAAATCAGCTCGGCCCGCAACTCCTCGGCGCTGTTGACGACGATAGCACCGGACGGTCCTTGCATCGGCTTTTCCGGCCAGAAGATCGTCTTCATGCCCGCCGCCAGTCCCGCCATGGCGCCCGGCCAGCTGTCGTCGATGGCCACGGATTGTGCAGGATCGACGCCAGCGAGATACGCGGCGCGCAGGAACGGTTCGGCGTGCGGCTTGCCCTCGCGCACGTCATTGCGGCTGATCGTCTTCATGCCGGGATAGGTCAGGCCGACCATGCGCAGGTTGGCGTCGACGATCATCCGGTCCGAATTCGACACCACGGCTTGCGCCACGCCCCTTGCCCGCAGCTCGTTGAATATCTCGATCGCGCCGGGACGCGGCTGCAAGCTCTCGACCAGCGGCAGATAATGCTCGTATTTGCGGATGATCCAGTCGTCGAACGGCAGATCCAGGCCGAACTCGTTGCGCATCATCTCATAGACCGGCCAGGCAGCGACACCGAGCACCCGCTCATGCAGGTCGGCCGGCGGCACGAGGCCGGCATTGCGCATCGCCGACACCAAGGCGGCCTCGTGCAGCGGTTCGCTGTCGACCAGCGTGCCGTCCATATCCCAGAAAACCGCTTTCGGTGTCATGCAGCACTCCTTTTTGCGATCCCTTAAAGGGTTTGCACCGGGAGATAAACCTTCGGGACCGCAGAACGTGCCGCCTTTCGGAACCGCAACGGCGCTTCATTGTCGACGCAGATATCGTCGACGGAGAAAATCCCTAGCCGCCTATATGCCGACGGGCGCAAGCAATTGCCCTGGAGATTGACAATTGCGCAGCAGCCCGTTCCCTGCAAGAGTAGGAGCGGACCGCTCTCATCACCGGCGGTTTCGGGAGGCAGGACGTGAATACCCGGCAGGATGGCGGCAGCAACAGGCTGGACGACGCGGCGCGCGCCGGCTGGCTTTATTATGTTGCCGGCAACACGCAGGACCAGATCGCAACCACGCTCGGCATTTCGCGGCAGACGGCGCAGCGGCTGGTGTCGCTGGCGGTGTCGGAAGGCTTGATCAAGGTCCGTGTCGACCATCCGATCGCCAATTGCCTCGATCTGGCGGCGCGGCTGAAATCCCGTTTCGCGCTCGACCTGGTCGAGGTGGTGCCGAGCGATCCCAATTCATCCTCCACCACCATCGGCATCGCCGAGGCGGCCGCCGCCGAGATCGAGCGGCGGCTGCGCTCACCGACGCCGATCGTCATGGCGATCGGCACCGGGCGCACGCTGAAAGCGGCGATCGAACAGCTGCCGCCGATGGAATGCCCGCAGCACAAGGTGGTGTCTTTGACCGGAAACATCTCGCCGGACGGCTCGGCCGCCTTCTACAACGTCATTTTCACCATGGCCGACAGGGTCAAGGCGCGGTCCTTCCCGATGCCGCTGCCGGTCATTGCCTCTTCGCCGGAGGAGCGCGAGATGCTGCTCAACCAGCCGATGATCCAGCCGACGCTGGCGCTGGCCGCCGAGGCCGACGTCACCTTCATCGGCATTGGCGATCTCGGTCCCAAGGCGCCGCTCTACGAGGACGGCTTCATTTCGGAAATTGAGCTGAAGGCACTGCAGAAGGCCGGCGGCATCGCCGAAATCGTCGGCTGGGTGTTCGATCGCGAAGGCCGCATGATCGAAGGCATCACCAATGATCGGGTGTCGTCGGCTTCGCTGCCATCGCGCGAAAAGTCGCTGGTCATCGCACTGGCGATGGGTGAACGAAAACTGCCGGGCATCCTGGCGGCGGCCAACCGGCGGCTGATCAACGGCCTCATCACCGATGAGCGGACGGCGGCCGCCCTGCTGGCCAGCCTGTAAGCCGAACCCCGACGCCACACCCGATTTGGGATAAAGTCAGCCGGGCTATTTGCTCCGCCCGAAAGGGTCGTTGCCATCGAGAAAACCGAGGTCGCGCTGCAGATGCGGCGACAGGTCCCTGATGTCGAGATGCGCCCTCTTTTTTATCGAGAACCAGCCGAATCCATCCGTCAGCCACGAAATCCAGCGGTGGTCCGGAGCGGGAGTGCACTTTTGCTGCGCCATGGTCATGATCGTCAACCTTCGCTATCCTGAAACCCCAATGACGGGTTGACACTGAATGTCGGTCTTGCCGGCCGCCTTTGCCAATCGAACATCGATCATGGCCCATAAGGAGGCCTTATGCCTGACCTCAGCTCGCGACAGGTTTCCCAGCTCCCCCCGCTGCAAGCGATCAGGGTGTTCGACGCGGTGGCACGGCATCTTTCCTTCACCAAGGCCGCCGAGGAACTGGCCATGACACAGGCAGCGGTGAGCTATCAGATCAAGGTGCTGGAAGAGCGCGTCGGCGCCGCGCTTTTCCTGCGCCGGCCGCGACAGATCGTGCTGACCGAGGCCGGACAGCGTCTCGCGCCGGCTGTCGGCGAGGCCTTCGCCATTCTCGGCCAGGCCTACGCCGCGGCGCGCGCCGGCGCCGACGGGTTGCTGTGCGTCACCACGGTGCTGACCTTTGCCTCGAACTGGCTGGCGCACCATCTGGGCTCGTTCCAGATCGCTCATCCCTCCCTTGCCGTGCGGCTGGAGACGTCGAGCCGGCTGACCGACTTCGCCCGCGAGGATGTCGATCTTGCCATCCGCTCGGGCGGCGGCAAATGGCCGGGTCTGGAAGCCTTCAAGCTGCTCGATGCCGATTTCACGCCGATGCTGAGCCCGAAGCTCGCGGCGAGCATCGGCGGCGTCAAAGAGCCGGCCGACCTCTTGCGGCTGCCGATCCTCGATCCCGGCGACATCTGGTGGACGGAGTGGTTTTCGGCCGCCGGCGTGCACTCGCACGACCTTGCCAAACGGCCTGGCAGCAGCATGGGAGCGCAGGCCTACGAGGCCAATGCGGCAATCGCCGGTCATGGCGTGGCGATCCTGACCAGGGCGCTGTTCAAGGCGGAACTGGCCGACGGGCGCCTGATCCAGCCTTTCGATCTGGTCGGTGACGATGGCCACGCCTATTGGCTGGTCTATCCGGAAGCGCGCCGCAACGTGCCGAAGATCCGCGCCTTCCGCGACTGGCTGCTGACCGAGATCGCCTGCTGACAGGCGAGCCCCTCCGGCAATCCATTCCTGCCGACCTCTGTCCTGCCGCCTGAACACCCGGCGGCCGGCGAGATTGTCTTGGCAATTTCCACGCACCCATTGTCCGTCGCCATCACCGATGTGCTGCGCTGCAGCATCGAATCCGGCTTGACATAATTAACGCCAAGTGAGTAATTGCTCATAGCCAAGGCAAATGCTCATCTTGGTTTATGGGAGGAATTTGATGAAACTTCGCACGCTCACCCTGGGCTTGTTGTCGGCCAGCGCTCTTGCGTTCGCCGCACATGCCGAATCCATCACCATCGCCACCGTCAACAATGGCGATATGGTCCGCATGCAAAAGCTGACGGAAGACTTCACCAAGGCTAACCCAGACATCCAGCTCAACTGGGTCACGCTCGAAGAGAACGTGCTGCGCGAGCGCGTCACCACCGACATCGCCACCAAGGGCGGCCAGTATGACGTGATGACAATCGGCACCTATGAAGTTCCGATCTGGGCCAAGCAGAGCTGGCTTTTGCCGCTCGACAAGCTCGGCGACGACTATGACGCCAAGGACATCATCCCGGCCATCGCCGGCGGTCTTTCGGTTGACGGCAAGCTCTATGCCGCGCCCTTCTACGGCGAAAGCTCCTTCGTCATGTACCGCAAGGACCTGATGGAAAAGGCCGGGCTGAAGATGCCCGACGCGCCGACCTGGGACTTCATCAAGCAGGCCGCCGATAAGATGACCGACCGCGCCAATGGCGTGAACGGCGTCTGCCTGCGCGGCAAGGCCGGCTGGGGCGAGAACATGGCGTTCCTGACCGCCATGTCGAACTCCTTCGGCGCACGCTGGTTCGACGAGAACTGGAAGCCGCAGTTCGACCAGCCTGAATGGAAGAACACACTGCAGTTCTATGTCGACCTGATGAAGGCCGACGGCCCCGAGGGTGCATCGTCCAACGGCTTCAACGAAAACCTGGCGCTGTTCCAGCAGGGCAAGTGCGGCATGTGGATCGACGCCACCGTCGCCGCCTCCTTCGTCTCTGACCCGAAGGCCTCCACCGTCGCCGACAAGGTCGGTTATGCTCTCGCTCCCGACAATGGCCTGGGCAAGCGCGGCAACTGGCTGTGGGCGTGGTCGCTGGCCATTCCCGCCGGCACGCAGAAGGCTGACGCGGCACAGAAGTTCGTGTCCTGGGCAACCAGCAAGCACTACGCTGAACTGGTCGCTTCGAAAGAAGGCTGGGCCAACGTTCCTCCGGGCACGCGCTCCTCGCTCTACGCCAATGCCGAGTACCAGAAGGCCGCTCCGTTCGCCAAGATGACGCTGGACTCGATCAACGCCGCCGACCCGACGCATCCGACCGTCAAGCCGGTGCCCTATGTCGGTGTCCAGTTCGTCGCCATCCCTGAGTTCCAGGGGCTTGGCACCACTGTCGGCCAGCTCTTCTCGGCGGCTCTTGCCGGCCAGTCGAGCGTCGACGACGCCTTGAAGCAGGCACAGGACGCCGCCACCGCAACGATGACCGAAGGTGGTTATATCAAGTAAGGCTCCTCCCGGTGCCGAATGCCGGTCGCCTTCCTGACCGGCAACGGCCGCCCGAGTCCCAGTTCGGGCGGCCGCCTTTAACGCCTCTGAAAATTCAGTCTGACCATTGAAGGGTGACCGTCATGGCTACTCAGCAGACCCGTTCGCTTGCCCGTTTCATGATGGCGCCATCTGTCGTCCTGCTGCTGGTCTGGATGGTTATTCCACTGGCGCTCACGCTGTGGTTCTCATTCCAGCAGTACAACCCGCTCAATCCTATCCGCGACGGGTTCGTCGGCTTCTCGAACTACGCGCTGTTCTATTCCAACCCGGCATTCCTGCAATCGATCCTCAACACCCTCACCCTTGTGGTCAGTGTGCTTCTGATCACGGTGATCGGCGGCATCCTGCTGGCGCTGCTGATCGATCAGCCGATGTGGGGACAAGGCATCGTCCGCATCCTCGTCATCTCGCCGTTCTTCGTCATGCCGCCGGTGGCAGCATTGGTCTGGAAGAACATGATCATGCACCCGCAATACGGGGTCTTTGCCGACATCGCGCGCTTCTTCGGCGCCCAGCCGATCGACTGGTTCGGGCAGCATCCGATGCTGGCGATCATCATCATCGTCGCCTGGCAATGGCTGCCTTTCGCGACGCTCATCCTGCTGACGGCCCTGCAGTCGCTCGATGGTGAGCAGAAAGAGGCGGCCGAGATGGACGGCGCCGGCTTCATCAGCCGCTTCATCTATCTGACGCTGCCGCACATGTCGCGCGCCATCACCGTCGTCATCCTGATCCAGACGATCTTCCTTTTGTCGGTCTATGCCGAGATCCTCGTCACCACCAACGGTGGCCCTGGATACGCCTCCACCAACCTGCCCTTCCTCGTCTACCAGAAGGCCTTGCTGGAGTTCAAAATCGGCCAGGCATCCGCCGGCGGCATCATCGCTGTCATTCTCGCCAACATCGTTGCCTTCTTCGCCATGCGCGCCGTCGGCAAGAACCTGGACAAGTAAGGGAGGATACGATGGCACGCTCAGTCACCACCCAGCACAAGACAATCGCGACCGTTGCCGCCTGGATCGTCGCGCTGCTGATCTTCTTCCCGATCCTCTATACGATCATCACCTCGTTCAAGTCGGAGCAGGAAGCCATCCAGGGCTTCAACCTGATCCCGTCCGGGACGTTCGAGAGCTACACCGAGGTTCAGGCGCAGAGCGGCTACTTCAAGTTCTTCCTGAATTCGGTGCTGCTCTCGGTCGGTTCGACGATCCTGGCCTTGCTGGTTGCCATACCGGCTGCATGGTCGATGGCGTTCTCGCCGACCAAGCGGACCAAGGACATCCTGATGTGGATGCTCTCCACCAAGATGATGCCGGCGGTCGCCGTGCTGTTCCCGATCTACCTGATCTTCCGCAACCTCGGGCTGCTCGACAGCCGCATCGGTCTGATGGTCATGCTGATGCTGATCAACCTGCCGATCGTGGTGTGGATGCTCTACACTTATTTCCGCGAAATCCCGGGCGAGATCCTGGAAGCAGCACGCATGGACGGCGCATCGCTGTGGAACGAGATCGTTTATGTGCTGACGCCGATGGCGGTGCCGGGCATCGCCTCGACCATGCTCTTGAACATCATCCTGGCCTGGAACGAAGCGTTCTGGACGATCCGGCTGACCACCACCGAGGCAGCACCGCTCACCGCCTTCATCAGTTCCTTCTCCAGCCCGCAAGGCCTGTTCTGGGCCAAGCTTTCGGCTGCCTCGACACTGGCCATCGCGCCGATCCTGATCATGGGCTGGTTCAGCCAGAAGCAGCTGGTGCGCGGCCTGACATTTGGTGCGGTCAAGTAACGGAAATTGCCTGAAACAATCGGCAGACATAACCCCTCGGGGAGGAAACCATGGGAAACATCACGCTCAAGAACGTCTCCAAATCCTTTGGATCGACGTCCATCATCCCCGGCCTCGACCTGGTGATCGAAAATGGCGAGTTCGTCGTCTTCGTCGGCCCGTCCGGTTGCGGCAAGTCAACGCTGCTGCGGCTGATCGCCGGACTGGAGGACACCAGCGGCGGCACCATCAACATCGATGGCCGTGATGTCACCGGTGAAGCGCCGGCCAAACGCAAGCTCGCCATGGTGTTCCAGTCCTACGCGCTCTACCCGCATATGACGGTGGCCAAGAACATCGCCTTCCCGCTGAAGATGGCGGGCGAGGATCAGGCGACCATCGACAGGAAGGTGAAGGACGCCGCGCGCGTCCTGAACCTGACCAACTATCTCGAACGCCGGCCCGGCCAGCTCTCCGGCGGCCAGCGCCAGCGTGTCGCCATCGGCCGCGCCATCGTGCGCCAGCCCTCGGCCTTCCTGTTCGACGAACCGCTGTCCAACCTCGATGCCGCGTTGCGCGGCACCATGCGACTGGAGATCAGCGAGCTGCATCATCAGCTCAAGACGACGATGATCTACGTCACCCACGACCAGGTCGAAGCCATGACCATGGCCGACAAGATCGTCGTATTGAACGCCGGCAACATCGAGCAGGTCGGCTCGCCGATGGAACTCTACAAGACGCCGAAGAACCTGTTTGTCGCCGGCTTCATCGGCTCGCCGAAGATGAACCTGATCGAAGGCGCACCCGCTGCCAAACACAGCGCCAAGACCATCGGCATCCGCCCCGAGCATATGGAGATCTCGACCACGGCCGGTGAATGGAAAGCCACCGTCGGCGTTGCCGAACATCTCGGCTCCGACACGTTCCTGCATGTCCAGGCCGATGGCGTCGGTCCGCTGACCGTGCGCGCCGACGGCGAACTCGCCGTCCGCCACGGCGATACCATCTACCTGACGCCCGACAAGGCCAAGCTGCATCGCTTCGGCGCCGACGGGAAGGCAATGTGAGCATGCGCTTGACCGGCAAATCCGCGCTGATCACGGGCTCGGCCCGTGGTATCGGCAGAGCCTTCGCCGAAGCCTATGCAAGCGAAGGCGCCACCGTTGCCATCGCCGATATCAATCTCGAGGCCGCGCAGAAGACAGCCGCCGAGATCGGCGGGAAGGCCTATGCGGTCAAGCTCGACGTCACCGACCTCGCCTCCATCGAGGCGGCGGTGAAAGCCGTCGAGACGAAGACCGGTGGCCTCGATATCCTGATCAACAACGCCGCTCTGTTCGATCTGGCACCGATCGTCGAGATCACCAAGGCAAGCTACGACAAACTGTTTTCGGTCAATGTCGCCGGCACGCTGTTCATGCTGCAGGCCGCCGCCCGCTCGATGATCGCGCGGGGCAAGGGGGGCAGGATCATCAACATGGCGAGCCAGGCCGGACGGCGCGGCGAGGCGCTCGTCGGCGTCTATTGCGCCACCAAGGCCGCCGTCATCTCGCTGACCCAGTCGGCGGGCCTCGATCTGATCAAGCACGGCATCAACGTCAACGCGATTGCCCCTGGTGTCGTCGACGGCGAGCACTGGGATCACGTCGATTCGCTGTTCGCCAAATACGAAAACCGGCCGAAGGGCGAGAAGAAGAAATTGGTTGGCGAGGCGGTGCCGTATGGCCGCATGGGAACGGCGCAGGATCTTACGGGCATGGCGGTCTTTCTCGCCAGCAGCGACGCGGACTACATCATCGCCCAGACCTACAACGTCGATGGCGGCCAGTGGATGAGTTGAGGCGGGGAACGGCCTCTTCTCCTCGTCCCTCCGCGGGGAGAAGAGGCCGACATCAGAGGCCGCATCGACCTCGGAAGATGTGCCGCCCCTTGCCCTCCCCGTTACGGGGAGAGGGGAAGTAACGAAGGCCGAAGCCCGGCCAAAGGGTAATACAGATGACCGTGAAACTCTCGTCTTCAAACCTCTCCAGTCTACCCGCCAAGGTCGCCGGTCCGAAGTATGACCGCGCGGCACTCAAACCCGGCATCGTGCATTTCGGCGTCGGCAATTTCCACCGCTCGCACCAGGCCGTCTATCTCGACGACCTGTTCAATTCGGGCATCGGCCATGACTGGGCGCTGGTCGGCGCCGGCGTGTTCGAAGGCGAGAAGATCGGCCGCGGCAAGCTGGAAGAGCAGGACTGGCTGACCACTGTCGTCGAGCAGGACAGCGGCCATATGAGCGCCCGCGTCACCGGCGCGATGATCGACTTCCTGATGCCGGGCGATGCGACAGGCATCATCGAACGGCTTGCCGACCCGGCCATCAAGATCGTTTCGCTGACCATCACCGAAGGTGGCTACTTCATCGACCCGGCCTCCGGCGTCTTCAATCCGACCCATCCCGACATCGTCGCTGACGCACAAGCAGGCGCGACGCCAAAAACGGTGTTCGGCATCATTCTCGCCGGGTTGGTCCGCCGCCGTGACGAGGGCACCGTGCCGTTCACCGTCATGTCGTGCGACAACATTCCTCACAATGGCCATGTGACCTCAGACGGCGTCATCGGCCTTGCCCGGCTGATCGACGAGGATCTGGCAAACTGGGTGAGTGAGCATGTCGCTTTTCCAAACGGCATGGTCGATCGCATCACCCCAGCCACCACGGACCGCGAGCGCGGCATTCTGGCCAGCGATTTCGGGCTGGAGGACAACTGGCCGGTGTTTTGCGAACCGTTCCGGCAATGGGTGCTGGAAGACCATTTCACGGACGGCCGTCCGCCGCTGGAAAAGGTCGGCGTGCAGTTCGTCAAAGACGTTGCCCCTTATGAATTGATGAAGATCCGCATCCTCAATGGCGGCCATGCCACGATCGCCTATCCGGCCGGTCTCATGGACATCCATTTCGTGCATGAGGCGATGCAGGAACCCCTGGTCGCCGGCTTTCTGGCGAAACTCGAGCATGACGAGATCATTCCGACCGTGCCGCCGGTGCCGGACACGGATCTGGAGGAATACTACCAGCTCATCGAGAGCCGCTTCTCCAATCCCAAGATCGGCGACACGGTGCGACGGCTCTGCCTCGACGGCTCCAACCGCCAGCCGAAATTCATCATACCGACCATCGCCGACCGGCTGAAGGCCGGAAAGGGCGTCGCCGGCCTGGCGCTGGAATCGGCCCTTTGGTGCCGCTACTGCTTCGGCACGACCGACAGCGGCGCCGTCATCGAACCCAACGACCCGAGCTGGGATCGGCTGCAGGCGACGGCAAAAGCGGCAAAGGACGCGCCCGCCGCGTGGCTTGCCATGGAGGACATCTACGGCGATGTCGGCCGCGCCACGGCGTTTGTCGAGGCCTTTGCCCATGCGCTCAACGTGCTGTGGGCGAACGGCACGCGCGCCACGCTGACGCGCTATCTCGCCGGCAAGCTCTGACCCATTCGACGCGATGACGCCGGAACTGGTCATCTTCGACTGCGACGGCGTACTGGTCGACAGTGAAGCGCTTTCCGTATCGGCACTGCTTGCCATGATCAGGCTTGCCGGTGGCAGCATCGCCGAGGACGTCGCCTACGAGCATTTCCTCGGCAAGAGCATGAAAAGCGTGCGCGAGATCCTCACCCGCGACTTCGCGCTTGATATCACCGACAGCCAGCTGACCGACATGCGCGTCGAGCTGATGCGCAAATTCCGCGAGGAGTTGAAGCCGATTCCCGGTGTCAAGGAGATGCTGCCGAGGCTCGGACTGCCGTTCTGTGTCGCGTCCTCGGGCACGCTCGACCGCATCCGCTACGCCCTCGACGTCACCGGATTGCTTGGGCTGATGGAGCCGCATCTGTTCAGCGCCGCCATGGTGAAAAAGGGAAAGCCCGCGCCGGACCTGTTCCTCCATGCCGCCGCCAGCATGCGGGCCCATCCGCGCAAATGCCTCGTCGTCGAGGACAGCCCGGCCGGCATCTCGGCTGCGCGGGCGGCGGGTATGCGTGTCCTTGCCTTCACCGGCGGCTCGCATGCCGGCAACCCGACCTTGAAAGCGCGGCTTGCGTCGAGTGAACCGGACTTTATATTCGCTGACATGCTGCAATTGCCCGATCTGATTGCAGGCCTGGGAGCGAGAGTAAGAGCATCTTGACGAAACAGTTCGTTTGCGCGGTCGATGTCGGCACCGGGAGCGCTCGTGCGGGCATTCTCGACACCAGGGGCAGCTTGCTTGGCCGCGCCGAGCGGCCGATCGCCATGAACCAGCCGAAGCCCGATCACGCCGAGCATGATTCGCGCGATATCTGGTCGGCTGTCTGCACCGCCGTGCGGGCCGCGCGGGAGAAAGCCGGCGTCGCCGCCGAGGATGTCGTCGGCATCTCCTTCGACGCCACCTGTTCGCTGGTCGTGCGCGACCGGCAAGGCGGCCAGCTCAGCGTCTCGGCGTCAGGCGACAGGCGCTGGGACACCATTGTCTGGCTCGACCACCGCGCCATCGCCGAGGCCGACGAATGCACGGCAAGCGGCCACGCCGTGCTCGACTATGTCGGCGGCGTCATGTCACCGGAAATGGAGACGCCGAAGCTGATGTGGCTGAAGCGGAACCTGCCCAAAAGCTGGAATGAAGCCGGCTATCTATTCGACCTGACTGACTTCCTGGCCTGGCAGGCGACAGGTTCGCTGGCCCGTTCGCAATGCACGCTGACCGCCAAATGGACCTATCTGGCGCATGAGGAGACTGGTTGGCGGCGCGACTTCTTCGAGCTCGTCGGCCTCGACGATCTTTTCGAGCATGGAAACCTGCCGGAGAGGGCCAGCCCGGTCGGCACCGATATTGGCCCGCTGACGGCGCAAGCGGCGGCAGAGCTTGGCCTGAGCGAGAAATGCCGGGTCGGCGCCGGCGTCATCGATGCCTATGCCGGCGCGCTTGGCGTGCTCGGCGGTTTTGCAGGCAACGAACAGGACATCGGCCGGCACCTGGCGCTGATCGCCGGCACGTCGAGCTGCGTCATGGCGATGTCGCCGGATCCACAGCCCTTCGCCGGCGTCTGGGGTCCGTATTACGGCGCCGCCCTGCCGAAGCTGTGGCTATCGGAAGGTGGTCAATCCGCCACCGGCGCGCTGCTCGACCATATCATCCGCTGGCACGGCGCCGGCGGCGAGCCGGATGCCGCCATGCATGCGAAGATCGCCAGGCGTGTCGCCGAGCTGCGCACCGCAGAAGGTGAGGCGCTCGCGGCAAGGCTGCATGTGCTGCCTGACTTCCATGGCAACCGTTCGCCGCTTGCCGATCCACATGCCGTCGGCGTGGTCAGCGGGCTGACGCTGGACTCCTCCTTCGACAGCCTGTGCAAGCTCTACTGGCGCACCGCCGTCGGCATCGCGCTCGGCGTACGCCATGTGCTGGAGGCGCTGAACGAGAATGGCTATCTCATCGACACGCTGCATGTCACCGGTGGCCACACCAAGAACCCGCTGTTGATGGATCTCTATGCCGACGCCACCGGCTGCACGGTGATCGAGCCGCTGGCCGACGAGGCGGTACTGCTCGGCACCGGCATGGTAGCAGCCACCGCCGCCGGGCTTTTCCCCGATCTCAACGCCGCCTGTCTTGCCATGCAGCAAGGCGGCAGGACGCGCGCGTCGAACCCGAAATCGGCGGGGCGTTTCGACCGCGATTACCGGGTTTTCCTCGAGATGCACCGGCAGCGGCAAATGCTGGACGCGATCCGGTAGGGCAGGCCTATTGTCTCAGCAGAGACACGCCGGATTTGGCATCGAACAGATGAATGCTCGTTTCGTCGACCCTGTAGCGGACATGGCTGTTGACGGCAGGACATTCGCGAGTCGGAACCAGAGCGCTGATTTCCTTGCCGCCCGAACCGAAGATCACCAGCGCATCGTTGCCATGAAACTCGATCAGATCGGCTCTGCCCTCCAGCAGACCCTGGCCGGCATCAGGACCCGCGGTCTTCAAATCGGGAGGACGGATTCCCAGCACCGCGCGCTCGACGCCTCGCAGATCGAAGCGGGACCCTTCGATGGAAAAGACCGCTCCGGCACTTGTCAGCGTCCAGCGGTTTTCCGTCCGCCCGACGGCCACGTCGAGGAAGTTCATGTTCGGCGTTCCAATGAATCCAGC
This sequence comes from Mesorhizobium sp. P2_A8, assembly GCF_056404935.1. Taxonomy (NCBI): domain Bacteria; kingdom Pseudomonadati; phylum Pseudomonadota; class Alphaproteobacteria; order Hyphomicrobiales; family Phyllobacteriaceae; genus Mesorhizobium; species Mesorhizobium sp. P2_A8. Next base: position 173,094 of record NZ_JBFUDB010000001.1, read on the forward strand.
GACAAAAAGATTGCCTGGCCGCTCGTAGATTTCCGCGGGTGAGCCGATCTGCTCGATCTTGCCGTCCCGCAGCAGCACGATCCGGTCGGCGAGCGTCATCGCCTCCAACTGGTCGTGGGTGACGTAGACGGTGGTCGTCTTCAACGACTGATGCAGCCGGGCGATCTCGACGCGCATATGGTTGCGCAGCTTGGCATCGAGATTGGACAGCGGCTCGTCGAACAGGAAGACCTTCGGCGTCTTGATCATGGCCCGGGCGATCGCCACGCGCTGCTGCTGGCCGCCGGACAGTTCGGCCGGCTTGCGGCCGAGATAGGGATCGAGCCCCAGCGTCTTCGACACCGCCTCGACGCGCTGTTGTATCTCGGCCTTCGCCACCTTCTGGCGCTTCAGGCCGAAGGCGATGTTGTCGAAGATCGTCATGTGCGGATAGAGCGCATAGTTCTGGAACACCATGGCAATGCCGCGATCACCCGGGTCGAGGTCGTTGACCACCTTGCCGCCGATAGAGACCTCACCGCCGCTGATGTCCTCAAGCCCAGCCAGCATGCGCAGCAAGGTCGACTTGCCGCAGCCGGAAGGGCCGAGGAACACGACGAACTCGTGTTCCTCGATGCTCAGGTTGAGGTCACGAATGACGGTGGTGGCGCCATAGGATTTCTCGACATGGGAGCAGGTGATCGCGGACATGGTCATCCCTTCTCGTCGGAAATCAGGATCTGCAGCTTCACGTCTTCCGGGTGTGCCGACGCCGCGCGCTCGAATGCCTCGATGCTGTCGCTAAAGGGGTATGTGCCGGTGATCAGCGGGTTGAGGTCCACCTTGCCGGATGCGATCATTTGCAAGGCTCGGTCGAAGATGTTGGCGTAGCGGAATACCGTCTCGATGCGCACTTCCTTGGAGATGGCCGCCGGCACGTTGAGCGCCACCGGCTCCACCGGCAGCCCGACAAGGACGACCGCACCGCCGGGGCGCACGACATCGAACAGGTTGGCGAATGCCTTCGGGCTGCCGCTGGCCTCGAAGACGAGGTCGGCTCCCCAATTGTCGGTCGCTGCGGCAACCGCATCGGCCAGTGACTGCTCGCCGATGTTGACCGGGACGATGCCCGGATAGCGCGCTGCGATCTCCAGCTTGGGGGCGGAAAAGTCGGAAATCAGCACCTTCGAGCAACCGCCGGCAAGGGCGGCCAGCGCGATCATGATGCCGATCGGGCCGCAGCCGACGACGACCGCGACGTCGCCCGGAACGATGCGGGCGCGGGCCGCGGCCTGCATGCCGATGGCAAAGGGTTCGACCATCGCCCCTTCGGCGAAGGAGACATTGTCCGGCAGCCTGTAGGTGAACGCTGCCGGATGGACGGCTTGAGGCGCCAGAATGCCATGCACCGGCGGTGTCGCCCAGAAAGTGACGTCCGGGTCGACATTGTAGATGCCGAGCTTTGTCGCCCGCGACGACAGGTTCGGCACGCCCGGCTCCATGCAGACGCGGTCGCCGATTTTCAGTGTCCTGACATTGGCGCCGACCTCGACGATCGTCCCCGAGGCTTCATGGCCAAGCACCATCGGCGCGCGCACGACGTAGCTGCCGATGGCGCCATGGGTGTAATAGTGCACGTCGCTGCCGCAGACGCCGACCGTGTGAATGGCGATCCTGACATCGTCCGGCCCGACATCGAGCGGCAGCGCAATCTCGCGCAGGGCCAGCTCGCCCTTTTTCTCAAGCACCAGTGCCCGCATCGTGTCGTCCTCGCTTCAAGTCTTTTTTTGCCGGAAAACGGAATTCAGGAAGCCGCTGAGAACGCCGAGGAACAGCAATGGCGGCAGCGACAAAAGCACGACCGAAGCGTTCAGGATTCCCCACGGCACGTTCATGCCTTGCTGGGACAGTTCCGAGGCGACGATCGGCAAGGTCTTGGCGTTGGAGCTGGACAGCATCAGCGCGATCAGGAACTCGTTCCACACCAGCACGAAGCTGAAGGCGACCGCCCCGATCAGCGAACGGGCCGCGACCGGCAGCGCGATCCGCCAGAACACCGAATAGGCGCCGTAGCCGTCGACGAAGGCGGCTTCCTCGACCTCCTTCGGCACGCTCTGGAAAGCGGGGATGGCCAGCCACATGATCACCGAGATGGTGAGCAGCGAATAGGTGACGATCAGTGCCGCCAGCGTATCGTAGAGCCCGAGCTGCAGCCAGATCACCATCAGCGGAATGGCCACCGCCACCGGCGGCAGGAAGCGCAGCGACAGCACGAAGAACTGGATGTCGCCTGCCCAGCGGTTGGGATAGCGGGCGACCGAATAGGCGGCAGGCAGGCCGAGCACCACGCCGATCAGCACCGCGACGCCACAGGCGATGACCGAGTTGTAGAGGCCGGTCATGACGCTGTCGCGGCCGATGATGTAGCTGATGTTGGCAAGTGTCGGCGTGAACACCAGACGCGGAACGCGGGTGATGATGTCGACATTGTTCTTCAGCGAATTGAGCGCCGTCCACAGCAGCGGAAACACCGCCATGAAGCCGGCAAATGCCAGTACGGCCTTGCCGATCAGGCGGCCGGGTCTCATGCCTGCACCCGCTTCCACAGCATGGTGAAGGTGATGACGGTGGCGATCATCATCAACACGGCCATCGCCGAGGCATAGGACACCTTGCCGGACTCGATGAAGCCTTGTGAAAACGCATACATGTCGAGCGTTTCGGTCGCCACGCCCGGACCGCCACGGGTCATCACATAGATCAGGTCGAAGGAGCGCAGCGACTCGATCATCTTGACGAACATCAGGCTGACCAGCGGCGCCTTCAGCATCGGCAAGGTAACATAGGCGTGGATCTGCCAGCGCTTGGCATGGTCGAGCCGCGCCGCCTCGATCGGCTGTGGCGGCAGCGTTTCCAGGAGCTTCAGCACGATGACGGCGAAGAACAGGCCCCACTGCCAGACATCGACCGAGGCGACGGCAAACAACGCCGTCGCCGGCTTGGACAGCGGGTCGAGGATCAGCCCGCCGGTCAGCAGCCGATAGGGGTAGGTGGCGATGCCGTAGAGCGGATGGTAGGCGAACTTCCAGACGAAGGCCGCCGAGACACGCGGCAGCAGGACCGGGATGATGAACAGCAGGCAATAGATGTTGCGCAGGCGCGGCGACGCGACCTCGAACATCAGCACACCCAACCCGATGGCCACGGCCATGGTCGCGACGACGGTGACGATCTCCCATTTCACCGACACCCAGACGGCATTGAGAAAGCGGCGGTCGAAGAACAGGTCATAGAAATTCGAGAACCAGACATAGGAATAGGTCGTGGAACTCAGCTCGCGGTTCTGCAGGGCGATGACGATCGCGTAGAGCGTCGGCACCATCGACAGGATCAAAAGAATGACGAGCGTCGGCACGATGAAGGTTACCGGCAAGGATGAGCGTCGCGCCATCGGTCAGGCCTCGCTGCGTCTCGAATGTTTGGACATGGCTGAACTCCCGCACGGAGATGCTTCAAGCGGCGGCAGGCCTTCCTGCGACGCACAGGTCCCGGCATTCGCTCGAATGCCGCGGGCCGTGCGCCGCAAGAGGGAGGTTGCTACTTCTTCACCAACTCGTTGGCGTAGGCTTCAAGTTCATTGAGGCCACCCTTGATGTCGGTGCGGGTGCCGGTGACCAGTTCCTCGAGGATGATGCCCCAGCGGTCGCCGAGGTCCGGCCAGCGCGGATCCTGCCAGAAGTTGACCGCCGTGACCTTGCCTGTGTCGGCCAGTGCCTGGCCGAGATCGGCGCCGTAGATATCGGCGAATTCCTTGCTGGACAGGATGCTGGTGCGGTTCAACTCACCGAACTGGTGGGCATCGAGCCGGCGCTTCTCGTTTTCCTTCGATGTTGCCCAGGCGATGAACAGGCCGGCGCATTTCTTCGAGGCGTCGTCGGCATTGGCCTTCGCGGCGATGGCAAGGCCGTGGCCGTAGCCACCACCCGTGAGCGGCGCCGGCGGCGGCAGGAAGCCGATCTTGCCGACCACCTGCGAGGTCTTGGGATCGACCGCCATGCCCGATAGCGGCGTCGATTCGACGAGGATGGCGACCTGGCCCGACAGGAAGGCGCCGGTCGATTCATCCCAGCTGCCGGTCTGCGTGCCGGGTGCCGAATCCTTGAACAGCTTCAGATAGGTCTCGGTCGCCTTGACGGCGGCGTCCGAATTGAAGGCCGGCTTGTCGCCGTCGAACCACTGGCCGCCATAGGCCTTGAAGAAGGGCATCCAACGCCAGACATTGGCGCCCGAACCGCGTGCGCCGCGCAAGGCAATGCCGTACATGCCCTTGTCCGGATTGGTCAGCTTCGGCACGTCGGCGATCAGCTCGTCCAGCGTCTTGGGTGGCTGGAGTCCGGCCGCCTCCAGGACATCCTTGCGGTAGACCATCAGGTCACCGCCGCCAGTCAGCGGCGCAAACCAGACCTTGCCGTCATAGGTCGCGACCTTCTGCCGGCCCGGGTCGAAATCGGCGTAGTCGTAGTCCGCCGGATAATAGTCGGTGAGCGGTACGATCCATTTCGACGACGCAAACAGGGCGACGTTGGCCTCGTCGACATAGTAGACATTGTAGTTGCCGACGGTGGACGCATCAGCGCGCGATTTTGCCCGGCGGTCATTCTCGTTCAGGTAGTCGATCTGGAAGCTGGCGCCGGCAAGCTTCTGGAACTCGTCCTTGGAGTCCTCCAGAAGCGTCAGCCCGTCGCGCGGCTGCGCCAGCACCTTTACCGGCGCCGAGCAGACCGGCGCCTGCGCCAGAGCAATGGTGGAAACGGCAGTGGAAAGCATAAAAGCTGCGCCAAGGCTGGCAGCAAGCCGGATTGGTTTCATGATCTTTTCTCCTCCAGGGACACTTCGCGGGAAGCCTAAGTCCTCGGGTTGCGCGATCCTCACCATCGCCCGAGTGACATGCCACCCATCGCCAAAATGCGGAGTTGCAGCGGGCCATGCTAGAAGCCCCGTTGCAGCAGACCTGTACTTTTATGCATTGTGCGTTGCAAAAACCGGCATCCGTTTACGGAGCCTGTCACATGAGTATCGATTGGGTTCGAAGCGGCGAGCTGTGGTGCGCTATGCGCGCAATGTCAGCCGCTGCCGAGACAGCCGGCGATAGGACGACGGCGTCATCCGATGCTTGCGCATGAAGGCCCGGTTGAAGTTCGAGATGTTCATGTAGCCGACCTGGAAACAGATGTCGGTGATCGGAATGTCGGTGTCCGCCAGCAACTTGCAGGCCTGCCAGAGCCTGAGCTTGGCAAGGTGATCGCTGAAGCTGTTGCCGGTGTTCTTCTGGAAGAAACGCGAGAATGTGCTCTCCGTCATTCCGGCGAGTTCCGCCACCTCCGGCAGCTTCAGGTCTTCGGCGAAATGCTGGAACAGGTAGGTCAGCGTGCGTTGGATGATGTCCAGCGAGGCGGCATCGAGTACCGGCGAAAAATCCGGCGACGACAGCAATTCGTATTCGTCGGTCCTCGCGAGAAGATCGACGAGGTGTAGGAACAGACAGAACCTGCTTAGCCCGCTAACCTCACCCATCCTCTCCATCAGTTCGGCGCCATCGCGTGCGGTCTGGCCATGAAAGACCATTCCGCGCAGCGATCGTTCCAGGAACGGTTCCAGTTCGCGCAGTTCCGGCAGCAGGCCTGCCGATCCGCGCAGCCTCTGCGCATCGAATTGCAGGACAATGTCGCGGCCTTCGATCAGTTCGCCTGGCTGCACCGCGGTGACCCAATCGTGCGGCAGGCCACCACCGACGATTGAGAGGTAGCCCGGCGCGAATTCGCCGATGTGATCGCCGACCAGCGCCACGCCGGAGGATTTTCGCAGCAGGTGGATCTCGTACTCGGGATGGAAGTTCCAGACATTGCGCTCCCATGGGTAGTCGTCGAGCCGCCACAAGAAACTGTCGCTCACCTCGGTGACAATGTGTTCGAAGGACGGCGCCGTCCGCGGGATTGCAGCCGTGTTTTTTCTGCGCCTGAATTGCATCCTGTCTCCTGGAAAAACGTGGGATCTGTCATGCGCGTTGTCGTCCGGACAATCCGTAGCAGCCCATTGGCCTGATGTGAAATGGACCTCAACGGCAGGCACCGGTTGGTCCCGGCGTTCCACTGGCTCAATCTGTTCCCGCCCCTCGTCTCTTGCCTTCATGTCGCGTTTCGTACAAAAGCTGGCGCAAACGCCGCGAAACCGAAGGTTTTGCCGTTTGAAAAGCGGCTTCCGGCTCGATCCCGACGTGCCGCACCTGGAAAGAGCGGAACAATGTCTGCGATCGAAGCCGGCGCTCACGCGCCGGAAAATCTTTGGCGTCAGGAAATCAGGGCGACGCTGGCGCTCGCCTGGCCGATGGTGCTGACCAATCTCGGCCAGACCGCGATGACGGCCACCGACGTCATGATGATGGGTCGGCTCGGACCGGATACGCTGGCCAGCGGCGCGCTTGGCGCCAACCTCTATTTCATGCCGCTGATCTTCGGGCTCGGGCTGATGCTGGCGACATCGCCGATGATTGCCACCGAGCTTGGCCGCCGCCGCCATTCGGTGCGTGACCTGCGCCGCACCGTGCGCCAGGGCCTGTGGCTGGCGATCTTGATCTCGATCCCGATCTGGCTGGTGCTTTGGCATGGCGAGGCCATTCTGCTGGCGATGGGTCAGGACCCCGTGCTGGCACATCAGGCCGGCATCTATCTGCGCTGGCTCGAATGGGCGGTGCTGCCGTTCTATGGCTATATCGTGCTGCGTTCGTTCATCTCGGCGCTGGAGCGGCCGGGCTGGGCGCTGGTCATCGTCTTCGTCGCTGTCGCCTGCAACGTCTTCTTCAACTGGGTGTTCATGTTCGGCAATCTCGGCGTCCGCTCGATGGGCATTGCCGGTTCCGGCCTCGCCACTTCGCTGTCGAGCACGCTGATGTTCGTCGGCATGGCTGTCGTTGTTATGCTGGAGAAGAAGTTCCGGCGCTACCATCTGTTCGGGCGCTTCTGGCGCGCCGACTGGCCGCGCTTCGGGGGCCTGCTGCGGCTCGGCCTGCCGATTGCCGGCCTCCTCGCCTTCGAGGTGACGATCTTCAATGCGGCGGCGCTGCTGATGGGCCTGATCGACGCGGATTCGCTGGCCGCGCATGCGATCGCCATCCAGATCGCCTCGATCAGCTTCATGGTGCCGCTTGGCCTCAACCAGGCGGTGACGGTGCGCGTCGGCCTGGCGCATGGCGCCGGCAATCCGGAGGGCGTTTCCCGCGCCGGCTGGACCGCCTTCGTCATCGGCGTCTCGTTCATGGCGCTGATGGGGCTGGTGATGATCCTGTGGCCGCATCTGCTGATCAGCGCCTTCATCGATCTCAACAACCCGGCCAATGCCAGGGTGATCGCGCTTGCCGTGTCGTTCCTGGTCTTTGCCGCCCTGTTCCAGATCTTCGACGGCGCGCAGGCGGTTGCCGCCGGCATGCTGCGCGGCCTGCACGACACCAAGGTGCCGATGATCTACGCCGCGATCGGCTATTGGGGCGTCGGCCTGCCGCTCGGCGTGCTGCTTGCCTTCCATTTCGGCTTCCATGGCGTCGGCATCTGGATCGGGCTGTCGTCGGGACTGGCCGTGGTGGCGGCGCTGCTGCTGGCGCGCTGGCTGCGCCGGGATCGCCTGGCGCCGCCGCTGGTGTTTGGGGGTTGAAGGCAAAACGGCCGTCGGTTCGGCGGGCGTTATGTCCTAATACTGTGACTCATTAGACGGTGCCTTCAGAACTGCCGCGAAACTCCACAAGGTACCGTGAGCAGACACGTGGCTCCGAGGCCTTGAACGTCCCATATCGGCCGGAAGCGGAACATCCGCTTTTGGGATGATTGAATTGAAAAGCCGACCTTCGCGCCCAGCTCATCGGCGGCTGTTTTGCGCCAGGCCCGGACATTGCATTGCTGGCATGTGCGTCATCATGCCCCCAGCTTGTCGAGCAAGGTCTTAGCCTCTTTCAAATCGAGCGTGTCGAAGCCCTCGGTGAACCAGCCGTAGGTCGGCGCGAGCAGGTCATGCGCCTCCGCGCGCTTGCCCTGTTCAACCAAAAGGCGCGCAAGCGATGTGGTGGCGCGGAGCTCCCAGGATTTGGCACCTTGCTCACGAGACCGTTCGATCGCCTGGCGGAACGAGATTTCAGCCTCGTGCCAATCGCTTGGTTCCGCAGCAGCATATATGGCACCTCGGAGCCGCAGCAATTCGGCATCGCACCACAACTCGCCGGTCCGATTCACCTGGTCGAGAGCCCGATCGATCAGGCGCACGCCGTCCGACGCGCGATTGACACTCCCGAGCACCTCCCCAAGGAAGCCCATCGTGTACGCCTGCGTCACTTGCGTTCCGACGGCCTGCATCCGGCCCAGGCTATCCTCAATCTGGGCGATCGCTCGCTCCTTTTGGCCCTGCTTCGCCGAGAGCCATCCCTTCTGCTGGGCGGCCATGGCAGCCCAAAAGGGATACGCCTGCTCGGTCGCGAACGTGAGCGCACGGTCGATCCGGTCCTCGGCTTCGGCCACCTCGCGTCGGAATAGTCGTAACCAGGCTGCCCATATCAGCACGTAAGCGCGGCTGAAGGGGTGCGCCAATCGCTCGGCCAAGACAAGAGCGTCTTCCATCCGGGACAGCGCCTGGTCGGGGTAGCCGAGGTGCCAAAGCACCACTGACCCGCGACATAGGCAAATCGGTCCGGGATCCTGGCCGTAGAGCGCAAGATGAGCTCGATGTTGCTGTGGGCGATACGCTTCGGAGGCCAGCTCTAAATGTTTCCGTGCCTCCCCGAAGTCGCCGCGCCAAGAAAAGCTGATTCCCCGAGCATAGTGGGCTTCGACCACCCACACGGGATCGTTACTGTGCAGGGCAAGGTCGAGAAGCCGTCCGCTCAGCTCGTGCGCGGACGTGAGTTCGGCGCGCGTGGCCGAGTAGATGGCCAGGCCGAGCAGAACCGGGAAGACATCCGCATCTTCTGGCATCACCTCGCAAAGGCGGCGTGCGCGAGAATATACCCGCTCGACCTCGGCATTTGCGTAGCCATTCTTGGCGGTGAGCACGCGGCCCAGCACCGTTAGCGCTGCGAGCTCGCGCCGCTGGCGCTCCGGGCCCGCAGGGAGCGTTTCGATCAAGTTCAGCGCTTTCTGCAGATGGCTCTGGGCCTCATCGTTGGCCGAACGGTCGTTGGCGCTCTCTCCCGCGCGCTGCCAATAGCTGATGGCCTGAAGAAGGAGGCCGGCAGCCGTATAGTGCTGAGCCACGATCTCGGGCTCGTGTTCGACGACCTCGCCGAAATGCTGCTCGAGCGCGTGGGCGATCCGGGTGTGCAACTGCTGGCGGCGACTGCGCAGCAAGGTGGCATAAGCGGCATCCCCCACCAGTGCATGCTTGAAAATGCACGTCGCGTGCGGCGGCCGACCGCGCGCGATCACGAGTTCGGCGCTGATTAGTTGGTCGAGGGCGCCCTGCAGTTCCCGTTCCTCGCGCTGCGCCACCGCCGCCAGCAGCTCATAAGAGAATTCGCGGCCGATGGCGGCGCCAATCTGCGCGACCTCCCGCGCTGGCGTCGTTAGCCGATCGAGCCGCGCCAGCAGAGAATCCTGCAGGGTTGCAGGGATCGCCAGCGGTGGCAGCGGACCGGAGAGTACGTAGCGGTCGCCTTCATCGGTCAGCACGTCGGATTCCATTACGGCCTTGGTCACCTCCTCGAGGAACAGGGGCACGCCGTCTGTCTTGGCCACCATCTGCTCGAGCAACCCGCCCGGCAGCGCCTTGCCCCCGGTCAATCGCTCCACCAGGGTCGCGCCCTGCCGGCGACTTAAGCGGTTCAGCGTGAGCGAGGTGACCCGCGGGTGGCCGATCCACCGCGGCTCGAACTCAGGGCGGAAACTGAAGATCGCCAATACTGCAAGGCGGGGGATCTGCTGGACCAATCGGTCGAGAAGCTCCAGCGAAGTTGGATCAATCCAGTGGATATCCTCAAAAACGATCAACACGGGCTGGCGGGCCGCCAAGCCAATAAGCTGCCGGACCAGAGCCTCGAGGGTCAGCTCCTTCTGGCGCTGAGGGCTGAGGTTCAGGGGTGCGTAGCGGCTGCCTACCGGGAGCGAAAGAAACGCCGACAACAAAGGGGCGACGTCGCGGAGCTTGTCTGTGGACCGCGCCAAGAGGCGCTCCAGCTTGTCGAGTTTTACGCTCGGCGAATCGTCTGGCTGGAAGCCGGCCGCGCGGGTGAGTTGGACAATCGACGGGCGAAGGGCGCTATTTGCGTGGAACGGCGAGCACTGGCAGCGGATGCGGACATGCGGTCGGTCCCGCAGGCGCTCGCGAAGCGCCTGAATCACGTGCGACTTGCCAATGCCGGGCTCACCGGAGAGCAGGACCACCTGCCCCTCGCCGGACGCGGCCTTGCTCCAGAGCTGCGCGAGCAGAGCAAACTCGTGCTCGCGCCCGACTGTGGGGGCGAGGCCGTTCGTCGCGCGCGCTTCGAAGCGGGTCTCGACGGCACTCTCGCGAAGCACGCGCCACGCACGGATTGGGGCGTCGAACCCTTTCAGGTCGTGCAGACCCAGGTCTACGAGTTCGAACAGCCCGCCGAGCAGTTGGCGCGTCGCGAGCGGGATCACGATCTCGCCAGGCGCCGCCAAAGCTTGCAGCCGCGCCGCTAGGTTCGGCGACTCGCCGACCACCGCTTCCTCCTGCGCCGCTCCTTCGCCGATGAGATCGCCCACCACCACCAGCCCCGTTGCGATGCCGACACGTACCGCAAGGGGCCCTTGTGCCGGGGTCGCGAGCCTTGCGATCGAATCAATGACCGCCAGCCCCGCGCGCACGGCTCGCTCTGCGTCGTCCTCATGCGCCTTTGGATAGCCAAAATACACCAGCACGCCGTCGCCCATGTATTTGGCCACAAACCCGCCAAACTGACGCACGCCCTCGGCAACGCACTTCTGATAGGCCGCAATCACCTCACGCAAATCCTCAGGGTCCATTCGCGCGGAAAGTGCTGTCGAGCCGACAAGGTCCGAGAACATCACGGTAACCTGGCGGCGCTCGGCGGTGTCCTTCGCGGCGTTGTCGATTGCCAGAGGCGCATCGGTTAACAGCGGCGTTGGTACGCTTGCTTGAGCACGCAAGGCTGCGATGGCGTCGAGCAGCTTGCGACGATGCCCGACAAATCCGACACCAAGATCCTTCAAGTCCTCAGCCGTCAACCTCGGCAGGACCGTGTCGTCGATTTTGTTCTCGCGGAAGGAGGCCTCATACTGTTCGAGGCCAAGCCTCCGCAGCCAACCTCCGACGTCCATGGCGGCGCCCCTGGCTTGCCTAGCCACCTATGATCCACCAGGGGAGACAGCCTGTCTAGGACCGGGTTTTGAATGGCCTGTTTGGGCCGCAAGCGGGAGGTCGGCTTTCGGGCATCGAGCTGGCCTAAGCAGTCATTCAACTCGTGGCCTCAAGTAGCTCATCCACGCTCCTCCTGACGCGGCGTGCCACCCCAGCCGATGTCGGGCTGATGTGCGTGGATGACCACCGCTTCTGGCGGCGCTGATTGGCGAGCCGCCTCGCCATCATTAGCGATGGAACGGAAAAGAAACCATTCAGTATCAGACTACCGCTTTTCGACGCACCTTTTTCGAATACGTCGGAACGAGCGCTTGTCGCGCAGCTCACGATGCCCCCAATTGGTGAACCGGTTCCATGAAGAGTCTGACAATACGCCACCGCATCCTCGTCAGTTTCGCGGCCGTTCTGGTGGTCATGTCCGTGATCGCCGTCATCGCGTACGCCTGGTTTCTTCAGGCGGGGCAGGAGGCGACTGAGGTCGAGAAGGGCATCCTTCCAGACCTCTATCACAGCACCGAGATCATGATGGGCCAGATGACGGCCCATAGTCTGCTTCAGGAATATGCCCTTCAGGACAACCCGTCGGATAGAAGCACGCTTGAAAGCGCGATCACGACCAATCGCGACCAAGTGCAGCGGTCGATGGACGACTATGAAGCAACAATCGTCTCCGACATCGACAAGCAGAATTATGCAGTCGTCAAAGAACTCGCCAACCAATTTCGTCTGGCTGAAACTGCTGTGCTGGACACAAGCCGGGCTGCCTTGTCGAAAGGTGAAACTCCCAATGAAAGGCCGGCCATCAAGAACACCGTAGAGCCGATCTTTGTAAAATTGCAGTCCGCTCTGCAGGCCATGGTTGAGGATCACAGAGGCGAGGCAAACAGCGCGACGCAGCGGATCAGCTCGATCGTTAGAACGGCCGAAGTCGGTCTGAGCGTTGGCTTGTTGATAGCCCTCGGGCTAGCCCTTCTTTTGGGTTACCAGCTGTTTCGCGCCATTACAGGTCCGCTCACCCGTTTGGTCGACGCGGTTCAATTGATGCGGCAAGGCGACTTCAGCGAACGCCTCGATCTTAGGCGCCGAGACGAATTCAGCGTGCTTGCCGACGGCTTCAACGCAATGGCGGACGATCTCACAACCCTCATTGGTCAGGTTCAAAGGTCCAGCATACAGGTCGGCACGTCGATAACTGAGATCGCCGCCACATCCAAGCAACAGCAGGCAACTGCGACTGAAATCGCAGCGACCACAACAGAAATCCGCGCGACAGCCAAGGAAATCTCCGCCACATCAAACGAGCTGGTCCGCACGATGAACGAGGTCTCCACAGTTGCCGAACAAACGGCTGCCGTCGCCGGCGGAGGGCAAGCGGGGCTGACTCGTATGGAAGAAACCATGCAGCAGGTCATGGAAGCGGCCGGCGCGATCAATTCCAAACTCGCGATCTTGAGTGAGAAAGCCGGCAGCATCAATCAGGTGGTGACGACCATAACCAAAGTCGCGGATCAGACGAATCTGTTGTCGCTCAACGCTTCCATCGAGGCGGAGAAGGCAGGCCAATATGGCCGGGGTTTTGCAGTGGTGGCGACGGAAATCCGAAGGCTCGCGGACCAGACGGCTGTCTCCACCTACGATATCGAGCAGATGGTCAAGGACATCCAGTCGGCAGTCGCGGCCGGGGTGATGGGCATGGACAAGTTTTCCGAGCAGGTCCGCCGGGGTATGCAAGAAATCCAGCAGGTCGGCGGGCAACTCTTCGAGATCATTCAGCAGGTTCAGGGGCTGGTGCCACGTTTCGAAGTCGCCAATGAAGGCATGCAAGCACAGGCGACCGGCGCGGGGCAGATCAGCGACACGCTAACCCAGCTAAGCGAGGCAGCTCAGCAAACAGTCGAATCCCTTCAGCAATCGACGCTCGCGATCGACGAGCTCAATCAAGTCTCAGGCGGCATGCGAAGTAGCATTTCGAGGTTCAAGCTGCGAGCATAGCGAGCCGGCAGTAGGAGGTGACAATGCTATTCCTCGCCTTCAGCATGGGTCCGGATCGCTACTTGATCGATGTCCACCAAATTGAAGAGGTTCTGCCCTATATCGATGTGAAAGTTCTTCCGGGTGCGCCAACTGGTGTGGTGGGTTTGGTCGGCTATAACGGAATACCCATCCCCCTGATCGATGTTACTCTTCTTGCGCTTGGCCGACCCTCGGAGCGCCTATTGAGCACCCGGATCGTTGTGACGCGCTATCCGGCGCATGATGGCGAGCAACGCCTGCTGGGGCTGATCGCGGAACGGGTGACGGATACGCTCGAGCGAGACCCGGCCGATTTCGCGCCGTTCGGACTTGAACCAGGAACCCCGCCCTATCTTGGGCCGGTGGCTTCCGATGGTTCGGAGATCATTCAGTGGGTCAAAGTGGAAGCGCTGCTTTCGGAAGAGATTCGTACCGCTTTGCTCCGCCAGGCCGCAGTAGGTGATCAATGACCGGCGCAATAGAAAAGCTCCTGACGGAAACCATTGGACTGGACAGTGCCAGCGTTGGTCCGACAGTGGTTCGTCAGGCGGTCAGAGACCGGATGGCAGCATGCCGGATAACCAACCCTCAGGCCTATAGGGAACACTTGACCGGTTCCTCGCAGGAGCTGCAGGAGCTGATCAATGCGGTGGTGATCCCAGAGACCTGGTTCTTTCGCGACCGAGAAGCGTTCACGATGCTGGCGCGGCATGCGCGCGTGCACAAGCCTGCTCAGCCGATAAGAGTCCTGAGCCTGCCATGTTCAACCGGCGAAGAGGCTTATTCGGTCGCCATGGCCATGTTCGATGCCGGCTTTGAGGCGCACGAGTTCAAGATCGATGGCGTGGACGTCAGCAGCCGCAATATCGCGACGGCTGAACGCGCCATCTATGGGCGCAATTCGTTTCGCGGCAGCCATCTCGAATTCAAGGATCGCTATTTCGAAGCGGCCGATGGCGGGTTGCGGCCTATTGCTGGGGTGCTGAAACAGGTTCGGTTCAGGGTAGGAAACCTGTTCGGTTCTCGCGCGTCTTTCGGGCAAGAGGTCTATGACATCCTGCTTTGCCGCAATTTGCTGATCTATTTCAATCGAGAGCTGCAGGATCGCGCATTGATCTGCACGAAGGACCTGCTGGCCAAAGACGGACTTCTTCTGGTCGGTCCGGCGGAAGCAGCTCTTCCAAGGTTGCATGGCTTTATTTCCGCTGAATGGCCATTGGCCTTTGCCTTTCTGAAATCGGAGCCCGTCAAGACCACGGCGCCGAAAGTTTCGGCCGCCGTCCCGGTGCGGACGCCAACCCCGAAGGTCAACAAGAGCGAGTCTCTTCTTCCGTTCCGACCGACAATTGGCAATGAAGGCCGTGGGCAGGCTCCGGCCAAGCCGCTTGCACAGGCCTCGGAAAGCCTCATCGCGGTTGAACGGATCGCCAATGCAGGACGGGTAAAGGAGGCACAGGAGGTCGCCCTGGCGCATCTCAAGGAGTTCGGTCCTTCCGCGGAAATCTTCTACCTGCTGGGCCTCGTCCAGGATGCGGATGGTTCTGCACCCGAAGCCGCGCAAAGTTATCGCAAGGCGCTCTATCTCGCGCCAAATCATCGAGAAGCTCTTGTCCATCTGGCCTTGCTGCTTAGCAAGCAAGGCGACCATAACGGCGCCGAGGCGCTGGCCGGCCGGCTGGGTCGGGTCCAGAAAAGGAGCGGCAGCTGATGGCGGCTTCGACAAGGATCGCTCAGCCGGTGGAGGAGATTGAAATCGACGACTGCTGGCGGCAAATAGGCGTACGGGGTGACAAGTCATGTCCGCTACTGGAGCAGCATCTCCACTGCCGGAATTGCCCGACCTACAAGAAGATTGCACGACGCCTCCTTGACCGTGCAGCGCCCTCGGCATATCGCGACGAATGGCCTGATAACGCTGGTCGTGCAGGGATCGAGTCGGCAGACAGCGACGCGCTGCAGACGGCCGTTCTCTTCCGTTTGGGGGAGGAATGGCTGGCACTTCCGGTCGGTATTTTTCATGAAGTGGCTGAATCTCGTCGCGTTCATTCAGTTCCACATCGCAGGAACAGTGCACTGCTCGGTATTGCGAATGTCCGTGGTGAATTGCTCATTTGCCTGTCCCTGGCCGAATTGCTCGGGATAGACGAGCGCAAGGAGGGGGAACAAGGCACACGAACCAAGGTATTTCGCCGCCTAGTCGTGGTAGGCGAGCGCGACAAGCGGGTTGCTTTTACGGTTGATGAGATCCACGGCTTACATCGGTACCGGGAACGCGACACTCTCGCTGTTCCGGCCATGATTGGCAAGGCACTGTCGGCCGTTACGGTTGCCGTGCTGCCGTGGCAGGGACGAGCCGTTGGCTGTCTCGATCCACGACAACTGCTCACGATGCTGGATCGGAGCATCGCATGACAGATGAAGACTTCAGCCAGGTTTCGATGCTCAGCCTCTTCCAGGCCGAACTGGAGACGCAGTCACAGGCTCTAACCTCTGGGCTTTTGGCACTCGAACGCGATCCTATCGCCGCCGATGCCCTGGAAGCATGCATGCGTGCCGCGCATTCCCTGAAAGGAGCTGCCCGCATCATCGACCTGATGCCCGCGGTCAAAGTTGCAAATGCGATGGAAGACTGCCTGGTCGCCGCGCAACGTGGGCATCTGAGGGTGCGACGGGAGCATATAGATGCGCTTCTGCAAGGCTCTGACCTTTTGA
This sequence comes from Mesorhizobium sp. P2_A8, assembly GCF_056404935.1. Classification (NCBI taxonomy): domain Bacteria; kingdom Pseudomonadati; phylum Pseudomonadota; class Alphaproteobacteria; order Hyphomicrobiales; family Phyllobacteriaceae; genus Mesorhizobium; species Mesorhizobium sp. P2_A8. The sequence continues at coordinate 189,174 of NZ_JBFUDB010000001.1, forward strand.
AATTGATCGCATCGGGATCATCGAGCGAGAGCGCCAACTCTGAAGTCGAAACCTTTCTCGCGAAGTTCGAGGAATTGTCCCTCCCCGAGGCAAAGCCCGGGCCCCAAGATTCTGCAGCTGATTTCGCAACTCCAGATCATGCCCAGGAGCAACTGGCGACGACCTCTTCAGCGAACCTCCTCGTTGGGGCGGTACCGCAAGCCCACGGCAGCATCGGCTCTGATAGAATGGTTCGGGTGACGGCAGACAGCCTGAACCGATTGCTCGGGTTGGCTGGTGAGTCGCTGATGGAAGCTCGGCGGCTCAGGCCATTCGCTGACGGGCTGCTACGGCTGAAGCGACTTCAATCGGACCTCGCAAGTGCGTTCGACAATCTTCATGCAGTGCTGCCGCCGGTTTCAAACGATGCGGCGGTGGTGGAGGCGCTGGCTGAAGCGCAGCGAAAGCTTCGGTTGAGCCAAGCGTTCCTGGCGGAGCGTCTCGATGAATTGGATTCAGTGGATCGGAAAGCGACCGATCTTGCCAACAGATTGTACGACGAAACGTTGGCGAGCCGGATGCGGCCTTTTGAGGACGGCGTGCGACACTATGCGAGAACGATCCGCGACCTCGGTCGTACCCTTGGCAAGCGGGTGCGACTGGAGATCGTAGGCGGCTCGACCGGCATCGACCGCGATATCCTCGAGCAGCTCGATGCCCCTTTGGGGCATCTTCTTCGCAACGCTGTAGACCATGGGCTTGAACCGCCCGAGGAGCGCCTCGCGATGGGGAAACCCGAAGAGGGGCTCATCAGGCTCGAAGCGAGGCATAATGCCGGGCTGCTGCAGATAGCCGTGGTGGACGACGGCAGGGGGATCGAGCTCCCGAAGCTGCGCGAGACTGTCGTCGCCCGGCAGCTTGCAACCAGGGAAAGTGTTGACACACTCAGCGAAACCGAATTGCTCGCATTCCTGTTTCTGCCGGGCTTTTCGATGAAATCGGGCCTTACCGACATCTCCGGTCGCGGTGTGGGGCTCGATGCAGTGCAAGCCATGACGAAGGAAGTCCGGGGAGTCGCAAGCGTCTCCTCAGAATTTGGGCACGGAACCCGATTTCAACTGCAACTGCCGCTGACGTTGTCGGTCCTGCGCACGCTGCTCGTCGATGTCGATGGAGAGCCCTATGCTTTTCCACTCGCTGCCATTTCCAAGACTTTGAAACTGCAGCGGACGCAGATCGATCTCCTGCAGGGCCGGCCGCATTTTCGATTGAACGATCGACAGATCGGGCTGGTCACCGCGCGCGAGGTGCTGGATCGAGGTGAGCCCGGATCGGAACCGAACGAACTCTCGGTCGTCGTCGTGGATGCGGGTCGGGGCGATGCGTACGGCCTGATCGTTGACCGTTTTCTCGGGGAACGCGAGTTGGTGATCAGACCTCTCGATCCACGGTTTGCCAAGATCAAGGACATCAGCGCAGCAGCCCTGATGGAAGACGGTTCGCCTGTTCTGATCTTCGACGTCGACGATCTGATCCGATCGGTGGAAAAGCTTGCGTCGTCCAGCGGATTTCGAGCTCTTCGGCGCGCCGCGGGCGGTCCCGAAGCGAGCAGGCGCAAGCGCGTGCTCGTGATTGACGATTCACTGACGGTTCGCGAACTCCAGCGCAAGATGCTGGGCAATTACGGTTATGAGGTCGAAGTGGCGGTCGACGGTATGGACGGGTGGAATGCCGTCCGGTCTGGTCCTTTCGATCTCGTCGTCACCGACATCGACATGCCTCGCATGGATGGCATTGAGCTGGTGAGTTTGATCAGAAAGGACGCTCATCTCAAGAACACACCCATCATGATCGTTTCATACAAGGATCGGGAAGAAGATCGCGCGCGCGGGCTCGACGCAGGTGCGGACTATTATCTGACCAAGAGTAGCTTTCAGGACGAGGCCCTGATCCATGCCGTCGTGGACATGATCGGCGAGGCGGCTGAATGAGATCGAAATCGGAAGCCAACGAATGAGAATCGGCGTAGTCAACGACATGCCGATGGCGGTTGAACTTCTGCGTCGACTGGTCCTGTCGACCGGCGAACATGAGGTCGCATGGATCGCGACCAATGGGCGTGAGGCGGTCGAGGTCTGCAGACGTGATCTGCCGGATCTGATACTCATGGATCTAGCAATGCCAGAAATGGACGGCGTGGAAGCGACCCGCAGAATCATGGCGGAAACCCCGTGCTCGATCTTGCTGGTGACCGCCAGTATCGAAGCCAACCTCGCCGGCGTCTACGAAGCAATGGGTCATGGCGCGCTTGACGCAGTCGATATTCCGTCAGTGGGCATCGAAGGTAACGCGTCCTCGCAATCCGCTCGGCTTTTGACGAACAAGATAGCAACGATCGGCAAGCTGATCGGTGATGCGCCGACCAAGGCAAAAAGGCGGATGTCACGTGCGGCTGAGCCGACACCTCGACGCCTGATTGCAATCGGTGCCTCCGCGGGCGGGCCGGCTGCCGTTGCCGCAGTCCTGAGCGCGTTTCCCGTTGATTTTGGCGGCGCGATCGTGCTCGTCCAGCATCTCGATGCTCAGTTCGTTCCAGGCCTTGTTGATTGGCTCGGGCAGCATACGCCTCTCCCGATCCGTCCGGCGCGGGAAAGGGATAGTCCTCAAGCGGGCACCGTTCTCGTCGCCAGTTCTGCGGATCATCTGGTTTTCAAGTCAGCTCAGCAACTTGGCTATACGCCCAGCCCCAAGGACAATGTTTATCGGCCGTCCGTAGATGTGTTCTTCGAAAGTGCGGCGCAATGGTGGCCTGGCTCGGTGATTGGTATTCTGCTCACAGGCATGGGCAGGGATGGTGCGCGCGGGCTGAGACAGCTCCGCGACAAGGGGCATTTCACAATCGCGCAGGATAGAGCAACCAGTGCCGTCTATGGCATGCCGAAGGCCGCCGCTGACATCGGCGCGGCTGTTGATATTCTTCCTTTGAGTGCGATCGGCTCACGTATAATCGAAGCCTGCGAGCGCTCCACGTGAAAGGGCACGTCCGATGACGCAAGAACCAGAGCTGGTCCCGCCACTCGCAGATAACTATTCATCCATGGTTCTGCTCATCGATGATCAGATCATGGTTTGCGAGGCGGTCAGGCGCGCTCTAGCCAACGAGCCCGATATTTCCTTACACTTCTGCACCGACCCGTTGAGAGCGATGACGGTCGCGGATGAGGTAAAGCCAACCGTTATCCTGCAGGATCTCGTCATGCCCGGGGTCGATGGGCTGCATCTGGTGCGAGAATACAGGAAGCATGCGTCGACACGCGCGGTCCCAGTCATTGTGCTGTCGAGCAAGGAAGATCCAGCCACCAAGGGCGAAGCCTTCGCTGCGGGAGCGAACGACTATCTCGTCAAACTGCCGGATCGTATCGAGTTGATCGCACGTATTCGATATCACACGCGGGCCTATCTGGATCACGTCCAGCGAGACGCGGCATACCGAGCGCTAAGGGAAAGCCAGCGACAGCTGATCAGTGCAAATCTCGAGCTTGAACGTCTGACCCGGATCGATGGCCTGACGGGTCTCGGCAACAGGCGCTATTTTGACGAATATCTGGCGGCTGAATGGAAACGCGCTTTTCGCGCACAGTCCCCATTGTCGCTGTTGATGATCGATGCCGACAACTTCAAACGATACAACGATACCTATGGCCATATGGCCGGCGACGAGGTGCTCAAGCAAATCGCCCGCGTAATCCAGAGCGGTTCCGGCCGCTCCACCGACCTCGCTGCGCGGTACGGAGGCGAAGAGTTCGTCATCGTGCTGGTCGACACTTTACTGGAACAATCCAGTGCGATCGCAGAGCGGCTCGTCCAGAGCGTGCGGGAGTTGAACATACCCCACGGCCCGGATCGCGTGACCATCAGCGTTGGCGTCGCAACAACGGTGCCCAACGAGAACGAGACGCCAAACGATTTCGTCAATGCCGCCGATTTGGCACTGTTTCGTGCCAAATCGGAAGGACGAAATCGTGTGGCGCTTCATATGTCCCGCAGCTAGGCTTAAGGCAATTCCGAAGTGCGGTGCGTGATCTGAGGCCAAGTTGGGCCTGCGAGGAGGCGACACTCGATTGTCACGTACGAGTAACCATTCGAAGATCGGGGGCTTTCCTCGGCCGATCTAAGGAGCCGGACAACGGGCTTGCCCACTGGTTAGGCAAACGGTTGGGCCATGGAAGCTCTATTGCAAGGCCGTGAATGGATAGCGGCAGGACGCTTCGCTGTCGCCGACATCATGATGGCAGACGTGCTGCGCGAAACGCTGGCCGCCGACATACCGGGTTATCCGAACAATTCCGAGCATACATTGAACGGGCCAACGGGCCTGGGCGCGCCCGGCCTTCAGGAAGGCCTATGTTGACCAGCTCGCTCACTTTGCGGCTGGAGATCGAACTCATCGCCAATGACTGCTGGGCGTCCGGTCTGGGGTGGGAACGTGCCGTTTCGCCTGTTCGCTCGAATTTCTGCTTTTGGGATTCCGCTGGGGCCAGCTCAACGACCGACTTCAGGCGCGAAGCTGCCGCTTGCGAACCGATCGCGAAATCGCATTTGGGTCAAAGCGGCCCACCGCCAGTTCCGCTCTGACAGGAGCGTGGGTGACAAGCAGTTCGTTCCACTCCACCGGGTTTTCTGGTTGAATACCTGAAACCCAGCCGTGGAGCGCCTCCCATTTTGAAAGATCCCTTCGCCCCCCTACGGCAGCGTTTCCTGGCCCGGTGCGCCGCTCAACTGACGGAGTTGAAGGCGGCGCGTCATAGAGGCCCGCTACCGGGCTCCAGCGGCTCGCTGATTGCGACCGCGCACTCGCTCGCCGGAGCCGCGGGAACGTTCGGGTTTTCGGAGATCAGCGTGCGGGCATCGGCGTTGGAAACATTGCTGATCGAGCAGGCGGATGACGGGGCCGCGCACATCGCACTCGATGCCCTTATCACCGAGATCGAGCGGACGCTGAAGTGACTCAACCGAGTGGGCTCACTTCTTCGGGCCAGTCAGCCCGGTCCTGGTCATCTCGCCCCAGCTCTGGTCGGCGCGCAGATACTGCCACCAGCCCTTCACGCGCCAGAAATTGTTGAGCTGGCGGTAGCCGAAATTCTCGATCACAGCCACGGCCGTGAGCACGGCGAGGTCCCGCGCGCGCGGAAAGCGCTGAAGCTCGGCCTCTTCGAGGACCAGCGAACACACGCTCACGCAAACTCCGTAGGTGAAAACCAGCGACGTGAACGCCAAGAGATATTCGGTCGAAAGGATGCCGAGCAGCCAGAAGGCCGGGATCAGAACATAGCCCAGCACCTCCGATATCGGCCCAAGCACATCGACAACCAATATGTGGCCAAAGCCGAGGAAGCCGACACGCCCATAGCGGGGGTTGAACAGCATGGAGCGGTAGCGGAAGAAGCATTCAAGCGCACCGCGCTGCCAGCGCGTGCGCTGCCTTGCCAGAACGCGCAGTGACTCCGGCGCTTCGGTCCAGCACACCGGCTCCGGAATGAACTGGATGCTGTATCTGCGTTTGGTGTCCATCATGTGGCGATGCAGCTTGATCACGAGGTCCATATCCTCACCCATCGACCCACTGGTGAAGCCACCAACCGCCACAACTTCCGTGCGGCGGAACAGACCGAAGGCTCCGGACACCAGCATCAGCGTGTTGATGCGGCTCCAGGCAAGCCGCGCCATGAGAAAGGCGCGCAGATATTCGACCACCTGCAGCAGCGGCAGCAGCCGGTGCGGCAGCCGGACCTCGCGCACCCTGCCGCCTTCGATCCTAGAGCCGTTGGCGATCCGGATCGTGCCGCCCACGGCGATGGTGCGCTCTGGATCGTCGATGAAGGGCTGCGCGGCGCGCATGAGCGCATCGGGCTCGAGGATGGAATCGCCGTCAATCACGCAAAACAGCGGCGCACGGCAGACATTGACGCCGGCATTCTGGGCATCGGCCTTGCCGCCATTTTCCTTGTCGACCACGAACAGCCGTTCGGTCATCGGCGAGGAATAGAGGCCGCGGATCGGCTTGTGCGTCAGCGCCTCCTCATAGGGCCGGTGGAATTTCACCAGCTTGAAGCCTTCGATAAGGCGCTGCAGAGTCTGATCCTTCGAGCCGTCGTTGATGACGATGACCTCGAAATTCGGATATTCGAGCGCCAGCATCGAGTGCACGCTCTCGACTACGTTCACTTCCTCATTGTAGGCGGGCACCAGCAGCGCGATCGGCGGCGCGACGTCGCCATAACGGTGCCACAGCAGTGCCGAACGCGCGACCGGCGGGCGCTTGGACAGCGCGTAGGCGGCGATGATGAGCTGCAGCAGGTAGACCACCGTCTGCGCCAGCCCGGCCCCGATGATGAACCAGGACAGGATGGAGGCACCCAGAACGATCTCTTGGCTCCAGTCGAACATCAGGCGGCCGGCCCCTCGGCAAGGATCAGCGAGGCCGTGCGCTGGCTGCGCGAGACCTCGCTGGCGGCGATCTCGCGCAGCACCTGTTCGCCCTGCTCGCCGAACGAGCGCAATGCGTTGGCGGCAGCATAGCGCACGGTCCATGCCTCGTCGTCCATCAGTTGCGCCAGCGGCGCCGCGAGTTCAGACAGGCCGAGCCGGCCCGCCGCATCGGCAGCGTCGGCGCGTACGTCCCAGCCGCCATTTTCCATCGCCTTGACCAGGATGGCCGGCGCGTTGGCATGTCCGGTCAGGCCGAGCGCCCGCAATGCGGCTGCGGCGACCTCCGGCGACGGATCGCCGGCCGCGCGGGCAAAGAACTCACCAAACTGGAAATTGCCGCCGCGGGCAAGCGCGTCGATCGCGGCCGCCCTTATGAAAGGCACCGCGTCCTGACGCCTGGCGTAATCCTCAAGCTCGTCGAACCGCCTTGGCGGAAAGCGCCTGAAAAGCTCGATCAGGCGCCGCGAGCGCTGCCCCGCCACGCCGATCTTGCGCAGCGTTATGACGAGCGGCGGCAAGGCACCGACATCGCAGAGCGCGATGGCGACGGCGATCCTGACCTCGCGCGACCGGTCGCGGTCGAGTGCCGAAAGCAGGCTTGCCACCGCGTTTTCCGAACGCAGCGCCGCCAGCATCTCGGCCGCGTGGATGCGTTCGGCGCCGTTGCCTTTTTCCAGCTGGGTGCCGACAAGCGCCGGCAGGCCACATTCGTTGAAGGCTGAAAGGAGCTCGTCGTGCTCCTCGCCGCGCAACAGCGAAATGAACTCGAAGCCCGCATCGATCGCCACCCTCGCCGGCACCGCAAGCAGCGCCGCCTTCAATGCCTCGCGATCCCGGTTTTCGGTGAAGGCGATCAGCGCCGTCAGAAGAAGGCGACGCTGATCGGCGCCCGCCGTCCCCCGGCGCTCGTGCAGCATCCGGCGCACGATCAGCAGAAGCATGATCGCCAGGGAAAGGACACTGAGCAGGATGGACAGGTACCAGATGTACAACATGATCAGAACCGCGTGGTTAGGCCGAGCCCGAATATGGTTCGGTCGAATGTCGGGCGTTGCTCATGGGCGAGGCTGGCGCGCAGTGTCAGCGGGTCGGTAACGTCCCAGGAGATGCCGCCAAAGACGGTGCGCGTCGGCACCAGCGTGCCGTCGGAGATCTCGGGGGCATCCGCGTAACCACCGAACATATTGACGCCCTGCGCGACCTCAAGATCGGCCCGCAGCACATAGCCATCGGCGCGCGTGCCGATATCGTCGGCCGCGTGCACCCATCGGGCCGAAAGCCCGAGCCGGCCATCCAGGACATAGGCCTGAACCCAGGGCGAGATGGTGGTGATGTCGGCGTTGGCGAAATTGTCATAACGAGCATCGATGTTGAGCGAGAACGGGCCGAACGCTTTCGCGGGCGACATGACCTGCCACGAAGCGCCGGCGCCAATCGAGTAGCGCGCCAGGAAATCGGCATCCGGCGTCGCCGCCGCCAGCGCATACGTGGAGACCGTGGGCGAGAAAGCCTGATCGATGCGGCCCTCGATCTGAACGTCGGTGCGACCAAAGCGGGTCGCCACCCGGGTGCGACCCGAAATGGTCGTCTGCGGGCTGAGCCGGTAGGCAAGGCCGGCCGAACTGTCGGTCCAATCGGCAAGCCCGTCGGTGACATCGCTCACTTCGCTGCCCAGATCGAGCCGCCATTTGCGTGGCGGCGGCGCGGCGAGCCTCTGCTCGACATCGCGCGAGCCGGGTTCGAGGGCAAGCGCCTGCCGGTAGGCGTCCCGCGCGGCGGCGTCGTCGCCACGCCCCCGGCGCAGGTCGCCGATCCCCACCAGCGCCTCAGCATTGTGCGGATCGACCGCAAGCACCCGCTGAAACGACTGCTCGGCCCGCGTGTAATCCTGCTCGAGCAGGGAAATCCGCGCGTCGAGAGCGATCGCCTCGGCATTGTCAGGCGCGGTGCCAAGCACATCATCGATCATGGTGCGCGCGCGCGGCACGTCGCCCTGCCAGATCGCCAGGCGCACCTTGCCGAGGCGGGCATCGAGAAGGCTGGGCCTAATGGCCAGCGCCTGGTCGAAGAACTGCCCGGCCTCGTCGAATTTCTGCTGCGAGCCAGCCACGAGACCCATGGCGACCAGGATGTCGGTGTTTTTCGGCGCCAGCCGGAGGGCGCGACGATAGGCCTTCTCCGCCTCGGGCAATTGTCCCGCCGCCCGCAATCTCCGGCCCTCCTCCATAAGGCCGGCGACGGGATCTGGCCGCGGCGGGCGCGGCTTCTTCCTCGCGGTCGCAGGCTTCGCCTTGCTGCTGCCGGCCTGCTGGGCCTCGCGGATGTTGGCGACAAGCTTACTCGCATCGGCATTGCCGGGCTCGGCACGCGACACCTGTTCGGCGAGCGGCAGGGCGGCGTCCAGATTGCCGGACCGGAACTCGACCTGAGCCATGCCGAAGCTGGCATCCAGATAGGCCGGCGCAAGCGAAAGCACCCTGGAAAAGGCTTCGCGCGCCGCGGGCAGATTGTTGCGGCCAAGCTCGGCGAAGCCAAGTTGCACAAGGGCGTCGGCATTGTCGGGCTTGAGCGCCAGCGCACGCCGAAGCAGCTCCGCCGCCTCGTCGAAATGCTGGGCTTGCCTGGCCTTGACGCCGGAGGCGTACAGTTCGTCGACCGTCTGGGCCAGCGCGGCGGCAGGCGCCGCTGCAACCGCCAAGAAAACGCATGCGGCAGTGATGGCGCGCCGGCCGCGCCGCATCAGCGTTTCCCGCTCTTCCGCGCCAGTAGACGCGCAAGCCGGGCCAGGAGCTCCTCGGGAATGAAGGGTTTCACAAGGTAGTCGTCGGCCCCCTTCTCAAGGGCCGAGACGATGTCCCTTTCGCCCTTGCGGGCGGTCAGCATGACAACCGGGGTTTCGGACAAAGCCGGATCGCTCTTGATGCGGGCAAGAACCTCCAGGCCGTCGGCCTTGGGCATCATCGCGTCGAGCACGATGATGTCCGGCGCCTCATGCTGCGCCTTCGAGAGCGCTTCCGCCCCGTCTACCGCCTTGATGACCTCGTATCCCTTTGCCCTGAGCCTGAATTCCATCAGTTCGATCAACAAGGGATCGTCATCGCAAATCAGGACTCTTGTCTTCGCTCCGTTCACCAGCCTTGCTCCGGTTCGCGCCTCGTTTGCCGCTAGCCCCCCGGAGTGATTGATCCATGAACCGACATCCGCCAACGCGGTTCATGCAGACAGGCACATTCTTCTCAAATCTCTCGCCGACGTCCGCCGATGCCGCGCGATAATAGACAACCTGATTCGAGACGCCTGGACCTCAGCACAATCAGTAGATGAATAAGGCGACATGGTATAGGAGCCGTGAACGGCATCGCACAGGCTGCAGCCAGACTGCGCTCTGTGCCTAAGCCAACCGTCGTTTCAGGCGCGTGGCACAAGCAATCTTTTGACGTCACCGGCAAGCGCAAGCGGGTCGAACGGCTTGGCGATCACCCCTACCGCCCCCATCGCCAGATAGCGTTCGACCTCATGCGTCTGGGTGCGCGCGGTGATGAACACCACGGGTATCGAAGCCGTCGGCCGAGACTCGGCCAGGCGCCTCAGCGTCTCCGGTCCGTCCATGTCTGGCATCATCACGTCGAGCAGAATGAGGTCGGGTCGCCATTCGGCGGCATCGGCCAGCGCCTGCATGCCGGAAGAGCAGGACCGCACCTCGAATTCCGGCTCGAGTTCCAGCGACATCTGGGCGATTTCGCGGATATCGTCCTCGTCATCCACATAGAGGATCCTTGCGGGCATCAGCGTGACTCCTTGGCGGGCGCGGCAGGCCGAGTGCGGGACGAAACCAACATGCTCCTGACCAGCTTTGCCACATCGATCTCCGACGCCCTGGTCTTGGTCATGATCGCCTGCACGCGATCGCCGAGTTTCTGGTCGAGCTCCGCCGCCGAAAACACGATGACCCCGGTCTCCAGCGGCAGATCGACGAGGAGGTCCAGGCCAGATCCGTCGGGAAGTGCAATGTCCAGGATGATCAGATCGAAGCGATGCTTCGCGACCGCCTCCCGGGCTTCCTGCAGCGTCTTTGCGGATGTGATCGAGACGCCGGAACCCAGCCCCTCCGACATCACCGCAAGCACGCCCTCATCGTCTTCGACATGCAGAATCTGTGGCCTCGGCTCGACCCTGCGGCCGACGATCTTGGCGAGAGCCGTGTGAAGCCGTTTTGAATCCACCGGCTTCTCCAGCCAGTCGACGATGCCGACGGCGCTGCCGTTCAGCGAGCGCCTGGCCTCGTCGGCGACGGCAGAGATGACGATGACCGCAATGTCGGAATTCACCGGTGATGCCCTTATGTCGTGGAAGAGCTTGATGCCGGATTCCCCCGCCAGCTTGATGTCGAGCGTCAGCGCCACGTAGTCGCGGGAGCTCAGGAGCGCCTTGGTGGTCTCGATATCGGGCGCGACGTCGCTGGAAAAGCCTTCCGCATCGAGAAGTGCTGCGATCACCGCTGCGACGTCGGGCTCGTCCTCGCAGATGAGGACACGCAGGCGACCATCGCGCTTGCGCGCCCGGCGCTCGACCAAAACCGGCTTCTCGGCCTGCCTGTGCGCTTCGGGAAGGTCGACGTGAAACGAGGTTCCCTTGCCTTCCTCGGTTTCGAAGGAAACGGCGCCACCCAGCTTTTCGGCGATGGCTTTGACGATGCTCAAGCCCAGGCCGGTGCCGCCTATCTTGCGGGTGCTGGAGGCGTCCGCCTGCTCGAACTTCCCGAATATGCGGTTGCGGAACGTCTCGGGGATGCCGGCGCCCTGGTCCATCACGGAAATGCGCAGCATGTCGCGGTCACGACGCTGGAATTTCACCGTGACGGTACCATCGGTGTGCGAGAACTTGATCGCGTTCGACAGGAGGTTCGCCATCACCTGATGCAGGCGATCCGGATCAATGTTGGCCTCGGCGCGCGGGGCATCGTCGACCAGAACGATCCTGATCCGGCTCTCGGCCATGTAGTTGGAACTGGCGGCAATGGCCTGCTCCAGGACCTGACGGACAGGCATCTGCTTGATCTTGAAGGTGATCACGCCTGATTCGATCTTCTCCATATCCAGGATGTCGTTGATGAGAAGAACCAGCCTTTCGCTATTGGTGTGGGCGATGTTGACGAGATTGGCGGCCTTGGGCGGCAGTTCGCCGGCCACGCCGGCCGCGATCAGGCCAAGCGAGCCGCGGATGGAGGTCAACGGGGTGCGCAATTCGTGGCTGACCGTGGAAATGAAATCGTTCTTGAGCTGGGCGGTGCGCTTCTGCTCGGTGATGTCGCGATTGTAGGTGATGACGCCGACGATCTTGCCGGACTCGTCGCGGAACGGGGCCTTGAGCGTGTAGAGCCAGCCTTGTCTGCCATCCGGCAAAAGCGCGGGCTGATCGATCCGCAGTGTCTGCCCGGTCTCCAGCGCGCCCATCTCATCCTGCCGGAATCGCTCTGCCACCTCCTTCGGATAGAAATCGAAATCCGTCTTGCCGATGAGCTCCTCCACCGAAGCAGCGCGAACCATTTCGGCGGTGGCGGGGTTGGCGGCGATGAAGCGGCCGTCGACATCTTTTATGTTCAGGCAATCCGGCAGTTCGCGAACCATGGCCCGGTAGGTCATGTTGGACATCAGGAGATCCCGCCGGCGCTGCTGCCGGTCGAGCAGTACGCCGATGATGATTGTGCTGAGGAAGCGGAACACGAGGGACGGGAACGTGCTCTGCTGCACAAGGCCGGTGACGACTTGCGCGGGAATGACCAGGAGCGTGATCAGCCCGGCGAGAGCGACCGACACGCCGAGACCGAATATATCGTACATGGTTCGCGATCGGACCGCGACGATGTGGTGCCACGCAATGCCGACGACTGCGGTGATGAGGATACCCATGACCCCGACGCTCGCGCCCTGCCCGCCGAGATGGATGCGATAGGCAATCGAGCCGACCGTGGCGATGAGCATTGCCGGCCATCCGCCGAAGAACGCGGCCGCAGCAATAAAGGCGGCGCGCAGATCGACGACGAAGCCGGAGACGGACAGGGCCGTCGCCATGGAAATGATCGCGCCCACGCACATGACCACGCCGAGAAGCAACGACTGCATCCGCCGCGAGAGACGCCCGGTGAAATCCGCCACAAGGTCCCAGGCGACCACGAGGATGGAGACCAGGGCAAGGTTGGCGAGGAGTGAGTGCCAGATCTCGGTCATGACTTCGGCTCCTTTTTTCCGATAAATACCGGCAAAACCTATCCGAGGTCTAAAGAAGCTACAGTGCGGTCGGTGGCGCGGCCGACCCGGCGATCAGGGCAGCTTGGTGGTGGCGCCTCGATTGCTGCGCGCTTCTTGAGCATCAAGCCAGTCAGCAGGCGTCAACTTCGATGCGGACCATGACTTCGGCATGCTCAGCAGTCGCAGTCGATGTTGATCAACACAAACATACTCTCGGCTCAGTGAGCGGCCGCGCGTCGTTCGAGCGTGCGCGAGTATTGCGTCAGCGGAAAACACATGACGAAAAAGATCAGCGCCACCAGCCCGTAGACTTTGAAGGGCTCGAAGGTGGCATTGTTGATGGCGTTGGAGGTTCGCACCAGCTCCTCGAAACCGATGATCGAGGTGAGCGCAGTCGATTTGATGAGCTGCACCAGGAAGCCGACGGTCGGCGCGCGGGTGATCGAAAACGCCTGCGGCAGGATGATCAGCCTCAACTCCTGCAGATAGTGCAGGCCGAGGCTGGCGCCGGCATCCCACTGGCCACGCGGCAGCGCGTCGACGCCGCTGCGCCAGATCTCGGCGAGATAGGCACTGGCGAAGAAGGTGAGGCCGAGCACCGCCGCCGTCCACGGCTCGATGCGCAGACCGAGCATCGGCAGGCCAAAGAACATCAGGAACAGCTGCATCAGCAGCGGCGTCCCCTGGAACAGCGCGATATAGCCGGACGCAACGCGCCGGCTCCATTTATTCTTGGCGATCCTGAAGAACAGCACGACCATGCCGACCACGCCGCCGCCTACAAAGGCCGCCAGCGACAGGAGCACCGTCCAGCGGGCGGCGAGCAGCAGGTTGCGCACGATGTCCCAGAGGGTGAACTCGATCATGACACGCCAGCCCCCAGGACGCGGCGCCCGCCTGTGACCAGCAGCCTACGCAAGGCCATCGACAGGACGAGATAGACCATCGTCACGACAAGATAGGTCTCGAACGAGCGGAAGGTGCGCGCCTGCAGCATGTCGGCCTCGTAGGTAAGCTCGCGCACCGCGATCTGCGACACGACGGCGGACTCCAGCATCATGATGACGATCTGGCTGGTCAGCGCCGGAAAGATCACCTTGAGCGCCTGCGGCAGCACGATCTTGATGAAAACCTGGCGTGGCCTCAAGCCCAGCGCCAGGGCTGCTTCTGTCTGTCCGCCCGGCACCGCGTCAAGCCCGGCGCCGACGATCTCGATCGTATAGGCCGCCATGTTGAGCGTCATCGCCAGGATGGCGGCCAGCACCGGATCGAGCCTGATGCCGAGACTGGGCAGCCCGAAGAAGATGAAGAACAACTGCACCAGGAACGGCGTGTTGCGGATCACCTCGACATAGATGGCGATGGCCCGCTTGAGCAGCACGGGACCGTTGCGTCGTCCTGCCGCGCCGAGGATGCTGAGGAACGTTCCGGCGAGTGTGGTCACGGCGATCAACAGGATCGTCGTGACCGCTCCGCGCGCTATGTCGCTCGCAGCACCTGGAAGCCAGGCAAAGGCCACGGAAACTCAATCCTTGAGGTTGTCGGGATTGAGCGGCGTCTTCAGCCAGGCCTGTGAGCTTGCGTCCAGCTTGCCGTCGGCCAGCATCTTGGCGATGGCGTCGTTGACCGCCTTCTTCAGGGTGTCTTCATTCTTGTTGAGGCCGATATGCGAGGGCGAGGTCAAAAGCTGGAACTTCTGCTCCGGCTTCAGCGCGTCCTGCTTGGCCAGCACCTGTGCTCCGACATCGTTGCCGACGACCATCAACTGCGTCTGGCCGGAGATGAAGGCCTGAATCACCGAATTGTAGTTGTCGAAGCGCTTGATGTCGGCCGATGCGGGTGCTGCTTCGGTCAGCGAGGTGTCTTCGAGTGTGCCGCGGTTGACGGCGATCGACTTGTCGGCAAGATCTTCCTTGCCCTTGATCGCCAGCGCCGCCGGACCGATCACGGCGATGTAGTAGGGCGCGTAGGCGGCGGCGAAGTCGATCACCTGCTCGCGCTCCTTCGAATAGCCGACGCTCATCAAAAGGTCGACGCGATGGTCGTTCAGGTACGGGATGCGGTTCTGGCCGGTGACGGCGACGGGATTGAGCTTCACCTTGAGCGTGTCGGCTATATATTGCGCGACATCCATGTCATAGCCCTTGAGGCTCATGTCGGCGCTGGCCGAGGAGAAGGGCGGAAAATCGGCGAAAACGCCGACATTGATGGTTCCCGCCTTGGTGATGTCTGCCAGCGCGTCGGCGTTGGCAGCCTGTGTGGCGAAGCCGAGACCGGCGGTGCCAAGCACCAGCATGGCGGCGATGGATGCAAGTGTCTTTCGGATTGTCATTGGTATTCCCCTTCTGGAAGCTTTGTTTGTTTGGGTCGGCCGCCGGCTCCAGCGCGGCGGCCGCCCTTGCTTTTTTAGACGTCAGGCCCCCTTGCCGGTGATCGCCGGGCTGAACACCATCAGGCTCAGGATCTCGAACAGCACCTGGGCAGCGGCATGGGCGGTGTTGGTGGTCGCGTCGTATTGCGGCGCCACTTCGACGACGTCGCCGCCGACGATGTTGAGGCCCTTTAGGCCGCGCAGCAGTTCGAGCACTTCGCGCGTGGTGAGCCCGCCAACCTCAGGCGTGCCGGTGCCGGGCGCGAAGGCCGGATCGACGCTGTCGATGTCGAAGGAGACATAGGTCGGGCCGTCGCCGACGATCTTGCGCGCCTTCTCGATGATGGCGGGAATGCCGAGACCGGTCACCTCTTCGGCATGAACGACGGTCATGCCGGACTCGTAGGTGAACTCCCACAGATATTCGGCCGAGCCGCGAATGCCGATCTGGATGGTGCGCGTCGGGTCGAGCACGCCGTCGAGCACCGCGTTGCGGAACGGTCCGCCGTGGTGGAACTTGGTCATGTCGAACAGGCCACTGGTGTCGCAGTGGGCGTCGATGTGGATCAGGCCGACCGGGGCTTTCTTGCCGACGGCCTTCAGGATCGGGTGGCTGATCGAATGGTCGCCACCGACCGAAAGCGGGATGACGCCGGCATCGACAATCTGGTTGGTGCGGCGCTCGATATCCTCATGGCTGATCTCGAGCCGGTAGCGGCTGCGGAACGGCGTGTCGCCGATGTCGGCGACGCGAAGTTCGTGCGTCGGGGCGCATTCCAGCACGTGATTGTAGGGGCCGATGCGCTCGATGGCACGCAGCGCCCTTGGCCCGAAGCGCGAGCCCGGCCGGTTGGTGACGCCAAGGTCCATCGGCACGCCGATGATCGCCACCTGCAGGTCGCCGAAATCCGGATTGTCGGCTGATATTTCGCGGTAGGGCGCGGCAAGGAAGGTCGGGATGCCGGAATAGGGCGCCAGGCGCGTGCCGGTCTTGGAAAAGATCTTGTCGGCGACGCGCCGGAATTTCGGGTCGAACATCTCGCCGCCATGGCTCTCGCCATACTTGCGACGCAACGCGTCGAGCTTGCCGCGATCGTAACCCATGTCCGTTCCTCCTGCCGGGCTGATGCAATGCGGCCGTCGGTGACCTCAGGCGAACCGGCCTTCATCCGGCCGGGTCGCTGTCCCGCTGGCTGCCTGCAGATTTCACGTCTTGATGCTGTTCCGGCCAAAGTGTCTGGCAGCCGCATTGAAAAATCAATTGATATTGTTAGGGTGTTTGCTGTGAGAAAACCTCACAATCAACTCTGAGCACGATCTCATCCGAAAACCGGCCTCCACTTTCCGGAATCGTGCTTCAATGGATGCTCATGGCCAAGCGCCTGCCACCGCTGAATCCGCTGCGCGCCTTCGAGGCAACGGCCCGCCATGGCTCGCTGACCAAGGCGGCGAGTGAGCTGAATGTCACGCATGGCGCCATCAGCCACCAGATCAAGGCGCTCGAGCAGTCGCTCGGCGTCAAGCTTTTCGAGCGCGCCGGCCAGCGGGTGAAACTGACGCCGCATGGTGCCGAACTGCTGCCGGCGGTATCGAGCGCCTTCGACGGCATCGCCGCCGCCACGCAACGCATGACAAGGCCAGCGAGCAGCGGCACACTCTCTGTTTCCTGCGTGCCGGCATTGCTGTTGCTGTGGATGACACCGCGGCTCGGCAGTTTCATGGCGCAATATCCTGACATCAGGCTTACGCTGATCCCTTCCAACGATGCCAAGGATATCCGCGCGCCGCAGATCGACGTCTGCGTGCATTACGGCGACGGCAGCTGGACCGATTGCTGGATGCGCAAATGGTCGGGGCTCGAACTGTTTCCCGTCGTCAGCCCGACATTGATCAACAACCGTCCGATCCGCAGCGTCAGGGACCTCGCCGACCATGTCTTCCTGCATGGCGACGACGGCCGCGAATGGCACACCTGGCTGGCGGCCGCCGATGCGCTGGATCTGGAGCGCGGCCGCCGTCATCATCTCGGCGACGCACGCATGTCAGTTGAAGCCGCAGTCCACGGCCACGGCGTCGCGCTGGGCGATTCGGTGACGGCGAGCTCGCTGCTGGCCAGGGGCATGCTTGTGGCGCCGTTCAGCCTGTCGGTGCCGGCGGTCGACGATTTCTATGTCGTCTGCCGCAACGAGATGAAGTCGACGCCTATCGTGCAGCTGTTCATCGACTGGCTGTTTGCCGAGAAGGCGCAGGATGACGGCCGCGCCGATGCGCCGGTGGCGGGGCGCGTCGTCACCCGCCGCAAGCGTCCGGCGCTCAGGGTCATGGGCAGCAGAGCCGGAAGCTGACGCCGGCTTGTCATTTGGCTGCGACGGCCGATCGTGTTCGGCCGCATGCAGGGTTTTCTTTTTGTCGGGCCAGCCTGAAACCGGGCAGCGTTTTGGCCAATTCGATGCTATGAGGCCTGTCGCGGTTGTGAGTAGCAGGCAGCGAAGGCGGTGTTGAAACATGGCTAAGACCGATATTGCGCGGCGTGTCTACAACCACACCTGGAAGCTCGACCCGATCGTGCGCAGCCTGCTCGATACGGACTTTTACAAGCTTCTGATGCTGCAGATGATCTGGGGCATGTACCCCAAGGTCGACACGACTTTCTCGCTGATCAACCGCACCACCTCAGTGCGGCTGGCCGACGAGATCGACGAGGGCGAACTGCGCGAACAGCTCGACCATGCCCGCACCTTGCGCTTCAGCAAGAAAGAGATGATCTGGCTCGGCGGTAACAATTTCTACGGCCGCAAGCAGATCTTCGAGCCGGAATTCCTCGCCTGGCTGGAGAATTTCAGGCTGCCGGAATACGACCTGTCGAAGCGCGACGGCCAGTATGAGCTGACCTTCAGCGGGCCGTGGATGTACACCACGCTGTGGGAGATCCCGGCGCTCGCCATCATAAATGAGCTCCGTTCCCGCGCGGCCATGCGGGCGTTCGGCCCGTTCGCGCTCGATGTGCTCTATGCCCGCGCCAAGGCCAAGATGTGGGCGAAGACCGAACGATTGAAGGCGCTTCCCGGCATCCGCATCTCGGACTTCGGCACGCGCCGGCGCCATTCCTTCCTGTGGCAGCGCTGGTGCGTCGAGGCTTTGAAGGAAGGCATTGGCGAGGCTTTCACCGGCACCTCCAACGTGCTTTTGGCCATGGACAACGACCTCGAAGCGCTCGGCACCAATGCGCATGAACTGCCGATGGTGTTCGCAGCGCTCGCCAACTCGGAAAAAGAGCTGAAACAGTCGCCCTACAAGGTGCTGCAGGACTGGCAGCGCTATTATGGCGGCAACCTGCTGATCGTGCTGCCCGATGCCTTCGGCACGGCGTCCTTCCTGCGCGACGCGCCGGGCTGGGTGGCCGATTGGACCGGTTTTCGCCCCGACAGCGCGCCGCCGATCGAGGGTGGCGAGAAAATCCTGTCCTGGTGGCGCGACAAAGGCAAGGACCCCCGGCAGAAGCTGCTGATCTTCTCCGACGGGCTCGAGGTCGAAACCATCGAGGAAACCTACCGCCACTTCAAGGGCAAGGTGCGCATGTCGTTCGGCTGGGGCACCAACCTCACCAATGATTTCGAGGGCTGCGCGCCAACCGAAACCAACAGCCTGGACGCCATATCGCTGGTCTGCAAGGTCACCGAGGCCAATGGAAGGCCAGCGGTCAAGCTTTCCGACAATCCGGCCAAGGCGACGGGCGACGAGAAAGAGATCGAGCGTTATCTCAGGATCTTCGGCGAAAAGGATCGCGTGGAGCAACTGGTCAAGGTGTGAGGGGTGGCTACGCCAGCCAAGATCGCAATCTTGGATAGCGTGAGTTCCTTCGCGCGCCCCTCTGTCCTGCCGGACATCTCTGGGGGCGCCGTAGAGCGTTTTTCCTCGAGAACCCTGCTCTCGTGCTTCGTCGCTTCTCTGGCCTTTCTTCTTCCCTCCCCTGCCTTCGCCCACGCCTCCGACCGTGGCCACGTCCTGCTCCTGCCGACCGGCTATTATCTGGTTGGCGGGGCTTTCGCCGTCGCCGTCAGTTTCCTGGTGCTGGCGCTGTTGCCTGCGGATTGGCTCGATCGTTTCTGGCGCCGACGCCTGCTGCTGTTCGCCTTCGGCGACAGCACCCGAACCTTTGTCAGCCTGATCTCCTTTGCCGGCTTTGCAATCCTCATCACCGCCGGCCTTTTCGGCAGCCGCGACCCTCTCTCCAACCCGCTGCCGCTGATGATCTGGACCCTGCTGTGGGCCGGCCTCACACTGCTGCAAGGGGTCTTCGGTGACATCTGGTCATGGCTGAACCCGTGGTATGGGCCGTGGCGTCTTGCTTCGCGCCTGTTTGGCGCGAGGCATGAACCGGCATCGCGGCTTCCCCAATGGCTCGGCTGCTGGCCGGCGGTCCTGTTGTTCTTCGCCTTTGCCTGGTTCGAACTCATCGATCCGGCGCCCGACGATCCGGCGCGGCTGGCCTTGGCCGCCGGCCTCTACTGGCTGTTCACCTTCCTAGCCATGCTGGCGTTCGGCTACCGCGACTGGAGCCGCGGTGGTGAGTTCCTGACGGTCTTCTTCTCGATGGTGGCGCGTTTCGCCGTCGTCGAGCGCAATGAAACCGGCCGACTTGGCCTCTGCTGGCCGGGCGCCAAACTGCTGGCCGCCGAACCGTTGCCGACCAGCGGCATTGCCTTCCTGCTTCTTGCCCTGTCGTCGGTATCCTTCGACGGCCTGTCGAAAACCTTCTTCTGGCTCGGCCTGTTCGGCATCAATCCGCTCGAATTTCCCGGCCGCACCGCCATGATCGGCAGCGCCACTTTCGGGCTCGTTCTGACATTCTTGCTGCTGGCAGCGGTGTTCATGCTCGCCGTCTGGCTCGGTCAGCGTCTTGCCGGCAGCGATCGTCCCCTCGGCCATGCAGCCGGGCTGCTGGTCTGGTCGATCGTGCCGATCGCGCTTGCCTATCATGTCGCGCATTACCTGACGTCGCTGCTCGTTGACGGCCAGTATGCGGTAGCGGCACTGTCCGACCCGTTCGCGCTGGGCTGGAACCTGTTCGGCACCGCCGACATGCAGATCGAGGCCGGCATCGTTGCCGGGGCGGACTCGGCGTGGTGGCTGTGGAATGCCCAGGCCGGCGCCATCATCCTTGGCCATGTGCTCGCCGTCCTCGTCGCCCACGGTTTCGCCTGGCGCTTGCACCCGCAGCCCTCCCGCGCAGCACTCAGCCAGTTCCCGCTCACCGTGCTGATGATCGCCTATACGGTGTTCGGCCTCTGGCTGCTCGCCACGCCAACGGTGGGCTGAGCCGTTTGCGCTGGAAAACAAGCCGGGATTCCCCTAGAGCAATTCCAGGAAAAGCGTGAAACGGTTTTCCGTCCGGAATTGAGTCAAGACAAAGAGCTCGAACCGGCATTGCCGTGTCCTGACTTTGGTGATTTAGTTTGTACACATGCAATTTTTCGACTTCCGGAACTGAGCGGACTTTGCGCTCCTAACGCTGAACAAGGGGAACGGCATCATGGACAAGAGCAAGACCTTCGACCTCTCGAAAACCGGTCTCACTCGGCGCACGGCGCTGAAGGGGTTGGCCGCCACCGCCGGCCTGGTCACCGCGCCAGGCTTCGTCCGCTATTCCCAGGCGCAGAGTTCGGCGCCGATCAAGATCGGCTTCCAGTCGCATCGCACCGGCATCGGCGCCGCCTATGGCCGCTGGTACGAGAAGACCACCGCCGCCGCGATCAAGGCGATCAACGCCGCCGGCGGCATCAATGGCCGTCAGGTCGAGGTGATCATCGAGGACGACGGCACCGATCCCGGCCGTGGCGCCGAGGTGGTCGGCAAGTTCGCCACCCAGCACAAGACCGACATCGTCTTCGGGACGCTGTTCTCGCATGTCGTCATCGGCTCGGCGCCGGCCGCAGGCGAGGCCAAGATCCCCTACTTCGTCGTCAGCGAAGGTCATCATGTCGCCTCGACCAAGCTGAACCGCTATGTCTTCCAGCCCGGAATCACCGACGTGAAGAGCCAGATCCAGTCGATGGCGCCGTGGATTGCCGGTAATGTCGGCAAGAAGGTCACCATGATCTTCCCGGATTTCGCCTTCGGCTACGATCACCGCGACTACCTGCCGCCGGCGCTGAAGGCGCAAGGCGCCGACGTCATCGCCCAGATCGCCATCCCGCCGACGGAATCGTCCTTCACCAAGTACTTCCCGCAGATCCCGGCCGAGACCGAGGTGATCTACCACGTCATGGTCGGTCCGGCGGTGCTCACCTTCGTCAAGGAACTCGGCGAGTTCTACGGCTCCAACCGGCCACAGCTGTTCGGCTTCATCGATTCGCTCGAAGCCACCGACATAAACAGCCCCGGCCTCGAATTCCTCGACGGCAGCCATTTCTGGGAAGGCTCGCCGCGTTATGCGCAGGCCGATGATTCCGAGGCGCAGAAGGCCTATCGCGCCGCTGTCGGCATCGACGACAATGGCGCCGCCGTCGGCGACCCCAAGGACGTCTCAACCGCAGCGCACATGTTCGGCTGCTGGGAAACGCTCTACGTCGTCAAGAAGGCGATGGAAGACGCCGGCTACAAGGGACCCGAAGACCGCGCCAAGCTGGTCGAGGCGACCGAGGCCTTGACCGCTTTCGCCGAAGGCCCGGAGCATCCGCAGGGCGCCAAAACCTTCAACGGCAAGATCCACCAGTGTTTTGGAATCCAGAACATCTCCAAGGTCGAAGGCGGCAAGCTCAAGGTCGTCCACAAGACCAAGATCGAGGACGGGCTTTACGAGGCTGAAGGGGATTATACGACGCAGGCGCTGTGAGGCGGGTTCTTTAAGCGCAGTGCCCTTCGGCCCACCCCTCTCTGTCCTGCAAGACCCGGCCCTTCGCTGTCGCTCCGGTCGTTCGTCGTTCGGAAAGCCAAGCAATTGGCTTTCCGTCCGCTGCGAGGACCACTTCCCCTCAACGGGGGTGCGTTTCGCACCTGCGCTGGGTGCTTAGCCGATGCACTTTGGTCCGCACCTCCTCCTCGCCGCCCTCGAAGGCCTCGTCACCTCCGCCGTGCTGGCGCTGACGGCTCTTGGGCTGTCGCTGGTGTTCGGCGTCATGCGGGTGGTCAATGTCGCGCATGGCGAGTTCTTCATGCTCGGCGCCGTGCTCGCCTGGGCGATCACCACGGCGATCGGCGGCCATCCGGCGCTCGGCTTCCTGGCGGCATTGGTGGTTGCGCCGCTGATCGTCGGCGCCATCGCGCTGGTCGCCGAGCGGCTGGTGCTGCGCCGGCTCAACTACAATCCGGAAGCCACCATCGTTGCCACCATCGGCATGCTCTACATCATCCAGCAGCTGGCGCTGACCTTCTATGGTCCCGAGGCGCGGCCGGTGGAGCCGCCGTTCAGCTATCGCATCCTTTTGCCGTGGTTCGGCTATTCCGGTTACAAACTGTCTGTTATCGCCGCTTCGGCCCTGCTGCTGCTCGCGACATGGCTGGTGCTGACGCGTACGAAGATCGGCCTGATCATGCGCGCCACGCAGTATGACAGCGAGACGGCGCAGGCCTTCGGCATTCCCGTCGGCCGCGTCTATGGCGGCGTCTTCGCGCTCGGCGCCATGCTGGCGGCCATCGCGGCGGTGCTGATCGTGCCGATCAGCCAGGCACATTACCTGATGGGTCAGGATCCGCTGCTGCTCTCCTTCATCGTCGTCATCATCGGCGGTCTCGGCTCGCTGCGCGGCACCGTCGTCGCCGCCGTGCTGATCGGCCTGTCGGACGGCATCATCTCGATGTTCTTCTCGCCAACGCTGGCCAAGATCATCGCCACCTTGCTGGTTGCCATGGTGCTGGTGTTCCGGCCGCAAGGCCTGTTCGGGACGGCATCGCGATGAGCGAAGCTTCGCCGGCAAAGGCCTATAGTCTGCATCTCGGCGTCATCGCGCTGCTGTTCGTGCTGAGCTTCCTGCTGCCGGAGTACTATCACGGGCTGCTCGCCCGCATCATGGTGCTGGCTGTCTTCGCCATGGGTTACAACATGCTGTTCGGCTATGTCGGCCTGCTCAGCCTCGGCCACGCCATGTTCTTTGCCGCCGGGCTCTACGGTGCCGGCCTTGCCGTCATCCAGCTCGGCTGGAGCGTGCCGGCGGCTTTCGCCGCGGGCCTCGGCTGTGGTGTTGTTCTTTCACTGGTCATCGGCCTGCTGGCGCTGCGCACGACGGGCGTCGCCTTCATGATCGTCACCATGATGTTCGCCCAGGTTTTTTATCTCCTTATCCTCTATTTTGCAGGGTGGACCGGTGGCGACCAGGGCATGGTCGTGCCGCAGCCGGCGCGGGTGCTCACCTTTGGTGCGACATTGCTCGATCTCACCAACCCGACAGTGCGCTACATGAGTGCGCTCGGGCTGTTTGCAATCGTGCTTCTCGTCACCCTGGCGATCGTCCGCTCCAGATATGGCCGCGTGCTGGTCGCCATCCGCGAGAACGAGGAGCGGACGAAGATGCTGGGCTACGACACCTTCTCCAACAAGCTCGCCGCCGTCGTTCTCTCCGGCATCATCTGCGCGGCCTCGGGTGCCGCCTATGCGCTGCTGTTCGGCTATGTCGGATCGAGCTTCGCTTCGGTGCAATACTCGATCCTGCCGCTGCTCTGGGTGCTGCTGGGAGGCGGCGCCACGACGCTCGGGCCGCTGATCGGCACGCTGTTCATGTATTATGTCATCGACATCACCAGCGGCTACACCTCGGCCTATCTGCTGATCGTCGGCGTGGCCCTCATCCTGCTGGTGCTGTTTTTCCCAAAAGGCATTCTCGGCAGCATCCGGCAGCGTTGGCTCGGGTGGCTGCCATGATGCCGCTTTTGACCACCAAGGACCTGTCGCGCAATTTCGGGGGTCTGCGTGCCGTCGATGGGGTCGACTTCGCGCTGATGCCCGGCGAGATCCGCGCCGTCATTGGTCCCAATGGGGCGGGGAAGACCACCTTCGTCAGCCTGGTTAGCGGTCGCATCCAGCCTTCTTCCGGCATGATCGTCTTCGACGGAGCCGACATCACCGGCCTGCCGGCCTATGTCCGTGTCCGCCAGGGCATCGCCTACACGTTCCAGATCACCAGCGTCTTTGCCAATCTCTCCGCCTATGACAATGTCGCGCTGCCGGTACAGCGGACGCTGAGCGACGGCCGCTCGAAGGGCGCGGTGCGGACCGGCGTCATGACCGCGCTCGAACGCACCGGCCTTGCCGATCGCGCCCACATGCCGGCCGGACAGCTGTCCTATGGCCACCAGCGTCTGCTGGAGGTGGCGATGGGGCTGGCGCTGAAGCCGCGCCTGCTGATCCTCGACGAGCCGACGCAAGGCCTGGCCGACAGCGAGATCGACAACTTCATCACCCTGGTGCGCGAGATCGCCAGAAATGCGACCGTGCTGCTGATCGAGCACAACATGCCGGTCGTCATGCAGCTAGCCGACCGCATCACCGTCTTCAACGCCGGCAAGATCCTGGCCGAAGGCACGCCCGAGGCGATCCGCGAGAACACGGCTGTTCAGGAAGCCTATCTGGGGACCGCCCCATGACTGTAACGAGCATGACGGAGGCAACGCCTGAAGCGTTGGTGATCTCGGGACTGGACTGCTTCTATGGCGAGGTCCAGGTGCTGTACGGTCTCGACCTCGTGCTGAACAAGGGCGAGGTGCTGTGTCTGTTCGGCCGCAACGGCGCCGGCAAGACGACGACGCTCAAGGCCATCATGGGATTGGTTCCCTCAAGCGCCGGCTCGATCAGGCTCGGTGGCCAAGAATTGACCGGTCTGCCGGCGCATGAGGTGCCGAAGGCCGGTGTCGCCTATGTGCCGCAGGGAAGGCGACTGTTCGCCGAGATGACGGTGGCTGAAAACATCGAGATCGGGCTGATGGCGCGCAGCAAGGGCAAGGCGACGCGCGAAAGCGTGCTCGACCTCTTCCCGCTGCTGCGCCAGCGGCTCAGGCAACGCTCGGGCACCTTGTCCGGCGGCGAGCAACAGATGCTGGCCATGGCGCGTGCGCTGTGCCTCGAGCCGCAGGTGCTGCTGCTCGACGAGCCGACCGAAGGGCTGATGCCGTCGATGATCGCAAAAATCCGCGAAACGGTATCGAAACTGCGCGACATGCATGTCTCGACCATCCTGGTCGAGCAGCGTGTCGATGCAGTGCTGTCCGTCGCCGATCGTGTCTCGTTCATTGAGAACGGCCGCAACCGCGAGACGGTCGATGTCGAGGAATTGCGCGCCGACCCGTCAGCGGTTCGCCGCTACGTCGGTGTCGGCTGATCAGCCGAAGAACAGAAAGCCCGCAACCAGGAAGGTCGGGATCAGCACCAGCCCGGACCACAGCATGTAGCCGAAAAAGCCCGGCATGCTGACGCCGCGCTGCCTGGCGATGGCATAGACCATGAAATTGGGGGCATTGCCGATATAGGTGTTGGCGCCCATGAACACCGCGCCCGCCGAAATCGCCGCCAGGGTCGAGGCAAACTCTGTCATCAGGTGCCGTGGGTCGCCGCCGGCCAGTTCGAAGAACACCAGATAGGTCGGTGCATTGTCGAGGAAGGATGACAGCGCGCCGGTCAGCCAGAAATAGGCGAGGTCGTTGGGCGTGCCTTGTGCCGAGGTGACAAGCGCGACCAGTGGCGCCAGCGCGCCACCGGGGCCGGCTCTCAGGATGGCGATCACCGGCACGATTGCGATGAAGATGCCGGCAAACAGTTTCGCCACTTCTGATATCGGACCCCAGTTGAAGCCGTTCGCCTCGCGGTACTCCTTGCGTGAGACGGCCAGCGAAACGAAGGCCAGCACCAGGATGATGGCGTCGCGCACCAGGTTCTGCAGTTCGAGGCTGACGCCCTGGACAGAGAAGCTGACACCCGGCTTCCAGGTCGCCGACAGCAGGATGGCGCCGATGACGCCGGCCAGCAGCGGAATGTTGGGCAGGCCGCGGAGGCGTATCGTCGAATCCGGCGTCGGGTCCTTGATCTTCGGCGCTCCGCCCTCGCGCCGATGCAGGATGATGTCGATCGCCAGGAAGACGGCCAGCACGATGCCGCCGACGAACAGCGTCTCGCGATAGAGATTGGTGGTCGTCCAGAAGAAATCGACACCGCGCAGGAAACCGACGAACAGGGGCGGGTCACCCAAAGGCGTCAGTGAGCCGCCGATGTTGGAAACCAGGAAGATGAAGAAGATGACGACATGGGCGTTGAACGGCCTGGCGTCGTTGGCCCGGATGATCGGCCGGATCAGGATCATCGAGGCACCCGTTGTGCCGATGACCGAGGCCAGCAAGGCGCCGACCAGCAGCAGCCCGGCATTGACCAGCGGCGTGCCGTGGATGTTGCCGGCAACGAGAATGCCGCCCGAAATGGTGAACAGCGCGAACAGCAGGATGATGAAAGACATGTATTCGGCGAGCAGCGCATGCAGCACCGCCGCGGTCGCGCTGGGGATACCGAAGGCCAATGCCAGCGGGACGATCACCAGCGCCGCCCAGAGGGCCGCGATCTTGCCGTAATGGTGCTCCCAGACATGGTGAAACAGCAGCGGGCCGGTGGCGATCGACAACAGCAGGCCGGCAAAGGGCAGCGTCCACCACAGCGACATCGAGGCGCCGGGCAGGCCGTGTTCCTCCGCCGCCAAGGCTTGTTCCGGAAACAGCAGCGCGACGGCGATCGCAGCGCCCGCTCCTGTCCCAATCCGCAAAAAGCCCCTCTTGCGCCCCACGGTCCGTTCAATCCAGGACGTGGTCTTCGAGCGTGACGCCGGCATCGCGCATGCGCTGCAGCATGGCATCGAGCGAACCGTTGAGGTCGATGCCACGGCAGGCATCGAGCCGGACGGTGGTTTTGAAGCCATGCTTGACGGCGTCCAGCGCCGAAAACGCGACGCAGAAGTCGGTCGCCAGCCCGACCAGGGTCAGCGTATCGATGCCGCGTTCCCTGAGATAGGCGGCAAGGCCGGTCGGCGTCGTCCGGTCGTTCTCGAAGAAGGCCGAGTAGCTGTCGATGGCCGGCCGAAACCCCTTGCGGATGACGAGCTCGGCCTTGGTCCAGGCGAGGCCGGAGTGGAAATCCGAGCCCAGGCTGCCCTGGATGCAATGGTCCGGCCACAAAGTCTGCTGGCCGTAGGTCATGTCGATCATCGTGAAAGGCTGCGACCCCGGATGGCTGGAGGCAAAGCTCGAATGGCCGGCGGGATGCCAGTCCTGTGTCAGCACGACATGGTCGGCGTGCCGGATCAGGTCGTTGACCAGCGGCACGATCTCGTCGCCGCCGGCAACCGCCAGCGCGCCGCCCGGACAAAAGTCGTTCTGCAGGTCGATGACAACAAGCGCTTCGTCGGCCATGGGGCTTTCCTCTTCTGTACGCAGGCTCCAGTGGAAAATGCCGCTGACGCGACCGGACGCAGAAACTCGACCAGATGGCCGGCGGCGTCAACCTCTCAAGGCATAACAAATGCGTGCCCGGGCGAGCTGCCACAAACTCTGGCTTTGACAATTCCTGCCGTCTTGATATCATTTGCATACGAATGAATTTCGCCCGGCACCGATGCTGGCAGGGTCTTTCGAAATACCGGTTTCTGGAAGACCTCTTTTCTGGAAGGCAAAGCGTGATCCGTTACGCCAAACCCACCTCGGTCGACGAAGCGCTCGCTTTGCTTGGCGAAGGCGCCTGGCGCATTCTTGCCGGCGGCACCGATTTCTATCCGGCACAAGGCAGCAAGCCCTTCCGCGACAATGTCCTCGACATCAATGGCCTGGCGGCGCTGCGCGGTATAGTCGAGACGGACGACCATTTCGTCATCGGTGCACGCACGACCTGGACAGACATCATCCGCCATCCCTTGCCGCCGGCCTTCGACGCACTGAAGCAGGCGGCGCGTGAAGTCGGCTCGGAGCAGATCCAGAACGTCGCCTCGGTCGCCGGCAATCTCTGCAACGCCTCGCCGGCCGCCGACGGCGTGCCCGCCCTGCTGATCCTCGATGCCGAGGTCGAACTGCGCTCAGTGGCGGCGACGCGTCACGTGCTGCTGCAGGATTTCATTCTCGGCAATCGCCGCACGGCCTTGCAGCCCGGCGAGATGGTCGCGGCCATCCGCGTGCCGAAACCTGCCGCCACCGGCACGTCAGGCTTCGTCAAGCTCGGCGCACGACGCTACCTCGTCATTTCCATCGCCATGGTGGCGGCGCGTCTGGTCGTCGACAAAGGCATTGTCAGGCAAGCGGCGGTCGCCGCCGGCTCCTGCTCGGTGGTGGCCAAGCGCCTCGCCGGCGTCGAAGCCGCCTTGCGCGGCTTGCCCGCCGGCCAAGCGCTCGCCAATGCGGTCCTGGCCGCGCCGATGGCTGAGCTGTCGCCGATCGCCGACGTTCGCGGCAGTGCCGAATACCGGCTCGATGCGGTGCGCGAAATCGTTGCCCGCGCCGTGCTGAAGGCCTGTGGACCGATGAATGACCACGAGGTGGTGGCGGCATGAGCCAGGTCTCGCCCGACGTGCGTGAAGCTCTGTCCGATCCGGGCGGTGTTCAGCCTGGCCTCGGCCCTGGGCGAGCCGACATCGCCTTTGTGGTGAATGGCGCCGCCATCTCGGTCAACGTGCCGCCGCTGCGCCGGCTTTCCTCCGTGCTGCGCGACGAATTGCTGCTGACCGGCACCAAGGTCGGCTGCGACGCCGGCGATTGCGGGGCCTGCACGGTGCTGGTCGATGGCGACCCTGTCTGCGCCTGCCTGATGTCGGCGGCTTCCGCCGCGGGAACGGCGGTTACGACAGTCGAAGGGCTCGCCAATGGCCGGCTGTCGGCGCTGCAGGCCTCGTTCCTCGACCATGGCGCAGCGCAGTGCGGCATCTGCACGCCGGCGCTGCTGGTCGCGGCGACGGCATTGCTGGACAAGAAGCCCAACCCGACCGAGGCCGAGGTGCAGGACGCCCTCGGCGGCATCCTCTGCCGCTGCACCGGCTACCGGAAGATCATCGCGGCGGTGATGGATGCCTCTCAGCATGCCGGAAGCCTCGATTTCCGCCTGCCTCAGTCCGGTCATGCCATCGGCTCCTCGCCCATCCGGCTCGACGGCGTGCCGAAGGTGACCGGCGGCGAGAAATTCGGCGGCGATTCCTTCCCCGCCGATGCGCTGGCCGTGCTGGTGGTCCGCTCGCCGCACTATCATGCCAGATTCGCCTTCGGCGACCTCGATGGCTGGGCGAAGCAACATCCCGGCGTGGCCGGCGTCTTCACCGCGACCGATATTCCGGGAAACAACTGTTTCGGCGTTATCGGCCCGTTCGCCGACCAGCCGGCGCTGGCCGAGGGCTTTGCCCGGCTTCGTGGCGAGGCTGTGGCGCTGGTCGCCGGCGAGCGCGAGGCTATCCTCGATCTCGACCTGTCGGATTTCCCCGTCCACTGGAGCGAGCTGCCGCATGTCCTGCAGCCTTGCGAAGCGCAGGCCAGCGGCGCCAGACTGATCCATGAAAACCGTCCGGCGAACCTGCTCACCTCCGGCTTTGTCGAGCGCGGCGATCCCGAGGCAGCCCTTGCCGGCGCTGCTATCACCGTGTCCGGCGCCATCGATACCTCCTATGTCGAGCATGCCTATATCGAGCCGGAAGCCGGCTATGCCTATCTGGATGGCGACACGCTGGTCGTCGTCGCCTGCACCCAGGCGCCCTATATGGACCGCGACGAGACAGCCAAAGTGCTCGGCCTTGCCGTCGACAAGGTGCGCATCGTGCCGACCGCGACCGGCGGCGGCTTCGGCTCCAAGCTTGACGTCTCGCTGCAGCCATTGATCGGCCTTGTGGCGCTGAAGACAGGACGGCCGGCCGCGCTCGCCTACACCCGCAACGAATCCATGATGTCGACCACCAAGCGCCATCCGGCCGAGATGAAGGCGACCATCGGCGCCGATGCCGACGGCGTTGTCACCGGCATGATCTTTGCCGGTGATTTCAACACCGGCGCCTATGCCAGCTGGGGGCCGACCGTCGCCAACCGCGTGCCTGTGCATGCGTCTGGCCCGTATGCGACGCCGAACTACCGCGCCGAGGGCCGCGCCATCCATACCCATGGGCCGATCTCCGGCGCCTTCCGTGGCTTCGGCGTGCCGCAGGCGACGATCATGCAAGAGACGCTCTATGACGAGCTGGCCGGCAAGCTGGGCATCGACCGGCTCGAGTTTCGCCTGAAGAACTGCCTTCGGAACGGATCCGAAACGGTCACCGGACAGCGGCTGGACTCCGGCGTCGGCATTGCCGAATGCCTCGAGTCGTTGCGGCCGCATTGGGCGCGCGCGAAGACCGATGCGGATGCATTCAACAGTACTAGTGGGGATAAAAAGCGCGGCATAGGCATCGCTTCCTGCTGGTATGGCTGCGGCAACACCTCGCTGCCCAACCCGTCGACTATCCGCGTCGGCATAGCGGCTGACGGCACGATCATCCTGCATCAGGGCGCGGTCGACATCGGACAGGGCTCGAACACGGTCATCACCCAGATCTGCGCCGACGCGCTTGGCCTGCCGCTGGAGAGATTCCGGCTGAAAAGCGCCGACACTGCCATCTCCCCCGACGCCGGCAAGACATCGGCCTCGCGCCAGACTTTTGTCACCGGCAAGGCAGCGGAGAAGGCCGGCCGCGCCTTGCGCGAAAAGATCCTGCGCTTTGCCAATGTTTCCGAAAAGGCGTCCCTGCAACTGGATGGCCCGGCGATCGTCATCCGCGAGGGCGAGGCCACGCGCCACGTAGATCTCGCAGCATTGGACGTGGACGCCGACGGCTTCGTGTTCCGCGCCGAGGAGACCTACGATCCACCGACGCTGCCGCTCGATGCCAAGGGCCAGGGCAAGCCTTATGCGGTCTATGGCTATGGCGCGCAGATCGCCGAGCTGGAGGTCGACCTCAAGCTCGGCACGGTGAAGCTGATCAAGATCACCGCCGCGCACGATGTCGGCAC
Source organism: Mesorhizobium sp. P2_A8 (assembly GCF_056404935.1). Classification (NCBI taxonomy): domain Bacteria; kingdom Pseudomonadati; phylum Pseudomonadota; class Alphaproteobacteria; order Hyphomicrobiales; family Phyllobacteriaceae; genus Mesorhizobium; species Mesorhizobium sp. P2_A8. The sequence continues at coordinate 220,236 of NZ_JBFUDB010000001.1, forward strand.
GGCGATCAATCCGCTGCTGGTCGAGGGCCAGATCGAGGGCGGCATTGCGCAAGGCATCGGCATGGCGCTGATGGAAGAGTATATCCCCGGCCGCACCGAGAATCTGCACGACTATCTCATCCCGACCATTGGCGACGTGCCGCCGATCGAGACCATCCTGATCGAGGTTCCGGATCCGGAAGGACCGTTCGGCGCCAAGGGGCTGGGCGAGCATGTGCTGATCCCGACGGCGCCGGCGATCCTCAACGCGATCAGGCATGCCACCGGTGTTCTGGTCACCAAGGTTCCGGCGACGCCGACGCGCATCCGGGCCGCTATCCGCGAAAAGGAGGCACGCCCATGAGCGAGCTTGCCGAACGCTTCGAAACCCACGATCCCGGTGAGAAGCAGGTGGCAGAGAAGATCCGCTGCGATGCCTGCCCGGTCATGTGCTACATCGCCGATGGCCGCACCGGCGCCTGCGACCGCTACGGCAATGTCGGCGGCAGGATCGTGCGCATGGACCCGCTGACCATCCTCGACCACGCGACCGAGTCGGGCACGGCCATGGTGCCATTCGTCGCCGAGGGCGAGGCATGGGACGGCGAACTGGTCAACACCGGCCGCCGCTTCGTCACCGCCATCGGTGCCGGCACCACCTATCCCGACTACAAACCGGCCCCTTTCATCGTCAGCCAGGAAGTCGAGGGCGTCGATCTCGTTACCGTCGTCACCGAGGGCATCTTCTCCTATTGCGGCGTCAAGGTGAAGATCGACACCGACCGTCACCTTGGTCCCGAGACCGCCATAGTCCGCGCGGCTGGCGAGGCGATCGGCCATGTCACGACCGGCGAATACGGCTCGCAGATGCTGTCGCTGGGCGGCGTGCATCACCTGACCGGTGGCTCGAAGGCCGAAGGCCGCGCCACCTGCGATACGCTGCTCAATCTGTGCAACCGCAAGCCGGTGGAGCTCAGCATCGACGGCGGCGCCACGATCATCGTCGAAGCCGGCAAACCACCCGTCATCGACGGCAAGCAGGAACACCGCATGCGGGTCGGCTGCGGTTCCGCCACCATCGGCATGTTCGCCACGCAATGGCGCGGGCTGGTCGACGAGGTGGTGGTGGTCGACGACCACATCACCGGCGTCGTCTCCGAGCATCAGGCCGGCAAGGTGCTGGGCTGGCAGGATACGGGCATAAAAATCATCGGCCGCCGCTCGACGCCGGGCCGCTATTTCAAGGTGTCCGAGCCCGGTCTCGGCTGGGGCGGCACCAGCATATCCGACCCGCTGTCGATCCTCGGCGAGTGGAACGCCAAGAAGGGTGCGCGTCCCGGGCTGTCGCTGCTGATGGTTTCGACCACCGGCGAGCAGTTTGCCTACTACGAACTCGATGACGAACTGAAGCCAGTGCAGAAACCCTTCCCGGAGCGGCTGCAGAAATCCGTCGGGCTGATCGAGGACAATTGCGAGCCGGCGCTATGCACCGTGCTGTTTATCGGCGGCGCCGGCGGTTCGCTGCGCGCCGGCGTTACCGAAAACCCGGTCAACTTGACCCGTTCCGTGCAGGGCCTGAAGACTTATGTGACGGTCGGCGGAGCGCCGGTCTATGTCTGGCCGGGCGGCGGCATCACACTGATGGTCGATGTCACGCGGGTGCCGGAAGGCGCCTTCGGCTATGTGCCGACACCGGCGCTGGTGGCGCCGATCGAATTCACTCTGCGCCGCGACGACTACATCAGGCTCGGCGGCTACGAGGCCGAAATCCGCAGCGTCGAGGATATCGTCGCCAAGGGCGGCGAGTATCTCAATCCGCGCCGTGGCTCGAGTGCCGCGGCCGGCAATCCATGGCCGCCGCTGGCACAATTGCACCGTATGCCCCCGAACGGGGCCGGATAATGACCGGCCCGCAAGCGCACTGGCTGCAGGACGGCAAGCGACTGCATCTGAACCACGGGCCGATCGACCTGATCGTCGAGGCCTTTGGCGAGGCGCCCGAATGCCGCAAGGCCTATGAGCAGGCCGCGGCACGCTTCCAGACCATTTTGTCCGAACTGGTCGAGGAATTGCCTGAACTGCGCCGACCGGCCGCGCTTCGGCCTCGCGTCCTCGTTGGTCCGACAGCGCGGCGCATGGAAGCGGCTGTCGTGCCGTTGGCGAAAGATTTCATCACGCCGATGGCCGCCGTCGCCGGTTCGGTAGCCGACGAAGTACTCGGCGCCTTGCTTGCGGGCCGTCGGATCGACCGCGCCTATGTCAACAATGGCGGCGACAGCGCGCTCCATCTCGGCGCCGGCCAGACGATGACGCTTGCCATTGCCGGCACCGGACATGGCCTGGCCGACCGCATCATCATCCGCGCCGAGGATGGCGTGCGCGGCGTCGCCACCAGCGGCTGGCGCGGGCGCTCGTTTTCGCTTGGCATCGCCGACGCCGTCACCGTGCTGGCGTGGACCGGGGCCGAAGCCGATGCCGCGGCGACGCTGATCGCCAATGCCGTCGACCTGCCTGGCCATCCGGCCATCAGGCGTGTGCCGGCGCGCGACCTGGCGCCGGACAGCGACCTTGGCGACCGGCTGGTGACGCAGGAGGTCGGACGGCTTTCTTCAGCGGAAATCGCCACGGCGCTGGACAGCGGACTTGCCGTCGCCGAAGATTTCCGCCGCAGGGGCTTGATTGCCGCATCGGCGCTGTTTCTTGCCGGCCAGACCCGCATCAGTGGTGCCATGGCGCTTGCCGCGCCCAACAAAAGTCCAGGGAAGGAAGTTGCCCATGCCTGAGTTTCCGATCCGCAAGATCGCGGTTCTGACCGAAGAGATCTTTCACGAGGGCGGGCCGGTGGCCAAGGTGCCGCGCCGGCGCGCTGCCGCCATGGCGCTGGTCAAGAACCCGTTTGCCGGGCGCTACGTGGAAGACTTGCAGAGCGCCATGGAAGATCTGAAGCCGCTCGGCCTGTTGCTGGCCGACCGGCTGATCGCGGCACTCGGCGGCGATCCCAAGCAGATCGACGGCTATGGCAAGGGCGCCATCGTCGGCACCGCCGGCGAGCTGGAGCATGGCGCGCTGTGGCATGTGCCCGGCGGCTATGCCATGCGCGAACGGCTCGGCGACGCCAAGGCGATCGTACCGTCGGCCAAGAAGGTCGGGGCCTTCGGCTCGCGGCTCGACGTGCCGCTCGGCCACATCAATGCCGCCTATGTGCGCAGCCATTTCGACGCCATGGAAGTCGGCATCAACGACGGCCCGCGCCCCGACGAGATCCTGTTCTGCCTCGCCATGACCTGTGGCCCGCGCGTGCACGACCGCATGGGCGGACTGGCGGCTGGGGATATCAAGGCCTGGGACGGGCTGCGGTGAGTGGCGGGGACAATCTGCTGAAGCTCGTCGAGGCCGAAGAGCCTGATGAGAACGACTATCGCTTGCAGGAGCAGGTCGGCTTCATCCTGCGCAAGGCGCACCAGCGTCATGTCTCTATCTTCGCCGCCCATATCGCCGACCTGACGCCGCCGCAATTCGCGGCACTCGCCAAGCTGCGCGATGTCGGCGAGACCTCGCAGAACCAGCTCGGCACGCTGATCGCCATGGATGCGGCGACGGTGAAGGGCGTCATCGACCGGTTGAAGGCACGCGGCCTGGTCGATCTCTCCAAGCACGAGGTCGACAAAAGGCGGCTGCTGGTCAACCTGACCGCGGAGGGCCGCGAGGCGATCGAGCGCCTGATCCCACTGGCGCGAGAGATCACCCAGGAAACGCTGGCGCCGCTCTCGGCCAAGGAGATCGCGACCTTCATGAAGCTGCTGGCCAAACTGGCGTAGGTGCAGCCTTGTTGATTCCAGGCCGCATGAGCCCGGGTCGGCACTGCCCCTGATTGTGCCGCTTCGCCGTGGGGTGACGAGGTCGGCAGGGTCAGAGCTTGAACGCCTCTGAACCAAGCTGATGCAGTTTCGGGAAGACTCCCCTGCCGCCTGATATCACCAGCGTCCCATTCTGCAGCACCGTCGTCGGATCGGGTTTGACGACCGTGCCACCGGCTTCCTCGACCAGGAGCATGCCGGCCAGGCAATCCCAGGCGTTCATGTGCTCCTCGACATAGCCCAGCAGGCGGCCGGCGGCGACATAAGCGAGCATCAAGGCGCCGGATGCGTTGCGGAAGAAGACGCCGCCTTCGGCCAGGATCATGCGGACCAGCACGGCGACATTTTCGGTGTCGGCGCGGTTTGAAAATCCGGTCCCGACGGACCCTTCTTCCAGGCTGGTGGCAGCACTTGTCCTGATCGGCCTGCCGTTGACGAAGGCGCCGCCGCCGAGCCGGCCGTGAAAGGTCTCGCCGGTCGACGGCTCGTGGATGACGCCAACCACGGTCTCGCCATTCAGGGCGCACGCGATCACCACGCACCAGGCCGGAATGCCGCGCACGAAATTGGCGGTGCCGTCGATGGGATCGATCACCCATACATAGCCTGTCGAGCCCGTTACCGAGGCATGTTCCTCGCCGACGATGCCGTCCTGCGGATAGTCGGCGGCAATGGCGGCGCGGATGAACAGTTCGACCTCGCGGTCCGCTTCCGAGACCAGGTCTTGATGGCCCTTGCTCTCGATGGTCAGGCTGTCGAGGTCGCGGAAATATCTCAGGCCAAGTTCGCCCGCCCGCCGCGCCAGCTCGATGGCAAATTGCATGCGTGCGTCATGGTCATTTTTCACGGGGGAGCTCGATGTTGCGGAAGGATGCCTCGCCCTTAGCAGAAGCAGACCGCACCTTCCAAGCCAGGAGTATCCCGTTCCAAGACTATCAGGCCGCCTGCGACAGCGATTTGTGGGCCTCGGCCAGGATTTCGAACGACCGCACCCGCGCCGCATGGTCGAACATCTGCGCGGTGACCATCAGCTCGTCGGCGCCGGTGCGGCGCACGAACGCGTCGATACCTTGCCTGACCGTCTCCGGGGACCCGACGACGGCGCAGGACAGCGCCTGGCCAAGCATGGTCTTGGCCATCGGATCGAGATCGCGGTCATAGTTCTCGACCGGCGGCGGCAGCCGACCGGGCCTGCCAGTGCGCAGATTGACGAAGGCCTGCTGCAGCGAGGTGAACAGCAGCCTCGCCTCGGCGTCGGTGGGCGCGGCAAAGACATTGAGGCCGAGCATGACATGCGGCTTGTCGAGCTGTTCCGACGGCTGGAAGCGCGAGCGGTAGACGTCGAGCGCGTGATCGAGTTCCGCCGGCGCGAAATGCGAGGCAAAGGCGTAAGGCAGGCCGAGCATGGCGGCGAGCTGCGCGCCGTAGAGGCTGGAGCCGAGGATCCAGATCGGCACGTTCTGGCCTTCGCCGGGCACGGCGCGGATGCGCTGGCCTTCCTCGGCCGGCTGGAAGTAGCCCATCAGCTCGACGACATCCTGCGGGAAATTGTCGACGCCAGCCTCGAGGTTGCGGCGCAAGGCGCGTGCCGTGCCCATGTCAGTGCCGGGCGCGCGGCCAAGGCCGAGATCGATGCGGCCCGGATGCAAGGCGGCCAGCGTGCCGAACTGCTCCGCAATCACCAGCGGCGCATGATTGGGCAGCATGATGCCGCCGGCGCCGACGCGAATGGTCCTGGTGCCGCCGGCGACATGAGCGATGACGACCGCGGTGGCCGCGCTGGCAATGCCCGGCATGTTGTGATGCTCGGCCAGCCAGTAGCGCTTGTAGCCCAGTCGTTCGGCATGACGGGCTAGATCGAGCGAGTTGGCAAGCGACTGCGAGGCATCGCTGCCTTCGACGATCGGCGACAGGTCGAGAACGGAAAGGGCTGTCATGAACGGGATCCTGTGTAGGAACCGCATGTAGGAAGCGCCTGGCGGCGCCGCAAATTCAAAAATATTGATCAGCCTTTTGCGGATTCGGGATCGGCGACGTCATCGTCCACGACGACTGCCGTCTGCTGCGCGGCGAGGAAATTGCCGACGTGGCTGAGCCCCTCGAAATGATCGCAGAACACCTTGATGACGACCAGCAACGGCACCGCCATCAGGGCGCCGACGAAGCCCCAGAGCCACGACCAGAAGGCGATGGCGATGAAGATCGCCACGGCGTTGATCTCCAGGCGCCGGCCAACCACCATCGGCGTCACGAACTGGCCTTCGACCGTGTCGCACAACAGCACGAAGGCCGGCGCCAGCAGCGCGTAGGAGATGGTGTCAAAGCTGATCAGCGCCATCACCGCGACAAGCAAGATGGTCATCAGCGCCCCGACATAGGGCAGGAAGTTGAGCAGGGCGGCGGCGACGCCCCAGACCAGCGGGTTGGGCATGCCGAGCGCCCACAGGCCAAGGCCGATCACCGCGCCGAGGCCGGCATTGATGATGGTGACGGTGAGCAGATAGTGCGAAATTTCGCGTTCGACGTCGTAGACGACGCGCAGCGCCCGCTTCTTTTCGCTGAGGCTGGCGAAGGACTGGATGATCTTCTCGTAGAACATCGTGCCCGAGGCGAGCAGGAACAGCGACAGCACGAAGATGATGGTGAGGCTTGTTCCCGCCGACAGGATGTTGCTGGCCGCTGACGACAGCATACCTGACTGGGCGACCGCCACCTTCTGGATGCCGGGCTCCTGCGATGTCGCGGTCAGCTGCTCGATCTGGTGCGAGATCTGCATGATCCGCTCAAGTGGACGCCGCAATTGCGCCAGCCGCTCGGCCAGCTGCTGGCCGATCGACGAGGTGTTGTTGATGAGGTCGATGACCGGACCGCTGAGCAGGTAGCCGGCACTGGCGAAAATGCAGATCGACAGCAGCACCAGAAGGGTCGCCGACACCACTTCTGGAATGCCGCGCTTGCGCAGCAGCCGGACGATCGGCGTCAGCGTCAGGGCCAGCAGGAAAGCCAGCATCACCGGCATGAAGAAGGCGCGGGCGAAGTAGAGCGCGTAGATAGCCATGAACAGGAAGATGCCGACGAGCAGCGAACGCATCAGATGCGTATCGGCGCGGGTCTCGACGCGCGGATCTGGCTCATCGGCAACGCCTGCGCCCAAGGCAGCGGGTTCGGTTTTCATGGTCACCCTCGAGCCGCCGCCCTCCGCGATCGGCAATTGCCTGCATGAAACGCAGGTTACGGGCGCAGGTTCCATGAGCCGGCGTCGGGAACGAGACCGCCATGCGTGAGGCTTGGTGGGAAATCAGACGGCAGCAGCGCAGCGATCGATCGAAATATTACATGCCGTGTAATTGAGACCACTCCTTCGACAAGCCTAATACAGGCAGGCTTTCGTGGCGCCACAAGCGAACAACGATCGAACACCGCCGTGGCGCAATACGAAAGTGCAGTCGGAAATTGACCTTGGAAGAGGACGTTACAATGCAGAGATTCAACCTTCAGACAATCGAAACGGCGCCGGAAAAATCCAAGCCTGCACTGAAGGCGCTGGAAGAGAGATTTGGCTTCCTTCCGAACGCGCTGGCGACGATGGCGAACAATCCGGTTCTTCTCAACGGATTCGTCGGCATCTTCGGCAGTTTTCACGGCGGCAGCTTCGACGAGATCGAAAAGCAGGTCCTACTGCTTACCAACGCGGTCACGATCAAATGTCCATGGACCGTTGCGGCGCATTCGACCTTCGCCATCGAAGACGGGATTGCCGAAAGCGAAGTCAAGGCAATCCGTGATGGCCGGTTGCCGAGAGATCCCAGATATGCGGCACTCTCGGCGCTGACGAAGGCGCTGATCGAGAACAGAGGAAACGTGAGCGATGCGGACATCGACGCGTTTACTTCGGCGGGCTATTCGAAGGCCCAGATCCTGGAAGTGGTGACCGGTGTCGGCATTTCCACGGTGGCGGCAACCACCACCAACATGGCCGGCACGCCGATCGAGGAACGCCTCCAGCCCCAGGCGTGGTCCGCGGCGGCCTGAGCCAATCGGCATCGCATGGATTGGCCGACGCCATCCATGCGATGTCGGGGCATATGCGCCGTGTACGGTGCAGGGGGTTGCGAGGATATGATCCATGAAATCGGCGAAAATCACGACCAACATGATGCCGAACCTAGGCGTGCTCCTGCGCCACTGGCGTGATCTGCGTGGCAGCAGCCAGCTCGACCTGTCACTCGATACCGGCATTTCGCAAAAGCAGATCAGCTTCGTCGAAAGCGGCCGCAGCGTTCCCAACCGCCAGACCTTGATGGCCATCGCCCAGGCGCTCGATATCCCCTTGCGCGACCGCAACACATTGCTGCTGGCGGCAGGCTATGCGCCGATGTTTTCCGAGAGCGAGTGGGACTCCGCCGAGATGAAGAGCGTGACCAATGCGTTGCAGCGCATGTTGCGGCAGCACGAGCCATTTCCCGCCGTGGTCATGGATCGATACTGGAACGTGCTCATGACCAACGAAGCCACGCCGCGCTTCTTCGGCTGTTTCATCGACATCGCCGCTCGCCAGGGACCGCGCAACATGCTGCACCTGATGTTCGATCCTCAGGGCATGCGTCCGTTCATCGCCAATTGGCAGGATGTGGCGAGGAGTTTGTTCGAACGTGTCTATCGCGAATCCATCGGCCGTGTTGTCGACGAGAAGACCAAGGCCTTGCTGGCAGAACTGCTCGCCTATCCGGACGCGAAAAGTGACTGGAAGAACCCCGTGGCGATCGGTTTCATGCCCGCCATTCCATTGGGTTTCATCAGGGGAGACCGGGTCCTCAACTACTTTTCGATGGTCACCACGGTGGGCACGCCGCAAACCGTTGCCGCTCAGGAACTGCGCATCGAGTGCATGTTCCCGGCGGACGAGGCGACCGAGATCCATCATGCCGAGATGATGGCGGCCGCCGGTAACCGGTAGCGTGCAACGGACGGGCTGCGGACCTGCCGCTTGCCTAGACTAGGCGACGGGCGCTGCCAGTGCCGGCGCGGACTTCGCTGTTTCCTTGCGTACGATCGGCGCCACCCTGGTGCCGTAGAGTTCGATCGCCTTCATGATCTTGGCATGCGGCATGGTGCCGATCGCCATCTGCAGCAGGAAGCGGTCGTTGCTGAAGATCCTGTGCTGGGCGACGATCTTTTCGGCCACCTGCTCCGGATTGCCGACGAACAGGGCGCCATTGGGACCACGCGACTGGTCGAAATGCGCCCGCGATGTCGGACCCCAGCCGCGCTCACGCCCAATGCGGTTCATCACTTCGGCCTGCGGACCGTAGAAATCATCGGCCGCCTGCTCGGTGGTTTCGGCGATGAAGCCGTGCACGTTGATGCTGGTTGCGAGGCCTGCCGGATCGCTGCCGGCGCGCCTGGCGGCCTCACGGTAGAGATCGAACAGCGGCGCGAAACGCGCCGGCTCGCCGCCAATGATGGCGAGCGCCAGCGGCAGGCCGAGCGCACCGGCGCGCGCTGCCGATTGTGGCGTCCCGCCGATGGCGATCCAGACCGGCAGCCTGTCCTGGAACGGCCTCGGATAGACGCCACGATCGTTGATCGGCGCCCGCAGATTGCCGGCCCAGGTGACCTTTACGCTGTCACGGATGGCAAGCAGCAGGTCGAGCTTTTCGGCGAACAACTCGTCATAGTCCTCGAGATTGAAGCCGAACAGTGGGAAGGATTCGATGAACGAACCGCGGCCGGCCATGATCTCGGCACGGCCGCCCGACAGAAGGTCGAGCGTGGCGAATTGCTGGAAGACGCGCACCGGATCGTCGGAAGACAGGACGGTGACCGCGCTGGTCAGCTTGATGCGCTTCGAGCGCTCGGCGGCAGCGGCCAGCGCCACCACCGGTGCCGAGGCCGCATAGTCGGGCCGATGATGCTCGCCGAGACCGAAGACGTCGAGGCCGACCTGATCGGCCAGTTCGACCTCCTCGATCAGGTTGCGCAGCCGCTCACGCGGGCCGATGGCGCCCAGGCCCGGCTGCGGGCTGACGTCGGCGAAGGTGTAGAGACCGAGTTCCATTCGAATGTCATCCTGGTGTTGGGTTTTCCGGCTAGAGCAATTCCAGGAAAAGTGTGAAACGGTTTTCCGTCCGGATTGCGTGAAAACAGAGTGAAAGAGCGGTTCACCGTTTTGGTGAACCGCTCTAGAGGTAGCGACGCGTCAGCCGCGCCGCCAGAGGGGCGGACGGTGAACAGTGCATGTCGGTTTCGCCCGAAAAGGCGTCTCCCGACTGCAACAACCCGGAATTTCATGGCTGGCATGCCGTTTTGGCGCTTGAACTCTCGGTATTCGCGCGTATGTAAGCGTCGCGAATTGACTTCAGGGAAGTGGACTTGGCTATCTACAGGGAAAAAGACATTTTCGAGCGGCGCAATGCCGCGAACGAGGCAAAGAAGGCGCTTCTGGAGCGCTTCAAGTCAAAGCCGGCGGCAGACGATCCTGCGGTGCAGGCACGACAGGCCGAACGCAAGGCGATCCTAGAGGCTCGCCAGATACGCGAGGCTGAAAAGGCCAGGCTGAAGCAGGAAAAGCTGGCACGCGAGGCGGTCGAGAAGGCCGAGCGCGAGGCAGCAGCCGAAGCGGCACGTATCGCGGCCGAAGAGGCGGCACAGGCTGAAGCCAAGATTCGGGAAGCCGAAGAAAACGAGCGCATTGCCCGTTTGCTGGCCGACGAAGCCGAACGCAAGGCCAAGCGCGACGCACGCTATGCGGCGCGCAAGCAGCGCACGGGCAGGACGCCTCCAGGCTTCTCCGCCCGCTAGCCTCCAGCTACGAAGCATCCGCTTCGAGAATCAGGGTCGCCTTGCAGCGGCCCTGAACGTGTTTGTCCGATGCATGTCGCCCCAAAAAGGTCGCCCCGGTTTGGGAGGACGACATGCATCAAAACAAGAACCTGAAGCGCGTCGCCACGCGCTTCAGGGGTATGATCAGGCTGCGAACTTAAGTCCCATGATGCCGCAGACGATGAGCGCGATGCAGGCCAGCCTGACCGCGGTGGCCGGCTCGCCGAGCAGCCAGATGCCGAGCAGAGCCGTACCGACGGTGCCGATGCCGGTCCACACCGCATAGGCGGTACCGACGGGCAGCGTCTTCAGCGCCAGGCCGAGCAGGGCGAGGCTGACGATCATCGAGGCGACGGTCAGCACGGTCGGCACCAGTTTCGAGAAACCGTCGGTGTATTTGAGGCCGATTGCCCAGCCGATTTCGAACAGGCCGGCAAAAAACAGAAGAATCCACGACATCGACAACGCTCCATCGGAGCATAGGGCCGAATTCGATTTTCGGAATCCGATGCTCAATCAACAATGGCGGGTCGTCCCGGCCGGAATTTCGGGGAAAGCGCGAGGTCGTCCCCGCCACGCCAACATAGGAATTTCGAGCGCTCGATCAACAACGACCGGCAACAACGTCGCCGGTCGCAATCGGTCCCGAAGCGGATGGCCGGACCTACTTGTCCTTGAGCTTCATCGCCTTGACCGGCGGCGCCTTCAGGGCCGGCGCCGCGGCGGGCTTCTTGGCGTCCTTTTTCGGCTTGCGGGCTTCCTTGCCTGCCTTCATCGCACCTTTAGCCATGATTCGTTCCTCCTGATGTGGAAAGCGAAGTGAAACAAGAGAAACGTCCGACTGCAAGAGGTCAGCGCCTGTCGATGCCGCCAGTCGGCCGCTTTCAACCGGTTTCTAATTTGCTCGTAAACCGAGCCGGTCCGTGCCATGGTTGTCTTCGCACTGCAGCATCAGCCCGGCTTTTCGCTGGGCGATGAACAGGCAGGCCGGTCAGGACGACAATGCGAATCCACATCGGCTGCGAGATGAGCTTCGACTTTCCGCAGGAAACGCCGCTCATCGCGATGCTGAATGTCCACTATTCCCGCGCCTCCGATCTCGAGCGGCCGGACTTTTTGACCACCAATCCGCCGGTGCCGATCGAAAGCTATCGCGACAGTTTCGGCAATTGGTGTAACCGGTTCGTCGCCCCGCCCGGGCGCTTTACCTTCGGCACCGACGCGGTGATCCGCGATCCCGGCACCTTCGAGATGGGCGACCTGATGGCATGGCAGCACGAGGTGCGCGACCTGCCGGCGGACACGCTCCTGTTTCTGCTGCCCAGCCGTTTTTGCGAAAGCGATCTGCTGGCGAGCGAAGCGTGGCGCCTGTTCGGCCACACGCCGCTCGGCATTGCGCGTGTGCAGGCGGTCTGCGATTTCGTCCACAATCATATCGTCTTCAACTACGGCAATGCGCGGCCGACACGCACCGCGGCGGAAGCCTATCGCGAGCAGAGTGGCGTGTGCCGCGATTTCGCGCATCTCGCCGTCACCTTCTGCCGGGCGCTCAACATCCCGACGCGCTACTGCACCGGCTACATCAGCGACATTGGCACGCCAAAGCCGTGGTCGAGCATGGATTTCGCCGCCTGGATGGAAGTCTATCTCGGCGGCCGCTGGCATGTCTTCGACCCGCGCAACAATGCGCCGCGCATCGGCCGCATCCTGATCGCCTCCGGCCGTGACGCCGCCGACGTGCCGCTGACCCATATTTTCGGGCCGGGCACGCTTGCTGGTTTCAAGGTGTGGACCGACGAGATCCTCGGATAGTCGCCGTCTTCCGCCCGCCCCCCCTCTCTAACGACCGACCTCATTACCCAGCGCCGTTTGAACAAGCCGACAGTTCGCGCGTTGTGATGCCTGTGGAGCTTTGGCGGTCTGGCCGTTAGTCTGGGCGCCTTGAACGGGACAACAGCATGGCCGGGCATGGCGGCTCAAAAAGGGTGATCTACGCGGCGCTCGCCGGCAATCTCGCCATCGCGCTGACCAAGTTCGCCGCCGCCTTCTTCACCGGCAGTTCGGCGATGCTGTCGGAAGGCGTGCACTCGCTGGTCGATACCGGCAATGGCGGTCTGCTGCTCTACGGCATGCATCGCGCCGCCCGCCCGGCTGATCGCACACATCCACTCGGTCACGGCCGAGAGCTCTATTTCTGGAGCTTCATTGTTGCCCTCCTGGTCTTCGCGCTGGGCGCCGGGGTGTCCTTCTATGAGGGCGTGGTGCACATCATGGCACCTGAGCCGGTCGCCAACGCTGAGGTGAACTACATCGTTCTCGGTCTGTCTTTCCTGTTCGAGGGCAGTTCCTGGCTGGTGGCGCTGAAGGAGTTCCGCCAGCAGAAGGGCAAGCAGGGTTGGCTGCAGGCCGTGCAATCGAGCAAGGATCCGAGCGTCTACACCGTGCTGTTCGAGGACAGCGCCGCGCTGCTCGGCCTTGTCGTCGCCTTCGCGGGCATCCTGGCAGCGGAATTGCTCGAGATGCCGGAACTCGATGGCGCCGCCTCGATCGGCATCGGATTGATCCTGGGCGCGACGGCGATTTTCCTGGCCCGCGAAAGCAAGGGCCTGCTGATCGGCGAGCCGGCCTCACCGGAGGTGCAGAGACAGGTGCTGGCGATCGTCCAGCAGGATCCTGCGGTGCAGAAGGCAAACGGCGTTCTGACCGTCCACATGGGGCCGCAAGAGATCGTCGCCGGCCTCAGCATCGAATTCGAGGATCACCTGACGGCGCCCGAGATCGAAGCCTGTGTGGAGCGTATCGAGAAACGGCTGAAGACAGAGATGCCGGAGATCACGCGGCTGTTCGTCAAGCCGCAGACCACGGGCACCTGGGAACGGCGGCGCAAGCTGATCGAATCCGCATCCGATCCGGTTCTGGACTAGCGCTGCGCCGTTGCCTCGCGGCTTTGCCCAGCTAAGATTGAGCCCAGGCAGGAGTGATTTTGGAGGAGCGACGATGAAAATCGACGGCGGCTGCCATTGTGGCGCCATCACCTATGAAGCGGAGATCGACCCGGAAAAGACCTCGATCTGCCACTGCTCGGACTGCCAGAAACTGACCGGCACGGCCTTTCGCGTATCGGTGCGGGTCCCCGAAGAGAACTACAGGATCACCAAGGGCACACCGAAGGTTTACATCAAGGTTGGCGACAGCGGCGCCAAGCGCGCACAGGGCTTTTGCGGCGAGTGCGGCTCGCATCTCTACGCCACATCGGTTGGCGACGGGCCGAAGGTCTATGGCATCCGGGTCGGCACCGCGCGGCAACGCGATGAGCTGGTTCCGCGGACGCAATACTGGCACCGCTCTGCACTGCACTGGCTGCCTGAATTTCAGGGCATGAGGACCGTGGAAGAGCAGTAGCGCTGCTGCCCGGTTCAGTCGTCGCCTTCGACGACCCTCAGCCTGAGCTGCCCGGTCTTCGAATCGGCAACGCGGGCGCCAGCTTCGACCTTCGCAGCGGGAGGCCGTGAAGCGGCTTCGGGCCCGGCCTCGCCGTCGGGCTGCGCGCCGAACTCCAGCGCCTCGATCTTCTGGCCACGCTTGGTCACCTTCGACGTCGAGACGAGGATGTCGTCGATGTCCTTGGCCGACTGGCCGAAATGAACCTGCAGTTTGCGCACCCGCTCGTCGACACGCGCAACGTCCTCCATCAGCCGGATGACCTCGCCCTGGATCAGATGCGCCTGTTCGCGCATGCGCGCGTCCTTGAGGATGGCCTGAATGACCTGGATAGACAGCATCAGCAGCGACGGCGAGACGATGACGACGCGGGCGCGGTGCGCCTTGTGGACGATGGCCTCGAAATTCTCGTGGATCTCGGCGAACACCGATTCCGACGGCACGAACATAAAGGCGGTGTCCTGCGTCTCACCCTGGATCAGGTATTTTTCCGATATATCGCGGACATGGATCTCGATGTCGCGGCGAAAGGCCTGAGAGGCGATCTTCTGCAGGTCGGCGCCATCGGCGGCGCGGATGGCGTTCCAGGCTTCGAGCGGAAATTTGGCATCGATGGCAAGCGACGGCGCGCCGTTCGGCATCTTCACCAGGCAGTCGGGCCGGCTGCCGTTCGAGAGTGTGGCCTGGAACTCGTAGGCGCCATGCGGCAGGCCGTCGGCAACGATGGCCTCCATGCGCGACTGGCCGAAGGCGCCGCGCGTCTGCTTGTTGGAGAGGATCGCCTGCAATTGCACGACCTGGCCGGCGAGCGACTGGATGTTGCCTTGCGCGGTATCGATGATCGCCAGCCGCTCCTGCAATTTGGCCAGGCTCTCATGCGTGGATTTGGTCTGCTCGGTCATGGTCTGGCCGAGGCGGCCGGTCATGGCGTCGAGGCGCTGGCCGATCGACTGCGTCAGTTCAGCTTGCCGTGCCCCGAACACTTCGGCGATGGCGCCCATGCGGCCCTGCATCTCGGCCTGGGACTGCAGGATGCCGGCCATCCGCGCCTCGGCGTCGCGGGCATGATCGGCCGCTTCGGCGGCGGCGACGGCGCGCGCCTTGGCCGACCGCCACAGCGCGATGACCAGCGCCACGAACAGGCCAAGAAACAGCAACACGCCGAAAGCCAGCGCATGGCCGAGCGTGATCGTGGAAGCGCCAAGCCGCGCGACAGGCTCCGAAAGGATGGATGTCAGATCATTCATGTGGACAGCATAGCCGATTCGGTCGGCTGGCACAGATCAAAACGTGAACGCTGGCAAGGCGCCCCGGTTGACGCTTTTCGCTGGAGGTCTTAGGTGGAACGCCATGCCGATCAAGCCGCTCATCATCCTTCCCGACCCCATCCTGCGCCAGGTTTCCAAGCCGGTGGAGCGCGTCGACGGGCCTTTGCGCAAATTAGCCGACGACATGCTGGCGACTATGTATGACGCGCCCGGCATCGGGCTGGCGGCAATCCAGATCGGCGAACCGGTGCGCATGCTGGTGATCGATCTGGCCAAGGAAGACGAGACGCCGGCGCCGCATGTCTTCATCAACCCGGAAATCCTGAGCAGCGCCGACACGCGCTCCGTCTACGAGGAAGGCTGCCTGTCGATCCCGGACTACTATGCCGAGGTCGAACGCCCTGCCACTGTCCGGGTCAAATATCTCGACCGTGACGGCAAGCTGCAGGAGACCGAGGCCGAGGGCTTGATGGCGACCTGCCTGCAGCACGAGATCGACCACCTCAATGGTGTCCTGTTCATCGACCACATCTCGAAGCTGAAGCGCGACATGGTGGTGAAGAAGTTCAAGAAGCTCGCCAGGGACAAGTCGCCAGGCAAGATGGTGGGATAGGGGAATGCCCCTTCGCGTCATCTTCATGGGCACGCCGGAGTTTTCGGTGCCGACGCTGCGCGCGATCGCCGAGGCCGGACATGAGGTTGCCGCCGTCTATACCCAGCCGCCGCGCGCCGCCGGACGGCGCGGCCTGGAGCTGACGCCGTCGCCGGTGCAGAGCGAGGCGGGGCGGCTGGGCATCGAGACGCGCACACCGGTATCACTCAAGGGCGAGGCCGAGCAGGCCGCCTTCCGCGTCCTGCAGGCCGATGTCGCCGTCGTCGTCGCTTATGGCTTGCTGCTGCCGAAGGCGGTTCTGGAGGCAACCCGGCTTGGCTGCATCAACGGCCATGCCTCGCTTCTGCCGCGCTGGCGGGGTGCCGCGCCCATCCAGCGCGCGATCATGGCCGGGGACAGCGAAACCGGCATGATGGTGATGCGCATGGAAGAGGGCCTGGACACCGGTCCGGTGGGAATGGTTGAAAAATGCGCCATCGAACCCGATATGACAGCCGGCGATCTGCATGATCGATTGATGAGTGTCGGTGCTGCACTGATGGTGGAAGCGCTGGCGCGACTGGAAAGGAACACCCTGACATTTACTCGCCAAGCGGTGGATGGGGTGACCTACGCCAAAAAAATCGATAAATCCGAGGCTCGCGTGGACTGGACTCGCTCGGCGGGCGCGGTCCACAATACCATCCGCGGCCTGTCGCCCTTTCCCGGTGCCTGGTCCGAGATAGAAATTGGCGGCCGCTTGGAGCGGCTCAAACTGCTTCGCTCGACGCTGTCGCAAGGCGCCGGCGAGTCGGGAGGAATTCTCGATGGCCGGCTGACGGTCGCCTGCGGGGCAGGCGCGATCAGTCTGGTCGAAGTTCAACGGGCGGGCGGAAGGCCCGCTGCCGCGTCGGAATTCCTGCGCGGGGCCAAGATCGAAAAAGGAATGAGATTCTCATGAGCATGATGTCGATACGCGCGGCGACGCCGCGAGATCGCGAGGCCATCCGCCTCGTCGAGGAGCACGCTTTCGGCCAGCAGGCGGAGGCCGGACTGGTCGACGCGCTGGTTACCGGCGGCGACGCCGTCACCGAACTGGTGGCGGAAGAAGACGGCCAGGTGGTCGGCCACATCCTGTTTTCGCGGCTGTTCGTCCAGAGCGGCGGCAAGAACTTTGCCGCCGTGGCGCTCGCGCCACTGGCGGTGGAACCTTCGTTCCATGGCAGCGGCATCGGCGGTGCGCTGATCCGCGAGGCGCATATCCGCCTCAAGGACGCCGGCGAGACGCTGGCCGTCGTGCTGGGCGATCCGGCCTACTACAGCCGTTTCGGCTACAGCCATGAACGCGCCGAAAAGTTCGAGAGCGAGTACCAGGGCGAGGCACTGCAGGCACTGGCCTGGGGCGACGCCCCGGAAGCCGGCAGGCTGGTCTACGCCTCGGCCTTCGGCTCGGCGCTCGCCGCGTAAGCGGCAACAGCCCTGGAGCCGGATGATTTCAGGTCGAATCGACATGAAATCTGAATCCGCCTCTACCTCAGAGAGATAGAGCATGATGTCGTCCGAAAGCCGCATCACACGTTTCGGCATCATGCTCTAGCATGCCGCGTTTTCGCCTCGACATCGAATATGACGGCAGCCTGTTTGCCGGCTGGCAGCACCAGGCGGATCAGCCTTCGGTGCAGCAGGCGATCGAGCAGGCGATCGAAAAATTCTGCGGCGAAGAGGTCCGGTTGCGCGCCGCCGGCCGCACCGATGCCGGCGTGCATGCGACCGCCCAGGTGGCGCATGTCGACCTCGTCAAGGCGTGGCCGGGCGACAAGGTGCGTGACGCCATCAACGCCCATCTGCAGGCGGCCGGCGCGCGCATCGCTATCCTGAAGGCTGCGGTCGTCGACGACAGCTTCGACGCGCGCTTCTCGGCCACCGGCCGCCACTATCTCTACCGCATCCTCAACCGCCGCGCGCCGGCAGCGCTCGACAAGGGCAAGGTGTGGTGGGTGCCGAAGCGGCTTGACGCCGGTGCCATGCACGAAGCGGCAAAAGTCCTGCTCGGACGGCATGACTTCACCACCTTCCGTTCGACCCAGTGCCAGGCAAACAGCCCGGTCAGGACGCTGGAGCGGCTCGATGTGAGCCGGCAGGGCGACCTGATCGAGGTGAAGGCTTCGGCGCGCTCTTTCCTGCACAATCAGGTGCGCTCGATGGTCGGCTCTCTCAAGCGCGTCGGCGAAGGCGGCTGGACCGTCGCCGACCTGAAAGCGGCGCTCGAGGCACACGACCGGGCCGCCTGTGGCCAGGTGGCGCCGCCCGATGGGCTGTTTCTGGTGGGCGTCGACTATCCGGAGACGAGCCCGGAAAGGCTCTGAGGCCCGACATCGTCCGGCACGGTGATGCCGAGAAGGATTTGCAAGCCGAACAGCACCAATAGCGAGGCGATGAACATGCCGACGAAAACGGCGGTGCCGACCGCGGCACCCTTGCCAATGGTGGCGTTGGTCATGCGCCAGGTCAGCGCCATCGACAGGGCAAACAACAGCAGCGACACCGCGCTTGATATCTGGCTTGCGGACGACAGGAAAAGCCTGATCAGCGCCGAGGGCAGCATCAGCCAGGCGGTGATGGCGGAAGCCCAGTTGCTGGCAACGACATAGTGGACGAAGCGGCCGCCAATCCCGGCGCGCGGCGCGACCAGGGCCAATGCGATGAGCGGCAGCACCCAGGAGCCGATATCGACCGTCGCCAGGCGCACCAGCATGCTGAAGCGTCCGGCGAAGGCGTCGGGATCGCCGATCTCATTGGCGATGCCGACCCAGCCGACCACCAGCGGCGGTGCGGCAACGATGATGGCGAAAAAGGAATTCCAGAAGCCGTCGGCCGACAGGTCGAGCAGGCGCAGGCCGTCGGCCTTGCCGAGCATCAGCCGCCAGGCACCGGTCAACGAAGCTTGGGTTTCGTCCGCCGAAAGCATGCTCATCCCTGCCCGAACCAGTCTTCGATGAAGCGCTGGTAGATTTGTGTCAGCGTTTCGAGATCGGCAATGGCGACGCGCTCGTCGACCATGTGCATGGTCTTGCCGACCAGCCCGAACTCGACCACCGGGCAATAGTCCTTGATGAAACGCGCATCGCTGGTGCCGCCCGAGGTCGACAGCGTCGGCTCCTTGCCGACCGCCGACTTGATCGAGCCGCGGAGCGTTTCGATCAACTTGTCGTCGCGGGTCAGGAAGACATGGCTCGGCCGGTCGCGCCAGACGAGGTCATAGTCGACCGGCGTCTTCTTGCCGGTCCGGTACTTCTTGCGTTTGGCCGCCTGATCGAGGCGATTGTGGATTTCCGCCTGGACGGTCTCAGCCGTCCAGGTGTCGTTGAACCGGATGTTGAAGGTCGCGGTCGCCTTGGCCGGAATGACATTGGTGGCCGGGTTGCCGACATCGATGGAGGTGACCTCCAGATTGGTCGGCTGGAAATCCCTGGTACCCTTGTCGAAGACAGGATGCAGCAAGGCGTCGACCAGGCTCATCAGCCCGCGCACCGGATTGTCGGCAAGCTGCGGGTAGGCGACATGGCCCTGGCGGCCATTGACGGTGATGGCGCCGGACATCGAGCCGCGGCGGCCGATCTTGATCATGTCGCCAAGCGCGTCCGGGTTGGTCGGCTCGCCGACGATCGAGGCATCCCATTTCTCGCCCCTGGAAGCCGCCCATTCGAGCAGCTTGACCGTGCCGTTGATGGCCGGCCCTTCCTCGTCGCCAGTGATCAGCAGCGAGACTGACCCCTTCGGGCCGCCATTCTTTTCGACATGGCGCGCTACGGCGGCAATGAAGCAGGCAATGCCGCCCTTCATGTCGACGGCGCCACGGCCGTACATCTCGCCATTGGCGATTTCGGCGCCGAAGGGCGGATGCGTCCAGGCGGCTTCGTCACCGACCGGCACCACGTCGGTATGGCCGGCGAACATCAGATGCGGGCCGTTGCCGGAACGCCTTGCATAGAGGTTCTCGATATCCGGCGTGCCGTCTTCGGAAAACACGGGGCGATCGACCAGGAAGCCGAGCGGTTTCAGCATCGTCTCCAGCGCGGTGAGCGCGCCGCCTTCGGCGGGCGTCACCGAAGCACAACGGATAAGGGCAGCAAGGTTTTCGGCGGGATCGGTCGGAAGCGTCATGGCAAAAGCGATAATCGAAAGCGGGGGGCCTGTCACGGCCAGACATAAGGGCCAGTGATGGCGCCGACATTATGGTTTTCATGTCGTATAGTTGCGGCCCGGTGCGGAGCGACAGATGGCAAACGCGGACAGAAGGATCGTCGTTGCCGGCGCCGGCAGCATCGGTTGCTATGCCGGCGGCTGCCTGGCGCTCGCCGGACGGCGGGTTACCCTGTTGGCGCGGCCGCGCATCGAGGCGGCGTTGCGGCTGGGCGGATTGCGGGTCAGCGACCTCCAGGGCCGCGACCGCTCGGTCAAGCGGGAGGCGCTTGTCGTCACCGCCGATCCGGCTGTCGCCCTGCCGGAGGCGGATGTGATCCTGGTGACGGTCAAGAGCGGCGCGACGCAGGATATGGCAGACCTCATCAGGGCCCACGCCCGCCCCGGTGCGGTGGTGATCAGCCTGCAGAACGGCGTCGACAATGCCGACAGGCTGCGCACCGGGGTCGACGGCCGAACGGTGCTGGCCGGCATGGTGCCGTTCAATGTGGTGCAGTCTCGCGACGGCGAGCTGCCGCTGCGCGTGCTTCGCGCCAGCGACGGCAAGGTGATGATTGAAGACGGCGACGCCGGCCTGGTCAGCCTTCTCGGCGTCGAAGGGTTTGCGGTCGAAGCGCATGGCGACATGAGGGCCGTGCTGTGGGGCAAACTGCTGATGAATTTGAACAACGCGCTGGTGGCGCTGTCGGACCTGCCGCTGGCAACCGAACTCGCCGACCGTCGCTGGCGGCTGATCCTGGCCGGCCAGATCGACGAGGCGCTCACGGCGATGAAAGCGTCCGGCATCGAGCCGGCGCGGATCGCCGGCTTGCGGCCGGCGCTGCTGCCGACGGTGCTCAGGCTGCCGGACTGGCTGTTCAGGCTGCTGGCGCGGCGCATGCTGGCAATCGACCCGCAAGCCCGCTCGTCGATGTGGGACGACCTGCAGCGCGGCCGACCGACGGAGATCGATGAATTGCAGGGGGCTGTCCTTAGCCTCGCCGAAAAGGCGGGTACGCCGGCGCCCGTGTTGAAAAGGGTTACCGCGCTGGTGCGCGAGGCGGAAGCGAGGCGGCCTGGGTCGCCGGGGCTGGCGCCGGAGCAGGTTGCTGCCCCGCAGGGTGGGCGTCGATCAGCGTGATCTTCTGCCAGATCTTGCGCGACAGGTTGGATGCCAGGTTCTCGATGTCGTTGACGCCGTCGATGACCACGTCGTCATTGACCGACTGCGCGAACAGCGCCGCGATCTTGCCGGTGATCGACAGCATTTCGGAGCAATAGTCGAGGTAGCGCGCCAAGTCGGCGGCATTGGTGATGCGGGCCGGCGAGTGCGAGGTCGGCTTGAAATTGACTGAGAGGGCTGCCGGATCCTTGGTCAGCTGGTGCATGTCGATGACATGGATCAGCGAGCGCAGGCCGTGCAGCTGGCGAAACACCCGCTTGCGCTTGATGCGCTCCTCGGTGCGGATCAACGCCATGAAGCCGAGCACAGCGAGGATCATCATGTTGATCGTGGCTTCGATGCCTTGCACCGACTGCACCGCATCATCGGCCCGGGAGATGTGAATGAGCGGCAGGATGGTGCCGACGAACAGGAAGATCAGCGCGCCGGCGACGACGGCGGCGACGATGAGCCCGCGCAGCCACCAGATCGGCGCTTCGAGCGCCTGAGCCGCCTTGGTCAGATCGCGCGACAGCGACACCAGTTCGGCGGCGACACCGCGCAGTCCAGCCTCGGGAAAACGGTCGGCAACGCGGCCCTCCAGCCGTTCGGCGGTGTCGATGATCAGTTTCGGATCAAGCGTGCGGTAGCGCATGGCTGTTGGCGCTCAGGACTCTGCCGGCTCGTTGGTGCGCCGGCCGTAGCGGTTGGGTCCAGGCTGCCCTGGAAACAGGCACAAGACAAGGAAGGCGACGATCGAGACCACCGGCACGAACAGGATCAGCGCGGCAATGCCGGGCTTGTCGAGGTCGTGCAGACGCTTCACCGCCAGCACGATGTTCGACCACAGCGAGGCGATGAAGGCGATGAAGAAGATGAACGACCACATGTTGCTCTCGGCCGAGCCTTCCGGCACCAGCGTGAAGCGGTAGAGCGGAAAGGCCTGTATGATGGCGACGAGCAACCCGCCAAGAAAATAGGCCGCGCGACTGACGCGGCCCGAGGTTTTGAAGAAAAGCCAGGTGAGATTCGATCTGTCAGGCAAGCGGGTCCGGTCCATATTGATTGGCACCCCTGGTGCCTTCGAGAATGCCGCACTCGACCAGAAACCAGATCCCGCCGATGATCGGCACGAGGATGATCAGGCTCCACCAGCCGGACTTGCCGCGATCGTGCCAGCGCTTGGCGTAGACGGCGAAGATCGAATAGAGCATGGCGAGCGAGTAGAGCAAATAGATAAAGCCGTAGGGCATTTGGTTGAACGTCGTGCCGAGTATGTTGTCGAGGATCATCGCGATGATCCCACCGACAAACACAACGCCGACACAAGCCCAGAACTTGGCACGGTTGATGCGACCCTCGTAGCTGGTCAGCAGATACTTCCAGTCCATGTCACCCCTCCATCAGTCACGCGCGACTCATTGTCGCGCCGGCGGAAGGTGCGTCCGTTTCCGGAAAAGATCAATCGCGCAGCAATTCGTTGATCGAGGTCTTGGAGCGGGTCTTGGCGTCGACACGCTTGACGATGACGGCGCAGTAGAGGCTTGGCCCCCAGTTTTCGCCCGGCACGTTCTTGCCGGGCATCGTACCAGCCACCACGACCGAGTTGGGAGGCACTTCGCCGTAGAAGACCTCACCGGTGGCGCGGTCGACGATCTTGGTCGACTGGCCGATGAAGACACCCATGCCGAGCACCGAGCCTTCGCGCACGATGCAGCCTTCGACCACTTCCGAGCGCGCGCCGATGAAGCAATTGTCCTCGATGATGGTAGGACCGGCCTGCATCGGCTCCAGCACGCCGCCGATACCGACGCCCCCCGACAGATGCACGTTCTTGCCAATCTGGGCGCAGGAGCCAACCGAGGCCCAAGTATCGACCATGGTGCCGCTGTCGACATAGGCGCCAACATTGACGAAGGACGGCATCAGCACTGCGCCCGGCGCGACATAGGCGGAACGGCGCACGATCGACGATGGCACGGCGCGGAAGCCGGCCTTCTCGAAGTCCACGGCGCTCCAGCCGTCGAACTTCGACGGCACCTTGTCCCACCACACGGCCTGGCCGGGGCCGCCCTTTATGATCTCCATCGGGTTGAGCCGGAAGGACAACAGCACGGCCTTCTTCAGCCACTGGTTGACGTGCCACTTGCCGTCGGCCTGCCGCTCGGCGACGCGGGCGGTGCCGCGGTCGAGCAGGTCGAGCGCCGACTGGATGGCGTCGCGCGTCTCGCCACGGGTCGCAGTCGAAATCGTGTCGCGTTCCTCGAAGGCCTTCTCAATGGTCTTTTCGAGGCTCGCCAGATCGGGCTTCGACATGAATTCGCTCCATTACCAAGCTGTTAAGGGGCTGCGCCTTAACCTGTTTTGAAAGTCGCGCGGACCCCTGGCAGGCTTTGCCTGCCTGGGCCTTTGCATGTAGCAGGTTCTTGTCGCAAAACCGCCGGACACTTTTGCGGAACCTGCTTATGTTAAGGCTCAATGGGGGTCAATCGCGGCTGCGCCATGGGACGGCGCAACTGAAGAATTTGGACGGGTAAGACAATTATGACTCCTATGGAAAAGGCGGGATGGACCCCGCTGCCGCATTCGGACGAGGATCTGGAGCGGTCGAAGAGCGTGCCGGACACGCCGCAGACGCGTGCCGAGACATACCGGCTGGCCTGGAACGATCCCGAATTCATGACGCGGCGCGAATTGCGCGCGGTCAGGCTGCAGCTCGAACTCTTGAAACCGGAAATGATCCTGGCCGAACGCGGCATCCGTTCAACGGTGATCCTATTTGGCGGCGCACGCCTGCCGGAGCCCGGCGGCGAGGCCTGGGCGGCCAAGAACGAGACGCAGAGGAAGAACCTCGAGGAAAACAGCAAATATTACGAGGAGGCGCGCAAGTTCGCCCGCCTCTGCTCGCAGCAGTCGGCTGCTTCATATTACCGCGAGTATGTCGTGGTGACCGGCGGCGGGCCCGGCGTTATGGAAGCGGGAAACCGTGGCGCCGACGACGTCGGCGCGCCGTCGATCGGCCTCAACATCGTCTTGCCGCATGAGCAGGCCCCGAATATCTACGTGACGCCGGAGCTCTGCTTCAACTTCCACTATTTCGCCATCCGCAAAATGCATTTCGTCATGCGCGCCAAGGCTGTCGCGGTGTTTCCCGGCGGCTTCGGCACGATGGACGAATTCTTCGAGACACTGACTCTGATCCAGACCGGCCGCATGGAGCGCGTGCCGGTGATCCTGTTCGGCAAATCCTTCTGGAAACGGGCGATCGATCTCGATTTCCTCGCCGAACAGGGCACGATCAGCCCCGGCGACCAGGACATCATCGACTTCGTCGACACCGCCGACGAAGCCTGGGGGATCATCAGCCGCTTCTACAATCTGTGAGAGCAGGCAACGTCCCGCCGAACACGGACGAACCTACGCCGTAACTTCGACGATCGCCGTCAGGAAGCTCGCCAGATCGTCGGTGACGAAATCGACATCATCCTCGTTGGCCGGGTCGCGCTCCCAGATCTCGGAAAAGGTCGGCTCGAAATTGCGTGGCACCACGAGCACCGTGGTCATGCCCAGCGACTTCGGCACCGCAAGGTTGCGGGCAAGATCCTCGAACATCACCGCATTGTGGCCGGTGACGGCGTGAAGTTCGGCGAACTTCTCGTAGGTCTGGCGCGCCGGTTTGGGATTGAGCCCGGCGGCGACGATATCGAAGATGTCGTCGAAATGGTCGAGAATGCCGAGCTGGCGCGCGGTGCGTTCGGCGTGCCTGCGGTCGCCGTTGGTGAAGATGAACTTGCGGCCCGGAAGCTGGCGGATGGCGGTGCCGAGAACGGGATCGGGCACCAGCCATGAATAGTCGATGTCATGCACTTTTTCGAGGAAATCGTCGGGATCGATGCCGTGGCGTGTCATCAGCCCGTTCAACGTCGTGCCGTATTCCTGATAGAGCTCCTTCTGCAACTTGCGCGCTTGCTCTCGCGGCAGCGCCAGCAGTTCGCCGACATAGGCGGTCATCTTGACGTCGATCTGCGAGAACAGATTCGAATGATGCGGATAGAGCGTGTTGTCGAGGTCGAACACCCAGTCGGTGACATGGGCGAAGCGGGCGGGATCAGGCAGCGTGGTCATGCGCTCCTTATGGCATGAAACGGACATTCCGAAAGAGACTTTATCCACAACTTCTACGCGTCAAGAGTGGCGGAAATGGCACCACGATTCAAATTTTAGGCATCCGGGAAAGGTGACCTTCAGGGCTTGCTGGCACAGAGACAGACCTGTGGGAGCCCGCGATGAACAGCATAATTCTGAGATCCGCCGCCGTTGCTTTTGCGTCTGTCGCGGCCTCTCTCCTGCTGACGCTGATCATCGTCCCGGCGATGGGATTTCCGGTCAACCGCACCATCTGGCTGACCTCCACGCTGTGTCCGCTGGTCCTCGCATGGGTCGCCAGCGCGAGCACTTTCTGGCAAAGCGACAGGCTGAAAAGCGCGCATCGCGATCTCGCCCGAGCCCATGCCCAGCTCGCCGCCGCGCATCGCCGCCTGGCGGAAAAGGCGAGCCGCGACGACATGACCGGCATGCTCAACCGGGAAAACTTCTTTGCCGCGCTCGAGGGCTCCCGCCGCAAGTCCGATCGCGGCGCATTGCTGATCATCGACGCCGACCACTTCAAGAGGATCAACGACAATTTTGGCCACCTGACCGGCGATGACGCGCTGCTTCTGATCGCCAGCGCGATCGAGCGCGGCGTGCGCGGCGGCGATGTGCTCGGCCGCATCGGCGGCGAGGAGTTCGGCGCCTTCCTGATCGGTGCCACTGACCAGGAGGCCAAGCGGGTCGCCGAGCGCATTCGCCGCGAGGTCGAGCTGATCCGTTTCCGGCCCGTCGACGAGCGGACCGTTCCGCTAACGGTCAGCATCGGCGGGACCGTCTGTGGCGAGGATATCAGCGTATCGGACCTGATGCGGGCCGCCGACCGGCACCTTTACCAGGCCAAGCACCGGGGCCGCAATCTGACGATCCTCGACACGGACATTTCCGAAGCGGCGTGATCATCCGGCCGATCCGCTACCCGGCCGGTTAACGAAATTCTAACCCTGTTCGCACTCGGTTGCGCCGTTTACCCGGCTTTCGCTGCTTTGCGGCTAGGCTGGCACGATACTGGCTTCTGCCGCGATGCATGTGTCGTTCCGGGACCTGTCTTTCCGGGAGCGCCATGCGTAGCCGAGGCCCCCACCCGAGAGACCAGTCGTCATGAGTTTCTTCATCAAGAAAATATCCCGCCGCACGATCGTGCAGGCGCTCATCGCATTGCCCGCCCTGTCCTTGTTCCGCACGCTGCCTGATGCCGATGCCTCGCATTCCGATCCAACACGGGCCGATCCAACCCGGGCCGATCCAACCCGGCCCGACCCGAACGAGATCGTCGAGGTCAATGGCTGGATCCTGAAGCGGAGCGATCTGGCATGATCTTCGACAACTATGAGGCGTTTCGCGCCGCCAACTTCACCGCCAAGGTCTGCATCCTCGGCTCCGGGCCGGCCGGCACCACCATTGCGCGCAAGCTTGGCGCCGCGGGCATTCCTGTCGTGGTGCTGGAGGCCGGCTCCCGTGAATTCAGCGACGAGTCGCAGGATTTCTACCGTGGCACCACGGTGGGCGATTTCTACTTCGATCTCGACGTTACGCGGCTGCGGTTCATGGGTGGCAGTTCGAACCACTGGGCAGGCTGGTGCCGCGTGCTCGACAAGCAGGATTTCGAGCCGAAGGCCTGGGCGCCCGACACGGGCTGGCCGA
Source organism: Mesorhizobium sp. P2_A8 (assembly GCF_056404935.1). Lineage (NCBI taxonomy): Bacteria > Pseudomonadati > Pseudomonadota > Alphaproteobacteria > Hyphomicrobiales > Phyllobacteriaceae > Mesorhizobium > Mesorhizobium sp. P2_A8. Next base: position 247,332 of record NZ_JBFUDB010000001.1, read on the forward strand.
TCCGCCGCACCGACATCGAACCCTATCTGCGGGAAGTGCACGATATCCTCGAACTTCCCAATTTCCAGCCGGATGTACCGGTCTCCGACGACATTCGCTGGGTGCAGCTGATCAAGAGCCCGGCGGTGCGCTTCGGCGAAAAATTCGCCGACGAGCTCGACAGGAGCGGAAACATCGCGGTCGTGCTCAACACCTACGCCACTGAACTTGCCGGCGACGGCAAGCGGGTGACGGGCGCCAGGCTGTGGTCCAACGGGCAGGATGCCGGATCCTTCAGTGCCGACTATTTCATTGTCTGCACCGGTGGACTGGAAAATTCGCGACTGCTTTTGTGGTCGAACCAGCGCTCGAACGGCGGTGTCGTGCCGAATGCGACAGCGCTTGGCCGCTACTGGATGGAGCATCCGACCTTCGAGGGCGGCAATGCCATCCTGGACGACTATGGCGAGTTCGAGGTCGATGCCGTCAACGAGGCCTTCTTCTCGCCGACGCTTGCTGCGATGGAGCGCCTGCAGATCATGAATTTCGGCATCAGGCTGATCGAGACGCCGTATCCGGGCGTCAAGAGCCTGATTGCCGACCTCGCCTGCACGGCCCCCGACATGGCCGAGTGGATGTCCTCCAAGCTCAGCCAGAACCTGCGCTGCGCGGCCCAGCTCTATGTTGCCTGGGAACAGGCGCCGATGGCCTCCAACCAGATCGAGCTGTCGAAGACCGATGTCGACCATGCCGGCGTGCCGCGCATCGAGCTGCACTGGAAGAAATCGGAACTGGAACGCCGCACCCTTCTCGAAGGGCTGAGGCTGTTCGGCACGACGCTGATCGAGAAGAATCTCGGCCGGGTGCGCATTGCCGACTGGATCGCCAATGGCGGCGACTACCCGACCAATGACGAGACGGCGGGCCATCACCATATGGGTGGCACGCGCATGGGCACCGACGTCACCAAGAGTGTGGTCGACGCCAACTGCAAGGTGCACGGCATGGACAACCTCTATGTCGGCGGCTCCTCGGTGTTCTGCACATCGGGCGAATGCAACCCGACGACGACCATCACCGCACTGGCCTGCCGGCTGGGGGACCATCTGAGCAAGGTGGTCACCGTCTGACGGTTCCAACGTCTCGGGATATCGAAGCATCCCGGGAATACCGGCGCCAATGATGGCGCCGGTAGATGCGCGGCATGGCTCAGAAGCCGTAGACGGCGATGCGCACCAGCACCGCGGCAGCGGCCAGCGCCACGAGCAGAATGCCGAGGCCGATGGGGGAGCCCCAGCCATACCATTCCAGCGCCAGCTTGGCATATTTGAATTCTTCCTCATGCGAGAGGGGCGGGCGCTGTTGAATCAAGCTCATTTTTTTACTCCATGGTGGCGGCCGGCTCTTGCCTTGTGGGCGCTGCGACCGCATATTGTTGAGACAGTCTAAATGTTAGACAGATTGATAGTTAGATGATCGAAGTAAATTCGTCAAGCGGGAATCGTGCCGAAATGACGACGGCCATCGGTCTTGCGATCATGCAATGGCAGGACGCGACGCAGGCCTACGACGAAGCGGTGGGGACGAGGCTCGGGCTGAATACGGCGGAGCGGCATTGCCTGGGACTGCTGTATGGCGGCCCGCAATCGGCCGGCGCGATCGCCACGGCGACCGGGCTGACGCCGGCCGCGGTGACCGCGTTGATCGACCGGCTGGAGGCACGCGGCCTGCTGACGCGCACGCGCAGTCTCGAGGACAGGCGCAAGGTGGTGATAGAGGCAACCGAGGCCACGCGGGAGCTGTCGGCGCGCTATTACGGCGCCATCGCGCGGGAAGGCGAAAAGGTGATCGAGACCTTCAGCGACGCCGAGCTCGCCACCATATCGCGCTTCGTCAAAGCCGCACTCGACCTGCAGCGCGACCAGCTGGCGCGGCTGAAGGCCGAGGCCGGCTAATGCATGTCGCTCAAAAGTGGCCCGGTTTTTGAGATAACGACATGCATAGAAGCAAAACTTAAAGCGGGTCGCAAGAATCCGTTTCGACGCGACGCGCTTTAAGCCGTCAGACCGTCGCCGGATCGAGCGCCGGCTGGCCCTTGCGGCGCGCGACGATCGCCTCGAAATCGGCGGCCTGGAAAGCATCGCGCAAGGCGTCGAACGACGGCAGCACGAAATAGGCGCGCTGGAACTTGTCGATCTCGTAACCCGTCCGCATCACCGTTTCGAGGTCGAAGGGCACGTGGTGAGCGTCCTCGCCGTCGACGGCGAACTGCAATTCGGTAAACGACGACATCAGGCCGGCGCCAAAGGCTTTCAGCTTCTGGCCGCTCTCCTGCATCAGGCCATATTCGGCCGTGTACCAGTAGAGCCGGGTGATCATCTCGTCGCCGCCCAGCGCAATGATGTCGCCGGCCTTCTCGCCGTACATCTGCATGAAGTCGGCGAACACCGGTTGCGACAGCACCGGCACGTGACCGAAGAAATCATGGAACATGTCGGGCTCGACGATGTAGTCGAGTTCCTGCCTGGTCCGCAGCCAGTTGGTGACCGGGAATCGGCGGTTGGCGAGGTGGTCGAAAAACGGTGCCGCGGGAATAAGACCCGGTACGGCGACGATCTCCCAGCCGGTCAGCTTGCGCAGCTTGACGCTGACGTCGTCGAAGTCGGGGATGCGGTCGAGCAGGCCGAGCTTCTCGACGCCGTCGAGATAGGAGTGGTGGGCGAGCTTGCGCGTCAGTTTGGTCTGGCGGTCGCACAGCGTGCGCCACACCGCCTGTTCCTCGGCGCTGTAATTGTAACCCTGCGAGACGGTGAAATCGGCACGGCAGACCGAATAGTCGCCGCGCAACCCTTGTGCCGCGCAATCGCGAGCGTATTCGGCAACGCTCATCGTCGTCATGGTTCTTCTCCTCGCAAATCATGAATGGCGAATGTGCCGCAATCCTAACCGGATTTTCCGAGGCAAATCGGTTTTGATGATGGCTCAAACGCGATGTTCGAGATAAGATTCACTCGACAACCGCATCAGAGGAGTGAAAATGCCTCAATTCGATGATTTCGAGATCAAGATGCTCGATGTCCTGCAACGCGACGGGCGCAAGCCGGTATCCGAGCTGGCGCAAGAGATCGGCCTGTCGACGACGCCCTGCGCGAGGCGGTTCGAAGCGCTGCAGGAGGCCGGCATCATCAAGGGCTTTGCCGCGGTGATCAGCCGGCGCGCTGTCGGCCTGATGGTCGAGGTGTTCATCCAGGTTCGCCTCGTCAGCCACAGCGACGGCTCGCCCGAAAGCTTCATTGCCGCCGTGCAGCGCATGGACGAGGTGTCTTCATGCTGGACGATGACCGGCGACCACGACTTCCTGCTGCATGTCATGGTGCCGTCGGTCGACGAGCTCAACGCCTTCGTCATGCACCGGCTGATGCGGCTCGACGGCGTGCGTGACGTCCACACCCAGCTGGTGTTGCAGAACATCAAAGGCCCCGGCCACGTGCCGCTCGGCCACCTCAGGCGGTGATGGTGCTCGCCCACGGCATTCCTGCGGAAAAGCTGCACGCAAACTGCTGAAACGGGCCAAGCGCGTGTCCATATCGCCGGCCAGCATGCGCGGACCAACCATCCCAGGGGTCCGCCATGAAAATCGTCCTGATCAATCCACCTCACACCGCCATCGGCAGCCGCGTGCCCGACGATCACCTACCGCCACTTGGCCTGTTGGCGCTGGGCGGGCCGCTGATCGATGCCGGGCATGAGGTGCGGCTCGTCGACGCCGAATTCGGGCCGATGCCGCTCGACATGGTGGTGTGCAACGCACTCGACGATGGCCCCGATTTCGTCCTGATCGGCCATTCCGGCTCGACCTCGGCGCACCCGACCGCCTTGCTCATCGCGCGCATGATCAAGCAGCGCGAACCGGCGACCATCGTCATCTATGGCGGCGTGTTCCCGACCTATCACTGGCGCGACATCCTCGCCGCGACGGACGCCTTCGACTTCATCGTACGCGGCGAGGGCGAGGCGACCGTCGTGGCGCTAGTCGAGGCGCTGGAAATGCACCAGCCGCAGGCGAGCGTGGCCGGCATCGCCTTTCGCGACGATCTGCGCCGCCCCTTCGCCACCCAGCCGGCGATGACCATCGCCGATCTCGACGCCTACCGCGTCGGGTGGGAGCTGATCGACCACAGGCGCTACAGCTATTGGGGCGGCAAGCGTGCAGTGGTCATGCAGTTTTCGCGCGGCTGCCCGCATCTGTGCAACTATTGTGGCCAGCGCGGCTTCTGGACCCGCTGGCGGCATCGCGATCCGGTGAAACTCGCCAAGGAGATCGCCTGGCTGCATCGCGAGCACGGCGTCGAGCTGATCAACCTCGCCGACGAGAATCCGACGGTTTCGAAGAAGGCCTGGCGCTCCTTTCTCGACGCCATGATCGCCGAGAACGTGCCGGTGCTGATCGTCGGCTCGACCCGCGCCGACGACATCGTGCGCGATGCCGACATCCTGCATCTCTACCGCAAGGCCGGCGTCATCCGCTGGCTGCTCGGCATGGAAACCACCGACGAACAGACGCTGCAACTGATCCGCAAGGGCGGCAGCACCTCATCCGACCGCGAGGCGATCCGGCTGTTGCGCCAGCACGGCATCCTGTCGATGGCGACCTGGGTGGCCGGTTTCGAGGACGAAGGTTTTCGCGACCTATGGCGCGGCTTTCGCCAGCTCATCGCCTACGACCCGGACCAGATCCAGGCGCTGTATGTGACGCCGCATCGCTGGACACCGTTCTTCAGGATCGCGCGCGATCGCAAGGTGATCCAGAAGGATGCCCGACTGTGGGACTACAAGCACCAGGTGCTGCAGATGACCAGGCTGAAGCCGTGGATGCTGTTCTTCAGCGTCAAGCTGATCGAACTAGCGGTGCAGTCGCGGCCGAAGGCGCTGGCCCGCATCCTGTTTCACAAGGACCCCGAGCAGCGGCATTCGATGCGCTGGTACACGCAAATGGGCCGCCGCGTCTGGTTCCGCGAGGTCTGGGGATTTGTGGCCCGCGACGGCCGGGTGAAAGACGGCCCGACGCTTGCCGAGTTCTGGGGCGCGCCGCAGGACGCCGAGGAGGAATCGATGACCGTTCGCCGCCCGGCGCGCAAGCTGGCTTTGCCTGGGATCCCGATCTCGCCCAATGCCTGACCGCTCGATGAGCTTGGCCCGTGGCTAACGTCACCTCTGAAAAATAACATACGGCGCGTATGCGTATTGACATACGCTCCGTATCCACCCACATCGGGCATACGGGGCGTATGTCAATAGCCGCCCCGGACAGTGGAGCGCAGCGATCCAAGACCCTGAAGCCTTGCGACCGGCTCTCGCCTTCCCGGCGAAGCCATTTCGCGATCGTCGGGGGTTGGGTCTGCCTTGTCTAGATGGAGTGAAACTATGACCAAACGCGACGCGATCTTCCCTGCCGGCCGGCAGGCCCTCTATGAGATCAACCGCTATTCGGCGGCGATCCGCTCGGGCGACTTTCTGTTCGTCTCGGGCCAGGTCGGCAGCCGGGAGGACGGGTCGGCCGAGCCGGTCTTCGAAAAGCAGGTCCAGCTTGCCTTCGACAATCTCGCGGCCGTGCTGAAGGCCGCCGGCTGCACGTTCGACGACATCGTCGACGTGACCACGTTCCACACCGATCCGGCCACGCAATGGCCGGCGATTGACGCCGTTCGACTGAAGGCGTTCGGCGAGCCGCCCTACACGAACTGGACCGCGGTCGGCGTAAACTGGCTGGCGGGATTCGACTTCGAGATCAAGGTCATCGCGCGCCTTCCCCAATCCGCCTGATAGATTGGCAGCAAGCTGCCAAGAGGGTCGCTCAGGGCACGATCAGCGTGCCGGCGCCGTGTTCGGTGAACAGCTCAAGCAGCACCGAATGCGGCGTCTTGCCGTTGAGGATGACGACGCCTTCGACGCCGCGCTCGATCGCTTCGATACAGGTCTCGACCTTGGGGATCATGCCGCCGGAGACCGTGCCATCCCTGATCAGCGCCTTGGCCTCGGCCACCGTCAGTTCGTCGATCAGCTTCTTGTTCTTGTCGAGCACGCCGGGCACGTCGGTCAGGAACAGCAGGCGTGTCGCCTGGCAGGCGCCGGCAATGGCGCCGGCGAAAGTGTCGGCGTTGATGTTGTAGGTGTGGCCGTCGCGGCCCGGTGCCACCGGCGCCAGCACCGGGATCATTTCGGAGCGCGCCAGAAGGTCGAGCAAGGTGCGGTCGACCTCGACCGGCTCGCCGACGAAGCCAAGATCGAGCACGCGCTCGATGTTGGAGTCCGGATCGATCATCGTCTTGCGCGCCTTTTCGGCAAAAACCATGTTGCCGTCCTTGCCGCACAGGCCGATCGCCCATTCACCCTCGGCATTGATCAGCGCCACGATCTCCTTGTTGATCGAACCGGCCAGCACCATCTCGACGATCTCGACCGTCTTCTGGTCGGTGACGCGCAGGCCGCCCTCGAACTTCGATTCGATACCCATCTTGGCCAGCATGGCGCCGATCTGCGGACCGCCGCCATGGACGACAATCGGATTGACGCCGGATTGTTTCAAGAGCGCGATGTCACGGGCGAAAGCCTTGCCAAGCTCGATATTGCCCATGGCGTGACCACCATATTTCACCACGACGGTCTTGTTCTCGTAGCGCTGCATGTAGGGCAGCGCCCGCGAAAGCAGGGCGGCCTGCATTTCGGCGGTGGCGGTTATCTCCGTCATCGGCTTGGTTCCCGGCTTTTGGTTTATGCATGTCGTTGTCCCAAAACCGCTGGGCACTTTTGGGCGACATGCACTGGGTTTATGCATGTCGTTATCCCAAAACCGCTGGACACTTTTGGGCGACATGCACTTGGAAAGGACGGCGGCGTCTTAGCGGGAATTGGCGCCAGCCGCAAATGGCTTTGCTGTCATATTCGAGCGCCTCACGACCTCGTCATCATGACGGCACTCTCAGCGGCGCCCTGCGGCCCAGCCAACCCGAGATCTTCTCCATCTGCGCGGCAAGCGACAGCAGCGTCTCCTCGTCGCCCGGACGACCCGCCGCCTGGATGCCGAGCGGCAGTCCGGCGTCGGTGACATGGACGGGCAATGCGATCGACGGCTGGCCGCTGACATTCTGGATCGCCGGCCAATGGGTGAACCAGAGGCTCTTGTCCATCATCTGGCCGAACAATGGCTTCAGCTTCAGCAAGGCGCTGAGATGAAGCCTGTCGAGCAGGTTTTCGATGAGTTCGTCGGCGCCTTTCGGGTCCATGGCGCCGCAGGCGAGTGGCGGGTGCGCAATGATCGGCATCAGCACGGCATCATACTGCGCAGTCCCTTCGATCAGCTGTCTCGAGATAGCATGCAGCCGCTGCAGGCCGGCATAGGTCTCGCCGGCCGACAGATGTTCGCCGAAGCGGGCGACGACCCGCGTCGCCCGCTCGATGTCGCCCAAAACGGAACGGCCGACACGCAGCGCTTCGGCCCGCATCGTGCCGGCGACGGCCGAGGCCACGCTGCCGGCAAAATCAGCCAGGAAATCGCGCCCGATAAAGGGCAGGTCGATGTCCTCGACGGTATGACCGCCCTCGCGGGCGAGCGCCACCGCCGTGTCGAGCGCCACAAGCGTCTCGGCCGAGACCGGCAGGCCGAGCGGCGATTTGCTGTACACGGCCAGCCTGAGCTTGCCGGGATCGCGTGCGGCAGCAGCGGCGAAGCTGCCTTTCGGCGGCAGCGCCGCATAGGGCGATAAAGGGTCGGGACCGTGGGTGAGGTCGAGCAGCAGCGCGCAATCGCGCACCGAGCGGGTGAGCGCATGGTCGACCACCATGCCATACCAGCTCTCGCTCACCAACGGCGTCAGCGGTATGCGGCCGCGCGACGTCTTGAGGCCGACAAGTCCGGTGCAGGCGGCAGGCACCCGGATCGAGCCACCGCCATCGGAGGCATGCGCGACCGGCACGACGCCGGCAGCGACCAGCGCCGCCGCACCGCCGGACGAGCCGCCGCTGGTATGGCCGGTGTTCCAGGGATTGCGGGTGATGCCGAATGCCTTGGATTCGGTCACCAGCCGCAGCCCGTGTTCCGGCGACGTCGAGGTGACGATCGGGATGAGCCCGGCGGCGAGATAGCGGTCGGTCAGCACCGAATTGACATCGGCCAGCCATGCCGGAATGCGGCTGCCGCCATGCGTCGGCACGCCCTTGATGGCGATGCCGAGGTCCTTGATGGCGAAAGGAATGCCGGCCAGCGGCAGCGAGCGGTCGACAGTCTTCGCGCGGGCCCGCGCGGCATCATAGAGCGGCTCGGCGGTGGCGTTGATGTCGGGACGGGTGGCCTCGGCACGGGCGATGGCCGCTTCGGTCAGTTCAACCGGCGAAACTTCACCCTTGCGGACCAGATCGGCGAGGCCGGTTGCGTCTTGCGCCCACAGTGTATGTTCAACCGACATGCGCATTCCCCCCGTCGCTAAAGGCAAGCTAGAGCATGATCGCGAAAAGTGGAAACCGGTTTTCTCGGACGAACGGAACCCGTTTGTCCAGAGATCATGCTCAAATGAACAGATGGAGCCAGTGGCGATTTCATTGCCAATCGACCGAACGCCCGGGCGACCCGAAGCAGGGAACTTTAGGTGCACAAGAATGTTTCCGTCGTTGCAAATACATCGCAATTGCCTAATTTGGCTCGCATGACGCCGCAGGACATCACCAAGCTGATCGTCCGGACTTCGATGAAGGATCGGGCTGCGTTCGATCTGCTCTACAGGCAGACCAGCGCGAAACTTTTCGGCGTCTGCCTTCGTGTATTGAATGATCGGGGAGATGCGGAAGAAGCGCTACAGGAAGTCTTCGTCAAGATTTGGACGAAGGCGGACCGTTTTGCCGTATCCGATCTGAGCCCGATTTCCTGGCTGGTGGCCATCGCGCGCAACCATGCGATCGATCGCATAAGAGCGCGGCGCAAGCCCGCCGTCGATATCGATGCCGCGCTCGATGTGGCCGATCCGGCGCCAGGGCCCGAGGCGATGGTGGTGGCGGGTGATGAATCCGAACGCATCCATCATTGTCTCGATGAGCTGGAAAAGGACCGGGCGGCGGCCGTTCGGGGCGCCTATCTCAAGGGCGAGAGCTATGCCGAACTGGCGGAGCGCCATGGCGTGCCGTTGAACACGATGCGTACCTGGCTGCGCCGCAGCCTGTTGAAACTCAGAGAATGTCTGGAAAGATGACGCTGGCGGAAGACAACGGACCGGAACGTGGAGGCGACGACCTGCTCGCTGCCGAATACGTTCTCGGCGTGCTGTCGGCGGACGAGCGGCAGATCGCGTCCAGGCGCATCGATGCGGAGACCGGGTTCGCCCGTCTTGTCGACGGCTGGGAGGTCTCTTTCTCGCCGCTCGCCGCTGCCTACGCGGAAATCGAGCCGCCGGCTTCGGTCGAGGCTGCTGTCGATCGTCGCCTGTTCGCATCCCCCGCGGCGACTGTCACCACGCCCACGGAATCGCGCCGCGGGCTGTGGTCCAGCCTGGCCTTCTGGCGTGGCCTCGCAGCAGTGGCGGTCGCCGCGCTGGCGATCTACATCGCCGTGCCCACCCTCAACCCGCCGGTCGAGCAGCCGCAGGCGCGCCTCGTCGCCTCGCTGGCCGCCGAGGGCAGCGATGTCAAATATCTCGCCGTCTACGATGCCGCCCATCACGAGGTCGGCCTGTCGCATGTCTCCGGCGAGCGCGCCGCCGGCAAGGACTTCGAGCTGTGGATGATCGAGGGCAAGAACCCGCCGGTCTCGATGGGCGTCATTCCGGCTGGATCGACGGCGCATATTGTCGTCTCGCCGGCAGCCCAGCAGAAGCTCGCCCAGGGCGCGGTACTCGCCGTCAGCCTCGAGCCGGCGGGCGGTTCGCCGACCGGACAGCCGACCGGACCGGTGGTCGCGGCGGGCGATCTGAAGAGCATCTGACCGACTTTCACCGAAACTGGAAAACCAGAAGTCTATCTTCCGCCACGCATGTCTAGTTGGGCCTGTTTGTCGGCGGGCCGCTTGGCGTATAAATCTCCTTGGCGGCATGGATAAAAATAAAAATTCCCGATATTTTTGAAACTCTCGCATTTGCGTTCCGTATCTCCTCGCGTCCCCAAAGATGGGAAGAGAAAAACCCGAGGAGTTTGACATCATGCGTAGATACGCCACCCTTTTGCTTGCCAGCGCGATTGCTGTTTCTGCCCTTGCTACCGCGGCCTATGCCGAAAACCCTATGGTTGGCGGTGCCGCCATGTATGCCAACAAGAACATCGTCGAGAACGCCGTGAACTCGAAGGACCACACGACGCTGGTCGCCGCGGTCAAGGCCGCCGGCCTTGTCGAAACCTTGCAGGGCGCCGGGCCGTTCACGGTGTTCGCGCCGACCAACGACGCCTTTGCCGCGCTTCCGGCCGGCACGGTCGAAACCCTACTCAAGCCCGAGAACAAGGACAAGCTGACCAAGATCCTGACCTGCCATGTCATCGGCGCCAAGGCGATGGGGGCGGACGTGGCCGCGATGGCCAAGGCTGATGGCGGCGCCCACAAGGTCAAGACCGTTGGCGGCTGCGAGCTGTCGCTGAAGGCCGACGGCGGCAAGGTCACCGTGACCGACGAGAACGGCAATGTCGCCAATGTGACGATCGCCGATGTCGAACAGTCCAATGGCGTCATCCACGTCATCGACAAGGTTCTTTTGCCAAAGATGTAACAAGGGGCTCGCTGCCGACGAAATCGCAGCAAGGGCTCTCGTCGATTGCATGGTCTCGCTCCCGTGATCAGCAAGCGACCCGCGCACTCCGCACCGCCCACATTGTTGAGATGTGGACCGGCGCGGAGTGGTCGTGTGAGGGCCACCGTCACCGGCTTTTGATTTCCGCGTGGCGGTATAGTTTGGCAGACAGACAACAGGAGGAATTGGTCATGAACCGTCGCGACTTACTTTTGAGCGGTGTCGCCGCCATCGGCGTCGTCGGGGCGGCGGCCACGGTGTTGCGCATGGGCAGTCCACAGGCAGCACTGGCCGCCGAAAAATTCGAGGTCACCAAGACCGACGCCGAGTGGAAAGCCATCCTGTCACCGGCTGCCTTTGACGTGCTGCGCAAGGAAGGCACCGAATATCCCGGCACCAGCCCGCTGCTCAACGAACACCGCAAGGGCATCTTTGCCTGTGCCGGCTGCGACCTTCCGGTCTACCCGTCCGAGACGAAGTTCGATTCCGGCACCGGCTGGCCGAGCTTCTGGCAAGAGATCGCCAATGGCATCGGCAAGACCGTGGACAGGTCGCTCGGCATGACCCGCACCGAGGTGCATTGCCGCCGTTGCGGCGGCCATCTCGGCCACGTCTTCGACGACGGCCCGGCGCCGACCGGCCTAAGACACTGCATCAACGGGGTGGCGTTGATCTTCAAGCCCGCCACGGCCTGACAAGAACCCATCAGCATAACGAAAAACTCCGGGCTTGCGGCCCGGAGTTTTTTGCGTGGTCAGACATTTTCGGGCGTGGACTGGAGGAGCTTCCCGAAACGGATGTCCACGTTTTGATATCAGACCAGTTCACCGTTTCACGGAACGGCGAACCGCTCTGAATCTCTTTAGTTTTGACGCAATTCCAGATGGAAAACCGTTTCACACTTTCCTGGAATTGCTCTAGTGGCCGCCACCACCGCCGCCACCGGCCGCTGCCGGCCTGCGGATCATCATGGTGAACAGCCCGAGCGTCGCGAACAGCACCGTCAGCAGATAGAACACGTCCATGAAGGACAGCAGCGCGGCCTGCTGCTGCACCATGCCCGACAGCTTGGAGATCGCAGCACTTGTCGCGTCGAGGCCGGCGGTCTGCTCGAAATTGAGTGTCATGTTCTGCAGCTTGGTCTGCGCGGCGGCGCTGCCCCACTGCACGTGCTCGGAGAGCCTTGCGTAGTGGAACGCATTGCGGTCGATCAGCACCGTGTTGATGATCGCCAGGCCGACCGCGCCACCGAGGTTGCGGGTGAGATTGAACAGGCCTGACGCATTCTTCAGCCGGTCGGGCGGCAAGGTGCCGAGCGCGATGTTGTTGATCGGCACCATGCATAGCATCATCGAACAGCCGCGCAGGATCTGCGGGATAAGCAGCTCATAGAAATCCCAGTCGGCGGTCAGATGTGTCATCCACCATGTTCCGGTGGCGAAGCCAAAGAAGCCGATCATCATCATCAGGCGTGGGTCCATCTTGCTCGACAGGATGCCCGAGATCGGTGCGGTGACGAACATCGCCAGTCCGCTGACGAACAGCGCCTCGCCGATCATCATCGAATCGTAGCCGCGGATGCGCCCGAGGAACACCGGGTAGAGATAGGTCAGGCCGTAGAGCCCGATGCCGATGACGAAGGAAAACAACGAGCCGAAGGCGAAGTTGACGTTGCTGAACGCCTTCAGGTCGACGATCGGCTCCTCGGCGGTGAACACCCGCCAGAAGAAGACCACCGCGCCGACGGTCATGATGACGGCGCAGATGAACACGCCCTGGTCCTGCAGCCAGTCATTGTTCGGGCCTTCCTCGAGCACATATTCCATGCAGCCCAGGAAGGCCGCCATGCCGGCGAGACCCCACCAGTCGAACTTGCTGAACAGCTTGAGATTGGGCTTGTCGAAGTCGATCAGCGTCCAGGCCGCCGTCGTCACCAGGATGCCGGGCACGACATTGATGAGGAACAGCCAATGCCAGGACATGGCATGGCTGATATAGCCACCGACAGTCGGGCCGATGGTCGGCGCCAGTGTCGCCACCAGGCCGATCATCGGCGAGACCACGGCGCGGCGCGACGGCGGGAAAATGGTGAAGGCAGCGGCAAAGACGCTCGGGATCATGCCACCACCGATGAAGCCCTGGACGGCACGGTAGACGATCATCTGGTCGATGTTGGTGGCGGTCGCTGCCAGCGCGCTGGCTGCGGTGAAGCCCGCCGCCGAGACCGTGAACAGAACGCGTGTCGACAGCATCCGGCTGAGGAAGCCCGACAGCGGGATCATCACCACCTCGGCGATCAGATAGGCGGTCTGCACCCACGGGATCTCGTCGGAGCTGGCGCTCAGGCCGGCCTGGATCTCGGCCAGCGAGGCCGAGACGATCTGGATGTCCAGGATGGCCATGAACATGCCGAACACCATCGCCAGGAAGGCGATGACGCGCCGCGTGGAAATGGTGTCAGGCACAGCCGGCCTCGCGGGCGGCGCTCCTGCTGTCAGGGTTGCGGTGGCCATGGCATTGCTCCCCGGCGGCCGTTCAATTCGAGGCCGAAGGCGCGGTGCGGCTGTCGACGGCGACGACGACACTCAAGCCGGCGCGCAGCCTGCCGCTCTTCAGCACGTCGGCCGGCACGTCGATGCGGACCGGGACGCGCTGCACCACCTTGGTGAAATTGCCGGTGGCGTTTTCGGGCGGCAGCAGCGAGAACACGGCACCCGAAGCCGGCGCCAGCGACGAGACGGTGCCCTCGAAATCCTGGCCGTCGGTCGCATCGACCGCAATCTTGACCTTCTCGCCGGGAACCAGGCGGGCAAGCTGCGTCTCCTTGAAGTTTGCGACGATGTAGAGCTTGTCCATCGGCACGATGACGGCGAGCTTCTGGCCGGGGCTGACGAGATCGCCCTGCTCGACCGAGCGATTGCCGACGACACCGTCGTAAGGCGCCTTGAGCACGGTGAAGGAAAGATCGCGCACGGCCTTGTCATGGCTGAGCTGCAAGGATGCCAGCGTGCTTGCCGATTCGGCGCGCTGCGCCTGCAGCACGCCGATATTGGCCTGTGCCGCGGCGATCTGCGCGTCGGCGCCGACAAGGGCGGCATTGGCCTGCTGGACCGCCGTCTGGGCATCGTCCAGTTGCGCCTGCGTGCCGACATGCGTCTTGAGCAGTTGCGAGGCACGATCGGCGACCTTCGCCGCATTGTCGGCCGCGGCCTGGTCGGCGACCTTCTGCGCCTGCGCCTGCTGCAGCGAGGCGCGCGCCGCGTCGGTCTGGGCGTCGATACGGTCGAGCGTCTTGCTCAACGTGGCGATCTGCGCCTCGGCCTGGGCGACAGCAATCTTGTAGTCACCGTCATCGACGACCAGCAGAGGATCGCCAGCCTTGACCTGCTGGTTCTCGCTCACCTTGACCTGATCGACATAGCCGGAAATCTTGGGCGAGATGAACGCCATGTCGGCCTGGACATAGGCATCGTCCGTCGAGATCATGAAGCGGCCCGTGGTCCAGTAATTGTAACCGTACCAGGCGCCGGCACTCAGCAGGGCAACGCCAATGATCGGCAGCAGAAAGGAGCGCACCGAGCGCTTCTTCTTGGCCGGAGCCTCCACCGGCGGCGACGATACGGCAGGCAGGACAGGCACTTCCGGTGCTTCCGTCGCCGGCGCGACCTTGGCATTTGGGAAAGGACGGACTTCGGCGGTGGTCGGCGCGTTCGAGGACATGACATCTCTCTAAAGTTGGAATAGTCTCTAACGTATAATAATGAACCGTTCGGTTCGATCCGGGCGTTGACATAGCGCGGAAAGAGGACCATATCAAGGGCAATCGAACCGATTGGTTCGAATTATTTTCGAGGTGTGACTTTCATGGCCGAGACTCCACCCAACGCCGAAACCGACCAGTGCGGCGACCTGCTGGACAGCCTGCGCCGTGGCCGTCCGGCGGCGGGCCAGGATCCGGTCAAGCGCAGCCAGATCATCGAGGGCGCCCGTCGTGTCTTCATCGACAAGGGCTTCGAAGCGGCGTCGATGAACGACATCACCCGCGAGGCCGGTGTCTCCAAAGGCACGATCTACGTCTACTTCGCCAACAAGGAAGAGCTGTTCGAAGCGCTGATCGAGGAAGAGCGCGGCACGATCTTCAAGAACATGTATGATGTGCTGGACCACGCCGACGACCTGCGCGAGACGCTGGTGAAGTTCGGCAAGGTTCTTGCCCTCAAGATCACGTCGGCCAAGGTCATCCAGGCGCAGCGTACGGTGATCGGCGCATCCGACCGGATACCCGACATGGGCGCCCGTTTTTACGAACGCGGCCCAAAACGCGGCCATGACAAATTGATGATCTTTCTCAATGCCGCCATCGAGCGCGGCCTGCTGCGGATCGACGATGTCGATCTTGCCGCCTATCAGTTCACCGACCTGTGCCTGGCCGGTCTTTTCCGTCAGTGCATATTCGCCTACCGCACCAAAGCCCCGAGCCAGGATGAAATCGACCACATCGTCAGGTCCGGCGTCGCCATGTTCCTGAAGGCCTACGGCACCGAAAGCCTTGTGGCGGAAGAAAGCCACCAGATGATTGCCATCGAGGCCAAGCGTTAGCTATTTGTTTTTTCCGCAAATCCGGAAACCCGTTACTCACGTTTCCTTAAATCGCGCGTCTGTTTGAGCATGATCTTTCGCGAAATCCGGATTCCACTTTTCGAGATCTAGCCGCCATTCGCGGCGAGCACGATCGCAGCCTGCAATTCCTGCAGGCCTTCGGCCTTTTCCGACGACGTCGCCAGAACGAACGGAAACGCCGCCGGCCGCTTCTTGATTTTTGCCAGCGTCTCCTCGATCAGCCGCGGCACACCGGCAACCTTGATCTTGTCGGTCTTGGTCAGCACGATCTGGTAGGACACCGCCGCTTTGTCGAGCAGCGACAGCACTTCGTCGTCCTTGGCCTTGATGCCGTGGCGGGCGTCGATCAGCACATAGACCCGCTTCAGCGTGACGCGGCCCTTGAGATAGTCGAAGACCAGCTTGGTCCACTCGTCGACCTTCTCCTTGGGCGCGGTGGCGTAGCCATAGCCCGGCATGTCGACCAGCGCCAAGGGCGGCAGGTCGGCGCCCTCGCCGGAAAACCCATCCGGCACGAAATAGTTGAGCTCCTGCGTACGCCCCGGCGTGTTGGAGGTGCGCGCCAGCCCCTTCTGATTGACCAGCGCGTTGATCAGTGACGACTTGCCGACATTCGAGCGGCCGGCAAAGGCAATTTCCGGCGGCCCTTCTGGCGGCAGGAACTTCATTGCCGGCACGCCGCGGATGAATATCCACCCGCGCGTAAACAGTTCGGTGCCGATCACGGTGTTGTTCAGAGCGTTCAAGCTGCTGCCTCCAGAAGAGAAATATCGGCACCCCGGATAGCATCGAGGTTGCGGCTGATCTTGTCTACCGGCCAGTCCCACCACGCCACCGCCAGCAGCCGCCTGATCGTCCTGTGGTCGAAACGCATCTTGACCACCTTGGCGGCGTTGCCGGCGACAATCGCATAGGGCGACACGTCGTGCGTCACCACCGATTTCGCGGCAACGATGGCGCCATGGCCGATCGTCACGCCGGGCAGGATCACCGCATCCATCCCGACCCAGACATCGTTGCCGAGCACGGTGTCGCCCCGCACTTCCTTCGACCAGGTCGCCGGGTCAAAACCCTTTTCCCAGCCATGGCCAAAGATGTTGAACGGATAGGTCGAAAAGCCGGACATGGCGTGATTGGCGCCGTTCATGATGAAGCGGGCGCCCTCGGCGATGGCGCAGAACCTGCCGATGATGAGCTTGTCGCCAATGAACGGATAGTGGTGCAGCACGCATTTCTCGGCGAATTTGTCCGGCCCGTCGGGGTCGTCATAATAGGTGAAATCGCCGATCTCGATGTTCGGCGCGCTCACCAGTCCCTTAAGGAAGCCGACGCGGGTGTGCATCGGGATCGGGTGCTTGATGTCAGGGTTGGGTCCGTCCATGTCGAGGTCCGTCAGAAAATTGGCCGCCGGGTGCCAGGCGAAGTCCGCATGCACCCGTTCAAAATAGCGTGATCCGCCCTATAGCACCAATCGGCTGGGGAGCGAGCCTTCCGTGGCGGCGTCGCTCATTTGCTGCTGCGGCAGATCACGATCGGATCGGACAGCGCGCTGTCGAAACCGCTACCCTGATAGACGGTGACGTTGGAAGCCCCGGGCGGCACCATGAAGGTGCCTTCGACGATTTTCTGGTCGCCGGCCGGCGTATGCAGAGCCCAGCTATACGTGCAAAACTGAGGCGGCATCTGGGGTTCGACGTGGCTGCAGTTCAATTGCGCCCCACCCAGCATGGCGGCGCCGCCGCAGCTGACCGCCTCCTTTGCGAGCGCAGTGCAAGGCCATCCGGCGAGCGCCGCCACGGTCGCGATCTTGAGCCAATTCATCGTCATGTCCTCGTCCTGCAACTGCCTGTCGCCGGACCTTTCTGTTGCGCCGCAGCGTGTGCGACATTTTTTCCAAGCGGACTTAGTGCGTCTTGTGCACCGCGTCCAGCAGGATTATGTGCATGATGATAATAAGCATGCTCACTAAAAGTCACGCCCAAGAAATCCAGTCCTTCCCATGCCATCGTCACCCAACATCAGCTTCGTGCTGCACGATGTCGCGCGCCTGCTTCGAAAGCGGTTCGAGCAGCGTTCGCGGGCCTTGGGGCTGACCCGCGCCCAATGGCAGGCGCTGGCCTATCTGTCGCTGCATGAAGGCATCCATCAGAACAGACTGGCCGACCTGATCGAGATCATGCCGATCACACTCGCCCGGCTGCTCGACAAGATGGAGGCGCGCGGCTTCATCGAGCGCCGGCCCAATCCCGCAGATCGCCGGGCATGGCTGCTTTACCTGACGCCGGAAGCCCATCCGCTGCTCGAAATCATGCGCAGCAACGGCCAGAAAACGCGCGACGAGGCCTTCGTCGGCCTCTCGGCGGATGCCCAGTCGCACCTGCTGCAAACCCTATCCCTGATCAAATCCAATCTGCTCGAGGCTTGCGCCCAGCCAGCCGTCGACCGGGAGAAAGCACATGGCTGATTCAACCTCACCCAAGAAGCCCGCCGGGGATACACCTTCCACCGATCGGAAGACCGACCAGATCATCCGGCTGGATAGCGAGCGCGAGCAGAGGCGAGCCAACACCGTCATCGCCGATGACCAACTCGAAGCACCGGTTGCCCTGGAGCCGGCGAGACTTGAGGCTCCTTCCACGCAGCCACAGCAGCAAGCCGGGGTTGCCGTCGCGCCCCCGGCGCCGGTCAAGCCCAAGCGCAGCCTGACACGGCCGATCCTTTTCGCCCTGCTTCCGGTCGCGCTGGCGGTCGGCGGCTATTACTACGTTGTCGGCGGCCAGGTCATGACCACCGACAATGCCTACATCCAGGCGCAGTCGCTCGGCGTTTCCACCGATGTCTCCGGCACCGTGCTCGAGATCGACGTGCACGAGAACGAGGCGGTGAAGAAGGACCAGGTGCTTTTTCGGTTGAGGCCGGCCTCTTTCGAGACCGCTCTCGCCGCGGCCCAGGCCCAGCTTGGGACGGTGCGCAACCAGGTGCTGACCTTGCAGGCGAGTTACCAGCAGTCGCAGTCGCTGATCGAACAGGCCGAAGCCGACATTCCCTATTACGAGGCCGCTTTCCAGCGCCAGCAGGATCTTCTCAAGACCTCGACCGCCTCCAAGGCGACCTTCGACAGCGCCCAGCACGACCTCGTCGCCGCCCGCCAGAAAGTGTCGGTCGCCAAGGCGCAGGCGCAGGCGACGCTTGCCCAGCTGGGTGGCGACGCCAACCAGCCGGTCGAGAAGAACCCCTTCTACCTGCAGGCCCAGTCCGCCGTGGACGACGCCCAGCGCAACCTCGGCGATTCCATCGTCAAGGCGCCGTTCGACGGCATCGTCACCAATGTCGACGCGCTCCAGATCGGCAAGTACCTGCCGGCGTCGCAGCCGGCGTTCAGCCTGGTGTCGGCGACCGACCTCTGGATCGCGGCGGAGCCGAAGGAAACCGAACTGACCTATGTGCGGCCGGGACAGACGGCGACGATCAGCGTCGACAGCTATCCGGGCAGCGTCTGGCACGGCAGCGTCGCCTCCATAAGCCCGGCGTCATCGTCGAGCTTCTCGTTGCTTCCGGCGCAGAACACCACCGGCAACTGGGTCAAGGTCGTGCAGCGCATCCCGATGCGCGTGACGGTCGACGATCCGCAGGGCAAGCCGCCGCTGCGCGGCGGAATGAGCGTCGTGGTCGGCATCGATACCGGCCATGCGCGCGGCCTGCCGGACTTCGTGACGGATCTCATCAACCGGTTCGAGCAGAAGTCATGACCGGCGCGTCCGCGACAGGTGGCACATCGGTGGTCGCCAATCGCGGCGCCATCACCGCCTGCGTGATCCTTGCCGTGATCATGCAGGCGCTGGATACGACCATCGCCAATGTGGCGCTTCCCTATATCCAGGGCAGCGTTTCGGCGAGCGCCGACCAGATCAACTGGGTGCTGACGTCCTACATCGTCGCCGCGGCGGTGATGACGCCGCCGTCGGGCTACCTTGCAAACCGTTTCGGCCGCAAGCGCATCCTGCTCATCTCGATCACCGGCTTCGTCGTCGCCTCGGTGCTTTGCGGCTTCGCGCAGTCGCTGCCGCAGATCGTCGGCTTCCGCTTGCTGCAAGGCCTGTTCGGCGCGGCCCTGGTGCCGCTGTCACAGAGCATCCTGCTCGACATCTACAGCGTCGAAGAGCGCGGCTCGGCGATGGCGCTGTTCGGCGTTTCGGTGATGGTCGGACCGGTGCTCGGGCCGGTCATCGGCGGCTGGCTGACCGAAAATGTCAGTTGGCGCTGGGTGTTCTACATCAACGTGCCGATCGGCATGCTGGCTTTCGCCGGCGTGTCGATGTTCGTCCTGGAAACCAAGACCGACCTCAAGGCAAGGCTGGACTGGCTGGGATTTGGCATGCTCAGCCTCACCATCGCTTCGCTGCAGATGTTTCTCGATCGCGGCGAGCAGCTCAACTGGTTCTCGTCATCCGAGATCATCGTCGAGGCGCTGATCTGCGCGTCGGCGTTCTACATCTTCCTCGTCCACACCTTCACCGCCCGCAACTCGTTCGTGAACCCGCGGCTTTTCCTCGACCGGAACTTTGCCGTCGGCATGGTCTTCATCTTCATCATCGGCATCACCTACCTCGCCTCGCTGGCCTTGATGACGCCCTATCTGCAGACGCTGATGGGCTATCCGGTGGTGACGGCCGGCATCGTCATGGGGCCGCGCGGCCTTGGCACCATGGCTTGCATGTTCCTGGTCGGCAGGCTGGTCGGCAAGGTGGATACGCGCTGGCTGCTGCTGGCCGGGCTGCTGATCACCGCCTGGGCAATGTACGACATGACCGGCTGGACACCCGATGTCTCGCAATGGACGATCATCCGCACCGGCTTCATCCAGGGTGCGGGGCTCGGCTTCCTGTTCGTTCCGCTGACCACCATCACCTTCGCCACGCTGGCGCCGGAGCGGCGCGCGGAAGGCACCGGATTGTACAATCTGTCGCGAAACATCGGCTCCAGCGTCGGCATCTCGGTCGTCACCGCGCTGTTGACGCAGAACGTGCAGATCAACCACGCCAACATCGCCACCTATGTGACGCCCTACAACCAGGCGTTCGGCAACCCGGCGATCTTCCAGGCGATGAACCCTTACAGCGCCGCCGGCCGCGCGGCGCTCGACGGCGTGGTCACGCTGCAGGCGACGATCATCAGCTACATGAACGACTTCAAGCTGATGATGATCCTGTCTCTTGCCGCCATCCCGCTGGTTCTGTTGCTGCGCAAGCCGGCGACGCCGGCCGAGGTCGACCACAGCGCGGTCATGGAGTGATGCCTTGGCAGCGGTCGACGTCCGTTCTTTGGGGCAAGCCGCAGCCAAAAAGAAACCGGGGTCCTGTGAGGAACTACAGGACCCCGGCCGATGCCCGATACGGCTTGCCGAGAAACACCGCGTCATGAGGTCGGACCTGCTGATCCCCTTCGCCGGAAGCCGTTACTTCGGCAACAGCACCTTGTTGACGACATGGATGACGCCGTTCGACTGATTGACGTCGGCGATCGTCACCTTGGCCTCGCCGCCGGACTCGTCCATGATGTAGAGCTTGCCCTTCTTGACCTCGGCGGTCAGCGTGTCGCCGGAAACAGTCTTCATCTCATACTTGCCGCCCATCGCCTTGGCCTTGGCCATCATCTGCTTGCCGGAGATCTTGCCGGCCACGACATGCGCGGTCAGGACCTTGGTGAGCTGGTCCTTGTTCTCGGGCTTGAGCAGCGTGTCGACGGTGCCCTTGGGCAGTGCCGCGAACGCTTCATTGGTCGGTGCAAAGACGGTGAACGGACCGGCGCCCTGCAACGTGTCGACCAGGCCGGCCGCCTTGACGGCGGCGACCAGCGTCGTGTGATCCTTCGAGTTGACGGCGTTTTCGACGATGGTCTTGGTGGTGTACATCGGCGCGCCGCCAACATTCGGGTTCTTGGCGTAGGCTGGGGCGGCAATTGCCACGCCAGCGACAAGTGCGGAAAGCGCGATGATCCTGAATGACGGCATACGCATGTGGTCTTCCTCCGGGTGAGGGCTGATCGGAATTGATCGCCTTTGGAAATGCACCCGCAGTCACGCCCGTGACGGCTTGCAGTTTCGCCGATCACGGGAACGTGACCTGACCTTTGCCCAAATAAAAAGCCCCGGACCAGCCGGGGCTTTTTGACAAAAAAGAGGCTATTCCGCCGGTGACGGTTTCTTTCGAAACAGTGCGACCAGATTGTCCCACAGCTCGATCTTGGCGCCCTGGCGTTTCATGATCACGCCCTGCTGGAGGATCGACAGCGTGTTGTTCCAGGCCCAGTAGATGACCAGACCGGCCGGGAAACCCGCCATCATGAAGGTGAAGATCACCGGCATCCAGGTGAAGATCGCGGCCTGCGTCGGGTCCGGCGGCGTCGGGTTCATACGCATCTGCAGGAACATGGTGACGCCCATGATCAGCGGCCAGACGCCGATCATCAGCATGTGCGGCAAAGTGACCGGAACGAGGCCGAAGAGGTTGAAGATCGACGTCGGATCGGGTGCCGCCAAATCCTGGATCCAGCCGAAGAACGGCGCATGGCGCATCTCGATGGTGATGTAGAGCACCTTGTAGAGCGAGAAGAAGACCGGGATCTGCAGCGCCACCGGCCAGCAGCCGGCGAGCGGATTGATCTTCTCGGTCTTGTACAGCTCCATCATCGCCTGCTGCTGCTTCATCTTGTCGTCCGCGTATTTCTCGCGGATCTCGAGCATCTTGGGCTGCACCTTCTTCATGTTCGCCATCGATGCGTAGGACTTGTTGGCGAGCGGGAAGAAGATGGCCTTGACGATGACGGTGGTGGCGAGGATCGCCAGGCCGAAATTGCCGAAGAATTTGTAGAGCGTGTCGATCAGCCAGAACATCGGCTTGGTGATGAAGTGGAACCAGCCCCAGTCGATCAGGAGGTCGAACCGCTTGATGTGGCGGTCTTCGGCATAGGCGTTGATCTTGCCGACTTCCTTGGCGCCGGCGAAGACTTCGCTCTCAACCGTCGCCGATTGACCGGCATCGACGGTGATCGGGTCGGTCAGGAAGTCGGACTGGTAGCGATGGCGGCCGTCCTCGAAATAGGCGTAGCGCGGCTGGAACGGCTGCTTCTCGCTCGGCACCAGCGTCACCGCCCAGTATTTGTCGGTGATGCCGAGCCAGCCGTCGGTCGACTTGCCCGGCGTCGCCTGCTTGTCCTTCTCGATGGACGCGTATTTGTGTTCCTGCAGGCCTTCGGTGCCGGTGAAGCCGATCAGGCCCTCATGCAGCACATAGGTGCTGGCGACGGCCGGCTTGTCGAAACGGGTGACACGGCCATAATTGGACAGCGAAACAGCAGCCGCGCCCGAATTCTGGATCGTATCGGAAACCGTGAACATGTAGTTGGTGTCGACCGAAAAGGTGCGCTTGAAGGTCAGGCCCTTGTCGTTCGAATAGGTCAGCGTGACCGGCGTCGTCGGAGTCAGGGTGGCATTGCCATCGACGGCCCACACCGTCTCGGGACCGGGCACCACGCCGGTCTTGTCGTTGCCGACAAAGCCGATCTCGGCATAATAGCCATTGGGCAGTGCGGCCGGATTGAGCAGGCTGATCTCGGGCGAGTTCTTGTCGACCGTCTCGGTGTAGTGCTTGAGCTTGAGGTCATCGAGACGGGCACCGGTCAGGTTGATCGAACCCTCGAGGCTCGGTGTGTCGATCTTGGCGCGGGTCGTCGTGGCGAGTGCTTGTTCGCGGCCGGCCGGCGTCACGGCGTCGGTGCCGGGTGCATTGGGAATGGCGCCAGGTGCGGCGGGCGTTGCGGTATCGGCGCCGGGGTTGGCGGCGTCGGCGGCCTTCTTCTGCTCTTCGACGCGCTGCTGCTCGATGCGGGCGGCCTCGCGCTGCTGTTCGCTGCGCGGCAACACGTAAAAATATTGCCATACCGCCAGGATCAGCACCGACAGCGCGATGGTGATGAAGAAGTTCCGGTTGTTTTCCATCGAAAGCCCTTGGCCTATCGTGTTCCGCGCAATCGGCGGGAGAGTTCGGCCTTCAACTGGCCGAACGGAATGGTAAGCACGTCTTCGCGCCCGACGATGACATAGTCATTGCCAGGCGCCATGTCACTTGCCGCATGCGTACGGACGGCTTCTCGCAGCCGCCGCCGGACGCGGTTGCGGACAACCGCGTTGCCGACCTTCTTGGTGACGGTATAGCCGACGCGCGGCGACAGACCGTCGCCGCGGTCGAGAACCTCAACGAGAAAAAGCCGCCCGCGTCGCTTTTCACCACGACGGACGGCCAGGAATTCCGCGCGCTTCAGAAGCCGCTTGGGATTTGGTCCCACTGGCTTGCCGGATGCGGGCAACGATCTCGTCTTCCGTTCAGGCGCTGAGCCGCTTGCGGCCGCGGTTGCGGCGAGCTGCGACGACGCCGCGACCACCCTTGGTAGCCATGCGGGCACGGAAGCCGTGCCGACGTTTGCGGACGAGTTTAGACGGTTGGTAGGTACGCTTCATTTGTTTTAATACCGCGGGGTGCGGCCCTTCTTGATTCTGTCACTGTGTAACAGGAGCTTTGCCGGGCCGGTTTTGGCGCGATCGAAACCGCGCCGGGACGAATGGCCCGAGCGTGAGCGGGCTTATAGAAAGAAGGGTTTTGGAAGTCAATCCGGCGTCGTCAGGCCGAAGCCGGTCGCCATCAGGCCGGTTTATGTTTCCGACGAAGGATGAAATTGGCAAAAAAGCCGTAATCGCCTAATCTGCGTTGATCAAGTGATCGTGAAGACATAGCCGCATGAGCGAAACCATACAAGCGGAGGAAAGGATCGGCACGGCGGCGCCAACCGCCGTGCGCACGGTGCCGCTGTCGCGCGGCCTGTCGACCAAACTGCTGCTGCTGACCATCGTTTTCGTGCTTCTGGCCGAAGTGCTGATCTTCCTGCCCTGGATCGCCAGCTACCGGCTGAACTGGCTGAAGGAGCGGCTGAGCACGGCCGCGGCGGTGTCGATCGTGCTGGTGCAAGGTGAATCCACCTCGCTGTCGCGTACGGCCCAGAACGACGTGCTGATGGCAATCGGCGCCAAGGCGATCGCGGTGCGTGACGGCGGCGTCTCACGGTTGCTGGTGGTGGCCGAGATGCCGCCGAAGGTCGACGAACACGTCGACATCGCCAGCATCGGCATGATCAAGGGCATGACCGGCGCGCTCGACACGCTGTTTTTCGGCGGCAACCGCATGCTGCGCGTTTTCGGTCCGGTCGGCGACAGCGACAAGGAGTTCGAGCTGATCATGCCGGACAACAGTCTGCGCAATGCCATGCTCAGATATTCGCGCAATGTCGCCTTCGTCTCGCTGCTGATCTCGCTGTTCACCGCCATGCTGGTCTATGCCGCGATCGACCTGATCATGATCGGGCCGATCCGGACGATGACGCGCTCGATGCTGTCTTTTTCCGAAGCGCCCGACGATCCCGGACGCATCATCCATCCTGCCGCCCGCGCCGACGAGATCGGCGTTGCCGAACGCGAGCTGTCGCAGATGCAGGTGCGACTGCAGAAGATGCTCTCCGAGCAGAAGCACCTTGCCGACCTCGGCCTGGCCGTGTCGAAGATCAACCATGACATGCGCAACATCCTGGCCTCGGCGCAGCTGATGTCGGACCGCCTGCGTCAGGTCAAGGACCCGACGGTGCAGGCCTTCGCACCGAAACTGCTGCGCGCACTCGACCGCGCCGTTTCCTATTCCGAAGGCGTGCTTCACTACGGCCGTACGCAGGAGCCGCCGCCTTCGCGCCGCAGGCTGCGGCTGCGCCAGCTGGTCGAGGATGTGCATGGCCTGCTCGACATCGAGCAGGGCATCGAGTTCGTCAATGCCATAGAGCCGGCCTTCGAAGTGGACGCCGATTCCGATCAGCTGTTCCGCGTGCTCACCAATCTCTGCCGCAATTCGGTACAGGCCATGGCGTCGGACACCGAAGGTGCGCTGGTCCGGCGACTGGCGGTGTCGGCCGTGCGGCTGGGCAGCGTCAGCCGCATCGTCGTCACCGACACCGGGCCCGGACTACCACCCAAGGCGCGGGAAAACCTGTTCGCGGCTTTTCGCGGCTCGGCGCGCAGCGGCGGCACCGGGCTTGGCCTGGCGATCGCACACGAGTTGATCCGGGCGCACGGCGGCACGGTGGAGCTGGTGGAAAGCATTGGCGGGCGCACGACATTCGCGGTCACCATTCCCGACCAGCCGGTCCGGCTCGACCAGGCCCGCAACGGCCTGCGCCGCCCGGCATGATGGGTCGGGCGCTGTTTCGCCCGATGCTGTTGCCTGCGGACTCGGCGCCTATTTTCTGCAGGGATCGGCGCACTTCCCTTCAGGGATTGAGCGAGCCATGGCTTCGACGCCGTTTGGAAGTGCCCGGATTCGGGCTATCGCCGCTGGACTGAAGCCCCTGCGACAAAACTTTTGCCGGATCGGCTTGCTTTTCGGAAATTCAGTCGCTAGGGAACACGTCTCGTCGCGGCCGGTCGTTCACGATCGGCTCGCGGGGTCATGGAAAGCATGGCCTGTTGCGCGCCCGTAGCTCAGCTGGATAGAGCACCAGACTACGAATCTGGGGGTCAGGAGTTCGAATCTCTTCGGGCGCGCCATTCCAATCATCGAAACCGTTAGCTGCGGCACCTGCTGAAGAGCGCAGGCGGGATGGATTTGCAACCTTCGAAGCAGGATTGGCAAATTCAGGCGAGTGCAAGTGCCGGCGAGCCGCTGCGGTACGTGGAAACTGGCGATCCGGTGTCATTGCAGCACTCGCCTCATGCTTGCCAGAACGGCTTGGCGATCTCTGCCTCGACCTGCCGGTCCGTCAGACCGATATCGTCGATCAAATGGGGATTGGCCTTCGACATTTGCTCGAGTTCCCAGCGGAAGCGTATCCGCTCGCGCCAGGTCCGGTCGCGCCAGGTCGCGACAATGCTTCGCAGGGTCGTCAGGTGCCGACGCGACACCGGCGCCACCGGCGTTCCCGGCCGCGCTGCCTTATGCGGGGCAAATTCAAGAATATTGGTCATGGCAACCTCCATAGGGTTTGAGGGTCCAAAAACCCTCGACCTGAAAGAGGTTGAATTCTGCCGGATACGGACAGCGCCGTAATTAAGCCCTCCCAAATAGTTCTCAAAAGTTCCAAACGGGCTAGAGCAGTTCTCCGGTCCACGGAACCGGAAACCTGCTCTAACTCATTGTTTTGACGCAATTCCGGACGGAAAACCGTTTCACACTTTTCCTGGAATTGCTCTATAGATGCGCCGTATGCAGGGATCGCGCTTTGCCTTTGGTCCGTTCGTGCTTGATTCCGGTGCGGGAACGCTGCTTCGGAACGATGTCCCCGTTGCCGTTGGCTACCGTGGGCTGAAGCTGCTTGCGGCACTCGTCGGACGGCCCGGCGACATCCTGAGCAAGACCGAATTGATGGACGCGGCGTGGCCGGGGACGGCCGTCGAGGAAGGCAACCTCACCGTCCAGATTGCGCAGCTGCGCAAGCTGCTTGGTCCGGCCGGGGATGGCAGTGATGGGGGCGGCGAATGGATCGTCACCGTCCCCCGCGTCGGCTACCGCTTCACGGGGGCCATCGAACAGCTTGCGGATGCGAAGCGAAAACCTCTGCCGCTGCCCGGCAAACCATCGATAGCCGTGCTGCCCTTCGTCAATGTCAGCAACGATCCCGAGCAGAACTCCTTCGCGGACGGGTTGACCGAAGACCTGATCACCGACCTGTCCAGGATCTCCGGCCTGTTCGTCATCGCGCGCAACTCGGTCTTTGCCTACAAGGGAAAGGCGATGGACGTGCGCGCCATCGCGCAGGATCTTGGCGTGCACTACCTGCTGGAGGGCAGCGCAAGACGCGCCGCGGGGCGCGTGCGCATCAACGCGCAGCTGGTCGACGCGGTGAGTGGCGATCATCTATGGGCGGAACGCTTCGATCGCGGCCTGGAAGACATCTTTGCCGTTCAGGACGAGGTGACGGCCAAGATCGTGGAGGCGCTGCTTGGCCGGCTGCGCGCACCGCCGCCGCGCAACCGGCCCAAGAATCTCGAGGCTTACGATCTCTGCGTGCGGGCGCGCAAGCTGATGGATGATTCGCCGCAGATGGCCCAGGAAGCGCATCTGATGCTCACGCGCGCGGTCGCGCTCGATCCGGAATATGCCGAGGCGTATCGCTGGCTTGCCATGAACCACTGGATGGGGTGGGTGCATTCCGGCGGACCAACTGAATCTGCCCGTAGCGTTGCTCTGGAACTGGCGCGCAAAGCCGTGGCGATCGATCCCAACGATGCCGGCTGCCGCTGGGTCCTGGCTTACCTGCTTGCCTATGAGCGCAACTTCGCCGAGGCGGATGCCGAGTTCGCCAAGGCGTTCGAGCTCGACCCGAACGAGGCTGACGCCTGGGCGGCATTGTCCGACATCGCGGCTCTGGCCGGGCGAGTCGAGGAGAGTCTCGAGCATATTCGCAAGGCGTTCCGGCTGAACCCGTTTCCGCCAAGTTGGTACTATCTGACGCTCGGCGCGGCGCAATATGCGGCCCGCGATTACGAAGCCGCCGTCGAGACCCTGCGCAGGGACGAGACATATCGGACAAGCTCACGCCGTTTCCTGGCCGCAAGCCTTGCGCAACTCGGCCGGCTCGACGAGGCGCGCGCGGAGGTCGAACTGTTCCTCGTCGGCAACCCGCATTTCACAACCCGCCACTGGGCCACGACGGAGCCATTCCGCGACGCTGCGACGCTCGAGCATTTCGTTGATGGCTTCCGCAAGGCCGGTCTTCCGGAATGACGCACCGGCATTTGTAGTGTCGTTGACGCTGCTGCCGGTTGGTTTGCCCCGACCGAACGCTTGTCCTTTTGCGATTTACAGCGTGCAGGCACAATTGGCCAAAGCACCCGCCTCGCGGCCTTACGGTATGCCGACGCTGGTCTTTGCAATGATGCCGCGCCTGATATGATCATGAACTGTCGTTCCATGCTGACTGGCAGCGGGCGAGCGCGAACGTTCAACTGACCGACGAAATTTTCGTCAACAAACGCTATGCCCGGCCGGCCGATCGCCACTACCGGGATAGGGACTTCAGGTAGGCGATGATATTCTGCCGATCTTCAGGCTTGGGCACGCTAATGGTCATTGTGGTCTTCGGCACGACATCGCGGGGCGCTGCGAGGAACCGATCCAATGTCGCCTCGTCCCACACCAATCCTGATGCTTTCATGGCTGCCGAATAGCGGACGCCCTCCATCGTGCCTGCGGTACGCCCAACTACGTCGCCGAGGCCGGGTCCCACCTTCTTCTGGTCGGTGGTCGAATGACAGGCGGAACAGCGCTGAAACGCTTTTTGCCCCAAGGCCGCATCTCCTTCTGCAGCGGCGGAGATTATTGTTGAGAGAAGGACCAGAGAAGAGCCCGCAACAGAAACCATAATTTTTGTCATGCGTGTTTCCCAGAAGAGCAGGCACGGATGCAGGTGGAGATGAGACAGTGGCGTTGCACTCTCCGTCAGACAAAATCGATGTGCTTTCGCAGGGGCAGTTCACGAATGCGTTTTCCGGTGGCATGGAAGATCGCATTGGCCAGCGCCGGGGCCGCGGGCGGGACGCCAGTTTCGCCCGCGCCGCGGATCGTGCCGCCGTTCTCCAGCACCTTGACCGCGATCTCCGGCGCCTGCTGCATGCTCAGCACCGGGTAGCTGTCGAAGTTGGTCTGCTCGGCAGCGCCCTTGGCGAAGGTGATCTCGCCATAAAGCGCGGCGCTGAGCCCGAAGATCACGCCCGATTGCAGTTGGGCTTCGATGTTGCGCGGGTCCAGCGCCGTGCCCACGTCGACGGCAACGAACACCTTGTCGATCTTCACACCCTCCTTGGTGGTCGTGATCTCGACCACCTGGGCCACCGGCACCCCGCGGCACAGGTGGAAGGCCACCCCGCGGCCGCGGCCGGCGGCCAGCGGCCGGTCCCAGCCCGACATGGCCGCCACCGCCGACAGCACCTTGCGCGACGGCTCGTGGCTGAGTAGCGCCAGCCGCATGTTCAGCGGGTCGGCGCCGGCCTGCGCGGCCAGTTCGTCGATGAAACTCTCGATGAAGAAGCCGTTGTACGAGTTGCCCACCGAGCGCGCATAACTCACCGGCCGCCCGGCCGGCGTGCGGTAAGCCGTGGCGCGGTAGTTGGCGATGCCGTAGGGCTGGTCGTAGGCCCCCTCGATGATCAGCCTGTCCGGGCCCAGTGCCGGCAGGCCAAGGCGGCCAAGGTTCGATTCGGCCACCGACAGCGAGGCCACCCGCACGTCGAGCGCGTGCACCTGCTTCCCGGCCACCGCGCCGCGCAAACGTGCCACGGCCGCCGGGCGGTAGAAGTCCAGCGTCATGTCTTCTTCGCGGCTCCAGGTCATCTTGACCGGTTTGCCGGTCATGGCCGTGGCCAGCCGCACGGCCTGTATCACGTAGTCAGACTCGAGGCGTCGGCCGAAGCCACCGCCCATCAGCGTGGTGTGCAGGTGCACCTGGGCGGGGTCGAGGCCGGCGACCTTGGCCGACTGCTCACGCGCCGCCGTGGGGTTCTGCACGCCGGCCCAAATGTCGAGCTGGCCCTCATGCAGCCAGGCCACGGCGTTCATCGGCTCCATCGTCGCGTGCGCCAGGAAGGGAACGCGGTATTCGGCCTCGAGCACCGTGCCATCGGCCAGTGTCTCGTCGACGTTGCCGTCGTCGCGCAGCCGGCTGTCCCGGTTCTTCTCGGCCATCGATGCAACGATGCCATCCATCATCGCCGTCGTGCTGGCCGGGTAGCCGGGCCCGGCCCAGTCGCACTGCACGGCCTGCGCGGCCTGGAAGGCGCGCCAGGTGTTGTTGGCGATGACGGCGATACCGCCGGGCAGGTCAATCACCTTCAACACGCCGCGCATCGCTGTGGCGGCGGTGGCGTCGAAGCTGACGAGCGCGGCGCCCATTGCCGGGTTCATACGCACGGTGGCAAACACCATGTCGGGCAGCCGCACGTCGATGGCGAAGGTTGCCGTGCCGGTGCACTTGGCCACCATGTCGACCCGCGGCATCGACTTGCCGAGGTAGCGCCACTGCTCACGCGGTTTCAGCGGCGGGCTGGCCGGCAGGTCGATCGCGGCCGCTGCCGGGGCCAGTTCCAGGTAGGTCAAGCGTCGGCCGTCGGGGGCGACGACGCTGCCGTTGTCGGTCTTCAGTTGCGCCGCCGGCAGGCTGAGCTTCTGCGCCGCGGCCGCCAACAGCGCGAATCGCGCCGCCGCGCCGGCGACACGCATCCGGTCGGACAGGTCGGCCACGCTGGAGGAGCCGCCGGTGATCTGCATCGGCAACAGCTTGGCCATCACGCTCATGGCGCCCCGCATGGCTTCGGCCGCGAGGCCGTGATCCAGGTCGGCGAAGGGGACATTGGCTTCCACCAGGGCCCGGTTGTAGTAGGCCGCGCCCGGGGGGCCGTGCTCGACGCGGATGCTGTCCCACGCCACATCCAGTTCCTCGGCCACCAGCGCCGCGAGCGTGGTGTGGATGCCTTGGCCCATCTCGGCGCGCGGGGTGATCAGCGTCACGCCCTGGCCATCAATGCGCACATAGGGCGTAAGTGCGGTAGCGCCTTGCGGCAGGTCGTCCAGCAGCGGATTGGGCGCCGGTTGCCTGACCTTGTAGACGCCGAAGGCGACGCCACCGACGACAGCGGCCGAGCCGATCAGGAACGTGCGGCGAGCGATGGTTCCAAGCTTGCCCACGGTCAGGCTCCCTGGATGCGCTTGGCAGCGTCGTGAATGGCCGCGCGAATGCGCGGATAGGCCCCGCAGCGGCACAGGTTGCCTGACATGGCTTGGTCGATGTCAGCGTCGGTGGGCGCCGGGTTCTCCTGCAGCAGGGCGGCAGCACTCATGATCTGGCCCGACTGGCAGTAGCCGCACTGGGCGACCTGGCGCTCCACCCAGGCCGCCTGCACGGCGTGCAAGGTGGTAGGGGCGCCCAGGCCCTCGATCGTGGTGACAGCACCGCTGACGGAGCCGACCGGCGTCACGCACGAGCGCACGGCCGTACCGTCCACCTGCACGGTGCACGCGCCGCACTGCGCCATGCCGCAGCCGAACTTGGTGCCAGGCAAGTTCAGTTCATCGCGCAGTACCCACAGCAGGGGCATCTCGGGCTCCACGTCGATCGCGTAGGACTTTCCGTTGACGGTCAGCTTCATGTCGCCTGCTCTTTCGGTGAACGACGGCTTTTTACCAACGGCATGGCCGCGCGCAATCGCCGATGGCGCCGTAATTGCGCCAAACGCGCCAACCAGCCACCGCCTGTTTGGCGCGATCGGTCATTGCGCTGGTGCGATGCGCGACCTAGACTCGATACATGCCATCTGCGCCTACCGACGGCCTGACCGCCCCCAACGACCGCCTCGTCCACGCCCGCACCTTCTCGGTCTGGTCCAGTTGGCGGGTGATGATGCAAGACGCCGGGGTAAGTGGGGCCAACGTGCTGCGCCGCGCGAAATTGCGGGGCGACCTGTTCGCAGGCGAAAGTGTCCGGCTCGACTCCGCGACCTACTTCCGGCTCTGGGACGCCATCGATGAGGAGGCCGGGAACGCAGGCGGCCCGGCGCCGTTGCGCTTTGCGCAGAAGATGTCGACCGACTGGTTCAATCCGGAACTCTTCGTCGCTTTGTGCAGCGAAGACATGAACGGTGCGCTCGACCGCCTCGCCAAATACAAGAGCGGGCCGGTGGCGCTGAAGCTTGAGCACGACCCATGCCGCACCACCACCGCGCTGGAGTTCCTCGACCGCGCGCTAACCCCGCCACGCGTGCTCATGGCGTTCAAGCTGGTCTTCCTCGTGCAGCTCGCGCGCCTTGCCACTCGCACCCCGGTTCACCCGCTGCGCGTGGGATGGCCCGCACCCGACCTGTCGGCGAGTGATGCGCGCGCCTACGCCACTTGGTTCGGCGTTCCGGTGGAAGACCTGCCCGTGCCCTCCGTGGTGTTCGCGGCAGAAGACACGCAGCGCCCATTCCTCACGGCGAACCATGGCATGTGGAAGTTCTTCGAACCGGCCCTTCGACAGCGCCTGGCCGACCTGGAACATGCCAGCACCGTCGAACGCTTGCGCAGTGTCCTGCTCGAGGCCTTGCCCGCCGGCGAGTTGTCCATGCCAGGCGTGTGCAGAAAGCTCGGCGTCAGCAAGCGCACGCTGCAGCGCAGGTTGCGAGAGGAGGGGAGCAGCTTCCAGAAGACGCTCGATGCCCTGCGCAATTCACTTGCGCATCACTACCTGCACAACTCGTCACTATCCAGCACGGAGATATCGTTCCTGCTCGGCTTCGAGGCCCCCAACTCCTTCGTGCGGGCGTTCCAGACTTGGACCGGATCGACGCCACAGGCCGTTCGGTTGGCCCATTCGAAGGCCGGCGGCGAGTCGAGCCTTCACACTTGAGGACTCGCGATGTCCCCTGCCAGCATCAAGCGTGCGCTGATCACCGGGGCCGGTGCCGCTGACGGCATAGGCTTTGTCGTTGCCCGGCAGCTCGGCCATGCCGGCCATGCCGTTTTCCTCACCGGCGCCAGTGCGCGCGTGCTCGATCGCGCCGCCGAGCTTTGCGCCGAAGGCATCGATGCCGCAGGCGCGGTCGCCGATCTGACCATCGCTGCCGATGTCGTGCGGCTGCGGGCGCGCGTCGGCGCCGTCGATATCCTGGTCAACAATGCCGGCATGGGCTCGCTGGCATCGCCATCGGTCGACAAGGCGTTCCTCTCCATGACCGAGGCCGACTGGGACCGAGGGATCGACGTCAGCCTGAAGACCGCGTTCCTGGTCACCCGGGCGTTTCTGCCGGCGATGGTCGAGGCGGGTTACGGGCGCATCGTCAATGTGGCGTCGGTCACCGGGCCGCTGGTGTCTTTCGAAGGTACGGCCGCCTATTCCGCCGCCAAGGCCGGCATGGTCGGCCTGACGCGCACGCTGGCGCTCGAAGTGGCGAGACACGGCATCACGGCCAACGCCGTGGCCCCCGGCTGGATCGAAACGGGGTCGTCGAGCGAGATGGAGCGGATGGCGGCCCTGCATACGCCACCCGCGCGGGCCGGCCGGCCGGAGGAAGTCGCGGCAGCGGTGGTGTTCCTGGCATCGGAAGGCGCCAGCTATGTCAACGGCACCCTGTTGGTGGTCGATGGCGGCAACAGCCTTCAGGAGCGCAAGAAATGAAGGCCAAAGGCGCTTCGCCGGGACGAACGAGGCAGCGCGTCTTTTCGTCAGTTCAATCTAGAATTCGGTGCATAACGCCCTATCGATGCCCATTAGTTCTTGCTGATATGCCCTTCGCAGCGATAGCATCCGGTGGGGCTTTCAGCAGGCGAAATGCTAAATCGGATCGTAGCTTCCACGACCGGCTCGCGCCAATTCAACTTTCTTGTTCCCGATGACGTCACCGACGCTATCGCTGGATATATCGACTCCTCTGCTCCCGGACGCATCATCTCGACCTTTTCGGCAGTTCAGTCGGTGCGAGATAAAGTCCCTGATTGCGAGCTGTCGGACGATCAACTCGAGCGGTGCGTTGTATTGGCCGCAGTCAACGAAAGCCTGGCGGTCCACTTCGATCGGCGGGGGCGCCAGCCGGATCCATATTCGTCGCTAAGCAGGAGCCACTGGCACCTCGTGCCGATTTGGAAAACCAGGACGCGACTGGCTGTCACGTCATTCCAGCGGCCGAATGCAGCCGGACTCGCCGGCTCCCCTCCGCTCGTTATCGTTGGCCGGCCACAGATTCGGCCACAGCGCATAGAACTCAGCCCGTGAGAGGCGCCGGCCGCTAAGGCGTTCGAATTTCTTCGGGCGTGCCCATGAAGGCCTGCCGGGCGCTTCATCCTTCGGTGTGTTCAAGATGCCTTGGCGAGGAAATTCTGGTAATCCGACTTGGCCTGCAGCAGGCGCAACACATTGTCACGCGATCCCCGCACATGGGCGCGCGCCAGGGTGCCGGCTCGGCTGGCGTCGCCAGCGCAGATGGCGTCGACGATCTCCGAGTGCTCGTCGCGGGCGATCTTCCATTCGTCCAGCCACAAGAGCTCCGTCCACACATAGTGCTGGCACTTGTCGAGGATGCCGCACAGCATGCCGTGCAGCATCACATTGCCGCTGATTTCGGCAATGACGCGATGCAGGTCGATGCCGACCTCGAGCTCCTGGAATTTTTCCCGGTTAGTGCGCTCGGGAATGGCGGCCAGCCGCTCGCATTCGGCCAGCATGGCGCGCAGCCGCGCCTTGTCCTTTTCCGTCGCCGCGGCTGCGGCCAGTTCGGTCGCATGGCCGTCGAGCAGTTCGCGGATCTCGAAGGCCTCGCGGAACATGTTGATGTCGAACTCGGTGACGACATAGCCCTGGCGTGGCCTGCCGGTAACCAGGCCGTCGCGCTCGAGGCGGTTGAAGGCCTCGCGCACCGGCGTGCGGCTGACATTCAGCTTCGCGGCGATGTCGCTCTCGGTGACGCGCGAGCCCGGCGGAATCTGGCCGGTCACGATCATCGCCTTGAGCGAGGAGTAGACCGAGTCGCGCAACGTATTTTTGGTTTCCTTGGCCAAGGTCCCGTTCCCAGTTCTCCGGTCTTTCAGCCGGAACACGCACTAGCTGTAGTCGCAGTCGGCGTAATTTGCCACGCCCCGGCGAAGCCATCCCTTGTCCGGCACGACACGCATAAAATTCGATCGCGCCGACTGGTGTTGACAACATCGATCGCTAGGTTACACTCAAAATTGTATACAAAATAGCATGCGAAATCAAAAATAATGGGAACACCGGTTGGAGAGCCGAAAATGAACAGGATCAGAAGCGTTAGCGTTGTTGCGATGGCGGGCCTCATGGCCTCACTCGCAGCCCCCGCCGTGGCGGGTGATACCATCACCGTGGCCTCATGGGGCGGCACCTACCAGGAAGCGCAGACCAAGGCGTTCTTCAAGCCGACCGCCGATGCGCTCGGCATCACCATCAAGGAAGACACCACCAACGGCCTGGACGATGTGCGGCTGCAGGTAACCGGCAATGCCGTCAAGTGGGACATCACCGAACTTGGCGCCGACGAATGCGCGCGCGGCTCGAAGGAAGGCCTGTTCGAAAAGCTCGACTACGGCATCATCGACAAAAGCGGCATCAACCCCAAGCTCGTCCATGACGACTGGGTCGGCATTTCCTACACGTCGGTCGTGCTCATCTACCGAACCGATGTCTTTGGCGACAAGGGGCCGAAGACCTGGGCCGATTTCTGGAACGTCGAGAAGTTTCCGGGACGGCGCGCGCTGAGCGGCAGCCAGGCGACCGAAACGCTGAGTGTCGCCGCACTGGCCGAAGGCATTCCGATCGACAAGGTCTATCCGGTCGATATCGACGGCGCGCTGAAATCCGTCGACAAGATCCGCGGCCATGTCGATGCCTGGTGGACCTCCGGTGCCCAGGCCATGCAGCTGGTCAAGGACGGCGAAGTCGACATGGCGAGCATCTGGAACGGCCGCGCCGGCACCTTGAAGAAGGAAGGCGCGCCGGTCAGCTTCTCGTTCGACCAGGGTGTTCTGACCGCCGACTGCATGGTCATTCCCAAGGGCGCCAAGAACAAGGATGCGGCCATGAAGGCGCTGGCAATGTTCGTCAGCCCGCAGCTGCAGGCCAACCTGCCGCTCTATGTCGACAACGGGCCGGTCAACGAGAAGGCCTTCGAGACGGGCAAGATCCCGCAGGACCGGATCAAGGACATCAATTCGGCGCCCGAGAACGTCAAGAAGCAGGTGCTGCAGGATGCCGAGTTCTGGCGCGACACGCTGGTGGAAGCAACGGAGAAGTTCAACAATCTGGTCCAGCAATAGGCTGCGGCCAGAACCCAAATCACGGCAGGGCGACGCCTCGCCCTGCTTTTGCCGCCCTTGCCCAGGAGACGATGATCTTGTCCATTGCGCCATCCGCGCTGCCGATCAGCATGCGCCGGATCGAGAAACGATTTGGCAGCGTAGCGGTGCTGCGCGACCTCAACCTCGATGTCGAGGCCGGTGAATTCCTGACGCTGCTCGGGCCGTCCGGCTCCGGCAAGACGACACTGCTGATGATCCTGGCCGGCTTTGTGCGGGCCAATGCCGGCTCGATCAGGGTTGGCGACGACGAGATCATCACCACGCCGCCGCACAAGCGCAACATCGGCATGGTGTTCCAGAACTACGCGCTGTTTCCGCATATGAACGTCTCCCACAACATCGCCTTTCCGCTGAAGCAGCGCCGCGTCGCCGCCGCCGAGACGGCCGAGCGTGTCGAGAAGGCGCTGGATCTGGTCAAGCTGCAGGGCCTGGGCGAGCGCCGGGTCGATCAGCTTTCCGGCGGCCAGCGTCAGCGCGTGGCGCTTGCGCGTGCCATCGTCTTCGAGCCGCGCATTGTGCTGATGGACGAACCCTTGTCGGCGCTCGACAAGGGGCTGCGCGAGCACATGCAGATCGAGCTGCGCAGCCTGCATCGCAGGCTTGGCATGACCACCGTCTATGTCACCCATGACCAGCGCGAAGCCATCACCATGTCGGACCGCATCGCTGTCATGAACGGCGGGCGCATCGAACAGCTCGACAGACCCGAAGCCCTCTACGCCACGCCGCGGACGCGGTTTGTAGCCGGCTTCATCGGTGAATCGAATTTCATTCCGGTCGAATGCCGCAACGGTTCGGTCTGGTATGAGGACAGGAGAATTCATACCGCCGCACCGGCGCCGGCATCGGGCCAGCAGTTGATGGTGGTGCGGCCGGAGAAGCTGCGGCTGCTGGCAAATGGCGAACCGCAGAGCAGCATCAATGTGCTCGATGCGACGGTTGGCGACATCATCTATCAGGGCGACAGCTTCGTCTGCTACGCGGTGCTGCGCGATGGCCGCCAGCTGACGCTGCGCGACTATTGCCGGAGCGACGTGCTGGCCAGAATGCCGGCTCCCGGCCAGCCGATCAGCCTCGGCCTCGATGCACAGGACACCATCCTGGTGGCATCCGACTTATGAGCGCGCAATCCGCCTTCCACGACTCTGCCGGCGCTGATCTGAACGCGCAGGCGTTGCGCGACGATGCGCGGCGCGAATCGATGCGGTTGCTGGTGCTGCTGTCGCCAAGCCTGTTCCTGGTCTTCGCCATTATCATCGTGCCGATCGGCTGGTTGTTCTGGTTGTCGCTGTTCGACGAGGCCGGCGCCTTCAGCGTCGCCAATTATGCGCGCTTCTTCGAGCAGCCCTCCTACATCAAGACCTTCGTCACCACCTTCAAGGTCGCCTTCATCGTCACCGGCGCCTGCGTCCTGCTCGGCTATCCCCTGGCCTACATGCTGTCGCAATTGCCGCGCCGGGCGGCGTCTATCTGTCTGATCTTCGTCATCCTGCCGTTCTGGACCTCGGTTCTGGTGCGCACCTATGCCTGGTTGGTGATCCTGCAGCGCAAGGGCCTGATCAACAGCTGGCTGATCGACCTCGGCGTGATCAGCCAGCCGCTGTCGCTCGCCAACAATCTGTCGGGTGTCGTCATCGGCATGACGCACATTTTGCTGCCGTTCCTCGTACTGCCGCTCTACGCCTCGATGAAGACCATCGACACCGACTGCCTGCGCGCCGGGATGAATCTTGGCGCCGGACCGGCCGCCACCTTCCGGCAGATCTTCTTTCCGCTGTCTCTGCCCGGCCTTGCTTCGGGCGTGGTCATCGTCTTCGTGCTGTGCCTCGGGTTCTTCGTCACGCCAGCGCTGATGGGCGGCGGCAAGGTGATCATGTGGGCGATGCGCATGGAACAGACCACCAGCCTCTATTCGAACTGGGGAGCCGGAGCGGCCCTCGGCGTGGTGCTGCTGGTGGTCACGCTGGCGCTTCTCGGCCTGTTCCAATGGCTGCTCGGCGCGCGCGCCACCGGTGCGTGGAGTTCACGATGAGCGAGGATTTCGGCCTGCCGATTTCGCACCGGCAACGTCTGTGGCTCTACGCGCTCAATGGCCTCGTGCTGTTGTTCCTGATCGCGCCGTCGATCATCATCGTCATCATGTCCTTTTCGGATTCAACGCTGCTGCAATTCCCGCCACAGCAATGGTCGCTGCGCTGGTATAAAACCTATTTCCAGTCGCTGGAGTGGCGCGACGCGACGATCGTCTCGGTCAAGGTGGCGATCATGACGACATTGGTGGCGACGCCGCTCGGCACCGCCGCCGCCTATGCGATCAACAGGGGCACGCTGCGCTTCAACGGCACCATCAACGCGCTGCTGACGGCATCGCTGATCATCCCGGTGATCCTGATCGGCATCGGCACCTTCTTCCTCTATGCGCGGATCGGGCTCAACAACACGCTGACCGGCCTGGTCATCGCGCATACGGTGCAGGCCTTGCCGCTGGTGGTGCTGACCGTGCTGTCGGGCTTGCGCTCCTACGACATGAACCAGGAGCGGGTGGCGCGCAGCCTCGGCGCGGGACGGATCGCCGCATTCTGGCAGGTGACCATGCCGCAGATCCGCTTCTCGATCGTCTCCGGCGCGCTGTTCGCCTTCATCACCTCCTTCGACGAAGTGGTGGTTTCGCTGTTCATCTCGGGCGGTGAGACGACGACATTGACGCGCCGCATGTTCAATGCGCTGCGCGACCAGATCGACCCGACGATCGCCGCGATCTCGACCTGCCTGATCGTGCTGTCGGTCGTTCTGTTGTCGGTTGCGCAGATCTTCGGCCGACGGCATTGATTTCAAGTGACCATGGGATATCCAGACAGAATGCGTGATTTCCAGTTTCCCGGCCGATCGCCGGTTCGTGCCACGGAAGCGATGGCGGCAACGTCGCACCCGCTTTCGACCCTTGCCGCGCTCGAGATGCTGCGCTCCGGCGGCAATGCCATGGATGCAGCCGTCTGCGCCGCCGCCGTGCAGGGCGTGGTCGAACCGCAGTCGACCGGCATCGGCGGCGATTGCTTCGTGCTCTACTGCCCGGCGGGACAAGGCAACGTGCTGGCCTTCAACGGCTCCGGCCGCGCCCCGGCCAAGGCGACGGTCGACTGGTATCTGGAAAAAGGCTTCGACCGTATCCCGCTGCAGGGACCACATGCGGTCACCGTGCCGGGTGCCGTTGACGCCTGGGCCCGGTTGCTTGAGGACCATGGCCGCAAGGGCCTTGCCGAGGCGCTGGCGCCGGCCATCCATTATGCCGAGAACGGCTATGTCGTGCACGACCGCGTTGCTTTCGACTGGGCGGAACCAGAGACGGACCTGTCGGCCGACGAGCATGCCGCGCGCATCTTCCTGCCGGGCGGCAAGGCGCCGAAGGCCGGCGATGTCCACCGGCAACCGGAACTCGCCGCCACCTTGCGGACAATCGCCAGGCAGGGCCGTGCCGGCTTTTACGAGGGCGCCGTTGCCGACGACATCGTCAGCCGGCTCAATGAACTGGGCGGACTGCATTCGACCGAGGATTTCGCCGCGACCAGGGGCGACTATGTGCCGCCGGTCAGTACCTCCTATGGCGGTTACGCCATTCACCAGATGCCGCCGAACAATCAGGGGCTGACGGCGCTTTTGATGCTGAATGTGCTGTCGGGTTTCAAGCTTGGCGGGCTTGACCCCAATGGCGCCGAGCGCCTGCATCTGGAGATCGAGGCAGGACGGCTTGCCTATCGCGACCGCGACCGCTTCGTCGGCGACCAGGACCATGTTCCGGTGCCGGTGGCGCAGCTTCTGTCCAGCGCCTACGCCGACCGGCTGCGCGCCGAGATCGACCGCGAACGCGCCATGACGCATCTGCCGCGCGTGGACCTGCCCGGCAGCGACACGGTCTACATCTCCGTCGTCGACCGCGACCGCAATGCGGTCTCGTTCATCAACTCGACCTATTATTCGTTCGGCAGCGGCGTCGTCGGCCCGAAGACCGGTATCGTCCTGCAGAACCGTGGCTCGAGCTTCCGCCTCGATCCGGCGCACCCGAACGCCATCGCGCCCGGCAAGCGGCCGATGCACACGATCATGCCCGGCATGGCAACCAGGAACGGCCGCGTGGTGATGCCGTTCGGCGTCATGGGCGGCGGCTACCAGCCGTTCGGGCATGTCCATCTGCTCACCAACATGATCGACTTCGGCATGGACCCGCAGCAGGCGCTGGACGCGCCGAGGGTGTTCTACAATGACGATACCGTGGAGGCCGAACGCAGCGTTTCCACAGAGGCGATCGAGGGCCTGCGCCGGCGCGGCCATCGCACAGCCGAACCGCATCACCCGCTGGGTGGTGGACAGGTTGTGCTGATCGACTGGGAGAAGGGAACCCTGACCGGCGCCTCCGATCCGCGCAAGGATGGATTGGCGCTTGGCTATTGATGGCTCCGATTTTGCCATGGCATCACAGTGGCGTGTCGTGACTGGATTTTGACGGGTTGAAAAGATAGTCGGTGATCATGACCAATATCGCAGATATCTCAGAGCTCTCTCGCCGTCTTGTCGCAGGGGCGGACGATGCCCCGGCGATTTCGGCGCCCGACAGGGCGACGCTCACCCATGGCGGATTGCGCAGCCTGATCGCCACCACCGCTGGCGCACTGCATGCACGCGGCATCGGCCGGGGCGACAGGGTGGCCATCGTGCTGCCGAACGGGCCGGAGATGGCCACCGCCTTCATCGCGGTGGCCGCAGCCGCCTCGACGGCGCCGCTCAATCCCGCCTATCGCGCGGACGAGCTCGATTTCTACCTGACCGATATCGGCGCCAAGGCGATCCTCGTTGCAGAGGGCGAGACCGGACCTGCAGTGGCGGTTGCCGAGCGTCTCGGCATCGGCGTGCTCCGGCTTGTTGGCTTGCCTGACGCACCAGCCGGAAGTTTTGCGATCGAGGGCGCGGCGATCGGCCCGCAGGCCGCTTCTGACATGGCGCAGGACGGCGACATCGCGCTTTTGCTGCATACCTCCGGCACCACGTCCCGGCCCAAGCTGGTGCCGCTCAGCCACGCCAACATCGCGGCCTCGGCGGCCCATATCGGCGCGACGCTCGGCCTGACGGCCGATGACCGCTGCCTCAACATCATGCCGCTGTTCCACATTCACGGACTGATCGCGGCCGTGCTCTCCTCCTTGGCCGCCGGCGGCAGCATCTACTGCACGCCGGGCTTCAACGCGCTGCGCTTCTTCCAGTGGCTGAGCGAGGCGCGGCCAAGCTGGTACACGGCGGTGCCGACGATGCACCAGGCGATCCTGCCGCGGGCGGCACGCAATGCCGAGGCGCTGGCGGCAGCGCGCCTGCGCTTCATCCGCTCGTCCTCGGCGTCGCTGCCGGCGCAAGTGATGGCCGAGCTGGAGGCGACCTTCGGCTGTCCGGTGATCGAATCCTATGGGATGACCGAGGCAGCGCACCAGATGGCGTCGAACCGGCTGCCGCCCGGCCTGCGCAAGCCGGGCAGCGTTGGCGCCTCCGCCGGACCGGAAGTGGCGGTGATGGCGCCTGACGGGCGACTGCTCAGTGCGGGCGAGACCGGCGAGATCGTCATTCGCGGACCCAATGTGACGGCAGGCTACGAGAAGAACCCGGATGCCAATGCTACGGCTTTCGCGCATGGCTGGTTCCACACCGGCGACCAGGGCGTGCTCGACGAGGACGGCTATTTGCGGGTGACCGGCCGGCTTAAGGAGATCATCAACCGCGGCGGCGAAAAAATCTCGCCGCTCGAGGTCGACGACGTGCTGATGGATCATCCCGCGGTGGCGCAGGTCGTCACCTTCGCCATGCCGCATGACAAGCTTGGCGAGGAAGTGGCGGCGGCGGTGGTGCTGCGCGAAGGCATGACAGCCAATGAGAGCGACATTCGCATCTATGCCGCGACGCGGCTCGCCGACTTCAAGGTGCCGCGCAAGATCCTGATCCTGGACGAGATCCCGAAAGGCGCCACCGGCAAATTGCAGCGCATCGGGCTTGCCGCCAAACTCGGACTTTGATGATGAGGATCACCATCTTTGGCGCGGGCGCGATCGGCGGCTATCTCGCCGCCAAGCTTGCCATGGCCGGCCGGACCGAGCTCTCGATCGTCGCTCGCGGCGCCCACCTCGACGCGATCAAGGCAGATGGCCTGCGCCTGATCGAAGACGGCCAGGAATCGCTGGCTCCCGTCCGGGCCGCCGCGAAAGCCGAGGAGCTTGGCGCCCAGGACTATGTGGTGCTGGCGCTGAAGGCTCATTCCCTCACCCCTGCTCTTGACCAGATCGCACCGTTGCTCGGGCAGGACACCGCCGTCGTCACCATGCAGAACGGCGTGCCATGGTGGTACTTCCATGAGGTCGGCGGGCCGCTCGAAGGCACCAGGTTGAACGCGGTGGACCCCGGCGGCAAGATCTGGGAGCGGATCGGGCCCAAACGCGTCATTGGCTCGGTGGTCTATCCCGCCGTCGAAGTCGACG
The DNA here is from genome assembly GCF_056404935.1 of Mesorhizobium sp. P2_A8. Lineage (NCBI taxonomy): Bacteria > Pseudomonadati > Pseudomonadota > Alphaproteobacteria > Hyphomicrobiales > Phyllobacteriaceae > Mesorhizobium > Mesorhizobium sp. P2_A8. The sequence goes on from NZ_JBFUDB010000001.1 coordinate 290,124, forward strand.
CGCCCGGTCTCATCCGCCATGTCGAGGGCAAGCGCTTCTCGCTCGGCGAACCCTCCGGCGAGCGCAGCGAACGGGTCACGCGGCTGGCCGAGGAGATGGTCAAGGCCGGGCTGCAGGTGCCGGTCCGCGACGACATCCGCGGCGAAATCTGGGTCAAGCTGTGGGGCAATCTTTCCTTCAACCCGATCTCGGCGCTGACCGGCAGCACGCTGGCCGCGATCGTTGCCGACGAGGGCACCCGGACACTCGCCCGCACCATGATGCTGGAAGCCCAGGCGATCGGCGAAAGCCTCGGCGTGCGCTTCCCGATCGCGGTCGACCGCCGCATCAAGGGCGCCGGCGATGTCGGCGAGCACAAGACCTCGATGCTGCAGGATCTGGAGCGCGGCCGGCCGATGGAGATCGACGCACTGGTGACGGCCGTGCAGGAGCTTGGCCGGCTAACGGACAAGCCGACCCCCACCATCGATGCCGTGCAGGCGCTCGTGCGCCGGCTGGCAGTGGAGCGCGGGTGTTATGGGTGAGGCAAGGCACTCCCAACCTTGACGCGCTCGCGCCCTGCCCCAACATATCGTGGGCCCGCCTTGTTGGCGATCCGAGAAGGGCGTGCCGAAACGGATGTGTCCATCCAGCCTTTGGTATCAAGGAACCGCCTCCATGCTCCGATATGCCTCCCTCCTTGGAATTTTGGCAGTGACAGCGGCTCATCCCGCAATGGCGCAGAGCGACGCCGAAATGAAAGCGTGCATCGACCGATCCGGCGGCTACACGTGGAAAATGTTGGATTGCGGGAAAGTCGAGATCGACAAGTTCGATGCCAGGCTGAACGCGGCTTACAATACATTGATGGGTCGCGAGCATGGCACCGAACGTGCCCGGTTGCAGCGCGAGCAGCGCGCCTGGCTGAAGCATCATCTACGGGAGACGCACCGTCTTGCCGCCGATCCCGACAACGGAGAAGGCGCCTTCTTCACATCTCAAGGGTTTGAATTGGACGATTTGAGCGCACGCACGGCCGAACTCGAAAAGCGTGTCCAGCAAAATCCGTAGTCACTCAACCGCGGGCCGATCAACCGCGTAGTAGATCTGGAGCTGATCAGCCCTTGCCCAGCTGCCCGAGCACCCGTGCATAAAGCTCGCCGACAATGCCGCGCCGGAAGACCAGCACGCAGACCATGAAGATCAGCCCGGTGGCGATGGTCACCGGGAAGCCGGAAGTGGCAAGCGTGTTTTCCAGCCCGACGACGAGGCTCGCGCCGATGATCGGCCCGACCATGGTGCCGATGCCACCGAGCAGCGTCATCAGGATCACCTCGCCCGACATCTGCCAGGTGACGTCGGTGAGCGTGGCAAACTGGAAAACGATCGCCTTGAGCGCACCGGCCAGCCCGGCCAGTGTCGCCGACATGACGAAAGCTCCCAGCTTGTAATTGGCGACGGAATAGCCCAGCGAAATGGCGCGATTCTCGTTTTCGCGGATCGAGCGCAGGATCATGCCGAAGGGCGAATTGACGATGCGCCAGATGGCGAAGACGCCGACCAGGAACACCGCCAGCACGAAATAGTACATGTTCATCGAGACGTTCAGGTCGAGGACGCCAAGCAGGATGCCGCGCGGCACACCTTGAATGCCATCCTCGCCTTCGGTGAAGGGCGCCTGAACGCAGAAGAAGAAGAACATCTGCGATAGCGCCAGCGTGATCATGGCGAAATAGATGCCTTGCCGGCGAATGGCGAAAAAGCCCATGACCAGGCCGAGCAGTGCCGCGCCCGCCATGCCGAGCAGGATACCCGCCTCCGGCGGCCACCCCCAGACCTTGATGGCATGCGCGGTGAAGTAGGCGGCGCCGCCAAAGAAGGTGGCGTGGCCGAACGACAGGAGCCCGGTATAACCGAGCAGGAGATTGAACGCGCAGGCGAACAGCGCGAAGCACAGCATTTTCATCAGGAAGATCGGGTAGACCAGGAAAGGCGCCACCAGCAGTGCCAGGATGCCAAGCCCGACCAGCGTCCATTCAAGCCGTGCCGAGGTCCTGGCGGGCGCCTCGCGAAGCGTCAGTTCGGCCATGTCAGGCGTCCCTCCCGAACAGGCCGGCCGGCCGGACCAGCAGCACGATGGCCATGATGACGAACACCACGAGGTTGGAGGCCTCGGGGTAGAAGACCTTGGTCAAGCCTTCGGCAAGGCCGAGCATGTAGCCGGTGACGATCGCGCCAAGGATCGATCCCATGCCGCCGACCACCACGACCGCGAAGACGACGATGATGAGATCCGATCCCATCAGAGGGCTCACCTGGTAGATTGGCGCGGCCAGAATTCCGGCCAGCCCGGCAAGGGCAGAGCCCAGACCGTAGGTAAGGGTCAGCAGCAACGGCACGTTGACGCCGAAAGCCTGGACGAGACGGGGATTCTCGGTTGCCGCGCGTAGATAGGAACCCAGCCTGGTCTTTTCGATCAGCGCCCAGGTTCCGAAGCAGACGATCATCGAGGCGACCACGACCCAGCCGCGATAATTGGGCAGAAACATGAAGCCGAGATTGGTGCCCCCGGAAAGCAGCGGCGGCACCGTGTAGGGATTTCCCGACACGCCGTAATAATAGCGGAACACGCCTTCGAGAACGAGCGCGAGGCCGAAGGTGAAGAGCAGGCCATAGAGCGGATCGAGATCATACAGTCTCGACAGCGCCAGGCGCTCGACCACGATGCCGAAAACGCCGACGATCAGCGGTGAAAGGATCAAAGCGGGCCAGTAGCCAATGCCGAGATGCGTGAGAAGCAGATAGCCGACGAAGGCGCCTAACATATACTGGGCGCCATGGGCGAAATTGATGACGCGAAGCAGGCCGAATATGACGGCCAGGCCCAGGCTCAGCATGGCGTAGAACGAGCCGTTGATCAGCCCGACCAGCAACTGGCCGAGCAATGCCTGAACGGGGATGCCGAAGATCATCGTCATCATACACCCAGAACTTCGTGGAGCAGGGTCATGCGGTCCGCCAGTTCGCCGGTCGGAAATCCGGCCACGACCTTGCCGTGCTCCATCAGATAGAATCGGTCGGCGACACGGCTGGCGAAACGGAAATTCTGCTCGACCAGCAGGATCGTCATGCCGCGCTTTTTCAACGTCGCCAGCAATTCGCCGATACGCTGCACGATGACCGGAGCCAGACCTTCTGTCGGCTCGTCGAGAAGCAGCATTTTCACGCCGGTTCTCAGCATTCGCGCGATCGCCAGCATCTGCTGTTCGCCACCCGAGAGCCTTGTGCCGGGGCTGTTGCGTCGCTCCTTCAGATTGGGGAACAGATCCAATATTTCGTCGACGCTCATGCCGCCCTCGGCGACGACCGGCGGCAGGATCAAATTCTCGTCGACGGTCAGCGTGGCGAAGATTCCACGTTCCTCCGGCACGAAGCCGATGCCTTGATGCGCGGTCCGGTGCAGCGGCAGTTGCATCAGATCCTTGCCGTCGAAAACAACCTGGCCGGTTCGCTTGCGGATCAGCCCGATGATGGCGCGCAGCGTCGTCGTCTTGCCGACACCGTTGCGGCCCAGCAGCGTGACCGTCTCGCCGCGAAACACCTCCAGGTCGACACCATGCAGCGCATGGCTCTCGCCATACCAGGCGTTGAGGCCGCGGACCGCAAGCAGAGGTGCTGCACTAGTCATCGGCGGTGCCCATATAGGCGACCTTCACGCGTTCGTCGCGGCTGACGGTGGCGTAGTCGCCGGCGGCAAGGACCTCGCCGCGCTGCATGACCGTTATCCAATCGCAAAGATCGGCCACGACAGTCAGATTGTGCTCGACCATCAGCACGGCGCGATCCTTGGCCACCGAGCGGATGAGGTCGGAAACCGTGCCGACATCCTCATGCCCCATGCCCGCCATCGGCTCGTCCAACAGCAGCACTTTCGGATCGAGCGCCAGGGTGGTGGCGATCTCGAGCACGCGTTTCCTGCCATAGGAAAGATCGCCGGCGAGCCTGTCCTTGGCGTCGTCGAGACCGACCGAGCGCAGCAGTTCCACGGCGCGCGGCGTCAGCCGATCGAGCGCCGCGAGCGAGCGCCAGAACTGAACGGCAAGTCCGCCCGGCCGCTGCAGCGCGACGCGCACATTGTCGAGCACGCTGAGGTGCGGAAAAATTGCAGATATCTGGAACGAGCGCACCAGACCCATCCGCGCAACCTTGGCCGGCGACGTGCGGGTGATGTCGTGGCCAAGCAGTTCGATCCTGCCGCTGGTCGGCGCCAGGAACTTGGTGAGCAGATTGAAGACGGTCGTCTTGCCGGCGCCGTTGGGTCCGATCAGTGCATGGATGTTGCCATGGCGGACATCGAGATCGACGTTTCTGACGGCGACGAAGCCGGCGAAGTCGCGCCGCAACCCGCGGGCGGAAAGCACCACCCGCGGCTCATTCCCGTTTAGGTCAGGCGGCGCCACGGGCCGCGCCGATCACTGGCCGGCCGTTGGACAGCCGCTCTCCTTCTCGCTCAGGAATGCCTCATTGCCGGGAATGGTGGCGAGATATTTGTAGTAGTCCCATTCCTTGGTGCTCTCGCTGGGCGACTTGACCTGATAGAGGTACATGTCGTGGACCATGTTGCCGTCGGACTGCACTTTGCCGTTGGCCGTGAAAACGTCGTTCACCGGCATCGAATGCAATTGCTTGGCGACGGCCTCGGTCTCGTCGGTGCCAGCCTTGTCGATCGCCTTCAGGTACTGCGTCACCGCTGAATAAGTCGCGGCCTGGATCATGTTCGGCATGCGGTTGGTGCGCTTGAAAAAGCGCTGCGCGAATTCGCGGCTCTTGTCATCGCGATCCCAGTAGAAGCCCTCGGTCAGCACAACGCCTTGCGCTGCCTGAAGGCCCAGTCCATGCACCTCGGCCAGCGTGAAGAGAAGTGCTGCCAGACGCTGGCCGCCCTGCACGATGCCGAATTCGGCCGCCTGCTTGATGGAGTTGGAGGTATCGAGGCCAGCATTCGCCAACCCGATGACCTTGGCGCCCGACGATTGCGCCTGCAGCAGGAAGGAGGAATAATCGGTCGACCCCAAGGGATAACGCACTTCGCCCAATACCTTGCCGCCGTGACCCTCGACGAACTTGGTGGTCTGATCCTTGAGCGAATAGCCGAATGCATAGTCGACGGTGACGAAGAACCAGCTGTCGCCGCCCTGCTGCACGAGAGAGCCGCCGGTTCCCACTGCCTGCGAGTGGGTGTCATAGGCCCAGTGGAAGCCGTAGGGCGAGCACTGTTTGCCGGTGAGATCCGTGGTCGCCGCACCGGTAACGATATCGATCTTCTTCTTTTCCTTGGAAATCCCCTGGACGGCGAGCGCCACCGAGGAAGTCGTCAGTTCCATGATGGCATCGACCTGTTCGGTGTCATACCACTGCCGCGCGATGTTGGAGGCGATATCCGGCTTGTTCTGATGGTCGGCACTGATGACCTCGATCGGCGCTCCCTGCACCTTGCCGCCGAAATCCTCGACCGCCATCTTGGCTGCCTCGACCGACCACTTGCCGCCGAAATCGGCATAGACACCCGATTGGTCATTGAGGATGCCGATCTTGACCTTGCCGTCGGAAATTTCGGCGGCCGAGGCGGGGATCGCGGCCGCGGCTAGCAGCGCGGCAGAAACGAGATAGCATGCCTTCATTGTCTACTTCCTCCCATCCACGATGAAGCCGACCGCCCCTCCACGATCGATCACCAGAAAATTGAACATGAGGAAGATGCGGATGAACAGCAAGGGGCCATTGCGGATTCATATTCGAAGGCGTGCACATCCTTCCTCGCCGGACCGGCTCCCGAAGGTGCCGCCGCTGCATGGGCAGCAAGGCCGACTGTCGTCACGTCGCCCAAACGTGTGCAACGGTTTTGGGCCGTCGGCACTCATAAAAAACAAGAGCTTAAAGCGCGCCGAATGAACCCGTTTCCACGCGACGCGCTTGGTGGCATGACGCCAGCCGGGTTTCCAAGGTGGAACACGAACATGTGAACCGTGACCTGCGGCACGGCGAGGTCGTCTTGAGCGGCTGGAGTCTCGGTGAGAGGCTTACGGGTGCTCTTCGCCGGGCAGCAACGCCTCAGCTCTCTGCGGCGACGAGATGGCCGTTGCCGACATCCGTCAGCGCCAGTTTCAGCGGCGCCTCGCCGATCCTGCGCGTGGCGCTCGGGATCTCCTGATCGAGGCGGGCGAAGCGGCTTCTTCGCCTGGCAGGGTCGGGCACCGGCACGGCATCGATCAGCCGCATGGTGTAGGGGTGGCGCGGGTTGGAAAAGACCTGGTCGCGCGTGCCCATCTCGACGATCTGGCCGAGATACATGACGGCGACGCGGTCGGAGATGTTCTCAACCACCGCCATGTCGTGCGAGATGAACAGGTAGGCGACGCCGAACTCGCGTTGCAATTCCTTCAACAGGTCGAGCACGCGCGCCTGCACCGAGACGTCGAGCGCCGAGACGCTTTCATCGGCGATGATCAGCTTCGGCCGCAGCGCCAACGCCCGGGCGATGCAGACGCGCTGGCGCTGGCCGCCCGAGAATTCATGCGGATAGAGCTCCATCTGGTCGGCCGACAAGCCGACGCGCTCGAACAGCGCTGCCACACGCTCCCGGCGCTCTTCCTTCGAGGCAATGCCGTGGATCACAAGTGGCTCGGCAACGAGGTCGCCGACGCGCATGCGTGGGTCGAGCGAGGCGAAGGGGTCCTGGAAGATCATCTGCACGTCGCGGCGGACCGCCTTGCGTTCGTCGCGGCCAAGCCCCGACAGATTGCGTCCGCCAATGACGATGTCGCCGCTGTAAGGCACCAGCCCGGCCAGCGCCTTGGCGGTGGTCGACTTGCCGCAACCGGACTCGCCGACCAATGCCAGCGTCTCGTTCGGGGCGATCGAAAAGCTAACGCCCTCGACGGCGTGGACGCGGCGGTTGACCCGGCCGAAGACGCCGCCACGCAGATCGAAGCGGACATGCAGATCGTTGACCTCAGCGACGTGAGCCGGCGCCACCATCTCGGCATCCCTGGATTTCTGGCGGCCGGCGCCACTGCCGATGCGCGGCACGGCGGCCAGCAGCTCGCGCGTGTAGTCGGCCTGCGGTCGGGCGAAGATGTCCGATGTGGTGCCTTCCTCGACCATGCGGCCGTGCCGCATGATGATGACGCGATCGGCCATTTCGGCGACCACGCCCATGTCATGGGTGATGAGGATGACGCTGGTGCCGTGCTGGCGCTGCAGGTCGCGCAGCAGTTCCAGCACCTCGCCCTGCACGGTGACGTCGAGCGCCGTCGTCGGCTCGTCGGCGATCAGCACGTCGGGTTCGAGCGCCAGGGCCATGGCGATCATCACCCGCTGGCGCATGCCGCCGGACAACTCGTGGGGAAACTGCCTTAGCCGGCTTTCGGCCTCCGAGATGCGCACCGCCTTCAGCGCCTCGATGGCGCGCTGGCGAGCCTGCGCCCGTGACAGGTTGGTATGCGCTTCGATCGACTCGGTCAGCTGCCGGCCGATCGACAGCACGGGATTGAGCGAGGTCATCGGCTCCTGGAAGATCATGGCGATGCGGTCGCCGCGAATGCGGCGCATCTGGCGCTCGTCGAGCGTTGCCAGATCGGTATCGCCAAGATCCACAGCATGAAGTCGAATTTTCCCCGAAAATATGCGCGCGGCAGGTTGCGGCAGGAGCTGCATGATCGCCAGCGCCGTCATCGACTTGCCGGAGCCGGATTCGCCGGCGATGCAGAGTGTTTCGCCACGAGCCAATGTCAGCGACAGGTTGGAGACGACGTCCCGCTCGCCGTCCTCGCCGCGCACTCTGACCGACAGGCCGGCGATGTCGAGCACCGGCCCAGCCGTCGCCGGAGCGGTTGCTCCGGCCCGCTTCTTGTCCACGCCTGCGTTCATTCGAAGACGCAGCGCGGGAAGTAGAACGACACCACCCAGTTCGGCATGTCGACGATCTCGCTGATGCGGAGATCGCCGCAGACCGAGGCCAGCATATAGGCCTCGACGGGATCGAGCTTGTAGCGGCCAGCGAGCAGGTCGACCATCTGCGCGACCGCCTCCCTGGCGCCGGCCATCAGGTCGGGGCCAATGCCGGTCGTGACCTCATAACCCTTGGCGTCGAGATGACGGGTCACCGGGCCCGAGGTGGTGAAGCGCGGCGTCTTCAGCCTGGCATCCTTGACCAGGTCGAGCTTGAGCACGACGTCCATCGGGCTTTCGATCGCCGTGCCGCAGACCTCGCCATCGCCTTGCGCCGCATGGGTGTCGCCGACTGAAAACAGCGCACCGGCCACTTCGACCGGCAAATAGAGCGTGGTGCCGGCGGCGAGATCGCGGATGTCGAGATTGCCGCCGACCCGCCTTGGCGGCACCACCGAGTGGTGGCCCATCTCAGCCGGCGCATTGCCGATGGTGCCGGCGAACGGTTTCAGCGGCACGCGCGCATTTTTGCCGAACAGCGCCGACGCGAGCGAGGCGGCGTCATACTTCCAGATGTTGAGCGCCGGCTCCTTGAAGTCGTCGGCGAGCAGCCCGAAACCCGGGATGTTCGCCGTCCAGCCGAAGCCGGACGGCTTGAACATCTCGATCGTCACCTTCAAGGCATCTCCGGGCTCGGCCCCTTCGACGAAGATCGGCCCGGTGACCGGGTTGACCCTGGCGAATTCCAGCTTGGCGATGTCGTCGACCGTGCTGTCGGCCTGCAACTGACCGCCGCCGGCATCAAGGCACTGGAACTCGATGGTCGAGCCGGGCGCCACCCGCTCGGCCGGGGCAAACGAATTGTCCCAGCCGAAATGGTGATGGCGCCCGTGGATGGTGTAGTCGCAGTTATTGCACATCTTTTACGTACACATTGTCGTAGTTGATGAAGACATGGACCGGATCGACATAGAGTTTGTCGGCGCCGCCCATGCGTGCGGATTTCATGCTGAAGCGCTGCTCGTTGAAGACCGGCACCCAGGGCGCGTCTTCCATGATCTTGTCGTAGATGGCGCTCCACATCTTGTTGCGTTCTTCCGACTTCGCCGGATCGGTTATCGAGTCGGCCACGGCCGCCTTGGCGTCGAGATCCTTGTTGCAATACCATGACCAGTTCCAGCCGCCGGGAACCGCCCCGGCGCAGCCGAGGATCGGACCGTAGAAGTTTGAGGGGTCGGGGAAATCCGCGATCCAGCCCATGCCGCCGGACCAGATCATCGGCGCACCGGCCTTGTCGCCGCCTGCGGCAATGACGTTGGCCTGGGCCAATGCCTGGATGCTGGCCTTGATGCCGACGGCCGCCAGATCCTGCTGGATCGCCTGGGCGATGCGCGGATTGGGATCGGTGTTCATGGCGAACAATTGCGTGTCGAAGCCATCGGGATGACCAGCCTCGGCAAGCAGCGCCTTGGCCTTGGCGACGTCATAGGGATAGCCCTTGAACTCCTTGTCGTAGCCCGGCATCGACGGCGGCAGCGGCTGGTTGGCCGGCACCGCGCGGTTGTTGATGATCTGGACGATGCGCGCCTTGTTGATCGCCATGTTGACGGCTTGCCTGACCTTCACATTGTCGAAGGGCGGCATTGTGGTGTTCATGGTGATGTAGCCAGTGTGCAGTTGCCCGCCTTCGACGACGCGCGCCTTCTGCTCGGGATCGGCCATCACCTCCTGGAATTTTGCCGGCGGAATGCCATCAAGGGGCAGGTCGATCTCGCCTTTCTGCATGCGCAGCATCGCCACGATCGGCTCCTGGCCAACCTCGAAGGTGATCTTGTCGAGATGCGGTAGGCCCTTGTGCCAATAATCCGGGTTGCGCACAAAGACGATGCGCTGGCCGAGCGTCCACTCGGCGAACTTGAACGCGCCGGTGCCAACCGGGTGCTTGCCGAAATCGGCGCCGTATTTCTCGACTTCCTCCTTCGGCACGACATGCGAGAAGTTGATGGCCATGACATGCAGGAAGGTGGCGTCCGGGCGGGTCAGCTCGAACTTGACGGTGTAGGGGTCGACCACGGTGACGCCGGAGAGGCTTTCGGCCTTGCCGGCGGCGACATCGTCATAGCCCTTGATCGAACCGAAGAAGCCGGCGCCGGGGCTCTGCGTCTTCGGATTGGTGACGCGGTCAAGCGAGTACTTCACATCATCGGCCGTCATTTCGCGGCCATTGTGGAACTTCACGCCATGGCGCAGCTTGAAGGTGAAGGTCTTGCCGTCGGGCGAAATCTCGTAGCTTTCGGCGAGGTCGGGCTTCAGGTTGGTGGTGCCAGGCTCGTAGTCCATCAGCCCGTCGAACAGGCTCTTGATCATCGACCAGTTCTGCCAGTCGTAACCGATCGCCGGGTCGAGCGTGGTGACATCGTCCTTGTATGTGGCAATGATTTCGCCGCCCTGCTTGGCGTTCGGATCGATGGTGTCTTCGGCGCGAGCGCTTGTCATGCCGAGCATCAGCGCCAGCGCCGATGCCGCTACTGTGGATGCCAGAAACTTTTTCATTGTTACGTTCCCTTTCTCTGTTTGTTTTCGATCATGTCCTGGTTGTCATCTGAGTTTGATGCGAGGATCGATGAAGGGCGCGATGATGTCGGCGAGCAGGTTGCCGAGCACGATGGCGAGGGCCGACACCAGCGTGACACCCATGATGATCGGAATGTCGACGCGCTGGATGGCCTGCCAGGCGAGCTGGCCGATGCCGGGCCAGCCGAACACACTTTCGACGACGACGATGCCGCCCATGAAGATGCCGATGTCGATGCCGATCATGGCGATGACCGGCAGAATGGCGTTGGGCAGTGCGTGGCGGAAGAGGATGGCGCGACGCGCCAGACCCTTGGCGCGCGCGGTACGCACATAATCCTGGCGCAGCACGTCGATCATCGACGAGCGCATCATGCGCGCGTACCAGCCGGCGCCGAGGATGCCCATGGTCAGCGACGGCAGCACCAGATGACGCCAGGTGCCGTAGCCGCCGATCGGAAACCAGCTCAGCCGCACGGCAAAGACGTAGAGCAGCAAAAGGCCGACGACGAATTGCGGCGCCGAGACGCCGACGAAGGAGGCGACCATCAGCGTCTGGTCGGTCCCGGTGCCGCGCTTGACGGCGGCGATCAGGCCCATGCTCAGGCCGATCAGCAGCTCGCACAGGATGGCGCCGACCATCAGCAGCAGGCTTGCGGGCAGTCGCGAGACGATCAGCTCCGTGACTTCGGAGCGCTGGATGTAGGAGCGGCCGAGATCGCCGCTGATGAGCTTGGTCAGATAGCGCCAGTACTGGACGGCGAAGGGCTGGTCGAGGCCGAGTTGCTGGCGGATGTTCGCGATCGTCTGCGGCGTGGCGCTGTGGCCGGCGATCTGGCGCACCGGATCGGCGGGCAGGAGATAGAGCAGCGCGAAGGTGATCAGCGAGACGCCGAGCAGGATGAGCAGCGACTGGATCAGGCGGCGACCGAGATAGGCGATCATGCCCGGCCCCTTTGCGTCGGATCGAGGATGTCGCGCAGCGCATCGCCGATCAGGTTGAAAGCCAGCGCCAGCGCCAGGATCGCGGCGCCGGGGAAGAACACCAGCCAGGGTGCGGCCTGGAAGTAGGTCTGGTTCTCGAAGATGATGTTGCCCCACGACGCCGTCGGCGGCTGCACGCCGATGCCGAGGAAGGAGAGCGTCGCCTCCAACAGCACCGTGGTCGAGATGCCGAGCGTGCCCCAGACGATGATGGTCGGCAGGAGATGCGGCAGGATGTGGCGAAACAGGATGCGTGGCGCGCTCGCCCCGATGGTGCGTTCGGCGTCAATGAACTCGCGCTCGGCGAGCGAGCTGGTCTCGGTGTAGATGACGCGGGCGGTCTGCACCCAGTTGACCAGGGCGATGACCATGGCGACGATCCACAGGCTGGGCTCGAACACCGCCGCCAGGCAGATGGCGAGCAGCAATGCCGGAAAGGCCATCATCAGGTCGGTGAAGCGCATCAACGCGCCGCCGATCCAGCCGCGGAAATAGCCCGCGGTGACGCCGACCAAAGTGCCGATGAAAAGCGCTACGCCATTGGCGACGATGCCGATGACCAGCGAGGTGCGCGCACCGTATAGGATGCGGGTCAAGAGGTCACGGCCGAGCAGATCTGTGCCGAGCCAGAACTGGGCGTTGGGCGGCAAGGGCGAGCCTTCCAACGTCAGGCCGTCGAACATCTGCTCGTTGGGATCATAGCCGGTCAGCCACGGCGCCAGCACGGCGCCGGCGACGACGATGGCGACGATCACCAGGCCGAGCAGCACCAGACGGCGTTTGACCAGACGGCGCCAGACGCCGGCGCGCGGTTTGATCGGCATGCGCCCGGCCGCCGGCATATCAGGCGCGATGGGACTGGTCATCGCCGCCCTCCTCGTCCGTCATGGCCACGATCCGGCGCGCGGCGTCCTCGACGCTGATCTGCCAGCTCATAGCCAGCGAGCGCAGCTGCGCATAGGCGCGGTCGTCGTCGGTGCCCTTCGATAGCGCGGCCACTGCGCGCACGATGGTCTGGCGCTCGGCGACGCGCTGGCGAAGCGAGGCGATTTCGCTGGCCAGGTGTTTGCGGGCCTCGAAACTCTGCCGCGCGATCAGCAGCGCGCTGTAGACACCGGCATTGCCGACCGGCTTCAGCAGCTGGGCGTCGGCCTTGTGCGACAACGCCCATTCGATGCGGCCCGGCGCTTCGGAGCCTATAAGCGCCACCAGTGGCATCGGCGCCTCACCCGGCTTCCACGGGAATTGCTCGTCGAAGCCGAGATCGGCGTCGAAGAAGACGAAATCGGCCGCGAGCGCTTCGGGCGGCAGTTCCGGCCAGCAATCCAGCGTGATGAGGCCGATCGCCGACAATTGCCTGGTTATCGCCTGCACCGTCGGATGCGGGCGATGCAGGACGAAGGCCCTGGCTCCACCGAGATTGGGGATGCGTGGCGTCTTGCTCACGACACCACCCTCAGGCGCGGGCGACCGAAGGTCCTGGCAGGGTCGTAGCGCGACAGATAGGGGTCCGGCGCAACCTCGTCCTCGCGGCTGACAACCTCGAAGAACCCATCCGCGATGCGCCCGATGATCACCGGCAGCGTGGCATGCTGGGAGTGCGCGTCGATGGCGATCGGCCCGAGCCGGGTGGAAAAGCGCCGTTCGGCGAAGGCCTTGGAAAATTCCGCCGGACCGGCGTCGGCATCGTGCGAGAGCACGTCGGCCATCACTTGCACCGAGGCATAGGCGGACGCCTCGAAGGACGAGGCAAAGGCGGCCGGCTGCGGCGCGAAATAGGGCCCGACCGACAGATGGCCTTTCCCGGATACGCCGAGCGCCGGCAGCTCGCCCTCCGTGAGGTTGCAGGAGATGACGGGGCAGGCTTCGGGGCCAAAGGCCGGATCCTCACCTGCCAGGTCGCGATAAGCCGCCAGGAAGGCGTAGGACGATGTGCCGATCAAATTGTTGAGGATGAAGTTCGGCCGTGTCGCCCGGATTTCGGCGATCAGACGCGACACGTCGGTCTCGCCGATGCGCAGGTACCGTTCGCCCAGAACCTTGCCGCCGGCATCCGCGATCAGGTCGCGCGCCACGCGGTTCATCTCCCAGCCCCAGATATAGTTCGAGCCGAGCAGGAAGCCGTTGGCGCCGAAGCGCGGCACGACATGCGCCATCAGCGGAACCAGATGCTGGTTGGGGCAAGCGTGCATGTAGACGACGTGCTCGTTGGCCTCGAAGCCCTCATAGGGGCAGGCGTACCAGAGCATGCCGCCTGCTTTCTCCAGCACCGGGATCGTCTCCTTGCGGCTCCAGGAGGTGACACAGCCGACGACATGGCGCGCGCTGCTGGTCTTGAAGATGTCCTCGCAAAGCGTCGCGTAGCGGTCCGCATTGCTTTGCGGATCGCGCTCGACCGGCACCAGTTCGATGCCATAGCGGCGGTCGGCGTTGATGTCGGCGATGGCGCGCATGGCACCCATCCGGCACGCATCGGACACGAGCTGATAGCTGCCCGAGCGGGAATAAAGGATGCCGATCTCGATACGCCGTTTCAAACAGATCCCCAAAAATGACAATGCCCCGCAGCCAGCGCCGGAGGGGCGAGGCATACGAGGCATTCTTGCCGTCCGGCGATCAGAGCCGGTATTTTGTCCTAGCGTATTCGGTACGGCGGGTCAGTCAAGCGGGAAAGTGCGGCATTCAACTCAACCCTCTCGCAACTGCTTCCGGCGCCAGGCGGCGGGCGCCTCGCCGACCCGCGCGCGGAAGACTCTTGAGAAGTACGCCGGGTCGTCGAAGCCGATTTCGTAGGCGATGTCCTCGACCGTGCGCACGGTGAACAGCAGCAGCCGTTTGGCCTCCAGCAGCCGCCGCTCGCTGACGACCCGCTTGACGCCGCTGCCCAGCACCGCGCGGGCGGCCTTGTCGAGCAGATGCGGGGTCGTGGCCAGCGTCTCGACATAGCGGTCGACCGGCCAGTTGTCGCGGAAATGCACATCGACGAGCCGACGCAGGCCCAGTGCCAGCGAAGCCTCGGAAGACATTGCGGAGGCGGTCGCGCCGGGACCGAGGCGGGCAATGTGGGAGAGCGCGACGGCGATCAGCGCCGGCAGGACCTTGTCGTTGCCGGCTTGCGCCTCGGTGTATTCGGCAGCGATCATGTCCAGCACCGCGGCCAGCTTTTTCCACGCGGCATGCCGCGGCAGGCCGTCGGCAAACACCGGCCTGTCCAGCGGCAGCAAGCTCTGGCCGGCAATGGCGGCGAGCGCGCCGTCAGCGACCGAGACGACGATGGCGTCGGTAGCGGGTCCGATCGAGAAGCCATGCACGACATTGCTCGGCACGAAGCTGACGGCGGGTGCCGAAAAGTCCCAGGACCGGTCTTCGATGCGGTAGGTTCCCGAGCCGCTAGTCCAGAAGGTGATCTGACCCATCTGCGGATGCTTGTGCGCGGCAACCTCGCCAAGATGGATGTTGCTGCGGGCCAGCACCGTCTCGACATGCAGGAAACCGACATCGAGCGGCCGCACCGGCTCGCCATAGACGAAGAAGTCAGGGATGGAATTCTGGCTCATGGCGTCGGAAAAAGTCCAATCGATTTTGCCGTTCCGTCCATAACCGTTCCACGCCCGGGGCGCTAGGGTTGGCGCTCAAGTGGAGGAACATCATGCGGTCAGAAGACTTCCGTGCCGACAAGGGGCGCCCGTTCACCGGGGCCGAGTATCTGGAAAGCCTGCGGGATGGCCGCGAGGTCTATATCAACGGCGAACGCATCGCCGACGTCACCACGCACCCGGCGATGCGCAATTCGGTGCGGTCGCTGGCGCGCCTCTACGACGCCCTGCACGATGCCAAACAGCGCGACGCTTTGACCTCGCCGACCGACACCGGTTCCGGCGGCTACACCCACAAATATTTCCGCGTCGCCAAGTCCTCCGCCGAGCTGGTCGCGCAGCAGACGGCAATCGCCGAGTGGTCACGCATGTCCTATGGCTGGATGGGGCGCACGCCCGACTACAAGGCGGCGCTGATGAACACGCTCGGCGCCAATGCCGACTGGTATGGGCCGTTCAAGGACAATGCGCTTTCCTGGCACAAGAGAGCCCAGGAAGCGGCGCTGTTCATGAACCACGCCATCGTCAACCCGCCGATCGACCGCCACAAGCCAGCCGAACAGGTGAAGGACGTCTTCGTCCACATCACCAGGGAGACCGATGCCGGCATCTATGTCTCCGGTGCCAAGGTGGTGGCGACGTCCTCGGCGCTGACCCACTACAATTTCCTGGCACAGGGATCGGCGACGGTGACCGAGGATCCGTCGCTATCGGTGATGTTCATCGTGCCGATGAATGCGCCGGGGATAAAGATGTTCTGCCGCGTCTCCTACGAGCAGACGGCCAATACGGTGGCTGCACCTTTCGACTATCCGCTGTCTTCGCGTTTCGACGAGAACGACGCGATCCTGGTGCTCGACAATGTCTTCATCCCCTGGGAGGACGTGCTGGTGCTGCGCGATGCGCAGAAAATCCTGTCGTTCCACCCGGCTTCCGGCTTCATGCATGGCTATTGCTTCCAGGGCTGCACGCGTTTCGCCGTCAAACTCGACTTCCTCGCCGGACTGCTGGCGAAGGCGTTGCGCGCCACCGGCGGCGATGCCTTCCGCGGCAACCAGGCAGCACTTGGCGAGGTCATCGCGCTGCGGCACATGTTCTGGAGCTTTTCCAACGCCATGGCCTACAATCCGATCCCGTGGGCGAATGGCGCGGTGTTGCCCAATCTGGAGGCTGCGCTCGCCTACCGGACCTTCATGTCGGAAGCCTATCCGCGCGTCATCGACACCGTGCGCCGGGTGATCGCCTCCGGCTTGATCTACCTGCCGTCATCGGTGCGCGACTTCGCCAATCCCGAGATCGACAAATACCTCGCCCAATATGTGCGCGGCTCCAACGACATGGGCCACATCGAGCGCATCAAAATCATGAAGCTGTTGTGGGACGCGACCGGCACCGAGTTCGGCGGCCGCCACGCGCTCTACGAGCTCAACTATGCCGGCGCGCCGGAAGAGGTGCGACTGCAGGTGCTGAAGGGTGCCGAACGCGGTGGGCGGCTGAAGGCGATGGAGGAACTGGTCGATACCTGCATGGCCGACTATGACGAGAATGGCTGGACCGGAGATACCTGGCTCAATCCACTTGCTTCGCCGGCTGAGTGAAATCAGATGGCCACGCAGATTTCGAAAGCCGATTTCCGCGACGCCATGGCGAGGGTCTGCGCGCCGGTGAACATCGTCACCACCGACGGTCCAGCGGGACGCGGCGGCTTCACCGCCACCGCCATGTGCAGCGTCTCCGACGAGCCGCCGACGCTCCTCGTCTGCATGAACGGCCGCTCGACGCAGGCTGCCATGTTCCTGTCCAACCAGCGCTTCTGCGTCAACGTGCTGACGCATGACCACATGCATCTGGCGGGAAAGTTCGCCGGCGCGACCAGGGACATGGAAGCGCGCTATTCGGCCGCGCGCTGGCAGACACTGACCTCCGGCACGCCGGCGCTGTCGGATGCGATCGTCAATTTCGATTGCGAGATCGAGACAGTTCACGTCGTCGGCACGCACAATGTGATGATCGGCCGGGTCATCGATGTCAGGCACGGCAGCGGCGGCTCGGCGCTGCTCTATGTCGACCGCAATTATACGCAGCCGACGCGGCTTGGCAGTTTTGGCGGCTGAACAGGGCGAAGCCGCCCGGACCGGAGAGCCTCAGCTCTCGCCGTCGATGAGGCTCTCCAGGAGATCGAGCAACTGCTCAAGTTTCTCGTGGCCAAAGCGCTGTTCGATCTCGTCATAGATGACGCGACGCTCGGGCGAGAGGGCATCGATCAGGGCGGAACCGGCCGGGGCGATGGTCAATACGACACGGCGGCCATCACCTTCAGCCTTGTTGCGGGTGATGAATTTGCGTCCCTCAAGCGCCTTGATGATGCGCGTCAGGCTGGGCGGCAACACCGATGCGCGATCGGCAAGTTCCGTCGCCTCGACCGGGCCGGCTTCGCTCAGCACACGCAGCACGCGCCATTGCTGTTCGGTCACGTCATGCGCCGCAAGCATCGGGCGAAACCGCGCCATCACCGCTTCGCGGGCGTGCAGAAGCGCCATTGGCAGGGAACGGCGGGTGTTTTCAGGCAGCAAGAAGAAGAGCCTCCCACGGTGGCTTGCGATCGAAAACAGGCCTTCCTTCAGCTGATTCCGCCCGCCAAAAGCCCGTCCTTGCCATCCCGTATCGTTGCGCCAAGCCCGATGCAAGACTTGACTTCGCGGATGCCTCATGTAATTAACGCGTTAACTACAGCAAGGCAAGTGATCGGGGAGCGAAACGCCGTGCCTCACTTCTCCATCGAGTATTCGGCCAATCTCGATGCCAGGGTCGACATGGGCGAATTGTGCGCGCTGGTGTTGCGCACAGTGCTGGATACCGGGCTGTTCGAGACCGGCGCCGTGCGGGTCCGGGCTTTTCGCGCCGAGTCCTATGCCGTGGCCGACAGGCTGCCGGAAAACGCCTTCCTAGACATGTCGTTTCGCATCGGCACCGGGCGCAGTGCGGAGGAGAAGAAGCGGACCGGCGAGGCCGTCTTCGCGGCGGTGAGCGAGCACCTTGCGGCGCTGTTCGAGACGCCGCATTTCGCCCTGTCGCTCGAGATCCGGGAAATCGACCCGGTGCTGAGCTGGAAGAAAAACGCAATCCACCCGCGACTGCGCGGCAAGTGACGGAAGCTGATATGTCCGACCTGCAAGGCAATCTGACGAAGGTCGAAGCCTATCTGGCCCGCTTCAAGCGAGACGGCGTGTTGAACCAGATCGGTGGCGAAGCGGTGCCGGCGCTCGACGGCGCGACGTTCGAAACGCTGTCGCCGGTCGACCTCAAGCCATTGGCGAGCGTTGCGCGAGGCGGCGGCGCCGACATCGACCGCGCCGCCAGGGCGGCGAAGGCGGCGTTTCCGGCCTGGGCCGCAATGCCGGGCGAGGCGCGCAAGAAGCTGCTGCACAAAATAGCCGACGCGATCGAGGCGCGCGCCGAGGAGATCGCCTTCGTCGAATGCATGGACACCGGCCAGGCGCTGAAGTTCATGGCCAAGGCGGCGTTGCGGGGTGCCGAGAATTTCCGCTTCTTCGCCGACCGCGCGCCCGAGGCGCGCGACGGCGAGACGCTGCGGACCACGGGCCAGGTCAACCTGACGACCCGGGTGCCGATCGGCCCGGTCGGCATCATCACGCCTTGGAACACGCCGTTCATGCTGTCGACCTGGAAGATCGCGCCGGCGCTGGCGGCCGGCTGCACCGTGGTTCATAAGCCGGCTGAATTCTCGCCACTGACCGCCCGCCTGCTGGTCGAGATCGCCGAGGAGGCCGGGCTGCCGAAAGGCGTCTGGAACCTCGTCAACGGTCTGGGCGAAGACGCCGGCAAGGCGCTGACCGAGCACCCAGATATCAAGGCGATCGGCTTCGTTGGCGAAAGCCGCACCGGTTCGATGATCATGCGCCAAGGCGCCGACACGCTGAAGCGCGTGCATTTCGAGCTCGGCGGCAAGAACCCCGTGATCGTCTTTGCCGACGCCGATCTGGAGCGCGCCGCCGATGCGGCCGTTTTCATGATCTATTCGCTGAACGGCGAACGCTGCACCTCGTCGTCGCGCCTGCTGGTGGAGGGATCGGTCTATGAAAGCTTCACCGCCAAGGTCGCCGAAAGGGCGAAGCGCATCGTCGTCGGTCACCCGCTCGATCCGAAAACGGTGGTCGGGCCGCTGATCCATCCGGTGCATGAAAAGAAGGTGCTATCCTACATCGACATCGGCAGATCGGAGGGTGCGACGCTCGCGGCCGGCGGCGGCAAGGTCGAAGGGCCGGGCGGCGGCTGCTATGTCGGCCCGACCCTGTTCACCAACGTCACCAACACGATGCGCATCGCGCAGGAGGAGATCTTCGGGCCGGTGCTGAGCGCCATTCCGTTCGCCGACGAAGCCGAGGCGCTGGCGCTCGCCAACGACACGCAATACGGCCTGACCGGCTACCTCTGGACGTCGGACGTTACCCGCGCCTTCCGCTTCACCGACGCGCTGGACGCCGGCATGATCTGGGTCAATTCGGAAAATGTGCGCCATTTGCCGACGCCGTTCGGCGGCGTCAAGAATTCCGGCATCGGCCGCGACGGTGGCGACCATTCCTTCGACTTCTACATGGAGACGAAGAACATCGCCTTCGCCACGACGGCGCACGCGATCCAAAAACTCGGCGGCTGATCAGAGGAAATCAAATGCCCTTGCCCAAGCCCAATCTCTACCCTGAATTCAACATCGTGCGCCTCAGCCATGTCGAACTGGCCGTCACCGACCTCGCCAGATCCCGTGCGTTCTATGTCGACACACTCGGCCTGCAGGTCACCGACGAGACACCAGACACGATCTATCTGCGGGCGCTGGAGGAGCGCGGGCACCATTGCATCGTCTTGAAGAAGGCCGACACCGCCGAAGCGCGCGACCTCGGCTTCAAGCTGTTCTCCGAGGACGATCTCGACAAGGCCGAGCACTTCTTCAAGGGAAAAGGCCTGCCGGTCGAATGGGTCGAGCGGCCCTACCAGTCGCGCACCTTCCGCACGCGCGATCCGCACGGCATACCGCTTGAGTTCTACGCCCAGATGGAGCGGCTGCCGCCGATCCATCAGAAGTATGCGCTCTATCACGGCGTCAAGCCGCTGCGCATCGACCACTTCAACTGCTTCTCGCCCAATGTTGACGAGTCCGTCGCCTTCTACAACGAGCTCGGCTTCCGCGTTACCGAATACACCGAGGATGCCAGCAGCGGAAAGCTGTGGGCCGCCTGGACGCATCGCAAGGGCGGCGTCCACGATATCGCCTTCACCAACGGCATTGGGCCGCGCCTGCATCACGTCGCCTTCTGGGTGCCTACGCCACTCAACATCATCGACCTGCTCGACCTGATGGCGACGACCGGCTATTTGCCGAACATCGAACGCGGCCCCGGCCGGCACGGCATCTCCAACGCCTTTTTCCTTTACGTCCGCGACCCGGACAATCACCGCATCGAGATCTACTGCTCGGACTACCAGACGGTCGATCCGGACCTCGAGCCGATCAAGTGGGACCTCAAGGACCCGCAGCGCCAGACCCTGTGGGGCGCACCGGCGCCAAAAAGCTGGTTCGAGGAAGGCAGTGCATTTGCCGGGGTTGCGGCACGCCAGCCGGATCTGACGGCGTCGCCGATCATCGCGCCTTGATGGCGGACGCAGACCGCATGAGGAGGCCCAGATGACTGGACATTGGCGGCTCGCCACTTTTACCGTCGGCGGCACGGTGCGTTTTGGCGCGATCACCAGTAAGGGCGTGGTCGACCTGTCGGCCCGCCATGGCCAGTGGCCGACGCTGCGCGAGGTGATCGAGGCCGGCGCCTTGCTGCGGCTGGCGGAAGAGGCTGACGCCTACGCCGCCGATTTCCCGCTCGACGCCATCGCCTACGACATCCCGATCCCGTCACCGGAAAAGATCATCTGCGTCGGCGTTAATTATCCGGACCGCAACGAGGAGTACAAGGACGGCCAGGCGGCGCCTTCGAACCCGTCGCTGTTCATCCGCTTTCCGCGCTCCTTCGTCGGCCATGGCGCGCCGCTGGTGCGGCCGCCGGACTCTTCGCAGCTCGACTATGAGGGCGAGATCGTCATCGTCATCGGCAAGGCCGGCCGGCGCATTGCCGAGGCCGACGCGCTCGGTCACATCGCGGCGCTGTCGCTGTGTAACGAGGGCACCCTCCGCGACTGGGTGCGGCATGCCAAGTTCAACGTCACGCAAGGCAAGAATTTCGACCGCAGCGGCTCGATCGGCCCGTGGCTGGTGCCTTTCACGGATGAGGCGCAGATTGCCGACATCGCGCTGACCACCCGCGTCAATGGCGAGTTGCGCCAGCAGGACCGCACCAGCCGGATGATCTTCTCGTTCCGCAAGATCATCGCCTATATCTCGACCTTCACCACGCTGGTGCCCGGCGACGTCATCGTCACCGGTACACCGACAGGTGCCGGCGCCCGCTTCGAGCCGCCGATCTGGCTGAAGCCGGGCGATGTGATCGAAGTGGAGGCCGAAGGCATCGGCGTGCTAAAAAATGGCGTCGTCGACGAGGCGGCCCAATGACCCCTCTGCAAGTGGAAGACGCCGCGGCGCGGCTGTTCGAGGCCGAGCGTTCGCGCCGCCAGATCCGCCTGCTCAGCCTCGATTTTCCCGAGGCAACGATGGAGGACGCCTATCGCGTCCAGGCGGCGCTGGTGCGGCGCAAGGTCGATGCCGGGCTGAAGCCGAAGGGCTGGAAGATCGGGCTGACCTCCAAGGCCATGCAATATGCGCTCGCCATCGACACGCCCGATTCGGGCGTGCTGTTCGACGACATGTTCTTCAGTGATGGAGCGACGGTTCCCCCCGGCCGCTTTATCCAGCCGCGTGTCGAGGCCGAGATCGCCTTTGTCATGAAGACACCGTTGAAGGGCCCCGGCGTGACCATCTCCGACGTGCTCGACGCCACTGACTACATCACGCCGGCGCTCGAAATCCTCGACACGCGCATCGAGCGCGTCAATGCGGAGACGAAGAAGTCGCGCACCTTCTTCGACACGATTTCCGACAATGCCGCCAATGCCGGCATCGTCATCGGCGGAAGGCCGCAGCGGCCGCAGGAGACCGACATGCGCTGGATCGGCGCCATCGTCTCGCGCAATGCCGAGGTCGAGGAGACCGGGCTTGGCGCCGGCGTGCTCAACCATCCGGCGATGGGCATTGCCTGGCTGGCCGACAGGCTCGCCCGCTACGGCCTGTCGATCGCGGCTGGAGAGGTGGTCCTGTCGGGGTCCTTCGTTCGACCCGTCGAGGCGCGGCCCGGCGACACTATCGTCGCCGATTTCGGCAGTTCGGGAACCGTCAGCATTCACTTTGCCTGACGGGCGGCCAACCCCGATCAGCCGCCATGCAGATAGGCAATCACCACATCGGCGGCGATGCTCGACATGCGCATGCCGACATCCCTGGTGATGTCGCCTTCGACACGGCTCTGCACCCATCCGAGGAAGGCGAAGGCGCGCAACGCTGAAAACAGCGGCAGTGCGGCGATGTCCCGCGGGGTCAGATCCCGCTCTAGCCGATATCCGTCGAGCAGGGCGGTCTCGATCAGTGGATAGATCGCCTCCTCGCGGTTCTGGTAGAGGGCGACGGCAAGGTCATACATGTGCCATCCATAGCCGCAATCGTCGAAGTCGATGATGCGGATCGCGCCCTCATGGACGAGCACATTCTCGCGCACCAGGTCGGCATGGATGATGCCAAAATTGCGGGCGCTGCGTTCATGATCCGACAGCGCCTGCACGGCCTTTTCGCGCGCCTGGAAAACCAGCTCCCGACGGGGGCCGTCGAGGAAGGGAGAGGTCTCGAAGCGGCCCCAGTTCGGGTTCGGGCCGAAGAAACCGTCGAAATCCCAGGCATGGCGGGCGAAGCCGGCGGGTGGTGTCCAGACGGCAGAGACATTGTGCATGTGGGCGATGGTTCGGCCGATCGCCGTGAAGACCTGTCTTGCCTGCTCGGGCGTGAAATCCAGCGGCACGCCTCGTGCGCCGACAGCGCGGCCTTCCAGCCAGGAGAGACAATCGACCTGACGCGGCGGCGTTAGAGAGCCTGTGCTGACCGGTACGAACAAGTCGCCGCTCAGCGCCGGGATGGGAGATGGCGTGGCGACGCCGGCAGATTGCAGGAAGCCCATCCATTGCAGCTCCGAGAGCAACGCCTCGTCCGAGTGATAGCCAAGCCGATGAATGCGCATGGCCGCCGGTCGCCCATCGGGTAGGCGGACACGAAACACCGCATTCTCGCGGTACTTCAGCAGCTCCGGCTCACCGTAACGAACCCCCCAATGTTCGAGCGCACGCCGGGCAAGCTCTGTGACATCCGCTTCCGTTTCTGGCTCTGACTTCGTGGAAACAGCGTTCACGCCGGTACTCCGCCAACTTCGCCAAGCACCTCGTCGAGCGTGCCGATCAGAAAGGCGGCATTGTCGCGCGAGAACGGCATCGGCGGGCGGATCTTCAGCACATTGCCGTGGATGCCGGTCTTGCCCATAAGCACGCCGCGATGGCGCATCCGGTTGGCGACTTGCTCGGCAATGTCTGGCGCTGGTTCGCGCGTCTCGCGGTCGTGAACCAGCTCGGCACCAAAGAACAGCCCGGCGCCCCTGACCTCGCCGATGCATTCATGGCGGTCGGCAAGCGGGCGCAGCAGGCCCAGTGCATAGGCGCCGACATCGCGCGCGTTGGCGACGAGGTTCTCCTGCTCCAATACATCGAGAACGGCATTCGCCACCACAGACGAAACCGGGTTGCCGCCAAACGTGTTGAAGTAGCGGAAAGCATTGCGGAAGGTCGCCAGGATCTCCCTGGTGGTGACCACGGCGGCGACCGGATGGCCGTTGCCCATCGGCTTGCCCATGGTGACGATGTCGGGAACGAAGCCGGCGCGCTGATGGCCCCAGAAATGGCTGCCGGTGCGGCCGAATCCCGGCTGCACCTCGTCGGCGATGACCAGGCCGCCGGCCTCGCGCACGGCATGCACCGCGTCTTCGAAGAATCCGGATGGCAGCGCCGGGAAGCCTTCGTTGGCGAGCAGCGGACACAGGATCATGCCGGACAGGCCGATGCCGTCCTGCTGCAGCGAGGCGATGGCTTGAAGCACCGCGTCGCCAAAAGCCTTGCCGTTGGCCATCGCATCCGGATGGCGATAGCTGTCGGGCGCCGGCACCAGCCTGACATGGCGGGCACGGCCGCCGACCGGCGGCATGCGCGTGCTGAGCTGCGAAACGGCGGAAGTGTTGCCGTGATAGGTGGCGTCGGTGGCGATGATGCCCATGCGGCCGGTCGCCGCCTGCGCCATGCGCAGCGCGATGTCGTTGGCCTCGCTGCCGGTGCAGGTCAGGATGGCGGTGGACAGGCTGGCATCGAAGGTCGCGGTCAGCCGTTCGACATAGTCGAGGATGGCCGTGTGCAAATAACGCGTGTGGGTGTTGAGCAGGCTTGCCTGCCGGCACAGGGCCTCGACCACATGCGGGTGGCAATGGCCGACATGGGCGACATTGTTGTAGGCATCGAGATATTTGCGGCCGTCGGCGTCATGGAGCCAGACGCCTTCGCCGCGCACCAGATGCACGGGCTCGTCATAGAACAATTGCGATTTTGCGCCGAGCAGGCGGGAACGCCGGCTAACCAGCGCATCCTCGGCCAGTTTTTCCTGCGAATAAGCCATTTCTTACCGAACTCCGTTGTGTCCGCTAATCCGTCAGAACTTCGACAGGCCAGCATCCAGCGCTTCGCCGATCTTCGCGACGTCGGCGGCGCTGATGATGAGCGGCGGCGACAGGATGATGTTGTTGCCGGAGACGCGCAGCATGACGCCGGCTTCATAAGCCGCCTCCGAAACCACGGCCATGGTTTTCTTGTCGGCAGGCTTCTTGGTGGTTCGATCCGAGACCAGTTCGAGCGCCGCCATCAGGCCCTTGTACCTGACATCGCCGACGATGGCGTGCCTTGCCTTCAGCCCTTCCAGCACGGCTGCCAGCTCGATGCCCCGCGCGGCCGCGTTCTCGTCCAGGCGAAGCCGCTTTGTCTCGGCAAGGGCCGCCAGCCCCGCGGCGCAGCCGACCGGGTGGCCGGAATAGGTATAGCCATGGCCGATCGAGCCGAAGCTGGTCTTATCGGTTTCAAAGACATCGGCCACCTTGGCGCCGATCAACGTGGCGCCGAGCGGGAAATAGCCCGAGGTGATCGCCTTGGCGATGGTCATGAAATCCGGCTTCACGCCCGACAGCCGCGAGCCCGACCATGCGCCCGAGCGGCCGAAGCCTGTCACCACCTCATCGGCGATCAGCAGGATTTCGTGGCGGTCGCAGATTTCACGCACCAGCGGCATGAAGCTTTCATGCGGGACGATGACGCCGCCGGCACCCAGGACCGGCTCCATGATGAAAGCGGCGATCGTGTCGCCGCCCTGGAAGGCGATTTCGTCCTCCAGCGCCTTGGCGCACAGTTTCGCCAGGCGTTCCGGGTCGGCCTCGTCGAAAGGGTTGCGGAAGGTCCACGGCGCCGGGATGTGGAAGACACCGGGCAGCAGCGGCTCGTAGTTGCGGCGGAAATTGGCGTTGCCGTTGACCGACGCGCCGCCGAAATGCGTGCCATGATAGCCCTTCTTCAGGGCGAGAAACTTGGTGCGGTCGCCCTGGCCACGGATCTTCCAGTATTGCCGGGCCAGCCGCAGCGCGGTTTCGACCGAATCCGAGCCGCCCGAGGTGAAAAACGTCCGCACCATGCCTTCCGGTTCGAACCATTCACTGAGCTCGTAGGCGAGCTCGATCGACGGTCCGGTCGAGGTGCCGCGAAAGCCGGAATAGTAGGGCAGCGCGCCGAGCTGGTCGGCGATCGCCTTCTTGATCGGGTCGCAGCTGTAGCCGAGATTGACGTTCCACAGGCCGCCGACCGCGTCGAGCACGCTGTTGCCGTCGATGTCGGTGACGGTGACACCCTCACCCTTCATGATAATCTTCGGCGGATTGGCCCGCATCTCGGCTGGATGCGCCATCGGATGCCAGATCGGCTTGGCGTTTGTCTCGGTGAGGAAATTGATGTCGCGCATGACAGGCTCCGCAAATGGTCTCAGACGGCCGGGACGAGGTTGAAATGGCCGAGGGCCTCGGCATAGGAAAGTGCTGGCCGCGCAACGTCGAAATGAACGGTGCGCATGCCTACGGCACGACCGCCATCGACATTGCGTTGCTGGTCGTCGACGAAGACGCAAGACTCGGCAGGCAGGCTAAGCGCCTCGGTGACGAAGGCATAGGCGCGGGGATCGGGCTTGAGGATGCCGGTATAGGTGGCGTCTATGATGAAGTCGAACAGGCCGAGCAGCGGCAGCCGCCGGCGGAAGTCGGCGCCATAGAACAGGTCGAGCTCGTTGGACAGGATTGCGAGCCGAAAACCCGCCGCATGGACGGCGCGGATGGCACTGTCGGCCTCGGGCCGCACCACTTTCTCCGGTTCGGCGCCGCGCGCACGCTGGACGAAGGTTTCCATCGCCTGCCAATCCTCGCCGACGAGCCGGCCGACTTCACCGGTGCGGGTGCGCCAGTAGTCGCGCTCGCTAATCTCGTCGGCCTGCATCGAGCGCCACAGCGGATCGCTGTCCGGATCGAACGGCCCGCGCCATTGCAACGTTCCCTCGATGAGGCCGAGCGCCTGTTCGGTCAGCGCATGTGTCTCGAACAGCGTCCGAGTGACGACACCGCCGAAATCAAGAACCAGCGCCTGGGCCAAAGGAGTGCTCACGCGGCGACTCCCTTAACTGGTGTGCCGCGCGGGACAATGCCCTCCTCGACCCAGCGGTCAAAAATCTCGAGCGCCTTGCCGACGAAGTCGTCGCTGTTGATGTGGGCGTCGATCTCATGGAACTCGACGCCTGCGGGAATGGTCTTGCGCATTTCGTCGACGAAGGCGGCAAGGGCTTCGGGCTCATACAGCGGCTCGCCCTGCATGTCCCATTCCTGGATGCCGCCGGAGGGCAGGATGAAGGCTGAGCGCCCCTTCGCCGCGCCGAGCTTGGCGGCGATGGTTCTGGCGACCTGGCGACGATCGTCGGCGTCGACTGTGACCGAGCCGATCAGCCGGTTGTGGGCATGGAACGGGCGCTCGGAGAACTTAGCCGGCAAATCCTGCCAGGTCGGCAGGTCGACCATGTCGACCGCCCCGGGCGCGGCGATCTGCGGAATTCCACGGGCGCCGGCATTTTCCAGGCGGTCCGCGCCGGAACTGACGACGGAGCCGGCGAGATGGTTGGTGATTTCCTGCAGGCTGAAGTCGAACACCGCGCAGAAGTGCCCTTGTCCGGCAATCGATTCGAAGGCGCGGCCGCCCATGCCGGTGGTGTGGAAGACGGCGACGTCATAGCCGCGCCGCTCCAACGCAGGCTTCAGCGTCTTCATGTAGCGCAGGCAGCTGCTGCCCAGCGACGTCATGCCGATGGTCGGTCCGATGGCGGGTGCTGACGTGCGCGACGCCAGCACGATCTTCGCCGCGCCGACGACCGCGCCGCAGGCTTGCGACAGGACCAGCTTGCAGATGCTGTTGAGGCCATAGAGCCCCCCTGCCCAGAGGATCATCATCAGGTCGGGCGCGACGCGTTCGGGCGGGATGAGATGCGAATAGGCGATGGTCGAGACGACGAATTTCGGCACGCCGAGCGGCAGGCAAAGCGCGACATCGAGCGCCAGGTCGGTTCCCATCGAGCCGCCGATGGCGATGAAGGCGTCGATCTGGCCGCGTTGATGAAGCTGACGCGCCAGTTGCACGGCGCCGCCGGCCATCAGTGTCATGGCGGTGTTTTCATCACCGCTCGAGACGATCTCGGCGATCGTCACTTCCACGGCCCGGGCGACGGCGTGCTTGTCGTGATCCGGGCTGTAGGGCGGGTCGCCCAGCACGCTGACATCCATCATCACCGCGCTGCCGCCCGAGGCCTCGATGCATTGCTTCATGAACTGAAGCTCATCAGCCTTGGTGTCACCCGTGCCGATCACCAGGATGCGGGGCGCCGTTGCCGCCTCTGCAGACATCATGCCTGCCTCCTCAGGTTTTGCAGGTTTTCGCCATTGAGGCGCATCGAAATCTCCCGTGCCGCGGCCATCACCGCAAGTCCCCGTTCCGCGATCGCCGCCGCCGTCGTCCTGGCCTTTGGCGCCGCCACCGCGATCGTGCCGAGCGCAAAGCCGTCCGCAGCGCGGATCGCCGCCGCGACGCTGATCACGCCCTCCTCGAAACCCTGATCGCAGATCGAATAGCCGCGGTCACGCGTCTCGCCGATGGAGCGGGAAATAGCGGCCGGCTCGATGAGCGTATGCGCCGTGAAGGCATCGAGCGAGCCCGTCAGGCATGCCTTGACGGTCTCGTCGCGGGCGAAGGCCAGGTAGGCGATGCCCGATGCGGTGGAGTGCAAGGGCAAAAGCTGGCCGATATCGACATTGACCCGATTTGCCCAGGCCGGATGTTCGACATGGACGGTAACCAGCGTGTCGACGCCGAATTCCGAGAGGTGCACGGTCTCTGCGGTCGAGGCCGCGAGATCCCGCACCAGGGGAACCGCCGTCTGCAGGAAGGGAAAGCGCGCCTCGCGGATGCGCGCCAGCCGCGACAGACCGGCGCCGAGGCGATAGTGCCGGGTGGCGGCATCCTGCTCGACGAAGCCGTGGCCGGTCAGCGCCAACAGCAGCCGTCGTGTCGTCGCCTTGTCGAAGCCCGACCGGCGCGCCAGGTCGGACAGTCCGAGCGCGGGCTCGTCGACGGTGAACAGCTCCAGAAGTGAAATCGCCTTGCCGACCGTACCCAACCCTGCCTCCGGATAATCATTTAACGTGTGAATTAACTTGACAGGCATCGGCTTTGTTTGCAAGTCTATATTCAAAATAAGGGTTCAAATAATGAACCGACATCCAGAGCGCATGGGACAGGCCGATCGGCCGGCGAGCCTGAGGGTTCGCATACAGGAGGGACCAATGTCAGCAGTTTCGGAGCAGGCGCCAGCCAACAGGCTGCGCAAGAACAGTCTCGGCGTCGGCGCCATCACCTTCATGGTGATTTCAGCGGCGGCTCCCCTTACCGCGGTCGCCGGCGGCACGCCGCTCGGCATGCTGATGGGCAATGGCGCCGGCTTCGCCGGCACCTATCTCATCGTGACCATCCTGCTGCTTTTGTTCGCCGTCGGCTATGTGACGATGTCGCGCCATGTCGGCAATGCCGGCGCCTTCTATGCCTATGCGGCGCGCGGGCTCGGCGGCCTGGCCGGCGGCGCCACGGCCCTGATCGCCATCCTGTCCTACAACGCCATGCAGATCGGCGTCATGGGCCTGCTCGGTGCGGCCACATCAGGGCTGTTCGCCGGCTGGGGCATCAACCTGCCCTGGTGGGTGTGGAGTTTCATCGCCATCGCGCTGGTCGCCGTGCTCGGTTACCGGCAGGTCGACCTGTCGGCCAAGATCCTGACGGTGCTGGTGCTGTGCGAATATCTGGTGGTGCTGGTCCTCGACGTCGCCATCCTCAAGACCGGTGGCGATAGCGGCCTGTCGATGGCGCCGTTCAGCTGGAGCCAGATCACATCAGGCGCGCCGGCCATCGCCATCCTGTTCTGCTTTGCCGCCTTCATCGGTTTCGAGGCGACGACCATCTATGCCGAGGAAGCCCGCGACCCCGAGGTCACGGTTCCGCGCGCCACCTATTTCTCCGTGCTGCTGATCGGTGTCTTCTACATGGTCACGGCATGGCTGATGGCGGTCGGCGCCGGTGTCGACAAGCTGCTGCCGGCGCTGCAGGGGCTGCAGGATCCAACGACCTTCCTGTTCGGCCTGTCTGATCGTTATGCCGGAACGATGCTGTCGCAGGCGATGAGCATCCTGTTCGTGTCGAGCCTGTTTGCCGGCGTGCTGGCGTTCCACAACGCGGTTGCCCGCTACATCTATGTCTCTGGTCGCGAGAAGCTTTTGCCGCAAACGATCGGTGTGACGCATTCGGTGCACCAGAGCCCGCATGTCGCCTCGGTCATCCAGAGCGTGCTCGCTGCAATCGTCGTCGGGCTGTTCGCCGTGCTCGGCCTCGATCCGGTGCTGGCACTGTTTTCGTGGCTGACCAATGTCGCGACGCTCGGCGTCATCGTCATGATGGCGGTGGCGTCGCTCGCCGTGGTGATGTTCTTCCGGGCCAATCCGGCTGCGCAGGAGAATGCGTTGAAGACCTCCATCCTGCCCGGACTGACCTTCATCGCCTTCGTCGTCATCATCTATCTGATCGTCATCAATTTCGGTGGCCTGTCGGGCGCCAGCGGCTTCCTCGGCGTATTCCTGCCGGGGCTCGTGCTGATTGCGGCGGTTGTCGGCCTGCTGCTGGCGAGCG
Organism: Mesorhizobium sp. P2_A8; assembly: GCF_056404935.1. Classification (NCBI taxonomy): domain Bacteria; kingdom Pseudomonadati; phylum Pseudomonadota; class Alphaproteobacteria; order Hyphomicrobiales; family Phyllobacteriaceae; genus Mesorhizobium; species Mesorhizobium sp. P2_A8. Next base: position 320,609 of record NZ_JBFUDB010000001.1, read on the forward strand.
CGCTGAAGAGCCGCGATCCGGTCGCCTTCGAAAACCTCGGCCAGCCATTGAAAGATTGAGCAAAGCAGAAAGGGCGGTCATGCCGCCCCCTCACGCAAAGGGAGTGGCGGCCTTGAGCTTTGCCGAAAACATCACCGTCGAGGCGCTGGAGGCCGATCCCTATCCTATCTATGCCGAGCTCCGGCGCAGCGCCCCTGTCGCCTTTGTGCCGGCGGTCAATCTGTGGTTCGTCACCCGCTGGAAGGATGTCGAGAGCGTGGCGAAATCGCCCGACATCTTTTCCGCCGTCGTCGGCTCATCGCCCGTCGAGCGCTCGTTCGGCAAGCCGACGATCCTGACCACCGACGGCGAGACGCACAAGCAATTGCGCGGAGGTGTCGACCCGAAGTACCGGCCGCGCACCGTCGCCGCCTATGCCGGCGATCTCGTGCGGTCGATCGCCAAACCTTTTCTCGACCAGATCGCCGAACGCGGCTCGGCCGAGCTGATGGCCGACTATTTCGAGCCGGTGTCGACGCTCAGCCTGGCGCGCTCGCTCGGCCTTGCCGACTTCGACATGCCGACGCTGCGCCGCTGGTTTTACGGCCTTGCCCAAGGTGCCATCAATTTCGAGAACGATCCCAAGCGGCAGGAGATCGCCGATGCGATCAGCGCTGAGGTCGGCGCCGCCATCCTGCCGACGTTGGAGCGGCTTGCGCGTGAGCCCGATGACTCCGCGCTGTCGCACATGCTGCATGACGGCATGCCGGAAGGCACAACGCGACCGATCGACTTCCTGATGCCAAGCATCAAGGTCATCCTGCTCGGCGGCATGCAGGAGCCCGGACATGGCGCCGGCTCGATCCTCGCCGGCCTGCTTTCGCATCCCGCACAATTGCGGCAGGTCCTCGACGACCTGGAAATCTTCGTGCCGAAGGCCGTCGACGAGGGTCTGCGCTGGGTCGCGCCGATCGGTACGCAGACGCGGCAGACGACGCGGGCGGTCGAGCTTGGCGGCGTGACGATCCCGGCCGCCGCCGCGGTCGCGGCACTTGTCTCCTCGGCCAGCCGCGACGAGAGCCGCTTTGCCGACCCCGACCGTTTCGATATCAACCGCGACGAAGGCAACCATGCCGCCTTCGGCTTTGGCCATCATTTCTGTTCGGGCCGGTTTTTCGCGCGCGAGCAGATGTGCCTTGCGGTAAGGCTGCTGCTGCTGCGCTTCCCCGATCTCCGCCTGGTGCCGGGCAAGGAGCCGGTGTTTCGCGGCTGGGAATTCCGGGCGCCAACCACATTGCATGTTAGTTTCGGAGCCAATCCCAAATGATCAGCCAGAATGCCATCGACACGCTGCGCAAGACGGAAATCGGCGCGCGGGGCCTGTTCATCGATGGCGAACAAACCGAAGGGACAAGCGGCGCGACGCTGCCGGTGATATCGCCGATCGACGGTCGCCCCTTCGCCAGCATCGCCGACGGCAATGCCGCCGACATCGACCGTGCCGTCCGGTCGGCGCGCAAGGCCTTCGAGAACGGTTCGTGGTCGCGCTCGGCACCCGCCTTTCGCAAGAAAGTGCTGACAAAACTCGCCGAGCTGGTCGAAAAGCATGCCGACGAGCTGGCGGTGCTTGGCGTGCGCGACAATGGCACCGAGATCGGCATGGCCTACAAGGCGGAACCGCTCTCGGCGGCTGGTACCATCCGCTACTATGCCGAGGCGATCGACAAGATCTATGGCGAGATCGCGCCGACGGCCGACAATGTGCTCGGGCTGATTCACAAAGAGCCGCTCGGCGTCGTCGGTGTCATCGTGCCGTGGAATTTTCCGCTGATGATCGGCGCCTGGAAGATCGCGCCCGCGCTGGCCGCCGGCAATTGCGTGGTGGTCAAGCCGCCTGAGATCGCCTCGCTCACCCTGCTGCGGCTGGCCGAGCTGGCCAGCGAGGCTGGACTTCCCGCCGGTGTGCTCAATGTCGTCACCGGGCGCGGTGCGGTAACCGGTGAAGCGCTCGGCGTGCATATGGATGTCGACGCCATCGCCTTCACCGGCTCGGGGCCGGTCGGCCGCCGGCTGCTCGAATACTCCGCGCGTTCCAATCTGAAGCGCGTCTTTCTCGAACTCGGCGGCAAGTCGCCCAACATCGTCTTTGCCGATGCCTCGGACCTGAAACAAGCGGCGGTCGTCTCGGCCAATGGCATCTTTCGCAATTCCGGCCAGGTCTGCGTTGCCGGCTCGCGCCTTCTTGTTCAATCGTCGGTCTATAACCGCTTCATGGACGAGCTTCTCTCGGCAACCACACGGCTGAAGGTTGGCGATCCGCTCGATCTCTCGAGCGACGTCGGCGCGGTGTCGAGCGCCGAACAGCTGAGCAAGAATCTCGACTTCGTCGCCCGAGCCGAGGCTGAGGGCGCCCGTCTCGTCACCGGTGGCGAACGCATTCTTACTGAGACCGGCGGCAGCTACATGGCGCCGACGATATTCGAGAATGTGACGCAAGAGATGCAGCTTGCCCGCGAGGAGGTGTTCGGGCCGGTGCTCGGCGTCATGCGTTTCGAGACCGAGGACGAAGCGGTGCGCCTTGCCAATTCGACCGTCTACGGCCTTGCCTCAGCGGTGTGGACCGCCAACCTTTCCACCGCCCACCGCATGGTGCGCGCCATCAATGCCGGCGTCGTCCACGTCAACACCTATGGCGGCGCCGACATCACCGTGCCGCTCGGTGGCGTCAAGCAGTCCGGCTTCGGCCGCGACAAGTCGCTGCACGCGATGGACAAATATCTCGATCTGAAGACGGCATGGATCGCGCTTTGAGATCTGCGTCAGCGCTGGTCTCCCTCCGAATCTGACATTCCCGCCAAGGCGTACCGGATCGCAGCGCAGCCCGCTGCGGTCGTCCGGCGACGTCTTGTGCTCACTCTCCTGAAAACTTTGAGAGAATATTCCCGGCTTTGACGAGAACGGCGAAACGCGTTCTTTGATAAAGTCGATAGAATTTCTGACGATGTGATCAAGGCTCGGCAATCCACCTGGCTGCATGACTTCACAACCGCAGAGATCAATCATGACTGACTTCAGAAACACTTTTCCATCTTCCCTTTGGTCACCCCTCAACCGGCGCAGCGGCCTTGCTCTGCTGTTCGCATCGGCCGTCGCCATCGGCAGCCTGATGGCGCCCCATGCGTCGTTCGCCGAGGACAAGAAGGCGATCAAGGTCGGCATCATCAGCGGCGAGGACGAGGACGTGTGGCGGGTCGTCGTCGCGCAGGCGGCCGAAAAGGGCCTCGCCATCGAGACCGTGGTGTTCAACGACTACACCCAGCCCAACGAGGCGCTGGAGCGCGGCGAAATCGACGCCAATGCCTTCCAGCACCAGCCCTATCTCGACAATCAGATCAAGACGCAGGGCTACCATATCGTTCGCGTCGGCTACACCGGCGTCTGGCCGATCGGCCTCTACTCGAAGAAGTACAAAGAGGTCGCCGACCTGCCCGAGGGCGCGGTGATCGGCGTGCCGAACGATCCATCCAATGAAGGCCGGGCGCTGCGCGTGCTGCAGAACGAGGGCGTGATCAAGCTGAAGGAGGGCACCGGCATTCTCGCCACCACCGCCGACATCGCCGAAAATGCCAAGAAGGTGGTGATCAAGGAACTCGACGCCGGCATCGTCGGCCGCTCGGTGGAGGATCTCGACGCGGCGGTAGTCAACACCGACTGGGCGCTGAAAAGTGGCCTGACGCCGGAAAATCGAATCGCGCAGGAGCCCATCGCCGACAACCCATACCGCAACTTCATCGCGGTGAAGGCCGGCAATGAGAACGAGGGCTGGGTCAAGACGTTGGTCGCGTCCTATCAGAACGAGGCGGTGAAGGCCGAGTTCGACAAGGTCTACAAGGGCACCGGCCTCAGCGCCTACTAGGGGATAATGTGCCTGCTTTGACTGGGAAGGCGGTCCGCGCAACGCGCGGGCCGCAATCGTATTTTTGGGATATGCGCATGAACCAGCATTTTGCCGCAACAGCCGAAACCACGGACCAGGCCGCCGCAACACCGCAGGACGTTGTGCGCCTTGTCGACCTGAAGCGCCGCTTTGGCACCACGCCGGCACTCGATGGCATCTCGCTGACGGTGCGCAAGGGCGAGATCCTCGGCATCATCGGCCGCAGCGGCGCCGGCAAATCGACTCTGATCCGCTGCCTGAACGGGCTGGAACGGCCCGATTCCGGCGAGGTGTTCATCGAGGGTCGCGAGATCAGCCGGCTCCGCGAGCGCGATCTGCAGCCGCTGCGAAGGCGCATCGGCATGATCTTCCAGCATTTCAACCTGCTGTCGGCCAAGACGGTCGAGGACAATGTGGCGCTGCCGCTGAAGATCGAGGGGCGGCCTAAGGCCGAGCGGCTGCAACGGGCCGCCGAACTGCTTGACCTCGTCGGCCTGTCGAAGAAGGCCAAGGCCTATCCGGCGTCACTGTCAGGCGGCCAGAAGCAGCGCGTCGGCATCGCCAGGGCGCTTGCGGCGCGGCCGGCGCTGCTGCTGTCGGACGAAGCCACCTCGGCGCTCGATCCGGAGACGACGCGGTCGATCCTTGCCTTGCTGAAAGACATCAACCGGCAGCTTGGCCTGACCATCCTGCTGATCACCCATGAGATGGAGGTAATCCGTTCGATTGCCGATGGTGTGGCGGTGATCGATGCCGGGCGCATCGTCGAGGAAGGGCCGGTCTGGTCGGTGTTTGCCGACCCGCGCTCGGACATCACAAGAAGCCTGCTCGGCGCCATCCGGCCGCAATTGCCGGCAGAACTCGCAGCCCGGCTGGTGCCGTCAGCCGGCACGGAAACAATCCTGCGCGTCGACGTGGCCGGCGAAGCGGCGCGCGGTCCGCTGCTGTCCGACCTTGCCGTTGCTGTTCCGGGCTCGTTCCGCCTCGTCCATGGCGGCATCGACCATATCCAGCAGCAGCCTGTCGGTACGCTGTTCCTGGCCGTGCCGGGCAGCGACGCAGGACATCTCGCGCACGTAATCACATTCTTGAAGGCCCGCCAGGCGCGGGTGGAGGTGCTCGGCCATGTCGCCAATCCTGTTTGAGCTTTTGCTGCGTTCGATCTGGGAAACCGTGCTGATGACGGCCGCGTCCGGCCTGATCTCGCTGGTCTTCGGCCTGCCGCTGGGGCTGGCGCTGATCGTCACCGAACGCGGCGGCATTGCCGAAAGCCTGTGGTTGAACCGCGCGCTCGGCGCCGTCATCAACGGCTTCCGCTCGGTGCCCTTCATCATCCTTCTGGTGGCACTGATCCCGGTGACACGCCTGATCGTCGGCACCTCGATCGGCACCTGGGCGGCGATCGTGCCGCTGTCGATCGCCGCCACGCCCTATTATGCGCGCATCGCCGAAGTGTCCCTGCGCGAGGTCGACCGCGGCTTGATCGAAGCGGCGCGCGCCATGGGCGGCAACCGCTGGACGATCATCCGCGAGGTGCTGGTGCCCGAAGCGCTGCCCGGCATCGTCGCCGGCTTCACGGTAACGCTGGTGACGCTGATCGGAGCCTCGGCCATGGCCGGCGCCATCGGTGCCGGCGGGCTCGGCGACCTCGCTATCCGCTACGGCTATCAGCGCTTCGAAACGTCAGTCATGATCGCCGTGGTCATCGTGCTGATCATCCTGGTCTGCGGCATCCAGTGGGCGGGCGACCGGCTGGTGGCGAGGCTGGATCGGCGGTCCTAAGGACTGGCCGCCGATTGGGGACGTTGCCTTCCATACGAGCCTCTAGCTGTGCTTTCTGAACCAAAAAGCCCGCAGATCATGACTTGGACGAGGTCTGCGTCGCGAGGTTGGGACGAAGAAGTTCAGTAGTTGCCGACGTCGTCGTCAGGTTGACGTCCTGGACTATTCGCACCAAGGCCAGTAGCCACCCCGTAAGCCTTCCAGGTCGCAGAGGCATATGCCGCTGCTATGCTGTACAAAAATCGGCCAAGGTGGACCTTACGCCACTTCGGCAGTTCGTTCGCGAGCGTTTCACCTGCCTTTCCCAAAACCTCTGTGACGATGGACATTGGAGTTTCCTCTCGGATGTTGTTAGTTGCGAGAGGCAACATCGAATGCGGGGCGTGAGATGCCTGTGAAAAGCTCGTGAATATCGCGAAAAAAGCAGAAATTCAGAGTACATCGCGATGAGCCCGGCCCGGCTCGATCTCCTGGGTGGTTTTCACCTGACGTCGCCGCAGGGGAAACCCTTGGAGATGCCCGCCAAGAAGAATAGAGCACTCCTGGGCATTCTCTCCGTAGCGCCGAACCAGGAGGTGACGCGTCACAAGCTGGCTGCTCTTCTGTGGAGCGATCGAGGTGAGGAGCAGGCGAGAAACAGCCTGCGCCAGGCCCTGGCTGCTATCCGCAAAGACTTTGCCGGGTTGGGAGCCGATGCCTTGGTCCTGGTCGGAGATCGCGTCGCGCTCAATCCGAAATTGTTCACCGTCGACGTAACTGAATTCGTCGCTGCATCCGCGAGCCGCGATACAGCCGATCTTCGGCGGGCAGCCACCCTCTATGCCGGACCTTTTCTTGATGGGTTGAGCACGTCCGACAACGCTTTCGAGGATTGGCTGCGCGAAGTCCGTGCCGACCTGTCCTCGCGCGCAATCGATGTGTTCCAAGTTTTGGCTGAATCGGTGAGCGGTGCCGAGCGCGTTGCTATTTCCGAACGGCTGGTTGCTCTTGATCCGCTGCGGGAGCCGTCGCATGCCGCACTGATGCGGGCGCATATCGCCTCGGGTCAGGCTGCGCTCGCCATCAAGCAGTATGAGGCGTGCAAGCTGTTGCTGAAGCGCGAGCTGAACCTGGAGCCAGGTGACGAGCTTCGGCTATTGCGCAGGAGCATGGACGAGACGCCCAGACCGCAGACCGGTGGCGCATCAAGCCGCGGGCCAGTCGTTGCAGTTCTTGCATTCGAGAATATGAGCAGCGACCCCAGCCAGGAATATTTCAGCGACGGGGTCACCGAGGACATCATCACCGAACTGGGGCGATTCGGTGAACTTCATCTCATAGCCCGCAATTCCTCCTTTGTGTTCAAGGGAAAGATTGTCGATGCCGTCACCATCGCGAAGCAGTTGTCCGTCGACTACCTGCTTCGGGGTAGCATTCGCCGTGCCGGCGACAGGGTGAGGATCTCATCGCAACTCATAGAGGCCAGATCCGGCAATCAAATCTGGGCCGATCGATTCGATCGGGAGCTGACAGATATTTTTGAGCTCCAGGAGGAGATCGCAAGAAGTGTCGCTATCACCGTCGTCGGCACAATCCGAACTTCGGGTGTGGAGAAGATCCGGCGCCTTCCGATCACCCAGCTCGATGCCTACGATCTGTATCTTCAGGCTCGCGTTCGGATGGTTCGCTATGACACTACGCTGGAAGCAGAGCCCTATCTTGCCAGGGCGATTGAGCTCGACCCGAATGTCGCTACCATCCATGCAATGATGGCGACTGTACTCACAAGCAAATGGCTGCTTGAGGGGGACGGGAATACGCTCAAGATCGCTCTTGCCCATGCTCGCCGCGCTCTAAAGCTTGGGCCGAAAGAGGCATGGAGCCATATTGCGGCGGGTCACACGCTGATCTTCATGGGACAGTTAGAGGAGGCGCTGCTGCATCTTGAGCAGGGTGTGAACCTTAACCCGAACGAAACCCGGGCAAGGGCGATACGGGGCTTGTGCTGGAGCTATCTCGGTCGGCATGAAGAAGCTTTGTCCGATCTGGACGTCTGTATCGCCCGTGATCCCCTAAATTACGATTGGTTCTGGGATCTACGCGGACAAGTTCTTCTGATTCTCGGACGGTATCCTGAGGCGATAGCCTCCTACCGGAATCTCAATTCCTATGCATTTGGGCCTATGCGTTTCTAGCGGTCTGTCATTTGAGAATGGGTGACGAGCAACTCGCCGCTCACGCAGCTAGACAGTGTCTGGCGGCAAGGCCCGGTGTGACTGTAAGCACCATCTTGATCGATCCGTATCGCAACCCAAAAATCCTGGAGGATCTTCGGAGAGACCTGCTCGCTGTCGGCATACCCGATGGATGAATGTCGGCTTTCCGCGACGATACCCGTTCATTCCCTTAACCCAAAAGGAAAGCCCAAAAGCGATTTCCGGAACAAGCCGCGCTAGCCCCTCAGCCTCACCCCCTCGGGGTCGAAGAACGGGATCGGCGCCACGACCGCGCGGGTCGGCTTGCCGTCGATGTCGATGCTGAGTTCGGTGCCGACAGCCGTGAACGGCAGCCGCAAATGCGCGGTTGCCAGCACCTTGCCCAGCGAATAGCCGTGGTCGCTGTAGGTGACGACGCCGGCATCCTCGCCATCAGCCAGAACCCTGGCGTCGGTCGCGGCCGGCCTGTCGCCGTCGAGGATGAGCCCACCCCATTGCTCGTCGAGACCGTTGTCGCGGAGCTTGAGCAGCGCTTCGCGGCCGACGAAATCGCCCTTGTCGAACTTGATCCAGCGGTCGAGGCCGACATGGAACGGCGTGCGGGTCTCGTCCATGTCGATGCCATGCGCCGGATAGGCCTTTTCCAGCCCCAGCGTGAACATCGCCAGCACGCCATAGGGTTTCAGGCCAAAGTCGCGGCCGGTTGTCATCAGCGCGTTCCAGAGCGAAGCCGCCTCGTCGGCCGGCACGAACAGTTCGAAGCCGAGCTCGCCCGTCACGCCGGTGCGCGAGATCAGTATCTTCGTCTCACCAATGCGCCCTGAGGCGAACGACCAGCGCTTGAGCCCGTCCAGATCGGCATCCGCGACAAGCGCCTTCAATAAGTCGCGCGAGCGCGGCCCCTGGATGGTCGGGAAGGCGATGGCCGCGGTGATGTCGATGACATAGGCCTTGCGGCCCTGCGCATGATGCAAAAGCCACGGCAGCATCTTCAGGCGGTTGACCGAGCCGGTCACCAGCATGAAATGCTCCGGCGCCAGCCGGAACACGGTGAGGTCGTCCATGATGCCGCCATCGTCGCGGCAGACGGTGGAATAGCGGACCTGGCCCGGCTTCATCGCCGCTGCGTCATTGACGATGACATGGTTGACCAGCGCCTCGGCGTCCGGCCCCTTGATGTCCATCTTGCCCATGGTGCTGAGATCCTGGACGCCGACATTCCTGCGCGTGTTCAGGTGCTCGTCGGCAATGCCGGAATAGGTCTTGGCCGAGATGAAATCGCCACCGACCCGACCCATGGTCGCGCCCAGTCCGACGATGCTGCTGTAGAAGGGGGAGCGCCGCTCAGCCAACGAAGTCTCCATCATTCATGGAAATCGGCTGCGCCGGGCGGCGCCGCCGAAGTGCACTGGTGCAGGGATCAGCTGCCGTAGACGTCGAACGAGAAATACTTGTCGTTGATTTCCTTGTATTTTCCGTTGGCACGCAGTGCGTCTATTGCCGCATTGAACTTGTCGGCCAGCTCCTTGTCGCCCTTCTGCAGCGCGATGCCGACGCCGGGTCCGTGAATGGCCGGATCGGCGGTCAAGGTGCCAAGCAGCTTGCAGCAGGCGCCGTCGGGTTTCTTCAGCCATTCGGTCAGGATGATCGAGCCATCCATCATCGCGTCGAGGCGGCCATTGGCCATGTCGGTGCGGGCGTCATCACCGGTCGGGTAAGCCTTGACGGTCGAGCCCGAGTATTTCTGCTCGGCGAATTTCTGGTGGATGGTCGCGGTCTGGACGCCGAGCGCCTTGCCTTTCAGGTCGTCCGGGGCGGTGCCGGCGATGGTCGAATCCTTCGGCACCGCGATGGCCGGCGGCGTCTGGTAGTATTTGTGGGTGAACTCGACCTTCTCGGCCCGCTCCGGGGTGATGGTGATGTTGATGATCGCATCGAACTTGCCGGCCTGCAGCGCCGGTATCGAGCCGTCGAAATCCTGCACGGTGAACTCGCACTCGGCCTTCATCTCGGCGCACAGCGCCTTGCCGAGGTCGATGTCGAAGCCGCCAAGCGTGCCGTCGGCATTGGCGTAGTTGAAGGGCGGATAGGCGCCCTCAGTGCCGATCCTGAGCTTCTTGTCCTGGGCGGAAGCGGCACCCGTGGCGAGAACCAGGGCGACCGAGGCGGCAAGCACGAAACGACCGAAAAGACGCATGTCCGAGATCTCCGTTGACCGGAGAAGTCTACGGTCTTTCATACCCGCGGCGGAGACGGAAACGACATGTCATGCGCCGATCACGGCGCGGCCGGCGATCCAAGCCGCCGGCAGTATCAGCCGGCGCGCTGCTTGTCCGTCGCCTCCCGGTCAACGGCGAGCTCGCCTGCCGACAAGACAACGCCGAATTTTTCGCCGGCTTCCTCCGACGTGTAATACCCCAGCGCCACGTCGCGCAGCACCAGCTCGGCATCCCGCTCACGCGGATCACCATAACCGCCACCGCCCGGCGTGCCGACGCGCACACGGTCGCCGGCCTTCAGGGCGATGTCCTGCTCCTTGGAGAGATGCGGCGGCACGTGTTCCTCGCCGCCGCGGAAGACCGTCACCGTGTTGACCGCGCCGTCCTTGCCGCCGAGCGCGCCTTGCGGGCCGAAACGTCCGTGGTCCATGACGAAGGAGGCGCGGGCGTCGCCGCGCAGGATCTCGACCTCATAGGCGAGGCCAAAACCACCGCGATGCTTGCCGGCGCCGCCCGAACCCTCGCGCAAGGCATAGTGGCGGTAGAGCACCGGGAAGGCCTGCTCCATGATCTCGACCGGCGGCGATTTGGAGATACCGATGGTCGAGCAGCCATTGGTCAGGCCGTCATGGCCGGCATTGCCGCCATAACCTCCACCGGAGATCTGGTACATGACGTAATCGCGGCCGCGCGCTGGGTCGTTGCCGCCGAGCGCGAAATTGCCACTGGAGCCGGCGGGGGCCGCCGTCACTTTGTCGGGCAGCGCCTGCACCATGGCCGCGAACACCGCCTCGGCGATGCGCTGGGACACTTCGGCGGCGCAGCCGGAGACGGGGCGCGGATATTTGGCGTCGAGGAAAGTGCCTTCCGGCCGCTTGACGATGAGTGGCTCGAAGGCGCCGGCGCTGATCGGCACGTCCGGGAAAATATGGCGCATGGCGAGGTAAACCGAGGACAGCGTCGTCGCCAGCACGCTGTTCATCGGCCCGGCGCACGGCTTTGACGAGCCGGCGAAATCGAAGGTCAGCGTGTCGCCCTGTTTCTCGACCGCAAGCGCGATGGTCAGCGGCTCGTTGACCACCCCGTCGGAATCGACAAATGCCTTGGAATGGTAGGTGCCTTCGGGGATGGCGGATATGTTGGCGCGCATCTGCTCGGCGGCGCGCCGACGCAGTTCGGCAATCGCCTCGACAACTGTTTCATCTCCGTAACGATCCAGGATTCCGTTAAGCCGGTCCTGGCCGATCAGCAATGCGGCGGCCTGGGCGCGGATGTCGCCGATGCGCTGGTCGGCAACGCGGATGTTGGAGCAGATGATGGCGTAGATCTCGGGATCGAGCACGCCCTTCTTGAACAGTTTGACCGGTGGCAACCGCAGGCCTTCCTGCTCGACCGCCGTCGCCGACGCCGAGAAGCCGCCCGGCACCGAGCCGCCAATGTCAGGCCAGTGGCCGGTGTTGGACAGCCAGCAGAAAATCGTGCCGTCCCTGTAGACCGGCATGGCGAAGCGCACATCCATCAGATGCGTGCCGCCGAGATAGGGGTCGTTGACGATGTAGATGTCGCCGGGCTCGGGCGGCAGGCAGCGGCCGTCGGCGATCATCTCGATCACCGTCCTGGTCGAATACTGCATCACGCCGACGAACACCGGCAGGCCCTGCGAGCCTTGCGCTATCAGCGAGCCATCGACCGCCGAATAGATGCCGTCGGAACGGTCGTTGGCTTCAGCGATAACCGGCGAGAAGGCGGCACGGGAAAACGTCAGGTCCATCTCGTCGCAGACCTGCTGCAGAGCGGCCTGGAGAACCGAAAGCGTGATGGCGTCGAGCTTCATCTCAGACCTCGCCAATATCGATGATGATGTTGCCGTCGGCGTCCGAGCGCGCTCGGTCACCGGGTTCGAGCACGGTGGTGGCGTCCATCTGCTCGAGGATCGCCGGGCCTTCGATGACCGCGTCGAGCGGCAGCTTTTCGCGTGCGTATACCGGCGTGTCGTGCCAGCGCCCGCCATACCAGACCGGCCGGATCTCGCGCCGCGCCTCGTCCAGCGTTTTTCCGCGCCCCGCCGGATCGATCAATCGCGACAGGTCGATCGCGGGCCGCACACCGGTCACCGAGGTGTTGAGGTTGACCAGGTTGGCGCGGATTTCCGGCAGTTCGACCTTGAAGCGGGCGAAATAGGCCTTTTCGAACAGGTTTTGCAGCTCGTGCCTAGTCACCGACGAGGATGGCAATGGCACATTGATAATGTGGGTCTGGCCGACGAACTGCATGTCGGCGGAGTGGCTGACGCGGATCGTCTCCGGCTTCACCGCTTCTTTGCCGATCAGCTCCTCGCCTTCGATTCGATGCCGTTCCAATATGGTGTGGAGCTGGGTTTCATCGAGAACGGCAACCGGCTGGTTGATGGTGTTGACGAAGTCATGGCGCAGGTCGGCGACGACGCAGCCGAGTGCGTTGGTGATGCCTGGCCGCGCCGGCACCAGCACTTTCGGCAGGCCGAGTTCGCGCGCCAGGGCCGTCGCATGCAGCGGCCCGGCGCCGCCGAAGGCGAACAGCGCGAAATCACGCGGATCATGGCCGCGCGACACCGAGACCATGCGGATGGCGCCGGCCATCTTCATGTTGCCGAGCCGCAGCACCGCGCCCGCCGCCTCGACGCCGGACAGGCCGGTCGCCTTGCCGATCCTGTCCTCGAAGATGCCGGTGACGCGCTCGACGGTGACCGGATTTTCGACCGCCAGCAGCTTCTTCGGTGCCAGCCGGCCGAGCACCAGATTGGCGTCGGTGATGGTCGGCTCCAGGCCGCCGCGCCCGTAGCAGATCGGGCCGGGATTGGCACCGGCGCTTTCCGGACCGATCTGGATCAAGCCGGCCGCATCGACGCGAGCGATCGAGCCGCCGCCGGCGCCGACCGTGTGCACCGCCACCATCGGCACATGGATCGGCATGGCGTATTCGATCTCGATCTCGTTCGACACCGCCGGCTCGGCGTTGCGGATCAGCGCCACATCGGTCGAGGTGCCGCCCATGTCGTAGGTGACGAGGTTTTCGAAGCCGGCGCGTTTTCCCGTATAGGCGGCGGCGATGACGCCCGAAGCCGGACCGGACATCACGGTCTTGGCCGACTCACGTGTGACGAAGCGGGCCGAGATCATGCCGCCATTGCCGTTCATGATCAGGAAGTCGCGGGCATAGCCTTTTGCCCCCAATTCCTTGCGCAGCCGCTCGACATAGCGCTCGAGGATCGGCTGCACGGAGGCGTTGACCGAGGCGGTGACGCCGCGCTCGAATTCGCGCGCTTCCGACAGCAGCGCATGGCCCGACGTGATGTAGCCGTTCGGCCAGAGCTCGGCGGCGATCTCGGCGGCGCGCCGCTCATGCGCAGGGTTGGCGTAGGAATGCAGGAAATGAATGACGAGGGATTCGCAACCGGCCTGGATCAGCGTCTTCACCGCCGCGCGCATTTCGGCCTCGTCGAGCGGCGTGCGCACCGTGCCCGACGCCTCGACGCGTTCCGAGACTTCGAGCCTGAGATTGCGCGGGATGATCGGTACGAAGCTGCCGGTCATGCCATAGGCCTGCGGCCGTGTGCGCCGGCCGAGCTCGATCACGTCGCGAAAGCCGCGTGTGGTGATCATGCCGGTTTTCGCCAGCCGGCGCTCGAGCACCGCATTGGTGGTGGTGGTCGTGCCGTGCACGATGAGGTCGATGCCGTCGATCGGAAATCCGGTGGCACCGAGCGCCGACACGACGCCGAAAGCCTGGTTGTCGACCGTGGTCGGCGTCTTGGCGATATGCACCCGGCCACCGTCGCGGCCGTCGATCAGAAGCAGGTCGGTGAAGGTCCCGCCGACATCGATACCGGCAACCACATTTCCCAGGGAATCGCGCGCTTGCGCCGAAAAATTCTCTTTCATTGTCGAAACCCGAAATGCCCGGACTACGGATATGCGTCAGTTTGGAAAGGTGTTTTACGCTGGTATCTTGACGCAAATATCGTTTGTATACTAATAAATTCCGGACACAAGAGCTTACCGCTTTGGAGTGTGCAGACAGCACGCCGAAACCTGAATGGTTCGGGCGCGCAGGTGAAGGTTTGGTGCCCGCGTTCGGAATTGGGCCAGAAGGTTGGATTTGATGAACACCACATCCGCACTCAACATCGCCGGCGCCCGCCCGCTGCAGTTTCCGATTCCGGCCAATGTCTATGCCGAGACCGTGGTCTCGGTGAAGCACTATACCGACCGGCTGTTTTCGTTCCGCATCACCCGGCCGCAGTCGCTGCGCTTCCGCTCCGGCGAGTTCGTCATGATCGGCCTGCCCAATGCCGAGAAGCCGGTGTTCCGCGCCTATTCGGTGGCGAGCCCGGCCTGGGACGACGAGCTGGAATTCTTCTCGATCAAGGTGCCGGATGGCCCGCTGACCTCGGAACTGCAGAAGATCCAGGTCGGCGACACCGTCATCATGCGCCAGAAGTCGACCGGTACGCTGGTCGTCGACGCGCTGACGCCGGCAAAACGCCTGTTCATGATCTCGACCGGCACCGGCATCGCGCCCTTCGCCAGCCTGCTGCGCGACCCCGACACCTACGAGAAGTTCGAGCAGGTCATCCTGACGCACACCTGCCGCGACAATGCCGAGCTCACCTATGGCCAGGAGTTGGTGGCGGCGCTTGAAAGCGATCCGCTGATCGGCGAGCTGACCGGCGGCCGCGTCACCCTCTACAATTCGACGACCCGCGAAGACTCGGCACGCATGGGCCGCATCACCGCGCTGATTGGATCCGGCAAGTTCTATACCGATCTCGGCATCGACAAGCTCAATCCGGAAACCGACCGGATCATGATCTGCGGTTCGATGCACATGCTGAAGGACGTCAAGGAGCTGGCCGAAAGCCTCGGCTTCGAGGAAGGTTCGCTGCATCATCCGGCGAGTTTTGTTGTCGAACGCGCTTTCGTCGGCTGAGCCGGGCGCCGACGCCTCAATCTGCATTTTGACCTTTCGGTCAAAAACCAGCTGCATCCGCAGCCTTTTTCAGCTATGAGCGGCTAAGGCACGTCGCGTCGACTGACGCGACGTGCCTTATGTTTTTGTCGATGCATGTCGTTGTCCCAAAACCGCTGCGCACTTTTGGGCGACATGCATTAAGGGACTCGTGAAGGACGACTTCGCGGGCTATCTTCGGCATGATCGCTGAATGAAAGGGCAGGAGATGAGCAGCACAATCCGCGAAGCCGAGCTTGGTGCCGGCGCGTCGAAGGTGACGCCGCTGCCGGCGCGTGCCGCCGCCAACACTCCCGTCCCGCCGGACCACCGCATTGCCCGCAACCCTGGCATGAAGCTCGATCTCGGCTTCATGGAATCGGTGCGCAGCGTCAACCGCTCGGCGCTGGAACGCCGCGTCGCCAGCCTGACCAAGCGACGCTCGATCAAGGCTGACAACCAGGCAGCCTGGCTGCTGCGCGCCGTCGCCTGCATGGATTTGACGACGCTGAATTCCAACGACACCGAAGAACGCGTGCGCCGGCTGTGCGCCAAGGCGATCAATCCGTTCCGCCGCGACATCGTCGAGGGGCTCGGCATCGCGGGCGAGACGATCCGGCCGGCGGCCGTCTGCGTCTATCATCCGTTCGTCGCCACCGCCGTCGACGCCGTGCGCGGCACCGGCATCCATGTCGCCGCCGTCTCCACCGCCTTCCCGCACGGCCTTGCGCCGCTGTCGACCCGCCTGCAGGAGATCGAGGCCTCGGTGAAGGACGGCGCCGACGAGATCGACGTCGTCATTCCGCGCGGGCTGGTGTTCGGCGCCAAGTGGCGGGAGCTCTACAATGAGATCGTCTCGATGCGCGCCGCCTGCGGGGACGCGCATCTGAAGGTCATCCTCGGCACCGGCGACCTCGCCACGTTGCGCAATGTCATGCTGGCCTCGATGGTGGCGATGATGGCTGGTGCTGACTTCATCAAGACTTCGACCGGCAAGGAAAGTGTCAACGCGACGCTGCCCGTTGGTCTCGCCATGGTGCGCGCCATCCGTGCCTATTTCGAGGAGACCGGCTATCTCATCGGCTTCAAGCCGGCCGGCGGCATTTCCACGGCAAAGGCTTCGCTCGACTGGCTGGTGCTGATGAAGGAAGAGCTCGGCCGGCCGTGGCTGGAGCCGGACCTGTTCCGCTTCGGCGCCTCGAGCCTTTTGACCGACATCGAGCGGCAGCTCGAGCATCACCTGACCGGTCACTATTCGGCCAATCATCGCCACGCGATGGCTTGAGCGACCCACCCGATCGGCTTGCCGATCGACCCCTCCCCACAAGGGGGAGGGTGAAGGAGGCACCTGATGAACATTCTCGACCGCTATCACGCCATGGAGTACGGCCCGGCGCCGGAAGCCCCCAACGAGGCCGATGCGTGGCTCGCCGCGCGCGACTTCGGCAAGGCGCTGTTCATCGGTGGCGACTGGAAAGCCGCTGCCGGCGGCAAGACCTTCGACACCAATGAGCCGTCTTCCGGCAAGCTGCTGGCCAAAGTGTCCGATGCCAATGCCGCCGATATCCACGCGGCGGTTTCGGCCGCAGCCAAGGCGCTGCCGAAATGGGCGGCGTCTTCAGGCTACAGCCGAGCGAAAGTGCTTTACGCCATCGGCCGCGCCATGCAGCGCCACCAGCGCCTGTTCGCGGTGCTGGAATCGATCGACAATGGCAAGCCGATCCGCGAAAGCCGCGACATCGACGTGCCGCTGGCCATCCGCCATTTCATCCACCACGCCGGCTGGGCGCAGGCGCTGGACAGGGATTTCCCCGGCCACAAGGGCGTCGGTGTCGTCGGCCAGATCATCCCGTGGAATTTTCCGCTGCTGATGCTGGCCTGGAAGATCGCGCCGGCGCTTGCCGCCGGCTGCACCGTGGTGCTGAAGCCGGCCGAATTCACGCCGCTGACCGCCATCCTGTTCGCCGAGATCTGCGAACGTGCGGGCGTGCCGAAGGGTGTCGTCAACATCGTCCAGGGCGGCCCGGAGGCCGGCGCGGCCATCGTCAACCATCCCGGCATTCAGAAGATCGCCTTCACCGGCTCGTCGGAAGTCGGCAAGATCATCAGGAAAGCCACGGCGGGCTCAGGGAAAAAACTGTCGCTGGAGCTTGGCGGCAAATCGGCCTTCATCGTCTTCGAGGATGCCGATCTCGACAGCGCTGTCGAAGGGCTGGTTGACGGTATCTGGTTCAACCAGGGCCAGGTCTGCTGCGCCGGCTCGCGGCTGCTGGTGCAGGAAGGCATCGCCGATGCCCTCATTGCCAAGGTCAAGACGCGGATGAGCCGGCTGCGCGTCGGCAGCCCGCTCGACAAGAACACCGACATCGGACCACTGGTCGACGCCACACAACTCGACCGGGTCAAGGGTCTGGTCGCCGAAGGCGCCAGACAGGGCGCCGTCTGCTGGCAGCCGGACGCCGCGCTGCCGTCCTCCGGCTACTACCATTTGCCGACGCTTGCCACAGGTGTTTCGCCGGCTAATATCTTGGCGCAGGAAGAGGTGTTCGGTCCGGTTCTGGCGACCATGACCTTCCGCAACACCGAGGAAGCGATCGAGCTCGCCAACAACACGCGCTATGGGCTGGCCGCCTCGGTGTGGAGTGAAAATGTCAATCTCGCCTTGCATGTCGCGCCGCAGTTGAAGGCCGGCGTCGTCTGGGTCAACGGCACCAACATGTTCGACGCCGCCTGCGGTTTCGGGGGCTACCGCGAGAGCGGTTTCGGCCGCGAAGGCGGGCGCGAAGGCATGTTCGAATATCTCTCGGCAAAACTGCCGCTCGGCCCGGCCATCAAACCCGCGACGGTCTCGGCACAGCCTGTCGAGCAGTCCGACGGCGGCACGATCGACCGCACGGCAAAGCTTTTCATCGGCGGCAAGCAAGTGCGGCCGGACGGCAATTATTCACTTGCCATCGCAACCGCCAAGGGCAAGCTCGCCGGTGAAGTCGGGCTCGGCAGCCGCAAGGATATCCGCGACGCCGTTTCGGCGGCGCGGGGCTGCAAGGGTTGGCCGGAGGCGACTGCCTACAATCGGTGCCAGGTGCTTTACTATCTGGCCGAGAACCTTTCCGGCCGCGCCGGCGAGTTTGCCAACCGTCTCACCGAGCTCACCGGCGCCAGCGCCAAGGCGGCACGCGACGAGGTCGACCAGTCGATCGAGCGGCTGTTCCTCTATGCCGGCCTTGCCGACAAGTTCGAGGGCCGGGTGCACCAGCCGCCGGCCCGCGCCGTGACACTGGCATTGCACGAGCCGGTCGGCGTCGTCGGCATCGTAGCACCCGACGCCTCGCCGCTGCTCGGCCTGATCTCGCTGATTGCACCAGCGCTCGCCATGGGCAACACCGTGGTCGCGGTGCCGTCCGAACGCTATCCGCTGCTCGCCACCGATCTCTATCAGGTCATCGAATATTCCGACGTTCCGGCCGGCGCGATCAACATCGTGACGGGCCGCACGGCCGAACTTGCCGGCGTGCTGGCCAAGCATGACGATGTCGACGGGCTCTGGGTGTTCGCCGATGCCGAGACCTGCGCCAAGGCGGAGGCCGAATCCATCGGCAACCTCAAGCGCGTCTGGAGCGGCAACGGCCGCGGTCTCGACTGGGCGTCCGACGAAGCCGCCGGCGACGCCTTCCTGCGCCGCGCCATCGAGGTCAAGAACGTCTGGGTGCCTTACGGCGACTAATGCATGTCGCCCAAAAGTGCGGAGCGGTTTTGGGGCAACGACATGCATCAAACGCGCTTTGAGCAGTTTCGGCGCCGCTGCCGCGATGGTGACCGTGTTCGGGCTTGACGCCCGGATGCATGTTCTTTAACGAGAAAAAACATCTTTATCTGTGGGCTAACAGGCGCGCAGGCCGCATAGTGGCGTCCGACTGGCCCATGACGCCCCGGCCGACAGCCGATAGACCCGAACGATCCCAAGCGGACGAGGAGAAGAAGCATGGCGGATCTGGCAGGCAAGGTCGTTGTCGTCACGGCAGCGGCGCAAGGCATCGGCAAGGCGAGCGCGCTGGCCTTCGCCAAGGCAGGTGCCGTCGTCCATGCAACCGACATCAACGAAGCACTTCTCGCCGAACTCGCCAAGACTTCCGGCATCAAGACCCGTAAGCTCGATGTGCTCAATGACGAGGCCGTCAACGCCGCCTTTGCCGAGATCGGCAAAGTCGACGTGCTGTTCAACTGCGCCGGGTTCGTCCATTCCGGCTCGATCCTCGAGATGAAGGACGCCGATCTCGATTTCGCCTTCAACCTCAACGTCCGCGCCATGATCCGTACCGTAAGGGCCGTTCTGCCCGGCATGCTGGAGCGTGGTGACGGATCGATCATCAACATGTCTTCGGTTGCCGGCGCCGGCAAAGGCGTGCCGAACCGCTTCGCCTATGGCGTCACCAAGGCCGCGGTCATTGGCTTGACGAAGGCGATTGCCGCCGACTATGTCGGCAAGGGCATACGCTGCAACGCCATTTGCCCCGGCACGGTCGAAAGCCCGTCGCTGCAGGATCGCATGCATGCGCAAGGCGACTACGATGCCGCCCGCGCTGCCTTTATCGCCCGCCAGCCAATGGGCCGGCTCGGCACGCCGGAGGAAATCGCCGATCTCGCCGTCTACCTGGCCGGCGCCACCTATACGTCCGGACAGGCCTATAATATCGACGGCGGCTGGTCGATCTGAACCATTCTGACTGAGGAGACACACCATGAAGCTGCTGCGCTATGGCGAGGCAGGGAGCGAACGCCCCGGCCTGCTCGATGCGGATGGAACGATCCGTGATCTCACCGGCCACGTCACCGACATCGGCGGCAAGGCGCTCGATCCGGCGGCGCTGGCGACGCTGGCCAAGCTCGATCCGAAGTCGCTGCCTGCGGTTTCCGGCAAGCCCCGCATCGGCGCCTGCGTTGCCGGCACCGGCAAGTTCATCTGCATCGGCCTCAACTATTCCGACCACGCCGCCGAGACCGGCGCCACCGTGCCGCCCGAGCCGATCATCTTCATGAAGGCAAGCTCGGCCATCGTCGGACCGGATGACGACGTGCTGATCCCGCGCGGCTCGGTGAAGACCGACTGGGAAGTCGAACTGGCCGTGGTCATCGGCAAGACCGCCAAATATGTCAGCGAAGCCGACGCGCTCGATTATGTCGCCGGCTATTGCGTCGCCCACGACGTGTCCGAACGCGCCTTCCAGGCCGAGCGGCAGGGACAGTGGACCAAGGGCAAGTCCTGCGACACGTTCGGGCCGATCGGCCCGTGGCTGGTGACCAAGGACGAGGTCGCCGACCCGCAGAACATCAAGATGTGGCTGACGGTCAACGGCAAGACGATGCAGAACGGCTCGACCAAGACCATGGTCTACGGCGTCGCTTACCTGGTGTCCTATCTCAGCCAGTTCATGTCGCTGCACCCGGGCGACATCATTTCGACCGGCACGCCGCCCGGCGTGGGGCTCGGCATGAAGCCGCCTGTGTTTTTGAAGGCTGGTGATGTCGTCGAGTTGGGTATCGAGGGCCTGGGACAGCAGAAGCAGACGTTCAAGGCTGACGTGTAGGCGTCTCTCCACCTTCTCCCCTTGTGGGAGAAGGAAAGACCTGCCGCGCTACGCGCGCCCTACTTCAGCACCTTCCCATCCGCGCCAAACCGATAGGTTTTCGCCGGGTCCGGCGTCGCATAAAGCGTGGCGCCGGGTTCGGCGTCGTAGACGCCGAAGATGCGTACAGTGATCAGTCCGGCCTTCTCGCAGTCGAGATAGAGGTTGGTGTCGGCGCCGAGATGCTCGGCGTGGACGACCGTACCCTTCCAGGCACCGGATTTGGGATCGACGGTCAGATGTTCCGGCCGCACGCCGATGGTCTTGGCTGTCTCGCCCAGGCGGGCTCCATCGACGAAATTCATCTTCGGCGAGCCGATGAAGCCGGCGACAAACTCGTTTGCCGGCGAATTGTAGAGCTCCATCGGGCCGCCGATCTGCTCGATCCGGCCGGCATTCAGCACCACGATCTTGTCGGCCAGCGTCATCGCCTCGACCTGGTCATGGGTGACGTAGATCATCGTCGCCTTCAGCCGGCGGTGCAGCTGCGCGATTTCCAACCGCGTGTTGACACGCAGTGCCGCGTCGAGGTTGGACAATGGCTCATCGAACAGGAACAGCTTGGGTTCGCGCACCACGGCGCGGCCGATGGCGACGCGCTGGCGCTGGCCGCCGGACAGCTCGGCCGGCCGCCTTTCGAGATAGGGCTCCAGCGACAGCATCGACGAGGCGATGCCGATGCGGCGCTCGATCTCGGCCGCCGGCGTGCCGGCCTGCTTGAGGCCGAGGCCCATATTGTTCTTCACCGTCAGATGCGGGTAGAGCGCATAGGTCTGGAACACCATGGCGATGCCGCGCTTGGCCGGCGGCGTGGCGGAGACATCCGCGCCGTCGATGACGACGCGGCCCGAGGTCGAATCCTCCAGCCCGGCAATGACCCTGAGCAAGGTCGACTTGCCGCAGCCCGACGGGCCGACGAAGACGACGAATTCGCCATCATTCACTTCGAGGTTGATGCCCTTCAGCACCTCGACCGGCCCGAAGGCCTTCTTCACGTTCTCGATGTTCAGCGAGCCCACGGCTTCGTCCCTGTTCTAGAGTTTGATGGCGGCGCCGCTGCGCACGCTCTCGTCTGCGGCAAGGCAGACGGCGAGCGATTTCACAGCGTCGTCCATATGTTTGGTGAGATCCAGATCCTCGCGGATCGCCTTCAGCACGAAGGCCTGTTCGAGATCGCAGAGATCCTGATGGCCGGGTTCGCCTGCCATCGACAGCATCTCGTCAGGCTTGACGAACTTGCCGTCGGGGCGGGTCGCGGCACTGTGCAGGCGGATGGTCGAGGTCTTGGTGTGGGTGTCGATGTCATCGGACTTCACCCCCTCCTTCATGACGATCGACACGCAGCCATTCGGTGAGATGACGTCCTTCACGAAGAAAGCGGTTTCCGAAATCATCGGACCCCAGCCGGCTTCGTACCAGCCGACCGAACCGTCATCGAACAGCACCTGCAAATGGCCGTAATTGTACATCGTGGGCGCGACATCTTCGGTCAGCCGCAGCCCCATGCCGCGCACCTCGACCGGCTTCGCGTCGGTGATCTGCAGCATCACGTCGAGATAGTGCACGCCGCAGTCGACGATCGGCGAGGTCGTCTTCATCAACTGCTTGTGCGTTTCCCAGGTGTGGCCGGAGGATTGCTGATTCAAATTCATGCGGAACACGTAGGGGCCGCCGAGCTTGCGCGCCTCGGCGATCAGCCGGACCCAGGACGGGTGATGGCGCAGGATGTAGCCGATCACCAGCTTCCGGCCGTTGGCCTTGGCCGCGGCGACGACGCGTTTTGCGTCGGCCACCGTCGTTGCCAGCGGCTTTTCGACGAAGACGTGGCAGCCGGCCTCGAATGCCTTCACCGCATAGTCGGCATGGCTGTCGGAATAGGTGGCGATGCAGGCGACGTCAGGCTCTTCATCGCGCAGCGCCTCGTCGAAGGAACGGCGGATGCCGTAGCCCGACAGCCCGTCCGGCAGCGGCACGTCGGAACGGTTGATCAGGGCTGCGATCTCAAACCCCGGATTGGTGTGATAGGCCAGCGCATGGCTGCGGCCCATATTACCGAGGCCGGCGACAATTACCCGTAGAGGATTTGGGACGCGAAGGGGGGTTTGCGAACTCACTTGACGGCTCCAGACGTGATGCCGCGGATCAGCTGCCGCGAGAAGATGACATAGAGGATCAGCACCGGCATGATCGCCAGCGACAGGGCGGCCAGGATGGCGTTCCAGTTGGTGACGAACTGACCGAGGAACAATTGCGCGCCGAGGGTCACCGTTTTGGTCTCTTCCGACGGCGCCAGGATCAGCGGGAACCACAGATCGTTCCAGATCGGGATCATGGTGAAGACGGCGACCGTCGCCATCGATGGCCGCACCAGCGGCAGCACCAGCCGGAAGAAGATGGTGTATTCGGACAGCCCGTCGATGCGGCCGGCGTTCTTCAAATCGTCGGACACCTGCTTCATGAATTCCGACAGGATGAAGACGGCGAGCGGCAGGCCTTGCGCGGTGTAGACCAGGATCAGCGCCGTCAGCGTGTTGACCAGGCCGCTCGCCACCATCAGCTGCAGGATGGCGACGGTGCCGAGGCGGATCGGGATCATGATGCCGAGCGCCAGATAAAGCCCCATCAGCGAACTGCCGCGAAAACGGTATTCCGACAGCGCGAAGGCAGCCATGGCGCCGAACAAAAGCACGAAGAACAGCGACGCCACGGTGACGACGAGGCTGTTCTGGAAATAGTGGATGAAGTCGCCCTGGCCGATCACCGTGGTGTAGCCGATCAGGTCGAAGGTCTTGGGTGTCGGCGGCGTCAGCGGCGCGCCGAAAATGCCGGCGCGCGACTTGAACGAGTTCATGATGACGAGGATCACCGGGAACAGCGCGATCGCCGTGTAGGTCAACAGGATCGCGTGGGCACCGATGGTGCGGGGCAGGGAACGGGTTGCGGTGCTCATCTCGTGCCTCTCAGAACTGGTAGCGACGCAGGCGCGTCTGCACGAGGAAGAGATAGACGCAGACGCCGCCGAGGATGATCAGGAACATCATCGTGGCGATCGCCGCGCCCATGTTGGGGTCGCCCACCTGGAGCTGGAAGCCGAAGAAGGCGCGGTAAAGGAAGGTGCCGAGAATATCGGTCGAATAGTTCGGCCCGGCGAGCGCGCCTTGCGCGGTGTAGATCAGGTCGAAGGCGTTGAAGTTGCCGACGAAGGTGAGGATCGAGATGATGCCGATCGACGGCAGGATCAGCGGCAGCTTGATCTTCCAGAACTGCGACATGCCGGTGATGCCGTCGCATTCGGCGGCTTCGATCACCTCTTCGGGGATCGACAGCAGGGCGGCATAGATCAGCATCATCGGAATGCCGACGAACTGCCACACCGAGATCAGGCTGAGCGCCGTCAGCGCGTATTCTTCCTTGCCCAGCCATGGCGTGAACAGGCTTTTCAGGCCGACGAGATCGAGCAGATGCGGCGCCACGCCCCATAGCGGCGAGAGGATCAGCTTCCAGGCGAAGCCGACGATGACGAAGGACAGGATGGTCGGCACGAAGATCGCCGTGCGGTAGAAGGCCGAGAATCTCAGTCTCGGGCTGGACAGCAGTGCCGCCAGCATCACGCCGATCGGGTTCTGCACCAGCATGTGGATGATGAAGAACCAGACATTGTTGCGGAGCGCGTTCCAGAAATTCACCGACCAGTTGGGGTCGCCGAACAGCGTGCGGAAGTTTTGCAGCCCGACGAATACCTGGTGCTGCTCGATGTTGCGGAACAGCGACAGCTGCAGCGTGCCGGCCAGCGGCAGGATCATGATCGCCGTGTAGACAAGCAGCGCCGGCGCCAGGAAGACGCCAATGTGCCAGCGGAACGGTCGTTTCGGTCGAATTTCTGCGGCCATGAGTTCGGTCCCCGCCGTCTCTCGGTTCCAAATGGGAGTTGATCTAGATGACGCCTCGATGCACGGCCCGAATGTCCTTCCGGTGCAGGAAGGACAAAGGCTTGCGACAGGTCAGCCAGCCTTTCCCCACGAAGGGAGGGTAAGGCCGAGAGGCGGTGCCGACAATCGCTATCTGAAAAACCAGGATAGTCCGAGACCGGCCAGGCATACGCCCGGCCGATCTCGCTGCCTGAGCTCTTACTTCGCCGGCTTGTACCAGCTGTCGAGGCCGGTCTGCAGCTTCTTGGCGGCAGCTTCCGGCGTGTCGGTGCCGTTGATGACGTTGGCCGATTCAACCCAGGTCTCGTTCTCGAGGTTCGGCGTGCCGCGCGACAGGATCTGGTAGGTCGAGCGGATCGTCGACTTGCACTTGCCGCGCCAGGAGACGAATTCCTGCGCCAGCGGGTCCGCCATCTTCACCGGCGAGGAGTTCAGGCTGAAGAAGCCCGGCAGCGCGTTGGCGTAGATGGTGGCGAAGTCCGGCGAGGCGACCCAGGACAAGAAGGTCTTGGCCGCATCGGCGTTCTTCGAAGCCGCATTCAGACCCATGCCGATATCGGTATGGTCGGAGATGTAGCAGGTGTCGCCGGCCTTCTCGACCGGTGGCGGGAAGGCGCCCATCTTGAACTGGGCCTGGGTGTTGAACAGGCCGATTTCCCACGAGCCGGCCGGGTAGATGGCGGCGCGGCCAAGGGTGAACAGGTTCTGGCTGTCCGGATAGGTCTGTGCCTCGAAGCCGTCGCCGAGATACGGCTTCCACTTGGCCAGTTCCTCATACGGCGCGACCCAGTCCTTGTCGGTCAGCTTCTGGTCGCCCTTGATCAGGGCCGCGCGGCCATCCTCGCCCTTCCAGTAGTTGGGGCCGATGTTCTGGTAGCCCATGGTCGCGGCTTCCCAGAGATCCTTGGTGCCCATCGCCATCGGGATGTAGGTGCCGTCGGCCTTGATCTTGTCGAGCGCGGCGAAGAACTCGTCGCGGGTCTCCGGCACCTTGATACCGAGCTTGTCGAAGGCGTCCTTGTTGTAGATGAAGCCGTGGATGACCGAGGCCATCGGCACGCAGAAGCTCGCCTTGCCGTCGTCGGTCTGCCAGGCGGACTTGGCCACCGGCGAGAAGTTCTCCATGCCGGGCAGCGCCGAGAGGTCGGCGAGGTTGCCCTTCTTGTACAGTTCAAGCGACTTGTCGAACGGGCGGCAGGTGATCAGGTCGCCCGCCGAGCCGGCGGCGAGCTTGGCGCCAAGGGCGGCGTCGTACTCGGTCGGCGCCGATGGTGCGAACACCACCTTGATGCCGGGGTTCTTGGCTTCGAAAGCCGGGATCAGCTTATCCTTCCAGATGGCAAGGTCGTCGCCGCGCCAGCTTTCGATGTTGAGCGTTACGTCGGCGGCATAAGCCACCCCGGCCGAGCCGAGAATGCTGGTGCCCAAAAGCAGTGCCGTCAGTAGTTTCGTTGTCATGCTCAGTCTCCCTGTTGACCTTTTTCAGGTTCGGTTTTGATGAGAACAGAGGCAGTGCGCCCCTTGCTCCCCTCGATCGCGGAAAGCGCCGGCCTCAGCTTCTGGCCGGTTCCTTCCAGCAGTTTCTCCGCCGCATCGGCGCTGTCGGCGCCGGCGGCGAGCAGAATGGCGGTCTTGACCGCGCCGCCGCTCTTCTCGAGCAGGCGCGCCGCTTCGTCCCTGCCGCGCCCGCTGACGGCGGCGACGATGCGCGCCGCGCGGTCGCGCAGCTTGATGTTGTCGGCCATCAGGTTGACCATGTAGCCGTCATGCACATGGCCGAGATGGACGGCGGTCAGCGTCGACAGCATGTTGAGCGCGATCTTCTGGGCGGTGCCGGCGCCCATGCGTGTCGAACCGGCAATCAGTTCCGGCGGCGTTTCGAGCAGGATCGCGGTTTCGGCCTGCCGCAGCAGAGCCGAGTCCCGGTTGTTGGCAATGCCGATGGTGGCGGCACCGCGACGAGCGGCTTCCTCGATGGCCCGCACCGCATAGGGCGTGGTGCCGCTGGCGGAAATAGCGATCAGGCAGTCGCCCTTGCCGATGCCGGCATTGATGACGGCTGCTGCGGCCTCCTCGGTATCATCTTCCGGCCCGCCGGCCAGCGTCCGGAAGGCTTCGTCGCCGCCGGCGATCAGGATGGCGATGCGGTCACGGTGAATGCCGAACGTACCGGGCAACTCGAGCGCGTCGGCCAGCGCCATCAGGCCGGAACTGCCGGCCGCGGCATAGGCAAGCTTGCCGCCGCCCTTCAGTCTACCCGCGATGATCTCGGCTGCCCTGGCGATTTCGGGAATGGCATTGTGCACGACCTTTGCAGCCTCGATCTGCGCATCGGCTAAAGAAGAAAGGATGGCGTCCGGGGCCTGGATATCCAGCCCCTCGGCATTCTGGTGAAGCGCTTCGGTGCGCGTTTCGGCCATCCCGGTTCCTCCAATTCGGAAAACAATACCAAAAAAATACCACTTGTCCACATGCATTAACGAATTCGCTGACCGGAAATCGCTGAGTCGACGAAATATGTAGGTTTTTCAATAAAATACGGCTTAATCTTTTTGAAACGCAAATTAATCCTTGGCTATTGGTATATTATTGGTATTATCCGCCCGGAGGAGAAATCGCGTGAATTTCGTGCTCGGTATCGATGGCGGCGGCACCAGCTGCAGGGCCGCCCTGGCAACTGCGGATGGCGCCGTTGTTGGCCGCGCCAAGAGCGGCGCCGCCAACATCCGCACCGACCTGACCGGTGCCCGGTCGAACATCGTCGAGGCCGCGCGGCAGGCGTTCATCGCCGCCGGGCAGGATCCGAACCTGATTCCGCAGACACCGGCCATTCTCGGCCTCGCCGGCGCCAATGTCGGCACCTACCGGCAGCAACTCGAGGCCATCCTGCCGTTCAGCATCAGCCGCGTCGAGACCGACGCCGAGATCGCGCTGGAAGGCGCTGTCGGCTCCGGCGACGGCGCCATGGCGATCCTAGGCACCGGCACCGCCTATATGGCACGCAAGAACGGCAAATCGCGCGCCATCGGCGGCTGGGGGTTTCAGGTCGGCGACCAGGGCAGCGGCGCGCGCATCGGCCGCGACCTGCTCGAACAGACATTGCTCGCCTATGACGGCGTCCGCCAGGGCTCACCGCTGACGCAGAGCATGCTCGCGGTCTTCCGCAACAATCCTGAGGACGTGGTCGAATTCACCACCAACGCCAAGCCCGGCGATTTCGGCGGCTTCGCGCCCAAGGTGTTCGAGCATGCCGAAAAAGGCGACAGCGTCGCCAACTGGATTTTGGACAGGGTGGTCGCCGATGTCGAAGCCGCGCTCGGCGCGCTCGACCTCGCCGACGACGCGCCGCTATGCCTGCTCGGCGGGCTGGCGCCGCTCTACGCGCCGCGCCTGTCGGCGCGCTACCGGGTCCTGCTGAAGCCGCCGCTCGACGATGCGCTGGGCGGCGCGGTGCAGATGGCGGCCCGCCTTTTTACCGGGACAGCGGAGGCGGCTCGATGAGCGATGCCGCCGACCAGATCTTCGCCACGCTGAAACAGTCGTCGCAAAGCGGCGCGCCGCTCTATCTGCAACTGCGCAAGAGCATCGAGGACGCGGTCAATCGCGGCCTGATCGGACCGGGCGACGCGCTACCCTCCGAGCGCGACATCGCCACCAAGGCCGACATTTCGCGCGTCACCGTGCGCAAGGCGGTGCAGGACCTGGTCAAGGGCGGCATCCTGGTGCAACGCCACGGCTCCGGCACGTTCGTGGCGCCGCGCATGGAACGCGTCGAGCAATCGCTGTCGCGGCTGACCTCGTTTACCGAGGACATGGCGCGGCGCGGCATGGCGGTGCGTTCGGCCTGGCTCGACCGCGGCCTTTACGCGCCCTCGCCGGACGAGATGATGGTGCTCGGCCTGTCGTCGAACGAACTTGTGGCGCGGGTGGCGCGCCTGCGCATTGCCAACGACACGCCGCTGGCGATCGAACGCGCGTCGCTGTCGGCCAGCGTGCTGCCCGACCCGGCGGGGATAGGCTCCTCGCTCTATGCGGCGCTGGAATTGACCGGCAACCGGCCGGTGCGGGCGGTGCAGCGCATCTCCGCCGCCAATCTCGGCGACGGCGACGCGCGCCTGCTCGAAGTGCCGCCGGGAATTGCCGGCCTGCACATCGAACGCATTTCCTATCTGGCGAGCGGCAAGGTGATCGAATTCACCCGCTCCATCTACCGGGGCGACGCCTATGATTTCGTCGCCGAACTGCGGCTGACAGGGCCGAGCGAAGAGGGCCGACCATGACTGCAGAGCCGACTGAGCCGACGATGTCGACTGAGATGACCCATATGCGGCGCGAGATCGAAGAGATCCCGCAGGCCGTCGCCCGCCTGCTCGACGGCTCCGGCGCGGTGCTGAGCGAGGCCGGGCGCGGCATCCGCGAACGTGACCCACAGTTTGTCGTCACCGTGGCGCGCGGTTCGTCCGACCATGCCGCCACCTTCATGAAATATGCCGTCGAGCTCACCGCCGGACTTGCCGTCGCTTCGGTCGGTCCGTCGATCGCCTCGATCTATGGAGCCAGGCTCAGGCTCGGCGGCTCGGCCTGCCTGGCGATCTCGCAGTCGGGCAAGAGCCCCGACATCGTCGCCATGGCCGAGGCCGCGCGAGCCGGCGGCGCGCTGACCATCGCCATAACCAACACCGCCGATTCGCCGCTGGCCCGCGCCTCGGACTACGCGATCGATATCCTGGCCGGGCCGGAGCGCAGCGTGGCAGCGACCAAGACCTTCATCAATTCCGCCGTTGCGGGCCTTGCCTTGATGGCGCATGCCACCGGCGACGAGGCCCTGCTGGCAGCACTTTTCCAATTGCCCGAGCATTTCCACAAGGCGATCGCCTGCGACTGGATGACGGTGCTGTCCGAGACGATCGAGAAGCAGAAGTCGCTGTTCATCCTCGGCCGCGGCCCGTCGGCGGCGATGGCCAACGAGGCGGCGCTGAAATTCAAGGAGACCTGCGGCATGCATGCCGAGGCCTACAGTGCCGCCGAAGTCATGCATGGCCCGCTGGCACTGATCGGCCCGGACTTTCCGGTGCTGGCGCTGGCCGCGCGCGATGCATCCGAACCGTCCGTCGCCGAAGCCGCCGACAGCCTGGCGGCCAAGGGAGCGCCGGTGTTCGTCACCTCCGCACTTGCCCAGCGCGCTGTGCGCCTGCCGCATGTCGCCACCGGCCATCCGCTGACCGATCCGCTGACGCTGATCGTCTCCTTCTACATGTTCGTCGAGGCCTTCGCCCGCCATCGCGGCCTCGATCCGGACACGCCACGCAATCTTCGCAAGGTGACGGAGACCGTATGAGCGACCGCTTTGCCCTGACTGGCGCCCGCATTTTCGATGGCGACGACTGGCATGACGGCCACGCACTCGTCGTGCGTGACGGTCTCGTCGAGGCCATCCTGCCCACAGGCGCCATTCCCTCCGACATCCGCGTCATCGAGACCGGCGGCGGTATGCTGGCCCCCGGCTTCGTCGACCTGCAGGTCAATGGCGGCGGCGGCGTCATGCTCAACGACCACCCCGATGTCGCCTCGATCGAAACCATTTGCCGGGCACACGTGCCCTTCGGCACGACGGCGTTGCTGGTGACGCTGATCACCGACACGCCCGCCATCACCACCGCCGCCATTTCTGCCGGCGAAACAGCGGCGCTGCGCAAGCTGCCGGGTTTCCTCGGCCTGCATCTGGAAGGACCGCATTTGTCGATCGCCCGCAAGGGCGCGCATGATCCGGCGCTGATACGGCCGATGACGGACGCCGACCAGGCGACGTTGGTCGCGGCGCGGCAAAGACTGCCGGTGCTGCTCACCACCATAGCACCGGAATCCGTCGAACCGGTGCGCGTCTCGGCGCTGACCAGGGCCGGCACCATCGTCAGCCTCGGCCATTCCGACACCGGCTACGCCACGGCCAGCACCTTTGCCGCGGCCGGTGCATCGATGGTCACCCATCTGTTCAACGCAATGAGCCAGATCGGCAACCGCGAGCCCGGGCTGGCGGGTGCGGCCATCGACATCGGCACCTTGTCGGCCGGTATCATCGCCGACGGCATCCATGTCGATCCCGCCACCATCAAGATCGCGCTGCGCGCCAAGCAGGGACCGGCCCGGATCGTGCTGGTCACCGACGCCATGGCGACGATCGGCACCGACATGACCTCGTTTACGCTCAACGGCCGCACCATCTATCGCAGGGATGGCAGCCTTCGGCTCGCCGACGGCACGCTGGCGGGTGCGGATCTCGACATGATCTCGGCTATTCGATACGTCCACCGGGTTGTCGGACTGGACCTGTCGGAGGCGTTGCGGATGGCCTCGCTCTATCCGGCGCAGGCGATCGGCCAGTCGCACCGGCTCGGGCGCTTCGCCAACGGCACGGCGGCGGACATTGTCGCACTGTCGAACGATCTCGATATCAGAAACGTCTGGATCGGCGGCGACAGGGTTTTTTCAACCGATAGCGCGAGGTGATATCAGGCCATGCATGACGTCGATTGCGTCATTGCGGGAGCGGGCGTCGTCGGGCTCGCCATCGCCAGGGCGCTTGCCCTGTCGGGCCGCGAGGTGCTGGTGGTCGAACAGGCCGGCACGATCGGCACCGGCACCAGTTCGCGCAATTCCGAAGTCATCCATGCCGGGCTCCATTATGCGCCGGGCAGCCTGAAGGCCCAGTTCTGCGTCGAGGGCCGCGAGCGGCTCTACGCCTATTGCCGCGAGCACAATGTCGCCCATGCCCGCACCGGCAAGCTGATCGTCGCCGTGGAACCGGACCAGTTGGACAGGCTGGGCGCGATCCGGACCAACGCTCAGAGCTGTGGGGTCGCCGATCTCGAAATCTTGACGCAGGCACAAGCCGAAAGCCTCGAACCCGCGCTGCGATGCGCCGGCGCGCTGCTGTCGCCATCGACCGGCATCATCGACAGCCAGGCGCTGATGCTGTCGCTGCGCGGCGACGCGGAGGCCGCCGGCGCTTCTTTTGCGTTCCTCACCACCGTTTCCAACGCGGCCATCGAGGCCGGCGGCATCCGGATCGATACGCGTGATGCCAATGGCGAGAGCTTCGCCTTGCAGGCCGGCGCCTTCGTCAACGCTGCGGGTCTCGATGCACAGGCCGTGGCAGGCCGGATCGAAGGTTTCCCGCAAGCCCACATTCCGCCGCACTGGCTGGCACGCGGCAACTATTTTTCACTCTCGGGACGGTCGCCTTTCTCGCGGTTGATCTATCCCGTGCCGGTCAATGGCGGCCTCGGGGTTCATCTCACCCTCGATCTCGCCGGCAGCGCGCGCTTTGGCCCGGATGTCGAATGGATCGACAGCGTGGATTATACGGTCGATCCCACCCGCGGCGAGGCCTTCTACGACGAGATCAGACGCTATTGGCCTGGTCTTGCCGACGGTGCCCTGCAGCCTGCCTATGCCGGCGTCCGGCCAAAACTGTCCGGCCCGGGCCAGCCGGCGGCCGACTTCACGATCCAGGGTCCGGCCGACCATGGCGCCGGCCAGATCGTCAATCTGTTCGGCATCGAGAGCCCCGGCCTGACGTCAAGCCTGGCGATCGCCGAGCATGTCGTGGAGCTGTTGCACCCGGGCTGACAACCGCTTGCGCACCCCCAGCCTTAAGCACTTCCAGCCTTAAGCACTTCCAGCCTCAGGATGTGTAGAGACCCTTGTAGGTGTCGCGCAAAAGATTCTTCTGCACCTTGCCCATGGTGTTGCGCGGCAGTTCGTCGACGAAGATCACCCGTTTCGGGTGCTTGTATTTTGCGACGCGCTCAGCGATTGCGCCGAGAATTTCGGCCCCGGTGATTTGCGACGCCGGCGACCGCACCACGACGGCGGTGACGCCTTCGCCGAAATCCGGATGGGCAACGCCGATGACGGCGCTTTCGCTAACCCCGTCGAGCGCGTCGATCTCGCTTTCGAGTTCCTTCGGATAGATGTTGTAGCCGCCGGAAATGATCAGATCCTTGCCGCGGCCGACGATGTGGACGTAGCCGTCGGGGTCGACCATGCCGAGATCGCCTGTGATGAAGAAGCCGTCGGCGCGGAATTCCGCTTTGGTCTTCTCCGGCATGCGCCAGTAGCCGCCGAAGACGTTCGGGCCCTTGACCTCGATCATGCCGACCTCACCCTGGGCAAGCGGCCGGCCATTGTCGGGATCGGCGATGCGAACTGCTACGCCCGGCAAAGGGAAGCCGACCGTGCCGGCGCGCCGTTCGCCGTCATAGGGGTTCGAGGTGTTCATGTTGGTCTCGGTCATGCCGTAGCGTTCGAGGATCGCGTGGCCGGTGCGCGCGCGCCAGGCCTTGTGCGTCTCGGCCAGCAGCGGCGCCGAACCGGAAATGAACAGGCGGATGGCTTTCGCCGCCTGACGGTCCAGGCCGTCCTGCTGCAGCAGGCGCACGTAGAAGGTCGGCACACCCATCAGGGCGGTGGCGCGCGGCAAAAGCGAGACGATGCGGGCGGGGTCGAATTTCTGTTCGAACAGCATCGAGGCGCCGGCCATCAGCACGACGTTGGTCGCGACGAACAGACCATGGGTGTGGAAGATCGGCAGCGCGTGGATCAGCACATCGTCCCTCGTGAAGCGCCAGTGGTCGACCAGCACCCGCGCGTTCGAGGCGAGGTTCTCGTGGCTGAGCATGGCGCCTTTCGAGCGACCGGTCGTTCCCGACGTGTAGAGGATCGCCGCGAGATCGTCCCCGCCGCGCACCACATCGTGGAAGTCCGCCGGCAGGCGTGAGGCCTGCTCCGTCAGGGATCCTTCGCCATTGCGGCCGAGCGTGACGGTGGCAGCGCCCGATTTTTCCGCCAGTGCGCCGATGCCGGCCGCTCTGGTCGGATCGCAGACGACCAGGCGTGGTGCAGCATCGCTGAAGAAGTACTCCAGCTCGGCCAGTGTGTAGGCGGTGTTGAGCGGCAGGAAGACGGCACCGGCACGCAGGCAGGCGAGATAGAGCAGGACGGCTTCGGGACTCTTCTCGACCTGAACGGCGACCCGGTCGCCGGGCTCGACATCCAATTGCAAGAGCGCATGCGCCAGCTGCGCCGACCGCGTCAGCATATCGCCATAGGTCAGCGAGCGCCCATCATCGGTTTCCATCAACAGGCGCGCGGGCGCCGGCATCCGGGAACGGAACGCGTCGAACAGATGGTTGCTCATAGAGTCTTCCTGGGGGTGGCGGAAACGGCGGCGCTGGGCATGCTTTTCGATTGGCATGCATTGGCGGCGAGAGTTCGCGGTTCTTGGCCGCGCCGTCAAGACCACCGACAGCGGTCACTCACCGCACCAACGGGTTGCGAGCAATGGCCGCAAAAGAGTGCCGGGAACCGACGCTATCGCCGGGCGCGTTCGGCCTTGCCGACAACCGCCTTTGGACCTTCGCCTCGCTGGAAGCGTTCCATGCACATGGCAGCGGTCAACTGGTAGTGGTTGATCAGGGCTTCGACGGCACCGTCGGCATTGCCGTCCAGCGCACATTCGGCGATCAGGCGATGCTCGCCGAAATCGTCGCGCTTGACGCTTTCGCCGTCACTTGCCATTTGCCGGTAGCGATAGGCGTGATCGGAAAGCTGCTCACAGAAGCCCACCAGCCATTGCGACCGGCAGGCCGAAACCAGGACCCGATGAAAGATGCGGTGCAGCCTCTCCCAATCCGGATTGAGCGAAGAGAGATCCTCCTGCGAAAGACGTGACGCACGCCCCAGGCGATGCAACGCCAGTACGAGTTGTTCTTCCCATTCGGCGGTGCGGTGAGCGATGGATTCGCGAAGCGCTCGTTCCTCGAGCCAGCAACGGGTGCGCGTCAGCTCTTCGAGTTCCGACGCGCTGACGGGCATGATGAAGAAGCCGCGCTGGTCGTGCCTGCCGAGAAGCCCCTCCGAGGCGAGGCGATTGAGAGCCTCACGGACAGGGGAAGCGCCGGCCCCATACTTGGAAACCACCCATTCGACCCGCAGCTTGCTCTCGGCTTCAAGAACTCCACCGAGAAGGTCGTCCCGCAATTGGTGATAGACCGTGCTGGCAAGCGTGCTCTTGGGTCCTGCGCCGTCGTCATTCAGATTGGCAGCTCCGTATGTCAAAGCGACTCCTTGTCCCCAATTCTGTTTGGGCAATTCGAGTCCGAAAGCAGTCCCTTCCGTACGTGTACTCTACAGCCTTCGCCCGCTAACGCTCAAGCTGAAGATACCGTTATTGTACTTAAGCACGAAGAAATATGCGATGTTTCGCTGTTCGATCCAGCAAATCCGCTCATTTCTACAACCTTCGGAAACTTAACATGTTTTGTATGCACGCAGGATCATCTGTTCTTGTGTGCACGCGCGATCGTCCTTTCTATCGCGCGCAAAGAAGGATCTACGCAGACCCCCATCGGGGGCGCGATGCTTTGCGAATCATCCTGACGGAGCGTGCCCGGCACGAGAGCCGTTTGGCCAGCGTGAGGGCCAAGGACGAGATGAACGCAATGGGTTAGCCGGCTGCGTTGTCTGCTGCCGTCCTGATCGCCTGGATATTTTGCCGGTAAGCGTCGACGCTGCCGCCCTTGAAGATGGCAGCGCCTGCCACCAGCACGTCGGCGCCGGCGGCGGTGACCAGCGGCGCGGTTTCGGCCGACACACCGCCGTCGATCTCGATGCGGATCGGCCGGCCGCCGATCAGCGCCTTGACCCGCTTCACCTTGTCGACGATCGCCGGAATGAAGGCCTGGCCGCCGAAGCCCGGATTGACGGTCATGATCAGGATCAGGTCGAGCCGGTCGAGCACATATTCGACCGCACTTTCCGGCGTTGCCGGATTGAGCGACACACCGGCCTTCTTACCAAGGTTCCTGATCGTCTGCAGCGAACGATCGAGATGCGGCCCGGCCTCGGCATGCACCGTCATGCCGTCGCATCCGGCCTCGGCGAAGGCGGCCAGATAGGGGTCGGCCGGCGCGATCATCAGGTGGCAGTCGAAGAAGGCCTTGGTGCGGTTGCGGATCGCCTTGATCACCGGCGGCCCAAAAGTGATGTTGGGGACGAAATGCCCGTCCATCACATCAAGGTGGATCCAGTCGGCGCCGGCAGCCACCACAGCCTCGACTTCGTCGCCGAGCCTGGAAAAATCCGATGCCAGCACCGATGGTGCGATCAAGGTCTTTTTGCTCATTAGGTGCGGCCTTTCCGAGCGCCCTTCATCCGGCCACTCTGGATCGACTGCCTAATGCGCCACAGGTGACTTGTCGAGTGCGCAGGCGCCGCGGCTGCACAGGCTAGAACGTCACCGCCCGTGTTGGCGCCGATTGGCGCGATCCAAACAAAAACCCGCCGGATCAGATCCGGCGGGTTCTGGTCTGTGTCGCAGACGGTTACGGCTTGGTGTTCTGGATGTTTCCAGCCGAATCGTCCTGCAGTTGCTGGTCGCTTTGCGTCTTGCGCCGCGGCAAAAGCTGCTGCAGGACGTTCGGGTTCAGCAGGCCCGGTTCCAACGACGGTTGTCCGCGGATTGGCCTGCAGTTTGGATACCGCCCAACTGTCCCGACCGGGCAGCGCCGCTTGATGATCGGCTGGCACTGGCCGTTGATCAGCTGCGAACCCGGTGCGCACTCAACCTGCGGCCTGGACCTGCGGCATGCGCCGTCGATCACCTCGGTCCCACGCGGACAGACACACTCGCCGCGCTTGTTGTGGACCTGGCCACGTATCTCGCACTGCTCCACCGTCGGCTGCTTGCGCCGGCAGGCATTGCCTTGCACCTCGGTACCCCTCGGGCAGACACAATTGCCGTTGGCGTCGTGGATCTGGCCACGGATGGTGCACTGCTCGGGCTTCGGCCGGATCGGACGACAGGCATTGCCCCTGACTTCCGTACCCTTCGGGCAGACGCAGTCGCCGTCCGAATTGTGGACCTGGCCGCGGATCGTGCACTGCTCAGGCTTTGGCCGGATCGGACGACAGGCATTGCCCCTGACTTCCGTACCCTTCGGGCAGACGCAATCGCCCTCCGAATTGTGGACCTGGCCTCGGATCATGCACTGCTCAGGCTTCGGCCGGATCGGTCGGCAGGCATTGCCCCTGACTTCCGTACCCTTCGGGCAGACGCAATTGCCGTCAGAGTTATGGACTTGGCCTCGGATGGTGCACTGCTCGGGCTTGTCAGTCTTGACGCATCTTCCGTTTTCAAGCCCGCTTCCGCGTGGGCAGACGCAACGTCCGTCCTCGGTGCGGATCTGGCCTTCGAGCAGTACGCAGGGCTTCGGCTTTGGCTCGACGATGACACCACCGTCGGGTGAGCACTGGCCGTTGCGAAAGGTGGTGCCTGCCGGGCAGACGCACCGGCCGGCATCGTTCATGACAAAGCCTTGCGAGCACTCCTTCTTCACCTCATGCGTGATGGTGAAGGGGTGGCACGCATAGGCCTTGCCGCGATCGCCCTGCACATTGGCCTGGTCGCCGGGGAGCACGTCGCCGCCTTGCACCCGTGTGTCGGGAGACAGGACGCCGACGCAGTTCTGGCCGTTGACGTTGCCCCGCAGATTGGCCAGGCGGCCGTCTTCGGGTATGACCACGGTGACATGATGCACCTGGCTTTCCCCGGCGCCGAGCGTCAGGTTGGCAATACAGGACAGCGGCAAGGTTGCCGGCTCCGGCGAGCAACCGAAGGGCGGTTCGATCGAGGTGATCGCAACGCCGTCCAGCCGGCCGAGACCCTCCACGCCGATCGCATCACCGATGCGAACCGGACCGGAGAAGGGACTTGCACCGTCGTTCGTGATGGTGATCTCGAACGTGCAGGGTTGGCCGAGCTTGCATTCGCGGTCGCCGGTCTTTTCGACGCGAATGGTCGAAGTGCCGCCGCCCTTGGCGCAGGCCTGGCCGATCGGATAGACGACGTCGTCGCCTGGCGCCGGACCATACGAACCCCGCGCGCAGTTCTCGAACTCGCCGTTCGCCGAAACCGTCACGTCGAAGTGGCGGCTGGTTCCGGGTGTCATGACCGCACCAGGAATCTGGCACGACAGCGCATTGGCCGGAACCGGTCCGCACGCCCATTCCGCGCCGTCGGGAGTGACGGTCTGGATCTGGACGGGCGCGCCGCCCGACACCAGCGTGGCGGCGTCGTTGACCCGCACCGGACCGGTGGGGGCAGCCGTGCCGGCATTGACGACGGTGATGCGGCAAGAGACGACCGCGGCGCCGGCCAGCGAGCCATTGCACACCTTGGTAATGCGCAAAGCGGGCTTGCCGCCATTGGGGTGACGGATGCGTTCCTTGGCGCAAGCCTTGTTGTTGGTGAGGTCGTTTTCACCAGGAATGGCCTTCACCTCGGCACAGTTCTCCACCGTGTCCGACTGGTAGCCGGCCGGCATGACCGCCTTGACGAAGATCGGCGTCGAGGCGCCCGGTGCGAGGGAGATGCCCGCATTGTCGCAGCGGAACAGGCCGGGGCCGGTCGGGCCGCATGTCCAAGGCGGGGTCGGGCCGAAGGTCGAGGAGGCCGGCGCACCGCCCGGATAGCTGTCGATCACCGTCAGCGGCCCATTGTAGGTGAAGGTGCCGTTGTTGATGATGTCGATCACGAACGTGCAGATGCCGTCGGCCGTGCAGACCTCTGTGCGGGCACGCTTCTTGAGGATCAGGTCGACCTTCTTGTCGACCGGTGGCTGGCACTCGCGGTCACGATCGCCACGCCGGCAGATCGGGATCGAGGCGCAGCCGCGATCGTTCGACTGGCTGCCGAACAGCGGCTTGCCGCTGGCCGCATAGTTGTAGGCGGCGCAGTTGCGCAGGACGCTGCCTCGCCAGCCGCCAGCCGGCTTGAAGCCGAGCTTGAGGTCGACGAAGGCCCCCGGATTGAGCGTGGTCACCGGATAGGTGCACGTCATCGGGGTGGTGCCGGGTACGCAGACCCAGGGCGGATTGGGCCCTGAATCCAGCGTCGAGCCGGCCGGCAGCGTCACCTCATCGAGCACGATCTTGCCGTGATAGGCACCGGTGCCGACATTGGTGATCCTGATGGTGAAGTCGCAGCCGCCGCTCATCGTGCAACGCTGGACTTCGGCGCGCTTTTCAACCTTGAGGTCAGGTTCCTTGTCCTTGGGCGGGCATCTCTGGTCGCGCGGGATGACGATGTCGATGGTCTGCGTGCAGCACAGGCCCCAGCCCTCCTTCGGGCCGGCATAGGTTTCGATGCCGGTGACGATGAGGTGGATGACATCGCCGGGTGACGCACCCACGATCTTCCAGTTGAGCACGCCGCCGCCCGCCGGCACCAATTGGGTGTCGGGGATGATGGTGATGCCGGGCGTTGTCGTCGAAACCTGCACCCACTTGCCGCCCATCTCGGGGCCGACAGGCATGTGGTAGATGAAGGCGCCGCCACCGGGCACGCAATCAACCGTGCCGCGTTCCACCTTGAAGCATTCCTTGCCGGGAGGTGGCGGCGGCGGATTGCACTTGGTGACGTCGATCTTGATCGAGGTCTTTTCTCCGGTCTTGAAGTCGCCGTCGTCGGGCTTGCTCGGATCCTGCGACGGGATGATGCTCCCCGTGCCGGCTTCCGGCGTCACTTTGATCATGCCCTGGTTGTCGACGATCGTCGGCGAAGGAAACGCCGCATGGTCGATCTTGGCCGTGATCTGGAAGGTGATGACGCGCTCGTTGGGAGCGCCGACGCCGTCGAGGTCGGAGGCGGAAATCCGGAAATCGGAAACCGTCGCCGTATCGTTCGGACTTGCCGATGTGCTGATCGTTGCACCCGGCAGGGGTCCGCCGGCCGCATCCGTGCCGTCGCCGGACACATTGACGTTGACGATCTCAAGGCCGTGCGGAAGCTGGTCCCTGAAGTCGAGCCGAGCTTTTTTCAGTCTGGCCGCGAAGCTGGGGTCGGCAAAGCCCTGCGGATCGCCGCGCAAGCCGAAGCTCAGGGAAAAGACGACATAGTCGCAGCTCCTCTGAGTGCCTTTCTTGGTGAAGAAGGGCACGACCCAGTCCGGCCCCGGAGTGACGACGCGCGAGTTGTCGAGGTCGAGCCTCAGCTCCGGACTGATCGGCGTGGCGCTTTCCGCGAAGCCTTGCACAGGGGTTAGCATGGCGACCGCGATACCGGCCGCCATCAGCCAGCGCGCGCCGCGCCTGGCGTATGACAGGGGTTTCATGATCGTCTCCATGACGGTTGACTTGTTGCTTGCCGCGAGCGGGGAAAGTGCGAGATTTTTCATCTTCCCCTCCTCAACGTTCGCAGCTGACGGCTGGGGTTCTGAGCGGCAAAGTCATCTTGCAGCAAGGGTAGTAGCCACCCTTGTCCTTGTCGGACTTCCTGTAGAAGCAGAGCCCAACATCGACTGTGTCGCCCGGATAGTGGCCGGTGATGCCGATCGTGTATGGCGTGCCGGGCGCATGCGACATGGGGGAAGTCACCCCGACGCCTGGCGTCCTGGACTGGGCCTTGATCGAATCGCCGCCGAAGCCGGCATGGTCATGGAGATAGAGATCGGCCTCGAGACCGGAAGGCGTGCAGAAATACTGGACGTCCTCGACATCGAGACAGGGGGGCAGATTGCCGGGCGGTGGGAAGTCCGGCGGATAGAAGGGTGGCAGGTAGCCGCCCGGGATTTCTTCATAATAGCCGGCGCGGCCCTCACAGGGATGCCAGACGGCGACGTCACCGACATGGCCTTCCACTTCGGGATCTTCGAAATAGCCGTCGAAATCGACGAACCAGGAGCCGAAGGGCGGCACGTTGGCCGGCTTGACCAGTTCCTTGGGCGTGATCTGCACGCCATGCACGGCGAGCGGCCCACCGGTAGCGAGCTGCTCGGCGAGAGCCGGATTGTCGCGCAGCTTGTCGCCGGTGTTGACCAGCGTCTGCGTACAGACCGAGGTGTCGAGATTGCCGTCCGCGTCATAGCCATATTGCAAGTCGAGACCGCCGGCCGACTGCCGGTTACCTTGCGGGAAGCCGACGGCATATTCCTGCGGCACTTCGACCCAGACCGATTCCGTCGCCGGATCGTCCGGATTCTCGCGCCAGTAGCGGATGACCTCGCCCTTACCGGAATCGGCGAACTGGCTGTAGTCGTAACGGTTTTCGACCGGGCCGCGCTGGGCCAGGTACATGAAGCCGCTGTTGTCGAAGGCGATGTCGGTGACGGCGTAGTCCTTGTCGGCCTTGACCGTCAGTTCCCAGCGCGGGTCGCCGGCAAAGGTACCGTCGCGGGCAATGCCCACCGACCAGATTTCAGACTTTTCGCCGACCGAATAATAGAGCCGGCCGCCATGATAGGAGACGCCCCAGACGCGGCGCTCGTCCTGCGTGTAGCCCCAGCTGTCGGGGTCTTCGCTGTCGAAGGCCGCGCCCTGTATGTCCATCACCGAACCATCGTCGGCGAGCGGAGCCAGCCCATGCGCCGGACGGCCGGCAACACCATGGTCGAAGCTGTCGATCAGCCGGCCGTCGGCGTCGATGCGATGGATCAGGCCAGTGTCGAGGTCGGAGGCGAAGAACTGGCGGTGGATGGGATCGAAGGTGAGATTGCCGACGCCGGGACCGCTGTTGGTGTCGATGTCGGCAAACTTGGAGACCTGGCCGGTGATGCCGTCGATTTTCCAGACGGTGCCCGGCCCGCCACCGTTTTCGGTGCCGAACTGGCCTTCCATGAAGGTGGCGCCGGCAGTGCCGCGGCGCTGCCGCTCCGGCCTGCCATCGTCGTCGGCATCCGGGGTGACGATGCGGATGCCGTGCAGCGAGGTGGCGCCGGCATAAAGATTGGGAATGCCGGACGGAACACCGTCGCGCACGCCGTCATCATAGGTGAGGCCGAACACCTGGCCGATCTGTTCGGCCGTAACCTCGAAGGGCGGCGGCGTGAAGACGAGCTGGCCCGCGGCCGGCCCGCCGAGATGCGAGACGTCGAACACGCGCAAGGTGGCGCGCGTGGTGTCGATGAAGGTTTCGTCGACCGGATCGACGCCGGGCGGCAGACCCTCGTCGAAATTGGGAATGATGGTGCCGGAAAATCCGGTCACCGCCATCGAGCCGGGATAGATGATCTGGGTCTGGCTGTCCTGCGCCTGCGCGGCGCCACCCAGCCACAGAATGGCGGCGAGCGCCAGCGCCAGCAATCCGCCTGGACGCATGGCCCGGCGCACGCGGCCGTCAAGAGAAGACACGAACGTGCCGCGGACGCGAGACATGAAGCTACCCCCGTTAGCCACGGGAGAAACGTCCGGCCTTGCCGCGCAAAACAGGGCAAGGCGCGGTGGTCCGGCACGTTCTTCCCTGATCGAATTGTCTGCTTTCCTCAACCTCACGATACGCCTGCTCTTACGCAGGGTCAACGGAATGAGCAGAAAGCCCAGCGCATCGACCCCGTCCCGAAGGCGGTGGTCGCGCCGAGCTCCTGTCGTTCCCGGAGACCGCAGAGCCTCTGGGTTACTGGTCATGGGGGCTTCCTTTCCGGGCCGCACCATGCGGCACCTGGACATCAGTCGCAGGCGGCGGTGGAAAGGTTCATGGAAGCCTTGCGCAGAATGCTTGCGCGCGATGCCGCCTGTTCTTATATACGCGCCAAGCCGTTCGGCGCCGGAACGCCGGTTGCCGGAACGGATTTTCTTGTGAACAGGGGCTTTCGTCGGAACGCCTGTACGGGTCCTGAGAGCCTGCTTAGCGGAGAGACTAGAAAAATGGCAAAAGTAATCGGTATCGATCTCGGCACCACCAACTCCTGCATCGCCATCATGGATGGCAAGGAGCCGAAGGTGATCGAGAATGCGGAAGGCGCGCGCACGACGCCTTCCATCGTCGCCATCAGCGGCGACGGCGAACGTCTCGTCGGCCAGCCGGCCAAGCGCCAGGCGGTCACCAATCCTGAAAACACCATCTTCGCGGTCAAGCGCCTGATCGGCCGCCGCTATGACGATCCGGTGACGGAGAAGGACAAGAAGCTTGTCCCCTACAAGATCGTCAAGGGCGACAATGGCGATGCCTGGGTCGAGGCCGGCGGCAAGAAGCAGTCGCCCAGCCAGATCTCGGCCATGATCCTGCAGAAGATGAAGGAAACGGCGGAAGCCTATCTCGGCGAGAAGGTCGAGAAGGCGGTCATCACCGTTCCGGCCTATTTCAACGACGCCCAGCGCCAGGCAACCAAGGACGCCGGCAAGATCGCCGGCCTGGAAGTGCTTCGCATCATCAACGAGCCGACTGCCGCCGCGCTCGCCTACGGCCTCGACAAGAAGGAAGGCAAGACCATTGCCGTCTATGACCTTGGCGGCGGCACGTTCGACATTTCGGTGCTCGAGATCGGCGACGGCGTGTTCGAGGTGAAGTCGACCAATGGCGACACCTTCCTCGGCGGCGAGGATTTCGACATGCGCCTGGTCGAGTACCTGGCGGCCGAGTTCAAGAAGGAACAGGGCATCGACCTGAAGAACGACAAGCTGGCCCTGCAGCGCCTCAAAGAGGCGGCTGAAAAGGCCAAGATCGAGCTGTCGTCGACGACGCAGACCGAGATCAACCTGCCCTTCATCACCGCCGATGCGACCGGGCCGAAGCACCTGACGCTGAAGCTGACGCGGGCCAAGTTCGAGCAACTGGTCGACGACCTCGTCCAGCGCACCATCGACCCCTGCAAGGCGGCGCTCAAGGATGCCGGCCTAAAGGCTGGCGAAATCGACGAAGTCGTCCTGGTCGGCGGCATGACCCGCATGCCCAAGATCCAGGAGATCGTGAAGCAGTTCTTCGGCAAGGAGCCGCACAAGGGCGTCAACCCGGATGAGGTCGTCGCACTCGGCGCCGCCATCCAGGCCGGCGTGCTGCAGGGCGACGTCAAGGACGTGCTTTTGCTCGACGTGACGCCGCTGTCGCTCGGCATCGAGACGCTGGGTGGCGTGTTCACGCGGCTGATCGAGCGCAACACGACGATCCCGACCAAGAAGAGCCAGGTGTTCTCGACGGCCGAGGACAGTCAGTCGGCCGTGACCATCCGCGTCTTCCAGGGCGAGCGCGAAATGGCCGCCGACAACAAG
Organism: Mesorhizobium sp. P2_A8; assembly: GCF_056404935.1. NCBI lineage: Bacteria > Pseudomonadati > Pseudomonadota > Alphaproteobacteria > Hyphomicrobiales > Phyllobacteriaceae > Mesorhizobium > Mesorhizobium sp. P2_A8. Next base: position 364,301 of record NZ_JBFUDB010000001.1, read on the forward strand.
GCGCTCGGCCAGTTCGACCTGGTCGGCATTCCGCCGGCGCCGCGCGGCGTTCCGCAGATCGAGGTCACCTTCGACATCGACGCCAACGGCATCGTCAACGTTTCGGCCAAGGACAAGGGCACCGGCAAGGAGCACCAGATCCGCATCCAGGCTTCGGGTGGTCTTTCTGACGCCGACATCGAGAAGATGGTCAAGGACGCCGAGGCCAATGCCGAGAGCGACAAGAAGCGGCGTGCGCTGGTCGAGGCCCGCAACCAGGCCGAAGCTCTGGTGCATTCTTCCGAGAAGTCGCTGAAGGAATATGGCGACAAGGTCTCGGAAGCCGACCGCACGGCGATCGCAGACGCGATCACGGCGCTGAAGGCTGCGGCCGAAGGCGACGACGCGGCCGACATCGAGGCCAAGTCGCAGGCGCTGGCCGAGGCTTCGATGAAGCTTGGCCAGGCCATGTACGAGGCTTCGCAGAAGGAAGCCGCGGAAGCCGACGCCAAGGCGGACGCCGCCAAGGACTCCGACGTGGTCGACGCCGATTTCGAGGAAATCGACGAGGACGACGACAAGAAGAAGTCGGCCTGAACCGTTTGACGGCAAGATAATGCTGAAAGCCCGGCGCAAGGCCGGGCTTTTTTGCAACCCCTTGCAGAAAAAGCACGGACCTCGCCAAAAAATTGCGAGCAAAGCCGCGTCGACACTGGCATCGCGGTTCCATCGCACCTAAATCGAAACGTCAGTGCCGGCAAAAGACGCAACAATGCTTCAAGACGTTGAGCATCCGGACAGCGGGAAAAAATGAAAGCTGATTTCTACGAAACGCTGGGTGTCCAGAAAGGCGCCGACGAGAAGGAGCTCAAGAGCGCTTTCCGCAAGCTCGCCATGCAGTTCCACCCCGACCGCAACCCCGGCGATCATTCCTGCGAGCACAAGTTCAAGGAAATCAACGAAGCCTACGAGACGCTGAAGGACCCGCAGAAGCGCGCCGCCTATGACCGCTTCGGCCACGCGGCCTTCGAGCAGGGCGGGATGAATGGCGGTGCGCAAGGCTTTGGCGCCGGTGGCTTCGCCGACATCTTCGAGGATATTTTCGGCGACATGATGGGCGGGCGCCAGCGCCGCTCGTCGGGCGGCCGCGAGCGCGGCGCCGACCTGCGCTACAATATGGAGATCTCGCTGGAGGAGGCCTTTGCCGGCAAGACAGCGCAGATCCGCGTGCCGGCTTCGATCTCCTGCTCGGAATGCTCGGGCAGCGGCGCCAAGCCCGGCACCCAGCCTGTCACCTGCTCGATGTGCAACGGCCATGGCAAGGTGCGCGCCACGCAGGGCTTCTTCTCGATCGAGCGCACCTGCCCGCAATGCCAGGGGCGCGGCCAGACCATCAAGGACCCATGCCCGAAATGCGCCGGCCAGGGCCGCGTCACCGAAGAGCGTTCGCTGTCGGTCAACATCCCGGCAGGCATCGAGGACGGCACCCGCATCCGCCTTGCCAATGAGGGCGAGGCCGGCCTGCGCGGCGGGCCGTCAGGCGACCTCTATATTTTCCTGGCGGTGAAGCCGCACGAGTTCTTCCAGCGCGATGGCGCCGATCTCTACTGCAAGGTGCCGATCTCGATGACGACGGCCGCCCTTGGCGGTTCCTTCGAAGTGACGACGCTGGATGGCACGCAGACCAAGGTGAAGGTGCCGGAAGGCACCCAGAACGGACGCCAGTTCCGCCTCAAGGGCAAGGGCATGCCGGTGCTGCGCCAGCCCAATGTCGGCGACCTCTACATCCAGACCGCGGTCGAGACGCCGCAGAACCTCACCCGCCGCCAGCGCGAGCTGCTGGAGGAGTTCGAACAGCTCTCCTCGCAGGACAATTCGCCCCAATCGAGCGGCTTTTTCGCTCGCATGAAGGATTTCTTCGAGTCCTTCGGCGAGCGGTGATGCATATCTCGAGACGCGACGAAAGTTATCTTATCCACGACATCGGCGCCGCCTTGCCTTGCCTTGCGCCGCTCAGGTGTTAAGTAACTTGCGGGGAGAGTTGAGGAGAGCTTGCATGACACGTCCCGGACTGCGGAAGGCGCTTGCCGAAAAGTTCGACGACGAACTCAAATTCTTCAAGGGCTGGATCGACAAGCCGAAGACGGTCGGCTCGATCGTGCCGACCAGCTCGATCACCGCCCGCAAGATGGCCTCGATCGTCAATCCGAAATCCGGCCTGCCGGTGCTCGAGGTCGGTCCCGGCACCGGCGTCATCACCCGCGCCATCCTGGCCCAGGGCGTGCGGCCTGAAAACCTCTACGCGGTCGAATATTCCACCGATTTCGTCCGCCACCTGCGGCAGCTCTATCCCGGCGTCAACGTCATCGAGGGCGATGCCTTCAACCTCAACGCCACGCTTGGCGACAAGAGCGGGATGATCTTCGATTCCGTCGTTTCCGGCGTACCGCTGCTCAATTTTCCGGTCGCCCAGCGCATCGCCTATATCGAGAGCCTGCTCGACCGCATCCCGGTCGGCCGGCCGATCGTGCAGCTGACCTATGGCCCGATGTCGCCGATCCCAGCCGGCCGTGGTGATTACACGGTCAAGCATTTCGATTTCATCTTCCGCAACATCCCGCCGACACAGCTATGGATCTACCGGCGCGAAGCGCTTTAGGGTGTGCCGATATTCAGGTGAGCCCGGCCTGCAATCGGCGGCTTCCGGTGCTCACGTGCGAAAAGTACGCTCCGCTCCGTTTCTCGGAAGCCACCATTTTCGGCTCGGCCTGACCTGAATTTCAACACACCCTTCACGCATGCCGCCAAAATCGGTTTCGATTTTTGGACCGGTGCGTTGATTTGAGCGGTCTCTGGCTGTACCTGTCCGGGAACAAGGTTGGCCAATGGCAGTGATCCCGAAAATCCTCGTCTTCGCCGGCTCGGTGCGCAGCGGCGCCTACAGCGGCAGGACGGCCGATGTGGCGCAAAAGGAGCTCGCCATGCAGGGCGCCGAGGTGACCCGCATCACGCTCGCCGACTATCCCCTGCCAATCCTCGACGAGGACCTGGAAAAGGAAAAAGGCGTTCCCGAAAATGCCCTGAAACTCGGCCGCCTGGTGAACGCCCATGACGGGCTGCTGATCGCCACGCCCGAATATAACGGCTCCATTCCGCCGCTGCTCAAGAACACGATCGACTGGGTAAGCCGGGTGCGCAGGGATGGCGGCCGGACGGTCAGGCCGCTTGCCGGCAAGGTGGCCGGCCTCTGCTCGTCCTCCAACGGCCACTTTGCCGGTATCCGCTGCATCAACCATCTGCGCGCCGTGCTGGTGCGCTGCCAGATGGAGGTGGTGACACCGGAATGCTCGGTGCCCGAGGGCGGCAGCGCCTTCGACGAGGACGGCAATTTCCGCGACGAAAGACTGTACAAATCGATGGAGCACCTATGCCGCACGCTGATCGAAACATCGCGCATGCTGTCCACCCGGATCGAGGCGTGATCGCCGATACCATGCGGACCAAATCCATGCAGCCCCAATCGATACAGGCCCAATCCATCCAGGAAAGACTGATCGTCGGCCTCGACGTGCCGACGGTGCAGGAGGCCGAGAAGGCAGTGCGCGAACTCGACGGCGTCGTCTCCTTCTACAAGATCGGCTATCAGCTGGCCTTCGCCGGCGGGCTCGACTTCGCCAGGGAACTGGCCAGCGGCGGGACGAAGATCTTCCTCGACATGAAGCTGCTCGACATCGACCACACGGTGGCCAAGGGCGTCGAGAACATCGTCAAGATGGGCGTGACCATGCTGACCATCCATGCATATCCCAAGGCGATGCGGGCAGCGGTGGAAGCGGCCAGGGCCAGCGAGCTTTGCCTGCTTGCCGTCAGCGTGCTGACCTCAATGGACGAGCAGGACATGATCGACGTCGGCTATGAATATGACCCGCATACGCTGGTGCTGAGACGCTCGGAACAGGCGCTGCATGCCGGCATGGGCGGCATCGTCTGCTCGGCCGCGGAAGCCGAAGCGGTGCGCCGCATCGTCGGGCCCAACATGGCGGTGGTGACGCCCGGCATCCGGCCGGCCGGCAGCGACCATGGCGACCAGAAGCGCGTGGTGACGCCGGGGCAAGCAATCCGCAACGGTGCCAGCCACCTCGTTGTCGGCCGACCGATCGTCGCGGTGGCCGACAGGCGAGAAGCGGCCGAAGCGATCATCGCCGAAATGCGCTCGGCGTAAGGACCAGGGAGAAAAAGAATGCCCAAGGGATACTGGATCGCTCGTGTCGATGTGCACGACACCGAAGGCTACAAGGACTACGTTGCCGCTGCCAAGCCTGCCTTCGAGCGCTTCGGCGCGAAATTCCTGGCGCGCGGCGGTGCGCATGAGCTGGCCGAGGGTGTCGGGCGCGCCCGCAACGTCGTCATCGAATTCGAATCGCTCGCCGCGGCGCATGACTGCTACCACTCGCCGGAATACCAGCGCGCCGTCGCCATCCGCCAGAAGGTCGCCGACGGCGAGATCGTGCTGGTCGAAGGCATCTGAAATCGCCGCGTCAGACGAAGTCCTGAAGGTTCACTTCCCTCAGCTTCGCCCCGCCAAGCAGGGCTCCGATCAGCTGGTGCTTGAGGGCGAGGCAGTGCGAGCGGGCAAGTTTGACAATGCCGGGAACGTCGCTCTTCTCGCAGGCTTGCAGCAATTGCTTCTGCTGTTCGATGATCAGTTGGGTGAAATCGCGTGACTTGAAGCCGAGATGCAGCGCGCGCTCCGACTGATCGAGAATCTGACTGAGGAGCTGTGCCAGCCGCAGGTTCCCGGACAGTTCGGCAATCGCCAGACGAAAGCCACGGTCGGCCGCTAGGAACGCAACATGGCTGCGCAGCGTTTCGGGTTTCAGCACCTTTCTTGCGGCCAGCCTGATGTCATCCAGCCCCCGCTCGGTGATGCCTGGGGCGGCAAACCTGAACACTTCCGGTTCGATCAGGCTGCGGACGTCGAAGATCTCGCCGACGTCGCGCAAGGTCAACGTGGTGATGATATAACCGCGACGCGGCTCGCTCCTGACCAGCCCTTCCTGCATGAGGCGGGCCAGGGCTGAGCGGATCGTCGCCTTCTTGATCGCGTAGCGGGCCTCGATCTGCTTCTCCGTCAAGGCTTCGCCGGGCGACAGGACGCAGGCGACGATGTCGCTCTTCAACTGCTCGTATGCCTGCTCGCTGCGCAGGACGTCCGCCGTCGACAGTGCCGTCGTCCCGACCGTGGTATCGGGCGACTTCGATGGCGTGGCTTTTGTCGATTTCATGATTTCGCACTATCCATTTATTCCTGCAAACCGTTTGTCCGAGAAAACCGGATTCCCCTTTTCGGGATGATGCCCCGATTGACGTCGGCATCGGCATTGGCTAGCGTTGATCGTCCTAGATACCTCAACTGAGCATCCCAGACAGGAACCGTGGAATGCCCCTATCCGCCGACTCCCCTCTGTACCCTGCCATCACGGATATCGTCAACGCGGCGGCAGACCCCGATCCCTTCGATGAGGTCAAGGCCGTGCTGAGCTTCTATACAAACCGTTTCCATTCGCTCGGCAGGCTCGTTCACGAGGAGGAAGACGATGAGTTGCTCCTGCATGCGAGCCCCAACCTGACGATCTATCACATCACGCTCTCTCCCGGCGTGCAGTATCCGCCGCACAACCACCTGATGGATGCCTTGATCGGCATCTACAGGGGCAGCGAGACAAATTTCATCTACCCGGCCACCGGCGACGAAATTGACACTCCAGAACGGCAGGATTTCGTGGCACCGGCGGTGACGCACATGTCCCCCGATACAATTCACTCGGTTGCGAATACGGGCAATGGCCGCTCGGGAGCGCTTCACGTTTACCTGGGTGATCTGCCAGGCACCAGCCGCCAGCTGTGGAGTCTGGCCGACAGCCATGCGGAGCCGTTCGACAACGACCGCTACATGGCCGGCGCACGGCCCATTCAGCCCGAGTAGCCTTTGCCAGCTGATCGCCACGGCGCCGGTATCTCTTTGTTTGACGCAATTCCCCAGGGAAAGCGCTACGCGCTTTTCCCGGGAAAACCGTTTCACACTTTCCTGGAATTGCTGCCGTTGACATGCAGGTAAATACCTGCATATTGTAGCCTTACAAGCGGACGAGTGAGGCTGATGGACGCCGACAAGGTTTTCAAGGCACTGGGCGACCCGACACGCAGGAGGCTGCTTGACCTTCTGTGTGAGAAGAACGGGCAGACGCTCGGTCAGCTCTGCGAAAACCTGGACATGGCCCGGCAATCCGCCACCCAGCACATCGACCTGCTGGAGGCGGCCAATCTGGTGAGCACGGTCAAGCGCGGCCGGGAAAAGCTGCATTTCATCAACCCTGTGCCGCTGCACGAAGTCTACGAGCGGTGGGTGCGGAAATTCGAACGCCAGCGGCTGAGCCTGCTGCACGACCTGAAGCAAGAACTCGAAGGAGACGACCAATGACCCGAGAAACGACCAGCTTTGTCTACGTGACCTACATCAGATCGACGCCGCAAAAAGTGTTCGAGGCCATAATCAGGCCTGACATCGCGAAGCGCTACTGGGGCCACGAGAACGTCTCCGACTGGAAGCCGGGATCGAAGTGGGAACATATCCGCGCCAATGACGAGCGGACCGTCGAACTCGTCGGCAAGGTCGTCGAGATCTCGCCGCCGACCCGTCTCGTCATGACCTGGGCGAACGCCTCGCAGGCCGGCGATCCGTCACAATACAGCCGGGTGACGTTCGGCATCGAGGAATACGACACCATGGTGCGGCTGACCGTCACCCATGACGAACTCGAAGCTGGCAGCGGCATGGCGAAAGGCATCAGCCAAGGATGGCCGGCCGTGCTGTCTAGCATGAAATCCTTCCTCGAAACCGGCAGCGGCATCGACCTTTTCGCCAAGCCGAAATCAGCCTGACCCCAGTGGGAGAACGACAATGACCAAGCGCTATATCGGCGGCTGTGCGTGCGGCGCGATCCGCTATGAAACAAGCGGTGAGCCCATCTTCCAGAACCACTGCCAATGCCTCGATTGCCAGAAGCGCGCGGGCACCGGCCATGGATCCTATCTGACCTTCGGCCGGCGCGCCGACATGAAAATCACCGGTGAGGTGAGCACCTGGCGTGTGAAAGGCGCCAGCGGCAACGAAAAAATCCATGCCTTCTGCCCGACCTGCGGAGCACCGGTCTACCTGACATTCGCCGCCATGCCGGAACTGATTGCGGTCCACGCGACCAGCCTCGACGACCCCGGCGATTTCAATCCACAGGTAGTCACCTACACGGTCGGCGGCCATGCCTGGGACACGATTGATTCCTCGTTGCAGGCATTCGAGCGAATGCCGCATGGATAGCTCTGCTGGGCAGTCGCAAACCGGCCGATATGATCCGAACTAGCGGTTCGCTTCTTGTCGTGTCGAGTGTTCGACGCCCGCCAGCGCTTCCGCCTGATGATGGTGCCCGAGCATTTCGTAGCCGACGATGGAGACGGCCGGCGCCAGCATCAGAATGATCAGGCAGACCGCCATGTCGACGCCGGCAAGTGCTGCGAGGACGGCAAGCGCCACCACAGCCGCGGTGGCGAGCAGCAGCCAGATGTGGAACGGGTCGAAGCGCTGAACAAGATACGTGTAGAGCGCATAGATCGCCGCCAGGAAAAAAGCGACGGGAACGGCGGTGGTAAGCAACGTTGCAACCGGGCCGATATGCGCCTTGTGCTCGATGAAATAGGCCGCGACATGCAGCCCGGCGCCCGTCGCGACAATGGCAGCGACAATCAGCATCTGCCCGTAGCCCCAGATGAATGATCGGTTGCGGTGCGCATGCAGGATCGGGGCTGAGGGCAGCATATAGTAGACCCACCACATGCCGAAGGTGAGCCCGGTACCAGCGACGCAGACCAGTGCCGCATCCACGGTCCAGCCCTGCTCCTCGACCACGGCCGACAGGGTCGCCAGCGTGCCGACGACCCCCTCGCCCAGGGCGATGATGGCGAACAGGCTGTAGCGTTCGGTCACGTGGTGCGCATGCCAGGGCGTGCCGCCATCCTTGCGTTCGGCGATCACTGGCCCCGCCAGTTCGATGAGCCCGAGAATGCAGGCGAGTATGATGCTGGTGCCGACTGGGAAATCCACGACGATCTGCACCAACCAGCCGATCTGGGCGACCGCGATGGCGGTGGCGTAGGTCAGGCAGGCGCGGCGCCGGGCGGGGTCCTGCCGGGCAGCGCGCAGCCACTGGAAGACCATCGCCACCCGCATGATTACATAGCCAAGCACCATCACCGAATTGTTGAGGTGCTCGCCGTGCTCGATCGAGGCGAACATGCGTGGCAGGCCGATCGCCAGCACCAGCACGCCGATCATCTGTACCATGGTGACGAGGCGGAAGATCCAGTCGTCTGTGTCATAGGCCGAGGAGAACCAGGAGAAATTGATCCAGGCCCAGCAGATGGAGAAGCTGGCGAAAGCGAAGCCGAGCAAGGCGGCAGCGTAGTGGCCCTCGGCCAGCGCATGGGCGAGCTGGGACGAGGCGAAGCTGAACGCGGTCACGAAGGTCAGGTCGAACAGAAGCTCGAGCGGCGTCGCGACACGATGCACCTCATGCGGATCGCGCCCGGCCATGCGCCTGACATGATGATGAAGGGCTTCGGGGTTGACGGGCGTGGTGGTCATCGCGCGGCCTTCGGCTTGAGGGTCGTGAGCCGACACTAGACGCAAGGCAGGACGCGTCAAGGCGCACAACCGGAGCTGCCGCGCCGTTCAAATACGATGGTTTGGGCCAACCAGCCGGCTCGCCGCGGCCTCTGCCATGGCGTCGGCAAGCTCCAGACCCCATTGCTGGCGGCAATAGGCGCGAAAGTCGAAGCAGGGCAGGCCGGGGCAGACTTCGAACTCTATGAGATGGACCGTGTCATCCGCCTCGACCCGGAGATCGATGGAGAATACGTCGCGCAGGCCGAGCCCGCTCATCAGCCGCTCGGCGATCGCGCGAATCCTGGCGTCGGCGACCGGCTGGCTGTCGGCGACCGCAACGAGCTCCGGTTCGGCATAATGTCCCGCCGCCTTCGCCGCCTCGCCAGTGTCGCCGTAGAGCGCCAAGCTGTCCGCCATGGTCTGGAAATCGCCGCCCGAATCGACAAAGGCGACGCCAAGCGCTTCGACGCCAGCGCCCTGCACCAGGCCGAGGAAACTGGCGCGCACGTTGCGGCCGGCGACATAGGGTTGGACGACGACGTCATCGCGATAGGCCGCAAACACGCGGCGGCTGAGCTCCAGGGCATGGCCGAGATCGCTGGTGCGCGAATCCGCCCAGATGCCGATCTTGGCGCCAAGCCGGTTGGGCTTGACGAACCAGCCGGCGGCAGACGCTGGCGGTTCGACCAGCCATCTGCCATCGCGGGCAAGACCGGCCGGCGGCACCCGCAGGCCGAGCGCGCCAAGCACCGCCCCGGAGCGGAACTTATCCTGGCAGAGCGCGAACAGCGCATCGTCGGCGCCGATCGTTTTGAGCCCGCCCAGCCTCGCCAAAGCGGGTGCGGCGCCGCCGCGGAAATAGGCAATGCCGTCGGTCAGCGTCCAGACCAGTGCCGTGCCGGGATGCTCGCCGGCGAGCACGCTTGCCGCATCGTCGAGCGCCAGTGCCGTGAACGACAGGCCGCGTGCCTGGGAGGCGGCGGCAAGCGCGTCGAATTCGGGGGCGAGATCGGTCGACTGCGCCAGATAGGAAGCGATTTCGGCGGCACGCTCCGGTGCATGGCCGTCGGCGACCAGACGGTCGAAGCAGGCTTTTTCCGGCTCATGGACGAGGATCAGTTTTGGCTTTTGGCTCGTCATGACTTGGCACGGCTTTCCAGCGGTTGGATCGCCTACCATCGCACGGCGAGGGCAATCGGCTCTCGCGAAACCGACCGGGTCGGACGGTTGCGTGACAGCGAACCGGCCGATCGCGGTTCAATCACGCGATCAGCACGCGCGGCTCGAAACGGCCGTTGACCTTGATGTCGAGCAGGAAGGTCATGCCCGCCTGCGGATCGAGCTGGCGCTGCTTGTCGTCTTTCCCCTTCCAGGCGGACGTCACTGCCAGCCGGTCGGCGTTCTTGCCAACAAAGGCCGGACAGGATGGCTGCGTCACCGGCATGGCGACAGACCGCAGCAGCGTGCCGTCAGGGGCGTAGGCCTTGAGCACCTTGCCGCCCCAGACGGCATTCCACAGCACGCCGTCACGGTCGAGCACCGAGCCGTCGATATAACCCTTGGCCGAACGGTGATCGACGAAGATTTTCGGCTCGCCGGAAGGCAGGCCGGTCGCCGGGTCACAGTCGACCCGCATCAACAGTCCGGTCGAGGTGTCGGTGTAGTAGGCGAGCGCGCCATCCGGCGAAAAGCAGATCGAGTTCGACACGGTGATGTCCGAAAACAGGCGGCGCAGTTCGCCTTTGAAAAACCAGTAGATCGAACCGGCCCCCTTTTCCTCCGCCTTGCCCATCGTGCCCGTCCACAGCGCACCACAGGGATGGACACGGGAATCGTTGGACCGGGTGGCTGGATTGTCGGCCTCGATAGGCGTGTGCAGCGTCATGGTGCCGGTCGCGACATCGCGGACATGGAGGCCGGTCTCGGTGGCGATCAGCTGGCGCTGGTCGTCGATGATGGCGATGGCGCTTGCCATCTGGCCAAGCTCGTGGATTTTCAGGGCGCCGCCGGCCACGGGCTTTTCCAGAAGCTGGCCGTTGACGATGTCGAACCAGAACAGCGCATCGGTGGCGTGATCGTAGCTCGGCCCTTCGCCGAGCTGGCAGATATGATCGGAAAAAACCGAAACGGCCGCTTCGCTCATCATGCTTCTCCGAACACCGCGTCCCAGGCCGTGACGGCGGCGTGCGCGCGCACTGCCACCTCGTCGACGCTCATGCCCGGCTTGAACAGGCTGGAGCCAAGACCAAACACCGTCACCCCGACAGCCTTGTAGCCGGCAAAGTCCTTTTCCGAGACACCGCCGACAGCGCCGACCAATGTCTGCGCCGGCAACACAGCCCGGATCGCGGAAATGCCTACCGCACCGAGCACGCTCGCCGGGAAGAATTTCAACGCCGAGGCGCCGAGCCGGATCGCCTGGAAAGCCTCGGTGGGCGTGAACACGCCGGGCATCGTCACCAGGCCGTACTGCATCGCACGCGCCATCACCTCGGCATCGATGTTGGGGCTGACCAGCAGTCTCCCGCCGGCCTTGTGCAAGCCATCGACATCGGTTGCTGTCAGCACCGTGCCGGCGCCGACGAGCGCTGTTTTCGGCAGCACCTCGACGATCCGGGCGATCGACGTAAAGGGCTCCGGTGAGTTGAGCGGCACTTCGATCGCCTCGATGCCGGCGTCGAACAGCGCCTGGCCGATCGCGATCGCCTCGGCCGGCTTGAGGCCGCGCAGGATGGCGACCAGTCCTCGCTTGAGCTTGGGAAAAGGTGCGGTCTGGCTCATAGGGCTGCTCCGGTTCTGGCGATCATGCCGTTCTCGCGCGCGGCTTCGACGAGACCGGCACGCACCGCCTCGTCGGCATCGACGGTGCGGACCTTAAGCCCGGCAAGGCCGAGTGCGACTTGGTAGAGTGCTGCAAGCGCGCCGGACGCGACCAGCACGACGGGTTCCGCACCGGCGCCATGGCGGCGGCTGGCCGAGGCAATCTCGCCACCGATCAGCAGGCCGGACAGGCAGGCGGCGGCATCGTCCGCTTGCAGATCCTGCAGCAGGCCGGCGGCGCGGATGGAAAACAGCCGCGAGGTGACATCGCCGTCCTCAGTCAATGCCGTTTCGCACCAGCGGCGGAAGAATGGATTGTCCGAGGTGACCGGCTTGGGGTGTTCGCCAAGCGAATGGCGCAGGATCGAGTGCGCGGCAAGCACCGAGAACAGCTCGCCGGTCGGCCAGGTGCCAAAGCCGGCAACAGCGCCGTCCTCGACCAGCACCCATTTCGAATGGGTGCCTGGCATACAGACCAGCTGGCGTCCGTTGGCCGGCAGGCCGGCGCCGGCAAGCTGGGTTTCCTCGCCCCGCATGACGTCGGGCGCATCGGCCAGCCGTTGGGCAAGGCCCGGCACGATGCGGATGTCGCGGTCCTGGCCGGGCACCCGGGCGGCACCTGCCAGGATGGCACTAAGCGGCGCCGGCACGGTGACATAGGGCGCCTCGAGCCAGCCCTGGCGCGAGCCGGCCATGCCGCAGATGATGACGGGCAGCGCCTCCGGCGCGGCCATCGCCGCCAGATGCCCTTCGAGGATGCTCGAAAAGCCTTTCTGCTGAGCGGTGATGAGGCCGTCATCGCCACGCCGTTCGGCAACAACCTTGCCGCCCTTATCGATCAGCCAGACCCGCATGCGGGTCGTGCCCCAGTCCACGGCCGCTACCGCCGGCGCTTCGCTCACAGGAAACCTCCATCGACGATCAGCATCTGCGCGGTCAGCATGCGCGATGCGTCCGAGGCCAGGAACAGCACCGTGCCGACGATGTCGTCCGGTTGCATCACCTGCTTGATGCACTGCTTGGCGACATGGGCGGCCAGCGCCTGTTCGGTCACCCAGAGCTCTTTCTGCCGCTCGGTGATCACCCAGCCGGGTGCTACGGCGTTGACGCGGATGCCATCAACGCCGAGCTTGCCGGCCAGCCCCTTGGTCAGGCCGAGGATGCCGGCCTTGGCGGCAGTGTAGGCCGGCATGTCGGGGTGATTGATCAGATAGGACGTCGAGGTGAAGTTGATGATCGAGCCGCCGCCGGACCGCTTCATGCCCGGCGCTACCGCTTGTGCGGTGAAGAAATGCGGCCGCAGATTGACCGCCTGGTTGTTGTCCCAGAACTCCACTGTCACGTCTTCCACGGCGTGGCGTTCGTCCCACGCCGCGTTGTTGATCAGCACGGTGACATCGCCATGTGTGTCGGCCGCCCTGGCGGCGGACGCACGCAGGGCTTCGACGTCGCGCAGGTCGGTCTTGAGATACAGCGGCCGGCGGCCGAACGCCTTCTCGATGCGGTCGGCAAGGGCGATGCTTGGGCCATCGGCGATGTCGATGAAGGCGACATGGGCGCCCTGGCGCACAAAACCCTCGGTCAGCGCCGCGCCAATTCCGGAGCCGCCGCCAGTGATCAGCACCGAGGCTCCTTCGAGGTCGGCAAAATGCGCCGAAGGCATCATAATCTGTTCTCTCCCAGCATGACCGGCGCGCATCCTAGCCAGAGAAGTCCTGCGGGCAAGGGCGAAAAGGCGGATTTGCGGGCTTATGTCAGACAAAACGACAATGCGCCGCACCGGATGCGCAGGGCGGCATCATCGGGATTGTGGACCTCTTCGAAATTGGCGGTCAGACCGCCTTGGCGTGCAAGGCGCCGCGGAAGGAATCGCGGAGGTAGCCGAGCGTGGCATCGGCATCGACGGGCTTGCCGAACAGATAGCCCTGCCCGCCGGCGCAGCCGAACTGGACCAGGCGGTCGGCCTGCGCCTCCTGCTCGATGCCTTCGGCGACCACGTCCATGCCGAGCCCCTCGCACATGGCGAGAATGGCGCGGATGATGTGTTCGGACGGGCGGTCGTCGAGAATGGAAGAGACGAAGGCGCGATCGATCTTGAGCTTGTCGAAATGGAACTCGCGCAAGCGGCCGAGCGAGGATTGGCCGGTGCCGAAATCGTCGAGCGAAACGCGGATGCCGACGCGGCGCAGATCCTCGACGATCTTCTCGGCCGAGGCAGGATCGTTCATCAGGCCGGTCTCGGTGATCTCGATCTCCAGTCGGCGCGGATCGAAGCCGGTGCGGTCGAGAATTGCCAGTATGTGCAGGCCGGTGTTCTGGTCGACGAGCTGCGAGGGCGACAGGTTGAACGACAGGAACAGGTCCTTCGGCCAGCTTCTGGCCGCTTCGGTCGCCTTGCGCAGCACCAGCTGCGACAGCGGGCCGATGATGCCGCGCTCCTCGGCGATGGGAATGAACACCGTTGGCGGCACGGAGCCGAGGTCCCGATCGGTCCAGCGTGCCAGCGTCTCGAAGCCGATGGTGCGGCGCGTGTTGAGGTCGACGATGGGCTGGAAATGCGGCTCCACCTCGCCGGCCGAGACAGCGCGGCGCAGCGCCTGTTCGATGCGGGTGACGCGCTTGGCCGCCTCTTCCATCTCGCGAGTGTAGACGACGACGCGGCCACGGCCGGAACGCTTGGCGTGGTAGAGCGCCGTCTCTGCCTTGTTGACCAGGATCTCGGTGGTCTCGTCGCCCGAATAAAACAGCGAGCAGCCGACCGAGGCCGAAAGCCTGGCGGTGCGTTCGCCGACATCATAGGGCGCCGAAAGAATCTCGATCAGCATGCGGGACTTGTCGGCCGCAGCGTCCTCGCTGAACACCATCGGATAGAGAAAGGCGAATTCGTCGGCGCCGATGCGGCAGACCGTGGAATAGCCGTCCATCGAGGCGCGCAGCCGCATCGCGACCTGGATCAGGATATCGTCACCGGCCTTGTGCCCGAACAGGTCGTTGATCGGCTTGAAGCCGTCCAGATCGAGAATGCCGACGGTGAACGGCGCCGGGTCGTCGGCACGGTCGCTGATCAGGCGATCGACCTTGTCGAAGAAGCGGCGATGGTTGCCAAGCCCGGTCAACGGATCGGTGAATGCCAGATCCGTGCTCTCTCTGTTTGCCTGTCCGGTGCCAAACGAAGTTTGCATCGGTGTCCCTGTTTTGTGACGTCGGAATTTAGTCTCAGACTGGCAGCAAACCCTTTAGGAAACGTATCCCCAAATCGATTATTCGCGGGTAAAAGGCATTGCTTTCAGCAGGGTTGACGCCACGCGCGTCAGGCCTTCACGCAGATCCTCAGCCGTTGGGCCGGACGCGATAGAGTTCGAGCGAGGCGCCACGTGTGTCCGCGATCGGCTCCAGCCATTCCGGTACGTCGCCGCGCATCAGCCCGGCGAGAAAACCGCCCGGCGCGGTGAAGGCGAGAAGCTGGCTTTCGGGGTTGCCGCGGCAGAGCGCGACAAGACCGACGTGATGCTCCCCGACGATCGACCTGGCTTGCGCATCGGACCCGAGGAAAGCGTCGAGCGCGAGCAGGTTTCCGGCGACGTTGCGGTGGTAGGGCCCGGCGAACACGCGATGTCCGGAGTAAATCAGGATCGGCGATCCGAGATTGGAAACAGCGAGCACGGTGGTATCCGGCAGCCTGCCGAGTGCGGCAAAGCTGGCCTTGGCCTGGCAGGCCGGGTCGACGCCAGCGTCGCTGGCGATCTTTGCACCGGTTGCGAGCGCCGCCGACGCCGCCTGGGCGGCACCTGACCAGATCGAGTTCACCGAGATGAGCCAGGCCGCGGCCATGCGCAGCGCCGAGCTGCGCGACGGGCTGGTTTCGGCCCGCCGCCGCCATTTGGCGATCCAGGCCGAAAGAGGGATCACCGCGAAGGCGATCGAGAAGGTCGAGCCGCGCACTTGCCAGGCGCTGACCACGAACGCCACGACCAGCAGCACGGCAACTAGACTGTCCTGCCGCCGCCAGCCGCCACGGACGAAGCGCTGCGCCATCAGCACGATCGCCACCAGCGGCGTGGCATAGCGCGCCGCCACCTCGGCGGGATCGTGGGCGACCAGCTGGAACAGCGACTGCGCCTCCTCGATATGATCGAGCCATAGCGTCTGCAGCCGCGGATCAAGCCCGGCATAGGGAGAGGAGAGGCATTGCGGGAACAGCAGAAGGAGGACCGCGCCGAGCACGAGGGCAAGCACGCCAAGCGACAGCAGACGCCGTCCGCGCGAGAGGCCGACCGCTTCGATCGAGGCGATCGCCGCAAGGCCGGTTCCGGTAAGGGCCGCCACGACGAACTGTGCCGTCGAGAAGGCATCGCATTGTGCCTGGCTCCAGGCCGAGATCGGGATGGTGGCGACGAAGACAAGAGCCGATACGCCGGCAAAGCCAAGGCCGAAATCCCTGGCGATCCCCCTTTCGCCGGCTGCATCAAAGGCAAACAGCGCCGCCACGCCGACGCCGATGCTGGCGACGTAGGGGGCAGTTTCCATGCCGACGGCCAAGGTCAGCGCGGCGCACAGGCCAGCAAGCAATGCCGCCGGCCGGTGCACAGGCGCTTCGAGCAGGAAACTCAGGCTGGCAACGGTCAGCATCAGCTGGACATTGTGATGATCGAGCGCGCCCGGCGCGAAGATGCCGATGAAATACAATGCCGCCGCGCCGACGATGACGGCGGGCAGCACCGCGCCATCGCCGGCAAAGCTGCGTGCGGCACGAATGATGAAGACCATGGTCAGGCCGAAGAGCAGTGCCGGCCACGCCACCTGCGCGATGTCCTCGGCAAGCGTGGTGCTGCCGGTCAGGCTCGATACGGCGAACACGATGGCGGCGATCGGCGCATCGACCAGCCGCGACCAATGCATGACGAAGCCGCCGTCCAGGCCCATCCGGTATTGATGCAGGTCGAACCAGCCCTGGCCGGCCAGCAGGTCGCGCACCTCGACCAGCCGCAGCAGATCGTCATTGTCGCCGCCGGCATTGGTCAGCGCCGGGAACCCGGCCCAGGCGTTGACGGCAAGGAAGCCGAGCGTGGCAAGCAGCGCCAGAATGAGGTCCGCTCGCCAGGAGGCGCGTGCCCCATCTTTGGAAAGCATCGCGGTATGTGCGGTGGGCATGGGATGGGCTTTCAGCCAATGTCTATCAGCGCAGGCTAACGCAGGCCGCTTCACAAAGCGTAAAGCCGCCCGCGATCCAGCTAATCGCGCGCCGGAAACACCCATAGGGACGACAGAATGTAGCTCACCGTGCTTGCGGCAACCGTCATCAGCGCCGACATGGCAAGCGCCGACATGCCGAACCGGGTGACCGCCAGGTGCGACACCAGGCCCGAAAACAGCGCGCATCCGAGCTGCAGCGCGAGATAGCGCGGCATGGCGCTGGCATGATCGTGCTGGCCGCCGAATGTCCAGCCGCGCTGCGCGCTGTAGGCGACCAGGAAGGTGATCGCATAGGCGACGACACTGCCGATGAAGGGCGAGAAGCCCAGCGATACCAGCAGCCATGACAGGACGAAAAGCAACAATGCGGCGCCGACGCCGACCGTCAGGAAGCGGAACAGGCGCGTCTGGGCAAAGGCCGGCAGTGCTTCGCTCATGCGTCGCGCGCCGATGGTTGGTTAGCCGGCGATTCACTGGCCGGCGATTCATTGGAACGACCGGCTTGGCCGGCTTTCAGTCGCTTGACGGGTATTTCCAGGACACCGAGCAGGAAGGCGGAGAAGAAGGCCTGGAGTGAAATGACCATCAGGCTGAGGCCCAGCACGACGATGCGCGGGATTTCGGAATCGTTCAGCGGGCCGAAGCCGAGATGCGCCCAGCGTGCCACGGCATAGCCGAAGAACAGCACGCCGCCGGCAAAGCAGATGCCGGCATTGGCGGCGAGACGGTCTGTGCTGATGGTTCTGGTCAGCCAGTCGGACCGGCTGCTGCGCGGCAGGATTCCGGTTATCTCGGCATAGTAGCGCGAAATGGCACCGAAGGTGATGAGCTGGACGCCGGTGACGACCATGAAACAGGCGGCAACGAAGGTGTTGAGGTCGAGCGACAGATTGTTGATCACGCGCAGCGGCCCGAACACCAGCAGCGCCGCGAACACGATGCCAAGGCCGCCGAGCACCGTGCCCGGGATGAAGAACATCCAGCGCGGATTGTAGACGAGCAGGAATTTCAGATGCCGCCAGCCGTCGCGCCAGGTCCTGAGATGCGGCGGCCGGCTGCGGCCGTCGGGCTTGAGTTTGGTCGGGACTTCCTCGATGCGCAGGCCGGCAAGGGCGCCGCGCACCACCATCTCGCTGGCGAATTCCATGCCTGTCGTCTGCAGGTCGAGCTTCCTGATGCTGTCGGCGTTGAAGCCGCGTAGGCCGCAGTGGAAATCACCGGTCTTGATACGGAAGAACAGGCGGCCGACAAAGCTCAGCACCGGGTTGCCGAGATAGCGATGCAGCGGCGGCATGGCGCCGGCTTCGATGCCGCCCTGGAAGCGATTGCCCATGACCAGGTCGGCGCCATCGCGCAGCCGCGCAACGAACGCTTCCAGCGCGCCGAAATCATAGCTGTCGTCGGCATCGCCCATGATGATGAAGCGGCCCTTGGCGGCGGCGATGCCGCCCAGAAGGGCTGCGCCATAGCCCTTCTGTGCAACCGGGACGACACGGGCGCCGCTCTCCTCGGCAATCGCCTGCGATCCGTCGGTGCTGCCATTGTCTGATATCAGCACCTCGCCGGAGATGCCCGCCTGGTCGAGGAAGGCCCTGGCCTTGCCGATGCAGATGGCCAGCGTCTCGGCCTCGTTGAGGCATGGCATCAGGATGGTGAGTTCGAGCTGTTTGGTTGCGGTGGCGCGGATGGCGGTGACGGCGTTCATTGGTCGTTGTTCCATCGAGTGCCGGCTGCGTCAGTTCGGCCGGGCGCATTCGGAGCTTACCCTTGCACGGCAAGGCTTAAGAAAACGATGACGCACAGCCTCGCCTTGTCTCCAAATGACCAGAACGGTCAGGGCCTCCCCCGCGTTTGCGGATCGCTGATGCCAACTTCAAAATGTCGCGATTGGCAGACGGGCAATGAGCCTGTACAGGCAAGACAGTCGCCCATCCGAGCCGCCGGAGACTTGCCATGAAGCTGAAGATCGCCGTCCAGATGGACCATATCTCCACGGTGTCGATCGCCGGCGACACCTCGTTCGCGCTGTCGCTGGAAGCGCAGCGGCGCGGCCATCAGCTGTTCCACTATACGCCCGACCGGCTGTCGCTGCGCGACGGCAAGGTGTTTGCCCGCATCGAGGAGATGCAGGTGCGCGACGAGAAGGGCAGCCATTACTCGCTCGGCGAAAAGGTGCGCACGGACCTTTCGGAAATGGATGTCGTCCTGCTGCGCCAGGACCCGCCCTTCGACATGAACTACATCACCACCACGCATATCCTGGAGCGCATCCATCCGAAGACGCTGGTGGTCAACGACCCGGCCTGGGTGCGCAACAGCCCGGAAAAGATCTTCGTCACCGAGTTCTCCGACCTGATGCCGGACACGCTGATCACCAAGGATCCGCTCGAGGTTGCCGCCTTCCGCAAGGAGTTCGGCGACATCATCATCAAGCCGCTCTACGGCAATGGCGGCGCCGGCATCTTCCATCTGCTGGAGGCCGACCGCAACCTCGCCTCGCTCCTGGAAATGTTCGGCCAGATGTTCCGCGAGCCCTATATCGTGCAGCGCTACCTGAAGGATGTGCGCAAGGGCGACAAGCGTATCATCCTGATTGATGGCGAACCGGTCGGCGCCATCAACCGGGTGCCCGCCGAGCACGATTCACGCTCCAACATGCATGTCGGCGGCCGCGCCGAAAAGACAGAGCTGACGGAGCGTGAGCGCGAGATTTGCGCCCGCATCGGGCCGGCGCTGAAGGAACGCGGCTTCATCCTCGTCGGCATCGACGTCATCGGCGACTACATGACCGAGATCAACGTGACCTCGCCGACCGGCGTGCGCGAAGTCAGGCGTTTTGGCGGCGCCGACATTGCCAGCCTGTTCTGGGACGCGGTCGAGGACAAGCGGCGGACCTAGTCCGTTTTCATTTTGTCTTAACCATGTTCCGCCTTTTCAACCAGGCACAACCCGGCCGCGACCGGCGCGACTGCATGTTCCTGTAATGTTCTTGATTTGACCGGGCGATTATATCGTTGACAAACCAAAACGGATTAGGTACAAAGCTCCTAACCACTTGGGAACCTTGCGTCATGTCCGTTCTTACCCGCCCTCACTTCCGCGACGAAGCCGCAGCTTTCGAACATGTCGAGGGTATGCTTTGGCCGCTCGGCCCGGTCTGCCACCACTGCGGATCGATGGAAAAGCCCTACAAGCTGGTAGGCGTCCGTTCGAAGCCTTCGAAGAAGAACCCGAACGGCGTTGAGCGCCATGGCCTCTACAAGTGCCGCGACTGCCACGGCCAGTTCACCGTCCGCATGGGCACGGTCTTGGAAGACAGCCATTTGCCGCTCACCACTTGGCTACAGGCTATCCACCTCATGTGCTCGTCCAAGAAAGGTATCAGCGCCCATCAGCTGCACCGCACCTTGGAAATCACCTACAAGACAGCTTGGTTCCTTTGCCATCGTATCCGCGAGGCCATGCGCTCGGATGACTTCACGCCCATGGGCGGCGCTGGCAAATTCGTTGAGGCAGACGAAACCTACATCGGTCGTTTGAAGGGCGTTCCGAAGGCTCCTAGCGGCGCTCACAAGAACGTTGTGCTGACCCTTGTCGAGCGTGGCGGCATTGCCCGTTCCTTCCATATCGACAGCGCCACGGTTGCCCGCGTCCTGCCTATCGTGAACGCCAACATCCACAAGGAAAGCGTTCTCATGACCGACGAAGCCCGCGTCTACCAGAACTTCGGCCCGGACTTTGCCGCCCATGGCACCGTCGAGCATAGCGCTGGCGAATACGTTCGCGGCAAGGTCCACACCAACACCGTGGAAGGCTTCTACAGCGTGTTCAAGCGCGGCATGAAGGGCGTTTACCAGCATTGCGCGGAACACCATTTGCACCGCTATCTGGCTGAATTCGATTTCCGCTATTCGAACCGTTCGGCCATGGGCATTGAAGACAACGTTCGCTCGCTCATTGCCTTGAAGGGTGCCGCTGGTAAGCGCCTGACCTATCGTCAACCTGCTTGACGCCAAGAAGGATCACTACCGAAAGCCGGTCCAGTTAAAGCTACCTCTTTGGAGGGGAGAACCGTTTCGGAAGCGGAAGAAAACTTGATTCTTAAGGACTTTGCCATATGATAAGCATCAACCCGATGCTTCGGCGGTCGGTAATTGATGGTACATCAATCCATCGGAGGGGGCGCAAGCCCCTTTCTAGTTTAAGGCAGGGCCTTGAACCCATAGCCCCGAACGTCTCCGGAATACGATCGGTCGTACTTTTGCCTGACCAAGATTTCGGATACGCGCTCTCCGAACGGACCTAGGTACACCTGATGTTTGAGGTTCTGGCGGATCGTAAAATGGCTTGGATGCGCAAGCAGATCGCATAGCTGTAAGCCGGCTATGTTGTCTTTCTTGGTCCGGAACCAAAGGCTTGATCGCGGCAACCGCGAGAGCGTCAGAGCAGAGTCTGCATATCTTGTTCCCGCTAGCCGATAGCGGGAAAATTGGAACTGCAATTCCTTGTCCTGGTTGTTGCCGCGCGCCTCCGGCATGATGTCCCCGGTCCCGGCCATTCGCTTGAGGTATTGGGCGTATTTCTCGACAATGATTTCCATCAGGAAGTGGTATGGATGGGTCTGGATCCAATGCGTCTGCATCGTCATCCACTGCTTGTCGATAAGGGCGGTGATAACACGGTAGTCCGCGTCCGACATTATCTGTAGAATGCGGCGGTCAAACTCTTCGCGCTTATCGTCATCGCGCAACGGCTGAAATGGGCCTCGAAAGTTTCTAATATCTACCCTGTGAAAGCAGACTGGCGAGTCGGGGTCTTGGTTAAGAATATCGGCCTTGATGCGGTCAAAAGCGGGGACAAGATAGTCGCGGGCGTGATCGGTCTTCATGATCACGCCAGTGAGACTTAGATAGCGAAAGTTGTCGTCGTGGAGCCGTTTCATTGCGTCCACGCCTACTTCGTCCAGATACATCCGATACATGAGGCAACAATGGCCGATTCTTCAAAAAAAGCCGAGTCACTGAAAGACAGGCAGTACCAGAAGTTTGTAGAAAAGGCGCGCGAGCTGGGGACAGACGAGTCCGAAGAGAACTTCGACCGCGTGTTGAAAAAGATTGTGAAGGTGCCACCTCCAAAAGGGTCGCAGAAAGAGCGGCCCTAGTAGAGGCTCGTTTAGTTCACGATATATTCCTTGTCGGCGGACTCGCCTTTCCGCCGCGTCATGCGACAATGCTCGCAATCTAATGATTCGAGCCCGTTGCGGCGGAGAGAATGACTCAAATGGCGAATACCGAAGAAGATAGTCCGACAGATATCGTGATCCGTGGCACTCGCATCAGCGAGGACGAAAACGGCCACTGGAATTTAAATGACATTTGGGCTCTGGCGAAGTCACCCATTGCCAAAGCCCCTAAGCATTGGCGTGGGAACAAGACTGTAAAGCGCCTAATCGACGCGCTCCAGAAAAAGGTAACCAGCGGTTACCTTTTAAAGGGCGGCGATATCATCCCTGTCATTTACGCGGCGCGCGGGCGCGGCAACGCAGGCACCTTCGCGCATCCCATTCTCGCGGCCTCCTATGCCGGGTATCTTAGCGAAAAGCTCGAAATCGAGACTCGCGAAGTTTGGCTTCGCTACCGCGCCGGAGACGCCACGCTCGCCGATGAAATCTTGGAGCGCGCTACACCGGAGGCAAACGAATGGGCCGGCACAAGGGCATTGGGTCGAGCAAAGCGGAATGAGTTTACCGCTGCTCTACAGGCCCATGGGGTCAAGAACCTGGGATACGCCATTTGCACAGACGCGATTTACGAAACTCTCTTCGATGCTCGCACACGTTCGCTGAAACAGACGCGCGGCCTTCCCGCAAATGCGAACCTACGTGACGCAATGAGTTCAGACGAATTGGTCTCAGTCATGTTCGCCGAGATGCTATCGAAGCGTCGCATTGACGAAGAGAACCCGCTTGGCGATCTGGCGTGTGAGAACGCCACGCGCCGCAGCACCGAGCGTGTCCGACTTACAATCGAGGAAGATCGGAAAGACCGGCAGAGGCGTTTGGCAAGGTAACCCCCTGCCATTCCCCTACGGCTGGGTAGCGCCTAGAGCCGCGTTGACCAGTCTGGCGCGTCCGCTTGTACGAACAGATAAATGCCGACCACGAGCAGCACTACCAGCACGGCGAGCGCAATCCAGAGCATGAGTTTCGTTCGGTTCATGGCGAGCAGGTAATCAGTCACCGCCCGCGCCGCAATTCAAATGACCGTGTGTTGCTCTACGGCTGGGTGGCGCCTACACGCGGCTTGACGGCCAAAGCATCAATCAGCTTCGGCGGTGCGTCCAAGCCTTCCATAGCCCTGTGCAGAGCCACGGTTGCGACTGCGAGGCGATCTTCCGGCTTGCCGTTGTCATTGGCGAGGTCGGCGTGCACTGGCGGCTTCATGGAGCGAGTATGCGCCTTGTGTGTGCCGCTGGCTACTTCCGCACGAGCCATTCCAGAAAGTCGGGATCGATGTCATCACTGCCGGTAAAGTCCCGGATCAGAAGCACCGCATGTTCTCTCCATCGGTCTTCCGGGATGCTCTCTTCGATGACGGATTTTGTGAAGGCGCTGCGAATGATGTCGCAGTCAAAAGCGGATACCGAACCACCCAGCTTATCCATGGTGAAACCTCCCATCCAAGGGCTGGAAACAGAATGGTGACATGGGGAATCCATAATACGTCTGATGACGGATTCAATGGAATTCTAATGTACGGTTTTTACCATTTCGTGAGCGCCGGCCTGTCGAGGACAGCATTCCTATTTCGAGCTAGGTTTGTCAACGATATAATCGCCTTTGACCGGGGAACTGTGATTGTCTCCCTGTGGGGCCATTCCCGGCCTCACACGGGCTGGGGCCAGCCCATATCGGGGTTGCACGAATGGTGGCGCGGGTTCGCACGGTCGCTTTCCAGGGCATCGAGGCCGTGCCGGTCGACGTGCAGGTGATGATCGCACCCGGCAAGGTCAACATGCATATCGTCGGCTTGGCCGACAAGGCGGTGGCGGAGAGCCGCGAACGGGTGCAGGCGGCATTGCATGCCTCCGGCCTGTCGATGCCGTCGAAGAAGGTCACGGTCAATCTGGCGCCAGCCGACCTGCCCAAGGAAGGCAGCCACTACGATTTGCCGATCGCGCTTGGCCTGATGGCGGCCCTAGGCGCCATTCCGGGCGACATGCTGGCCAGCTATGTCGTGCTTGGCGAATTGTCGCTCGACGGCACGATTGCCGCGGTCGCCGGTGCCTTGCCGGCGGCGATCGGCGCCAACGCCGAAGGCAAGGGCCTGATCTGCCCGTTCGCCTGCGGGCCGGAAGCGGCCTGGGCCGGCGCCGATTTCGACATTCTGGCGCCGCGCAGCCTGATTGCGATTGCCAATCATTTTCGCGGCACGCAGGTGCTGTCGCGGCCGGAGGCCGGCATCCACACGTCGGCGCGCGACCTGCCCGACCTCGCCGACATCAAGGGCCAGGAGACCGCCAAGCGGGCGCTGGAAGTGGCGGCGGCTGGTGGACACAACCTACTGATGGTCGGGCCGCCTGGATCGGGCAAGTCGATGCTGGCGCAGCGGTTGCCGTCGATCCTGCCGCCGCTGGCGCCGAAGGAATTGCTCGAAGTCTCAATGATCGCCTCGGTGGCGGGAGAACTCGGTGAAGGCAAGCTGACCGACCGGCGGCCGTTCCGCGCCCCGCACCATTCGGCCTCGATGGCGGCGATGGTCGGCGGCGGCCTGCGCGCACGGCCGGGAGAAGTGTCGCTTGCCCATCACGGCGTGCTGTTCCTCGACGAGTTTCCCGAGTTCACGCCGCAGACGCTCGACGCGCTACGCCAGCCGCTGGAGACCGGCGACTGCATGATCGCGCGCGCCAACCATCGCGTCACCTATCCGGCGCGCATCCAGTTGGTCGCGGCGATGAACCCGTGCCGATGCGGCATGGCCGGCGAGCCAGGATACCGCTGCCTGCGCGGCGAGCGCTGCCGCACCGATTACCAGGCGCGCATCTCGGGCCCGCTGCTCGACCGCATTGACCTCCGGATCGAGGTGCCGGCGGTCTCGGCCAGCGACCTGATCCGGCCGGACCGGGCGGAGAAAAGTGCGGCCGTGGCGCTGCGTGTGGCGCGAGCCCGCACCATCCAGCGCGAGCGTTTCGAACGGCTCGGCGCCCGAGCCACCACTAACGCGCATTGCGCGCCGTCGGTCATCGAGGAGATTGCCATGCCCGACGACGCCGGCCTGTCGCTGCTCAAGGACGCCAGCGAAAAGCTCGCGTTTTCCGCCCGCGCCTATCATCGCGTGCTGAAGGTGGCACGCACGCTGGCCGATCTCGACGCCAGCGAGACGGTCGGCCGCATCCATTTGGCGGAAGCAATCTCCTACCGCATGAGTTCGGAACGCGTCGCGCAGGCGGCTTGACGCATTCGCTCCTTGATGGAAGCGGCAAACCGGCGCGGTGGCATCAGCGAACGCGTGCCCCTTGCGCGTCGAAAATGCGCGTGCGGCCGGGCAGGAAGCGCAGCGTTATGGTTTCGCCGAAATGGGGCTGGTCCTCGCGCCGTTCGGCAACCACCGTTTCGCCGCTCGGCAGCACACCGTGGACATAGGAGGTCGATCCCAGGCGCTCGGTGACGTCGACGGTGAGCGAAAGCTCAACCCCCTGCTTGTCGTCGAGATGTTCCGGCCTGATGCCCAAACTGACCTGCTGGCCATGTCCAAGCCTCGTTGCCAGATGGGCGATGTCGACCCTGGCGTCGCCGACGAGCAGGCTTTGGCCGTCCTCGGCCACCTTGCCTTTTAGAAAATTCATGCGCGGCGAGCCGATGAAGCCGGCGACGAAGGCATTGTCGGGATCGTCATAGAGCGACAGCGGCGTACCGATCTGCTCGATCTTGCCGGCTTTGAGCACGACGATCTTGTCGGCCAGCGTCAGCGCCTCGGTCTGGTCATGCGTCACATAGACCATGGTCCGGCGGATCGACTGGTGCAGGCGCTTGATCTCGGCCCTGAGTTCCGTGCGCAGCGCCGCGTCGAGGTTGGACAGCGGCTCGTCGAACAGGAACAGCCGGGGATCGCGCACCAGCGCCCGGCCGATGGCGACGCGTTGTCGTTGGCCGCCGGATAGCTCACGCGGCTTGCGACCCAGCAAGGGTTCGATCTGCAGCAGCTTCGCCACCGCAGCGACCTTCTCGTCTGATGTCTTGCGGTCGAGCCCGCGCATCTTCAGCGGGAACGCAATGTTCTCGGCCACCGACATGGTCGGGTAGAGCGCGTAGGACTGGAACACCATCGCCACGTCGCGATCACGCGCGGGAAGATTGGTGACGTTGCGGTCGCCGATGACGATGGTGCCGGAATCGATCGGGTTCAGTCCGGCAACGGCATGCAGCAGAGTCGATTTCCCGCAGCCGGACGGCCCGAGCAACACGACGAAGGACCCCTCCTCGACCTCGACAGAGACATCGTCCAGCACGCTGACCGCACCGTAGGATTTCGACACCGACCTTATAGACAAATTCGCCATCGGATCTAACCCTTCACGCTGCCAAGTGTCATACCGCGCACGATCTGCCCTTGCACCAGAATGCCAAGCACGATCATCGGCAGCATGATGAGGGTGGCGGCGGCGGTGAGCGCGCCCCATTGAATGCCCTGGAATGTCAGGAACGAGGTGATACTGACTGGAAGCGTCTGCGTGTCGCGGCCGGTCAGCACAAGGGCAACGAAGAACTCGTTCCAGGTGAACAGCACGCACAGGATCAGTGTCGCCACCATGCCGCCGCGGGCGGCCGGCAGATAGACATGCCAGAACACGCTAAACTCGCGTGCGCCGTCGACGCGGGCCGCGTCGCGCAACTCCTTGGGAATGTCGTCGAAAAAGGTGATCAGCAGCGAGATGGCGAACGGTACGTTGACGAAGGCATAGGCGGCGATCAGCAGCCAATGCTGGTTGAGCGCGCCGATCCGGGTCGCCAGATAATACATCGGGATGACGAACAGCAGAGCCGGCGCGATGCGTAGGCTGAGGATGAATTTTTCCTTGGAGCGGCGCAGGTCGCCCGGCTGCTGTGCCAGTCCGTAGGCGGCGATCGAGCCGACGGCAACCGCAAGCGCGCTGGACAGGATGGAGATGATGAAGCTGTTGGCGAAGGCGCTGAGGAAGCCTCGGTTGGCGAACACCGTGCGGTAGTTTTCCAGCGTCGGGCTGAACAGCCAGACCGGGGGAATGGCAAAGGCATCGCGCGTCGTCTTGAACGAGGTGACGACGACCCAGTAGAGCGGAAACAGCGCAGCCAGCAAAAGCAGCAGCAGCCCGACATAGAAAAGCGCCCGCCGGGCCATCAGCGCTCTCCCGATTTCGGGAACAGAACGCTGTACATGGTCAGCAGCGCGACATTGGTGAAGATCGTCAGGATGATGGCGATGGCCAGCGCGTAGGAGATGTCGAAATTGGTGAAGGCGGCGATGTAGCCGTAATAGTTCAGCGTTTCGGTCGACAGCGCCGGCCCGCCGCGTGTCATGATGTAGAACAGGTCGAAAGCCTTGATGCTATCGATCGCCCTGATCAGCGCGACGATGGCGAGCGCGCGGCGCAGCATCGGCAACAGCACATACCAGGTGACCTGCCATTCGCGCGCACCATCGACGCGGGCGGCATTGAGCGGGTCGGTCGGCGCCGATTCCAATGCCGCCATCACCAAAAGGATGACGAAAGGCGTCCACTGCCAGATGTCGGCGATGAGCACCGAATACAGCGCCAGCTGCGGGCTGCCCAACCAGTCGACCTGGGACAGGCCGGCCAGCGACAGAAGGAAGTTCGCCATGCCGGTGGCCGGATCGAAGAGGAAGCGCCATGTCAGGCCGACGACCACCGGCGTCATGATGATCGGCACCAGCAGCAGCGTCCTGACCAGCCGCTTCATAGCGAAGTCGCGGTCGAGAAACAGCACGACGGCGAGCCCGAGCGCGATCTCGATCACGGTCGCCAGCGTCGTGAACAGCACCGTGCGCCACAGTGCGGCCATGGCGCGCGGATCGCCGAAGAAGCGGAGATAGTTGTCGAGACCGACGAACTTCTCGCGCCCGGCGCGCATCAAAGACAGGTCGTGCAGCGATATCCAGATCACGAACAGCGTCAGCGCGACCGAGGCAACGGTCAAGCAGAGGATGATCGGCTGGAAGAAGTGCCTGGTCGGATCCGACGCTGCTGTTGCCACGGTTCAATCCATCAATTCGGGATTTCGCCCTGCCGCGCACAGGGAGCGCACGCGGCAGGGCACGCCTGCCCGCTTATCGGGCGAGCGCGGCGTTGTTGGCTTCATCTGCTTCCTTCAGGGCATCGGCAGCGCTGGCGGTGCCGGAAAGCGCCTTGGAGACGGCAATGCCGGTGTTGTTGATGATCTCGTTGGCTTGCTCGACGGTCGGCAGATATTGCGGATTGCCGGCATTGATGGCGGCGATCATGCCTTCCTTGAAGGCGCCGTAGCGCTTGTTGAAACTGTCGCTGTTCAGCACCGCAAGCGATGTCACGCCGGAATTGGGATCGGTTTCGATCGCCTTCAGCTGCTGCTCCTTCGCGGTCGCCCAGGCGGCGAAGAACGCGGCCGCTTCCTGATTCTTGGATTCGGCGGAGACATACATCGAGTGGACGGCGAGTGACGACGAACCGCCCTTGGGCGACGACGACTGCATCGGCACCGGCACATAGCCGACCTTGCCGACCACCGACGAGGCCGTGGGATCTTCATTGTAGGCGCCGTTGACCGTGGCATCGAGCGTGATCGCCGCCTTGCCCTGCTGGAACAGCAGGCGGTTTTCCTCCCAACCGAAATTGGCGACGCCCACCGGACCGTAGTCCTTCAGCACCTTGGTGAAGGCGTCGAGTGCAGCGATGCCTTCCGGCGTTGCCAGCGCCGACTTGCCGCTGGCGTCGAGGAACGAGCCGCCGAAGCCCCACAGATAGGCAGCCCAGACATAGACGCCCTGGATGCCTTGCTGGCCGCGCATGGTGATGCCGGCGATCTGTTTGTTGGTTTTCTCGGAGATGGTCTTGGCCGCGTTCTCGATGTCCTCGAACGTCTTGGGCGCGGCGAGACCATACTGTTCGAACAGGTCCTTGCGGTACATGACGAAGGTGCTCTCGCCATAGACCGGCAGCCCGTAGATCTTGCCGTCGAGAACATTGGTGTTGAAATAACCGGGCACGAAATCGGCCTTGTCGAACTGCGCTGCGTGCTTGGCCAGGAAGTCGTCGAGCGGCACGATGAAGCCGGACTTCACGAAGCCTGGCAGGTAGATGATGTTGTTCTGGACGACGTCATAGCGGCCGGACTTGGAGGAAAACTCCAGCAGCTCCTTGGCCGTGATGTCGCCTTCGGGAACGATTTCGAGCGCGACGTCGATGCCGGTCTGCTGCTTGAATTCCGGCAGCATCCTCTGGATGGCGTCGGTCGTCGGATGACCTTCGAGCAGCACCGACAGCTGCACCCCGTCGAACGGCTTGTCCTGCGCCGAGGCCGGCATGGCCGTGGCGAGTGCGGCGACGGCCGCGGTAAGCATCAACACATTGCGTCTGGTAAGCATTTTTCGTCTCCCATTGTTGGGCCGCTTGGCCTCGTTGGATTCGCGCCATCTGCTTGTTTGAACATGATCTTTTCCGAAAACCGGTATCCACCTTTCGGGATCATGCTCCACCGAGGCGCACGATTTCGCCGCTCTCGGCCGATTGCATCATTGCAAGGGTGAGTTCGAGCGAACGAAGGGCATCGCGACCGCTGGCGATCGGCATCGCCGCACCATCAAGCCAGGCAAGCAAACCGCTGAGCTGGCGCGCCAGGTCGCCGTCGAGGCGACCGTTGACGACAGGCCAATGCTGGGTGTCGATCTCGCGTGAGCTTTCATTGTTGGCATAGTAGAGACCACTGTCGCCGCACTGGACTTCGAACGAGCCTTCGGTGCCGATCAGTTCCATGCGGGCGTCGATCATGTGGCGAGCGCCGGCCGGCAGCGACCAGGCGCTTTCGAAATTCACCACCGTGCCGCCGGAGAAGCGCACGATCGCAGCGATGCTGTCCTGGGTGCCGGAGGCGCCGAGCAGCCGGTCGGTCTGCTGGGCGTAGACGGAAACCGGGTGCTGGCCGTCGAGCATCCACAGCACCATGTCGACATCGTGCACAGTGACATGCAGTGCCAGCGGCAGCTTGCCGCCATAGCGCTTCGGGCCCTCGGTGCGGGCGCTGTTGCGCCGGACATAGATGTGGATCGGCTCGCCGATCCTGCCCGATGTTATCAAGTCCCTGGCCGCCGCGTAGCGGGGGTCGAAGCGCAGGAGATAACCCACCCCGAGCTTGACCCCGGCCGCCTCGCATGCGGCGATGATCGCCTGCGCATCCTCGATTTTGGAGGAGATCGGCTTCTCGACGAAGACGTTGATGCCGGCCTCGGCCACGGCAACCGCCGGCGCCAGATGCAGATTGTCGGGTGTGCAGATCGAGACGAGGTCGAGATCGCGCTCGGCCGCCAGCAGCGCCTCGTGGCTGCCATAGACCTTGCAGCCCGGCGCCTTGGCCGCGACGGCACCGGCCAGCTCCAGATTGGGGTCGACGATCGCCGCCAGTTCGCAGCCGACCATGTTGGCGAAGATCGCAGCGTGCATGGAGCCCATGAAGCCCGCTCCGATAACGGCGACGCGGCGGCGCTTGATCATGACTGGTTCCTCTTCAATTGCGGGTTGGCGCCCCACGACGCGACCTGGTCGACGAACCCCCGGGTGATGGCGTCCGGCCGGGTTATGGCGCCGCCGACAACGATGAAACGGGCACCGAGCTCGAAACAGCGGACGGCCTCCTGCGGCGTCCAGATGCGGCCTTCGGCGACGAACGGCAGGCCGGCGCCGGCGAGCTGCTCCATCAGCTTGAAGTCGGGGCCGCGCTGTTGGGTGGAATAAGGGGTGTAGCCGGCCATGGTGGTGCTGATGACCGAGGCGCCGGCATCGATGGCGCGCTTGCCTTCGCCGAGCGTGCTGACGTCGCCCATCGACAGGCGTCCCCTGGCCGCGATCGCGCCGAACATTGCTTCGAGGGTGGCGGGGCGGGGCCGATTGGTGGCGTCCATGGCGACGATGTCGGCACCCGCGTCAATGACGACGGCCACGTCATCGAGCGTCGGGGTGATGTAGATTTCGGCGTCGGCGCGGCGGGCCTTGATCAGGCCGATGACCGGAACGCTGATCCGCCGGCGGACGGCTTCAATGTTGGCGGCACCTTCGATGCGCACGCCGGTCGCGCCGCCGAGGACGACCGACCGGGCAATGGCGGCAATGTGGTCGGGCGTGTCGAGCGGCATGCCTGCTTCGGCCTGGCACGAGACCACCAGCGTGCCATCGAGCTGAGCCAGCACATTGCCTTGCGCCTGGGGGACCTGCACCGGGGGCATCTCCTCACGTCGGGAAGCGTTACCCCTGCAATCAATCGCGGATGAAAGTTTTTGTCAAGCAATCATTTATGATGAAAATTTCCGTCACTTAGCAAAGCGACCCCGAGCAGACCCGCATCGGCACCCGCCCGGGCGGCAACGATCGGTCGCTGGAAAATGGGCGGCAGCTGTAGGGAACGTGCCTGCAAAGCCTCGATGAAGCCGGCGGCCAGTCCAACGCCGCCGCCGACGGCGAAGCAATCGATGTCCGCTGCCGCGGTCAGGTCGGCAAAGGCGTTGACCAGCGCATCGACGGCCGAAGCGATCACCTCGGCGGCGATCCCGTCGCCTTGCGCGGCGGCTTCGAACAGGTCGGGCGCACCAACCGAGCGGCCAAGCCGCTCGCTGCCGCGACGGGCAAGCGCGGTGCCCGAGGCGATCGTTTCCAGGCAGCCGCGCCGGCCGCAGCCGCAGGCGACGCCACCGGGATCGGACATGGTATGGCCGGCATGGCCAGCCAGCCCGGCGGCACCGGTCAGCAAGCGGCCGTCGATAACCAGGCCGCAGCCAATACCGGTCGAGACCGTAATGAAGGCGAAATTGTTGAAGCCGTGGCCGGCACCGACTGCGAATTCGGCCCAGGCGGCTGCCTGGGCATCGTTGACGACCAGTGGCGGCACGCCGAGCGCCTGTTCGAGCGCCCGCGCCAGCGGATAGCTGTTCTCGATCGGCAAGGTCCCTGGGTTGAGCGCGGTCAGCGCTCCGTCGCGAACGATGCCGGTGGTGGCGACGGCGACGGCACTGAGCGCATGTTTCGGTGCCAGGCCGGCGATTGCCGCGACAAGATCGTCGCCTCTGCCTGTCCTCGGCGTCGCCGTCTGCCGCCGGTCGAGCACCTGCCGCCCGAGAACCTCTGCGGCGGCAATCTTGGTGCCGCCGATGTCAACGGCAAAGACCGGACGATCAGAAGCTGCGGTCACTCACAACCTCCGCCGTGCGGCCGAGCAGCACCAGCCGCGCCGGATCCTGCCGCGTCATCTCGGCCACCAGCGCATCGACGATCAGAAGCTGGCTGATCTTCGAGGGGAAGGCACCGCCGGTCAGCGGCGTTTCCGGCCAGGACGCGATCAGAGCAAGATCGCAGGCCGCGACCAGCGGGCTCTTCGAGCGGTTGGATATTCCGATCACGAAGGCGCCTTGCGACCGGGCGAGCTCGGCGATCCGCACCGCGTCCACGGTCGAGCCCGAACTCGAAATGACCACCTGCACGGTGCCCGGTTGCGCGGTTCCCGCCGCCATGACCGCCAGATGCGCATCGCCCAGCGCGCGGCTCAGCTTGCCGATGCGGGTCATCTTGTAGGCAAGATATTGCGCCGTCACGCCGGAGGCGGCAATGCCGAAGCAGTCGACTACAGTTGCCGCCAGAAGCTGCCGCGCGGCCTTGGCAATGTCTTCCCTGACAATCAGCTGCTCGGTTTCGCGCAACGAGATGATGGCGGTTTCCACCAGCCGCTGGATGTCATCGGTCGGCAAGCCGATGTCCCTGGCCCGTTCGTCGGTTGCCAGTTCCTTGGCCAGAGCGAGCTTGAAATCCTGGAAACCGGTGAAGCCCTGATCGCGACAGAAGCGCATGACGCTGGCCTCGGACGAAGCGGAGGCTTCGGCAAGCTCGGTTATGCTCTGGCGCAAAGTGGCTTCGGGCTGTGCCAGCACCGTGTCGGCGACGCGCGCCAGCGCAGGCGTCATGTCTCCGGCGGCTGCCCTCAGCGAGGCAATAAGCGCATGTGTCATGAAGAGTCCTTGCTGCTACGATTCTTTTCGTTTGAGCATGATCTTGTCCAAAAACCGGTATCCTCTTTTGGGATCATGCTCAGAAATGCTCCGCCACCCAGGGCGGCGGGCCGGCAAACAGCTGGTCACACAGGCGTATGTCCGCCGCGGTGCCGACGACCTGGCCATACTGCGCCAGTTTCGAGGCGCTTCGAAAGCCTGTGAATATCTGCACGAAGGCAGGGCCTTGAAGGGTGACGGTCGGGCACGCGCCGGTCGCCTCGCGAACCTCGACCGCGCCGGACTTGATTTCGATCTCCAGCGCCGTCTCCGCCTCACCGATGCGCAGCGCCAGCCGGGTTTCGTCGACAGGATAGCCGCGCTGCCGCAAGGCGGCGGCGGGATCGAGCACCCTCAAAAGCCATTCCTCCTGATGGGCCAGACGCCAGCCCTTGTCCGGCATCGCCGCCACCAGATCGTCCTGCGGGCCGCCATGCCAGCGCACGACAGGATAGACCGAGCGGAACCTGGCGAGGAAGGAAAGAACGCCTTGCGCCGCCTGCGGCGAGCCGGCGTACCAGTCGCGAACCATCAGGCAGGTCTCGTCACCCATGTCGAGGATGAGATAGGCAGCGTCACCTTCGGCCAGATAGGCAGCCAGCGCATCGGTCGGTGTTCGGCACAGCTCATTCCAGTGCGGCTGGCTACGGCTGAGCAAACCGGCCTCCCGGGTCGTCTTGGCGGAATAGGCCCTGGCGATGCGTGGATCATCCAGCTCGACGCGCTCGAAGGCAAGCTTGCTCGCAACCGGCAGGCTGATGGTCTGCGCCTCGTAGATGATCTCATGGCCGGCGAGCTCGAAGCCGCTCTTGCGATAGACCGGCCGCGTCGAGGCGAACAGCGTGGCGATGACAACACCTTTGCCTTGCGCCTCCGCGCACAAGGCATCGACGAAGGGCACGGCCAGACCCCGACCGCGATGCTCCGGCGCTATCGCCACATGCGCGATGTTGGCCGCCGGCACCGGCTTGCCATGGAAACCGTGCGCAGTCTCTAGCAGCGCCGCGCAGGCGGCGGCCTTGCCCCCGCTGCGCAGCAGCCGGAGCGAGTCGAGGCCGACATTGGCAATGTATTCCTCGGACCGAGCCTTGCCGAAGCCGAAGGCCCAGCTTAGCAAGGCAGCTATCTCCGGGGCATCCTCCGCGGTGGCTGTCTCGACGGTGGGTATGAAGTTTTTTTTCATAGCTTTTCCATCTGTGGAGATTTTCATCATAGCTTGAAAATATCCGTACGCAACCGCGAACTCGGCTGCGTGAGCTCGGGACCCTCCGCACCCTGAAATCCAATGGCGGGCAGTCGTCTGGACGACCGGCGCTTGGCACCAGCACAGGTGCAGCCTCTCAAAGGCCACCCCGCCGGCTCGGCTGGATGCCAGAATCGTTGCAGATCATGTTCGGCGAAGCCGCCGCAATCGTCGGCGTCATCGCCAGCCAGCTCAGGCGCAGCGGCCGCAGTGCCTATATGCCGGTGGGTTGGATCGGCTTTTTCCCGGCACTCGCTTTTCGCAT
Organism: Mesorhizobium sp. P2_A8; assembly: GCF_056404935.1. Classification (NCBI taxonomy): domain Bacteria; kingdom Pseudomonadati; phylum Pseudomonadota; class Alphaproteobacteria; order Hyphomicrobiales; family Phyllobacteriaceae; genus Mesorhizobium; species Mesorhizobium sp. P2_A8. Next base: position 398,797 of record NZ_JBFUDB010000001.1, read on the forward strand.
GGCGCAGGCGTTCAGACGCTATTACTTCTGCTGCGCCTTCAACTCCAGCCGCCGTGCGTGCAGTACTGGCTCGGTGTAGCCGTTGGGCTGGTTGCGGCCCTTGAAGACCAGGTCGCAGGCGGCCTGGAAGGCGATGGAGCGGTCGAAGTCGGCGGCCATCGGGTGGTAGAGCGGGTCGCCGACATTCTGCAGGTCGACGATGGCCGCCATGCGCCGCAGGGAATCCATCACCTGGATGCGCGAGCAGACGTCGTGGTGCAGCCAGTTGGCGATATGCTGCGAGGAGATGCGCAGCGTGGCGCGGTCCTCCATCAGGCCGACATCGTTGATGTCAGGGACTTTCGAACAGCCGACGCCCTGGTCGATCCAGCGCACGACATAGCCCAGAATGCCCTGCGCGTTGTTGTCGAGCTCGCGCTGGATCTCATCGGGAGTCCAGTTCGGCCGCACCGCGACCGGCACCGACAATATGTCGTCGAGTTTCGCCTTCGGCCGGCTCTTCAGCGCCGCCTGTACGGCATGGACGTCGACCTTGTGGTAGTGCGTGGCATGCAGCGTCGCCGCGGTCGGCGACGGCACCCAGGCGGTGTTGGCGCCGGCCCTGGGATGGGCGATCTTCTCGGTGAGCATTGCCGCCATCAGATCGGGCATCGCCCACATGCCCTTGCCGATCTGGGCGTGGCCGGCCAGCCCGCACTCCAGCCCGGTGTCGACATTCCAGGCCTCGTAGGCGGAGATCCAGGCGGCCTGCTTCATGTCGCCCTTGCGGATCATCGGGCCGGCTTCCATCGAGGTATGGATCTCGTCACCGGTGCGGTCGAGGAAGCCGGTGTTGATGAACACGACGCGTTCCCGGGCAGCGCGGATCGCCTCCTTGAGGTTGACGGTGGTGCGCCGCTCCTCGTCCATGATGCCCATCTTGATGGTGTTCCTGGCCATGCCGAGCAGGGCTTCGACACGGTCGAAGATCTCGACGGCGAAGGCGACTTCCTCCGGCCCGTGCATCTTGGGTTTCACGACATACATCGAGCCGGCGCGGGAATTGGCGCGGCGGCCGCTCGGCCCGACATCGTGCAGCGCGATCAGCGCCGTCATCGCCGCATCCATGATGCCTTCCGGCACTTCGTTGCCGTCGCGGTCAAGGATCGCCGGATTGGTCATCAGGTGGCCGACATTCCTGACCAGCATCAGCGACCGGCCAGGCACCGTCAGCGTGCCGCCGGCCGGCGTGGTGTAGGCGCGGTCGGGATTGAGCTTGCGGACAAAGCTCTTGCCGCCCTTGGTGATCTCTTCCGCCAGGTCGCCTTTCATCAGGCCGAGCCAGTTGCGGTAGATCACGACCTTGTCTTCGGCATCGACCGCCGCGACCGAATCCTCGCAGTCCTGGATGGTGGTCAGCGCCGATTCCAGGATGACATCGGCGACGCCCGCCGGATCGGTGCGGCCGATCTGGTTGTTGCGGTCGATCACGATCTCGATATGCAGGCCGTTCCTGACAAGCAGAACGGCATCGGGATTGGCTGCATCGCCGCGGTAGCCGACGAATTGTTTCGGGTTGGCCAGCGTGGTCGAACCCGCGCCGGCACTCAGTCGCAGCGCGCCTTGCGCCAGCGACAGGCCGTTCACCCCAGCCCATTTGCCGAGGGTGAGCGGGGCAGCCTCATCGAGGAAGGTCTTCGTCCAGGCAACGACCTTGGCGCCGCGCGTCGGGTTGAAGCTTTTGCCTTTTTCGGCGCCGTCCGTCTCGGGAATGGCGTCGGTGCCATAGAGCGCATCATAGAGCGAACCCCAGCGCGCATTGGCGGCGTTGAGCGCATAGCGGGCATTCATCACCGGCACGACCAGCTGCGGGCCCGCAACGACCGCGATTTCCGGATCGACATTATCGGTCGAGACGCTGAAGGCGGGGCCTTCGGGAACAAGGTAGCCGATTTCCTTGAGGAAGGCTTTGTAGGCCTCCATGTCGACGGGCGCGCCGTGGTCGCGATACCAGCCGTCGAGCTTTTCCTGCATGGCGTCGCGTTTCGCCAGCAGCGCCCGGTTCTTGGTGCCGAGGTCGTGGACGATGGCCGAGAAGCCGTTCCAGAAGTCCGCCGCTTCGATGCCGGTGCCGGGCAACGCCTCGCCTGCCACAAAGTCATGCAGCTCGCGGGCAATCCGCAATCCGGCGATCTCGATGCGATCGGTCATCAGGCTTCTCCAGATGAAAGGCTTTGCGGGCCTTTGGCATGTCAGGTTTGCCGGGTCAATTCAGCTTAGGGTGAAGGCGGTGTATTTGCATCGCTTCACACGGCGTCCGAGATTCAGATCAGGCCGAGTCGAAAATGGCGGATTCCGAGAACCGGAGCGGAGCATACTTTTGAGTACGTGAGCACCGGTAGCGCAGGAAGCCGCCATTTGCAGGCCGGCATCACCTGAATCTACACGGCAATCCTCGGCCTTCCCGAGGCCACGGCCACCACATGCGCCTCGATGAACATGCGCTGGGCTTCGACGGTGGAGACGCGGAATTCGGTCGCGACTTCGATCTCGGCGCTGTCGGTGCCGGCATCCCTGGCGCGCTCGGCGACGATGGCCCGGACATCGGCCTCGGCGGCCGCGATCGCCGCCGCCTCGTCGAGGAAATCGCGCACGGTTTCCCCTGAGGCAAGGCGAAACAGCCCTTCGCTGGGCTGGCTGACCCGTGCTTCGGCCGACACCCGCACCTGTCCGACGACGGCGCCGAGCGCGTTGGCGACATCGGTATCTTCCGGCACCACACACTCATTGCCGATCAGCGGCGGCAGGCCGGCATAATGCAGTGGCGCCGAAGCGCCGAGGCCGATGACCGGGCGGTCGAGCGTGACGCTCAGCCGGGCAATGCCGGGATGGGCATCGACGGCGCGCTGCACCAGCGCATGCGCCACCGTAGAGGCGCCGTCGAGGCCGTCCTCGGCAAAGGCGGTTTCAAGGATGTATTCGGCCGACCAGCGTGTCAGCGTCACCAGCACCCTTTCCGAGATCACCTCCGGCGACGCAGCGATCGGCTGGCCGCGGCCGTCGCGCTTGCGGGCGAAGAGTTCGGCCCCCAGCCGAGCGGCGACCGGATCCCAGTTCGCCTGCTTGCCCAGCACATGGGCAGCGTCCGACGGCGTGAAGCCGGCGACATGCACCAGCCCGCGCGACACCAGCCGGTTCAGCGTCGCGTTCTGCGCGTTCGAGGTCAAGAGCCTGTCGACGGCGAGCGGCACGGCACCAATCCCCTCGTAAAGCCGGGCTTCGGCGCCGGTCAATCCGGCGGCGAGCCGGTCCGGCACGCCGGTGCGCACCGCGAAGCGGCCGTCCATGCGGCCAGGATTGGGCGCGCGCAGCTGGCGCTCCAGCTCGGCTGTCACCGCTTCGCCATGCGCCATGCCGGCCAGCGCCAGCGGCACCAGGCGGCGCGGTCCGAGCAGGATCTTGGGGTTGAGCGAGCCATCCTCCAGCGCCACTTCGGAATCGCCGCCAAGGCCGAAGGTGCGCATGGCCACCGCCTCGACCATGGTGCGGAAGCCACCGACGGTGGCGCCTTCCGGATCGAGCCGCGGCCGGCCCTGGTCGAGCACGGCGACGTCGGTGGTGGTGCCGCCGATGTCGGACACCATGGCGTTGTCGAGCCCGGTCATGTGGCGGGCGCCGACCAGGCTGGCGGCCGGGCCGGACAGGATGGTCTCGATCGGCCGCTGGCGGGCAAACGCCGCCGACACCAGCGCGCCGTCGCCGCGCACCACCATCAGGGGTGCGGCGATGTTGCGCGCTTCGAGGAAGCCTTCGGTCGCCGCCACCAGCCGGTCGATCATCGAGATCAGCCTGGCATTGAGCAGTGTGGTGAGCGCCCGGCGCGGACCGCCGAGCTTGGCCGACAGCTCATGGCTTGATGTGACCGGCAGGCCGGTCTTTTCGCGGATCAGCTCGCGGGCAGTGATCTCATGCGCCGGATTGCGGGTGGCGAAATAGGCGCAGACGGCAAAGCCCGAGACCGAGGCGCCAAGTTCCGGCAGCGCTGCCTCCAGGCCGGACAGGTCGAGCTTGGCGGCATTGCCATGCACGTCGTGGCCGCCGGAGCAGAACACCACAGGGTCGGTGCCGAGGGCGGCCTTCAGCCCGTCACGAGCAAGGTCGGCCTCGGAGAAGCCGATCATCACCAGCGCCACTCGGCCGCCCTGGCCCTCGACCAGCGCGTTGGTGGCAAGCGTCGTCGACATCGAGACCAGTTTGATGGCGGCCGGATCGGTGCCGGCCTTCTGCAGCACCGCATCGACCGCGCCGGAAATGCCTACGGCCAGGTCGTGCCGCGTGGTCAGCGCCTTGGCCTTGGCCAGCACCTTGCCCTTGTTCGGCCCCTCTTGCTTACCTTCCGTTTCAGACCACAGCACGGCATCGGTGTAGGTGCCGCCGGTGTCGATCCCGAGGAACAGCGGCTTTGGCTTGGTCTTGGCGGTCATTCTTTGCGGATCCGGCGGGGGCGAGGTGTTTTTGCTCCCCGCCCCTTAGCCGATACGGGCCGGGCGATAAAGACGCGAGCGCTAGGCCACGATGGGTTCGATCTCCCCAAGAGGCATTAGCACCTCCGCTAAGGTGTCGAGATTCAGGTCAAGCCGAGTCGAAAATGGTGGCTCCCGAGAGCCGGAGCGGAGCGTGCTTGAAGTACGTGAGCAGCGAAAGCGCACGACGCCGCCATTTGCATGCCGGCCTCACCTGACTCTCGACACCTTAGCCCACAAACCCAACCTTCTTGTGCGTCCCATCGCAAAACGGCTTGTTGGCCGAGTGGCCGCAGCGGCAGAGGAAGGTGCGTTGCGTGCGATCGACGGTGTGGCCGGTGCCGGTGACGATCTCCAGATTGCCCTCGAACTTGAGCGGACCGTTTTTCGTCGGCGTGACGTTGAGCGGCCCGTCGCGCATTTCCAGCGCCGGCGTGTCCTTCAGCGGCGGCTCGCCGGTGGCGGTGAACCCTGATTTGTTGTGGCTGCCGTCGCAGAACGGCTTGTTTTCCGACGCACCGCAGCGGCAGAGCGTGGCGCGATAAAAGGTCTCGCCGTCGAGCACGATCTCGGCATGCACTGCCAGCGGGCCGTTTTCCCGCAGCCGCACGGTGTTGACCACCGGCGGCTGTTCCTGCGGCCCGCCATCCTTCCTGGTATAGGTGATGGCGCCCGAGGGGCAGCTTTCGGCGATAGCGACGATCTTCTCGACGCTGGCGGCCTCGGGATGGATCCATTGCCCTGGCGCGTTAGGCACGAAGACATGCGGATCGCCAAGCACGCAGTTGCGCGAATGGATGCAGCGCTTGCCGGAAAACCCGACGTCGATCTTGTCACTTTCGACCATGCCGGCCATGGCTGGGCTCCTGTTGCCTGAAGCGCGTCGCGCCCGAACAGTCCGACGCGGCGCGCTTTGGGTATTTGTGCACGCTGTGTTTAACGCAATTCCCTGGGGGAAAGCGCTACGCGCTTTTCCCGAGAAAACCGTGTCACACTTTTCCTGGAATTGCTCTATGGCTCCAGCCGGAAAGCCGTCAAGCTGGCAAACCGGTCAGGGAACCAGATCGATCTCCTCGGTCTCGCCGCCACTGCAGGTATAGCAGCAGTCGTCGCATTTTTCCTTGTTGCCGGGACCGACGCCCCAATAGGTCTCTTCGTCGCCATCGACCCAGGCGCCGTAGCAGATCGACTCGCCCTCGTTGCAGGAAACCGGCAACGACTTGGTCTCGCCGTCATTGAGGTAGAAATCCTGGTCGTTGCCCGGCCAGACATAGTCACGGTCCTGGCTGTAAAGCTCGAGGCGCATGGCATTGGGATGGCTGTTCTTGATGGCGAAGGTGACATCGCCGGCATGCGCCGACGGTGCGACCAGCATGACGAGAGACAGCGCGGCCAGCGTGCGGCGCGCATAAGCGTAAGACATGGTAACCCCCTGAATAAGCGGCCCACTTGGCCGCCGCGCAATCATCGCATGGTGCACGTGGCCGCCAAAGGGACGATTGCAACAATTCCGGACTGATTTTGGGGATATTGGTGCACTTCTTTCCCTTCTCCATCCGGGGAGACGGCAAGACGCGTCCCCTAGGGCACCAGATCGATCGCCTCGGTCGAATGTTCCACACAGATGAAGCAGCAGGTATCGCAGGGCTGGTCATTGTCCGGCCCGACGCCGGCGGAGATGCTGTCGTTGCCATCAACCCAGGCGCCGTAGCAGATGTGTTCGCCCTGATTGCAGGTGAGCGGCACCGATTTCTGCGAGCCGGGGTCGATCAGGAACACCTGATCGTTGCCTGGCCAGACCGTTTCGCGGTCGCGGCTGAACAGCTCGACCGCAACCGCTTCCTTGCGCAGGTTCTTGACGAAGAAGGCCATCTCGGTGGCCTCGGCCGAGGTGGTGAAGAGCACGGCAACAAGTGCAGCCATGCGAACCAGCGTCACAGTCTCGATCTCCCGAATCATGGCGGCAGAATCGCATGCCCGCCGGGAACTAGGAAGACGCAGGGCGTTGTGCCGCGATCCGCCGTCCCAGCCGCACCGTTTCACGCACCAGAAGGTCGAGATCCTCGCGCCGGGTGCGATGATTGGTGATCGCCACCCGCAGCCAGTGCTGGCCATGCACGGTGGTGTCCGACAGCGCGGCAATGCCCTCTTCCTGCAGCCTCAACATGATCTCGGTGTTGAGCGCCTTCAGCGCCTCACCGGCGAGGCCGGCCTGATAGCGGAAACAGACGATGTTGATGGTCGGCTTGGCGGCCAGCTCGAGCTGCGGCTCGGCCTCGATCAGCCCGGCGAGGTAACCCGCCTGCGCGATGTTCTGGTCGATCAGGCGGCCGAACTTATCGGCGCCATGCTCCTTCAGCGCCATCCACACCTTCAGCGCGCGAAAGCCGCGCGACGTCTGCAAGCCGTAGTCATGCAGCCATTCGCCGGAGGCGAGACCGCGCGGTGTCGATTCCAGATATTCTGGCGTCACGGTGAAGGTCCTGCGGTGCGCGGCGGCGTCCCTGACCAGGGCGCAGCCGACCTCGAAAGGCGCGTGCAGCCATTTGTGCGGATCAAGCGCAACCGAATCGGCCCATTCGATGCCGGCGACGCGATGGGCATTGTCGGGCGCGATGGCGATCAGCGCACCGATGCAGCCGTCGACATGGAACCAGAGGTCTTCCTCATGCGCCAGCTTGGCAAGCGCCTGCAGGTCATCGATCGCCCCGGTGTTGACCGTGCCCGCCGTGCCGATGACGCAGGCCGGTTTGAACCCGGCCGCGCGGTCCTCGGCGATCGCCGCGCGCAAGGCAGCGATGTCGATGCGCAGTCCGGCATCGGTCGGGATGCGGCGCAGCGCCCGGTTGCCCAGGCCGAGCGCTTCCATCGCCTTGCGGTGGCAGGAATGGATCTGGTCCGAGCCATAGAAGCGCAGCGGCTTCTCGATGGCGGCAACGCCGTGCTCGCGCACGTCGATGCCGGCCTTGGTGTTGCGCGCCACGGTCAGCCCGATGATGTTGGCCATCGAGCCGCCGCTGACCAGCGTGCCGCTGGCCGACGCGGGCAAACCCAGCATCTGCTTGCACCAGTTGACCACCTGGCTGTCCATCAGCCCGGCGGCGTGGTTGCCGCCGCCGAGGTTGGAGCCCTGGATTGCCGCCAGGAAATCGCCGAGCGCGCCGGTGAAGTTGCTTGACCCCATATACCAGGACCAGAAGCGCGGATGGATGTTGCCCATCGGATAGGACATCACGGTCCGCGAGACCTCGCCATAGACAGCGGCAAGGGGCGCCGGCGATCGAGGCAAGGGTGTCGCGAAGACATCTCGCACATCCGCCGGCATCTCTCGCCAGACCGGGCGGTCGCGTACGTCCTGCAGGTAGTCGATCGCGTCATCGATGACCCGGTGCGACAGGGCCTGCACATCGGCCCAGTCCAAGGGGTCAAGCGTTTCCTCGGCTGCTATGCCGAGGATTTCCTGCGCCGTGTCCATGACTGTCTCCCTCAAGCCGCCGGAAACTGGCATGCAGGCGTTGAGCGCGACAAGGCGATCTCGTCGGCGTCCATTTCGGCCTCGATGCCGTCGAACAGTGGCGTCGACATGTAGCGCTCGCCGGTGTCGGGCAGCATGCACAGGATCACCGCGCCGGCCGCCGCCCGTTCGGCGACCTGCCGCGCCACGGCGAAGGTGGCGCCGCCGGAAATGCCGGTGAAGATGCCTTCCTGACGCGCCAGCGCCTTGGCCCATTTGATGCCCTCGGGCCCGGCAACCGGCATCACCTCGTCATAGAGGCTGGCGTCGATTGCCTCCTGCAGCACGTTGGGGATGAAGTCCGGCGTCCAGCCCTGGATCGGGTGCGGCTCGAAGGCCGGGTGGGTGGCCGCGGGAGCGCCATTGGCACCGCGCTGCTGCGCCTTGCCGCTGCCGATGAGCTGCGCGTTGGCCGGCTCGGACAGGACGATGCGGGTGTCCGGCCGTTCGCGGCGCAGCACGCGCGCCACGCCGACGACGGTGCCGCCGGTGCCATAGCCGGTGACGAAGCAGTCGAGCCGCGAACCGGCGAAATCATTGACGATCTCGCGCGCCGTGGTCGCTTCGTGGATGGCGGCATTGGCGGCCGTCTCGAACTGGCGGGCGAGGAACCAGCCATTGGCCTCAGCCAGCTCCACCGCCTTCTTGTACATGCCAAACCCCTTCTCGGCGCGCGGCGTCAGCACCACCTTGGCGCCCAGCATGCGCATCAGCTTGCGGCGCTCGACGGAAAAGCTGTCGGCCATGGTGACGACCAGCGGATAGCCCTTTTGCGCGCAGACCATGGCCAGCCCGATGCCGGTGTTGCCGCTGGTCGCCTCGACCACCGTCTGGCCCGGCTTCAGCGCACCAGTGCGCTCGCCTTCCTCGATGATGTTGAGCGCCAGCCGGTCCTTCACCGAAGCGCCGGGGTTGAAGAACTCGGCCTTCACAAAGATCGTCGCATGGGCCGGCCCCAGATTGTTGATGCGGACCACCGGCGTATCGCCGACGGTGTCGAGAATGCTGTCGAACAGGTGGCCGCGCCCGGCCGTGGTTCTGATTTTCTGCTGATGCAACATCTTTGATCTCCTCGATCGTTTTCCATCACAAGCCGGTTACAAACCGGCGGCTTGGGCGGCGAGGTTTCGAGACCTTGCCGCGATAGGACTGACTGCCGACGATGTGGCAATGGCGGTATCCGGCGCGGAAAATCGCCGTCGGATGCGCCGTGTCGCCTTCGGTGGTATAGGAGAGGCCGACAGGCCAGCGTGGGAGCAGGCGTGGAAACGCACGTGGAATCCGCCAGATCGAGACTGGACGGCGAAGCGACCGGCCTATCCGTGCGCCTGCTTGGATCGCTGACGATCTCCCGCAACGGCGTTCCGGTTGCGCTGCCGGCGTCACGCAAGCTGCGCGCGCTGCTCGCCTATCTGGCGCTGGCGCCGCATGCCGTCGGCCGCAGTCGCCTGTGCGAGCTGTTGTGGGACGTGCCCAACGACCCCCGTGGCGAATTGCGATGGTGCCTCAGCAAGCTGCGCGGTGCGCTCGACGCGCCGGACCGGCGCCGGGTCGAGACGCAAGGCGACACGGTCGCGCTTGACCTGAGCGATTGCCTGGTCGATGCGCTGGAGGTCGCCCGTGCGGCCGCGCAGGGGATCGACACGCTCGATACGGAGCGGCTCCGGACACTCGCCGAATTGTTCGCCGGCGATTTTCTCGACGGGCTGGAACTCGACCGCAGCCCGCATTTCAACAGCTGGCTTGTCGCCCAGCGCCGCCGCTTTCACTCATGCCATGCCGCCGTGCTGGAACATCTCGCCGCAAACCCTCCCGCTGACACACCGGATGTGTCAGCGCATCTCGACAAATGGGTCGAGCTGGCGCCATTCGACACGCGCGCGCATCTGGCGTTGCTGTCCAATCTGGCGGAGCGTGGCGCCATCGGCGCGGCCGAGGAGCATTTGGCGTCGGCGGCTCGGCTGTTCCAGTCGGAGGAACTCGATTTCGGGCCGGTTCAAATCGCCTGGCGGGCGATGCGCGAGCAACGGTCAGGTATCTTGCTCCCGGCACAGCCTACCTGCCTGTCTGCGGTGTCGCAGCTGGTCGCCGCGCCTGGCGACGCCGGCGCGGTCGAGCCCAGCCAGGCTTCGCTCGCGGTGATGCCGTTTGTCGAGGAAACCGGCACACGCGGCGGGCTCGCCGACGGCTTTACCCACGACATCATCACCCGTCTCGCCAAGCTTAGGGATTTCTTCGTCATCGCACGCGGATCGGTGTTCGCGCTGGCAGAGAAGAGCATCGCGCCGGAGGATGCCGGCCGCCGGCTGAATGTCGACTACGTCGCCACCGGCACTGTCCGCAGCCCGCCCGGCCGCCTGATTGTCAGCGTCGAACTCATCGAGGTGCGCACGGCCAGGATCGTCTGGGCCGAGACATTCGAGCGCCGGCCCGACGACATCTTCGGCGTGCTTGACGATATCGGCAACAGCATCGTCTCTTCGATCTCGGCCGAGATCGAGACGGTCGAGCGCAACCGCGCCATGCTCAAGGCGCCCAATTCGCTCAACGCCTGGGAAGCTTATCACCGCGGCCTCTGGCACATGTACCGCTTCACCCGGGCCGAGAACGAGCAGGCGCGGCATTTTTTCGACATGGCCGTGCAGCTCGATCCCACCTTCGCCCGCGCCTATGCCGGCCTCTCCTTTACCCATTGGCAGAACGCCTTCCAGCGCTGGGGCGACCGCGACCGGGAAAGCGGGCTGGCCTTCGAAAGCGCCGGCCACAGCCTGCTGGTCGACGACCACAATCCGGCCGCGCACTGGGCGATGGGCCGGGCGCTGTGGCTGCGCGGCGAACACGATGGCTCGCTGCTCGAACTGGAACGGGCGGTGGATCTCAGCCCCAACTTCGCGCTGGGCCACTATGCTTTGTCCTTCGTGCATTCGCAGTCGGGCGACCCGCGGGCGGCGATCGGCTCGTCCGATCATTCGCGCCATCTCAGCCCGTTCGACCCGCTGCTGTTCGGCATGCTGGGGGCGCGGGCGATGGCGCATGTACGGCTCGGCCAGTTCGAGGAAGCGGCCGAATGGGCGCTGAAGGCGGCGGCGCGGCCCAACGCCCACGCCATCATCCTGGCGATCGCCGCACACTGCCTGGCGCTGGCGGGCCGGCTCGACGAGGCGCGCGGCTTTGCCGCTGCCATCCGCAAGACGTTGCCGAACTACGGCGTCGACGATTTCATCGGTACCTTCCGCTTCGAACCGGACGCGGTGGCGCTGTTCCGGCAAGGCGCAAGGCGGATCAGGCTGGGCTGAAGCCGGGGGAAGGTGACCCAAGACCTTCGCCTCAATTCCGCCGGGTTAACAAAGTCGGAAGGAGTTGCTTAACCGTTCCCGGCTATATCATGGCCGGGGGGTCTGACAAAGTGAGTATGATGAGCAACAGCCCCGAGAAGCGCAACGAATGGCGCACCATCTTTTACGTGCAAGCCCGCGTTGCCATCCTGTTCGTGCCGGTTGTCGCCAGCCTGCTGCTCATCGCCGCACTTGCCGGCAACGAACGCAAATCCGTTCCCGGCACGGTCGACCCGACCGTCACCGGCTCCGTGCGATAAGCGCATACCCGTCGGCTGTTCTCCTCTCGGGAGAGCGCTTTCTTCTGGCTGGGAACCCCACGCAGCGTCGAACATTGTGTTCCAGGCATGGAGGACATGATGACGAGAGCCCTCGACGTGAACGACAACACCGCGGAAAATCCAAAGCGCCCGCCGCAGCAACAGACCGGCGACCTAAAGAAAAAGAAGGTTGAAGGAATAGCCTTCCAGGTAAACGACAACAGCGTGGAGAACCAGGAGCCCGCGCCGGCATCGCCGAAGCGAGACTGATCGCGCGATCACCCTGGCTGCCTCCTCAATAAAAGCGCGGGATCGGACCGTTCTGTGGCGTGGTGCGGTCGCCGAGATCCAAGAAGACCTCGTCGATGTAGCACCAACCCCAGCCTTCCGGCGGATCGTAGCCCTCGATGATGGGATGGTGGGTCGCGTGAAAATGCTTGGTGGCATGACGGTTGGGCGAGTCGTCGCAGCAGCCGACATGGCCGCAGGTGCGGCAGAGCCGCAGATGCACCCATTGCGAACCGCTCTTCAGGCATTCCTCGCAGCCGAAGGCGCTCGGCGTCACGTCCTTGATATCAGCCGCATGCCTGCATTCATCCGCCATCACACTCTCCCGATCCGTTCCGGCGTAACGGCGTGGCTGCCGTCTTGCGCGAGATAGGCGTGCAACGCCGCAACCACCTGGGCACCTTCGCCGACAGCCGCCGCAACGCGCTTGACCGAGCCGGCGCGGACGTCGCCTATGGCAAACACCCCGCTGCGGCTCGTCTCCATCACACCATGCGCCGATCCTAGGTCCGATCCGGTGCGGACGAAACCCTTGGCGTCCAGCGCCACGTCGCAGTTCGCCAGCCAGTCCGTATTCGGATCGGCGCCGATGAACAGAAAGAGATGGCGGATCGGGCGCGTCGTTTCCGCACCGTTGGCGCGGTTGCGCCACCGCACGGAGCCGAGATTGCCCTCGTCGCCCTCCAGCGCCTCGACCTCGGTTCCGGTCAGCACCTCGATGTTCGGCTGCGCCTTGATGCGCTCGACCAGATAGCGCGACATGCTGGCATCGAGGCTGCCGCCGCGCGCCAGCAGTGCCACCTTGCGCACATGGCTGGCCAGGTAGACAGCCGCCTGTCCAGCCGAATTGCCGGCGCCGACCAATGCCACTTCCTGGCCCGCGCAAAGCCGCGCTTCGATCGGCGAGGCCCAATAATGCACACATGTACCCTCGAACTGCGCCAGATTGGCGACATCGAGGCGACGATAGCGCGCGCCGCTGGCGATCACCACGGTGCGTGTCCGCACGGTCTCGCCGTCGCCGACATCAAGCGTGTAACGGGCGCCGTCGGTCGCGGCGCTCAGCAGCTTCGCCTCGTCCGGTATCACCATTTCGACGCCGAATTTCTGCGCCTGGTTGTAGGCGCGCGCCATCAGCGCCATGCCCGAAATGCCGGTCGGGAAGCCGAGATAGTTCTCGATACGCGAGGAGGCGCCGGCCTGTCCGCCGAATGCGCGGCAATCAAGCACGATCGTCGACAGCCCTTCGGAAGCCGCATAGACGGCCGCCGCCAGCCCGGCCGGTCCAGCGCCGACGATGGCGACGTCGTATAATTTGTCGGCATCGATCGGCCGCAGCAGGCCGATGCAGCGGGCGAGGTCCTTCTCGCCGGGATTGAGCAAAAGCCGGCCGTTCGGACACAGCACGATCGGCAGATGGTGAGGGTCGACATCGAAGCGCTCGACCAGGGTTTTGGCGCAAGGATCGCTGTTGGAATCAAGCACCCGGTGCGGCTGACCGCTGCGAGCCAGGAAACCCTGCAGCCGCAACACGTCGGCATTGTCGACGGGTCCGATGATGATCGGCCCGCTGGTGGCGCTCTCCAGCAGCCCGACACGGCGCAGGATCAGCGCGCGCATGATGCGCTCGCCGAGATTGGCTTCCTGCACCATCAGGTCGCGCAGCCTCTGCGAGGCGATGACGAACGCCTCCACAGGCTCGGCGGCCTGCGCATTCACCAGCGAGGGCCGGGCCGAAAGCTGGGCCAGTTCGCCGACGAAGCTGCCCGGACCATGGGTGACGATCGTTTCGCGCCGGCCGAGACCGCCGTCCTGGATGATGTCGACCTTGCCCGACAGCACGACGATCAAACCGGGCGCCACATCGCCGGCCGTGACGATGTGCTCGCCGGCGGCATAGAAGCTGGCCTCGCCGAACCGCCGCATGCGATCGATGTCGGCTTCAGCCAGCGTGGGAAACGCCTGATCGCGACGCGCGCCGAAGATCGGATTGCTGGTTTGAGACATGGTTTCGACCGTACCGAAGCGGCTGCAGAGTTTGAAGCGGTTTGTTCAGCGCCTGGCCGGGAGGCGAGGTGGCGGCAAAGAAAAAGCCCGGACAAGCCGGGCTTTTTCTTTGAGGTTTCTGAACCATCGAAAGGTTCGAAACGGGAATTTGGTGCCCAGAAGAGGACTCGAACCTCCACTCCTTGCGGAACACGGACCTGAACCGTGCGCGTCTACCAATTCCGCCATCTGGGCTGGTGCGGGCTCATGTAAGCGGGCAAGCGATGTGTGTCAACGCGCTTTTTTCAAAGCGTTTGCTGCTTGCCGGCTCAGCTCTCCAGGACTTCCTTGGAAGCCACCGTGGAATCGGCGTTGAGCGTGTAGATGACCGGCACGCCTGTGCCGAGCTCCAGCTTGACGATCTCCTCGCCGGACTTGCCGTCCAGCGCCATGATCAGCGCGCGCAGCGAGTTGCCGTGCGCGGCGACCAGCACGGTGCCACCGCGCAGCACGTGCGGCTGCAGGTCGTGCAGGTAGTAGGGCCAGACGCGCGCGCCGGTGTCCTTCAGGCTTTCGCCGGCGGGCGGCGGCACGTCGTAGGAGCGGCGCCAGACATGCACCTGCTCCTCGCCCCATTTCTTGCGCGCGTCGTCCTTGTTGAGGCCGGAGAGATCGCCATAGTCACGCTCGTTCAGCGCCTGGTCGCGGATGGTTGTCAGATCGCTCTGGCCGACGGCGTCGAGAATGTGCTGGCAGGTCTTTTGCGCCCGGACCAGCGCCGAGGTGAAGGCGATGTCGAATTTCAGGCCGCGCGCCCTGAGTTTCTGGCCGGCGGCCTTGGCCTCGGCGTGGCCCTGCTCGGTCAGGTCGACATCGCGCCAGCCGGTGAACAGGTTCTTCAGGTTCCATTCGCTCTGGCCGTGGCGCACGAGCACAAGGGTTCTCGACATGTTTGCTCCCTTCAAGAGCAATTCCAGGAAAAGTGTGAAGCGGTTTTCCGTCCGGAATTGCGTTAAAACAAGGTGTGGATTGGCCGCTCAGCTAAGGCCGAGCACATCCCGCATCGAATACAGTCCCGGCTTGCGGCCGCGCGCCCACAGCGCGGCCTTGACCGCGCCGCGGGCGAAGATGGCGCGGTCCTCGGCATGGTGGGCCAGCGTGATGCGCTCGCCGGTGCCGGCCAGCATCACGCTGTGATCGCCGACCACCGAGCCGCCGCGCAGCGTGGCGAAGCCGATCGAGCCGGTCTTGCGCACGCCGGTGTGGCCGTCGCGGACGCGCACATCGTTGCCTTCAAGCGGGATGCCGCGCCCGGCGGCGGCGGCCTCGCCGAGCAGCAGCGCCGTGCCCGACGGCGCGTCGACCTTGTGCTTGTGGTGCATTTCGAGGATCTCGATGTCGAAATCGTCGGCGTCGAGCGCACGCGCCGCCTGTTCGACCAGCACCGCGAGAAGATTGACGCCGAGGCTCATGTTGCCGGACTTGACGATCGCCGCATGGCGCGCCGCCGCTGCGATTTTCTCATTGTCGTCGGCCGAGCATCCCGTCGTGCCGATGACATGGGCGATGCGCGCCTGCGCCGCATAGCCGGCGAATTCGACACTCGAGGCCGGCGTGGTGAAATCGAGCACGCCGTCGGCTTTGGCGAAGACCGGCAACGGATCATCGCTGATTGGCACGTCGATGCGGCCGACACCGGCAAGTTCGCCGGCATCCTTGCCAAGATAGGGCGAGCCCGCACGCTCGACGGCGCCGATGACCCGCGCGCCAGGAATGGTGTGGATGGCGCGGATCAGAGTCTGGCCCATGCGGCCGGCAGCGCCCACCACCACCAGGCCCATCTCGGTTGCGGACGTATCGCTCATGTTGTGCTCCCGGCGATGCTCTGCGTCTCGATGCCTTGGACTGGGCCCTGAACTGGGCCTCGCGCCGAAGTCTGGATCGGCGCGCTGTCGTCGACAAGCCCCAGGCCCTTGACGCCCTGTATGCGGTGGAAGCGCGCATAGACGCTGTGCGGATCGGCCATCAGCGAGGCATGCGTGCCCTCTTCGACCAGCCGGCCCTGCTCCATGACGATGATGTGATCGGCATTGACCACCGTCGACAGCCGGTGCGCGATGACGATGGTGGTGCGCCCTTCCATGACCTGGGTGAGCGCCTGCTGGACACGGGCTTCGGCCTCGTTGTCGAGCGCCGATGTCGCCTCGTCGAGCAAAAGGATCGGCGCCTGCCTCACGATGGCACGCGCGATCGACACGCGCTGGCGTTGGCCGCCTGACAGCGTCACGCCGTTCTCGCCGACCGCGGTGTCATAACCCTGCGGCTGCTGGCGGATGAAATCGTCGGCCGCGGCCTGTTGCGCGGCACGCTCGATCTCGGCATCGGTGGCGCCCAGCCGGCCGTAGCGGATGTTGTCGCGGATGGTGCCTTCAAACAAATAGGGCTGCTGCGAGACATAGGCGATGGAGCCGCGCAGCGACTGTTTGGTGATCTTCGAGATGTCCTGGCCGTCGATCTCAATGCTGCCCGCCTCGACGTCGTAGAAGCGCTGCAGCAGCGCTACCAGCGTCGTCTTGCCGGCACCCGAAGCGCCGACGATGGCGGTCACCTTGCCGGCGGCGGCGACGAAACTCAGGTCCTGCAGGACCGGCGCTTCCTCGACATAGCGGAAGGACACGTTGTTGAAACGCACTTCGCCGGAGGTGAATTTCGCCTCGGCGGCTCCGGACACATCACCCTGCTGCGGCTCGATGTCGAGAAGCTCGTAGATCATGCGCGCATTGACCAGCGCGCGTTCCATGCCGACCTGCATGCGTGCCAGTCGGCGAGCCGGATCATAGGCCAGCGTCAGCGCCGTGATGAAGGAAAAGACCGCGCCCGGCGGCTGGCCGAGAACGGTGGCCCGATAGCCGGAATAGGCGATGACGCTGGCGAACGCGATGCCGGCCAGAAGTTCGGAAATCGGCGTCAACCGCTCGGACACGCGGGCGATCTTGTTCGATCGCTGTTCCGCATCGTCGGCGAGCTTGCTGATCCGGCGCGACAGCTCGTCCTCCATGGTGAAGGCCTTGACGATGGCGATGCCCTGGGTGGCCTCCTGCATGGCGCCGATCAGCCGCGAGTTGATCTGCACCGATTCCCGCGTGATGCGCCGCACCCGGCGCATCAGGTAGGTGACGGTCCAGATCAGCGGCGGCCCGATCAGCAGCGAGCTCAAGGAGAGTATGGGATCCTGGTAGATCATGACGCCGACCAGGCCGATCAGCGAGACGGCGTCGCGCGCGGTCGAGGTCACCGTCATCGACAGCAGGTCGCGAATGCCGTTGACGTTCTCGTTGACCTGCGCCGCAAGCCGGCCGGACCGGGTGTCGTTGAAGAAGCTGACGCCGAGCTTCATCAGGTGGTTGAAGATGCGCTGCTGGTAGCGCGCCACCAGATTGTTGCCGATCCTGGCCATCGTCACCGCCTGGCCGTAGCCGGCAAGGCCGCGCAGAATGAAAGCGCCGAGCAATGCGGCACAGATCCATGGGATCAGATCGCCGCGGCGTTCGTAGAAGATCTGATTGACGACCGGGCTCATGATCCAGGCGGCGAGGGCCGTCGTCGCCGACACGGTCAGCAGGCAGAGGATCGTGAAAATGTACGCGCCTCGGTAGTCGCGGCCATTTTCCTCGAGGATGCGGCGGATGACCGCCACGATCTCGCCCGCACGGGGTCTCGACGAATTAGGGGGTGGAAGTGTCAAATCGGGCGCTTCACAGGTTTCCGCTTCCCGCGGCCGGGCAATTCGGCACTCCTCTTAGCGCCAAGCGGCCGGCTTGCCTATGCCTTGGGATGACTAACTTCGTCGCGCCAGCGGCGGCCCTCGGTCTGGACCCCGAACAGCGACGGGTTGCGGGCGTAGGCGGCAAGGCCCAAAAGCGCTGCCAGCGGGTGGGTGATGACATAGACCGGCATGGTGCGCATCAGCGCGCTGTGCGGCGCCTTGTCCTCGAAGGCGGCGCGGAAATTGCCGGCCTTCAGCGCCGGCACGATCTTCTGCGCGATGCCGCCGGTGAGGAACACGCCGCCGCGGCTCATGAACACCAAGGCAAGATCGCCGGCGGTGCGCCCGAGGCAGGTGACGAAGGTCTCCAGCGCTTCTTCCGCGACCGGATCGGTCTTGGCCAGTGCCGCACCGGTGATCTCGGCCGGCGTGGAGAAGGGGGCGGGCTTACCATCCGCCTTGGCCACCGCCCGGTAGACGTTGACGAGGCCGCGTCCACACAGGATCTGCTCGCCCGAAATGCGGCCCTCGAGCTTCTCGATATGCGGGAAAACCTCGAAATCGCGCGGCGTGCGTGGGCCGATATCCATATGGCCGCCCTCGCCGGGCACCGGGATCCAGTGGGCAAGCGCATAGACCAGCCCGGCGACGCCGAGCCCGGTTCCCGGACCCAGCACCACGCGCCCGGCATTGGGTTCCGGCGTGCCGCCGCCGATCTTTTCCATGTGCTCTTCGCCGAGCGCGACGACGGCCAGCGCCTGCGCCTCGAAATCGTTGAGCACGACGATGTCGCTCAAGCCGAGGCTGGCGAACATCTGCCTGGGCTTGACGACCCACGGGCAGTTGGTGAGCTGGATCTCGTCGCTGTCGACTGGGCCGGCCACCGCCAGCACCGCCGAATTGGGCCGGATCGAGGAGCGGTCGAGCACGGCCGCCTGGATTGCCTCGTCGATGGTGTTGTAATTGGCGGTCTGGACGATCTGCGGCTCAGTCGCTTCCGAATTCGAGTCGAGCACGATCGAAAAGCGCGCATTGGTGCCGCCAATGTCGCCGATCAGGACCGGAAACCGCAACAAAGTATCGTCATCGCCCGTGCTTGGCATGCTCTCATCCGTTCCCCGGCGCCCCCGACGGCGTCTCGCCGTTCACCCGTTGACTAGCGCATGAGTTTGAAAAGGGAAATCGCTTTTCGAGACCAGCGGCGCGCAGGAACGGGTTCTGCGGCCAAACGGCCACTATTTCGCAAAACCGCACGCTAAACCGGTTCAACCCTGGTTAAACACCACGGCGGTCAGTTTCCCGGTCGTGGCCGCGGCAGCGGGATGCCGATCTCGGGGGTCGCGGTGAAAGCGTTCACCGAGGTTGGCAAGCCGGCCGCTCCACTGGCCGTGCTGGCGGGCAGCGAAGGTGCTTCGGGCTCGGGCGCCGCGACCGCGACCGGCACACCGCCGCCATGATAGGTCGCGGCCTCGGCGGACGCCGGTCCCGGCGCGTCGAGCACGGCGCGGCATTCCTTCGGCAGGTTCGCCATCGTCATCAGGTCGCGCGCCTTGGGCGCATCCGGGTTCTTGTTGGGCCGCCACGGCTCCTGCGTGAACCACCAGGCGAGCGGCTTGCCGCAGCCGTCATCGGCCGGCGTTGCTTCCTGGGCCTTGCAGTCGGGCGAGCCCGGCTGACAGCCGATGCGCATGTGGAAATGATAGTCGTGGCCCCAGAACGGCCGGATCTTGCGCAGCCAGTCGCGGTCGCCCTTGACGGTGTCGCAGAGCTTTTTCTTGATGCCCGGATTGACCAGGATGCGTTCGACTTGCGGGTAGCTCGCCGCCCGCTGCAGAAGCCGCGTATGCGCCGGCGTCCACAGCGCATCCTTCACCAGATGGGTCTTCTCGTCGACCATCAAGGTGGCGCTTTTGGTTTCGCGTTGAGCCATCGACAGTGGAGAGCTGGGCATCGGCGTCAGCCAGATGTCGGCGTCGAGGCCGATCTGGTGGGAGGCATGGCCTGTCATCATCGGGCCGCCACGCGGCTGCGAAATGTCGCCGATCAGCAAGCCGGGCCAGCCATCGGCCGCGGCGTCGCGCGACAGTCTCTCGATCACGGCGATCATCGCCGGGTGGCCCCAGCGGCGGTTGCGTGACGGCCGCATCACCTCCCAGGTCGGGCCATCCATCGGGATGGCGACGCCGCCGGCAAAACAGCCTCTTGAATAGAAGCCGATCGACTGCGCGGCTGTTGCCGCCGGCAGTTTCTTGGCGCCGAACAGGTCTTTTGCGCGCTCTTCGGCCGTTGCCGGCTGCACGGCGAGGCTGGTCAG
This sequence comes from Mesorhizobium sp. P2_A8, assembly GCF_056404935.1. Classification (NCBI taxonomy): domain Bacteria; kingdom Pseudomonadati; phylum Pseudomonadota; class Alphaproteobacteria; order Hyphomicrobiales; family Phyllobacteriaceae; genus Mesorhizobium; species Mesorhizobium sp. P2_A8. Next base: position 418,762 of record NZ_JBFUDB010000001.1, read on the forward strand.
GGCGAGCAGACCAAGTGCTGCCGCCAGCAATGATTTCTTGCCAAGAGATGGCCGCATCGCTGTCTTCATGAACCCGGATCCCCCACCGCAATTCCAAGACCGAATCATAACACGCAACGCGCGGCGCTTCGATGATTAGCGCTTCATCGGGCTGCGCGCTTCGCCGTCGCGCCAGTCGCCGCTTGCCCACATATGGTCGAAAGCGGCGCGGTAGTCCGAAAAGCGCAGGGAATAGCCCGCCACCTTGATCGCCGCATTGGCGACGCGCTTGTTCTCGCCATAGAAGGATCGCGCCATGGGCGAAAGTTGGGCGGCGTCGAAGGGAATTTCGGGCGGCGGTGTGACACCCATCAGCGAAGCGGCATAGGCGACGACATCCTGCGGCGGCGCCGGCAGGTCGTCGGTGACGTTGAAGATGCCGCCGGTATTGCGGTCGATAAGCTGCCACAGCGCGCCCGCGATATCGTCGCAATGGATGCGGTTGAACACCTGGTCCGGCTTGACCAGCCGCCTGGCGGTGCCGTTTTCCAGATTGACCAGCGCGTTGCGGCCGGGGCCATAAATGCCGGACAGCCGCAGGATCGCCGCCGGCCGGCCGATCTCCCGGCCCAATTCCAGCCAGTCCTGTTCGGCCGCCACTCGCATCACCGAGCGCTTCGACACGGGCCGGCACTCGGCCGTTTCATCGACCCATGCGCCATCATAATTGCCGTAGACGCCGACCGTAGAGAGATAGCCGATCCATTCGAGCGCCGGCATCCGGGTCACGATCGCGGCGCGGGCGGCATTCAGCACGGGATCACCGGCCTCTTCCGGGGCGACCGAAATCACCAGATGCGTGGTTTTTCCCAGCGCCTCGCCGATTTCACCGGTCAGTGCGCCGTCGAACAGCAGCGGCGCGATGCCGGCCTGCGGCAGCGCCTCGAACTTCTCCGGCGAACGCGTCGTGCCAAAGATCCTGGCGGCATCTTTGCTGGCTCGGGCAAAAGCCTTGCCGGAATAGCCGGCGCCGAAGATGAAGATCTGCTTTTCGCTCATGCATGTGCCCTGGTTGCCAGCGCCAGACGCCATTCGTCGCGCACCGCCGCATCGTTCTCGGTTTTCAGGCCGGCAACGGCCCGTTCGGAATATTCGGCATCGGGCACAAGCCGCGCCAGCGCCCATATTGCCGCGCCCCGCACCAGCGGCGAGGCGTCGTCCAGCAGTGCACGCACTGCACCGGCAAGCACGGCATCGCCGGAATTGCCCGCGGCGATCAGCACGTTGCGGACGAAACGGTCGCGGCCAATGCGTTTTATCGGCGAACCGGAGAAGAAGGTGCGGAAGGCTGCGTCGTCGAGATGCAGCAATTCGGCGAGCGGCGGCTCGCGCAATTCGTCACGTGCGGCGAGCTTTGCCTCGGAAGCCGCCCGGGCGAACTTATTCCACGGGCATGCGGCGAGGCAGTCGTCGCAGCCATAGATGCGGTTGCCGATCTTCTCGCGGAATTCATGTGGGATCGGCCCCTTGTTCTCGATGGTCAGATAGGAAATACAGCGCCGCGCATCGAGCCGGTAGGGTGCCGGGAAAGCGTCGGTGGGGCAGACGTCGAGACAGGCGCGGCAGGAACCGCAATGGTCGATCTCGGCCCGGTCGGGCAGGAGTTCGGCTGTGGTGAAGATGGTGCCCAGGAACAGCCAGGAGCCATGCTCGCGGCTGACCAGATTGGTGTGCTTGCCCTGCCAGCCGAGCCCGGCGGCCTCGGCCAGCGGCTTTTCCATCACCGGTGCGGTGTCGACAAACACCTTCACGTCGCCGCCGGCGCGCGCCACAAGCTTGCCGGCGATTTCCTTGAGCCGGCCCTTCATCACCTCGTGATAGTCGCGGTTCTGCGCATAGGCGGAGATCGCGCCGCGGTCGCGCTTGGCCAGCACCCCGCGCGGATCTTGGTCGGGGCCGTAATTCATCGCCAGCACGATGATCGAGCGCACCTGCGGCCACAGCGCGGTTGGTTCGCTGCGGCGTTCGAGCGTCTCGGCGATCCAGTCCATCGAACCGTGAAACCCGTCGGCGACAAATTCGGCCAGGCGCGCCGGCGCCAGCGGGATCGCATCGGGGGTGGTGACGGCGACGGCATCGAAGCCGGCACGATGCGCCTCTGCGTCGATCAGCGCGCGCAGTTTCGCGGCGTCAGAAGTCGAGGTCCGCATAATGCGACACCGGCGACAGGCCGCGCACCCGGTCGGTCAAGAGCGGCCGGAAGGAGGGCCGCGACTTCACCCGCGTGTACCATTCGCGCGCGGCGGCGTGTTCGCGCCAGTCGATCTCGCCGAGATAATCGAGCACCGACAGCGTCGCGGCGGCCGCGAGGTCGGCATAGGTGACCCTGCTGCCAGCCAGCCAATGGCGGGTGCCTGCCAGCCAGTTGGTGTATTTCATGTGCTGGCGGATGTTGGCGCGCGCGGCGCGGATCGCGCCCGAATCGGGCGAGCCACCGCCTGCCGTTTCCGGCATGACCGGCTTCAGCACCCGTTCGCGCACCAGATGACGGGTGACTTCGCTTTCGGCCTTGTTGAGATACCAGTCGATCAGCCGGCGGATTTCGGCGCGCTGCATCGGATCCTCTGCGAACAGCCGCTTGTCACGCTTCAAGACGCCGCGCGTCTCATCGAGATATTCGGCGATGACGGTTGCGCCGACGATCGGCACGTCGCCTTCGGCCAGCAGAATCGGCAGCGTGCCGGCCGGGTTCAGCGCCAGGAACTCCTTGCGCCGCGTCCACGGCTTTTCCTCGATCAGGGCCAACTCCTCGCCATACTCGCCGAAAGCGAGGCGGACGAAGCGACAGGTGGCGAACATGGGATGATGGAAAAGCGTCAGCATGGTTCCGCGATGATAAAGCGCACTGGCGAATCGCCGGTCGCACCGGTAAGTCTTGGCCGCCCGGTCTGCGGGCCGTCAGGTGTTGCGACCTATAGGGGGACTTGCAGGCCATGACAAGCAAGCCGTTCTGTTAGCCGTCACGCGAATGCCGAGGTAGCCATGGAAAGCCAGACCATCGTCGAAGCCCTGCTGCTCGGCCTGCTGGAGGGGCTGACCGAGTTCATACCGGTTTCGTCGACCGGCCACATCCTGCTCGCCGGGCATTTCCTCGGCTTCCATTCGACAGGCAAGGCCTTCGAAATCCTGATCCAGCTCGGCGCGATCCTGGCGATTCTCAGCGTCTATTTCCGCCGGCTGTGGCAAATGCTGCTCGACCTGCCGCATGACCGGCTGACGCGGCACTTCGTCATCGGCATCCTCATCGCCTTCCTGCCAGCGGCCCTCATCGGCGCGCTGGCGCATGATTTCATCAAGACGGTGCTGTTCGAATCGCCAAGGCTGATCTGCATTATGCTGATCATCGGCGGCGTCGTGCTGCTGGCGGTGGACCGCATGAACCTCAAGCCGGTCTACCGCGACGTCGAGCGGTTCCCGACCCGGCTTTACCTGCAGATTGGGCTTTTCCAGTGCCTGTCGCTGATCCCCGGCACGTCTCGCTCGGGATCGACGATCGTCGGGGCGCTGCTTCTGGGCGTCGACAAACGCGCGGCGGCGGAATTCTCCTTCTTCCTCGCCATCCCGACAATGGTCGGTGCCTTCGCTTTCGACCTGTTCAAGAACCGCAACGTTCTGAGCAGCGCCGATCTGCCGATCATCGCCATCGGCTTCGTCGCCGCCTTCGTCACGGCGCTCATCGTCGTGCGCTTCCTGCTCGGTTACGTCTCGCGCAACGGCTACTCGCTGTTCGGTTGGTGGCGGCTGGTGGTTGGCGGCGTCGGGCTGGTGGCGCTAATGATTTGGGGGTGAGCTGTCGTCCGCGAAGCGGACTGAAAGCCAATTGCTTGGTTTTCCGAACGACGAACGCCCTGCGCCAGGCGAAGGGCGAGCAACGGTTCTCCCCTAATTCCTTCCATAAAACGCGTTCTCGATGTGCACCGGCCAGCGCCAGGGCAGCACCGCGACCATGTCGAAGCGCATTGACAGTTTGCCATAGTCGGACTGGCGCGACAGCCAGATGTCGGCAGCCGCTTCGATGCGGCGCTCCGATTCATGGCCGATCGCCTCCATGGCCTCGATCAGCGTGCGGCGCGCCTTGACCTCGACGAACAGCACCAGGTCGCCGCGCCGGGCGATCAGATCGATCTCGCCGAAGCGGGTGCGATGACGGCGCGCGAGAATCCGGTAGCCCTTCAGCATCAGCGCTGCCGCCGCCAGCCATTCGCCGCGATGGCCGCGCCGATAGGCCTTCTGGCGACTGGCGCTGGGCCGCTCAGCCACCGTCGCCTTCCGCGATGGGGTCTTCGGCGGCATCCCTGAGCTCCAGCAGCCGCCGATAGAGCGCCTGTTTCTGGCCGCCGGTCATTTTCGCGGCTTCCGCCGCCGCCTTGGAGGCAGGCATTTCTGCGGCGAGCGACAACAACAGGCGGTCGATGTCGGCCGGCTCGTCGGCCTTGGCCTCGGCGGGGCCGATGCAGACGACGATCTCGCCCTTCGGCGTATCGGCCGCCGCATAGTGGTCGGCCAGCACCTGCAGCGTGCCGGTGCGCATCTCCTCGAAAGTCTTGGTCAATTCCCTGCCAATCGCAGCTTTGCGCTCGCCGCCAAGCGCTTCGACCATGGCGCCGAGGGACTCGGCCAGCCGGCGCGGCGATTCAAAGAAGATCAACGTCGCCGGCACGGCTTTCAACGCTTCCAGCCGCGTCAGCCGCTGCCCGGTCTTGACCGGCAGGAAGCCGGCGAACAGGAACGCATCGGAAGGCAGGCCGGACGCCGTCAGCGCCGCGAGTGGCGCCGACGGACCAGGGATCGGTACGACGCGAATGCCATGATCGATCGCCTCGCCGACCAGCCGGTAGCCAGGATCGGACACCAACGGCGTGCCGGCATCGGAAATCAGCGCCACGCTCTGTCCAGATTGAAGTGCCGCGATCAGTTTCGGCCCGGCCTCGCCGGCATTGTGCTCGTGATAGGCCGTGGTGCGGCGGCGAATGCCGTAACGGTCGAGCAGCACGCGTGAAACCCGCGTGTCCTCACAAGCGACGATGTCGGCGGCGGCCAGCGTTTCCAGCGCGCGCAGCGTGATGTCGGCGAGATTGCCGATCGGGGTCGCCACCAGGTAGAGCGCCGGCTCGAGCGGGCGGGCCGCGATCTCGGTCTGCCCGACCACATAGCTGCGCTTGGCTGTCTCGCCGGTCACTGATGCCTTCTCCGTTCAGCCCTGTTTGGCACGGCTCACGCCCGGTTGCAAAAGCGTGGATCGATGTGAGATTCCGCCATTCCTTTGCCACAGTGGGGAACGAAACCGGGTTCGGCAGATTTAGCTCCTGATTCCGGAGGAGGACAGGATGGACACCCTGACGATACAGGACGCTTTCGAGCCCTACTATGCCGGCCGCAAGCGCGTTGCCAAGCCTAGGGACAGGCGCCTGGCTGCCAAACCCGAGAGCACCCCGGGCCAAGAGCCTGCCGCGCGCACTTTACCCGCGAGCGTAGAACTTTCCGAAACCGACAGCACGACGGAGCACTGACCGGACGATGCCCAATCGCTTCGATATCTTCATCACCCGTCTTGAAACGAAAAACGCCCGCAACGGCGTACCGCTAGCCCCGATAGGCGACCAGCACCGCCCCCGCCGCGATAAGGGCGACGCCAAGCCAGTTCGCTCCGGAGAGTCGCTCGCCGAGAAAGATCGCGCCAAACACCGCCACAAGCACGACGCTTAGCTTGTCGATCGGCGCCACCTGCGCCGCATTGCCGATCTTCAGGGCGCGGAAGTAGCAAAGCCACGAGGCTCCGGTGGCCAGACCGGACAGGCCGAGGAAAAGCCAGGTCTTTCCAGAGATCGTAGCCGGTGATTGGAACTGGCCGCTGGCCAGCAGGATGGCACCGAGCACGACGAGGATTATCATCGTGCGGATGAAGGTGGCGAAATCCGAATTGATGTTTTCGATGCCGACCTTGGCGAAGATCGCCGTAAGCGCTGCGAAAGCCGCCGACAACAGTGCCCAGAATTGCCAGGAGGAAACGGTCAGGTTCATTCGGTGGCCTCGCGGATGACGTCTCAACCGAGATATCGCGAAACGCGTGTTTCCAGAAGGCGAATCAGAACCGGGTCCATGAATTCATAGTCGTCCGGTATGTCGAGGCAGATGACCCGGGCGTTCTTCAGGCTGGCCTTGAATTTCTTCTGCAGCTTGGCGCGGTGCGCCTTTTCCATGACGAAGATGATGTCGGCCCAGGCGACGAGTCCATGCGTCAACGGCGTGTCGGCATCGTGGTTGGTTCCGGCCGACGCGACCTCGACATCCCTGCGCTTGGAAAACACCTGCTCGGCGGTCGGGCTGCGCAAGCGGTTCTGGCTGCAGACGAAGAGGACGTTTTTCAAGGACCGAACATGATCTTGTCCGAAAACCGGGACCCACTTTTCGGGATCATGCTTCAGCGCGCCAGATCCGCCACCACGGCGTCGAGCACGATCATGCCGGTCGGCGTGGCGCGGAGCCGAGCGTTGCCGATCGGCGCCACCAGCCCCTCGCCCTGCAGCACCGATAGTCGCGCGCTCGACAGAGCGCGTCCGGAAAACGCCTCGTAGCGCGAGAGGTCGATGCCTTCGGCCAGCCGCAGGCCCATCAGCAGGAATTCGTCGGCCTCTTCCGAGCGCGTCAGGATCTCGCCGCCGGTGACGCCATGGCCCTTGGCCTCGACCAGATTGGCCCAGGTTTCCGGCATCCGTTCGGCGATCGTGACCGTGCGGCGCCCGTTTTCGACGAAGCGGCCATGCGCGCCCGGCCCGACGCCGACATATTCACCATAGCGCCAGTAGGTCAGATTGTGCCGGCTCTCGGCGCCCGGCCGGGCGTGGTTGGAAATCTCGTAGGCCGGTAGTCCGTGCGCCGATGTGATCTCCTGTGTCAGCGCATAGAGGTCGGCGGCGGCGTCGTTGTCGGGAATGATGAATTTCTTCGCCGCATGCAGGGCGTGGAAGGGCGTCCCCTCCTCGATGGTCAGCTGGTAGAGCGACAGATGATCGGCGGCATGGCTGATCGCCTGTTCGAGCTCGGCCTGCCAGGCGTCGGGCGTCTGGCCGGGCCGGGCATAGATCAGGTCGAAGGACAGGCGCGGAAAGATTTCTCGCGCCAGACCGATCGCATGAAGCGCTTCTTCGACATTGTGCAGCCGGCCGAGGAAACGCAAATCCCCATCGTTCAGTGCCTGCACGCCGAGCGACACGCGATTGACCCCTGCAGCCCGGTAGCCGCGAAAACGTTCGGCCTCGACTGAGGACGGATTGGCCTCCAGCGTCACCTCGATGCCATCAGGCACCGTCCAGTTCTTCGCCACGGCGTCCAAAACCCTGGCCACGGTTTCCGGCTTCATCAGCGACGGTGTGCCGCCGCCGAGAAAAATGCTGGTCACCTCACGCGGCCCGGTACGCTCGCGCATTGTCGCAAGCTCGGCCTCGAAAGCGGCGGCGAAGCGGTCCTGGTCGACCGGCTGGTGGCGGACGTGGCTGTTGAAGTCGCAATAGGGGCATTTGGCCGCGCAGAACGGCCAATGGACGTAGACGCCAAAGCCGGGCGCCCGGTCAAGCAGCATGCTCATACCGAGCCCGATCTGGCCAGATCCAATCGCGCCTGGGCGAATTTCTGGAATGCGCGGGCGCGGTGCGACAGCGCGGTCGGCTGGCCGGGTTTCCAGCCGTGCTTTTCCTCGGCGCTCATCTCGCCAAAGGTCTTGTCGAAGCCGTTGGGCAAAAACACCGGGTCGTAGCCGAAGCCGAGTTCGCCGCGCGGCGGCCAGACCAGCGTGCCTTCGGCCTCGCCGCGATAATATTCGGCGTCACCGTCGGGAAAGGCCAGGCAGATCACGGCGACAAAGCGCCCCGTGCGCTGTTCCGGCAAGGCGGCGCCGACTTCCTGCAGTGCCACTTCGGTGCGCTGCATGGCCATGCCGAAATCACGCGAACCGTCCGGGGTTTCGGCCCAGTTGGCGGTGTAGACGCCGGGCGCGCCGTCGAGCGCGTCGACGCACAGGCCGGAATCATCCGACAGCGCCGGCAGGCCGGTCGCCTGGGCAGCGGCGAGCGCCTTGATGTAGGCGTTCTCCTCGAAGGTGGTGCCGGTCTCGTCCGGTTCCGGCAGGCCATAGTCCTTGGCCGACTTCGCTTCGAAGCCGAACGGCCCCATCAGATCGGCGAATTCGCGCAGCTTGCCGGCATTGTGGCTGGCGACGACGATCTTTTTTCCGTCAAGCGAGTGAATGGTTGGCGAATGCATCATATGCCCCAGATTCGTGGCTCGGCGAATTCGATCGAATTGCCCGAGGGGTCGCGTATATAGATCGAACGGCCGCCCTGCGGCCATTCAAATTCGCTTTCGATGGCGATCTTCTTTGCTTCAAGATGCGCTTTCCACTCCGCGATCTCGTCGGCGCTGGCCGCAAAGCACAGATGACCCTCGCCGACCGCGCCATGCGGCGGCACTTTCAGTCTCGCGTCGGCTGCGGGCGGCACTTTCGTCGCCTCGGCGTTGAAGATGAGCAGCACGCCAGGCCCGCAGCGGAAAAAAAGATGCCTACCGTCGACCTTGCCGAGGAGGGGAAGTCCAAGCACGTCGGCGTAGAAGCTTTCGGCGGCTTGCAAGTCTGTAACGTAGAGAGCGGATTCCAGGATTGCGGGAGGCGTCACGAAGCGCTCCCCTTTGGCCTGCCGGCTTGCCTGGCCCGAGCCACCGGTCTCGGCCCGTCCTTCGGACCCCCCTCAAATGGGGAGATCGGCAGCTTCAGCGCCTCCGCACAAATCGCGCCGCCGACAGTTGGCGAAAGCCGATCTCCCCCCTGGAGGCGGAGATGGCCGGCAGGCCAAAGGGGGGCGCTCAAGCTCGGCATAAAAAACTAAGCCACCGCCATCTGCTGCAGGCTGACCAGGCGCTGGATGCCCTTCTTGGCCAGACCCATCAGGGCTGCGAACTGTTCTTCGGAGAAAGGCTCGCCCTCGGCGGTGCCCTGGATCTCGACGATGCCGCCCTTGCCGGTCATGACGAAATTGGCGTCGGTGCCGGCAGAGGAATCCTCGAGATAATCGAGGTCGATAACCGGCTGGCCGTCATGGATGCCGCAGGAGATCGCCGCGACATGATCCTTCAGCACCTTGGCGACGCTGGCCATCTGGCGGGCTTCCATCCAGCGCAGGCAATCATACAGCGCCACCCAGCCGCCGGTGATCGACGCGGTGCGGGTGCCGCCATCGGCCTGGATAACGTCACAGTCGACGGTGATCTGCTGTTCGCCCAGCGCCTGCAGGTCGACTACGGCGCGCAAGGAGCGGCCGATCAGCCGCTGGATTTCCAGCGTGCGGCCACCCTGCTTGCCGGCGGAGGCTTCGCGGCGCATGCGCTCGCCGGTCGAGCGCGGCAGCATGCCGTATTCCGCCGTGACCCAGCCTTTGCCGGAATTGCGCATCCAGCCCGGCACCTTCTCCTCGAGGCTGGCCGTGCACAGGACATGCGTGTCGCCGAACTTCACCAGGCATGAGCCTTCGGCGTGCTTGGAGACGCCGCGCTCGAAGGAGATGGCGCGCATTTCATCGAATTGGCGTTTGGAGGGGCGCATTCAGGCTCTTTCCCGTCATTTTTCGGATTCTTGGCCGGCTTGTAACCACATGGGGCGCGTGGCGCAAAGGAAAATGGCCGGATGATCTGACTCAGACAGCGGGTGATCTGACTCAGACACCGGTTGCGCGGGCCGTGGTGAAGTCTATATCCTTGGGCCGGAGGTTTTTGGCCGAATGACCAAGGCAGTCGCCGAACCCAGTCTGCTGTCGCCCGCGCTTCAGTCGCTCGACATGCGTTCGCGCGACATCTTCCGGCGCATCGTCGATTCCTACCTGAAGGACGGCGAACCGGTCGGCTCGCGCAGCCTGTCGCGCATCCTGCCGTCCTCACTATCGCCCGCCACCATCCGCAATGTGATGAGCGACCTCGAGCATCTCGGCCTGATCTATGCGCCGCACATCTCGGCCGGCCGGTTGCCGACGCAGGCCGGCCTGCGCTTCTTCGTCGATGCCTTCATGGAACTCGGCGACCTTTCCGACGAGGAGCGGCGCACCATCGAGGCGCAGGTCCGGGCGTCCGGCTCAGGCGCGACACTGGAGCATATGCTGACCGAGGCCAGCCAGATGCTGTCGGGCATGTCGCGCGGCGCCGGCCTGGTGCTGGCCGCCAAGAACGAGGTGGCGCTGAAGCATATCGAATTCATCCAGCTCGAGCCGACCAAGGCGCTGGCGGTGCTGGTGTCGCAGAATGGCGACGTCGAAAACCGCGTCGTCGAGTTGCCGGCCGGCATCACCGTTTCGCAATTGCACGAAGCCTCGAACTTCCTCAACGCCCATATTCGCGGCCGCACGCTGGCCGAGGCGCGGATCGAGATTGCCCGCATCAAGGAAGAGACCAGGGCCGCGCTCGACACGCTGTCGCAGGACCTGGTCGAAAAAGGGCTGGCGGTGTGGGCGGGCGCCGACAGCGGCCTGCCGGCGCGGCTCATCGTGCGCGGCCGCGCCAATCTGCTCGAAAACGTTACCGCCCAGGCCGACATCGAATTGTTGCGCCACCTGTTCGAGGACATGGAGACGCAGGACGGGTTGATCCAGCTGCTCGACCTGGCCGAACAGGGATCGGGCGTGCGCATCTTCATCGGTTCGGAAAACAAGCTGTTTTCGCTGTCGGGCTCGTCGCTGGTGGTCGCGCCCTATCGCGACAAGGATGCCCGCGTCGTCGGTGCGCTCGGCGTCATCGGCCCGACCCGGCTCAACTATGCCCGTATCGTGCCGATGGTCGACTATACGGCGCAGCTGATTTCCCGCATGCTGCGTTGAGCTGGGTAACCGAGGAGACGACGATGGCGCTCGAAGAATTCAAGGCCCGGATCAGCCTGTTGCTGGAAGAGATGATCAACCAGCCGGAAGACCAGCACGAAATCCACGAGCAGTTGCGCGAAAAACTGCGGGAAATGCGCGCCATGGGCCTGCCGCTGCCGGCCGATCTCGTCGAACTGGAAAAACGCCTCGACGACGATTTTTACGCCGCCGGCAACTGAGGCTGGCAACCTCCGTTTCACTTGAACTCATCGTGTGCCACGGAACGATCGACGAAACTGCCCGTTTGTTCTCTTCGCAACCGGTCTCTGTGGCCGGAATTGGAGAACAGAATGATCCGATCGGCCGGGCTGGCTATTCCCGCGGCACTGTTTCTCACCGCCATAACATTCGCCCAGCAGGCGGAGCAGCCGGTGCTGAGAGGCGCGGCCGCCTTCGGCGACTGGCGCGCCGACAGGCCGGGGGTGCGCCGCCTGATCAGGCCGGAGGACCTGCCAAGGCCTTACGTCAGCAAATCCACCTCGAACAGCGCCGGCCTGGTCGAAAGGCCAGCTGACGCGAAGCCGAAGCTGCCGCCGGGCTTTTCGGCCGAGCTGATCGCGTCGGGTATCAACAATCCGCGCGTCGTGCGCATCGCGCCGAACGGCGATCTCTTCGTCGCCGACAGCCAAGCCAACCAGATCCGCGTCTATCGTCTCGCCGAGGGCAGCGCGAAGCTGGCGAAGGACGGCATCTTTGCTGGCGATCTCAACCAGCCCTACGGCATCGCCTTCTATCCGCCGGGCAATGATCCGCAATGGGTCTACGTCGCCAACAGCGACGGCATCGTGCGCTTTGCCTACCGCGATGGCGACCTGAAGGCCGCCGGTGATCCGGAAACCATCGTCGATAGCATCCCTGCCAGTCATCATTGGACCCGCGACATCGTTTTCTCGCCGGACGGCAAGACGCTTTACCTGTCGGTCGGCTCGGGTTCGAATGTCGCGCAGGACATGACAAGGGAGCCGGATGGCGGCCTCGACGCCTGGGCGAAGTCGAAGCCGCTGGGTGCCGCCTGGGGGTCTGAAGACGGCCGCGCCGATGTGCTGGCCTTCGACCCCGACGGCAAGAATGGCCGCATCGTCGCCACCGGCCTGCGCAACTGTTCGGGCATGACCGTTCAGCCGGCGACCGGCGCGCTGTGGTGCGTCGTCAACGAGCGCGATGCGCTCGGCGACAATGTGCCGACCGAATATGCGACCGCGGTCAAGGACGGCGCCTTCTATGGCTGGCCCTGGTATTATATCGGCAACAACGAGGATCCGCGCCACAAGGGCGAACGCCCCGACCTTGCCGGCAAGGCGACCATTCCCGATGTGCTGATGCAGGCGCATTCGGCGCCGCTCAACATCGCCTTCTACGACGGAAAAAACTTGCCCGCCGGTTCCGGCTTTCCGGCCGAATACAAAGGCGACGCCTTCGTCGCCTTGCACGGTTCATGGAACCGCGGCAACAGGACCGGCTACAAGGTGGTGAGGTTGCTGTTCAAGGACGGCAAGCCGACCGGCGAGTATGAGGATTTCATCACCGGTTTCGTCGTCTCCAACGGCGAGGTGTGGGGACGGCCTGTCGGCGTGGCGGTGGCCGGGGATGGCGCGCTGATCGTGACCGAAGATGGCAACGGCACAATCTGGCGCGTCACCTATGGCGGCCGCTCCTGATGCGCCTGGGCGCATGTCGGCTTGGTGCAATCGAATCCGGCTCCAGGGAATTCACGCCTGGTTGACCTTGTGTCATAAGGCGCCGTCATAATGCATGTCGCGCAAAAGTACGCAGCGGTTTTGGGACAACGAGATGCATAAAGACCAAGACTTTTGACGCGCAAGGCCGCAACCATGACCCTTACCGGCTTCCTCGCCTACAGTGCCGCTCTCGGCATCGCCGCCGCCATTCCCGGCCCCGGCGTCACCGCGCTCGTCGCGCGTGCGCTCGGCTCCGGATTCCGCTCGTCGCTGGCGATGTCCTTTGGCCTGATGCTTGGCGACCTCACCTATCTGACCGCCGTGGTGCTGGGCCTTGCCTTCGTCGCGCAGACCTTCGGCATGGTTTTCCTGGCCATCAAATGGCTCGGTGTCGCCTACCTCGCCTTCCTTGGCTGGCGCTTCTGGACCAGCGGCATCACGCCCGAGACGGTCGAGGCAAAGAAGGGCAAGGGCGGGCTGGTTTCAAGCTTCATCGCCGGGCTCACCGTCACGCTCGGCAATCCGAAGACGATGATCTTCTACCTGGCGATCACACCGACCATCGTCGACCTGAAGACGATCTCGCTGGCCGATTACGGCATTCTCGTCGCACTGACGGTTGTCGTGCTCCTCGTGGTTCTGGTGCCCTATCTGGCGCTGGCGGCCAAGGCGCGCTGGTTCCTGAAGTCGCCGCGCGCGCTCAAGGCGTTGAACCGTACCGCCGCCGGCTTCATGGTCGGCGCCGCGGCGGCGATTGCCGCCCGCCAGTAGGCCGCTTTCGGCCAAAACATTCCAGGGGCAGGCTTTTCCGGGAAATGCTTTTCCGGGAGCCTGATGTTTTAGACACGGGCCCCACTCGATATTTTCGACCGACAGGCTATCTTGCGCGACCGAAGGCCCTATCTTGCCGGCTGCAATGCCATGTGCCTGAAATTCTCACTTGCCTGAAGTCCTGGGAGCGAAACCAATGAACAAGCCCGTCACCCCTGCCCGCGTGCCCGGTCGCGGCCGCGTCTACAATTCCATCACAGACACGATCGGCGACACGCCGCTGGTGCGGCTCGACAAGTTCGCCAAGGAAAAGGGCATCGTTGCCAATCTCATCGCCAAGCTCGAATTCTTCAATCCGATCGCCTCGGTCAAGGACCGCATCGGCGTGGCGATGATCGAGGCGCTGGAGGCCTCCGGCAAGATTTCTCCTGGCAAGACGACGCTGATCGAACCGACGTCTGGCAACACCGGCATCGCGCTTGCCTTCGCCGCCGCCGCCAAGGGCTACAAGCTGATCCTGACCATGCCGGAAACGATGTCGATCGAGCGCAGGAAAATGCTGGCGCTGCTCGGTGCCGAACTGGTGCTGACCGAGGGCCCGAAAGGCATGAAGGGCGCCATCGCCAAGGCCGATGAACTGGCAGCGACGATCCCCAACGCGATCATCCCGCAGCAGTTCGAGAACCCGGCCAACCCGGAAATCCATCGCACGACGACGGCCGAGGAAATCTGGAACGATACGCATGGCGAGGTCGATATCTTCGTCGCCGGCATCGGCACCGGCGGCACCATCACCGGCGTCGGCCAGGTGCTGAAGAAGCGCAAGCCCTCGGTGCATGTCGTCGCAGTCGAGCCGGAATCCTCACCGGTGTTGTCGGGTGGCCAGCCCGGCCCGCACAAGATCCAGGGCATCGGCGCCGGCTTTGCGCCAAAAATCCTCGACACTACGATCTATGACGAGATCGTCAAGGTCTCGAACGAGGATTCGGTCGCCAATGCCCGCCTCGTCGCCCGCCTCGAAGGCGTGCCGGTCGGCATCTCGTCGGGCGCGGCCCTGCAGGCGGCAATCGTCGTCGGCTCGCGGCCGGAGAACAAGGGCAAGAACCTTGTCGTGGTCATCCCGTCCTTCGCCGAACGCTACTTGTCGACGATCCTGTTTGAGGGGCTGGGGGCGTAGGGAACAGATTGGGCGCGATCCTTCGCGCCCTCTCTCTCCTGCCGGCATCAAAAGTTCTGCATCGGCGTTTCGGCCTGGCCCGCCGAAAAGCCGGCCGTGGCCGCCGCCACCGGCTTGAGCAGGACCCTGCTTCCGGTTCATATCGCCACCGGCCTGCTTTGAGCGGGCGGGGGAGGACTTCATGTACAAGCTTTACACCCGTGCGGGCAGCGGTGGCTTCGTCGTCGAGGCGGCGCTGGCGCTGGCGAACGCGCCATTCGAGCAGATCGACGTGCCGAAGGCGGACCGGCCCGATCCGGCGTTCCTCGACATCAGTCCGTTGAACCAGGTTCCGGTGCTGACCTTGCCGGACGGCCGCTCGATGACCGAATCAGCGGCGATCTGCATCCTGCTTGCCGAGCGGCACCCCAATGCCGGCCTGGCGCCGGCAGTCGACGCGCCGGCCCGCGTCGACTTCCTGCGCTGGATGGCCTTCATGTCGTCGGTGCTCTATCCAGCGATCCTGCGGCTGTACTACGCCCATCGCTACACGACCGATGCCGACGGCACGAAGGCGGTCAAGCAGGCAGCCATTGCCGAGATGGATCGCGGCTTCGCCGTTCTCGATACCGCTTGAGGGCCGTGACTGGCTGGTCGGCGACCGGATGTCACTGGCCGACATCTATCTCGTCATGCTGGTGGCCTGGCATCCCGACGCCGACAGGGCGCGAGCGGCCTGGCCGAACGTTGAACGTCTGTGGGCCGGGCTGCGCGAACATCCGCTGATGCAGACGCTCAACCTGTCGCACGAGATGTGGCCAGCCTGAGCGGATTGCCGGCGGCGAAGTTCCATCCTTCGACGCCTAAGTCCTGAGCGCTGCCCGTTTTCCTTGCAGGAAGCGGCGCACCGCCGGGTCGCGTTCCAGGCCAATCGCCCGATCATAGGCCTCCACCGCTTTCCCGATTGTGCCCAGCCTGGCCAGCAGCCCCGCACGGGCTGCCCAATAAGGCTGATAATCATCAAGCCGCTTGTCGTCGCCCAGCACGTAAAGGGCCGCCAGTCCCGCCGCGGCGCCCTCGGCCTCGGCGATCGCCACGGCTCGGTTGATCGCCACCACCGGGGAGCCGGCGATGACCGACAGCGCATCGTAGAAGCCTCGGATCGCGCCCCAGTCGGTCAGGCCGGTCAGCCGCCGCGCCGCATGGACGGACTGCACCGCCGCCTCTAACTGGTAGCGGCCGATGACGCCCATGGTGGCGGCGCGGCGGAGCAGGGATTCCGCTTCGTCGACCAAATCGTGATCCCAAAGCGCGCAATCCTGCTCGGCCAGCGGCACATAATCTCCGGCCCCGTCACGGCGCGCCGGGCGGCGCGCCTCGGCAAACAGCATCAGCGCCAGCAGGCCGAGCGCCTCCGGCTCATCGGGCATCAGCGAGGCCACCAGCCGGCCAAGCCAGATGCCCTCGGTCGCCAGGTTGCGGCGCTGCGTTTCGGTGCCTGCCGGATCGGACCAGCCTTCGGCGAAGGCGGCGTAGATCGCCTCCAGCACCGCATCCAGCCGCTCGCCGAGTTCGGCCCGTTCCGGCACGCGGAACGGAATGCCGGTTTCCCGGATGCGGGCCTTGGCACGTACCAGACGCTGTCCCATCGTTGCCGGCGATACCAGGAAGGCAGAGGCGATCGTCGAGGCATCGAAGCCCAGGATGGTCTGCAGGATAAGCGGCGCCCGCACACTCGATTCAATCGCCGGATGCGCGCAGGCGAACATCAGCCGCAGCCGTTCGTCGGGCAGGTCCTCATCGGTCATGCGCGCCTCCATCTCCTGCGCGATCAGCTTGAGATGCTCGCGGCCGGCTTCGCTGGTCAGCCGCCGCCGCACCGCATCGACACGCCGCCGCCGTGCCACCGCCAGCAGCCAGGCTTCCGGCTTTTCGGGCACGCCGGTTCGCGGCCAGCGCTCGAGTGCCGCGGCAAAGGCGTCGGCCAGCGCATCCTCGGCGGCGGCCACGTCACGCGTGCGCGCCGCGAGCCAGGCAACCAGCTTGCCATAGCTCTGCCGGGCGGCGGCCTCGGCGGCCGCCCGGGCCGTATCTGCGCTCACAGCCGTCACGCAGTGTATTCTGGCATGTATTCTGCCATCGGCCAGATCGGCCGCACTTCCATGGTGCCGGTGCTGGCACCGGGACAGCGCGCCGCCCACGAGATCGCCGCGTCCATGTCGGCCGCCTCGATCAAATAGTAGCCGCCGAGTTGCTCCTTGGTATCGGCATAAGGGCCATCAATCACATTGGTCTTGCCACCGGCCACGCGTACGGTGGTTGCTATCTTTGTCGGTTTCAATCGCTCACCGGCCAGGAACACGCCGGCCTTCTTCATCGCTTCGGTATAGGCGCCATAGGCGGCGCTCATCTGAACGGCCGCCTCCTTGGGCGCGGCTGCCATTCCGGCTTCGTTCGAATAGATAAGAAGCAGATACTGCATGGTCATCTCCCGTGGTTACAGGGCCGCGTCGTTGCGAGCCGGACGTATGTCGCGCGGCATTGCCCGATTTCGACAGGCGCCAGAAAAAACTTTTCGCCCCTGGCCGGCCATTGTGCAAGGAGATGCGCCGACTGCGCTAGCCGGCGGCTGCGGACACGGCCCGGCTGGAGCCATCCGAATCCACCGGTTCCAGCCAGCCGCGATAGCGCACGATCAGCCCAGTGAGCGGATGCGAAATCTCGACATGAAAGCGGAAGCGTCCATCCTTCACGGTCTCAAACGATGTCGAAAGCGGACAGAGCCACATCGGCAATGGCAGCCCGAGGATGCTCCAGCGGCGCAGGACCAGCGACAGTTTTCCGTCCTCGGTCACCAGCGCCATGGCAAAGGTCAGCGGGCCAAATCGCTCGCACAGCAGCCGCTGCGAACGGCCACGGCCAGCAAACTGGCGGCTGGAAAAGCGGTGCGTGCCGAATGTCCGCGTCCAGGTCTCGCCATCCTTGTCGACGTCGAAACGGACCTGCACCGGAATATCGGCGCTCACCTTGGGAAATCTGACCAGCGATGCCATTAGCCGGCCAAGGATATTGTTCCCGCGCTCGACACTGGCGCGGCCCTCGGCCATGCTCGCGCGGTCATGCATGGAGCGGATTTCCTTGGGGATGCCCTGCCAGACCTCGCCGAGCAAGGCGGTATAGAGCGGTTTATCGGCACTGGCGGCGCTGTCGTCGCGAAAGCCGGTGTAGATCGTCCTGCCGGCAAACAGGGCTTCGTAGTCCTCAAATTCGAGATCGCGTACCGCCGCCCGAGCGCCGGCCGCGGGCGCATGACCGTCCAGCGCTTTGCGAACCAAGGCCTCGACCGCCATCGACGGGATCAGCGACCCGTCGTCGCCTTCGGCCAGGAGATGCCATGAGCGTTTGACCGGCGCGCCGGACTGGTCTGCCCCCTCCACCGCGACGAACATGCCGCCGCGATGCTCGCCCCAGCGCAGCCGGTTGGTCGCCCAATGCATCAGCGGAGCCAGTGGCGACAGGGAGCGAAGCAGCCGCAGACGCACCAGCCAGGCAAGTCCGATCAGGGCGCGATGCAGGATCTCGGGAACCGGACCGGCGCCCATCCAGATGGTTTTCGCCTGCGGCCAGAGTTCCGCCAAAGCACGCAGGTCCGGCACGTCGACGAGCGAGAACAGCGTATCGTTGAGCGGCACGCGGCCGGGCGGCGCGATCGTATAGCGCATCTGTTCGGTGAGCGGATGGCCTTGCGCCTTGCCGCCGTCGCGCACCAGTGCGACCGGCTGGCCGGCGTAGCCTGCAATGGCGCGAATGACATTTTCGCCGACGCCGGCATAGGGCGACGGCGCGATGCCGCCACGGATGGCGTCGACCCGTGTCATTTCGGATGCCAGCCGGCGCACCACCGCCGCCGTCAGCACAGGAAAGCTGGAAACACCTGACAGCACGAACAACCCGGCCTGCTTCGCGGCCGCGTCGAAAGCCGGCACGCCGGCGACGAAATCAGACCCGTCGGCAAGATCGAGATAGTTGACGCCTTGGCCGATGCAGGCCTCGATCAGGCGATAGCGCCCCTCGCCATAGGCCTGGAACGGACCGCTGGCATCGACCAGCGTATCGGGGCGCATCGACGCCAGTTGTGCGGCCAGCTCACCATCCCTGTCGAACACCGCCGGCACCAGTCGCGCTGCGACAGCGCCACGCCTGCCGCACCACGCCTCGGCCCTGGCCAAGGATCGTCCGGCGACGATCACGGTCAGGCGCGGTTCGTTCTCCAGCAATTGGACGATGCGGCCGCCAAAAATGCCGTAGCCGCCGACAACGAGAAGCTTCATCCGCCGTTCCCCCAAGCGCCTCTTTGTTTCGATGCGCGACGTTGTCTCAAAACCGGGGCCACTTTTGAGCGACAAGCATTAGTCGATCAGCCGTCCCCGCAGCTCCGCCGAAGGAATGTCACAGCTCTCCTTCCGCCCGAACAAGGCATAGCGGTTTTTGGCGATGCGGTTGTAAAGCCAGTCGCGAAGCGGGCGCGGCAGCAGCAACAGCAGCTTGGCCGCCCGCCATGGCCAGCCGAGCTCCGCCATGACGGCAACGAAGCTGTCGAGCTGCGTGAAGGCGGCGCCGTCGACCAGGACGAGATTGGTTTCGTAGGAGTCCGTATGCAGCCCGTGCTTTTTGAACAGCGCCTCGCCAAACGGCGACTGCGCGGTGGCGAAACGGAAGCGGCTTTTGCGGTCGACCCTGACAACCATGCGCACGAAGCCGGAGCACAGCACGCAGACACCGTCGAAAACGATCAGCGGGTGGCGTGCTTCGAGGGGTTCAGAGGGATGGCTTGACTTGGGTCGACTTGGATGGAGCCGACTTGAATGGCGAAGGTCGGTCACGCGGGCCTCGGCTGCTTGTGCCCTGAGACACTAAGCCAGCCAGAGGCGGCATCAAAGCCGTGGCGATGTCGCACGCCGTCTGTCGGCGAAAACCGAACGCTCGGCGCGATAGGTGGTGGCGCGGGATTCTGCGGCCGGCCTGCAGATCCGGCTATCGTGGCGGCTCTCGAAGGTCATGGTCAGCGCGCGCCCAGCGAATTGCCGCGACGGGCGCTAGCCGGACCGGGGCCGCGCATGTAGTAGCGCTCCGGCCGATAGGTCGGCGAAACGAATTCGCGGATGGCGGCGGCATAGCCGATGAGGTGCGTGAGGAAGTTCATTTTACCTGTCCCTGTCCCGATTTTCGGATGTCCCTTCCGAATTGCGGTCATCATAGCGTCGAGGCGTGAATAGTCGGTGAACACGATGTTAATATCTGGTCGAAAAGGCCTTGGTTCGTGGCCGGAATGCGGCTGATTCGGGGTCTTTGCGTGTAGTCCGTCGACATTTCTGCCAATGTGACTTTTGCATCACATATGTTTCGTTTGGATGTCGCCCGCGCGCGGTTCTGTTTCAATTTCTGCCGCGCCCAGGAAATTTCCATGCTGGCCGCCACAATGCCCCAGGCGAACCTGGTCCTCCCAATCAGCGTGCTGGCGCGGAACTGGAGCGGCGTCTGTCCGTTCTCACCCTCATCGGGTTCTTGAAGGGAAAAAATCATGGCGCCGCGTCCGGCCTGGAAGGGCTATCTGAAGCTGTCGCTGGTCACCTGTGCCGTCGAATTGACCAACGTCGTCAGCCACGCCGAGAAGGTCTCGTTCCGGGTGCTGAACCGCAAGACCGGCAACACGGTGAAGCGCATCTATGTCGATGCGGAAAGCGGCAAGCCGTTGCGCGATGGCGACGAGATCAAGGGCTATGAAGTCAACGACGGCGATTTCCTTCAAATCGAGGAAGACGAGATCGAGGCGGTGCAGATCGAGTCCTCGCACACGTTGAGCCTCGAAGGTTTTGTCGACAAAACCTCGATCCAGCAGATCTATCTCGACACGCCCTATTATGTGGCGCCGGCCGACAAGATGTCGGAAGAGGCTTTCGCTGTCATCCGCGACGCCATGGCGGACAAGAAGATGGCGGGGCTGGCCCGCATCGTGCTCTACAGCCGCGAACGCCCGGTGGTCATCGAACCGCGCGGCAAGGGCATGGTGCTAACGACACTGCGCTACGACGACACGGTGCGCGAGGCGGCTACTGTCTTCGGCGACATCAAGGAGGTGAAGAGCGATCACGAAATGACCGATCTGGCCGAGCGGATCATCGACAAGAAGAGGGCCAAGTTCGATCCGTCGCAATTCGAAGACAAATACGAGAATGCGCTGCTCCAGCTGATCCGCGCCCGGAAGGCCGGCAAGAAGGCGCCGAAGGCCAAGGCAGTGCCCAGGTCGTCCAATGTCGTCAACCTGTTCGACGCGTTGAAGAAGAGCCTGTCGTCGGATGCCGGCTCGTCGAAGGCTTCCACGTCGGCAAAAGCCAAGCCAACGGCCAAGCGCGCCAAGCCGAGAGCCGCTGCTGCCAAGCACAAATCGGCCTGAGGACACTGTAGAGATGGCCAGCCTCGAACAGTACCATTCCAAACGCGATTTCAAGAAGACCGCCGAGCCGGCAGGCAAGGTCGCGCGCGCCGAGAACGCCAAGGCGGGCGGTATCTTCGTCATCCACAAGCACGCGGCGACCCGGCTGCATTACGACCTTCGCCTCGAGCATGACGGCGTGCTGTGGAGCTGGGCGGTGACGCGCGGCCCGAGCCTCGACCCGCATGAGAAACGGCTGGCCGTTCATGTCGAGGACCATCCGATCGACTATGCGCCGTTCGAGGGCACCATTCCCAAGGGCGAATATGGCGGCGGCTCGGTCATCGTCTGGGACGAGGGCACCTGGACCCCCGAAATCGACCCGGCCAAAGCGATGAAGAAGGGCCACATCAGCTTCGAGCTCGAGGGCCACAAGCTGCATGGGCTCTGGCATCTGGTGCGGTTGAAGCGGCGCGCCGGCGAAAAGCGCGACAACTGGCTGCTGATCAAGTCGGACGATGCCGCCGCGCGCCCAGGTGAGGATATTCTCAAGGACGCGCCGGAATCGGTGAAGTCGGGCCTGACGATCGAGGAGGTCGGCGAGGGCAAGACCGCCAAGGGCAAGAAACCAAAGGTCTGGCATTCCAACAAGCCGGCCGCCGGCAACGCGAAAGCCGGTGGCCGGCTCGACTTTGTCGAGCCGCAGCTCGCTACGCTGGAGCGGGAGGCACCGCCGGGCAAGGACTGGCTGCACGAAGTGAAGTTCGACGGCTATCGCATGCAGGCCCAGATTGCCGGCACCGAGGTGCGGCTGCTCACCCGTACCGGCCTCGACTGGACGCAAAAATTCGGCAGGGCGATCGTCGCGGAACTCGCCGGACTGAAATGCAGCGACGCCATCATCGACGGCGAGATCGTCGTGCTCGCCGACAGCGGTGTTTCCTCCTTCGCGCTGCTGCAGGCCGATCTGTCGGCGAAACGAACGGATCGCTTCGTCTACTATGCCTTCGACCTGATGCGGCTCGATGGGAACGATTTGGGCCGCGAACCGCTGGTCGAGCGCAAGCAGGCCTTGCAGGACCTGCTTGGCAAGCAGCCGGAGAATGCGGCGGTCCGTTTCTCCGACCATTTCGCCGAGCCCGGCAAGATCATGCTGGAGCATGCCTGCCGCATGGGGCTGGAGGGCGTCGTCTCCAAGCGCGCCGATGCGCCCTATCGCAGCGGGCGTGGTCCTTCGTGGGTGAAATCGAAATGCACGGCGCGGCAGGAGTTCGTCATCGGCGGCTTTCTGCCGTCGGACAAGACCGGGCGTGGCTTGCGTTCGCTGCTGGTCGGCTATCACGAGGGCGGCAAGCTTCACTATGCCGGCCGCGTCGGCACCGGCTTCTCCGCCAGAGGCGCCATCGACCTCAAGACAAAACTCGATGCGCTGAAGGCGAAGGATTCGCCGTTCGATGCGGCCGTGCCGAAGGGCAAGGGCCTGGTCTGGGTGAAGCCCGAACTGGTCGGCGAAGTGGAGTTCCGCAGCTGGACATCCGACCGTATAATACGCCATGCCTCGTTCCAGGGATTGCGCGAGGACAAGCCGGCGGAGGAAGTCGTGCAGGAAAGGCCCAAGGCATCGACAGGCAAGGCATCGACAGACAAGAACCCGGCCAAGGCGAAGCCGGCGGCAAGTGGCGCCACCTATCCTGCCGGAGCCATGACGACCACGGTTAAACTCTCTCATCCCGACAAGCTGCTGTGGCCCGAGGAAAAGATCTCCAAGCAGGGCTTGCTCGATCACTACGCCTTGGTGTGGCCGCGGATGGAGCAATTTATCGTCAACCGGCCGCTCAGCCTGGTGCGCGCGCCGGACGGCGTCGGCGGCCCGCGCTTCTTCCAGAAACATGCCTCGGCCGGCATGAGCGACAAGATCGCCCGAATGAAGGACCCGACGGACGGCGAGGAGATCCTGTTCATCCGCGATTTCGACGGCGTTGCAGCACTGGTCCAGTATGGCGTGGTCGAGATCCACATCTGGGGCTGCACGATCGATGAGCTGGAGAGGCCAGACCAGATCATCTTCGATCTCGACCCCGATGAAGGCGTCGACGTGAAGGCGGTGCGCGACGCGGCGCTCGATATCAGGGGCAAGCTCAACGAGCTGTCGTTGCCGAACTTCGTCAAGACATCGGGCGGCAAGGGTTTTCATGTCGTCGTGCCGCTGAAACCATCGGCGGACTGGGAAGCGGTGAAGACCTTCACCCATGATTTCGCCAAGGCGCTCGAACAGGCCTCCCCCGACCGCTACACGGCGACGCTGTCGAAGAAGGCGCGCACCGGAAAGATCTTCGTCGACTATCTACGCAATGGCCGGGGCTCGACGACCGTCGCGCCCTATTCGTCGCGCGCCAAGAAGGGCGCCACCGTGTCGATGCCGGTGACCTGGGCCGAGATCGAGGCCGGGCTGGCGCCGACCGCCTTTCCAATCGGCGACAAGACGACGTCGAAGCGGCTGGCGGAAGCCGATCCGTGGGCGGATTTCTTCAAGCAGGGGAAGGTGTTGAAGCGCGGTTAGTTTCTTCCGCATACGCGCAAGCGTGGCGATCCTTCGCCCCGGCATCTCAGCCCAGAAACACCTTCTCGAAAGCCTGCTTGCCCGGCGGCGAGAAAATGACCGCGCGGCTGTCTTTCTCGCGGCGCGCCCATTTTTCGGCAAGGATCTTGTCGAGGATGGCGGCACCCAGCGTGCCGGCGAGGTGCGAGCGGCGCACGCTCCAATCAAGACAGGCGCGACAGACCGGCCGACGCGGCTTGGCATCGACGTCGATGCCTATTGCCGCGAAATGCGATGCCGCCGATTGGCCGAGCCTGATCTCCTTATCGTCGCGCAAGAGTATGTCTTTCTCGACCAGACGATCAAGCATCGCCACGGCCTGCTCGCCGGCAAGGTGGTCGTAGCACACCCTTGCCACGCGCATGGCTCCATCGCGCGGACCCGGTCGTACGCGCTTTGGGCCAACGGCTTCCGCGACACCGGTGATGGCTTCGATCATGCCCGCCACCTGCGGACCGGCGAGGCCGTAATAGCGATGCCGGCCCTGGCTCGCCAGCGTCAGCAGCCCGCCCTCCATCAGTTTGGACAGATGCGAGCTGGCGGTCGGCAGCGACACGCCGGCCTCGAGCGCCAGTTCGCTCGCCGTCAGTGCCGTGCCGCCCATCAGCGCGTTGAGCATGTTTGCGCGCGCCGGATCGCCGACCAGGCTGGCGATGCGGGCAATATCGGGTCCTTCACGCATAGTTCGTTCCTCATCGAAGCATTCTTGTCAGATAACCACTATTCTCCAACCAGATCAAGGAGACGACGATGACCGCACGAACCGCTACCACCTCCGCGCCCGTCCCCAGCTGCCAATGGTTCCCGTTCGTCACCTGGTTCCGTTCGCGGCTGCTGGCCCGCTGGTATGATCGCCGCCTGCAGCGCCTCGACCTTGCCGAGATCGACGATCATTTGCTGCGCGACCTTGGCCTGACGCCACAGGACGTGCGCCGCGAATGCGCGAAACCCTTCTGGCAGGCATGACCCGCGAGGGAATTGCCTAGCACACCGACCCTGGGGATGCTTCGACCCCGCTCGAAATGTCGCCGCAAGACGAAATCAACCCGCCAAGGAGACGACCATGACCATCACTTGCTTCATCCGTTACGAGATCGACCCGTTCGGCAAAGCCGCGTTCGAGGAGTATGCCCGCAACTGGGGCCAGGCCATTCCGCGCTGCGGCGCCGATCTGATCGGCTATTTCGCGCCTCATGAGGGCTCGGCGACGACTGCCTACGCCGCCTACAACATCGAGAGCCTGGCGGCCTACGAGGCCTACCGCGCGCGCCTTGCCGCCGACCCAGCCGGCAAGGCAAACTACGAGTTCGCCCGCCGCGAAAAGTTCATCCATAGGGAGGATCGCATGTTCCTGAAACTGGCCTCCGGCCCGCACGCGAAACTGGTGCTGCCGTGATCGCCGTCATCTTCGAAGTCGAGCCAGCGGCCGGCAAACGCGACGCCTATCTCGGCATCGCCGCCGACTTGCGGCCGCTGCTCGACGGCATTGACGGATTTCTCTCCATCGAGCGCTTCCAGAGCCTGGTCGACCCGAACCGGATCCTGTCGCTGTCGTTCTGGCGCGACGAGGAAGCGGTCAAGGCCTGGCGCAACACCGAGGAGCACCGGCAGGCGCAGAAAGCCGGCCGTGGCGGTATCTTTGCCGGCTACCGTCTGCGCATCGCCCATGTCGTGCGCGATTATGGGCTGACGGAGAGGGCCGAGGCGCCAGAGGATAGCCGGGCGGTGAATGGCTGACTGCCCCTTCCTTCTCCACGCTAAGCATTCCCGATCAGCACACCCGCCGCGAACACCAGGGCGCCGCCTAGCACCACCTGGAAGGCGGCGCGCAGGAAGGGCGTCTGCATGTAGCGGTTCTGGACGAAGGCGATGGCCCACAATTCGAAGAACACCACCACGGCGGCAACGACGGTCGCCGTCCAGAACTGCGGGATGAGATAGGGCAGCGCGTGGCCCAGCCCGCCCAGCGTCGTCATGATGCCGACGGTCAGGCCGCGCTTGACCGGCGAGCCGCGGCCCGACAGCTTGCCGTCGTCGGAAGCGACCTCGGTGAAGCCCATCGAAATGCCGGCGCCGATCGAGGCGGCAAGCCCGACCAGAAGCGTCTGCCAGGTGTCATGCGTGGCAAACGCGGCGGCAAAGATCGGCGCCAGCGTCGACACCGATCCATCCATCAATCCGGCCAGTCCCGGCTGCACATAGGTGAGGATGAACTGGCGCTGCTCGGCAACGGCCTCTTCGTCCTTCACTTCGCCCGGCACGTGCTTTTGCTCCAGACGCTGCGCCAGCGTTTCATGGCCCTGCTCGGCTATCGCCAAATCGTCGAGCAGTTTTCTAGTCGAGGCATCGGTGGTGCGCTTGGCCGCCTCGACATAGAACAGATAGGCGCGCCGCTCCATCGCTTCGGCCTGGCTGCGCACATGCTCGATGCCGAGCGGTCTCACCAGCCAGTCGGGCTTGCGCTCGAAGTAGCCTTTCACATGCTCGCGCCGGATCAGCGGAATGCGCTCGCCGAAACGCTTGCGGAAAAGCTCGATCAGCGCGTCGCGATGGCCATCTTCTTCCTCGGCCATCTCCTCGAACACTTTTGCCGATTGCGGAAAGTTTTCCGCCAGCCCGTCGGCGTAGGCCCGGTAGATGCGTCCATCGTCTTCCTCGGACGAAATGGCCAACGCCAGGATCTCCTGTTCGGAGAGCGATTCGAAGGGACGGCGGCCGAAGCCGAAAACACGGGAAAGCATGAGGAATTCACCCTAGTTTAGAATTATTCTAAACTAGGGTTTGACGTGCCCAAGGTCAATTGCGCGCTTGGGTGGCGGTCAAGAATTGTTGAAGCCAGTGCACGAGGCTCACCTCTTCATTATCAGGTAATGTTCGCCTATATGTGGGACCGAGCTAAAAAAGGGAATCCGCAGATGACGGCAAAGCAGCCTCCGCACCACTATGACCCAAAGCCCGTTCTCGATCTCATCGCCAGCATCGAGGCTGACCTGCAGCGCCTGAAAGGCCTGGTCGAGCAGCAGGTGGAGAAATTCGATCCTGCCAATCCGCACAACAAGGCCCCGGACGGCAAGCTGACCGAAGAGGGCGTCGAATGCTGCTACCGCATGTTCGACGACGGCAAGTCGCGCTACTCGGTCGCCCAGCAGATGAAGATCTCCTTCGCCGCCGCCACGCATCGCTTCAACACCTGGCGCAAACTGGGTGGGACAAAGCGGCAGCGGGCACTGTTGGGGTGAGCGGTGGTTGGCCGTTTGGCGAAGCCGCCGGCGACAGTCCCTCTCCCCGTCTCTTATTTGGAGAGGATGCCGGCAGGCAGGCTAGGGGCAGCGCAACGCCGGTCATGACTTCCCAAACTTTGTAACGGTCACATTTTTTCGTTGGTGTCGCGCGGCCCTTTCCGTGCACCATGACCGGACCACAGCTTCGCAGGATCGCCATGACCACCGCTCCCGGCATAGAAGACATCCACCGAGCCGCGGCCCGGCTTTCCGGGCTGATCGTCGAAACCCCGCTGATCGAATCGCAGGAATTGAACAAGCGTTTCGGCGCCCGCATCCTGTTCAAGCCGGAGACGCTGCAGCGCACCGGTTCGTTCAAGTTCCGCGGCGCCTACAACAAGCTGTCGTCGCTGAGCGAGGAAGAGCGCAGCCGAGGCGTCGTCGCCTTCTCGTCTGGCAACCATGCGCAAGGCGTCGCAGCGTCGGCGGCGATGTTCGGCGTCAAGGCGGTCATCGCCATGCCGGCCGACGCGCCGGCGATGAAGATCGGCAATGTCCGCAAGATGGGGGCGGAGGTGGTGCCGTTCGACCGCTTTCGCGACGACCGCATGAGCGTGGTGCGCCCTTACATCGAGAAAGGCATGGTGCTGGTACCGCCCTTCGACGACCCGGCCATCATCGCTGGCCAGGGCACGATCGGCCTCGAATTGATGCGCCAGGCCAAAGCGCTTGGCGTCAGCCTCGACGCGGTGATCATCCCTTGCGGCGGCGGCGGCCTGTCGAGCGGCATTTCCGTTGCAGTCAAGGACGCCTCGCCGGACACCGCGGTGTGGGCGGTGGAGCCCGAGCATTTCGACGACACCCGCCGTTCGCTGGCCGCAGGCGCCAGGGTTTCGAACGAGCCGGGCCACAGTTCGATCTGCGACGCGATCCTGACTGCCGAACCCGGCGTGATCACCTTCGAGATCAACCGCAGGAACCTCGCCGGCGGCATTGCCGTCTCCGACAAGGCGACTGCGCAGGCGATGCGCGACGCCATGGCCTATCTCAAGCTGGTGGTCGAGCCCGGCGGCTGCGTGGCGCTGGCGGCGCTGTCATCGGGCGAGATCGAGTTGACAGGCAAATGCGTTGCCGTGGTGCTGTCCGGCGGCAATGTCGATTTCGGTACCTATGCCGAGATCATGGCGGCGGCCTAGAATCGCTATCGGTGCCACGCCACCGGGCGCATCACTCGAAGCGGACGAGATTGAGGACCGGCAACGGACCGCCGGGGAACTGGGCGAGACGCGCGCCGATCGCCAGCGAGCCGAGATCGATGCCGTGGAAGCCAAGCCTGTCGATCAGTGCGCCGACCTCGGCCTTGGCCTGCACGTCGTCACCCGAATAGAACAGCACGCGCTTGCCACCCTCCGCCGCCGGGTCACCCGCCAGCAGGGGCGCCCGCAAATGGTTGAACGCCTTCACCACCCTTGCGCCGGGTACGAGACCTGCAAACACCTCGCTTGAGAAACGCCCACCGAGATCGACTGGCTTGAACAACGGTGCCTCGATCGAATTGTTGGCATCGACAACGATGCGCCCATTCCAGTCGGGCAGGCCGGCGAGCGCTGCTGGAAGCTTCGACCAGTTGATGGCGACGAGCACGATGTCCTTCGCTGCCGCGTCTTGCAGCGCGCCGGCCTTGATCGAGGGGCCGATCGACGCGACGAGTTCGGCCAATGTCTGCGGGCCGCGGCTGTTGGCGATGGTGGCCTCGATACCCTTCCTGGCGAGCGTGCGAGCGAATGCCTGGCCGATATTGCCGGCGCCGATGATGCCGATGCTGTTCATGGTGATCTCAATCCGTTGGGTTTGTTGAAGTGGATATCGCTCTTTTATTGGTCTAGGATTAGCCGGTATTTGCTTGTTTTATTCTCAAGCGTCCGTTGAAGATCAGGAGCCGATGGAGACGCTCGCCAATCTCGAATCCTTCGTTCGCAGCGCCGAGGCCGGCGGCTTTTCCGCCGCCGCGCGCCTGCTCGGGCTGACGCCGGCCGCCGTCAGCCGCAACGTTGCCATGCTGGAGCGCAATCTCGGCCAGCGTCTGTTCCAGCGTTCGACACGCAAACTGGCCCTGACCGAAGCCGGCGAACGTTTCCTGCATGACATTGGCGGCAATCTCGAAGCGCTGCAGGACGCCATTGCCGCGGCGTCCAGCGGCGGCAGCGAACCTGCCGGCGTACTCAAGCTCAGCCTGTCGCCAACGCTTGGCATCGCCTATTGCCTGCCTTTGCTGCCGACATTCCTCATGCGCTATCCGCTCATCCGCCCGGAATGGCATTTCGAGAACCGGCAGGTCGACCTGGTGGCCGAGGGTTATGACGCCGCAATCGGCGGCGGCTTCGACCTGTCGCCGGGCGTCGTCTCGAGGTCGCTGGCGCCCGTCCATGTCATCGCCGTTGCCTCGCCCGCCTATATGACAGGGCGAACACCGCCGACCGATCCGGCCGGCCTTGCCGCCTTCGACGGCATCCTCATGCGGTCGCTCGGTACCGGCCGCATCCGTCACTGGACGATGCGGGATGCGGAAGGCACCGAGATGGCCGGCTCGCCCCGCGAAACCATCGTGGTCAACGATCCGGCTGCCATGCGGCAAGCCGCCCTGCTCGGGCTTGGAGTCACCATGATCGCCCTGCCGGACGCACTGGCCCATCTTGAAAGCGGCAAGCTCGTCCGCCTGCTGCCGCGTTGGTATGCCGACGCCGGCGCGCTCTCGATCTATTTCTCCAGCCGCACGCTGCTGCCGGCCAAAACCCGCGTCTTCATCGACTTCGTCGTCGACGCCTTTCGGCGCGAACGCCTTGCCGAGCGTTTCGCCGGCAGTCTTGGATGAGGGCGCTTTGCTGGAATTGCCTTAGTCAAGCGTCCGTCTGAATCGTACCAGCGCGACGCCGGCAAACAGCGCGACGAATACCACCAGCCAGCCGATCTCCGTCGCCACAGCCGGCAGTTCGGCGCCCTTCAGCATCACCGCGCGAATGATGCGCAGGAAATGCGTCAGCGGCAGGATCTCGCCGAACACCTGCGCCCAGCCCGGCATGCCGCGATAGGGGAACATGAAGCCCGACAGCATGATCGACGGCAGGAAGAAGAAGAAGGTGAGCTGCAGCGCCTGCATCTGCGTGCGGGCGATGGTGGAGATCGTATAGCCGAGCAGCACCAGCGCCAGCACGAAGATCAGCACGGCGCTCAACAGCAACGACATCGACCCGGTGAAGGGAATGGCAAACAACAGCTTGGCCGCCGCCAGCACCACCACCACCTGCACGCCGCCGACCGCCAGATAGGGCAGCACCTTGCCCATCATGATCTCGAGCGGGCTGGACGGCATCGCCAGCAGGTTTTCCATCGTGCCGCGCTCGGTCTCGCGCGTCAGCGCGATCGAGGTCATCATCACCATCGTCATCTGCAGGATGACGCCGAGCAGGCCGGGCACGATGTTGTATTGCGAGATGCCTTCGGGATTGTAGCGCCGGTGCACCACCACTTCGAGCTGGCCAAGGGCGGCCTCGGCGGCCGCCTCCTGCATGCCGCGCGCCCGGAGCAGCGCCTGGCTGGCGACGGTGCCGAGCGTCGAGATGGCGCCGCTGGCGACGGCGGGGTCGGTGGCATCGGCCTCGATCAGGATCTGCGGGCTGTCGCCGCGCTCCACCCGCCGGGCGAAATCGGCGGGGATGGTGACGACGAAGGCGACATCGCCACGCGACATCAGGAATTCCGCGTCGGCCGCACTTTGCGAGACATGGTCGAAGCGGTAGTAACCGGTGGTCTGCAGGGCCGAGACCATGGCCCGCGTATAGGGGTCGCTGCTTGTTGCCACCAGCGCCGCCGGCAGGCTCTTCGGGTCATTGTTGATGGCGTAGCCGAACAGCACCAGCTGCATCAGCGGCACGCCGAGCATCATGGCGAAGGTGATGCGGTCGCGCCGCATCTGGATGAACTCCTTGATCAGCAGCGCGCCGAGCCGGGCGAAGGAAAAGATGCTGTTCATGCCATGTTGTCCTTTGAGCCGGACATGAACTGGATGAAGACATCCTCGAGGCTGGTCTCGCCCGGCGTCACCGTCACGCCCTCGTGCTGCTTCTCGACATCGGCGAGTGCTGTTTTGAGCTTCTTGCCGTCGGAGCCGACGACATGCAGCGTCGCGCCGAACGGTGCCACCTGGTCGACGCCGGGGCGACCCTGAAGCGCTTCAGCCACCTGGTCGAGCCGCGGGCCCTGCACGACAAAGGTGGTTAGCCCGGCATTCTTCACCACCTCGGCAACGGTTCCGGTGGCCAGCATCTTGCCGTAGGAAATGTAGCTGATGCGGTGGCAGCGCTCGGCCTCGTCCATGTAGTGGGTTGAGACCAGCACGGTCAGCCCGCCGCTGGCGAGGCGATGGATCTCGTCCCAGAATTCGCGCCGCGCCTTCGGATCGACGCCCGCCGTCGGCTCGTCGAGCAACAGCAGCTTCGGCTTGTGCATGATGCAGGCGGCCAGCGCCAGCCGCTGCTTCCAGCCGCCGGACAGGGTGCCGGCCAGCTGATTGCGGCGCGAGGTCAGGCCGAGGTCCTCCAATGTGCGTGCTACATGTTCCTCGACCGGCTTCAACCGGTAGAGCCGCGCGACGAATTCGAGATTCTCGCCGATCGTCAGATCCTCGTAGAAGGAGAATTTCTGCGTCATGTAGCCGACTTCGCGCTTGATGCGCAGACTGTCGGTGCGGATGTCGAAGCCGAGCACCGTGCCTTCGCCCTCGTCGGGCGTCAGCAGGCCGCACATGATGCGGATGGTGGTGGTCTTGCCCGAACCGTTGGGTCCGAGGAAGCCGACGATCTCGCCTTCGGCGACCGTCATCGTCACATGGTCGACGACGGTCTTGTCGCCAAAGCGCTTGACCAGGCCGTGGACATCGATGGCGTTCATTTTCCGGCGTCCGCGAGATCGACATCGACGATCTGGCCGGGCTGCAACGGGCCGGCATTGCCCTCCGGCCGCGCCTCGACCAGGTAGACCAGCTTCTGCCGGTTCTCCAAGGAATAGATCACCGGCGGGGTGAATTCGGGATCCGGCGAGACATAGCTGACCCGCGCCTTGACGTCCGGGCCGCAGCCGTCGCAGTGGACGCCGAGCAAGGTGCCGACCTTGACCGAGGAGAAGGCGGCTTCCGGGATGTAGACGCTGAGCTTCACCGCGCCGTCGGGCAGGATCGAAATGACCGGCGCGGTCGGGCCGGCGGTGTCGCCCGGATTGCGGATGACATCGTTGACGCGGCCTGGTGAAGGCGCCGCCAGCACCCGTTTCGACAGCCGCCATTGCGCCTGCTCCAGGGTTGCCTGCGCCTGCTTGACCTGATTGTCGGCGGCCTTGATCGTCTCCGGCCGCGCCGGCAGGCCGCCGACCGCGAGATTGGCATTGGCCTGACCGACCTGGGCGTTGGCCGTCTCCAGCGTCGCCGAGGCGGTGTCGAAATCGGCCTGCGTGCCGGCGCCGCGCTTGAACAGATCGGCAGCCCGGTCGTATTTGCGCTTGGCGTCGGCGGCCTGGGCGCTGGCCATGTCGACCTCGGCCCTGAGCACCGCGATTTCTTCCGGACGCTTGCCGATCTGCAGGTCGGCCAACTGCGCCTGCGCCTGGGCAAGGCCGGCCTCGGCCTGCGCGACCGCGATCTTGGCATCGGCGCTTTCGAGCGTCACCACGGTCGTGCCGGGTGTGACACGATCGCCGCGCTTGACCGTGACGGTCTCGACCTGCGCCACCTCGATCGGCGCCAGCAGCACATAGTCGCCCTCGACATAGCCGACGGCCAGCGGTGCCGCCGGCGCGCAGGCACTGAACAGCTGCGCGGCGAGCGGCAGCGAACACAGAAAGCTCATGGTGTTTGCCCCTTCATCTTTGCCCCCTCCTGGCAGCCAAAATGGCCTTGAGATTGCCCGATGTGGTCGCCACCACCTTGGCCGCTTCGGTGGCGCCAATATCGTTCCAGCCCATCCGGCGCATCACCGCCTCGCGGCCGATGCGGAAATAGATGACCTGGCCGATCAGCGTGAACACAGTGAGCCTCGTGGTCTCGCTTTCGGCCGGCTCCCCTGTCGCCTGTTCCCAGAGCTGGCAAAGCCGGCGGTGCGTCGGCTCGAACACGCCGTCATAGATGCGATCGAGCGCTGCCGTCGGATGCGAAAGCTCGCGCAACACGAACTGAACGATCTCGCCGGCCTGCGGACTTGCCACGACAAAGCCGACCATCCGCTCCAGCGCCGCGAAGAGCTGCGCTTGCGCTGCCTCTGGACTGGCCGGTCCCGGCGCAGGTGCCTGCACATTGCCGAGCGCCTGGCCGGCAACCGTCTGGATGGTCTCGACGATAAAGTCGGCGGCGGCGGTTCGAAGACCTTCCTTGCCGCCGAAATGATAGGCGATCGAACCGATATTGGCTTGCGCTTCCGCCGCGATCTGACGCGTCGAGGTGCCGTCGAAACCCTGCCGGCCGAACAGTTTCAGCGCTGCCTGGACAAGGGCCGCGCGCGTCATGTCGGCGGGAGACGCTTCGCGGCGATGGTTTTGGGTTTGTGTGTCCGGCAATTTGATCATGAGAGCTATTTAATCAATCGATTGATTAAAGTCAATCCATGAGTCAATCTGTGTGAGCGCGACTGTCTTGCCATCGTCGGCGGCAAACGCTTTAGTGCGCGGCCATGGGCAAGGAAGTCGAACGCAAGTTCCTGGTCTCCAGCACCGCATGGCAAGAACTGGCCGAGGCGGATATCCGCATTCGTCAGTTCTATCTCGACGCGTCACCCGGTCGAACCCTGCGCGTCCGCATCAGCGATGACACGTCCGCCAAGCTGACGCTCAAATTCGGCAGCAGGGCGCGCGAGCGCGATGAATTCGAGTATCCGATCCCGCTGGCGGAGGCCGAGGAGATGCTGGCCTTCGCGCTTGGGCGTGTCATAGAGAAGACACGCCACCATGTTAGGCATCGCGGCTATCTCTATGAGGTCGATGTCTTTGGCGGCCCGCTTGCGGGACTTGTGGTCGCCGAACTCGAGACGCCGGAGGACGTGCCGGACGAAATGCTGCCTGACTGGCTCGGCCGCGAAGTCACCGGCGAGTCTGAGTTCTACAACGCGTCGCTCGCCCTCGGGGGGATTCCGGAGATCGCCGCATGAGTTTTCGTATCGATCCGCGCCTGCCGCTGACCGGCGAGGTCAGGCGTATCCTTGCCGAGGAGATCGGCAAGGCATTGGCCCATCTTGACGCCGCGCGCAGCCGGCCGGAACAGGCGCTGCACAAATGCCGCAAGCGGCTGAAGAGCGCGCGGGCGTTGCTGCGCCTGGTTCGTTCCGGTGACGAAACATTCTGTGAGACGGAGAACCAGTGCTACCGCAACGTGGCGGGCCTGCTTGCCGGGCCGCGCGAGGCGACCGCGCTGATCGAGACCATCGACCGGCTGGCGGCAAGCTTTCCCAAGGAGAGTGCCGGCGATGGACTGGGCGCGGTGCGCGACAGGCTGATTGCGCGCCAGCATGAATTGCATGAAGGTGCCGGGCTCGAGGCGGCGATAGCTGCTGCGACCGCCGCTTGCGAGGAGGGCCTGCACCGGATCGACACACTCGCTCTGCCCGATCAGCCGGAACAGGCAGCCGACGTGCTTGCCCAAGGCGCCCGCATCACCCTGCGCCGGGCCAGGAAGGCGCTCGACAAGGCCGGATCGCGCGGCGCGGCCAATGATTTCCACGACCTGCGCAAGGCGGCCAAGACCCACGGCATGCATCTGTCGCTGCTCGGCAGGCTGTGGCCGACGCCGATCAAGGCCAGGCGCAAGGCGGTCGACGACCTGGGCGAGCGGCTGGGCGACCTGCACGATGTGCTGGTGATGCGCGCGCTGCTCGAGGCCGATGACCGTCCGTTCGGACCGTCCGAGGACACCAAGCTTCTGGGCAAGCTTTTGAAGCGGTCGGAGAAGCAGCTGAAGAAAAGCTGTCTCGCCGAGGCGTCCGAGCTGTTCGGCGACAGTCCCAAACGCTCGACACGCAAACTGGCCCGCAAGGCGCGCGACGACCTGGGTGCCGCCCCATTGCAGGAAGATGCCGTGGCGACCGCCAGTTGACGGACGGACGGCTGGCGTCCAGCCGCCTGCATATGTTAATCGCCATATGGCATGACCGAGCTCAGAGACACGCTTCTGGATCGACTTGGCCGCCGGCTCGCCGGCGCGCTGCAGGAAGAGTCTTCCGGCTACGAACCTTATACCCCGTCCGATGCCGAGACGCTGCGCCGTGCGCTGGAGCCGGGCGACATCCTGTTGATCGAGGGCAACCAGAAGATCTCGGCGGTGATCAAGTACCTGACCCAGTCGACCTGGTCGCATGCGGCCCTTTATGTCGGCGATGCGTTGCCCGAGCCGCAAGACGGAACGGAGCGGCCACGGCTGATCGAGGTCTCGATGGGCGAAGGCTGCGTCGCCGTACCGCTGTCGCGCTATCGCACCTACAACACCCGCATCTGCCGGGCGAGCGGCCTGGCGCCTGAGGACCGCGACAGGGTCGTCGCCTTCATGATCGGCAAGCTTGGCCTGAAATACGATCTCAAGAACATCCTCGACATGCTGCGTTATTTCCTGCCGGCACCGCCGGTGCCGGTGCGCTGGCGCCGCCGCATGCTGGCATTCGGCTCAGGCGACCCGACCCGGGCCATCTGTTCCTCGCTGATCGCCGAGGCCTACGGCCAGATCCGCTATCCGATCCTGCCCGAAATCACCCGCGCGCCCGGCCGCGCTTCGGCGCAGTCGAACTATTCGCGCAAGGAAATCCTGCACATCCGCCACCACTCGCTGTACACGCCGCGTGACTTCGACCTGTCGCCCTATTTCCGCATCGTCAAGCCGACGCTGGAATATGGCTTCGACTACCGGGCGGTGACCTGGGACGACAAGGCAAGCACAGACGCCGCAGCCGCAAAGGCTGGCGCAATCGCCTCAGACACGTGATGGCTTTCGGCCCAGGTCAGGACATGCCCCTACGGCGCGGCCTCCAGCCGAGGCGCAGGCGTTTCACATGGCGGCCTAAATCACGCCGAAACCGCAATAGCACCCTGGTTTTCGGCTCTGTGTTCGACCCAGACATGGACCGGTTCGTCCCGGCCGCGGATGCTCACCGGTCCATGATCGCGCGCATTCAGCTGTGTCGTGGGCGATTCCGCCTTCGCGGCCTCAATCAGTCGTGACCCAAAGCAGATACTCGCCTGAAGCTCGCGGCAGAGCGACTGCAAACGGCTGGCGACGTTGACGGTGTCGCCCACCACCGCGAAGGACAGGTTGCGCTCGCTGCCGACCGCGCCGATGACCACTGCGCCATATTGTGCACCGATCCGAACGTCCAGCGGCGGGTATCCCCTGGACACCCGCTGTACATTCCAGTCTTCGAGAGCGGCGACCATTGCTTCAGCGCACTGGATGGCCCGGGTCGCGTCGTCATGGCTAGCTTGCGGAACCCCGAATGTCGCCATGATGCAATCGCCGATATAGTTATCGACGGTGCCCTGGTGGTCGAAAACGACCTGTTCCATGCGACGGTGGAACTGACGCAGGAGTTCGAACACTGCTTCGGCCGGATGATCCTCGGAATAGTGTGTGAAACCGACGATGTCGGCGAACAGCACCGCGATATCCTGTCGGCGGACCGGGCCGAAGGGCTCGTCATCGGTGGCGAGCTGGTCGACGACATTGGGCGAAAAATGCCGGGCGAGATTGGCGCGGGCGCGCTCTGCCTTGACATAGTCTTCCGACAGATGTCGGGAACGATAGACGACCAGCGCCATGATCGCGCCGATAATCAGCACAATCAACACGTTGGTCGCCTGCGCAAATGTATCGACGAAATTGGGGTTGAGATAGAGGTTCAGTTGCTCTGTCATCGGCAGCGAATAGAGGTTCGTCGCCGGAATGACGGTTCCCGGATGAGAAATCACCCATCCCACCCCGATCGCCCATGTCAAGGCAGCGAGCGCGCCGAGATAGAGCGCCAATCGTGTCGAAAGGGTCAGCGCGCCAAGGCATACGAAAATCAGCAGGAATTTGAAGCTGCCCTCGCGCAGTTGCATCGCGGCCGGCGCGACCTCCAGGGAAAACGGGTTGGGCGTTACCAGCAGAACGGTCAAAAGAATGATGTCCAGCGTACCGACGACGTAACCGATCCACCATCGCGCCGTGCGACGGCGCGCAAAGAGAAACTGGATCAGGCCGACGAGCTGGAACAGCGCGAGGCCCGCCAGCACGAAGAGCAGCGAAGCATCCCAGCGGCTGATCAATGAAAAGAAGCAGGAGATCGCAGCGAGCGATGCCGTACGCGCCCAGAACTGCAATGCAGCACCCTGGCGTTCTGCGCGCGCCCGCAAATTTTTCAGGCGCGAATAGCGGCGAAGTTCAAGTGTTGGCGCGGTCGGCATAGGAACACTTCGATTTCAGGGGGACGTGTCACGCACTCGGCAAACCCGCACTCTACAGTCTGGCAAATCAGTGCGCGAACTCTATCATGAATGTGATTTCATTTTTGAAACGCGGCTGCAAAGAGCAAAAATGTCCGGACAAAAGATCACGGTGAAAACCAAAGCAGGACAGGCGGAGGCTTCCCTGTTCAGGTCACCAAAAAACCGCAGTGCCCGGCGTCATTCTCTACATGGATGCGTTCGGCCCGCGGCCGGCGCTGGGCGGCATGGCGGAACGCATGGCTGCAGAGGGCTAACCGTGTTGGTGCCGGATCTGTTCTGTCCCAACGCGCCCTATCCTGCTCGGGATAATTGGCCGTGTCAGGCCGGTAACCGGCGGCGTCCCTTTGCAGGAGTGGCGGGCCGATCGAACGCGCCGGCATCGCGCGGGTGCGGGCCGATCGGCATGATCGCCGGAAACGGGGTTGCGCCAAAAGCAAATGTCCATTTGTAGCCGACCAACCCGT
The DNA here is from genome assembly GCF_056404935.1 of Mesorhizobium sp. P2_A8. Classification (NCBI taxonomy): domain Bacteria; kingdom Pseudomonadati; phylum Pseudomonadota; class Alphaproteobacteria; order Hyphomicrobiales; family Phyllobacteriaceae; genus Mesorhizobium; species Mesorhizobium sp. P2_A8. Next base: position 456,525 of record NZ_JBFUDB010000001.1, read on the forward strand.
CCTCCGGCGTGGTGTGCTGGTCGTGATGGGCAAGCAGTTTGGCGCGGTTCGCCAGCTCCTCCGCCTCGCGACGCACCATCTCCGCCGTCTCCGGCCGCATCCGCCTCGAGAAGCTGACAAAGGTCGCTTCCTTGTCGATATGGGTGATGGCCCAGCCGACAAAATTCTTGTTGGTCATCTCGAACAGCGGCCGCAGCGGCCCTTCGAAATTCCACTGGATCGGCGTCTCGACCAGCAATCGCGCGGTGAGACCCCGGCCGAGCGCGATCAGGCCGAGCTCCTCCAGATCGCGCAGATAAAGAAACATCGAGGCCTCGCTCAGGCCTTGCGAGCGCATGATGCCTTCGGGCGTGAATTTTTCCGACAGCATGACGAAGATGAACAGCAGCGCCGGCCGGCCGGCGAGCTTGCGCTCGATCTCTGGTGCGATGTGGTTGACCGGTCCTGGCCCCCGGTTCATCGAGCCGAGCACATTTTCCAGCTCGACGCCGGCAGCCGTGCAGATCTCCATCAGCCGGTCGAGCTTGCAGTTGCGCTCGTGGAAGATGCGCTTCACCGTCGGCTCGGAAACGCCCATGCGTTCGGCCAGTTCGCGATAGGTGACGCCCTTCGCCTTCAGCGTCCGCTTCAGCGCCTCGAAGATCAGACCGTTCATCGGATGCACCTCTTGCCGGCAGTTTCGTATCGGCTTTCGATACTAGAGGTAATCAGCCTTTCCGAAAAGTATCGAAAATCATAGCTCTCCATCCGTCATCACAGGAGAGCACTCATGAACCGCTTCATCACCTCAGCCCTTTTCGCAGTCATCGGCATCGCGGCGGGCCCTGCCGCCCAGGCGGGCGAACTCTGGCGCGCGACGGGCCTCGAACAACCGGAATCAGCGCTGTTCGACGCCGCCAACAACCGCATCATCGTTTCCAACATCGTCGGCAACCCCGGCGACGCCGACGGCAACGGCTATCTGTCGGTGCTTTCGATCGACGGCAAGACAGTCACCCAGCACTGGACCGACGGCATGGACGCGCCTAAGGGCATGGCGATTTCGGGCGGCAAGCTCTATGCCGCCGACATCACCAAGGTTCGCGTCGTCGATCTGGCCAGCGGCAAGCTCGTCGCCAGCATCACGGTGCCGAATGCAGTCTTCCTCAACGACATGACATCGGACCAGTCTGGCAAGGTCTATGTCACCGACATGCTGGCCGACGCGATTTACCGCATCGACGGCGACCGGCCGGAACTGTTCATCAAAGACGCGGCGCTGGCTTCGCCCAACGGCGTCTTCGCCGACGGCGACCGGCTGATCGTCGCCTCCTGGGGCAAGGGCATCAAGCGCGACTTCAGCACCGCCGAGCCGGGCGGGCTGCTGTCGGTCGATCTCGCCAGCAAGGTGGTTTCGCCATTGCCAGGCGCGCAGAAATTCGCCGACCTCGACGGCGTCATCGCCATCGGCGACACCGTCTACGCCACCGCCTACATGACCGGCACGCTCTACCGCTATCATGCCGGCGGCGCTCCGGAAGTGGTGGCGCATTTCAAGCCGGGCAGCGCCGACATCGGTACCGACGGCAAGTCGATCCTCTATGTGCCGCTGATGAACGAGGGCGAAGTCGCAGCACTGAAGCTCGACTGAGAACTATCTCCCAGTTTAATTAGCCGACTTAGCGAATGGGCCATCCAACCTTGCTTGGCACTCCCCTCCCCCTCTGGAAGGGCCGCTCCAGGCCGGCGTATGGTGCGCCGGCCCAGTATCGAGGGCGAAGGGAGGTTTGACATGGACGACCGTGAGATACGAGCGGCTCTGGATCGCCACTGGGCTGCCTCCGACGCGAACGATTTCGAGGAGGAGCATCAGATCTACCGGGAGGACGCGGTGCTCGACTATCCGCAATCGGGTGAGCGCGTCCGCGGGCGGCGAAACATTCAGTCGTCTCGCGCCGCGCAGCCGAACCGGAAGCGCTTCACAGTGCGGCGGATCGTCGGCGCGGGCGACTTTTGGGTCACTGAATATGTCCTGGCCTATGACGGGCAGCCATCTTACACCGTGAGCATCATGGAGTTCCTCGATGGCAAGGCGGCTCGCGAGACGCAGTATTTCGGCGATCCGTTCGAGCCGGGGCCTTCGCGCGCGCAATGGGTCGAGCGGATACCGTGAACCGCTACAGGGATGACCATCCGCCGCTCGCCCGCGCGGAGCTGCCGGCGGATACGGTCTCCCTCGCCCGCTATCTCATTGGCAAGCTGGTGGTGCGGGAGCTGCCTGAAGGCATCGCCAGCGGTCGCATCGTCGAGACCGAGGCCTATGTCGTCGGCGACGCAGCCGGGCATGGCTACCGGGGGATGACCCCGCGCAACCGTTCGCTGTTTCTCGAGCGCGGCCACGCCTATGTCTATCTCGCCTACGGCATCTCCACCATGCTGAATGTCTCGAGCGAGATGCAAGGGACCGGCACCGGTGTCCTGATCCGGGCCCTCGAGCCGCTCGAGGGCATCGGGGTCATGCGGCTCAACCGCGGCATCGAGCGTTTGCGCGACCTGGCGCGGGGACCGGGAAGGCTGGCCCAGGCGTTGCGGATAGATCGTTCACTCGACGGACACGACCTTTGCCGGAAAGGCCCGCTATGGCTCGCAGGCGATGGCCACGAAGCCGACGAAATCGGGCAAAGCACCAGGATCGGCATTTCAAAAGATGCGAACCGCCTGCTGCGATTTTATATTAGGAAGAGCCCGTTCGTCAGCGGTCCAGGATCGCTCAACGCGTAAGGGACCCCCCCGCAGCCGCGCCCTCCCCCTCACGTCAAAGGGGGACCGGCGCTCCATCCCTGCGGATTGGACCGCCATATCGGCGATGCTGCCATCTGGCCCTACGGTTCGCCCTGAGATATCCGGCTGCCACATGAGTGAAGCCGTGAAGACACCCAGCCTGACCGGCGCCGTTTCCCCGATGATCCCCGTGCTCGTATGCGCGCTCGGGATCTTCCTGCTGTCGGGGATGGACGCGGCGATGAAGACCCTGGTTATTGCCGTAGGCGTCTACAACACGGTGCTGTGGCGCAGCATGGTCGCGACTGTCGTCGCAGGCGCTGCCTGGTCGGCAGGGCCGCGCTCCCGGCCAACCCTTGCGGTGCTGCGGCTGCATGCGCTGCGTGCCGCCGTTGTCGGCATCGTTCTGATATGCTTCTTCTGGGGGCTCGCCAGGCTGCCGCTGGCGGAGGCGATCGGGCTCAGCTTCATCGCACCGCTGTTCGCTCTCTTCCTCGCTGCGCTGTTGCTGGGCGAACGAATCCGGCGGCAGGCAATCTGGGCATCGCTGGCCGGCATTGCCGGCGTCGCAATCATCATGGCCGGCCAGTTCGGCCAGGCAAGCTACTCTCAAGATGCCATGCTCGGCACGGCAGCGGTGCTCGTGTCGACGGTGTTCTACGGCTACAATTTGATCCTGGCGCGGCAACAGGCGCAGTTGGCCAAGCCGATCGAGATCATGCTGTTCCAGAACCTTTGCGTTGCCATCATCCTCGGCCTCGCCGCGCCGTGGCTTGCCGTTGCCTTGCCAACCCACCTTTGGCTTCCTCTAGCCGGGGTGACGGTGCTGTCGCTTGCCGGGCAATTCCTGATGAGCTGGTCCTACGCCCGCGCCGAGGCGCAATATCTGATCCCGACGGAATACTCGGCCTTCATCTGGGCGATCGCGCTTGGCTGGTTCTTTTTCGACGAGGAGGCAGCCTGGACCACGCTGGCAGGAGCATGCCTGATCGTCGCCGGCTGCCTGATCGCTGCGCGCGCCAATCCGAAGCTTGCCGAGCCGATCGAAGCGACAGTTTGAGCAAGCCTGTCTTCCCTGGCGAAAGGCTACCTCACGCGATTGGACCACGGGCCCTGGAACCGCTCCAGAGTATTGTCGTATCCTGAAGCACCCGAGCCATCCAGCACAGTGCGGGCACCTCCGCTTCGTCTCGAAGGAGGCCGATCGTGATGTCTACGGATACTTCGTCTGATTTGCGATCGCGTCCTGGGCGCTTGAATCGCCCTGCAGCTCCCCCGGCAGGGGAAGACTCGAGCAGCGCAGGTGCACCTCGCGAGAGAACAATTTTCGTTGCTTCTGCTCGTGCTCTTTGATGGCCGCCACGAGCCCCAATGAGTACGGGCCAAGCAAGACGCCGAAGCCCCACCCCGGGTGCTCTTTTTCGCGAGCTTCGTAGTCCGAGGCCGCCATGCGCGCTTGCTGGCATTCCGGCGACACCCATTTCGGGTCCTGCTGCGAAAGCGACGCTTCGTAGACGACCGGAGAGGTCACACATCCAGCCAATGTCGCGGCCAAAGCGACCAAGATTGCAATTCTCATCCGAAAGCCTCCCCAAAGCATAGTTCTGAGTCCACGAATCTCTTCTTCCACAGGGAGATATCTCCGATGAGTCAGCCGGAGAAACGGTTATCGTTGTCAGTCATTTTTCACAACTCAGAACCGGAATCCCTGATGCTTTTGGCGCAAAGCTGACGGTCGTCGCGTCTGACGGGCAGCGCCCCCAATGGCGTTGCCACTGGCCACCGCGGCAGCCGTGCCCGTTGCGGATCAATCGCCACACCGTTATATAGCCAGCGTCGGAAAAGGCAGACTTGGTTTGGTAAGCCCAAGTCCTTTCGGTAACGAAAGCTCTGGTCTTTGGCTTCGTGCACGAGATCCCCACGACGAACATCGGACGCTTCTCAAGCGTCCAATCGTTCGTCCGTGTGGTGTTCAAACTCGAGGAACGCTCCGGTCGAACATCGACCAAGGAGTAGTCCATGCACGACCGACATCCCCCACTTTATGACGTCGTAATCTCTGGCGCCGGCCCCGTCGGCTTGTTTCTCGCCTGTGAGCTTCGCCTCGCAGACCTTTCGGTCCTGGTGCTGGAGCAGGCCAAGGACCCGCGCTCTCCGTTGAAGCGGCTTCCGTTCGGCATGCGCGGCCTTTCCGCCCCCACCATCGAGGCCTTCTACCGCCGCGGCCTGCTGAACGACATCGCCGCGCCGCAACGCTCGAACGATGACCCGGGTCGCAGCAGCGCTTCGGCTGCTGCGCATTGGATGCAACAGCCGCGCCGCCCGGGCGGCCATTTCGCCGGCATCCAGTTCTACCACGACATCGTTGACACCTCGAAGTGGCGTTATCGCCTGCCAGGTCCGGCCGCCACCAGCATGGCGGTCGAGATCGAATATCTCGAATCCGCCTTGGCCGCTCGCGCAAGCGCGATGGGCGTCGAGATCAGGCGGGGCCTCGGCGTCGAAGACTTCGAACAGGCGGACGGGGAGGTGACCATTCGCGCTGGTGGCGAGACTTTCCGCGGACGCTGGCTCGTCGGTTGTGATGGCGGCCGCAGCACGGTTCGCAAAGCTGGCGGCTTTGAGTTCGTCGGCACCGATCCCGAGTTCACCGGCTATTCCGTTGAAGTCGAGATGGCCGATCCGGACAAGCTCCGCCTGGGTCGCCACTACACCCCGACGGGCATGTATACTTACTCACTGCCCGGGACGATCGCGATGGTCGAGTTCGATGGGGGCGCTTTCCACAGAACCCAGCCAATCACGATCGAGCATGTGCAGGCGGTGTTGCGCCGCGTCTCCGGTGCCGACGTCACCGTGACGGCCCTCCGGTCTGCCACGACCTGGACGGATCGCGCCTATCAGGCGACCGCTTACCGCAGGGGGCGGGTGCTGCTCGCCGGCGACGCCGCGCACATCCATTCCCCCTTGGGCGGTCAGGGGCTCAACCTCGGGCTTGGCGACGCGATGAACCTCGGCTGGAAGCTGGCTTCCACCATCCGAGGCGACGCTCCGGTCGGCCTGCTCGACAGCTATTTGGATGAACGACATCCAGTAGGCGCGCAGGTTCTCGACTGGTCGCGCGCCCAGGTCGCGCTCATGCGGCCGAGCCGGAGTTCGCGCGCGCTCGAAGCCATCATCCGCGATCTCATCGACACGCGCGACGGCGCTACCTATTTCGCCGAGCGCGTGTGGGGCGTTTCTCTGCGCCATGATCTTGGCGGCAGTCACCCGCTGATAGGCCGCAGCGCTCCCGACTTCGAGCTGGCCGATGGGACGAGGCTCGGCGAGCTCCTCAGGGAGGGAAGAGGCCTGTTGCTGGACTTTGACGCTGGTACGCAGCTTCAAGCGCTTGCAAGCCGCTGGAGTGGGCGGATCAATTATGCAGCAGGCGACGCCAAGGATCGGCTGGGCCTGAGCGCTGTGCTCGTGCGCCCCGATGGCTTCGTCGCCTGGGCCGCTGACACTGCCCCTGACTATGAGGGCGCCGCCCAGGCCGCGTCGCGATGGTTTGGCGAAGTCGAATAGGCGCGTGAACCTGCCTGAAGCCTTATCCCCCCTGACACCGTCAGCCGCGCCGCGCCGCCTCGATCGCGGCGACGTCGATTTTCTTCATGTCCATCATGGCATCAAACGCGCGTTTTGCTTCGTCGCCGCCGGCAGCCATCGCCTCGGTCAGCACGCGCGGCGTGATTTGCCAGGAGACGCCCCATTTGTCCTTGCACCAACCACATGCGCTTTCCTGGCCGCCATTGCCGACGATGGCGTTCCAGTAGCGGTCGGTCTCCTGCTGATCGTCAGTGGCAATCTGGAACGAGAAGGCTTCGTTGGGTTTGAACGCGGGTCCGCCATTGAGGCCGAGACAGGGGATGCCGGCGACCGTGAATTCGACCGTCAACACATCGCCCGCCTTGCCGGAAGGATAGTCGCTGGGAGCACGGTGGACGGCACTCACCGAGCTGTCAGGAAAAGTCTCGGCGTAGAAGCGGGCTGCAGCCTCGGCGTCCTTGTCGTACCACAGGCAGATCGTGTTCTTGGCAATTGCCATTGCTTGTCCCTTTCGCTTCTGAAGCCATTCCGGCCCGGTTTCCCGCGCCCCCGGGGGGCGGGTTCACAGTCGGCCTCGACGGCGCCCCACGAACATAGAATGCACTCAGGCCATCTGATGTTCCGCCCCCAGGCCACGAACGATGTCCCTATGAGCCGGCGGAATGTCGGGGTTTCTGCACTAGCGGTGACATGGCTGACGTCAAGCCAGAAGGTTGCGCACTGTGCGCAAGAATACCCTCGAGCCGATCGGGATCAGGTCGTCGGGAAAGTCATAGTCGGGATTGTGCAGCGCCGGGTGCCGCTCGCCCGCACCAAGAAACAACATCGCCGATGCGGCTGCGTGACCGAACACGCCAAAATCTTCAGAGGCGCGCATCGGCAGGTTTTCCTCTCCGTGCGAGACGCCCTCCTCATCGAGCGCTCGCCGCAGATGCTCCACCGCCTCCGGTGCGTTGACGCTGGCAACGAAGATCTCGTGGTAGCCCCAGCGAGCAGCAAGATCATGCTGGCCAGCGATCTCAGTGACCAGCGATTCAGCAGCGGCGCACAGGCTGGCCATGCGGTCGTCGCGCCGGGTGCGCAACGTCGCCCAAACCTCGGCATGACCGGGCGCGATGCCGAACACGGCTTCACCCATCGTGGCATGCGTGACTGTCACCATGCTGAATTCGTCGTCGGCGAAGGTTCCACGCCCGAGCGCAGGCAGTGCCGGCATCAGCTGGCTGACAGCCATCATGGGTGAGATGCCGGTCTCGGGCATGGACGAATGGGCGGTCTTCCCCTCCAACACGATGCGCATGCCGCGTGAGGCACAGTTCACCACGCCCGTCTTGAGCCGGACCTCGCCGAGCGGCACGCCGGGCAGGTTATGCAATGAGAACGCGAAATCCGGCGCGATCGCGCCGAAGCGCGGATCGGCGACCACGCCGGCAGCACCATTGCCGGTTTCTTCCGCCGGCTGAAACATCAGCACGACACGCCCTTGAGCCGGCCTCTCGCGCCCCAGCTGGCGGCCAAGTGCCGCGAGGATCGCGGTGTGTCCGTCATGGCCACACATATGCGACTTGCCTGGCACCAGTGATGAATGGGGCGCGCCCGAAAGTTCGTGGATCGGCAGCGCATCGAGTTCCGAGCGGAACAACACGGTCGGTCCCGGCTTGCCGCTTTCGTAGATCGCCGCCACGCCGTGCCCACCCAATCCGGTCAGCACCGCGTCCGGCCTTGTATCGGCGAGGAACTCGACGACCTCCCTGGCGGTCCTCTCCTCTTCATTCGAGATTTCCGGATGCTGGTGCAGCTTGCGCCGCCACGCCGTAAGCTCGACGACGTCTCGATTGGTCAGGGTCAATTTTCCTCTCCGCTCAGGCTCAATTCTGCATAGCATGCGCAGTTCTCCCCGCGTCGTCAAAGCTCGCCGATACATGCGGCATTTTCGGAACGGAAATCGACATTGAGGAACCGGAAAGCGTAGGCTGAGTTGAATTCTGCATCCGGAATCGTAGGTTGGACCGGTAACGTCCGGGCAAAGCATGAGTAAACCCCCGCTGTTGATTGCCGAATGGCCGCTACCGCCATCGGCGACGCTTGGGTCGTCGGTGCGTGTGAAGGGGATCGAACGCGAGATACGGGCACGTCTGCCGTGGGCCGCGAGCAAATGCGTCAAGGCCGAGGCCGGGCACATTGCATTGCGTATGCCGCAAGCCGCGGCGGCCGAGTTCAGCGCGGCCTCTGCGAAAATCTTGAGGACGTTGCACGGCATCGAGGAACTGCCCGTGCTTCCGCGCGAGGCGGAGGACATTTTGACGATCTCTGCCCGAGAGCGTCACAAATGGCTCAAGGACGGTCGCCTGCCCAGCATCGGCACGCGCACCGTCAAGTTGCGCGGCCGAGCCAAGGCCGTCACCTTCCACGTCTTCGACCCGCGACACATCGAGGACGTCCTGGATCGCGACCTGCCGGCCATCTGGAGAGAGGAGGACGTACGGGAAGCCGCTGAAAACAGGCGGCGCGCGGCCGGAAAGGCGGCGCTGACGCGTGCTGGAAAGGGCAAGACCGCCGATGCCAGGAATGCCCGCGAAGCAGATACCGCACGGCCAAGACTGGAAGGCTGGGACGCGTTCGAAGACGAGGGACTGCTGCGCTAGCGCGGTCGCAAGCGGAGCCTAGGGCACTCGGGTTCGGGCGACGAAACAGTCGGCAAAAAGCAGCCTGGTTGTCGGAAATCATGCCGGTCGTTCGTCCTGTGGGCAAGCAAGAACTGGACACCTCACCGAGCAACCTCCCGGAGCCTTCCAATGACACCCACCATCACAGCCTTTGAGCGCTCGCCCGACCGCGGCAGGGGACAGGCACGTGACATGCGTGTTCGCTGGGCGCTCGAAGAAGTGGGCCAGCCCTACAGCGTTCGTCTTGTTTCGTTCGCCGAGATGAAGGAGCCCGCGCATCGTGCGCTGCATCCCTTCGGGCAGATTCCGACCTATGAAGAAGGCGATCTCGCTCTGTTCGAGTCAGGCGCGATCGTGTTCCATATCGCGCAGCGCCATGCGGGCCTGCTGCCGGATGATGCCGATGCCCGAGCGCGCGCGATCACTTGGATGTTTGCCGCGCTCAGCACGGTTGAACCGCCGATCCTTGAACGGGAAACCGCGAGGTTCCTCGAGCGCGACGAGATCTGGTACGAGCAGCGCCTGCCGCTTGTCGAGAAGCGCATCCGTGACCGGGTGGGCCAGCTTTCCAATCGCCTGGGTGATGCCGACTGGCTCGATGGTGCGTTCAGCGCGGGCGACCTCATGATGGTGGGTGTCCTGCGCCGGTTGAACGGATCGGGCCTGCTGGATCCGAACCTCGCCGCCTATGTCGCCCGCGGCGAAGCGCGGCCCGCCTTCGGGCGTGCTTTCGACGCTCAATTGGCGGTTTTCACTGCCACATCGACTGGCTGATGAACGCGGTTCTGGGTTCGAAAGTTGACATTCAACCGGCGGACAATTTGTGCCGGCAAGCGAGGCGACCACGGCAGCATTCTACGACCTCCGCGGCGGCTAATAGCCCACGCGCTTCAGTTCAGCCTTGACCGCCGCGATCGTCTTGAAGCGGGAATGCTCTGTCGCGTTTGCGCCCGCGTGGCGCTCTGTTCAGCTACTTAACCGGGATCATGAGATGTGCGTACGGAGTGCCCGCCCACATCACATATGGCTTGGACGTGTCAGGCTTGGGATCCGTCGGATAGCCCTGCATCATGTCCATTGCGTTGACGATCATGACGTGCGGGCCGGTCTCTACCCAATTGTTGCCTTCCTCGGGTTTCGTCGCATAAGGGTCGGTGTTGCTGCCGTCGGTGCCGCCGGACAGCATATACATGAAGCCGACCTTGCCCTTGGGCGGTTCCTTCTTTTCGATCCAGGCCATTGCCCATTCCATGGAGTTGGCATCGCCACACATCGGATCGGGACCAGGCGTGGACGGGCTGTCCGGCATGCACCAGAAGCCGTTTTTGCCCTCGCGCAGCGTGCGCATGGCACCCTTCTCATCCATGGCGTAGATCGCAGCGCCGCTTCCCACTGTGGCGGGCGCGGCGGATTCAGCGCTCTTGATCATCGCAGCATCATCGGCCGCTGCCCTATGCATTGCAAACAAACTGCTCGCCGCCAAAAGGGCAGCGACCGTCAGAAGCCGTTTCATGGCCGTTCTCCGGTTTGAGTTGGTCTTGTGCATGATGTCGGACGCGCGGCTATCCAGAGCCGTTTGCCGGTACCAAAACAGTAGCAGATCGCATGCTTCCGGACAATGAAGCGTTAGCTGGTCCTAATGTCGGGCGGGTGATTCATGCTGATGGTGCAACCACCGGACGGCAGATCCTGCTTGCTATTCCGTCTCCAATTTCCCGTTCAGCTGCGCCCGTGCATCCCGGATCGAGGCGGCGTAGGTCACCAGCGGCCGCTTGACGCCGTGGTTGATCAGCATGCGCCGTGTCTGCGGCGAGGCGCCTGATATGATGAACCGGACGCCGGCGCGCTTGGCCTTGTGCGCGGCGCCCTCAATGACATTGGCCGCCGTCGAATCGAAGAACGGCACCGCGGAACAATCGAGGATGAAATTCCTGCGCTGGTCGGCGATGCGGTCGAGCACGGTGCCGACGGTAGAGGCGGCACCGAAGAAGAAGGCGCCCGAAATGCGGTAGACGACGGTGTCAGCGTCGCTGGCCTCGCTGGCATCATAGGCGCGGCCGCTGCTGTCGGCGACATCGTCCTGCACCAGTGGCAAATCCGCCTCCACCGCAATCGACTTGGCCATCCGGTCGATGAACAGGATCGAGCCTAGCGCGAAGCCGACGACGATGCCTTCGGTCAAGTCGCGGAAGACGACGATCAAGAAGGTCGCCAGCAGCACCAGCGCGTCGCCGCGCGAGGCGCGCAGCAGCGTGGCGAAGGCCTGCTTCTCGAACATGTTCCAGCAGACCACCGCCAGCACGCCGGCAAGGGCGGCAAGCGGGATGTAGCTGGCGAGCGGTGCGGCCACCAGCATGAAGACCAGCAGGAAGACAGAGTGCAGCATGCCCGAAACCGGCCCGTACGCGCCGGCCCGCACATTGGTCGCGGTGCGGGCGATGGTGCCGGTGGTGCAGATGCCGCCGAACAGGGCCGAGGCCATGTTGGCGAAGCCTTGCGCCACCAGTTCGCAATTGGAACGGTGCCGACGTCCCGTCATGCCGTCGGCGACGACCGCCGACAGCAGCGATTCGATGGCGCCGAGCAGCGCGAAGGCGACGGCGTCCGGCAGCACGGCGATTGCCTTGTCCAGGCTGAGCGCCGGCAGCGCCGGAAACGGCAGGCTGCGCGGAATGCCGCCGTAGCGCGTGCCGATCGTTTCCGCCGGCAGCGCCAGCAGCGCCACCACCAGCGAGGCGAGGCCAACGGCGATCAGCATGCCCGGCCAGCCCGGCCGCCAGCGTTTCACCGCGACGATGGTGACGATGGTCAGCACCGCCACCAGCGTCGCCGAGATGTTGAGCGTGCCGGCCGCCTCGCCGATCGCCACCAGTTTCGGCAGCAGCGGCCCGGGCTCCGGCCGGCCGAGTTTCAGTCCGAACAGTTCGACGATCTGGCCGGAGAAGATGATGATCGAGATGCCGGCGGTGAAGCCGACCGTCACCGGATAGGGGATGAATTTGATGTAGGTGCCAAGCCGGAGATAGCCGATGGCAAGCAGGAAGACGCCCGACATCATTGTCGCCATCAGCAGCCCGTCGACGCCTTCGCGCTGAACCGTTGCCGCTACCAGCACGATGAAGGCGCCGGCCGGCCCGCCGATCTGGAAGCGGCTGCCCCCCAGCGCCGAGACGATGAAGCCGCCGACGATGGCGGTGAACAGGCCACGCTCCGGCGTCACGCCCGAGGCAATCGCAATCGCCATCGACAGCGGCAACGCGACAATAGCGACGGTCAGGCCGGCCATGAAGTCGGCCTTGAACTGCGGCAGGCGGTAACCCTCGCGCCAGACCGTCACCAGTTTTGGCGTGAACAATTCGGAGAATGTCGGCTTCGCCGACCTCTGGGCCGACTTCTGGGCCGGTTGATGCACTGCTCGCTGTGTCTGATCCATGGCCTTCGGCTCCAGAAGGCGGCGGGATCGTCGGCAGGACTGTCGGCGGTCGCCGTCGCGACTTTATGCCGGCTCAGCTTTCGGATCTGGCGGCACGACTGGCTTGAGGCGCACGCCCCTGCCGCCGCGCTCGCTGGTCTGGTTCTCGCCGATCAGTTCCACCCCGGCCTCGTCGAGAGCCTGGATGACCTTCACCAGCGTATCGACCACGCCCCTGACCACGCCGTCGCTCGCCTCCATGCGCTGGATGGTCGGAAGCGAAACGCCGGCCCGTTCGGCGAGCGTCTTCTGATCGATGCCGGCCAGCGCCCTTGCGGCGCGCATCTGCGCGGCAGTGATCATCGGCCGAAATCCCCGTCTGAGTCTGCAGATCTAGCGTATAATACCATCATTGTGATGTTTCAAGCATCAATAGGAATGTTTGAGACGTAACTGCCGTTGCCTGCATGACCATTTTTTCAGATACTTCCTGAGGAATGCGAGCTAGAGATGTTCCATCTGGGGCAGGGGGGTAACGCGGTTGACTATTTTGAGGACCATCATGAGATCGGCATGGTTGCTGTCGGTGGTTTTCCTGCTGACGGGCTGCGGACACCTGATCAACAGGCTTATCTGACGGCGACCGGTCAGGCGGTATCGCCCTGCCCGCGCCATCGTTGCAGAGCCCGCGCCGCCAGCCAGCACAGCATCGCCCAGGCGAAGCCGGCGCACCAGCCGGCCAGCACATCCGATGGCCAGTGGACGCCGAGATAGATGCGGCTGACGCCGACCAGCACCGCCGTCAGCACGGCGAGCGACAACACATAGATCTTCGTCACCCGGCCTGGCAGGAAGCGGGCCGCCAGCGAGCCGAGGGTCAGATAGGTCACCGCCGACAGCATGGCATGCCCGCTTGGGAATGAGAGCGACGTCTCGTTGACGAGATGCGAAACCAGCTCGGGCCGCGGCCGGTCGACGCCGAGCTTCAGCAGGCTCGACAGCACCTGGCCGCCCGCCACAGCAACGAAGATGAGCAGCGCCGTCGCCGGCCGGCGGATCAACAGAAGATAGACGATCGTCGCTGCCGTGATCAGCACCAGCACGGCTGAGCTGCCAAGGCTGGTGATGTCGCGCATCGCGCCCTCCAGCCAAAGTGGGCCGATCGGCACCCCCGGCTGGCCCGGCTGGCGGAAGGCGAGCAGGATTTCGGTGTCGAAGGCGTGCGGCGTGGTGGCCCGCGCCACCTCCATCAGCTCCTCGAACCCCCACAGGCAGCCGGCGATGACCAGGCCGGCCAGCAGCACCGGGAATTCGACCCGGTTCATGAAAGCGTTCGCGGCGTTCTTCATCGGCAACTCGCCTGTTACAACCGCCCTTGCAGATAGGGCCCGAGCGTGATCAGCGCCACGGCGGCGATCGCCAGAACGATGCCGGTCGCCTGCAGCGCGTTGACGCGCTCGCCGAAGAAGGCCAGGGCGACGACATTCACCGACACCAGCTGGATGACGGCCGAGAGGCTGAACGACACCGACATGCCGAATTCGCGGATCAGCCGCAGCATGACCAGATTGCCCAGCGAATAGAGCGCCAGCGTCAGCAGGATCTTGCCGAGGCTCGGCGCCAGACCCCATTGCTTGGCCGCCGTCGCCGCCAGCAGGAAGATCACCGTCGAAAAACCAAGCTGCAGCAACCCCGAAAAGCTCACGTCCCACCCCTCTCGAAGCGGCTCGCGCCGCGTGTCTCGCGGACCTTGTTTCCGAAGCGCGCCGGGACGTCAAGCGACGTTGATCAAACGTAGGTCTTGGCAACAGCAAGAGGGAAGCTCAATGTGCTGGCATCGCCCAGCTATCGATTGAAGGGCGGTCAGGGGGCCATGATTCGTTTTTTTCAAGACTTGGCGCGGCGCTGGAGCGAGCTTTCTCTTGCCCTGCAATTCGTCATTGCCGGCGGCTTTGGCCTGCTGGCCGTCATGCTGGTGGTGGGCGCCTGGGTGACGACTCAGATCCGGGAAGGCGTCATGCGCAATTCAGCCGCCACGACGGCCCTCTATGTCGACAGCGTGATTGCGCCGCTGCTGCCCGACTTGCGCAAGAGCCAGGAGCTCAGCGACTCCGTCAAGCAGGCGCTCGACGAAACGCTTGGCCAAGGCGCGCTCGGCAAGCGCATCGTGTCGTTCAGGCTCTGGCGCCGTGACGGCACGGTACTCTATGCGAAGGAGGCGGCCTTGATTGGCCGCCGCTTCGATCCGAGCGTCGGTCTGCGGTCCGCCTTCCAGGGCAACGTCGTCGCCCAATTCGATACGTTCGATGAGAACGAAAGCCAGGAACAGGCGATCGGCGTGCCGTTGCTGGAGATCTACAATCCCGTGCGCGAGCCCTGGTCCGGCGAAGTGGTGGCCGTCACCGAATTCTATGAGATCGCCGACGACTTCAAAGCCACACTGGCTTCCGCTCTCCTGTCAAGCTGGCTGATCGTGGCCAGTGCCACCCTGGCGGCATTTCTGCTGCTGTCCGGCATAGTCTTGCGCGGCAGCCGCACCATCGACGATCAGCGCGGGGCGCTGCGCCGCCAGGTGTCGGAGTTGCAGGGCCTGGTGGCGCAAAACAGCGCCTTGCGGCTGCGCGTGCAGCGGGCGTCCCGCCGCGCCACCGCGCTCAACGAAAGCTACCTGCGTCGCATCGGCGCCGACCTCCATGACGGTCCGGCCCAACTTGTGGCGCTGGCGGCGCTGCGCATGGACAGTCCGGTATTTTCCGGCGATGGCCATTCAAGCGAAAGCCGAACGACCGAGGTCGCGATGATCCGCAAGACACTGGAGGATGCGATGCGCGAAATACGCGGTATCTGCACCGGCCTCGTCCTGCCGCAGATAGAGACGGCTGCCGCAACGGACATTCTACGGCTGGCCGTCAACGAACACGAGGCGAGGACGGGAACGTCCGTGAGACTCACGCTGGCCGGACAGTTGCGAGAGCCCGGCGCCTCTGAGAAGATCAGCATTTACCGCTTCGTGCAGGAAGGGCTGAACAATGCCTATCGCCACGGGCGAGGCAAGGATCAGGCGGTGACTGCCGGGATGAAAGGTGGCAGGCTCTTTGTCGAAGTATCGGACGGTGGGCCAGGCTTCGATCCGGCACGGGTCGAGGGGCTTGGCCTCGCTGGCCTCAGAGAGCGGGTTGAAAGTATTGGCGGCCAGTTCGAAACCGTGACCGGGCCGCAAGGCACGCGATTGGTGATCCGTTTATCGGTCGAGGAGCAAGCATGATTGGTGCCATTCGTATCGCCATTATCGACGATCATCCCCTCTTCCGCGAAGGCGTGACGCGCAGCCTGACGGAACTCGGAGGCTTCGAGATGGTTGGCGAGGGCGCCACTGCGCAGGATGCCGAACGCATCGTCTCGACGATACAGCCCGACATATTGCTGCTCGACATCTCCATGCCGGGCGGCGGTCTGGCCGCAGTTGCGGCCATCCTTGACGGCCATCCCGCCCAGAAGATCGTCATGCTGACCGTTTCGGAGGCCAATGCCGATGTGACCAGGGCCCTGAATGCAGGGGTGCGTGGCTATGTCCTCAAAGGTATCGGGTCGCGCGCGCTGGCCGACATTCTGCATAACGTGGCGGCCGGCGAAAGCTATCTTTCGCCGACGCTGTCGGCCCGCCTGCTTTCGGATCTCCAGTCCCTGCAGCCGACCAACGGCATAGAGGACCGGCTGCGGCAACTCACCGAGCGACAGGCAGAAATTCTGCGGCTGGTGGCGGAGGGGCTGAGCAACAAGGAAGTGGCCTTGCGGCTGGCGTTGCAAGAGAAGACCGTGAAGCATCACATGACCGGCGTGCTCTCGAAACTCAACGTGCGAAACCGCACTGAAGCCGCCTTGATGATGCGTGAGGCGCGCGACCGAGACCGGAACCATTCGTAGAGGCTTCCGTCAGCGCACTGCTGGAAAACCGGGTGACGCCGGACAAAAACGAGGTCACCTCCGCCGGGGGCGGCGGAGGTGACGTGTGAAGCCGGCCGTTGCCTGTTGGCCGACTTCACAAGGCCTTGAGGCGGCTGACATCCGCCGGCGTGGCCTGGCGATCGATGATCGTACGCCCGAGCGCATCCTCCATCCTGAAACGGCCGTTCTCGATCGTTTCCGTTATGCCGTCGGGATGCTGGACCGTGATCTTGTTGCCGTCCACGTCAACCTCGTCACCGGTCTTGGCGTTGACATGATGGCCGTTGTCGTTCTGCCCCTTGCCGGCCCCGGCGCTGTTTCCCTTGCCGTTGCCGCCGCTGCTGTTGCCGCCGCTGTTACCACCATTGCCGTTTCCGCCACCGCCCCCGCCGCCGTTTCCGCCGCCGCCACCGCCGCCCTTGCCGGCCTGTGCACTCGCGGCGTGGATCCCCGGGGCGTAGCCGTGGAAGTCAATCTGATAGGGAGCGATGATCAACGCCAGCGCGGCTGCCGATCTGAGTGCCAGCCGGCAACAACGGGGCGTGGTCGATCTGTGCATCCTGATCTCCGTCGATTGAGCTGGCGCGCCCACCGTCGACGTTGCAGTTGCAGCAGCATCGCCGAAAGAAACGATCCCCGAAAGCCGCGTCCGACCGTTGCGCTTGTCACCTAGGACCTTTGCAAGCGCAAGATTGGACTAAAGTCCCAAGAGTGTGATAATAAATGCCTTCTATGAACGGCGGCGACCGCCATCGCCGACGGGAAACTGGCTTTCCTGACGCCGAGCGGCGGCAGACGCCGAACATCAAGTCACCTCCGCCGGGGGCGGCGGAGGTGACTTGTAAAACCTTCACAAAGCTTGGAGACGACTGATGTCGTCCGCCGTCGCCGGACGTTCGACAATCGTGCGGCCGAGTGCATCCTTCATCTCGAAGCGACCGTTCTCGATCTCCTCCGTGATGCCGTCGGGATGCTCGACCTCGATCTTGTCGCCTTCCACTTCGACCCTGTCGCCGGTTGCCGCATTGACATGACGCCCAGCATCGTCGTGTCCTTCGTCGGAACCGGAATTGCCGCCATCCCCGTCGTTTCCGCTGTTGCTGTTGCCAATCCCGCCGCTGCCGCCACCTTGTCCGCCATCCTTGGCATGCGCGCTTGCCGCAACGATGCCAGGAGCCGCGCCGTGGAAAGCGAGTTGACAGGGGGCGACGGCCAGCGCCAATGCCGACGTCGCCCTCAGCGCCAGCCAGCAATAACGGATCGTGATCGATCTGCGCATCCTGGTCTCCTCTTCAATCGGGCCGGCCGATTCAGGCAGGCGGATTTCAGGGCCGGTGTTCGCAAGCGGCCGACCATCGCCGACATCGCCGCCTCGCGTAACCGGCCCACGACCGATGCGATGCCGCCAAGGGACCTTTGCCGGGTCTGACAAGGGACCTTTGTCCCAGCGCTTCCTGCTGCTCGCAGAATGCTTGGCCAACGGCGCGCAATGCCTGTTGCGGCTGAAGGGTCCTTGGTGTCACGAAAATGTGATCCGGCGACTATAAGGGGTTGAACAGGCAACCCGCTCCAGCCACCCTAAGCCAGAGGCAAGCCCGATGACCGAACACCGCTCCCCCGACGCCAAATTCCGCACCAGCCTGCTTGAGGAAAATGACGGCCCGGCCACCAATCCCACCGACAACCGCACCATGGGCGAGATCATCGCCGCGCGGTTCTCGCGGCGTGGTTTCCTCAAGGGCTCGCTGGCCGTCTCGGCCATTGCCGCCACCGTCAGCCCACTGGCGCTGGTCAGCGCCGACCAGGCCCGGGCCGCCGAAGGCTCGGCCTTCGCGTTCGACGAGTTGGAGGCCGGCATCGACGACAAGCATCATGTCGCGCCGGGCTACGATGCCGATGTGCTGCTGCGCTGGGGCGATCCGCTGTTTGCCGATTCGCCGGAGTTCGACCCGACCAGACAGACGGCGCAAGCGCAGTCCAGACAGTTTGGCTACAACAACGACTATGTCGGCTACATCGCGATCGACGGCTCGGCCGAACACGGCCTGCTGGTCGTAAACCACGAATACACCACCCCGCATCTGATGTTCCCCGGCATCGTGAAGATCGTCGAGAAGGACGGCAAGAAATCGGCCGACGTCGCGCCGCTCAGCAAGGAGCAGGTCGATGTCGAGATGGCCGCGCATGGCGGCACCATCGTCGAGATCCGCAAGGACGGCGGCAAATGGAAGGTGGTGCGCGACGGCAGGCTCAATCGCCGCATCACCTCCAACACCGAAATGGCGCTGTCCGGTCCAGTTGCCGGCCATGACCGCGTCAAGACCAACGCCGATCCGTCCGGCACCAAGGTGTTCGGCACCATCAACAACTGCGCCGGCGGCGTCACACCCTGGGGCACCTATGTGATGGCCGAGGAGAACATCCACGGCTATTTCTCCGGCGAATTGCCCGAGGGCCACAAGGAAGCCGCCAATTACAAGCGCCTCGGCATTCCCGAAGGCGCCTATGAATGGGCGGCACACCAAGACCGTTTCGACCTGTCCAAGGAGCCGAACGAGGCCAATCGTTTCGGCTGGATCGTCGAAGTCGACGTCAACGATCCGACCTCGACGCCGAGGAAGCGCACCGCCATGGGCCGCTTCAAGCATGAGGGCGCAGAATCGATCGTCGCCAAGGATGGCCGCGTCGTCTTCTATCTCGGCGACGACGAGCGCTTCGACTATGCCTACAAGTTCGTCACCAAGGCAGCCTTCAATCCGAACGACCGCGCCGCCAACAAGGATCTGCTCGACGACGGCACGCTGCATGTCGCCAAGTTCGCCGAGGACGGCTCGGTGGAATGGCTGCCGATCGTCTTCGGCCAGGGCCCGCTGACCCCCGAAAACGGCTTTGCCAGCCAGGCCGACGTGCTGATCGAGACACGGCGCGCCGCCGACCTGCTCGGCGCCACCAAGATGGACCGCCCCGAGGACATCCAGCCCAACGGCGTCAACGGCAAGGTCTATGTCATGCTGACCAACAATTCGAAGCGCAAGGCAGACCAGATCGACGCCGCCAACCCGCGCGCCGAAAACGCCTTCGGCCATATCATCGAGATCGCCGAGGATGGTGGCGATTTCGCTGCCACCAAGGGCAAGTGGGAAGTGCTTTTGAAGTGCGGCGATCCGGCGGTTGCCGATGTCGGCGCCACCTTCTCGACGGCAACGACGGCCAATGGCTGGTTCGGCATGCCCGACAATTGCGCGGTCGATTCGGCTGGACGCCTGTGGGTGGCCACCGACGGCCAGGGCCCGAAAGCCACTGGCCGCACCGACGGCCTGTGGGCGGTC
The DNA here is from genome assembly GCF_056404935.1 of Mesorhizobium sp. P2_A8. Taxonomy (NCBI): domain Bacteria; kingdom Pseudomonadati; phylum Pseudomonadota; class Alphaproteobacteria; order Hyphomicrobiales; family Phyllobacteriaceae; genus Mesorhizobium; species Mesorhizobium sp. P2_A8. Next base: position 476,225 of record NZ_JBFUDB010000001.1, read on the forward strand.
GACACCGAAGGGTCGGCACGGGCGACCTCAAAACTGTTCTTCCGTGTGCCGATCGGTGCCGAAATGTGCGGCCCGCTGTTTGCGCCCGATGACCAGACCGCCTTCGTCGCCGTCCAGCATCCGGGCGACGGCGGCGAAGACTGGGAAGCGTTCGGCCGCCCGTCCTACTATGAGGACCTGTCGACGCGCTGGCCCGACTTCAAGCCCGACATGCCGGTGCGGCCGGCGGTCGTCGCCATCACCAAACAGGGCGGCGGCAAGATCGCGGTCTGACACGCCGGTTCGCAATCGGAAGGAGGGGCTGCGGTGATCCGTGGCTCCTCCTTTTTTCGTGTGAAATCAGTCAAGCCTCAGGAAAGATTGGCAATTTACACAGGGCGCCCTAGGTCTTTACCAGGAGATCGCCATGCCGAAGTCCGTCTATGACCGTGGCCTGCTCAAACCTGCAGAAGTCGCCACCTTGCAACGTGTGTTCGACGAAGCCTGCCGGCAGCGCGACGCGCATCCCGAATCGGCCGAGGCGCGCGAACTGGCTCTCACCCTGCTAGCGCTGCACAATGCCGGCATGGTCGAAGAGGACATGCTGATGGAAGTCGTCGGCTTCCGCCGGCTCGAACCGAAGTCGGCCTGAAGCCCGACAAGCGGGTTCGCTCATCCTGCGCGCTGAACCACAGCTACATTCATCCTGCTTCTCAAGCTGAAGCCGATGGTCTCGTACAAACCTATGGCTGCGGCGTTGCTGGCATAGGCGTGAAGACGGGTATCTCGCCGCGCTCACGCCGAAATCAGCGTCAAGCGCCGGATTGGCGGGACACACCGGCTGAGCCGGCAATCCGCTTGGCGATCGCCTTGGCCATGATGCCGGCATTGGCGAAGCAGCCGCGAATGCTTGGCCGCATGCCGGTGAACCACAGGCCGGGCAAGTTCGGATCGGCTTGCCCACCGTTGAAGAGCGGAACGCCCTTGCCGTCGAGCACGCCGAGCTTGCCGACCATGGGCTCCAGCCCGGTGCGGTAGCCTGTCGCGGCAATGACGATGTCGGGGTGGATCAGGTTGCCATTGGCCAGGATCACGCCGTCGCGGGTGAAATCCCGTATGACCGGCACCACGGTGATCTTGCCGGCCTTGATGGCGCTGACGGCGCCATCATCGGCAGCGATCGCGGTGTAGTCCGAAGTCAGTCGGCTGGCGCCGCCCGACGGAGCGGGCGGCATGCCGAACTTGGTCAGGTCGCCGAAAACCAGGCGCTGCGTTGCTGCCATCAACGCATCGGCGGCTCGCAAGGGCAAGTGCGCCATAAACGGCGAAAGCCGGTGCACGGCGATCTTGCCGATTCGCTTGGGCAGGATGGCGGGACCGTTGCGGGCCGACAGCCAGATGGCGGCCGTGTCTATGCCGGCCAGATGATTGAGGGCGTCGAAGCCCGAATTGCCGGCGCCGACGACCAGCACCTTCTTGCCGGCATAGTCCTGCGCGTCGCCGAAATCCGCCGCGTGGATGATGCGGCCGGCGAAACCCTTCATCCCCTTCCATTCGGGAATGAAGGGCTGCCTGTCGCGCCCGGTGGCGATGACGACATGGCGGGCCAGGCGCAGTCCGGCGCTGGTCAGCACCGCCCAGTGATCGCCCTTGAAGGTGATCTCTTCGACGGCAACGCCAAACTGCACCGGCAGCCGGTTCTCCTCCCTGAAATCATTCATATGGCTGATGACGACCGTCCTGTGCGGAAAGGCAGGGGTTCCCGGGGGATAGGCAAGACCTGGCAGCGAAGAAAGATCCCGATGTGTGTTGAGGTGCAACTGCCGGTGCCGCCGGTGCCACGGCTCGGCCAGCCGGCTTTCCTTTTCCAGGATCGCCGTCGGCACGCCGGCGTTCATCAGGGCATGCGCGACGGCCAATCCGGCAGCACCGGCGCCGACGACGATTGCCGGCTCGATTGTCACCGGCTGGTCAGCCGCCCATCTGATTGTCGTATCAGCCATTCACTCTCGAGTTCCCTGTTCGACCGTCGCGGCCAAAGCGTCGCAGGACGCTGTAACCGTTTGATCCCCCGCAGGGAGGGATCCATATAACAAACCGCTGCCGATTTTCGAGCCACACGCCGGGGCCGCGGTTGCGCACTATATGGCATATGCGCGATACCAGCGGTAATCAGGTCGCGGCAATGTGATTGATTCGAGGCCTCGGGGGGCTGGCGGGTCTCTGTTATCCCCCACGCGCATGCCCGAAATCGCGTTAGATTTCCGAGGTCATACGCAGAATCAAAGTGTTACAGCACCTTTGCGCGTCCTCGACGCGCGGCGCTGTAGGCGGCACCGGAATCTCGACCATGCCCTCCTTGCGGATCTATTTCGACAAAATCCTTGAGGGCGCCGCACCCAAGGTGGCGCGGCGGGAGCTGACCCATGTCGAGCGCCTGGGGCTCGTGCGCCGCCATGGCGACTTCTCGCTTGCCTATTCGACCGCGGTCCAAAACAAGCTTTCCTATTTCGGCGATGCCGACGGCTACATCGCCTTCGGCACCAAGATGAAGCATCATTTCGCGCTCGGCGATCCGGTGGCGGATCCAATCCTGCGCCCCGATTACATCAGACGCTTCGTCGAAAGCGCCGGCAGCCCGTGGTTCGTGCAGATCGGCGAACCGACGGCGCGGGTGCTGGCAGGGCTCGGCTACAAGGTCAATCGTCTCGGCATCGACACCCGCCTCAACCTGCCCGACCATGATTTTTCCGGCAAGCGCAACGAGACCGTACGTTATTCCGAGCGCTGGCTGTTGAAGAAGGGCTTTTCATTCGCCGAGGACAGACGGACGGTCTTTTTGGATGAAATTGCCCGGCTCTCTGAGAACTGGCGCGGCGACCGCATCGTCAAGCGCTGGGAGATGGGCTTTCTCAACCGCCCGTTCGCCGACCATCTCGGCATCGACATGCGCCGTTTCGTCCTGCATGGCCCCGATGGCGAGCTGATCGCCCTGCTCGACTTCGACCCGCTGTTTGCCGACGGCAAGGTCATTGGCTACACCACGGCTTTCAAGCGCAAGCACATCGACGCCTCGCCGCATGCCGAGATCGGCCTGACCAAATTCGCCGTCGACCGTTTCCGCGAGCAAGGCATCTCGGTGGTCACGCTTGGCCTGTCGCCGCTCGTCGACATCGGGCCAAGCGGATTTGCCGAAAGCGATTTCTGGCGCAACACCTTCCAGCGCGCCTACTCGTCGCCATGGGTCAACCGCCGCAGGTTCAACCTGCAGGGCCAGGCGGCGTTCAAGCGCCGCTTCCACGGTGTCGAAGAGCCGGTCTACATCGCCTTCCGCGAGGGGACTTATGTCGAGATGCTGGGGCTGCTGCGGCTGGTCAAGGCCATTTGAGGTCTGAGCGGGACCCCCCTCAGTTGCGCAGCCGGTAGCCGGTCCTGAAGATCCAGGCGACGATCGCGATGCAGACAGCCAGGAAGACGATGGTCATGCCGAGGCTGATGCCGACCGAGACATCGGACTTGCCATAAAAGCTCCAGCGGAAGCCGCTGATCAAATAGACGACCGGGTTGAACAGCGTCACCGTGCGCCAGATTCCGGGCAACATGTTGATCGAATAGAAGCTGCCGCCGAGGAAGGTCAGCGGCGTGATGATCAAGAGCGGCACCAGCTGCAGCTGCTCGAAACTCTTCGCCCAGATGCCGATGATGAAGCCGAACAGGCTGAAGGTCACCGCCGTCAGCACCAGGAAGGCGACCATCCAGAACGGATGCAGGATGGTGAGCGGCACGAACAGCGATGCGGTGGCGAGGATGATCAGGCCGAGAATGATCGACTTGGTTGCCGCGCCGCCGACATAGGCAATGACGATCTCGAGATAGGAGACCGGCGCCGACAGAAGCTCGTAGATCGAGCCGACGAATTTCGGAAAGTAGATGGCGAAGGAGGCGTTGGAGATCGACTGCGTCAGCAGCGACAGCATGATCAGCCCCGGTACGATGAAGGCGCCGTAGCTGATGCCGTCGATCTCGGTGATGCGCGAGCCGATGGCCGAGCCGAAGACGACGAAATAGAGCGATGTCGAGATGACCGGCGAGACGATGCTCTGCAGCACGGTGCGGAAGGCACGCGCCATTTCCATCCGGTAGATGGCCCAGACTGCGCGCAGGTTCATGGCTCTCTCCTCACCAGATTGACGAAGATCTCCTCGAGCGAGCTGTTTTGCGTGTCGATGTCGCGGAACTGGATGCCTGATGCCTCGAGGTCGCGGATCAGCGAGGCGACGCCCGGCCGCTCGGCCTGGTTGTCATAGGTGTAGGTCAGCTGCCCGCCATCCGGCGACAGCTCCAGCGCGTAGCGCGAAAAAGCCTCCGGGATGGCCGTCAGCGGGCTGCGCAGTTCCAGCACCAGCCGCTTGCGGCCGAGCTTGTGCATCAGTTCGGCCTTGTTCTCGACCAGGATGATCTCGCCGCGATTGATGACGCCGACGCGGTCGGCCATCGCTTCGGCTTCCTCGATATAGTGGGTGGTGAGGATGATGGTGACGCCGTCCTCGCGCAGCCGACGCACCATCGCCCACATGTCCTGGCGCAATTCGACGTCGACGCCGGCGGTCGGCTCGTCGAGGAACAGGATGCGCGGTTCGTGCGACAGCGCCTTGGCGATCATCAGCCGGCGCTTCATGCCGCCCGAGAGCGTAATCGCCTTGGCGTCCTTCTTGTCCCACAGCGAAAGGTCGCGCAGCACCTTCTCGACGAAAGCCGGGTTGGCCGGCTTGCCGAACAGGCCGCGGCTGAAATTGACCGTCGCCCAGACGCTCTCGAAAGCGTCGATGGTCAGTTCCTGCGGCACCAGTCCGATCAGGCTGCGCGCGGCGCGGTAATCCTTGTTGATGTCGTGGCCGTCGACGGTGACGGTGCCCGACGAGCGGTTGACGATGCCGCAGACGATCGAGATCAGCGTCGTCTTGCCGGCGCCATTGGGGCCGAGCAGCGCGAAGATCTCGCCGCGCTCGATATCGAGGTTGACTTCCTTGAGCGCAGTGAAGCCGGTTGCGTAGGTCTTGGAGACCCCGGAAATGGACAGGATGGAGGGCATGTTTGAAAACGGCTGCCTGAAAGAGGTCCCCTGATATAGGCTGTATGTCGGTGCGTGCAACCGCAAGTCGGTGCCGCTGCTGACAGTTCTCGACAATCGTTGCAGGACGGCCAGTGCGGCGGCGGTTACAGTCCGTTCATGACCAGAAGACGGCCGAGATCTGGCATGCTGTCCGTCCGGCGTGAACACGGTGCGGCGGATGCACTTGGCGAGGCGCCGGCCACTGGCGCATAGGCTGGGCTCTGCGGCGCATGCGTCATCTTGGCCGAGCGCTGCGGCGTTCCGCCTCGCGGCGGGACGCCGCTTTGACCGACCAACGCGACAGGCCTATTCTTGCCTTATTAGAAGCAGCCGGAGCCCAGCATGGACCCGCTCATCCTGTCGCGCATGCAATTCGGCGCGAACATTTCGTTCCACATCCTGTTTCCGACGATCACCATTGCGCTTGGCTGGGTGCTGCTGTTCTTCAAGCTCCGTTACAACGCGACAAATGATTCCGCCTGGATGCGCGCCTATTTCACCTGGGTGAAGGTGTTCGCGCTGTCATTCGCCATGGGCGTGGTGTCGGGCGTGACCATGAGCTTCCAGTTCGGCACCAATTGGCCGGGCTACATGGAAAAGGTCGGCAACATTGCCGGGCCGCTGCTGGCCTACGAAATCCTCACCGCCTTCTTCCTGGAAGCCGCCTTCCTCGGCATCATGCTGTTCGGCTTCCGCCGCGTCTCCAACCGTATCCACACGATGGCGACAGTGCTGGTGGCCGGCGGCACGACCCTCTCGGCGTTCTGGATCATCGCGCTCAATTCCTGGATGCAGACGCCGGCCGGCTTCGAGATGCGCGACGGCGTGGCGCACGCCGTCGACTGGTGGGCGATCGTCTTCAACCCGTCGATGCCCTACCGGCTGGTCCACATGCTGCTCGCCTCCGGCCTGACGGTATCGTTCCTGGTCGCCGGCCTGTCGGCACTGCGCTATCTCAATGGCGACCGCTCGGAATCGATGTGGAAGGCACTGCGCACCGGCGTCTTCACCGCCGCGATCCTGATCCCGATCCAGATCCTGGCCGGCGACCAGCACGGACTGAACACGCTGGAGCACCAGCCGCAGAAGATCGCCGCCATGGAGGCCAACTGGAACACCGGCCCCAACGTACCGCTGGTTCTCTTTGCCCTGCCCGACGAGGCGGCCAAGGAGAACAGGTTCGAAATCGCCATTCCCGACGGCGCCAGCCTGGTGCTGCGGCACAGCATCAGCGGCGTGGTGCCGGGGCTGAACGACTATCCCGGCAACCATCCGCCGGTCTTTCCAATCTTCTGGAGCTTCCGCATCATGGTCGGCACCGGACTGCTGATGCTCGCCGTGTCTTGGTCGGCCGCCTTCTTCCTCAAGCGCCGGCACAGCCTGCCGAAGCCGCTCGCCATGCTGATGGTGCCGATGGCGCTATCGGGCTGGCTGGCGACGCTGGCCGGCTGGTACACCACCGAAATCGGCCGCCAGCCCTGGCTGGTGACCGGCGTGCTGAAGACCGCCGACGCCGTCGGCCCGGTGGCCGGCAGCCATGTCGCGCTGACGCTTGCGATCTACCTCATTCTCTATGTGCTCTTGTTGATCGCCTATCTCGGCGTGCTGGTGCATCTGGCGCTGAAGGCGGCGAAGGACGGTGATTCATCGCCGCTGCCGGGCGTGATGAACGCAGCTCTGTCGCAGCCGGCGGCGGGCGAGTGAGGAGAAGAAAATGACCTTCGACTGGCCAACCCTGCTGCCGCTGATCTTTGCCGGCCTGATGGGCCTCGCCATCCTGATCTACGTCATTCTCGACGGTTTCGATCTCGGCATCGGCATTCTGTTCGCTGCCGCCGAGGACGCCGAGCAGGACACGATGATCGCCGCGATCGGTCCGTTCTGGGACGCCAACGAGACCTGGCTGGTGCTGGCCGTCGGCCTGCTGCTAGTCGCCTTCCCGCTGGCGCACGGCGTCATCCTGTCCGCGCTCTACATTCCGGTGTTCGTGCTTTTGATCGGGCTGATCCTGCGCGGCGTCGCGTTCGATTTTCGTGCCAAGGTGCCGAGCGGCAAGAAGCATCGCTGGAACCGTATTTTCTTCCTGGGTTCCGTCATCGCCTCGCTGGCACAGGGCTATATGCTGGGCGTCTATGTGCTCGGCCTCGACGTCGGCCTGGGCGGCATGGCGTTCGGCGTGCTGGTGGCGTTCTGCCTTGCCGCGGCTTACGCGGCGATGGGCGCCGCCTGGGTGATCTACAAGACCGAAGGCGAGTTGCAGAAGAAGGCGGTGCGCTGGCTGCGCACCGCACTGGTGGTGACCGCGCTCGGCATGGCCGCGGTGTCGCTGGCGACGCCCTTCGCCAGCCCGCGCATCTTCGACAAATGGTTCGTCTGGCCGTCGATGCTCTATCTGTCGCCGCTGCCGATCCTGTCGGCGCTGCTGTTCCTGTGGCTGTGGCGGCAGACCTTCCATCTGCCCAGGCCCGACGACCGCCATTCGCTGACGCCGTTTCTGACGCTGGCCGCCATCTTCGCGCTCGGCTTTGCCGGGCTCGCCTGGTCGTTCTATCCGTTCGTGGTGCCCGATCGTCTGACCATCTGGCAGGCGGCTTCGGCGCCGGAAAGCCTCGCCATCATCCTGGCCGGCACCGTGGTCGTGCTGCCGGTCATCATCTTCTATTCGTTCTATGCCTACCGGGTGTTCGGCGGCAAGGCGACTGACCTGACCTACGACTGAGAGTGGTTGAAAGCACTGACCTTCGCAGCGAGGTACCCCCTCTGCCCGGCAGGGCAGAGGGACGCGCTGTCCCGCCGATATCTCTTCGATAAGCCGGCTCAGTTGCTGGCCGACAGCACCAGCACCGGCTTCTCGCTGTAGAGCGCCGGGAACAGCTGCTTCAGGTTCGCCACCTTGGGCAGGTCGTTGTAGACGATGTAGGGATAGGTCGGGTTCAGCGTCAGGAAGTCCTGGTGATAGTCCTCGGCCGGATAGAAGGTCTTGCCGGTTTCCAGCGTGGTGACGATCGGCTTGGAGAAGACCTTGGCCTGGTCGAGCTGGGCAATGTAGCTCTGCGCGATCTTCTTCTGTGCATCGTTTTCGGCAAAGATCGTCGAGCGGTACTGCGTGCCCGAGTCGGGACCCTGGAAATTCAACTGGGTCGGGTTGTGGGCGACCGAGAAATAGACCTGCAGCAGCTGGCCATAGGTGACCTTTGAAGGGTCGTAGGTGATCTCGACGGATTCGGCGTGGCCGGTGCGGCCTGAGCCGACCGTCTCGTAGACGGCTTCATCCTTGCTGCCGCCGGTGTAGCCGGAGACGGCCTTGCTGACGCCCTTGACGTGCTGGAACACGCCTTGCACGCCCCAGAAACAACCGCCGGCAAAGATTGCCTTTTCACTGCCGCTGGCCGCCTTTTCATCGATCGACGGCGGCGGGATCACCACCGCGTCCTCCGCGGAAACGGCCGGCGTCAGCCAGAAGGCGGCGCCCGCGGCGGCAAGGGCGAGGGCTGCGAGCGCGCTCCTGAAGACATTCGACGATCTGGCAGCTGGTTTTTGCATGTCGGTCATGGCTGAGCTCCTGTGACGTCCATCCTGTGGAGTCTATTGGATAAGAGTGGATCATGCGACGGGTGAGTCGTGGGCGAGGCCTCACTTTCACGTGCGTCCGGATTCAGCCCTGGTCGGGACCGAATCCGGAAACCGCGCTAATTGGCCGGAGCCATGGCATCCGCTGCCGGTTTCATGGCGTCGACGGCAGGCTTCATCGCATCGGCCGCTGGCTTCATGGCCTTGGCGGCGGGCTTCATGGCGTTCGTGCTCATCGCGTCGGGCGCCATCGCGCCGGCAGGCTTCATCGCATCGGCCGCTGGCTTCATGGCGTCGGCGGCGGGCTTCATCGCGTTCGTGCTCATCGCGTCGGGCGCCATCGCGCCGGCCGGTTTCATCGCATCGGTCGCCGGCTTCATCGCATTGACGGCGGGCTTCATGGCGTTGGCCGCGTCGTCGGCACGAGCGATGCCGCCGGCAAACAGTGCCGTCGAGCACAGAGCGAGAGCGAGCGCCGGCAGCGTCAGGCGGGAGAAAGTGGTCATGATGGTCTCCTTTGGGGGTTGGTCATTGATGGCCCACCTTTCGGTGGCCGGGCTGTTGCGGCGCCGCTCTTGCGGCGTAGCGCGGGCCGTTGTCTGCGCATGATCCTTTCCGGGATCATGCGCAGGGGAACTTCAGTTGGTGGCGGCGGCGAGGATCGGTCCGCCGCCCGGCGACTGCACGAGCACGGCGGTGCTCAGTCCGTCCGAGGCCGCCGGCACATCCAGCGCCGTCGCGGTGCCGGTCCAGCTGCCGAGCTTCTTCAGCGCATGCACGACATTGGCGTGCGGCAAGGTGCGGCCGGTGTTTTCGCCACGCGCCACCGGCACCTCGATCACACCCTTGGCATAGCTAACCAGCCAGACATCGGCCCGGCCGCCCGGCGCCGAACCGGCGCCGATGCTGACCTTGCCGCCATCAAGCGACAGCGACGGGCCGCTGATATGGCCGGCGCTCGAGATCAGGTTCTGGATTTCGCCGGATGCGGCGCCGACGACATCGGCATGGCCGTTGACCACCACCTGCGGGGTGAACGGGCCGTCATGGCCAAGCGCCGGCTCGTAGGTGACCTGGCGCTGAGTGAATTCCTGGCGGCCGAACGTGTCCTTCCAGCCGAGATAATCCCAATAGGTGACGTTGAACGAGAGTGCCAGCACGCCGGGATGGTCCTTGACCTTGATCAGATTGGCATTGGCCGGCGGGCAGGACGAGCAGCCCTGGCTGGTGAACAGCTCGACCACGGTGAGCGGCTGGGCAGCGGCCGCGCCAAGCGACACTGCCAGCGCAAGCGCTCCCAGGCTGGACACTGCGACGAACTTTCTGGATCCCGACATCGGCTTGCTCCGTGGGTGGCGACGCCCGGATGCGCCGCTGATATCCCCACTTCGCCGCTGCCGCGGATTTCGTTACAGCGCTCACCGGTTTGTGATCGGGTTCGTTTCCCTTCTCCCACTTGTGGGAGAAGGTGGATCGGCGCGTAGCGCCGAGACGGATGAGGGGTGTTGGACGGAGTGCCGTCGGTGCCAAGCTGGAACCTGGCGACGAAATTTTATCCGCTCGAGCCTGCGGTCACGCAGCTCATGCCACAGCCTGTCTTGCGCCTCCGTCATTTCGCGTCGGAGCGAACGGGCAAAGCTGCGTTTGGCCGGAGGGACAGGTTGATGCGGGATAGTGGCAGATTAACCGGCCGTTGCGTTCCGTCCGGCACCCCCATCCGTCTCTGCGCTGCGCGCCGATCCGCCGCCCTGGGCGAGTCACGGGTCTCGCCCGCCCTTTGACCCCACAAGAGGGGAGATCGGCGCTGTCGGCCCTACTGCGTCAGCAGCGTATCGGAGGGCCGCTTGTTGAAGTCGCACTTGCCGGTGACGTTGTAGAAGAAGTCGGCCTGGGTCGTGCCGACCGCGGCACTCGTCGGCACCGTGGAGCCGCCGTCTTCCCAGGCCTGGCTGCTGGGCTGGCCGCAGGGCACTGCGGTGAAGATGTCGACGATCTGGCCGGTCGCCACCTCGGTGCCGTCGATATAGAGCCGGTTGGAAGTGGCCGGATCGTTCGACTTGAGGTTTTGCGGGTTGCCCGACGGCACGTTCATCTGCAGGTAGAGGCCGCCCATCTGGCTGACGTCGATCGCCGCGCCGGCGCTGTTGGCCGGGTACATGGTGTTGGCGCAGGTGGTCAGGTATTTCTTGTTGCCGCTGGTCTGGGTGATCCCGCCGGTGGGCACATTGTTGAAGTTGTTCACAGTGCTGGTCGAGCAAACCTGCGACTGGACGACCGTGCTGATGTCGGCGCCGCCATTGTTGGTGATCGTGGATACGGTGGTCGTGCCGTAGCCTTTCGGATCGCCAGCGCCATTATAGGTGTAGGTGATCGTCATCAGCGGCTTGGCCACGGTCGCACCGAATTGCGTGCCGTACAGCGTCATCGTCTTGTTCCACCAGCCCGACACCTTCTCGACCTTGAAGGTGCTCTGCACCAGCGCCGGCGTCTTGCTCACCGCCGACCCGACGGCGACCGGCACAGCGGTGATCCTGGCGATCTGCATGAAGACGGTCGGCATGGAGAAGCTTGCCGTGGCCTGCGCGGTGGCGGTGCCGCCGGCGTCAACCACGAAGTTCTTCAGCGTCGTGGTGCCCTGTCCACCGTTGGCGTCGTAGGAAGTCTGCAGCGCCACCTGGCGCTGCGCCAGCGTCGAATTCGTCGCCATCGTGGTGATCGACAGGATCGCGGCATCAAGCGCTGCCTGCATGTTCGACCGGGTCTGTACCGCCGAGGTGTAGTCGACCGAAAAGCCGATGGCGGCAAGTATCGGCATCATGCTGAGGACGAGTATCGGCGCGAACGAGCCGCTCCTCGACCTGATAAACCTGCCTGCTAACCCCCGCATGCCGTAATCCTTACAACCGAATATCTCCTGTCGCTAACATGCCACTCACAAATTATGCTCTAACGGACTTGGTTAAAATTTATCGACTTTCTGACAAATCCCAGGGAAAAGCCGACAAGTGCCCGTGCTGGCGGCGGGCTGCGCCGCTTGCCCGGGCAAGCTGCCCCTGCTAAAGCGCGCGACATGAGCACGCCCCTCGACCACATCCGAAATTTCTCCATCGTCGCCCATATCGACCATGGCAAATCCACGCTTGCCGACCGGCTGATCCAGCTGACCGGCGGGCTGGAGCTGCGCGACATGAAGGAACAGGTGCTGGACTCGATGGACATCGAGCGCGAGCGCGGCATCACCATCAAGGCGCAGACGGTGCGGCTGAAATACCGCGCCAACAATGGCGAGGACTATATCCTCAACCTGATCGACACCCCCGGCCATGTCGACTTCGCCTATGAAGTGTCGCGTTCGCTCGCCGCCTGCGAGGGCTCGCTGCTGGTCGTCGACGCCAGCCAGGGCGTCGAGGCGCAGACGCTGGCCAATGTCTACCAGGCGATCGACAACAACCACGAGATCGTCGTGGTGCTGAACAAGGTCGACCTGCCGGCCGCCGAGCCCGAACGCATCCGCGAGCAGGTCGAGGAGGTGATCGGCATCGACGCTTCCAACGCCGTGCTGATCTCGGCCAAGACCGGGCTTGGCATTCCCGATGTGCTGGAGGCGATCGTCCACCAATTGCCGCCGCCGCGCGAGGGCGACGCCACGGCCCCGTTGAAGGCGATGCTGGTCGACTCCTGGTACGACGCCTATCTCGGCGTCATCGTTTTGGTGCGCATCATCGACGGCGTGCTGAAGAAGGGCCAGACCATCCGCATGATGGGCACCGGTGCCAAGCACCTGGTCGAGCGCACCGGCGTGTTCACGCCGGCCCGCATCAATGTCGACGAGCTCGGCCCCGGCGAATTCGGCTTCTTCACCGGCTCGATCAAGGAAGTGGCCGACACCCGCGTCGGCGACACCATCACCGAGGACAAGCGCCAGACGGCCAAGGCGCTGCCCGGCTTCAAGCCGGCGCAGCCGGTGGTGTTCTGCGGCCTGTTCCCGGTCGACGCCGCCGATTTCGAGGATCTGCGCGCAGCGGTCGGGAAACTGCGCCTCAACGACGCGTCCTTCTCTTATGAAATGGAAACCAGCGCAGCACTCGGCTTCGGCTATCGCTGCGGTTTCCTTGGCCTCTTGCATCTCGAAATCATCCAGGAGCGGCTGGAGCGCGAGTTCAACCTCGACCTGATCGCCACCGCGCCATCAGTCGTCTACCGGCTGCTGCTCACCGACGGCTCGATGAAGGAACTGCACAACCCGGCCGACATGCCCGACGTGGTCAAGATTTCGGCGATCGAGGAGCCGTGGATCCGCGCCACCATCCTGACCCCCGACGACTATCTCGGCGGCATCCTGAAACTCTGCCAGGACCGGCGCGGCATCCAGGCCGACCTGTCCTATGTCGGCAAGCGCGCCATGCTGATCTACGATTTGCCGCTCAACGAAGTCGTGTTCGATTTCTACGACCGGCTGAAGTCGATTTCGAAAGGCTACGCCTCGTTCGACTATCACCTCACGGACTACAAGGAAGGCGACCTGGTGAAGATGTCGATCCTGGTCAATGAGGAGCCGGTCGACGCGCTGTCGATGCTGGTGCACCGCACGGCGGCGGAAAAGCGCGGCCGGCAGATGTGCGAGAAGCTGAAGGAGCTGATCCCGAACCACCTGTTCAAGATCCCGATCCAGGCCGCGATCGGCGGCAAGGTCATCGCCCGCGAAACCATCTCTGCGCTGCGCAAGGACGTCACCGCCAAGTGCTACGGCGGCGACGTCTCGCGCAAGCGCAAGCTGCTGGACAAGCAGAAAGAGGGCAAGAAGCGGATGCGGCAGTTCGGCAAGGTGGATATCCCGCAGGAGGCGTTTATTCAGGCGCTGAAGATGGGGGACTAAGCGGTCCGGCCCTTGGCCGGACGCATCGACCCGGCGGGTCGATGCGAGCGCAAGTCCGGGTGGGAGCTGCCGAAGGCAGCGGGTCCCACCCCGGGGGTTGCGGCAGTGCTGCAACCCTGTCCAACGGATGTCGCTGATGGGATCGAACGCAACAAGAAACGCGGCAATCTCAGCGGGCGCCACCACCAAGAAAACGGCGCAAGGCCTTGAGATAAGCGGGTCAGCAACTCTGCTGGACCGATTCTGTCGCCGGCTCGAAAAATGATGGCTTCAAAATGGAATGGCTCGTTAAGTCGAACGCGCCCTTCTGTCCCGAATAAGAAATGATGGCATGGAAGGGTTGTACGAACCCACTCCAACCCTGAGTTGGTTGCTCGTGCCACAATGGCGGGCTAGAAAAACCGCGCGGCGGACCTTAATCAGTTCGCCAGTGGCCGGCGCGAGGCTCAGGCAATTGTCTCACCGGCATCGCGCCGGCCATTTCCCCGGACGGTGCGGATGGGTGGCAATCACCCGAAGCAGGTGGCGACCTCCCGATAACCGTCCGCTTTTCGTTTCGTGCTGCCCTGCGGGCCACTCTTTGAGAACGCCCCGCCCTGAAGTATCCTCCGCACGGCTTGGGGGAGATTTCACATGCGTTCCAATACTCTGGACACCGTCGCCGCGATCGGCCTGGCGATCGGCGGCGCACTAGGCCTTGCCGGCACTTTCGTTGGCAGCGACGCGCTGCGCGAAACGCTGTGGACGATCGATGGCGTGGCACTCGTGGTCGCGACCGCGCTGCTGACGATGAGATATCAGCGGCTGGGCAATGACTGCGTCGCGGCCGGATTCCTCACCTTCCTTGCCGGCGAGAGCCTGTTGCTTGCCGGCAATGCGGCGGGCCTGCAGGCCAGCGTTCCCTCCTATGTCGGCGGCATATTGCTGTGGGCGGCAGCACTTGTCATGGTCAGCGCGCCGAAAACTTTCGCCTTGTGGATGCGGCTCACCGGTGTCGTGGCCGCCGCGCTGTTTGTCGCCTCAGTGGGCATGATCCTCTGGGGCGCACCCTTGCTGCCGACCTCGTCGCCGCTGCCCGCCGCCGGCTATCCGTTCCTGGTGCTGACCTTCATCGGCTGGATCTGGACCTTGATGAGGCCCGGGCGGTGATCAGGGGGCGGCGGCAGGCCTGCGCCCCTTGCCTTGTCCCCTGTGGGAGAAGGGAAGATCGCGGGGCAGCGAATCCGGTTAACGGGTCTCTTCGAAGCCTTCGCCGACGCGTTCTTTGACGAAACCGTAAAAACCCGCCTCGGCAGCGGGTCATTGGCGCAAATCAGCACTATGGCGAATATGTAGCATAGCTGCCCTCACCCTGTCAAGAATAAATTCCTATCGACGTGTGAACCTACCGGCACAGAAGGCGCTGTTGCCCACCGCAGGTTATCCGTTCCTGGTGCTCACGTTGTTGGGTGGATCTGGACGCTGCTGCAGGGCGAGCGGTGACGCTGCTGACCTTCTCCCCTTGTGGGAGAAGGCAAGATCGCGCTCCGCCTTCACCAGCGATGAGGACCCAAGTACAGATCAGGACTCAATCCACACCTTCTCAAAATGCTGTTCCAGCGCCTGGTGCTGCTCGCAACCTTCAACACCCTTGCGGTAGGTGCGGTAGACCGAGCGCCAGTAGGGTTGGATGATGATGCCGCTGTCGCGCAGATTCTGCTCGATCTTTCCCATGATCTCCTTGCGGGCCTTGGCGTCCGGGGTCGCCAGCGCCTTGTCGAGCAGGGTGTCGAACTCGGGATTGGCGTAGGCGCTTTCGTTCCAGGCGGCGCCGGATTTGTAAGCCAGCGCCAGCACCTGGACGCCGAGCGGGCGGCCGAGCCACTCGGTGCAGGAGAAGGGGTATTTGCTCCAGTCGTTCCAGAAGGTGGCGGCCGGCAGCACGGTGCGCTTGATCTTCAAGCCGGCCTCGCGCATCTGCGCGGCGATGGCGTCGCCGGTGCTCTTTTGCCATTCGACGTCGACGGAGATGAGGTCGAATTCGTGGTCGGCCTTGCCGGCCTCGGCGAGCAGTTTCTTCGACCCCTCCACGTCACGCTTGGCCGGGCCGATATCGGCATATTCGGGGTGCATGGGGCCGACATGGTGGTTGTCGGCGGGCTTGCCGCGGCCGCCGAGCCCGAGCGCCAGCACGGCGGAATTGTCGACGGCGAGCTGGGCGGCGCGGCGCACCTTGGCGTCGTCATAGGGCGCGTTGCCGACATTGAAGCGGGCGACGATGGTGGAGCCGGTGGCGATCTCGGAATTCTTGAGCCCCATCTGCTCGGTCTGCGAGACGGCGTCGGAGGCGGTTTCGTGGTCGGTGTCGATCTCGCCGGATTCGAACGCCGACAGCATGGCATTGGGGTCGGAGCCGTAGTCGACCCATTTGATGCCGTCGAGCCAGAACTCGCCCTTCCACCATTTGTCTTTGCGTTTCACCTCGGCGCCGGTCTCGGCATCCCAGCTGACCAGCTCGCAGGGGCCGGTGGTGATGGAAAGGGCCTTCTTGGGGTCGCCGTCGCCCTCATAGGAGCGGTGCATGATCAGCGCCGGATAGTCGGCCATGCCGGCGATCAGCGAGATGTCGGGCTTCGGCAGGTTGAGTTTTATGGTGAAGTCGTCGACCCTGGCGATGCCGCCATCGACCAGCTTCTTGGTGTCGGCATTGACCAGCGCGCCCATGCGCGCGGCGACCGAATTGCCTGCTGCCGAGGCGTCGCACCAGCGGGTGAGGTTGTGGATGACATCGTCGGCGTTGAAGGCATCGCCGTTCGACCAGGTGATGCCCTTGCGCACATGCAGCGTCAGGGTCTTGGCGTCGTCGCTCGCCTCCCAGCTTTCGAGCAGCCAGGGCTCGAAGGAGAAGTCGGTGTTCCAGCGCACCAGATATTCGTTGCAGTGGCGGGCGACGTTGGACATCTCGACGCCGTCGAAGGTGCGCGGATCCTTGAAACCCTTGACGTTCATGGCGACGCGCAAGGTGCCGCCGCGCTTGGGCTCGGCGGCGCGGGCAGGGGTAGGGGCGAGGCCGCCAAGCGCCAGGGCGCCGGCGGCGCTGACGCCAAGGCCGGCCATCAAAGCGAGATATTCGCGGCGGCTGATGCCGCCGGTCCTGAAATCGTCGGCGACGGGTTTGGCCTGCGGGTGCAATTTGCAGTCAGTCAGCATGAATTTCATCGTCGTTCCCCTGTCGTTGGGCGCCCCGGCGGACACATCCAACGCGGTGTGGGCGGACCGCCAGGACGCCGTTGCCTGAGCAGGCGAATGATAGAGCGGGGTGACGCCGGGGAGTGTTCGGTTTTCCGCAGTGATTGTGCGGTGCTCCGCAGGGTTTCAGCCGATCTCCCCCCTCGTTGGGGAGATTGGCGCCGCGGCGCTGGCGCCTCTCCTCAGCCGCTCAATACGGCCATTCACCTCGGCCCAGCGCCGCAACCGCCGCAATGATCCGCCCAAACGCTTCCGCCGCCGCCGGCACGGTCGCGCGGGCGCGCAGGAAGCTGTGCACCAGTCTCGGCTCCTCGTGCCACCGTGCCTTGCCACCGCTAGCCACAAGGCGATCGCGATAGGTCTCGCCGTCCGACGACAGCGGATCGCATTCGGCGGTGACGATCACCGTCGGCGGCAGGCCGGAAAAGTCGGTGTCGCGCAGCGGCGAGAAGGTCGGATCGCCCGATGATTGGCGCTTGGCCGAGCGGACGTCGCGGTAGAAGGCGATGTCGTGCAGCGACAGCAGCGGCGCGTCGGCGTGCTCGATGTAGGAGCCGGCGCTCTCGTCGCCGCCAAGCTCGGGGTAGATCAGCACCTGGCCGATCGCGGCGCGGGCGTGACGGCGCGTCGCCTGCGCCACCCCTGCCGCGAGATTGCCGCCGGCGCTTTCGCCGCACAGCACGAGCGGCAGGCCAGTGCTCGCCGCCGCCCATTCGAAGGCGGTGACGGCATCGTCGAAGGCGGCCGGGTGGACATGCTCCGGCGCCAGCCGGTAGTCGACCGACAGCACGTCGAAGCCGGTGCCGGCGCAGATTTCGGCGCAGATGTCGTCATGGCTGTCGAGCCCGCCGAGGATGAAACCGCCGCCGTGGTAGTAGAGCACCATCGCCCGCGCGGCCTTGCCGGCAAGCTGGTAGCGGCGGACCGGGATGTCGCGGCCGGCGGCGGCAATCAGGCCGTCGCTGGTCTTGACCCCGGGTGGGCGGCCCCGGTGGAAGGCCCGGCACATCCTGTCGTAGACCGCGCGCTGCTTGTCGATCGGCAGGCCGATGATCTCGGGCGGATACCAGGCATTGACCGCGTCGATATAGGCCCACAGGGCCGGGTCGAGCCGGGCCGCGTATTTTCCGCGCGTGCTTGGTGCGGGAGTCATAGATCGGCGTAGAGCTCCGCCGCGTTTTCAAAAGTGAAGCGCAGCGGCACCGAGCCTTCGACCTGCCAGACGGTGACGGTCTCACCCGCCAGCAGCCGGCAGGCGCCGTCGGTGTCGGTGACGGCGCCGCCATAGAGCCGGTTGGCGAGGTTGAGGATGCCGGTCTGGTGCATGGCCGCACTGCCGCTGCCGCAGGCATCCTTGACCAAGAGCACGCGAAAGCCTTTGGCCACGGCATCCTTGACGGTGGCGTCGATGCAGGCCTCGGTCCACACGCCGGCAACGACCAGCCATTCGAAGCCGCCCGACTTGAGGTCGCGGGCCGCCGGACCCGACCGGAAGGCGCTGGCCTCGGCCTTGATCAGCAGGGCCTCGCCATTGACGGGCGCGACCTCATGGCAGATTTCGGTCAGCGGATCGCTCTTGTCGGAAAAGGCCGACTTGCCGTCGGCACCCAGCGGATGAAACGGCCGGTCCTGCTTGTCGAGATCGACGATGTAAGCCCAGTGGTAGAGCGGCACATGGTTCTGCCGCGCCGCCGCCTGCAGGCGCTGGACGTTGGCGAGGATGCCGGCAAAGCCCTCGACCAGATAGCGCTGGTCCTGCCGGTGCTCTTCCTGCAGGTCGATGAACACCGCGGCCACTGCGCCGCGCTTGATGGCGATGGGAGCCTTCACGCGAGGAACGCGTCCTCATAAGGAAAGCGCGACAGGAGTTCGGTGCCGGTGCCGGTGATCAGGATCTCGTCCTCCAGCTTGACGCCCTCGCGGCCGCCCTTCTCGCCGATATAGCTTTCGACGCTGACCACCATGCCTGGCACGATATGGCCGTCGCGGCCATAGGTCTCGTAATCCATGGCGTGGGCAATGAAGGGCGTTTCGCCATGCATGCCGACGCCGTGCATGACCGAGGTGTAGCGCTGGTCGACGAAGCGGTCGGGGATTTTCCAGGCCTTTTCGGCGATCTCGCGAAAGGCCATGCCGGGTTTGACGACCCCGATGTTGTGCTGAACCTGGTCGTGCGCCATGCGGTAGAGCGATTTTTGGTAGGGCGTCGGCTTGCCCGGCCCGCAGCGGAAGGTGCGGGAGAAATCGGAATAATAGCCGTAGCAGCCGATGGTGTCGGTATCGAGCGCCAACAATTCGCCGGGCCGGATCTTGCGGCCGCTGGCCTCGTTGAACCACGGGTTGGTGCGCTGGCCGGAGGTCAAGAGCCGCGTCTCGATGAACTCGCCGCCCTGGCGGATGACCTCGCCATACATGATGGCGAACAGGTCGTTTTCGGAGACGCCGGGCTTGATCGCCTCGCGCACCGCATAGACCGCGGCCTCGGCGCCGGCCATCGACACCTGCAGGCATTTGACTTCCTCCGGCGTCTTCACCGCGCGCACGGCGAGGATTTCGCCCTGGCAATCGCGGACCTCGCAGCCGCGCTTTTCCAGGGCCAGCGCCTGCAGATGGCTGCAACGGTCGAGGCCGAGCTTCATCGAGCCGCCGCCATGCTGCTTGAGAAGCTCGGCGATCTCGTCGGCGAACGGGCCGGCGGTCTCGTCGTCGCGGCCGGAGACCGATGACCAGACCAGCTTGGAGGGCCGCGCCTCGTCGATCGTGTCGAGCACCATCGAGACATGGTAGCTCTGCGGGTATTCGAACAGCACGATCGGCCCTTCGGTCGGAATGAAGAAATAGCGGGTCGAGTTGCGCAGGAAATAGCCGAACATGTTGCGCGAGCCGGTGGCGTAGCGCTGGTTGTAGGGGTCGAACAGGACCACGCCGCCATAGCCGGCCGCGCGCATCCAGCCGCGCAGTTTTGCCAGCCGGCCTTTACGCAGGGCGTCGGCATCGATGAAGGACGGCTCGGTGTCGGACAGCCACATGCCGCCGGCCGGATCGGCCGCCGCCGGGTGGCGCATGCGATCCTTGAAGTCGACGTCCTCGGTGCTGTCGGGGTCGAATACGACGATGCTCATGGGGGTGCCTGGCCTTGCGTGGGTTGCGAGATCTGAGCATGGCGCAAACGGGGCGGAGGGATTGTGCGGAAAACCGCATATGTTGTGCGGGATGCCGCTGGCGGATGAGGCGAGGCGCTGGAGGGACAGCACCCCCCTCTGTCCGGCAGGACAGAGGGGGGTGGGACGGAACTCGACGTCACGCCGCCTGGCGCCCTAATGCCGTCTCGCCAGCTTCGGCGGATGCCCGTGCTCCTCGCGAAAAGCCCGCGCAAAGCTCGACATCGAGGCAAAGCCGCAAGCCAGCGCCACGTCGCGCACGGCAAGCGTCGAATGCGCCAGCAGGTCGGCGGCGCGTTTCAGCCTGAGGCGGCGGTAGTAGCCGTTGGGCGAGATGGCGAGTTCGGAGCGAAAGGAGCGTTCGAGCTTGTCGGACGACACGCCGAGCCTGGCGGTGAGTTCGGCCATGCCGAGCCGCTCCTCGACCGCGTCCTCCATGATGGCGATGGCCGACAGCACCAGTTCGTTCTGGACGCCGGTGCGCAGGCGCAGCGGCATCATCTTGCGGTCGATGCTGGAGCGCAGCTGGCTGTGCACGAACCATTCGGCGACGCCGGCGGCGAGCTCGGCGCCATAGTCGCGGGTGATGATCTCCAGCATCATGTCGAGGCTGCCGACGCCGCCGGCCGAGGTGAAGCGCTTGCGGTCGATGACATAGAGGTCGCGCCGCAGCTCGATGTTGGGGAACGCCTCGGTGAAGGCGGCCTGGCTGGTCCAGTGCAAGGTGCAGGCATGGCCGTCGAGCAGGCCGGCGCGTGCCAGGAAGAACGCCGCATCCGCCACCGCGCCGATATGGGCGCCGTTGCGCAGGCTTTTGCGGATCCAGCTGGCGGCGTCCTCGGCGACGAGGTGATCGGCATCGCCGCCGGAGCAGACGACGATACGGTCGACCTTGGGCGCGTCCGCGGCATAAAAGCCCGGCTGGATGACGACGCCGTTCGAGGCCTCGACCGGGCCCCTTGTGCCGCCGACGATGATCCAGCGATAGCACTGCCGCTTGGCCAGCACATTGGCGGCGCGCAGCGGCTCGATGACGGAGCTGAACGCCATCATCGGAAAGCCGGGAAACACCAGCACGGCGAAGGTGAGGGGCGTTTCCGTGGGTTTGGGTGGTTCGCGCGTGGCCATGGCGTCCGGAGCCGGGAGGATCGGGGCGCTACAATTCGGGCAGATGGGGTTCGGGGTCAACCGGGCTGGTGGGCCCTATTACGTGAGAGGTTGGCGCTGCCCCTTTGCCATTAGATCGCGAATACTTTCTAGCCCCCCAGCGCCTGGTCCAGATCCGCGATCAGATCATCGCCGTCCTCGATACCGGCCGACAGCCGTACCAGCGAATCGGAAATGCCGATCTCGGTCCGCTTCTCCGCCGGAATCGAGCCATGCGTCATCAGCGCGGGGTGTTCGATCAGGCTCTCCACCCCGCCGAGGCTTTCGGCCAGTGTGAACAGTTGCGTACGTTCAAGGAAGCGTTTTGTGCCGGCAAGGTCACGGTCGAGCACGGCTGATATCATGCCGCCGAAGGCATGCATCTGCCGTTTGGCGATGTCGTGCTGCGGATGGCTGGCGAGGCCCGGATAGATGACGCGGCGCACGTCCTTGCGGCCTTCCAGCCATTGCGCGATCTTCAGGCCGTTGGACGAATGGCGTTCCATCCTGAGCGCCAGCGTCTTCAGCCCGCGCAGCGCCAGAAAACTGTCGAACGGGCCTGAGATGGCGCCGATGGCGTTCTGCAGGAATTTCAGCTGGGCGGCGAGGTCCTTGTTGTCCCCGACCACGGCGACGCCGCCGATCATGTCGGAATGGCCGTTGAGATATTTGGTCGTCGAGTGGATGACGATGTCGATGCCGAGCTCCAGCGGCCGCTGAATATAAGGGCTGCAAAACGTGTTGTCGGCGACGGTGAGCACACCCTTGCGTTTGGCAAGGGCGGCGACACCTTCGAGGTCGACGATGCGCAGCAGCGGGTTGGTCGGCGTCTCGACCCAGAGCAGCTTCGTCTCCGGGCGGATCGCCGCCTCGACGGCGGCGAGGTCGGTGAAATCGACGAAGCTGACCTTGAGATCGGCCGAGCGCTTGCGCACCCGCTCCATCAGCCGGAAGGAGCCGCCATAGATGTCGTCGGTGGCGACGATATGGGCGCCGGCATCGAGCAGCTCCAGCACGGTGGCGATCGACGCCAGTCCGGAGGCGAAGGCGAAAGCCGCCGTGCCGCTTTCGAGGTCGGCCACCGCGCGCTCGAAGGCGAAGCGGGTCGGGTTCTGGCTGCGGGCATATTCGAAACCCTTGTGCACGCCGGGCGATTGCTGGCCATAGGTCGAGGTGGCGTAGATCGGCACCATCACCGCGCCGGTCAGCGGATCGTGGCTCTGGCCGCCATGGATGGTGCGCGTCGAGAAGGCCAGGCGGTTCTTGCCCGATGATGATGGGCCCGATGGTGGTGTGTTGCTGGTCATCGTGCGCGCCTCAGATGGTTGATCAGGTCGATGCGGGTTATCAGGCCAACGAATTCGTCGCCGTCGAAGATGATGGCGACCTCGTTGCGGTCGAACACCGGCAGCAGCGCGTCCAGGGTCTGGCTCGCCTGCAGCGTATGCAGATTGGAGGTCATCGCCGTGCGCACCGGACCGTTGAAGCGCTCCCAGCGGCCATCATGCGGGCCATCGACCTTGGCCAGGATGTCGCTTTCGTCGACGATGCCGACGAGCTTGCCATTGTCGAGCACCGGCAGTTGCGAAACGTCGGAGCGGCGCATGCGGCCATAGGCGTTGAGCAGGCTTTCGTCCGGACCGACAGCGACGGTATCTCCGGTGCGGTGCGAGCGCATGACCAGGTCGCGCAAATCGCCATGCTGCTCCTGCTCGGCCAGGCCTTGCTCGGCCAGCCAGAAATCGTCGAACACCTTCGACAGATATTTGTTGCCGCTGTCGCAGACGAAGGTGACGACGCGCTTGGGCACAGTCTGTTCGCGGCAATAGCGCAAGGCGGCCGAGAGCAGCGTGCCCGACGACGAGCCGGCGAGGATGCCTTCCTTCGACAAGAGATCGCGCACCGCCAGCATGCTCTGCTTGTCGGGAATCGCATAGGCCTTCTTGACCAGCGACAGGTCGGCATTGGGCGGCACGAAATCCTCGCCGATGCCTTCCACCGTCCAGCTGCCGGCCTCTTCCATCTTGCCGGTCTTGATCAGTGGCGCCAGCACCGAGCCGACCGGATCGGCCAGCACCATCTCGGTCTTCGGCGACACTTTGGCGAAGTAACGGCCAAGCCCGGTCAGCGTGCCGCCCGAGCCGACGCCGACGACCACCGCGTCGACATCGCCGTCGAGCTGGGCGAAAATCTCCGGCCCGGTGGTCGTTTCATGCGCCAGCGGATTGGCCGGGTTGGCGAACTGGTTGGCATAGAAGGCGCCCGGCACCTCGGCGGCGATCTTCTCGGCCATGTCCTGATAATATTCGGGGTGGCCCTTGCCGACATCTGAGCGGGTCATGCGCACCTCGGCGCCGAGCGCACGCAGATGCTGGATCTTTTCGCGCGACATCTTGTCGGGCACGACCAGCACGATGCGGTAGCCCTTGGGGATGCCGACCTGGGCGAGGCCGAGCCCGGTGTTGCCGGCGGTCGCCTCGACAATGGTGCCGCCCCGCCTGAGCTTGCCCTGTTTTTCAGCCGCCGCGATCATCGACTGCGCAATGCGGTCCTTGATCGAGCCGCCGGGGTTCTGGCTTTCGAGCTTGATGAACAGCCGGCATTTGCCGGTGTCGAACTTGGTCAGCTCGACCACCGGCGTCTGGCCGATCAGGTCGAGAACCGACGCATAGGGCGGACGCAGGCGGGACATTGTGCTTTCCGACGCGGCGATCTTGTGCTCGCTCATATCGATGCTCCATGATCAAGCGACCGCCTCGGGGCAGAGCGGCAGCGTATCCTCTTTTCCAGTCCTTTACAGTCGGAAAGAAGATAGATCGTACCAATCAACCGGCCAGATGAGGAATGAAATTCCAGGTTCGCCTCAAGGGCTCCGAGGGTGCGTCGCGATTCGGGTCAGGCCGAGCCGAGATGGTGGATTCCGAGAACCGGAGCGGAGCGGACTTAAAAGTACGTGAGCACCGGAAGCGCAGGAAACCGCCATTCGCAGGCCGGCACCACCTGAATATCGACACACCCTAACCCAGCAGCTGCTTGCTCAGCCTGGCGCATTGAACGCGAATATCCGGGATGGCGTCGATCTCGAAAAAGGTGCCGCGCGTCAGCGGGCCGACCGCCAGGATCTTGGCGGACACGCCGCCGTCGCTGGCGATGATCTCGCAATTGGCCGACACGTCGAGACCGATGCGCAAGGGATCCGGCCGCGCCAGGCCGCGATCGACCAGCGAGCGCACCACGCTGTTCGACGAGGTCGAGATGTCCCTGACGATGCCCGAGCAATCATAGATGCGGGCGACCTCGAACGTTTCGAGACGCTGCGTGTGGCGCGACTGGACCTGGACCGTGAACTCGCCGTTGCCCTCGATGTCGACGACGCGCCCGGCGACAAGGCGGATGCGGCTGGATTGCACCGCCTCGGTGACGCGGGCGTAGACTTCGGGTGCCATGCGATGGCGGTGGATGTCCCACCAGGCCTTGGTGTGCTCGACGAAGCGGCGCTTGGCGGAAGCCGGCCAGTTCTGCCAGATCTTCTGGTTGAACGGCCGCAAGCCGTCGACGACGTCGCGCCAGTCGATGCCGGCCTTCTGGTTCTCCTTGATCAGGTCGCGGAACCAGCCGACGAAATAGGACAGCTGGGTGCCCAATGGAATGTCGGCGACGTCGAGTTTGATCGGATTGCCCTTGCGATGCGGCGAGGGCAGCAGGCCGCGCCGCGACACCGCGATGATGTCGCCGCGATGGCCGCGCTGCTCCAACGCGAGGAAGGCATCGACCATGCTGAGACCCGTGCCCAGCACCATGACGCGGCTGTCCGAGGGCAGTGCCGTGTCGGCTTCCGAGCCCATTCTGATGGCATGCCCTTGCGCCGCCTCCTCGTCATGGCCGGTCGCCAGCACGGCGAGATGAGCGACGACGCTGGTGCCGTTGGCGAGTGCCACCTCGACGCCGGACGGGGTGGGCATGATCGAGAGGCTCTCCTCGCGGATCAGGCGCAGCCGGCCGGTTTCGCGCTCGCGCGTTTCCAGATCGTCTAGCAGTTCCTTGAGGTAACGGGCATAGAGGCTACGCGGCGCGTAGACCGGCGCCTGGTCGGGGGTCGCCAGGCCGCGCTCCAGCAGCCAGCGCCAGAAATTACCGGGATCGTCCGCATAAGCGCTCATGCCGGCGGCACTGACATTGAGCACATGCGCCGACAGCAATGTCGAATAGGCGATGCCCTGGCCGAAATGCGGGCGCTTTTCGATCAGCGTGACACGCAGATCGGGATTGGGCGATTTCAGGAGATGCGCGGCCATCACGACGCCGCTGGCACCGCCGCCGACAATGATGATCGAGTTGGCGCGCCCGGTCATGCGCAGGACTGCCTTGGCCGATGTGCCGGTGTCAGGCCTGGATTTTCAGCGCCGTCGAAAGCTCGTCGCCAGCCATGTCGCGCATTTCGGCGAGGCTGCGCTGATCGAGCACCTCGGCGATCGCCTGCCGGACCTCGAGCATCAGATGTCGGACTTGGCATGTCGCCTCGTTGCAATCTTCACAGCGCTGGTACTGGGTGCGGCTGGCGCAAGGAATTGGCGCCAGCGGCCCGTCGAGCACGCGCACGACGTGGCCAACCTTGATCTCATCGGCAGGCCGCGCCAGGCGATAGCCGCCATCCTTGCCCTTGCGGCTCTGGACGAAGCCGGCATTGCGCAGCTCGCCGAGAATGGCGTCGAGGAATTTCTTCGGGATGTTGTTGCCGGTGGCGATGTCGTTGACGAAAGCGAGCTGTCCGACCGGCAGTTGCGCGAGGTGTACGAGCGCCTTGAGGCCGTACTTGCCCTTTTTCGTGAGCATGAAATCAAAATTTCTCTGTCATGCGACGGCGCGAAACCATCGGTTGCGAAACGCCTGCCGTGCGTCTCCGCCACGTCCAAGCCCACATGACACATAAATTCTAGTGACATGGTGTACAAGCCGAGAGTTGTTGATTTTGCTTCGTTTTCAAACCGCTACGGCCATTTTGTCAGGACTTTGTGCCCGCGGGGACACAAAAGCGTACGATTTTGGCGCCCGAAGCGCGTTGCCAGCGAAGATCGCGATGTGGTGGCCGCTCATCGTCGCCTCCAGTTCCCAATGTCGATAAGATTACTATACTTACCCCCGAACACGCGAAACGAGGGTTTTAATTCCACGGCTGTTTGAGGCATGGATTTGCCTGAAATTGGGCGGGATAGGAATTCTCGTTCGCGGTGGGTAGCGCGGACCGTTGTCGATAGGCCAGCCCCTTCTGACGCAGTCGAGAGGTTCGCAAAGCGCTCCCATTCCCGGCAGGCTGGTCGTCGGGACAAGTCGGCCGCAGCCACCCTATCCGCTTCAGCAGCCCGCCACCGGTAGCTTTTTTCTAACAAGACCGCTTCGGCTAGAAGGATTTAACTCCACAAGAACGATAGAATTAGCTGACTATCATGGGGCATTCCGATTTTCTCTTTTTCAGGAGCCCTTCATGTCCACCATTTCGCGACGCATCATTCTCCTCTCATCGGCGGCACTTGCGGGTGCTGCGTTCCTCAGCCCGGCCTTTGCCGACGACCTCAAGATCACCATCGGCTACCAGACGGTGGTCGAGCCCTCGAAAGTGCCGCAGGCCGACGGCACCTATGAAAAGGCGACCAAGGCAGCAATAGACTGGCGCAAATTCGATTCCGGCGCCGATGTCATCGCCGCGGTCGCTTCCGGCTCGGTCGACATCGGCTATGTCGGCTCGAGCCCGCTGGCGGCAGCGGCCAGCCGCGAGCTGCCGATCCAGACCATTTTCATCGTCGGCCTGATCGGCGAATCCGAGGCGCTGGTCGCCCGCAACGGCGCCGGCGTCGAGAAAATTGCCGACCTCGCCGGCAAGAAGGTGGCCGTGCCTTTCGTCTCGACGACGCATTACAGCCTGCTTGCCGCGCTGAAGCATGAGGGCGTCGATCCGAAGTCGGTCGAGATCCTCAATCTCAGGCCACCGGAAATCGCCGCGGCGTTCGCGCGCGGCGACATCGACGCCGCCTATGTCTGGGATCCGGCGCTCGGCCAGATCAAGACGACGGGCAAGGTCGTGCTGGATTCTTCGCAGGTCGCCGCCTGGGGCGCACCGACCTTCGATGCCTGGATCGTGCGCACCGACTTCGCCGAAAAGAACCCGGAAGCCGTGCGTGATTTCGTCAAGGTGACGGGCGCGTCCTATGCCGAATTCCTGGCCAAGCCGGATGCGTGGTCGGTGTCGTCGCCGCAGGCAGCCAAGATCGCCAAGCTCACCGGCGCCAAGCTGGAAGAGGTGCCGCAGCTGCTCAAGGGCTATGTCTTCCCGACACTCGAAGAGCAGGCCTCGGACAAGTTCCTCGGCGGCGGAACGGTCGAGGCGGTCGAGGCAACCTCCGCCTTCCTCAAGGAGCAAGGCAAGATCGACGCGGTGCTGCCTGACTATTCGAAATACGTCTCCTCGAAATATGTCACCGAGGCGCTGGCCTCGAACTGAGCGCCTGCGTGCCATGGAATGCGCGCGGATCTCCTTCCCCGACGCCGCGTGCTGCCTGCCCCGGAACCGCTGACGAGGAGCGGTTCCGGGGCAGTCGGATTGTCCCTTCATTCGAGCATGATCTCTAGCGAAAACCGGACGTCACGTTTCGGGATCATGTTCTAGAACCTCCTGCGAGGCTCCATGCCGCATCTCGTGCTCGACAAGGTCTCGATCCACTATGACGGCCAGGCGGCGCCGGCCGTCGAGCGGGTGTCGATCGATGTCGCCAAGGGCGATTTCGTCGTGCTTGTCGGCCGTTCCGGCTGCGGCAAAACCTCGCTGCTCAATGTCGCCGCCGGCCTGGTCGCACCGGCGCGTGGCACCGCGACGATCGGTGGCAGGCCGATCAAAGCGCCGGGGTCGGACCGGGCGGTGGTATTCCAGAACGATGCCTTGTTCCCATGGCTGACGGCGCGCGAGAACGTTGCCTTCGCGCTGCGGCTGCGTGGTGTCAGGCCAGCCGAGCGGGCGCGCCGCGCCGATGAATTGCTTGGTGTGGTGAAACTCGCGGATGCCGGCGACAAGCGCATCTGGGAGCTTTCCGGCGGCATGCGCCAGCGTGTCGGCCTGGCCCGCGCCCTGGCCGCCGAACCCGAATTCCTGCTGCTCGACGAGCCGCTCGGCGCGCTTGACGCGCTGACGCGCGAGCGCATGCAGACGACGCTGCTCGATTTGTGGACGGCCAGCGATGTCGGCGTGCTGATGGTCACGCATGGCATCGAGGAGGCGCTAGTGCTCGCCACCCGCATCGTCGTGCTGGCTCCCGGACCTGGCCGTGTGGTGCAAACCTTCGAGCCCGGCTTCAGCCGTCGCTATGCCGCCGGCGAGGCCATTCGCACCATCAAGGCCGACCCGGCCTTCGCAGCGGCGCGCGGCGAACTGACCGACGCGATCTTCGAGGGAGAAGCGGCGTGACCATTTCCTCCTATACGGAACGGCCGAGCCGCCAGATCGACGAGGCCGACGGCCTGTCGGTGCCATGGTCGCGGCCCAGCCCGAAGCGCAAAGCCATTTCGGCGCGCATGATCAGCGCGGTCACCATTCTGGTGGTGCTGGCTGTGTGGGCGCTTTCGGCCCGCCTGCAGCTGGTGTCGCCGGTCTTCCTGCCATCGCCGATCGCCGTGTGGAACAAGTTCATCGTCGTCGCCCGCGACGGCTTCGTCGATGCGACGCTGCTGCAGCATGCCGTCGCCAGCCTGGCCAGAGTGTTCGCCGCGCTGATCGCCGCCATCCTCATTGGTGTGCCGGTCGGGCTGGCCATCGGCATCAGCACCATCGGGCGCGGCATTTTCGATCCGCTGCTGGAATTCCTGCGACCGATCCCGCCGCTCGCCTATCTGCCGCTGGTCATCATCTGGTTCGGTATCGGCGAACCGTCGAAGATCCTGGTGATCGCCATCGCCATGCTGGCGCCGGTGGCATTGTCGACCGCCTCGGGCGTTCGCGGCGTTTCGCAGGAGCGCATCAACGCGGCGCGCTCGCTTGGCGCGACGCGCGTGCAAGTGGTCCGCCACGTGATCCTGCCCAGCGCGCTGCCGTCGATCCTGACCGGACTGCGCATCGCGCTCGGCGCCGGCTGGTCGACGCTGGTCGCCGCCGAACTGGTGGCGGCGACGCGCGGGCTTGGCTTCATGATCCAGTCGGCGGCCCAGTTCCTCGTCACCGACGTCGTCGTGATGGGCATACTGGTGATCGCGGCCATCGCCTTCGTGCTCGAATTCACCATCCGCAGGATCGAGCGCGTGCTCGTCCCGTGGGCGGGACGGGAATGATCGGAAAAGGGAGAATGACGATGACGCATTCCACCGCCGTGTTGTTCAGCCATTTCGGCGCCTGGCTGCTCAGCCTTTCCAGGGACAATCCGCCCAA
The DNA here is from genome assembly GCF_056404935.1 of Mesorhizobium sp. P2_A8. Lineage (NCBI taxonomy): Bacteria > Pseudomonadati > Pseudomonadota > Alphaproteobacteria > Hyphomicrobiales > Phyllobacteriaceae > Mesorhizobium > Mesorhizobium sp. P2_A8. Next base: position 505,705 of record NZ_JBFUDB010000001.1, read on the forward strand.
GGACAGGCCGCAAGAGGACGGCCCGGCGTCGCCGATGCCAGTCCAGCCGCCGGCCAGGCACAACCGCCTGCCGCCGCGCGACGAGAGTTTTTACTGGGCCTGGCAGTATTGGTCGCAGTGACGGGCGGTCAAGGCGGCGGTTCGAACGAACGCAGTGATCCTTGTCGCCCCCTCTGTCCCGCCAATCGCGGAAAATGATTCCTCTTTCTCGATTCAACTCGCAAAATCGTTTCTCTACTACGTTTATAGACCTACCTAGCCTGATCCATCTTCCACCCGGCGAGGACATTTCCCGACGCCGATCCGCTTGAAGGAGAGGGATCATGTTCAATCTGACGAGACGTGTTTTCGGCATCGGCCTGCTGGCGGCGGGCGTCGCCATGTCGTTCGGTGCCGCGGCGCAGGAGCTGAAGCAGTTCAGCATCGGCTATCAGAAGACCGGCCTGCCGGTGATCGCCAGGCAGCAGCAGGTGATCGAAAAGGCGCTGAGCGACAAGGGCGTCACGGTCAAATGGGTCGAGTTTACCGCCGGTCCGCCACTGGTGGAGGCGCTCAATGTCGGCGCCATCGATGCCGGCTGGACCGGCGACGCACCGCCGATCTTCGGCCAGTCGGCCGGCGCCAACATCGTCTATGCGGCAGCACTGCCGTCCAATGGCGACGGTGAGGCGATCTTCGTCAAGCCGGCGTCGCCGATCCAGTCGGTCGCCGACCTCAAGGGCAAGCGCATCGGCGTCGGCAAGGGCACCAGTGCGCATAATCTGCTCGTTGCGGCCCTGGAAAAGGCTGGCGTCCCCTTCGACCAGATCACGCCGGTCTATCTCAGCCCGGCTGACGCGGCCGCCGCCTTCGCCAGCGACCAGATCGATGCCTGGACCGTCTGGGATCCGTTCTTTGCCATCGCCGAAACCCGCTACCAGCCGCGCGTGCTAGCCCGCTCCAGCGAGGTGCTCAAGGTCAACACCTATTTCCTCGCCAACAAGGATTTCGCCAAGGCGCATCCCGAGATCGTCACCACGACGATTGCAGCCCTCGGCGAGGCGGCGAAATGGGCTGACCAGAATCGCGACAAGGTGGCCGCGGCGCTGCACGAGGTGACCGGCGTGCCGCTCGACGCACAGACCATCGCCGCCAACCGCACCAAGTTCGGCATCTTTCCGATCACCGACGAGATCATCGCCGGCCAGCAGGCGACCGCCGACCGCTTCTACAAACTCGGGCTGATCCCGAACGCGGTGCGGATTTCCGACGCGGTGTGGACCGCACCAGGCAACTGATTTTTGTCCGGACGGCGCCGGGTGAGATCGCCCGGCGCCGTTTCCCGTTTTCGCCTGCATCTTCGAGAGGCCGTCATGACCGCGTCAGCCAGCATCGCACCACTCGATTTCTTCTGGTTCATCCCGACGCATGGTGACGGCTCCTATCTCGGCTCCGAGCAACAGCAGCGGCCGCCGGAGTTCGGCTATTTCAAGGAGATCGCCCAGGCGGTCGACCGGCTCGGCTTTCCCGGCGTGCTGTTGCCGACCGGGCAGAACTGCGAGGATTCCTGGATCACCGCCACAGGCCTCGCGACCCTGACCGAAAAACTCAAATTCCTCGTTGCGCTCAGACCCGGCGTGACGCTGCCGACCTTCGCCGCGCGCCAGACGGCGGCGCTCGACCGGCTGAGCAATGGCCGCCTGCTGCTCAATGTCGTGGTCGGCGGCAACCCCACTGAACTCGCCGGCGACGGAGTCTTCCTGCCGCATGACGAGCGCTATGCCCAGGCGCATGAATTCCTGACCATCTGGCGCGGCCTGGTGTCGGGCGAACGCGTCAATTTCGACGGCAAATACTACCGCGTCGAGAATGGCCGCCTCGACCTTCTGCCGCTGCAGGAGCGGCCGCCGCTCTATTTCGGCGGATCGTCGGACGCCGGACAGGACCTCGCCGCCGATCTGGTCGACATGTACCTGACCTGGGGCGAGCCGCCGGCACAGGTGGCCGAGAAACTCGCTTCGGCACGCAAGAAGGCAGCGTTGCGCGGCCGCACGCTGCGCTTCGGCATCAGGCTGCATTTCATCGTTCGCGAGACCGAGGATGAAGCCTGGCGCGCCGCCGACCGGCTGATCAGCCACGTCACCGATGCCCAGATCGAAAATGCGCAGGCGCGCTTCCTCAACCAGATGGATTCGGTCGGCCAGCGCCGCATGGCCGAACTGCATGGCGGCCGCCGCGACCGGCTGGTCGTCTCGCCCAATCTGTGGGCCGGCGTCGGGCTGGTGCGCGGCGGCGCAGGCACGGCGCTGGTCGGCACGCCGGAGCAGATCACTGAGCGCATCCGCGAGTACCAGGCGATCGGCATCGATACCATCATCGGTTCGGGCTATCCGCATCTGGAGGAAGCCTATCGCGTCGCCGAGCTGTTGTTTCCGAAGCTCGGGCTCGGCAGCAGGCGGCTGCGGGCGCGCGAAGACATCGCCAACGAATTTTCGGTCGGCTTCCATGGCGCGGCCCGCCTGCAGGCCGCGTCATGAGTTTTTCCACGCGCCTCCACAGGAACGGCATCGGCTGGCTGCTGCCGGTGCTGGTGATTGCAGGCTGGGAGATTGCCAGCCGCGCCGGCGTCATGCCGCCCAACGTGCTGCCGGCGCCAAGCGCCGTCGCCGAGGCCTTCTGGCGACTGACGTTGTCGGGCGAGCTGATCCACAACATCGGGGTCAGCACGGCACGCGCGCTTGCCGGCTTCGCCGTCGGCGGCTCGATCGGTTTTGCGCTTGGCCTTGCCAACGGGCTGTCGACGCTCAGCCGCGGCCTGACCGACACGACGCTGCAGATGATCCGCAACATCCCGCACCTGGCGCTAATCCCGCTGGTCATCCTGTGGTTCGGCATCGACGAGGAAGCAAAACTGTTCCTGGTAGCGCTCGGCGTGTTCTTTCCGATCTACGTCAACACGCTGCTCGGCATCCAGAGCGTCGACCCACAGCTGGTCGAGATGGGCCGCGTCTACGGCATGGACCGCTCGACACTTTTCTTCCGCGTGATCCTGCCCGGCGCGCTGCCGGCAATCTTCGTCGGCCTGCGCTATGCGCTCGGCATCATGTGGCTGACGCTGATCGTCGCCGAAACCATTTCGGCGAGCTCCGGCCTCGGCTACATGGCGATGCAGGCGCGCGAGTTCCTGCTGATCGATGTCGTCGTGCTGTCGATCCTGATCTACGCGCTGCTCGGGAAGCTTGCCGACAGCCTCGCCCGCCTGCTCGAGCGGTTGTCGCTCGGCTGGCATCCGGCGTTCCAAAACGGATGAGACAGTGCCCATGACAGCCGCCAGCCTGACCGCAGCCCGCTCCTTCGTCGCCACTCCAGCGCGGCCCATCGGCTCCGTCGAAGGACGGCGAGCCTTCGCCTTCAGGAATGTCGGCAAGCGCTTCGGCGACAAGGCCGTGCTCGACGGCGTCGACCTCGACGTGCCGGTTGGGCAGTTCGTCGCCGTCATCGGCAAGAGCGGCTGCGGCAAGAGCACGCTTTTGCGGCTGCTGGCCGGGCTCGACCGGCCGACGGCCGGGTCGCTGACATTTGGATCGGAAGAGGAAGGCCACAGCCGCACGCGCTTCATGTTCCAGGAGCCGCGGCTGCTGCCCTGGGCCAGCGTGGTGAAAAACGTCGAGGTCGGGCTGACCGGCATCGCCTCCGGCGCGGGCGCAAGGCAACGCGCGCGCGCCATTCTTGGCGAGGTCGGGCTCGCCGATCGCGCCGACGAATGGCCGTCGGTACTGTCCGGCGGTCAGAAGCAGCGCGTGGCGCTGGCCCGCGCGCTGGTCGGCCACCCGCAGATCCTGGCGCTCGACGAGCCGCTGGGGGCGCTCGACGCCTTGACCCGCATCGAGATGCAGCAGCTTCTTGAACGCATCTGGCTCGCGCAAAAGTTCACCGCCGTGCTGGTCACGCATGATGTCGCCGAAGCGGTAGCGCTCGCCGACCGGGTCGTGGTGATCAATGCCGGCAAGATCGCGCTTGACCTGGATGTGCCGGTGGAACGGCCACGGCGGCGCGGTTCGGTCGAACTTGCCCGCCTCGAAGGCAGGATTTTGGATCGGCTGTTCGGCTAGCTCCTGCGGGGCAGGAGCATTGTAGGCATTCGGGATTGGCCGAAGCCCTTCTCAACTGCGATGGGCGTTTTCGCCAATCGCAACCAGCTGTTCCAGGACAGACACCACCCTTTGCGATGCCCGCGCGAAGGATCGCCAGTGCTCGTTCACAACTCACACCCGCGAACGGTTGGCCCAGAACAGTCCCACCAGACCGACCAGCGCGGTGACAAGGCCGACATAGAGCCATTGCGACTGGCCGGTCATGAAGCTGCCGCCGACCACGCCGACGCCCTGCAGCGACCACAGCACGCCGATGGCAAGCACAATCAACGCCAGCAGATTTTTGGTCAGTCTCATTGACGGATCTCCCTTTCGAAGTCGATCGGTTGCGGCGTTGTGGGCACGATGAAAGAACTGAAGGAAGTGACCAGACCGCGTTCACTTCTACTTGGATATCAACACTCGATCTTGTCAAACAAGTCCCCGACTTCAGCACCAAGATCATCGAGAATTGATTACCGGCCTGGCGAAAATCCCTAACAGACTATTACCCAGCGACTCCAAACGTGTGCCGCCGCCATGGAACCGCCAGATACTTGCCGCATTTGTCGCCTTATTCGACACATAACGGCTGGGGTCTGTCAAAAACGGAGCCATCCCCCAAATATGAATACTACAAAACAGACCGCGCTTGTCGCGGTAACGATCGCTGCTGGCCTGATGGTCGGCGCTTCCGCCACTTCGGCAACCGCCGCCGGCCAGTGCGGCCGTGCCTCCTGGTACGCGCTGCATTCGAAGACCGCATCGGGCGAGCGCATGAATCCTTCGGCGATGACCGCCGCGCATCGCACCTTGCCTTTCGGCACCAAGCTCCGGGTGACCAACAAGAACAACGGCCGCAGCGTCATCGTGCGCATCAACGATCGTGGCCCGTTCATCAGGGGACGCGTGCTCGACCTGTCGAAGGGTGCCGCCGGCCAGCTCGGCTTCATCGGCTCCGGCCATACCTCCGTCTGCATGGCGCGCGTGTGACGCAGCTGTTGCCTGGACCATAATCTCTGGACAAAACGGTTTTCCGTTTGTCCGAGAAAACCGCAATCCACTTTTCGGGATCATGGTCGGAGTGTCCGGCCGGCCGGACACATTTCGTACACACTTCGCAACGCACAGTGAGCCGGCTGCGCCGTTCGGGCCGGATTTTCAAGGCTTTGGACGAAAGAAGCGTTGGTCACGCCAAGTGACGTATTGCATCGCAGCAATTAGTTGTTAACCTCCCCGCGAGATATCAAAGGCATGGCGCTGCTCGTCGTCCCTTCGGTCGCATGCAGCAGCGGGGTTCTCGATGTTCTACCAGCTCTATGAAATGAACCATGCCGCCGTGCAGCCCGCGCGCCTCTATGCCGATGCGGTCCGCCTGTTCTACACCAATCCGCTCAATCCGTTTTCCCATACGCCCTGGGGCCGTTCGATCGCGGCGACCGCCGAACTGTTCGAGCGCACCACGCGCCGCTACGGCAAGCCGACATTCGGCCTCACCAAGACGGTGATCGACTGGAAGAGCGTCGAAGTCGCCGAGAAGACGGTGTGGTCGCGGCCGTTCTGCAATCTCGTCCGCTTCGAACGCGCCGTGCCTGCCGGGCGCCGGCCGGATCCGAAGCTGTTGATCGTGGCGCCGATGTCGGGCCACTACGCGACGCTGCTGCGCGGCACCGTCGAAGCGATGCTGCCCTATGCCGACGTGCACATCACCGACTGGGTCGATGCCCGCATGGTTCCGCTCGCCGACGGCAGCTTCGATCTCGACGACTACATCGATTACATCATCGACATCCTGCACACGCTGGGCCCCGATACGCATGTGATGGCGGTATGCCAGCCTTCGGTGCCGGTGCTGGCCGCCGTGGCGCTGATGGAAACGCGCGGCGACCCCTTCGTGCCCTCGACGATGACCTTGATGGGCGGACCGATCGACACCCGCCGCAACCCGACCGCGGTCAATCTGCTGGCCGAGGAAAAAGGCATCGACTGGTTCCGCGACAATGTCGTGATGCGGGCGCCCTGGCCGGTGCCGGGCTTCGGCCGCGAGGTTTATCCCGGCTTCCTGCAGCTGTCCGGCTTCATGAGCATGAACCTCGACCGCCACATCATCGCCCACAAGGAATTCTTCATGCACCTGGTGAAGCATGATGGCGACAACGCCGAGAAGCACCGCGATTTCTACGACGAATATCTGGCGGTGATGGATCTGACGGCCGAATTCTACCTGCAGACCGTCGACACCGTCTTCGTGCGCCATGCCTTGCCCAAGGGCGAGATGACGCATCGCGGCACCAGGATCGATCCGTCTGACATCCGCAACGTCGCCCTGTTCACGGTCGAAGGCGAGAACGACGACATTTCCGGCCTCGGCCAGACCAAGGCGGCGCATGATCTGTGCCCCAACATCCCCGCCGACAGGCATGCCCACTACATGCAGCCGGCGGTCGGCCATTACGGCGTGTTCAACGGCTCGCGCTTCCGCTCCGAAATCGTGCCGCGCATCGTCGACTTCATCACCAGCTATGGCCGCCAGGACCGGGTGGCGGTGAAGCCGAGGCTGGTCCGCAGCGCCAAGCGATAGTGCATGTCGTCCAAAAGTGCGCAGCGGTTTTTGGACAACGACATGCATAGGGACAAAAGCTAAAACCGTGCCAACGCGACCCAGCAGCGACAATCCGGGCCAATTGGCCGGTAAAATGTGGCCGACGGGCCGATTCTGTTGCACAAGTGCCGCTGTCCTACCCCTCGGGTAACCATGCTATCAATCCGACCGCCGTCGTAATTGACACGGACTGTAAATCCCCCTTAACCTTTCGTTAATAACAAAGGGCGAGCGGGGACAATGATTTCCTCACCAATGGCGCGAAGGCTGCGCGCGTATGTGGCGGCCGGGCTGACAGTAACGGGAGGCTGGGTGGCACCGGCTTTGGCGGCCGGAGCGATGGCGACCGGGGGCCTCACCTCACAGCCGATCGGCCACTATGATTTCTGCAAGCTCCATCCGGGCGAATGCTCGATCCGCCCCGCCAATCTCGCGCCGGCCGCGATGACCGACGGGCTGATGCGCAAGCTGATCAACGTCACCGCCAGGGTCAATGCCGCCGTCAAGCCGATGAGCGACATGGAAATCTACGGCAAGGACGAAGTCTGGGCCTATCCCGACAAGGGCGTCGGTGACTGCGAGGACTACGTGCTGGAGAAGCGGCGCCAGCTTTCGCGCATGGGCATATCGCTTGCCGACCTTCTGATAACGGTCGTGCGCAAGCCGGACGGCGAGGGCCACGCGGTGCTGACGGTGCGCACCGACGACGGCGACTATGTGCTCGATAATCTGAACGACAAGGTCAAGGCGTGGGACCAGACCGGCTACCGCTTCCTCAAGCGGCAGGCGATCGACAACACCGGCCGCTGGGTCTCGATCCGTGGTGGCCAACAGGTCCTGGTCGGCTCGGTCCAGTAGCCGTAGGCAAACAGAGCGACTTCGCGAAGGGTCGGCGATCCTCCGCGCTGTCCCGCCGGCGTCTTGCTACTGGCTTAGCGCCGCGCGCATCATGCCAACCTCCGACAAATCTCGCATTTCTCCGTGAACCATTTCCTCCCGGCCGACGACACATGGCCGTAGACGGAAACCAACCATGGAGACTTCAAATGACTGCACTTTTGCGTAATGCACTGCTTGCCGCCGTCGCGGTGTCTGGAATGGCCGGATCGGCCTTCGCCGACCAGACCATAAGCTGCGCCAAGACGTTGACCAACGATTTGTGGAGCGGGCGCTGTTGCAGTGCCGGCGACTCGAACTGTCTGGGCGGTGGAAACAACGGCAACGACCATGGCGACAAGGGCGGCCGTGGAAATAATGGCGCTGCCGGCAAAAAATGATCTCATCACTGCTGAACGCCGGCGGGCCCTTCAGGTGAAGCGAACGCCGGCGCGCGCGCGGGAAACTCGCGCCCCTGGCGGACCCGCCAGGTTACGCCTGGCGACCCAGTGCCGCGCGGATCGACGCGGTGATGCGGCGCAGTTCCGCCTCGTCGAGTTTTTCGATGTTCTCGGCCAGCAGATTTGCGAGCTCGGTGGCGGCGGGACTGAGGCCCGACGTGTCGAGCTTCACGCGCGGGTGCGAAGCTTCGGCCAGCCGCGCCAGTTCCTCGGCGTCATCCCAGATGACGTTGAAATAACCGATGATCTTCTGAATCAGCGTCCAGGTCGGCGCACCGCGCCTTCCATGCTCCAGCGCCGACAGATAGGCGGCGCTGACGCCGATCGCCGCCGCCATGTCCTTCTGGCTGACGCCGCGCTCGCTTCGCAGCGTCCGCAGCTTCTCGCCGAACGGGGTCATGCGCCCATCCTCATGCGCGCAGCCTGCGCAACCGGATATAGAGCGCGCCCGAACCACCATGGTTGCGGGCGGCATGGTCGTGGCTGGAGACCAGCGGCCGAAAGGCAGGCGTCGACAGCCAGGCGGGCACGGCCCGCCGCAGCACCCCGTCGCCGCCCGAGGACGAGCCCTTGCCGGTGATGACCAGCACATAGCGGATGCCGCCGGCATGCGCCCGGTGCAGGAACGAGAACAGCAGCGAATAGGCCTCGTCCTGGGTCAGGCCGTGCAGATCGACGCGGCCCTCGATCGGCAGCCGGCCCTTCGACAGTTTGTCCAGCGTTGGTTCGTCGAGCGCATGGGCGACATGCTGCGCCTTCGGCTTTGCCGCGCCTGGCTGATTGGCCACGGGCTGGGCCGGCTGCGACGGCGTTGGCCTGGCCTCGGCAGGAATGTCGGGAATATCGACGGCGATCCTGCCCTTGAGCGGCTTGGCGGTGCGCGCCACCAGGTTCCACAGCACCCGGTCGTCTTCGCTAAGCTTATCCGGGCGCCGGGTCATCGATTCGCATCCGGAACGAGCGCGCGCGGGATCAACGCATAAAAATCCGCCGCATGACGCACCACGCCGGCGATCTCGCCGGCCGCATCGCCCGAGCCGGCGAAGAGATCGCCGCGCGCCGGTCCGGTGATGGCCGAGCCGGTGTCCTGCGCGATCATCAGGCGGCGGAACGGTTTTGCGTCGAAAGCCGTCAAGGATGGCGCATCGATATGGAACGGCGTACCGAATGTGTGCAGCAGGCGGTCGACGGCGATGGAGCGGCCCGGTGTCAGCGGCACCTTGGCGGCGGCGATCGGGCCAAGGGCCGCGTCCTCGACATCAGCCTCGCGGAAGAAGATGTAGGAGCGGTTCTGCCAAAGGATCTCGTCGATACGATCAGGGTGCGCCTTGAACCAGGCGCGGATCGACTGCATCGTCACCTTTTCCAGCGGAATTTCGCCAATCTCGCTGAGAATCTTGCCAGGCCCGGTAAAGCGCTGGCCGGATTTGGCGGCATAGGTGACGCGGCGAAGCCGGCCATCGGTCATGGCGAGCCGTGCCGCACCCTGCACGTGAATGAAGAAGGCATCGACCTTCTCGGCCAGCCAGGCGATTTCCAGGCCCTTGCCGTCAAGCGCGCCGCGCTCGATCTCGCCCCGGTCGGGATATTCGACCGGTCCATCCGGCGTCTGGCGGGCAAAGGCGAGGTAGGGATCCATGCCGCGCGGCCGGTTGGCGTCATCGATATCGACGAGATCGACCGGGCGCGACAGCAGTGGCACCGAAAAGCGGTCCGTTCGTATCGGTGATGCCTCGACCTCGGGCTCATAGAAGCCGGTGACGAGGCCGGCGCCGCCATGCTCGGCGCGGATGTGCACGGGCGTGAAATGGCGCTCGAAGAAGGCGCGGGCCTGCGACCGATTCGCCGGCGAAACAAAGCGCGCCTCGGCATAGGCCTCGGCAAAAGCGTCGAAGTCGACGCCGAGCGAACCGCTGCGATAGGGCTTGGTCAGGACATGAAAGGCGGAACGGCGAAAGGCCGCGAAGGCCGCCAGATGGTCATCGTCGCCCCAGCCGGGGAGATCGGCAAAAGACCTGGCGACAAAGAGAGGCGATAGCGACACCGGAGCCTCGCGGCTTGTGCCGGGTTCAGTCTTCTTCCTCGGTGGCGACGAGCTTCCAGTTCGGATCGCGCGAGCGTGTGTCGCGGGCGAAGGTCCAGACATCCTTGACCTCGGCCACGGTTTCGGGGTCGCCGTCGATGACGGCGCCGGCCTTGTCGCGGGTCGCCGAAATCAACTCGCTGATGATGCGCAGCGTGACATGCGCCTCGCCGCCCTTCATCTCGGCCGAGACGATGTCGGCCTTGTCGATACCGACGAAAGAGGACTGGATCTTTTCCGCCTTGGCCTCGCGTTCGCCGATCGCGGCGACAAAGCCGTCAAAGACTTCGCGTGACAACAGGTTCTTCAGCGTTTTGCGATCGCCGTCGGCATAGGCCATGACGATCATCTCATAAGCCATCTTGGCGCCGTCGACGAAGCCCTTCGGCTCGAAGGACGGATCATTGTCCTTGATCGTGCGCAGACCCTTGTTGAGGTCGGTGTCGGGCTTGGCGAAGGCGTCGATCGCCGCATAGGTGTCGGCCGCCGGCTCGCCCGGCAACCGCTTGCGCGGCAGCGACACGACATTCTCGGATTTCTGGGCGGCATCCTTGTCGCCGCTGCGGGCCGCCGTATAGGGGTCGAAGGGCGGCCGTTCGCTGCCGGTGCGACGGCCCAGTACATTACGCAGCTGGAAAAAGATGACCACCGCCGCAATCAGGAAGAAAATCGTGCCGAAGTCGAAGAATCCCATATCTTCCGCCAATCAATCCCTGCCCCGTGGCCAGACCGCCGGCCCCAAAGGCCACGGTCGCATAGCGTTCAACATTCAAAGCATATAGAACGCAAGGCGCAATCATTCAAATCAAAGGCAGGCATACCTATCTAACAGCCTCAGTGCCAGCGGCGATTGCTCGCCGGCGGCCAAAACATCGAAACGGCCAAACGATCGAGAGGGTTGGCAAGACTTGCGCATTTCGTTCCTTCCGCTTTTTGTCCTCGCGCTTCCGCTGCTGGAAATCGCCGGCTTCGTGGTTGTCGGGCGCCAGGTCGGCGCGCTGGCGACTGTCGGCCTGGTGCTGGCGTCGAGCATCGCCGGCGCGCTGCTGCTCCGACACCAGGGGTTCAGCGTCATGACGCGGATCCGGGCCGAGATGGACGCCGGCCGCGATCCGAGCCGCCAGCTCGCGCATGGCGCGATGATCGTGCTGGCGGCGATCCTTTTGATCATCCCCGGCTTCATCACCGACATTATCGGCCTGCTGCTGCTCCTGCCGCCGATCCGGGATCTCGCCTGGCGGGCCTTGAAGGGCCGCGTCGTGCTGGCCACCAATTTCAGCACCGGCGGCTTCCGCGGCCGGCAGCGCGACAAGACCATCGACCTCGACGATGGCGACTATTCGCGCAGCGACGACTATGCGCGCGGCCCGGACCACAACTCTCCCTGGCGACGCCTCAAGGACGAGTAGGCAGCGTCTGGCCTGCTTCGCCCGAAGCAAGGCGGCAAACCTTGTCTTGTCATGCCGACCATGGTAGCGAACGCCCGATTTCAATTCGGTCAGCGATGCTGCCCAGGCAAGAGGACGAAGGCTTATGGCCAGCAAAGATGACGCGCCGGTCGGCGCGGCCAACGGAAACGGCAACACCGCGGCGCAGCCGTCGCTCAACGTGCTGGCCCAGTATGTGAAGGACCTGTCCTTCGAAAGCCCCGGCGCGCCGAATTCGCTGCGCGGCCGCGACAAGGCCCCCGGCATCGCCATCAACGTCAATGTCAACGCCAACCCGCTCTCCGACAAGCAGTTCGACGTCAACCTGACGCTGAACGCCAAGGCCTCCTTCGACCAGGAAGTGCTGTTCAATGTCGAGCTGGTCTATGGCGGCGTGTTCGCGATCGCCGGCTTCCCGCAGGAACACATGCTGCCGATCCTGTTCATCGAATGCCCGCGCCTGCTGTTCCCCTTCGCCAGGCAGATCATCGCCGAGGCGACGCGCAATGGCGGCTTCCCGCCGCTGATGCTCGACCCGATCGATTTCGCGCAAATGTTCCAGCAGAAGCTGGCCGAAGACCAGGCCGCGTCCAACGTCAAGGTGAGCTGAGGCCTGCTGTCTCGGTAGCGTTTGAAAAGCCCGGCCTCGCGCCGGGTTTTTTGTTTTGAGAAGAGTGTGGCAAATTTCTGAACGCAGGCCTGTCACCGGTTCCCAAATTTCGTCATTTGCGATTGGCAGCAGACCCCCAACGCCTCCGTCATCCTCCATCGATCTCGGCCGCCGTAGCCGAAGCAATTATCGAACTCCTCCGACGCCGGGATCGTCGATGGACCTACCCGTGAGGAAGAAAAGTGGCATTTGGCCCTTACCCTTCACGTTGACCGTTCCACGCTCCTCGAACGTGTAGCTTGCTCCTAAGACGCGCTTCACTTCTGGGGTAATTTGAATACGCCCGGGTACACCGGAGGATTCCATCCGAGCCGCTACATTTATCGTATCACCCCAAACATCGTAGAAAGGCTTGCGACGGCCTATGACACCTGCGACAGCAGGCCCGGAGTGGAATCCGATGCGAACTGCGACTTCCTCACCGAATTCGACGGTCAGGCGCCCTGCCACATTGATCATGTCCAGAGCCATGTTCGCGACCGAGTTTGTGTGCCCCTCAGCAGGAATCGGCATTCCTCCGGCCACCATGTAAGCGTCGCCAATCGTTTTGATTTTTTCCAGGCCGTGCTTTTCTGCCAACAGGTCGAATTCCCCAAAAATGCGCTCAAGGAATGCCACAAGTTCCTCTGGTCGCTTGCGCGCTGCGCTTGATGTGAAACCGACAACATCTGCGAAAAGAACGGTCACCGAATCGAACTTGTCCGCAATGACGCTGTCAGGACGCTCCTTGAGGCGCGTTGCTATGGGATTTGGCAGGAGGTTCTGCAGGAGAAGCTCAGACCGAGCGTATTCTCGCTGCAGGGACGCTTCGGCCGACTCCGCCAGGCGGAAGGCAACGAACGTTGTGCAGGCCAAAACTGCCTCAAGGGCGAACATCGACAAGATGAAGACGCTATCGTCAAATCCAATATCTAGCGACTCGGAAAACGGATTGCGTATTTGCGGAAGCCAAGGGCGCCCGGTGAACACCAGCGTCGGTAGTGTGAATTCAAGCACCAAGAACGTCGAAATAGCAATAAATGTAAACGCTGCAACAAGTATCGGCCGCCGGGTACCCAGTAGCAGCGGTAGAATCGGTCCGGCGGAAATTAGAAAGAAATGTGCTCCGGAATCCCTCCCAGACAGCAGCGCCAACAGCACCACAATCACGAACATGAAAGCCAACAGAAGGTAAGCTGCAACGGCGTTTGAGAAGCCGTTTGTGAGTGGCACCGACAGAAATAACAAACTGGCGACAAGATTTATCGCTAGGAACCTGTCGTGATGAACGGCTCCTGCAACCATATTGAAGCCGCAGAAAAACAGACAGATGGAAGCCGCTCCCAACGCAACCACGTTTACCACATAAACGCGCCGGCCCGATGCCACCCCATCATGCGGAATCCCTCGGCGTAGCACCGCTTGGAGGACCACATTTAACCGCATGCCCAATCGACGGATGTGAGTTTTCATCGGCCGCCCAATCCGCACAAGCGCTCAGAGTGGCACCCTAACGGAAATTTCGCCTCCTATTCCATTGCTTTGCCTCCGAGGGATCGACGGGAGCGGCTCTGCCCGACCGATACATGTACTCCACGTTCCAGCCCGCGGATGTGTTGCCATTCTTTGCCGCTTGTCGGTACCAGGCAATCGCCTGATCATCGTTTGGCGAAGTACCAAGCCCGGTTTCGTACATCCAACCCAGTTCATTCTGGGCAAATGGCAGACCCTGATCGGCAGCCAATTGCATCAGACGAAATGCCTCGTCTGCGTTTTGTCGGACGCCGCGGCCTTCAAGGTGAGCGAAACTTAGTTCAACCAGCGCCCAGGGAAGACGCTGGTCTGCCGCAGCGCGAAGCCAAGTTGTCGCTTTGGCTTCATCAGCGCTAACGCCGCGGCCATTCAGATACGCATCCCAAAGGTTCAACTGCGCAGCCGGCTGGCCTTGGGTTGCGGCCTTGAGGAACCAATTCACCGCACGGGCTTCATCGCGAGCGACGCCTAAACCTTCATAGTAGAGCCATCCAATATCATTCTCAGCCACTGCGTTCCCAGCGTCTGCAAGCGGCTCCAGCATTCTCATTGCCGCTGCATAATCTGCGCGCGCGATTGCGTCTTCAGCGTCATCTATGATGGAAGCGTGCGCGAACGACGAAACGCCGATCAATACAGCCGCAATGATTTCTCGCCGCCAGCTCATGAATGGTAGTCCTTTGACGCGGGACAACCTGGGCGCAAACTTATGGCATAGCTAATACAAGTTCGATCATGATCTCGCTCTAGGTGGTCGGTCAAGGCGCAAATGCGACTCAAGGCTTGGTCGAGGCGACGGCCGGTCCGAAGCGCAGTGTCAGCGGCGCGCGGGGTGTCCGCGCGAGTTCAGGGACGCGCTCATGACTGCGAGCCAGAAGAAGGCGGCATCATCTATATCGGTGTCACCAACGATCTCGGCTGCCGCATGCCAGAAACAAATCCGGCAAGGATTCGGGTTCTACCCGTCGCTATGGCGTCCAGGAGGCAACCTTCAGCCACAGCGCCTTTTCGCCGAGCGTGGCGACCATCCCGGCATGCGCGTCGCGCTCGGCGGCGGTCAGGCGCGGCGGCAAGGGCGCCGGGCGCTGGCTGATGGTGATTTCGATCTGGCGGACATTCTCATTGCCCTGGGCCGGCGCTGTCGCGCTGTCGAGGATGAGAGCCGCCTGCTTGCCGCCGATCAGCTCGATATAGACCTCGGCCAGCAATTCGGAATCGAGCAAGGCGCCGTGCTTGGTGCGCCTTGTGTTGTCGATGCCGTAGCGCCGGCAAAGCGCGTCGAGCGAATTGGGACCCATCGGGTGCTTGCGGCGCGCCAGCGCCAGCGTGTCGACAACACGGCCATTGTCGATGACCGGGTGACCCAGCCGGCCGAATTCGACATTGAGGAAGCCGACGTCGAACGTCGCGTTATGGGCGACCAGCTTGGCGCCGTCGATGAAGGTCAGCCACTCCTCGGCAATCTCGGCGAAGGTCGGCTTGCCCGCGAGGTCCGCCATGCTGATGCCGTGAACGGCCTGCGCTTCGGCGTGGATCGCCCGCCCTTGAGGGTTGATATAGTGGTGGAAGGTCTTGCCGGTCGGGAAACGGTTGACCAGTTCGATGCCGCCAAGCTCGATGACGCGGTCGTCGCGCGAATCGAGGCCGGTGGTTTCCGTATCGAAGATGATCTCGCGCATCGAATCAGTCCGCTCCAAGCGAGCAGAATCATGAGACTGGAACAAAATGGCAATGGGCAATGCTGACGGCCTGCCGTCAGGAGCCGGCCCTGCCCGACTTATCCCCGGAGAGTTCGGCAATGATCGCCGCGACGGCGGCGCGGGCGGCATCCATCCCCTGGCCGGTGTCGACGATGAAATCGGCCTGACGGCGCTTTTCCGCATCCGGCACCTGCTTGTCCAGGATCGACGCCAGCTTTTCTTGCGTCATGCCCGGCCGCGCCAGCACGCGCTGGCGCTGCACTTCGGCCGGCGCGGTGACGACGACGACCTTGTCGACGCGGTTGCGGCCGCCGGTCTCAAACAGAAGCGGGATATCGAGCACGGCAAGCGGCGCGCCGGCGGCCCGATTGCGCGCGAGGAAGGCATCGGCATCGGCACGCACCAGCGGGTGGATGATGGCCTCGAGCCGCTTCAGCGCGGCGGCGTCGGCGAGCACACGCTCGCCAAGCTTTGCGCGATCGACCACGCCGGAAACGGTCGTGCCGGGAAAGGCGGCCTCGACCAGGGGTGCGGCCTTGCCAGCATAGAGGCGATGCACCGCCTCGTCGGAATCATGAACCGGCACGCCGGCCTCGGCAAACATCCTTGCCGTGGTCGACTTGCCCATGCCGATCGAGCCGGTGAGGCCAAGCACGATCATGGTTTCGGCACCAGGTCGGCCACGATGAGCGCGCGCAGTTCGGTTGTTACCTGCGGCTTCACGCCGAACCAGCGCTCGAAGCCGGGCACGGCCTGGTTGAGCAGCATGCCAAGCCCGTCGACGGTTTTCAGCTTCCTTGCGCGGGCCGCGGCAAGCAGCGGCGTCTCCAGCGGCACATAGACGATGTCGGTGACGATGGCGTGGTCCGGCAGCAGCTCCGGATCGGCTGACAGGCCTTCATTGCCATGCATGCCGAGCGCCGTGGTGTTGACCAGCAGGCCGGCGTCGGCAAGCAATTCGCCGGTCTGCGCCATGCCATGTGCCGAAACGCCGGCGCCGAAACGATCGCGCAATTCCTGCGCCCGGGCCAGCGTCCGGTTGACGATGCGGATGTCGGCGACACCACGTTGCTTCAGCGCATGGATGACGGCGCGAGACGCGCCGCCGGCGCCAAGCACCACCGCCGGGCCGTTGCTTGCCCAGTCCGGCGCATGGTCATCGAGGTTGGCGGCAAAGCCGTGGCCGTCGGTGTTGCCGCCCCACAGGGCGCGATCCTCGAACCACAACGTGTTGACGGCGCCGATCTCGTCGGCCGCCTGATCGCGGCGGTCGACCAGCACGAAGGCGGCTTCCTTGTGCGGGATGGTGACATTGCCACCCTGATAGCCGTTCGCCTGCAACGTCGCCAGGAACTCGGCAAAGTCTTGCGGCTCGATGTCGATGGCCTGGTAGCTGCCATCGATGCCATATTTGGCCAGCCAGTGACCATGAATCTTCGGCGAGCGCGAATGCTTGATAGGATGGCCGGTGACGAAGGCCTTCTTTGTCGCGTCAGCCATCGATCGCTCCGAGATCACGAAGTTCGGCCAAAAGCGGCAGGAGCGGCAGGCCGACGATGGTGAAATGGTCGCCCTCGACCTTCTCGAACAGCTGGATGCCTTCGCCCTCGATCTGGTAGGCGCCGACGCTTGCCAGCGCCCTGGCGCCGACGCGGGCGAGATGGCGGCCGATGAAGGCTGGATCGAGCTTGCGCATGGTCATGCTGGCGATGCCGACATGCCGCCACAGCACCGCGCCATCGCGAACCAGCACGGCGGCGCTGTTGAGCTGATGGGTCTTGCCCGACAGCGCCAGCAGATGACGGCGCGCGCCTTCCATGTCTTCCGGTTTGTGGAACACCTCGTCGCCGAGCGACAGCGTCTGGTCGCAGCCAAGCACCAGGGCACCGGGCCGGCGCTCGCTCACCTCGGTGGCCTTGGCTTCGGCCAGCACAAGCGCGACGTCCTCCGGTGAAACACCGCTGTCCTGCAAAGGTGCCTCGAGCGCACGCTCGTCGACATCGGCCGCAACCGCCTCGACGTCGACACCGGCATTGACGAGCATCGCTTTGCGGAACGGACTGCCCGAAGCGAGGATGATTGTCTCGGTCATGATTTTTTCGCGCCTGACTTCCGGCACCGCCCAGGTCTGTTGAGATTCAGGTCAGGCCGGCATCGCCTGAATATCGCCACGCCTAGCGCGTCTTGCCACGCAGGGCAACGATCGCTGCCGCCGTTTCCTCGATCGAGCGGCGGCTGACATCGATCATCGGCCAGCCATGGCGCGTGCAGATCTGGCGGGCGTAGGCAAGCTCCTCGGTAATCGCGGCACGGTCGACATAGTCGCTCGCCTCGTAGGTGCTGCTGTTGCCGAGAATGCGGTTTTGCCGGACATGCGAGATGCGCTCGGCGGTCGCGATCAATCCGACGATCAGCGGCGTCTTGGCGTTGACCAGGCTTTCCGGCACCGGCACGCCGAGGACGATGGGAATGTTGGCGGTCTTGATGCCGCGATTGGCGAGATAGATGCTGGTCGGCGTCTTCGACGTGCGCGAGATGCCGATCAGCACGATATCGGCATCGTCCATGTTGGCCGGCAGCTGGCCGTCATCATGTTCCATGGTGAAGTTCAGCGCATCGATGCGGCGGAAATATTCGGCATCGAGGACATGCTGGGCGCCGACCCGGCGGCCGGCCGGCGTGCCGAGATAAGACTGGAACACGGTCAGCACCGGCTCGAGCACCGACACACAGGGCAGGCCCATGGTCGCGCAGCGCTCGTCGATGCCGCGCGCAAGCTTCTGGTCGACGACCGTATAGAGGATAATGCCGGGCTCCTCCTCGATGTCCTCGAACACCTTGGCCACCTGCTTTTCCGTGCGGATGAGCGGGTAGATGTGCTCGATGGCGCGCGCATCCTTGTATTGCGCGGAAGCCGCCCGGCCGGCGGCGAGCAGCGTTTCGCCGGTGGCGTCGGAAATCAGGTGCAGATGGAAGAAGCTCTGGGGTTTGTTCACAGGGGGTCACTCCAGGCTGTGGGCGGCTGTGGATAAAGCGGGATGGAAAAACGCGCCGGTCACAGGCGACTGTATCAGATGGCAGTTTGTCCACAATTCGTTGTGCTGTCAGCTTCGTCGGGCGGTTGGGGACAAGTCTGGGGATGGCTTCCTTTGACTATCATCTGTCCACAGGACGAGCTTTTTCCGGCATTTCCTAACGCCTTGACTCCAGTGACGGATTCCTGGCTTTCCCCAGAACCCTACAGTTTGGAAAGCGAAGCGCGCGACAATATGCTGGCTGGTGTTTTGCGGGGCAAAGCGGGACAGGTGACAACCACCACAACCAACAGACTCTTAGAATCAGAAGAATCTTAGATATAAGAATATTTGATTATAGAGAGGCTTGGAGAAGCGAGCGCTCGATGCCCCAGAACCGGATCATGCTGGACGTCCTGAAGGGCAAGGCGGTGTTCCCTCCTCCGCTCTGGATGATGCGTCAGGCCGGGCGCTACCTGCCGGAATATCGTGAGACACGCAGGCGCGCCGGTTCGTTCCTCGAGCTTTGCTACGATCCGGACCTTGCCGTCGAAGTGACGCTGCAGCCGATCGAGCGCTTCGGCTTCGATGCCTCGATCCTGTTTTCGGACATCCTCGTCGTTCCGCATGCGCTTGGCCGCGACGTACGCTTCGAAGAGGGCCGAGGACCTCTGCTGACGCCGATCACCGTGGCCGAGATTGCGGCTCTGGAAAGCAAAACGTTTCACGTGAATCTCGAACCGGTCTACGAAACGGTTCGGCGATTGCGAGCCAAACTGCCGGACGAGACGACGCTGATCGGCTTCTGCGGCGCGCCGTGGACGGTGGCGACCTATATGATCGCCGGCCACGGCACGCCCGACCAGGCGCCGGCGCGGCTGTTCGCCTATCGTGAACCAGCGGCCTTTCAACACTTGCTGAAAGTGCTTGCCGATCATTCGGCCGCCTATCTCATTCGCCAGATCGAGGCGGGGGCGGATGTGGTGCAGATATTCGATTCCTGGTCCGGCGTGCTCGATGATGCATCGTTCGATCTGTTCTGCGTTCAGCCGGTGGCCGAGATCGTTGGCCGGGTTCGGGCGGTTTATCCCGATGTTCCGATCATCGGTTTTCCGAAGGGGGCCGGTGCGCGCTACCGAACTTATCGCCAGAAGACCGGCGTAACGGCCCTGGGGATCGACTGGACGGTGCCCCTGATAGCGGCGAAGGATTTGCAGCGCTTGGGTGCGGTCCAGGGCAACCTCGATCCCTTGCGGCTCGTGGCTGGCGGCAAAGCGCTGTCCGATGGTGTCGAGGCGATCCTCGGGGCGCTCGGAGACGGGCCGCTGATCTTCAATCTCGGTCACGGCATCACGCCGGAGACGCCGATAGCCCATGTCGAGGCGATGGTGAAACTGGTGAGGAGCGCGACACGCTGATGGCTCAATCGAACAACACTGGCAACACGAACAGCACCGGCCAGGCGATGATGCGCATGACCATAGGCATAGGTGTCTTGATTGTGCTGACGGCGCTTTTGTATTTCGCCGCGCCCGACGGCTTTTATCCATGGGCGAAAGCGATCCACATCCTTGCCGTCATCTCGTGGATGGCCGGCATGCTCTATCTGCCGCGGTTGCTCGTCTATCACGCCGATGCCGAGAAGGGTTCGGTACAGTCCGAGACCTTCAAGGTGATGGAGCGGCGTCTGCTGCGTGGCATCATCAATCCGGCGATGATCGTGACCTGGGTTTTTGGTCTGTGGCTGGCCTGGAAAGGCTTTGGTTTCCAGGGCGGCTGGCTGCATGCCAAGATCGGGGCGGTGCTTTTACTGTCCGCCGTTCATGGCTATCTCGCCGGCGCGGTGCGCAAATTTGCCGAGGACCGCAACGAAAAACCGGCGAGGCACTGGCGGATCGTCAACGAGATCCCCACATTGCTGATGATCGCAATCGTGATCCTGGTTGTCGTCAAGCCGTTCTAGGTCTTTTGGGCCTTGTAAAACGCAGCTTGCTCTTTCATCCGACCGACGATAAAAGACGGGTCTTCCTTCCCGTCATGCGCCGCCCTTCGTTGCTTTCGGCCGCGCCCGGCATTTGTCGCATCCCGCCGATATTTTCCCAAAGCTTACCCAGACTCCATCTATTCAAGGTCCGTCTATGCAAGAAATGAAACTCGCCGAGTTCAAGAACAAAAAACCGCCAGAGCTGATCGCTTATGCCGAATCGCTCGAGGTCGAAAACGCCAGCGTCATGCGCAAGCAGGAGCTGATGTTCGCGATCCTGAAGAAGCTGGCCGCCCAGGACGTCGAGATCATCGGCGACGGTGTGGTCGAGGTGCTGCAGGACGGTTTTGGCTTCCTGCGTTCGGCCAACGCCAATTATCTGCCAGGTCCCGACGACATCTATATTTCGCCGTCGCAGATCAGGCGCTTTTCGCTGAAGACCGGGGATACGGTCGAAGGGCCGATCCGCAGCCCGAAAGAGGGCGAGCGCTATTTCGCGCTGCTCAAGGTCAACACGATCAATTTCGACGATCCCGAAAAGATCCGTCACAAGATCCACTTCGACAATCTGACACCGCTCTACCCGACCTCGCGGCTGAAGATGGAAATGGAGGTTCCGACCTCCAAGGACATCTCGGCCCGCGTCATCGACCTCGTGGCGCCCCTCGGCAAGGGCCAGCGCGCCTTGATCGTGGCGCAGCCGCGCACCGGCAAGACGGTGCTCTTGCAGAACATCGCCCATTCGATCACCACCAATCATCCCGAATGCTACCTGATCGTACTTCTGATCGACGAGCGGCCGGAAGAAGTCACCGACATGCAGCGCTCGGTGAAGGGCGAGGTCGTTTCCTCGACCTTCGACGAACCGGCGGTGCGCCACGTCCAGGTCGCCGAAATGGTCATCGAGAAGGCCAAGCGGCTGGTCGAACATGGCCGCGACGTCGTTATCCTGCTCGATTCGATCACCCGCCTCGGCCGTGCCTACAACACCGTGGTGCCGTCATCTGGCAAGGTGCTGACCGGCGGTGTCGACGCCAACGCCTTGCAGCGGCCGAAGCGCTTCTTCGGCGCCGCCCGCAACATTGAGGAAGGCGGGTCGCTGACCATCATCGCCACCGCGCTGATCGATACCGGAAGCCGCATGGACGAAGTCATCTTCGAAGAGTTCAAGGGCACCGGCAATTCGGAAATCGTGCTCGACCGCAAGGTTGCCGACAAGCGCATCTATCCGGCCATGGACATCCTGAAGTCCGGCACCCGCAAGGAAGACCTGCTGGTCGCCCGCCAGGACCTGCAGAAGATCTTCGTGCTGCGCCGCATCCTGGCGCCGATGGGAACCACCGACGCGATCGAGTTCCTGATCGACAAGCTCAAGCAGACCAAGACCAATGCCGACTTCTTCGATTCAATGAATACGTAAGGGTTGGCGGCGACCTCGCGAAAGCCGGCGCCGCCGCTCATTGCCCTGCCTGGCGTTCGTCGTTTGAAAAAGCCAAGCAGTTGGCTTTTCGTCCGCGACGCGGACCACTTCTCAACTCCCCGTATAGGGACGGGGAGAAAGAGGCTGGCCGCAACGCCGGCACCTTTCGTGCGAATATTGATGACAGCGTCCCTCGCCCCGTTTGCGGGGACAGGATGCCGGCAGGCAGGTGAGTGCAGCGCCAGCGCTTTGAAGCAAAGCGAAGCGGCCAGAGGCAGCCTGACTACCGCCGACGCAACAGACGCTCGAGTTCGTCAGGACCCATTACCACCGGCAAACACACCTGCCCCGTGCACAACCATGCACCCGGCCTGTCGGTTGGTGGCAAGATACCGCCGGGCAGCACGGGTCGATTCGCTTCCGAACCGACCGAAACGACGATATCGACCCGACGAGGGTCGGGGTTTCGATTCGCAACCGGAACAAGTCCGGGATTGGTGAGATCGTCTATCAGCACCAGCTTAAACGGCTCGATTGCCAGCGCGCAGGCGTTGACGATGCCAGCTTGGCCATAGGACTGCTGTGCGGCCCGGCCTGCAGCATGCTCGGCAACCTTCCAGGCTCTCTCCTGCAGATCGAGATCGCCAGTGATGGAAGCGAGCCGAACCAGCGCTTCGATGATCTGGCCGGTGGCGGAAGGAATGGCCTCGTCAACATCGCCCCGAATGCGGATCGGCACGTCGGTGCTGTCCGAAGCGGTCAGATAGTAGCCGGTCTTATCGGCGCCCGCGTGCCAATGGTCGAGCTGCTCGATGAACTGGCTGGCCTGTTCTGCGTAGCTCCAATCACCCGTGGCCTCGAATAGCGAGATCGCCGCGTTGGTCATGGCGGCGTAGTCGCTGGACAGCGCGGGGAACAATTTCCTGGCGCCGAGCATCGAATGCGGCAAACGGTTGTCGCGGCTGGCGGCGCTGATATGGGCGAAGGCCTTTGCCGCGGCGTCGACCCAGTCCCGCCGCGCCAGCGACCGGCCAGCCTCGGCCAGGGCTGCAATCATCAGGCCGTTCCAGTCGGTGAGGGTCTTTGCGTCGAGGCCGGGCCTGACCCGCTTTTCCCGGACGGCGAGGAGTTTGGCCTTGAGCGGAACGAGTTGGTCGCGATTGACCACACCCTGTGCTTGCTGGAAACGGGTTTGATGGACGACCGGCTTGCCCTCCCAGCCGTGCGGGCTGGATAGCGTGAAGTGTTTGAAAAACAAGGTGGAATCGTCGCCGAGCGCGGCTTCGATCTCTTCCCTGCTCCAGGTGTAGAACAGCCCCTCCTCGCCATCGCTGTCGGCGTCGAGGCTGGCGGCAAAGCCGCCGCCGTCAACACGCATTTCGCGTAGCAGCCAGTCGACCGTCTCTTCGATTCGTACCCGGAACAACTCATCGCCGCTGGCGACATAGGCCCAGTTGCAGAAGCGGACGAGCTGGGCGTTGTCGTAGAGCATCTTCTCGAAATGCGGCACCAGCCATTCGGCATCCGTCGAGTAGCGGCTGAGCCCGCCGCCAATATGGTCGTAGATGCCGCCGCTCAACATCCGGTCGAGGCTGAGCAGGACATCGTCGCGATGCGTCGCGTTGCCGTCGCGCAGCCAGGACAGCCAAAGCGTCAGCATGAACGGCGCATTGGGGAATTTCGGCGCCCCGCGCAGGCCGCCGAGATCGCGATCGATCATGCCGTCGATGCCCCTGGCGAGGTTTTCCAGCGTGTCGCGGTCAAGCACTGTTGCCGGATGCGCACCGGCGAGCCGCGCCTCGACATGCGTGGTCAGGCCGTCGGCGCTCTGGTTCAGGCTCGCCCGCTTCTCCTGCCACGCCTTGTCGATCGCCTGCATCACCTGGATGAAACCCGGGCGGCCATAGCGAGGCTCGCGTGGGAAGTAGGTGCCACCCCAGAACGGCTTGCCGTCCGGCGTCAGGAACATGGTCAGCGGCCAGCCGCCTTGCTCGCCCATCGACGACAAAGCCGCCATGTAGATCTGGTCGATGTCGGGCCGCTCCTCGCGGTCGACCTTGATATTGACGAACAGACGGTTCATGACGGCGGCGACGTCGTCGTTCTCGAAGCTTTCGTGCGCCATGACATGGCACCAGTGGCAGGCGGCATAGCCGACCGAGAGCAGGATCGGTCGGTCCAGAGCCTTCGCCTCTTTAAGCGAAGCCGGCGACCAGGCCCGCCAATGGACGGGATTGCCGCTGTGCTGCTGCAGATAGGGGCTGGCTTCTTCAGCAAGCAGGTTTTGTGGTGGCAACGTCACGATCAGGCTACCCGGCAATCATTGAACGGGAAGCTAGGGCGGTTCAACAGAGCGGGCAAATGATTTCAAGGGATTCGATCGTTGCATTGTCGAGCGGCCGCCTGCCGGCTGGCGTTGCCGTCATCCGAATTTCCGGCCCCCAGACTCGATTCGCAGTCGAAACGATTGCCGGCGGCATGGTTAAGGACCGGGCGGCGGTTCTGCGCAAGTTCCGAGCACCCGATGGCACCGTGCTCGACAACGGTCTGGCGGTCTTTTTTCCTGGTCCCGCAAGTTTTACGGGTGAGGATGTGGCGGAATTCCACGTTCATGGCGGCCGCGCCGTGGTGGCAAGGATGCTGGAGACGATCACACGTATCGACGGTATCAGGCATGCCGAACCCGGTGAATTCACGCGCCGCGCCTTCCTCAACGGCAAGTTCGATCTGGTGGAGACCGAGGCGTTGGCGGATCTCGTCAATGCCGAGACCGAGGCGCAGCGGCGCTTTGCGGTCCAGAATGCTGAAGGCGTGCAGAGCGAACTCTATCTCGGTTGGCGCCGCCAGCTGATCCATGCCCGAGCCATGATCGAGGCCGAGATCGATTTTGCCGACGAGGACGATGTGCCAGGTTCCGTTTCGGATACGGTCTGGTCTGACGTTCGGGCTATGATCGGTGAGATCGACCAGCACATGGCCGGATTTCGCGCCGCCGAGATCATCCGCGATGGGTTTGAGGTCGTCATTCTCGGCGCGCCCAATGCCGGCAAGTCGAGTCTGTTCAACGCCTTGGCGCGGCGCGATGCTGCTATTGTAACGGATGAGCCCGGCACCACCCGTGACCTGCTCGAGGTGGTGCTGGATCTCGATGGGCTGCGCGTCCGCCTGACCGACACTGCCGGACTGCGCGATGCGGCCGGGAAGGTCGAGGCGATCGGCATCGAGAAGGCAAGGGCCAAGGCCGATCGCGCCGACCTCTTGCTGTCGTTACAGGACGTTGCGGATCCAAAGACTGTTGGTTCGATGCCGGCGGGGATACCAGCTTTGCGCGTCGGCACCAAGCTCGACCTGTTGGACAGGCAGGCGGTTCGCGATGTGGGCAAGCGCTACGATCACACCATCTCGGTTGTGGACGGGACGGGTGTGGAGACATTGCTGGCGGAAATCGGCCAGCGCGCCGCGAGCGCTGCCGGCAGCACCGGCGATATTCTTCCGTCACGCCTGCGCCATGTCGAATTGCTCGGCGAAGCAAACCGCCATCTGCGCCGAGCCGTTGACGACCGGGCTATCGGGCAGGAACTGCGCGCAGAGGAGCTGCGCCTCGCGGCAGATCGGCTCGGCCGGATCGTCGGAGCCATCGATGTCGAGGACATGCTGGACGTCATCTTCGCGCAGTTCTGCATTGGGAAATGACTCACGTGAAACAATCACAGCCCGTTCAGAGATGGGCGGGATGACTCACGTGAAACGTAGTGGCAGATGCTGGCGCCGCCCCACAATGCCCTGTCGGGCATTTCTTCGCGCATGGTGGTGCGGACTGTCGCCTGCCGCGCAGTGCCCGTCTCCCCTCCACTATATGGGTAGAGGATGCCGGCAGGCAGGTGCGGACACGCTGACCACTAATGGATCCCCCTTGCGCTGATCAGGTGGAACATGGCTGCAAGGCCTCGCTACCTGTTTCACGTGAAACGACTCGCGGAGTTTTCTTGACAGCATCGCCTTGCGGGGACATGTGTCGCTCAATCTTTTGAGTCCAGGACGTTTGGAAATGACCGATCACTTTGATGTGGTTGTGGTGGGCGGCGGCCACGCTGGTTGCGAGGCGGCCAGTGCAGCCGCACGCGCCGGTGCTAGAACCGCCCTGGTGACGCTGCGCTTCGACACGATCGGCGTGATGTCGTGCAATCCGGCCATCGGCGGGCTCGGCAAAGGCCATCTGGTTCGTGAGATCGATGCCATGGACGGGTTGATGGGCCGGGTGGCGGACGCCGCGGGCATCCAGTTCCGCCTGCTCAACCGCCGCAAGGGGCCGGCGGTGCGCGGCCCGCGCACGCAGGCTGACCGAAAGCTCTATCGCCTTGCCATGCAAGAAGCGATTCGGCTCCAGAACGATCTCGCCGTGGTCGAGGGCGAAGTGCTCGACTTCGAAATCGACGACGGGCAGATCGCCGCTGTTCTCCTGGCCGACGGCAGGCGGCTGGCCTGCGGCGCCGTGGTTCTGACGACCGGGACATTCCTGCGCGGGCTCATCCACATCGGTGACAAGAAGATCGTCGCCGGCCGCATGAACGAGCAGGCCAGCCTCGGCCTGTCGGCAACAATGGACCGTGCCGGCTTCAAGCTCGGCAGGCTGAAGACGGGCACGCCGCCAAGGCTGGATGGGAAAACCATCGATTGGGCGTCGCTGGAAAGCCAGGCGGCGGATGAGGATCCGGTGCCGTTCTCGCTGATGACCGATCGCATCACCACACCACAAATCGAGTGCGGCATCACGCGCACAACAACGGCGACGCATGATCTGATCCGCGCCAATCTCAGCCGGTCGGCCATGTATTCCGGTTCGATCGAGGGCGTCGGGCCTCGTTATTGCCCATCGATCGAGGACAAGATCGTCAAGTTCGGTGACAGGGACGGGCACCAGATTTTTCTCGAGCCGGAAGGGCTCGACGACGATACGGTCTATCCCAACGGGATCTCCACCTCGCTGCCGCAGGATGTGCAGCTCGAGATTCTCAAAACCATCCCCGGGCTTGAGCGCGCCGTCATGCTGCAGCCGGGCTATGCCATTGAATATGATCATGTCGATCCGCGCGAATTGCATCAGACGCTTGAGACGAAACGGGTTGGCGGTCTCTTCCTCGCCGGGCAGATCAACGGCACCACCGGATATGAAGAGGCGGCCGGGCAGGGCCTGCTCGCCGGCTTGAACGCCGCGCGGCGTTCGGCGGGGGACGAGCAAATCGTGCTCAGCCGCACTGAAGCCTATATCGGTGTCATGGTCGACGATCTGACCAGCCGCGGCATTGCCGAGCCCTACCGGATGTTTACCTCGCGGGCCGAATTCCGGTTGTCGCTGCGCGCCGACAATGCGGATGAGCGGCTGACGCCTTTGGCGGGGAAGCTCGGGATCGCTTCGGCGCAGCGGATGCAGCGCTATGGCGACATGATGCGGCAGCTCGACGAAGCGCGCCAGTTGGCGGTGTCGCTGAGCTTGACCCCCAACGAAGCGGCGCGGCATGGGCTGGAGATCAACCGGGATGGCGTGCGCCGCTCCGGCTATGAGTTGCTGGCCTATCCCGGTGTCGATGTCGCCTGGCTGGCTCGTGTCGAGCCAAGATTTGGGGACATCGACGCCAAGACGGCGGAGCGGCTCGAAACGGAAGCGAAATATTCGGTCTATCTCGATCGTCAGAAGACGGATGTGGCGCAGATCCGGCTTGAGGAAAGCCGACTGATCCCCGAGACGGTCGATTTTGCCGGCGTGCCGGGCCTCTCCAACGAGCTCAAGCAGAAGATGCAGGCGCGGCGGCCGCGTTCGATCGCCGATGCCCAACGCATGGAAGGCATGACGCCGGCGGCGCTGGCGATCATCGTCGCGCATGTCCGCCATGCCGAGAGTGCGCAACGAACTGACCAAAGGGATGTTGCGTGAGTTCTTTTTCATGGGAGAGCCTGCAGGACGCGGCAGGCCCGGTTTCACGTGAAACATTCGATCGACTGGTGGCGTTCGAGCAGATGTTCCAGAAATGGAATCGCAGCATCAATCTGGTTGCGCACTCGACGTCCGGTGATGTCTGGCAGCGTCACATATTGGACAGCGCGCAACTCGGGCGCATCGAGCCCACGGCCATACGCTGGGTCGACATAGGCTCGGGTGGCGGATTTCCCGGACTTGTCATGGCCTTCCTGCTTGCCGAGCGCGAGGGCGCCAGCATCGACCTGGTTGAAAGCAATCGCAAAAAGGCGTCGTTCCTGCAGACCGTCATCGGTCAGTTCAGCCTGCCGGCGCGGGTGGTGGCGCGCCGCATCGAAGACAGCCATGCGCTTGTTTCGACGCCACAAATCGTCACGGCGCGCGCTTTGGCCACGCTTTCGACCTTGCTGGATCTGTCGGCGCCATGGCTGAAGTCAGGCGCGCGCGGCCTGTTCCACAAAGGCCGGGATTACCGCGCGGAAGTGCAAGAAAGCGTTCACCGATGGGCCTTCGATCTGGTAGAACATCCAAGTGTGACCGACCCGCATGGGGTCATCCTTGAACTGTCGAACGTGCGACCCGTTTGACTTGCGTTTGGCGATCCACGAGATGAATGCCTGGCATAGACCCATGATGAAGAATGGCCCCCGAATCATCACCGTAGCCAACCAGAAGGGCGGCGTCGGCAAGACGACCACCGCCATCAATCTGGCTACCGCGCTGGCGGCAATCGGTGAAAAGGTGCTGATCGTCGACCTAGATCCGCAAGGCAATGCGAGCACCGGCCTCGGCATCGATCGCAAGGATCGGACGGTCTCGTCCTACGACGTGCTGACCGGCGAACTGGATCTCGAAGCCGCCGCGATCCCGACGGCTGTGCCTGGCCTATCGATCGTGCCGTCGACGCTCGATCTGCTCGGCATCGAGATGGAGATCGCCTCGGCGCCGGACCGGGTGCTGCGGCTGCGCAACGCCTTGCGCGCCTCGGCCGAACGCTCGGCCGGCTTCGGCTATGTGCTGATCGATTGCCCGCCGTCGCTCAACCTGCTGACGTTGAATTCGATGGCTGCCGCCGATTCGGTGCTGGTGCCGCTGCAATGCGAGTTCTTCGCTCTCGAAGGCCTCAGCCAGTTGCTCGAAACCGTCGAGCAGGTGCGCCGTTCGATCAATCCGGACCTGACCATCCAGGGCATCGTGCTGACCATGTATGACGGCCGCAACAATCTCGCCAACCAGGTGGTGCAGGACGTGCGCGCGCATATGGGCGACAAGGTCTACGAGACCATCATTCCGCGCAATGTGCGAGTGTCCGAGGCGCCATCCTACGGCAAGCCGGCGATCCTCTACGATCTCAAATGCTCGGGCAGCCAGGCCTATCTGCAGTTGGCGTCGGAAGTGATCCGCCGCGAGCGCAAATTGCGCGCCGCTTGATTAGCTGACATGCATAATTAATAGCCGATTCGATACCGAAACGATCTGGAATAGCCAACTGGAAGTGTTATGAGCGAAGACCTTTCGAGAAAAAGACTGGGCCGTGGGCTGGCGGCGCTGATCGGTGAGATCGATCGTCCGGCCGCACCCGAAAAACCTGGTATGAGCGGCGACGGCAAGGTGCCGATCGAGTTCCTGACCCCTAATCCGAAAAATCCGCGCCGGCATTTCGGCGAGGCCGAGCTGACCGATCTTGCCCAGTCCATCCGCGAGCATGGCGTGGTGCAGCCGGTGGTGGCGCGGCCTTCGCCGACGCTGGCTGGCCGCTACGAGATCATCGCCGGCGAGCGGCGCTGGCGAGCGGCGCAGCGCGCCGGGCTGACCGAGATCCCGGTCATCGTCCGCGAGGTCAACGACCGCACCGCGCTCGAACTGGCGATCATCGAGAACGTCCAGCGCACCGACCTCAATGCGGTCGAGGAAGCGCTTGGCTATCAGCAACTGATCGACGATCACGGCTACACCCAGGCCGACCTCGGCCAGGTGATCGGCAAGAGCCGCAGCCATGTCGCCAACACGCTGCGGCTGCTGAAGCTGCCGGATGTGATCCGCGATATGCTGGTCGATGGCGCGCTGTCGGCGGGCCATGCCCGTACGCTGGTGACGGCGGAGGATCCGGCCGGCCTTGCCAAGCGCATCGTCAAGGAAGGGCTTTCGGTGCGCCAGGCCGAGGCGCTGGCGCAGATGCCGGCCGGCCCTACCCCAGCCAAGCCGAAGCAAGCGCAAAGTACGCCGGAAAAGGATACCGATACGCTAGCGCTGGAAAGGCTGATGACC
Organism: Mesorhizobium sp. P2_A8; assembly: GCF_056404935.1. Taxonomy (NCBI): domain Bacteria; kingdom Pseudomonadati; phylum Pseudomonadota; class Alphaproteobacteria; order Hyphomicrobiales; family Phyllobacteriaceae; genus Mesorhizobium; species Mesorhizobium sp. P2_A8. The sequence goes on from NZ_JBFUDB010000001.1 coordinate 535,808, forward strand.
AACACCATCGGTATGATCGTGTCGATCGATCACAAGGCCAAGGGCGGTGAACTTCGTGTCGCGTATCGGTCGCTGGAGCAGCTCGACGAGCTGTGTCGACGGCTGAAGCAGGAGCGGTAGTTAGCCGACGAAGTGCTCTGACTTGAAAGCTTGCTTGGCCAGTCAGACTTGAGGCCTCGCGCCGTCCTCCCTTCCCTTCTCCCCTTGTGGGAGAAGGTGTCGCCGAAGCGACGGATGAGGGGTGTTCCAGAAAACACCTGCGCCTCATTCCGTCCAACACCCCTCAACCGTCTCGGCGCTGCGCGCCGATCCACCCTCTCCCACAAGGGGGAGAAGGGAAGAACCCTACCTCTGCGCAAGCCGGCTGCTCTCCACCACAATGCCGAGCAGCGCCTGGCGTGCCAGCGCAACCGACAGATCCGGCCGCCGCCGCGTCTGCAGTACCGCGGTCTGCAGCCGGGTCAGCGCGCGGCCGAGGGCTTCGCTGCTCCAGCGCTCCAGCGCTTTCTCGACCAGCTTGCGCCGCGAGAAAAACACCGGCGGGCGGGCGGCGGCAACCACCGAAGCCGCGTTGCGGCCAGCAGAATCCATCTGGCCGCGCATGGCCTGGATGCTTTGCAACTGCCGCATCGCCGAGGACAGCACCAGGAAGGGCTGGCCGCCGGACTGGCAATGGCGGGTGAAAGCGGTGTCGAAGTCACCGACCTTGCCTTCGAGAAGCGCGTCGACCGCGTCATCGAAAGAAGCGCCGGACACGTCGCCTGACATCGCCCGGACCTCTTCCAGGCCGATTTCCGTCTGGCCGTGGGCGTAGAGAATGAGCTTTTCGATCTCGCCACGCGACGCCAGCCGGTCGCCGCCGAGATTGCGGCGCAGGGCCTGCCTGGCTTCCATGGTCATCGACATGCCCGCTTTCTGCAGTTCTCCGTCGATGACCGTATCGATGTCGCGGGCCTCGTCGGCATAGCATGGCAGCGCCATGGCGTTGTCAGCCGCTTCGACGATGGCACGCAGGCCGACGCCCTTCTTGAGATCGCCGGCCTCGATCAGGATGATGGCGTCACGCGGGGGCTCGGCCGTGAGTGCCTTGACGTCGTCGGCCAACGCCTTCTGGCCGCTGGCGTTGCGCACCCAGAGCAGCCGCCGGTCGGAAAACATCGGCACGGTGCGTGCCTCGTCGAGCAGCCGGCCCTCGTCGCGGTCGACCTCCGAGCCGTCCAGCCTGACCACCGAGAACGGATCGTCGAGCGGCAGGCCGGTCTTCCCGGCAAAGGCTTTTGCGCGCTCGGTGACGAGGCCTCGGTCGGGACCATAGAGCAGGACGATCGAGATGCGCTGGTCCGGTCGGGCCAGCCAGGAATCGACCTCGAAAGCTTTCTTCTGTGCCATGGAGGGTGGTTAGCACAGCGCGAGCGCCGGGTGAACGGAGTTCGAGCGAAACCGCGGCGCGCGCGATCTCCCTCACACGGGGGGAGATTGGCAGGTTCGACCACAGCACAAGTCGCCGCAATCCGCCCCCAATCACCTTATCTTCCGGAAAACGCGGCGCTATCTTGCGCCAAATTGCGCGTCCCTGCCCAAGATCGACAAGAAATTTCGCGGACATATCTTCATTTTGTGGGGGGAGGCTGCATCGGCCGGCGCGGCCGGGACCGACGCCCGAAGGTTTGCCCGACGAATCGCACTGGTCTGGCGGCGCAGATATGCAAATATCAGCGCCAGGCAACATTGGAGGACAAAGGTCATGGCCGATGCTGGGATGTTGCGTTTTCACGTTCCGGAACCGGAAGTGCGGCCGGGCGGAACGCCTGACTTTTCCAACGTGCCCATCCCGAAGGCCGGCTCAGTGCCGCGCCCCGACATCGATGTCGATCCGCGCACGATCCGCGATCTCGCCTTCTCGATCATCCGGGTGCTGAACCGCAATGGCGAAGCCGTCGGTCCCTGGGCCGGCCTGCTCTCCAGCGACGAGCTTCTGGCTGGCCTGCGCCACATGATGACGCTGAGGACATTCGATGCCCGCATGCAGATGGCGCAGCGCCAGGGCAAGACCTCCTTCTACATGCAGCATCTGGGCGAAGAGGCCGTGGCCTGCGCCTTCCGCAAGGCGCTGGCGCCAGGCGACATGAATTTCCCGACCTATCGCCAGGCAGGGCTGCTCATCGCCGACGGCTATCCGATGGTCACGATGATGAACCAGATCTATTCCAACGAGGCCGACCCGCTGAAGGGTCGCCAATTGCCGATCATGTATTCGTCGAAGGAACACGGCTTCTTCTCGATCTCCGGCAATCTGGCGACGCAGTACATCCAGGCGGTCGGCTGGGCGATGGCCTCGGCGATCTCGAACGATTCGAAGATCGCCGCCGCCTGGATCGGCGATGGCTCGACCGCCGAATCCGATTTCCATTCGGCGCTGGTGTTCGCCTCCACCTACAAGGCGCCCGTCGTGCTCAATGTCGTCAACAACCAGTGGGCGATCTCGACATTCCAGGGCATCGCCCGTGGCGGCTCGGGCACCTTCGCGGCCCGAGGCCTCGGTTTCGGCATCCCGTCACTGCGCGTCGACGGCAATGATTATCTCGCCGTCCATTCGGTGGCCAAATGGGCGGCGGAGCGCGCGCGCAGCAATCTCGGGCCGACCCTGGTCGAATATGTCACCTATCGCGCCGGCGCGCATTCGAGTTCGGATGACCCCTCGGCCTACCGGCCAAAGACCGAATCCGACGCCTGGCCGCTCGGCGATCCGATCGTGCGGCTGAAGAACCATCTGATAGGGCTCGGGGTCTGGTCGGACGAGCGGCACGCTCAGGCCGAGGCGGAAATCCTCGACACGGTGATCACGGCGCAGAAGGAAGCCGAAAGCCACGGCACGCTGCATGCCGGCGGCAAGCCGTCGACCCGCGACATGTTCGAAGGGCTCTATGCCGAGATGCCGCCGCATCTGCGGCGCCAGCGCCAGCAGGCGGGGGTCTGACCATGCCAAGACGGACCATGATCGAGGCCATTCGCGACGCCATGGATGTGTCGATGGCGCGCGACGAACGCGTCGTCGTGTTCGGCGAGGATGTCGGCTTCTTCGGCGGCGTCTTCCGCTGCACGCAGGGCCTGCAGGCCAAATACGGCAAGAGCCGCTGCTTCGACGCGCCGATCAACGAATCCGGCATTGTCGGCTCGGCCATCGGCATGGCCGCCTACGGGCTGAAGCCGTGCGTGGAGATTCAGTTTGCCGACTACATGTATCCGGCCTATGACCAGCTGACCCAAGAAGCGGCGCGGCTGCGCTACCGCTCGAACGGCGATTTCACCTGTCCGATCGTGGTGCGGATGCCGACCGGCGGCGGCATTTTCGGCGGCCAGACCCACAGCCAGAGCCCGGAAGCACTGTTCACCCATGTGTCGGGGCTGAAGACCGTGGTGCCGTCCAACCCGCATGACGCCAAGGGGCTGCTGATCGCGGCGATCGAGGATCCCGATCCGGTGATCTTCCTCGAACCGAAGCGGCTCTACAACGGTCCGTTCGACGGCCACCACGACCGGCCGGTGACGCCCTGGTCGAAGCACGAGCTCGGCGAAGTCGCCGACGGCCACTACACGGTGCCGCTCGGCAAGGCGGCGATCCGCCGGGCGGGCTCGGCGGTAACGGTGCTGGCCTACGGCACCATGGTCTATGTCGCGCAGGCCGCCGTCGAGGAGACCGGCATCGACGCCGAGATCATCGATCTCAGGACCCTTTTGCCGCTCGATCTCGACACCATCGTCGCTTCGGTCACGAAGACCGGGCGCTGTGTCATCGTGCATGAGGCGACGCTGACCTCAGGCTTCGGCGCCGAGCTGTCGGCGCTGGTGCAGGAGAACTGCTTCTACCATCTGGAAGCGCCGGTGGCGCGGGTCGCCGGCTGGGACACGCCCTATCCGCATGCGCAGGAATGGGACTATTTCCCCGGCCCGGCCCGTGTCGGCCGGGCGCTGCTCGAAACCATGGGAGCCTGAGATGGGCGAACACATCATCAAGCTGCCCGATGTCGGCGAAGGCGTCGCCGAGGCCGAGCTCGTCGAATGGCACGTCAAGATCGGTGACATCGTGCGCGAGGACACGGTGCTCGCCGCCGTCATGACCGACAAGGCGACGGTTGAAATCCCGTCGCCCGTCGATGGCGAAATCCTGTGGCTCGGCGCCGAGATCGGCGACACGGTGGCGATCGGCTCGCCCATCGTGCGCCTGAAAGTGGCGGGCGAGGGCAATGTGAAGCCGCAAGGCGGCGACGTGGCAGCGGTGGCCGCCGAGCCACCGGCGAAGCTGCCGACGCCGAAGCCCGAGGCCGCCGCGCCAACCGCGAAGACGCCGCCAAAGGCAGGCGGGACGGACGTGAAACCTGCACCGGCCGTCTCGAAAAGCGCGCAGCAGCCTTCCGTTTCCGGCGCGCCGCGTCCGGAAGGTGAAAAGCCGCTGGCATCGCCTGCGGTCCGCCTGCGGGCAAAAGAGGCCGGCATCGATCTGCGGCAAGTTTCGGGAAGCGGACCGGCCGGCCGCATCGGTCATGAGGACATCGAGGCCTTCCTGGCGCGTGGTCCGCAGATCGCCAGGACATCCGGCCTCGCCCGCAACGACGCCATCCAGGACATCAAGGTGGTTGGGTTGCGGCGCAAGATCGCCGAGAAGATGACGCTGTCCAAATCGCGCATCCCGCACATCACCTATGTCGAGGAGATCGATGTCACCGCGCTGGAGGATCTGCGCGCCGCGCTTAACAAGGAAAAGCGCGCGGGCAAGGCGGAGCGGCCGAAGCTGACGCTGCTGCCATTCCTGATGCGGGCGATGGTCAAGGCTATCGCCGACCAACCCAATCTCAACTCGCTGTTCGACGACGAGGCCGGCATCATCCACCAGCATGGCGGCATCCATATCGGCATTGCCGCGCAGACGCCGTCGGGGCTGGTGGTGCCGGTGGTCAAGCATGCCGAGGCGCGCGACATCTGGGAGTGCGGTGCCGAGGTCATCAGGCTTGCCGAGGCTGCCAAGTCCGGCACCGCGACACGCGACGAGCTGTCCGGCTCGACGATCACCATCACCTCGCTCGGCGCCATGGGCGGGGTGGCGACGACGCCTGTCATCAACCATCCGGAAGTGGCAATCATCGGCGTCAACAAGATGATGGTGCGGCCGGTGTGGGACGGCACCCAGTTCATCCCGCGCAAGATGATGAACCTGTCCTCCAGCTTCGACCACCGGGTGATCGACGGCTGGGACGCCGCGGTCTTCATCCAGCGCATCAAGGCGCTGCTGGAAACGCCAGCGCTGATCTTTGTGGATTGATTCCATGGGCCTCATCCCGAACGTCCCGAAGCATGAGAAGGATCGTTGGAAGTCGGCGGCGACGGAACGCTGGCTCCCCCTTCTCCCCCTGTGGGAGAAGATGTCGCCGAAGGCGGCGGATGAGGGGTGCTCCAGCTTGGCGACAACGGCACTCCGTCCAACATCCCGCATCCGTCTCGGCGCTGCGCGCCGATCCACCTTCTCCCACAAAGGGAGAAGGGACCGCGCGCATTGGCCATCGCCGAAAGGACAGCTGACATGAAAGAAATCTCCTGCAAGCTGCTCGTCATCGGCGCTGGCCCCGGCGGCTATATCTGCGCCATCCGTGCCGGCCAGCTCGGCGTCGATACGGTGATCGTCGAAGCCGGCAAGCCGGGCGGCACCTGCCTCAATGTCGGCTGCATCCCCTCCAAGGCGCTGATCCATGCGGCGGAGGAATTCGAGAAGGTCTCGCATATGGCTGGCGGCAACAGCCCGCTCGGCATCTCGGTGACTGCACCCGTGCTCGATCTCGGCAGGACCGTCGCCTGGAAGGACGGTATCGTCAGCCGGCTCAACAGCGGTGTCGCCGGCCTGCTCAAGAAGGCCGGGGTCAAGACGGTGCATGGCTGGGCGGCGTTTCGCGACGGCAAGACAGTCGCGGTCGAGACCGAGACCGGCGTGCAGGTGATCCGGGCCGAAACGATCGTCATCGCCACCGGCTCGGCGCCGGTCGAACTGCCGTTCCTGCCGTTCGGCGGCCCGGTGATTTCATCCACCGACGCACTGGCGCTGAACGAAGTGCCGAAGAAGCTCGCCGTGGTCGGTGGCGGCTATATCTGCCTCGAACTCGGCATAGCCTTTGCCAAGATGGGGGCTGAAGTGACCGTGGTCGAGGCCTTGCCGCGCGTGCTGGCGCAGTATGATGCGGAGCTGACGCGGCCCGTCGTCAAGCGGCTCGCCGCCCTCGGCATCGAGGTGATGCTGGGTGCCAAGGCCAAGGGGACCAAGGGCGACGCGCTGCTGGTCGAGACATCTGATGGCAAGAGTGCCAAAATCGCCGCCGACAGGATTCTGGTGACGGTCGGCCGCAAGCCGGTGACCGAAGGCTGGGGGCTCGAGCAGATCGACCTCGACATGGCGGGAAAGTTCATCCGCATCGACGATCAGTGCCGGACCTCGATGCGCGGCATCTTCGCCATCGGCGACGTCACCGGCGAGCCGATGCTGGCGCATCGGGCGATGGCGCAAGGCGAAATGGTCGCCGAGATCATCGCCGGCCACAAACGCAGCTGGGACAAGCGCTCCATTCCCGCGGTGTGCTTCACCGATCCGGAGCTGGTGACGGCTGGCCTGTCGCCGGAGGAGGCGAAGGCGTTGGGCGGCGAAATCAAGATCGGCATGTTCCCGTTTGCCGCCAACGGCCGGGCGATGACGAAGCTCGGCGAGGATGGTTTCGTCCGCGTGGTGGCACGCGCGGACAATCATCTGGTGCTCGGCATCCAGGCGGTCGGGCAAGGCGTGTCGGAACTGTCGGCGGCTTTTGGGCTGGCGTTGGAGATGGGCGCAAGGCTGGAGGATATCGCAGGCACCATCCATGCCCATCCGACGCAAGGCGAAGGGTTCCAGGAAGCGGCGCTCAAGGCGCTGGGGCACGCGCTGCATATTTGAGGGTGAGCAGCCGGTTCGCGAAGCGAATTCATCGTGCCAGTGGCACGATGAAAGGCCGGCGAACGCCGGGACGCTGCGAAGCAGCGGGGACCCGGCGGGCGGTTGGCCATTCATTCCCCGGCCCTTCGCAGGCTCAGGGCGTTCGAAGCTCGAAAAGCCAAGCAATTGGCTTTTCGTTCGCTGCGCGAACCGCTTCTCACCCCCACAAGGGGAGAAGGGAAGGCGGCGCCTCAGCTCGCGAGCCGGCTCACCATCTCGTGCTGCGCATAGGCGCGGCCGAAGCGGTTGGCGAGGAAGGCGTCGAGTGCGATGTCTTCCTGCTTGACGAAGCCGGTCGCGGGCAAAGTCCCGTCGGCAAGCATGTCGAGCACGGCGCAGATGCCGGAGGCGGTGGTGATCTGGATGGCGCTGCGCACGACGTCACCTACCCGCTTTGAGTAGATCTTGTTGGCGTAGGTCTCCTGCAGCAGGCGGCCGTTCTTGCGGCCCGAGACGGTGACGAAGACGATGACCACGTCCTGCAGCGTCGCCGGCAGGGCGCTCTCGAAGATGTCCTTCAGCACGTCGCGGCGGTGGCGCAGGCCAAGGTCGTTGAGCAGCGCCTTCATGATCGCCGCGTGACCGGGATAGCGGATGGTGCGGTAGTTCAGCGTGCGCACCTTGCCCTTCAGCGTTTCGGCCAAAGTGCCCAACCCGCCTGAGGTGTTGAACGCTTCGTAGGTAACGCCGTCGAGCGAGAATTCCTCTCGCTCCTCGAGCGGTGGCACTTCGATCAGCTCGCCCTCGACGATCGCCTCGCAAGGCTCGCAATATTCGTTGATGACGCCGTCGGTGCTCCAGGTCAGATTGTAGTTCAGCGCATTGGACGGGTATTGCGGCAGGGCGCCGACGCGCATGCGCACGCTTTCCAGCGAATCGAAGCGGCTGGCCAGATCATTGGCGACGATCGAGATGAAACCCGGCGCCAGGCCGCATTGCGGGATGAAGGCGCCTTTGCCCGAACGCGCCAGTTCCTTGACCCGCCTGGTGCTGACGACATCCTCGGTGAGGTCGAGATAGTGCACGCCGGCACTTGCCGCCGCTTCGGCGATGCGCGTGGTCAGGTGGAAGGGGGCGGCGCTGAGCACCGCGAACTTGCCGGCCAGGGCCGCTTCGAGCGTGCCCGCGGCTTCGATGTCGAGTTCCAGCGTGGCAACCGTGGCCGGCAGCTCGGCTGCAGTGAGTTGTGCCGCCGAGCGGTCGACTAGGGTAACGTGGTAGTCACCGGTGGCGGCGAGCATCTCCGCAATGGTCGAGCCGATCTTGCCGGCGCCGACAACAACAATTTTCTTCATGAGACGTCCCTCACCCAAAAGCTGAACTTGATGGATAGAATCGCAGCTTGCCCGTCGAAAGGAAGCGTGGAATTGTTCGAAACGAAACTCTGATTGTGCAATCTGCCGACGGAAACCGTCGAAATGCTCAGTGACGCCGAACAGGCCCTGCTCTCCCTGCTGCGCGACAATGCGCGCGCCTCGACCGCCGAACTTGCGCGCAAGCTCGGTGTCTCGCGCACGACGGTGCAGAGCCGGATCGAACGGCTGGAGCAGCGCGGCATCATCACCGGCTACGGTGTCAGGTTGGCGCCGGACTACGAACAGGGGCTGGTGCGGGCGCATGTGCTGCTCACCGTGACGCCCAAGCTCGCCGACAAGGTGGTGCGCGGCCTGCAGGCGCTGGCGCCGGTCAGGACGCTGCATTCGGTCAGCGGCAATTTCGATATGATCGTCATCGTCGACGCGCCGTCGATCCGGGACCTCGACATGCTGCTCGACCAGATCGGCGCCATGGACGGGGTCGAGCGAACCTTGTCGTCGATCATCCTGTCGACACGCATCGACCGCTAAGCGGACTTCTGACGACCCAAGCTGAACCAGCGCCGCCGGCACCAGGCATTTCGCCGGCTAATCCATCACCAGGGGAAAGCTCACCACCACGGCGAGGCCCGGCCGACAATCGTCAAGGGCAATGGATGCACCGTGCAGATCGGCGATGGCCCTGACAAGGCTGAGGCCGAGGCCGCTACCCGGCGTCGACCGGCTGTGGTCGAGCCGATAGAGCCGCTGAAACACCTTCTCGCGCTCGTCGGCGGGAATGCCGGGCCCGTTGTCGGCAACGCTGGCGACAACGCGTTCGCCCTGGCGCGTCACCGACAGCTTGATCGTCGTGCCGGGCGGGCAATGGCGCAGCGCATTCTCGACCAGATTGGCGAACATCTGCGTCAGCAACTCGCGATCGCCGTGGATCCGCTCCGTCTTTTCATGCAGTTGCGACGACGACAGCGACTTGCCGTCATCCTCGGCAACGTCGGTGTAGATCTCGGCGATGGTCTCCAGGATCTCGCCGAGATCGACGTCGGTGAACCGCGCCCTGCGCGCGCCGGCCTCGATCTGCGCGATGCGCAGCAGGGCGTCGAAGGTCTCGTTGATCTGCAGGCTCTCGGCATGCGCCTCCGCCAGGTCGCCGGAGATCGTTTTGCCCGACAGGTTCTTTTCCGAAGCGGAGTCGAGGATCATCTGCAGACGGTTGAGCGGCGTCTTCAGATCGTGGGCGATGTTGGTGCTGACCTGTTTCATGCCTTCGACCAGCGCCGACAGGCGGTCGAGCGCTGCATTGACCTGGCTGGAGACGATGTCGATATCGTCGCCCTTGCCGGTCAGCGGAATACGGGTGTCCAGCCGGCCATGCGAGACATCGACCATGGTGGCGGCGATGCCGTCGAGTCGGCTCTGGACGCGCGAGGCGAGCAGGGCGCCGCCGGCGACCGCCAGCCCGGTGATGATCAGCGTTGCCCAGCCGAAACTCATCAGCATGATCGTTTCCAGTTCCTCCGTCTCGTCGAGGCTGAAGGCGACCGTCAGATTGTTGCCGCCGATCGAGCCGGAATAGGCCCGATATTCGGCACCCGGGGGCACGCCGGGCATTTCGGCGTTGAACATCGAGAAACCGTCGGGAAGCCCTGCCGCGATGAAATTGCCGGCCAGGCGATTGCCGGCCGCGTCAGTCAGCGAAAACAGCTGTTCCTTCCTGGGGCTGCGCATGGAGTGGCTTTCGATGGTCTCCACCAGCTCCTTGAGATCATTGTCGGCATAGGTCGCGGCAACGACGGCGTAGGTCTCCTTGATGGTGTCGTCGAGCCGCTCGGCAAGATCGGCGCTCATCATCTGGTAGACGATTGCGCCCGACAGCACGAAGGCCAGCATGAACAGGAAGGCGAAGGTCAGAGCGAGCCGGAACGGCGTGCTGCGCAGCAGGCGGGTCCATGTTCCGGTCATGAGGGTGCGTGCAGGCTGTAGCCGGTGTTGCGGACCGTGTGGATGAGCTGGGTTTCGAACGGCTTGTCGATCTTGGTGCGCAGCCGGCTGATATGGGTTTCGACGACGCTGGTCCTGGGATCGAAATGAAAATCCCAGACCCGCTCCAGAAGCATGGTGCGGGTGATGACGCGGCCTTCGCCGCGCATCAGCACCTCCAGCAGGCTGAACTCCCGCGGCTGCAGGTCGATCGTCTGGCCCTGCCGCGTGACGCGCCGCATGATCAGGTCCATCTCGAGATCGGCAACCCGCAGAACTGTCTTCTGCTCCTGCGCGGCGGGCCGCCGGCCAAGCGCGTTGATGCGGGCGAGAAGCTCGGAAAAGGCGAAGGGCTTGACCAGGTAGTCGTCGCCGCCGGCCTCGAGTCCTTCGACGCGGTCATCGACACCGCCGACGGAAGTGAGAAAGATCGCCGGCGTCCGCACGCCGGCTGCGCGGATCGCCTTGACCATCGACAGGCCGTCGAGGCCCGGGATCATGCGATCGGCGATGATCACGTCATAGCTGCCGCTGGCCGCCGCGAACAGCGCGTCGTGGCCGTTGCGCAGCAAGTCACAGACATGGCCGGCCTCGGTCAATCCCCTGACGATGTAGTCGGCCGTCCTGTGGTCGTCCTCGACAAGAAGAAGTCGCATGGCAGTTCCGGTCCGTTGCCGAGATCGGCGACAGGCTAGCACCGGCATGAGTCCGTTCCTAGGATGGCATGAGCCATGGGCTCCTGTTCTCCTCTGGAGTCAGTCCGATTCCACCAAGAGCTCGTCGGCCTCGTCGGTGGTCCCGTTCAGGGTCATGTGGAGGACGAGGGCGATGATGCAGCCGAGGAAGAGCAGGCTGATGAAAATCGTGCCGAAGCCCAGGCCACCATGTCTGGCCGACCGTGAAAGCAGGTCGCCGAAGGAGGCGCCGAGCGGCCGCGTCAGGATATAGGCGAGCCAGAAGGCCAGGATGCCGTCCAGGTTGAGCAGATACCAGGCGAGCGCGATGAGCGCGATGACGCCGCCGAACAGCAGGCCGGTGGCGAGATAGCCGATGTCTAAGCTTTCGGCGACAAGGTCCCCGGCGGCGGTGCCGAGCGAGAAGGTGAACAGGATCGCCAGCCAGTAGAAGATCTCGCGGCGGGTGGTGACGATGGTGTGGATCGACAGCGTTCTTTCGCTGGCGTACCAGACCGCGAATGTCGCGGCGAGCGCCACCGAGAAGGCAATGGTCGTCGTCTGCAGGCGCACGCCGAAATTATCGACGAGGTTGTCGGTGACCAGCGTGCCGACGATGCTGATCAGCACCACCGCCAGCCAGTAGGCCCAGGGCACGTAACGCTTCTGCGCGAACTGCAGGACAAGCGCGGCGATCAGGATGCCGGTCATGATCAGCGACGTGACGGTCAGCCCGAGGCCGAGATTGACGGCTAGGTAGTCGGCCGCCGTCTCGCCCATGGTCACCGCCATCAGCTTGATCAGCCAGAAATCGACGGTGACGTCCGGGACCCTGTTGTGGCCCGGTGCGGCGGAGTGTTGCGTGCCGGGCGAGAGCATGACGGACGTCCTGATGATACGGCGGAGCGGAAGCGATCCGGCATCCGCACGGTAGGCGGCAGAGTTCTCGCCCGCCTGTCCGGCGGCATACAAATTCGTAAGATTGGGCGCGGCGGCGCGAAAGGCCTTTACGAATGCCTTGCGGTGCGCCGATAGAAGCCGGGTGCCTTGCATCCGCCATCAATATGGTGGCCCAGTATCCCCAAGCTTGCCAACGCCCGCTTGCCAGCGCGCCAGGAAACACGATGACCTACGCTTCCCTAAAACCGGTTTCACGGGCCTTCGACCAGCGCAAGCGGCTGATCTTCGTGCGGGTTGCGGCGACGCTCGCGGTGCTGCTTCTGTTTCTCACCAAACCGGCACTCAGCGAGGGCTCGAACGGGCACGAAACGCTCGAATTCGTCGGCCTCTGCCTGGTGCTCGTCTGCGTCGCCGGACGGCTGTGGAGCATCCTCTATGTCGGGGGCAGGAAGAACGAGGAACTGGTTTCGACCGGACCGTTCTCGGTAACCCAGAATCCGCTCTACTTCTTCTCGACGGTCGGGGCGGTCGGCGTCGGATTGCTCTTCGGCTCGCTGCTGGCGGCCGTCGCGCTGGGCCTGGCCAGTTTTTTCATCTTTCGCGTCACGGCGCGCAAGGAAGCCGGATTTCTGCTCGGCAAGTTCGGTCCGGCCTACCTTGCCTATGCCAAGAGCACGCCCCGGTTCTGGCCAAATCCACTTCTGTACCATGATCATGACCAGATGCAGTTCTCGACGCGGGCGCTGAAGAGCACATTCTATGACGGGCTCTATTTCCTCGCCATCTTCCCGGCCATCGAACTGGTCGAGCATTTCCGGGCGACCGGCGTGCTGTTCCCGGCCTTCGTCACGCTCTACTGATCAGCGGCGGCTCTCTCTTTGCTTGAGGCAATTCCCCAGGGAAAGCGCTATGCGCATTTCCCGGGAAACCGCTTCACACTTTCCTGGAATTGCTTAGCTCCCAAGCGGATGCGGCATGTAGCCGACGAAGCCCGTGATCTTCCAGCTGCCGCCGACCTTGGTGCAGAAATAAAGCGTCTGCCATTTCAGCCTGTCGACGCTGCCGTCCGCCTTGGCGACGGAGCCGTCGAATTTCTTGTGCAGCACCGCGCGGTCGCCGTCGACATCGATGTCGCGCATGTTGGTGACGCGGAACAGCGCCTCGCGCAGCGGCTCGGCAAACTTCGTCGCCGCCGTCTCCTTGGCCTGGCGCAGCCACTCGTCGCGATAGATGTCCAGTCTCGGAAACTGCAGCCGCCAGGCGTCCGCGTTGTGAAGGAAATGCGCGTGCATGCCGAAGAAGCTTTCAGCCACGAAATCATGCTCGACCATCGACCAGTCCTGGCCGATGAAGGCGTCGATGTCGTGCCGCACCAGCATTTCCCAGAGCGCGTGACGATCGGCATCGCCGGCCGGAAACGGGTTCCTGTCGTAGGTCATTCTCGGTCTTCTCCGGTCTGAAAATGCGTCTGTCCGTTGCGGCTGCAAAGCAACCCGCGGGCGCGCACGATGCAAGCACTTATGTAAGAAAGCAACATGAATTGCTGGGGATGTTGCTTTCCAACATGGCCCCTATGAGGAACGCGCCGATCGGGGTAAATGTCGGCCGAAGCGGGAGCCGCCACGGCATCCCGTCCTGTCATCAGAGGAGGTCATCCCTTGCCGAAGCAGTGTTTTGGAACGTCGCATGTGCCGCTGTCGCCGGCAGTGCGCGCGGGCGATCTGGTCTATGTCTCCGGCCAGGTGCCCGTCGGCAGCGACGGCATCGTGGTCAAGGGCGGCATAACAGAACAGACCGAGCAGGTGCTCGCCAACGTGAAGGCAGCACTGGCGCTCGCCGGCTGTACCCTGGACGATGTCGTCAAGACGACGGTCTGGCTGGAAGACGCGCGCGATTTCGGCGCCTTCAACCTTGTCTATGCCAGGCATTTTCCGAAAAATCCGCCGGCCCGCAGCACGGTAGAGTCGCGGCTGATGATCGACATCAAGATCGAAGTCGAGGCGGTCGCCTACCGGCCGGTCTGAAAGACTGAGCCGGCAAAACAATGAACCGGAGGTGACCTCAATGCAATTCGACCTGCTGCTGAAGGGCGGACGGCTGATCGACCCGGCGTCCGGGTTCGACGCGCCGCGTGATGTCGCCATTGCCAATGGCCGCATTGCTGCGGTCGACTCCGACATTCCGGCCGACCGCGCCGCTCAGGTCGTCGATGCTGGCGGCTGCATGGTCACGCCGGGCCTCGTCGACCTGCACAGCCATGTCTATTGGGGCGGCACTTCGCTTGGCGTCGATGCCGACCGGCTGGCGGCCAAGAGCGGCACCACCACCTTCATCGACGCGGGCAGCGCGGGCGCCGGCAATTTCCTCGGCTTCCGCCGCCATGTCATGGAGCGCTCGAAGGTCCGCATCCTCGCCTATGTCAACATCTCCTTTGCCGGCATCTTCGGCTTCTCGCAGACGGTGTCGGTCGGCGAGTGTAGCGATCTCAGGCTGTGCGAGCCGCGCGAGGTCGTCGCGGCGGCGCGCGAACACCGCGATGTCGTGGTCGGCGTGAAAGTCCGTTCCGGACGCCATGCCGGCGGCACCAGCGGCATCGCCCCGGTCGACCTGGCGCTGGAGGCAGCCGACCAGGCCGGCCTGCCGCTGATGGCGCACATCGACGAGCCGCCGCCCGGCCGTTCCGACGTGCTGCCGCGGCTGCGCAAGGGCGACATCCTCACGCACTGCTTCCGGCCGTTTCCCAATGCGCCCGTCTTCGCCTCCGGCGCAGTGCGGCCGGACATGCGGCTGGCGCGCGAGCGCGGCGTCATCTTCGATCTCGGCCATGGCATGGGCTCGTTCGATTTCGCCGTCGCACGGGCCATGCTCGAGGAAGGGCTGGCGCCGGACGTCATCAGCAGCGACGTGCATCTCTACTGCGTCGACGGACCGGCCTTCGACATCCTGGTCTGCATGTCGAAGCTTCTGGCGCTCGGCATGCCGCTGGTCGAGGTTCTGCGCGCTGCGACGCAAGCTCCGGCTCGGGCGATCGCCAGGCCCGACCTCGGCACGCTCGCGGTCGGCACCGTCGGCGACGTCGCCCTGCTCCGCCAACGCCCGGGCCGCTTCACCTTCGTCGACGCGGTCGGCGCCTCGCTGGTCGCCGACCAGCGGCTGGTCTGCGAAGGCATCGTCGTCGGCGGCACCTGGTGGCCGAACGAGGCGGTGAACGATGCCAGCGAAACCGAGCGTTTCGAAGCGCAGACGCACCACACCCATGTCGAGGTCGCGGCCCGGCACTTCGGACACCGGCATGAGTGACAGCTGATCTCCACACTCGTGGGAGCAGATCAGCTTACGACCGGCTGGAGTTACTCGGCGCCCCATAAACCGGCGTCGCGATGCCTTCCATCCGTGCCTTGATCTGCAGCGCCACGTATTTCGAATAGAAGCGCGACAGCGCCAGGTTGCCGCCGTGGAACCACATCGCTTGCTGTGCCGTCGGCTTCCACATGTTGCGCAGCTCGCCCTGCCATGGGCCGGGGTCGCCTTTCACGCCGGAGCCAAGCCCCCAGCACGGACCGACCTTGTCGGCGACCTCGCGCGAGACGATCGCGGCCACCGTCTCGTTCATCGACTGATAGCCGGTGCAGGCGATGATCGCGTCGGCGGCGAGTTCGCTGCCATCCTCGAAAAGAATGCCGGTCGGCGTCAGCGATTTGATGGCGGCGCCGCTGCGGACGCCGATCTCGCCGCCGATGATCAGCTCGGAAGCGCCGACATCGATGTAGTAGCCGGAACCGGTGCGGTAGGCCTTCATCAAGAGGCCGGTCTCGTCGTCGCCGAAATCGATGGCGAAGCCGGCGGCGCGCAGGCGGTCGTAGAAGGCCGCGTCGCGCGCCTTGATGACCTCGTAGAGCGCTCGCTGGCCCCCGGGCACCAGCGCGAAGGGCGTCGAGGCGACGATCATGTCGGCCTTCTCGGTGGTAATGCCGCGCGCCAGTGCGTTCTCCGAGAAGATCTCGAAGCCCACTTCCATCAGCGTGTCCGATTTGACCACCGTCGTCGGCGAGCGTTGGATCATGGTGACGTTGGCGCCGCTCTCCCAGAGATCGACGCTGACATCATGCCCGGAGCTTGCCGCGCCGATGACCGCGACGCGTCTGCCGCGAAATTTCTCGCCGCTGGAATACTGGCTGGAGTGCAGCAACTCGCCTTTGAACGTGTCGGCGCCCGGCAGATCGATCCGCCGCGGCGGGCCATAGGCGCCGGTGGCGAAGACGATGTGCTTGGGCTTCAGCGTGATGTGGCGGCCGACACGATCGACGACGACGGTCCAGACCTTTTCCGCCTCGTCGTAGGAAGCACTGATGCACTTGGTGGCGACCCAGTAATTGAGCTCCATGACGCGCGTGTACATTTCCAGCCAGTCGCCCATCTTGTCCTTGGGCGTGAACACCGGCCAGTTTTCCGGAAACGGAATGTAAGGCAGATGGTCGTACCAGACCGGGTCGTGCAGCACGAGCGTGCGATAGCGGTTGCGCCAGGAATCGCCGGGCCGGGCGTTCTTCTCGATGACGATGGTCGGCACGCCGAGCTGCCTGAGCCGCGCGCCCAGCATGATGCCGCCCTGGCCGCCGCCGATGACCAGGCAGTAGGGCTGTTCGCCGGCGCCGAGGTCGCGCGTCTCGCGGGCCCGCGCCTCCGACCAGGTTTCCCGGTTGGGATCGGCCTTGTGGCGCACGCCCAGCGGCCGCGCCGGCCCTTTGCGCTCCTCGAACCCTTTCAGGTCGGTCATCGCGGTGAACAGGGTGCGGCAGCGGCCATCGCGCAGGCGCATGACGCCCTGGCCTGAAGCGACCGCCGTTTCGAAGCTGAACCAGGCCTCGATGGCGCCTTGGTCGGAGGTCGCCTCGCCGGTCAATTGCCAGGCCGTCGGCTTTGTTGCCGCCAGCGTCGCCGCCAGCATGCCGGCGATCGCCTCGCGGCCTTCCATGGTGGCGACGTTCCAGGTGAAGGTCAGGAGGTCGCGCCAGTAGCAGTCGTCGACGAACAGGTTGCCCGCTGCCGCCACGTCGCCCGTTTCGAGCGCCTTGGCAAAGGACCCCAGCCATGCGGCTGCCTGTTTCGATGGTGCCATGTCGAGCATTTCTTCCCTCTTCCTGTTCACATTGGCGCGGCCCGGTCCTCTCCTTCTCCCCCTGGGGAAGGGAAAGGGGCGCCTCAATCCCCGAGCGGCTCCATCTCCTTGCCAGTGCGGTGGATCTGGGCGTTGTACTTGATGCGGCGCACGGTTTCGCGGGCCGAGCCGTCGAGCCTGTAGGCGGACGCCACCGCCAGCAGGTCGATCGCGGCCAGGAAAGCAAAGCGCGATGCGGTCGGCTTCAGTGTGTCGGGATATTCGGGCACCGCGACCGTCAGCCGGACATCGCAGGCGCGTGCGAGTTCGGTGTCGGGCGCCGTCACGGCGATCGCGTTGGCACGGTAGTGCTTGGCGAGTTCGACCGCCTCGATCACTTCGCGGGTGCGTCCCGTCGCCGAAATGGCGATCACCAGGTCGCCCGGCTTCAGGGTCGAAGCAGTCATGCGCATCAGATAGGGGTCGCACTGGGCATTGACCGTGATGCCGTAGCGGAACAGCCGGTACTGGGTTTCCTGTGCCAGCGCCGAGGAGCTGCCGCCGAGGCCGAACACCGTGACCTGGCGCGCCTTGGCGATCAACTCGGCCGCCTTCCGCAGCTGTGCCGGATCGAGCTGCCGCTCGGCTTCCTGCAGTGCCCGGCGGGCCTCGCCGAACACGGCGTTCCAGAACGGCATGCCATTGTCGTCGCTGGCTTGCGGCGGCTTGCTCAGATAGAGCGCGCCGACGACGAGGCTCTGTGCCAGCTTCAGCTTGAAGTCGCGCACGCCTTCGCAGCCGATGGCGCGGCAGAACCGGGTTACCGTCGGCTCGCTGACCCCGGCGCGCTGCGCGAGTGCGGCGTTGGAGGCGTCGACGGCGTATTTGACGTCGTCGAGCACGACATCGGCGACGCGGCGTTCGGCTGGGCGCAACTCGCTGTAGGAATCCTTGACCAGCGAGATGATGTCGGGGATGCGCCGGACGGGCTCGCGGCCCTCCGCTTCGTGGCCCTCCCCCTGGTAGTTTGGAACAGGCCCTTCCTGGCTGCCAGCTTCGCTCATGAAGTCCTAGTCTTTCCCTGGGTTGCGAGGCTCACGTCTTAGCATGATTGCAGGCCATGGCTCCACGTGGAGCGCGACCCGAACAACCCGCCCTCACTAGCCGATCGTCTCCAGCCGCCTTGGCAAGCGGTTCATGGCAACAGGCCCGTCCGGCGTGATCAGGAACTGGTCCTCGAGATTGAAGCTGGCGAGGCCGTCGATGTAGAGCGGGACCTCGAAGGCCAGCACCATGCCGGCTTCGATCGCGACATCGCTGTCGGCCGCAACGAACGGCCATTGCTCGGAAAACACCGACTGGCCGACGCCATGGCCGAAATGGCCGCGACGATAGGAGTGCAGGCCTTGCCGGGCCAGGCTCTCGGTGGCGACGCGATGCACGTGGGCGAGCTTATTCCCAGGCACGAGGGATGCCAGCCCATCCTCGAAGGCCTGCTCGGCGATGGCGTGAAGCTCGGCCTGTTGGGCGGATGGCGGCCCGAAAATGAAGTTGCGCGACATGTCGGAGGCGTAGCCGCCCACCGTGCAGACCATGTCGCACTTCAGCGGATCGCCAGGCATGGCCTTCGCATCGGCGCCTTTGGCCCGGGCGCCCAGGGTCACATATTCGGCCGTCGTCACTGGATGCGACAGGCCCGCCGCAGCCGTGGCGATGCCCTCACGGTAGAGGGAAATGAGATCGGCCTGGCGCATGCCGGCCATTGCATCCACCTGCAGCCGGTCGAGCCCGGCTTCCGACAGGATGATGCCTTGCTGGAGCAGGTCGACCTCGCGTTGCGACTTGACCGCTCGCAACCGATCGAGCACCGCCGAACCGTCGACCATCGAACAGCCCGGCAGCATCGCCTGCATGGCTGAGAAATCGGCGACGGCAATGAAGTCGAGATCGAGGCCGATCGTCACGCGGTCGAGCCCGAACCCGGTCAAGATCTGCTTCAGCTCGCGGACGGAATTGGCCAGCTCGAACGTCGCCGGCCGGGAAAAGTCGGGCGAACGGCCAGAGGATGCGAGACCGGCCTCGATGCGTTGCGCCAGCGCTTGACCGGAGGTCGAGGCGTCGAGCGTCGCGGCTTCGATCCATATCGGGTGGCTGTGGATTACAGTGCCGGGGAGTGCCGCTTGCAGCTGTGCCGCGTTGAAGTCCGCCACCACGACGCCGATCGGCAGCTCTTGCCGGGCCGGGATGACGACGAAGCCGGCGCCCGCCCGCCGGAACAGTCCCGCCGGGCCGATCCAGGCACCGGTCGCATAATGGAATGCCTCGGGCGCGCAAAGCACCAGAGCCTCGATGCCGGCGCGCTCCATCAGTTCAGCCGCGCGCTCGCGGTCGACAAAGCCTGTCATGAATCTTCTCCGTCCGAAGCGGTAACGGAGCACTCCGGGTGTCGACAATCAAGCGGCAAGATGCCGGGCAAGCGGCTGCTGCGGACGCGCATCCGGCGGACTGACAGGCGGCTGGTCGGCGGGTTGTGTGACGACCGCCAGGACAATCGCTTCAGGTTATGCACCCACCCTTCTCCAGACGTGCCCGGCAGGTTAATGAGGGGCGGCGCCAACTTTCGACAATTGGTGGTCTCCACCACAAGTTGGAAACCGTCGGCTGCCGGGCGACGCCCAAGTCAATTCGCTGGCGCAAACCCCCAAATACAGCACTGCCTGTCCTTTTCTGCGCGCAAGAGACGCTGTAGTACTTTGTTCCTGCGCGGAATTGTTTCCAGAACAAGATCAGCGCAGCAAAACGGATTCCGGCCTTCGGGGTCCGGCAGTGGCGGCCTGAGCGGCTTGCGGGAGAAGGACGGACGGATGGCAGAGACTGGCGCAAAGACGGACGTGGCAAGCGAAACGATGCCGTTGTTCTATTCCTGGCCGGAGGCACTCAACCCCGTGCGGCACGGCTCGCTCGGCCTGACCGCGCGCAGCAACTTCGGCTTTGCCCGTGCCGCGCACGCCATCCCGGTGGTGGCGTCGGAAATGCCGGCGGCGATGCGCTCCTACCCGATCGTCTTCATCGGCCCGGCCAAGGCACCAGTGATCATCACCGGCGTGCGCCAGGACGAGAACCTGTTCGTCGGCGCCGACGGCAAATGGACCGGACCGCACTACATCCCTGCCTATGTCCGCCGCTATCCCTTCATCCTGGCCGAAGACCCGAAGGCCCCCGGCCGGCTGACGCTGTGCGTCGACCGGGCAAGCGACCGCATCGTCGACCAGTTGCTGGCGCCGTTCCGTGACGAGAAGATGCTGCCGTTCTTCGCCGGCACCGAGGCGACCGAAGCGACGAAACAGGCGCTCGCCTTCTGCAACCAGTTCCAGATCGATTTCAACGCCACCCGCGTGATGGTCGCAAGGATCGATGCGCACGGCCTGTTCGCGCCGCGCCAGAGCAAGGTGACACTCGAAGGCGGCGAGGTGCTCAACCTCACCGACTTCCAGGTGATCGACGAGCCGGCCTTCAACAAACTTAGCGACGAGGCATTCCTCGATCTGCGCAAATCAGGCGCGCTCGGCCTGCTCTACTGCCACCTCGCCTCGACCAACAGCTGGACGTCGCTGGTCCACCAGGCGTCGCTGCGCAAGGCGGGCTGATTTCTCGCTGGCCCTCAAGTTTGCCGGTAACAAGGAGGCGAGATGAAAGACTTGAGGAAGCAACTGCCGAAGCCGCATGATCGCAGACATCATGAAACCCGGCAAGATCTTGCCGGCATGAGAGCAGAGCCGCTGATGCCGATGTGACTTTGCGGGTCATCACAGCGTTTTTTTGGAGGCGTTTAGTTTTGTGATACCGTAATAGTTCCAACCTTAGGGTCACTTATAACAATTTCATTTAGGTTTGTATTCTTGATTATAACACAGTACTCTCCGAGTGACGCATCAGCTTTTGCGCTAACCTTAAAGGTGATAGTTATATTATCTATAATGGATATACTTCCGTATACTTTCAGATGCGGCGTGATGGCTAAGTTGTAAGCATAAACAAAGCCAATTGCCAAGTCTTTTTTGTCGTCGAACCAACCAGTATCTGAGGGGTCTATCGTCACATTGACCGTAACCGGATCTCCGCCTCTTACAGCATTCCCTTCAGGTGTCTCAACACGCACTATAACTACACTTGCCATGGTCCATCTCCCTTCGGCATTCTCAATTATCGATCGGAAACGCTAGAGCCGGATGACTTCAGGTCCGAATCTACCTGAAATCTGAATCCGCCTCTAAATCAAAGAGATAGAGCATGATGTCGTCCGAAAACCGCTTCACACTTTTCGGCATCATGCTCTAGTCCAAATCGCCGCGCCCGCTGCGGTTCATGGCGCCACCGGACCGTCCCATCGCACCGCCGGACCTGCCCATGGCGCCGCCAGATCGTCCCATCGCACCGCCGGATCTGCCCATTGCTCCACCCGATCGACCAAACGAACGCGGGTCCAGCTCTGCACTCAAAAGGACATCCTCGAGCGTTCCGGTGTCGAGTTCCAGCCGCATTGTCAGGTCACTCTTGTCGTAGATCCAGACCTGCATTCCGCGCGCAAACGAGCCTATCTGCGATGACAGTCCGGTATAGGCAGGGTCGCTTGGACCGCGGCTCATGACCTTGAGATCGGTTTCGGTCGGGGCTGGATAATCAACGACAGTTCCAGGCCCATGGACAAGAAGTATGGTCGGTCGGGCCAGCTCGTAGAACTGAGCTTCAAAGGTGAACGCATAAATCCTTGCCAGCAGGCTACCGGAGGCGTCGATCTGGCTCTGCAGGAATCTATTGTTGCCAAGCCTTGGAGGCCGCCCCCCATCGATCCTCTTCGTAAGCTTCAAGTCTTCAAGAACTCGACCGAACAAATGTATGGCTGAGCTACTTAGGATGGTTTCAGTTACCATAGATCACCCCATCTTCTGCATGCCGATCAAAGATCGGCGCCACTTCTGGACATCCAGTATTTCTCGAGATAACTCATATCCGGCAGACGCGCCTGGTCCCGTGGACGAACGATTCGGCCCTCATGGACATGGCTCTTTCGGCCTGACTTCGTCAGGCGAGGCCCGGCACGGTAGCGAAAAATCCCTCTCCGGTCGAAATCCCGGAAGATGATGCTTGATAGTTCTCCTCCGGTCATATTGTCGTCGACCGCGAGCATCGTTCTCGCCACGTCACCGTAGTCCAGGAAATCCGGGGCGAGAGCCCACAGCGTCTCGGCAAGATAGGTACCCACGATATCCCGCGCGTCGAGCAGCGCTTCGACGAAACCTTCTGGATTGCGGGCGAAATCGCGGTCGAAGACTTCCTGGACCGGCAGCTCCGCGGCTGGGTCGATCTCGGCGAGGTCGGCAAGATCTTCGGCCTCCGGCGAGATCAGGCCTCGAGCCACCAAGCTCTCGTGAAAGACATCCACCAGAATGTCGAAGACGGCGCCCGTGAGAGGTTGCGACAGTGCATGCTCGTCGGTCCAGCCGTCCGCAAAATCGGCCATCGTCAGTTTGTTGTTGGCTTCGCGTATCTGGCGGTGCGGCGAGAATTCCGAGAAGCGGGAGAGTTGGTTGGCGATGTAGAGATTGCCACGCGTCTCCATCAGAACATTTTCGATCACGGAGGGAAAATGCATGGCCGCGATCAACGAAACGCAGTCGGAAAAGGCCTCCTGAAAGCCAAGATATTCTGGGAACTCAGCTCCCGGGTTCGGGATGCCGAGGACGCTGTAGACGAACGCATGGCCAACCTCGTGCGCGATAATATCGAAGTCGAGGCTGAAGGGGAGCGCGCGTCCGTCTTTCAGGAATTGGCTGCCGAGCTCGAGGAAGCCATAGCCGTATTGGGCGTTATCCCAACCCGGCAGGATCGAGATTTCCAGACGGTCGTAGTGATCGCCGAAATGCCAGGTGAGCGGCTGGCCGATGTAACGCTCCCAAACGTCGAGCGTGAAGCGCACGCAACCGAACGCGTGCGCCGCTTCGAAGCCGGGCGTCGAGGGCTGATAGTGATCGAAATTGCCGTCCTCGTCGGGAACGGCCTGATCGAGGATCGCTCGCGTCCAGGGCGGCAGGTTGATCAAGGGCGTGCCCAGCGGGCCGTGGTTGACGCCATAGGGCCGCGTCTTGTCGACCGGCTCGACGACATACATACGATCGTCGGACGGGCCAGGTCCGACGCTGCCTGGCGGGGACGAAACCGTAATGATCTCAGGGCTTGACGTCGGGTCTTCGAACGGAGGCTGAACGAACAACCTGAACCGGGTACCCATTCCCCACCTCTCGGTTATATTAGTAACATAACATAATATCCGTGGAATGGCGAGGCCGTTGGTTTGTCGGGTAAATCATCCTGAAGGCCGTTCTTGATTATCGGCAATTGCCTCAAGAACAATGCGTATCGCTACTGCAGGAGCTGGAGCAACTTTTGGTAGCGAGGATGACTGCGAACAGAGGCGAAATCGGAATCGTTCTGGAACCAGAGTCTCATCTCGGCGCCAGCCTGCGGCAGCCACGCTTCCAAAAGGTCGATCGAGCGTTCGAACTCCCCCAGCAACGCATAGGTACAAGCGGCGTTGTATTGGACGTTGATATCGCTGGGGTCTATCGCCAGAGCCCGGTCAAGCCATTTCGCAGCCTTATCGCGTTCTCCAAGGAAGGCCAGCACGATCGCCCCCAGGCAGGCACAATTGGCGTTCTCCGGATGCAGACGGAGTTCCTCCTCAGCTCTCTCCAATGCGATCCGCGCATAAAGCTCGGCGTCGTTCTGTCGGCCGAGAGTGCTGAAGACGTTCACCAGCATGACCGGTCCGCCGTAGTCGGTCGGTTTGATCTCCATCGCGCGTATGAAGTACGTCGCTGCGAGCTCGAACTGGCCGCCGGTTACGCAGAACTCGGCATAGTAGCGGTTGGCCTCGTGGCAATTGGGGTCGAGCGCGAGGGCCCGTTCGAACGCCGCCTCGGCCTCGGAACGGCGGTCGGCGAGGGACAGGGCAAAGCCCCTGGCTGAATGCGCCTCGGCCAAATTCGCGTCCAGAGCCAGGGCCTTATCGGCGGTCGCGAGAATGTTGTCCACCTGGATCGGTGAGCCGTACATCGACTGAAGGCGTATGTCGCTGACCGCCAAGCCTGCATAGGCGCGGGCATATCCCGGATCAAGCTCGATGGCCCTGATATAACTTTGTCTGGCCATCAGGTGGTTCGCCCTGGTCGCGATGTGGCTGTAATCGCGGCCTCGAAGATAATGCGTATAGGCTTCCACGTTGTCCGTCGGCGCCTTCTCAATAGCCTTCTTCTCCGCGGGCAGGAGGCTGACCTTGAGCTGCGCCACGACCGCCTTGGCGATTTCGTCCTGCACGGCGAAGATGTCGGTGAGGTCGCGGTCGTAGCGGGCAGCCCAGACGTGTCCGTCTGTGGCGCCCTCGATCAGCTCGGCATTGATCCTGACCCGGTTTCCCGCCTTGCGGACGCTGCCCTCGACAATGTAGCCGACGCCAAGCTCCCTGGCGATGCGTTCCATCTTGTCGGTCCTGCCCTTGAAGGCGAAGACTGTGTTGCGGCTAAGCACGAACAGGCCGGAGACGTTCGAGAGATCGGTTATGATATCTTCAGTGATGCCGTCGCTGAAATACTGCTGGTCGGGATCATTGCTCAGATTGGCGAAGGGTAGGATCGCCACCGATGGCTTGTCGGACCGCACCAGCGTCTGGGCGCTCCTGGCCGCAATATGCGTCTCGACATGCGGGACGCCCTGGTCCCAGTTGGCGAAATAGACGTGCACCGGCTGAGCAATGTTCTTGACGGTCCTGGCGCCCTGATCGGCGAAGTCGACGCCCAGCTTGTTGCCGACCGCTTGGCGAACCGCTTCCGAGCAGGCGATGCCGCCGGGTATCGCGAGGCCCTGCAGCCGCACTGCAAGGTTGACGCCGTCGCCATGGAAATCATCTCCGTCGACGATGATGTCGCCAAGGTTGATGCCCATGCGAAACTTGAAATGCCGGTCCTCGGGGATGCCGGCATTCCGCTCGGACATGCCGCGTTGGATCTCGACCGCGCAGCGCGCCGCATTGATTACGCTGCCGAACTCCACCAGGAAGCCGTCACCCATCACCTTGAAGATGCGACCACCGTGCTTGGTGACGGTCGGATCGAAGAACTCCCGCCGATGCTGCCGAAGGAGATTGAGCGTGTGCTCTTCGTCGACCTCCATGAGACGGCTATAGCCGACCACATCCGCGGCCAGGATCGCCGCCAGCCGACGCTCAACATGCTCCTCAGACATGTCGTCTCCTGAAATCGCAGGACAATGGTTCTGCCTGATTTAGTTCTATCTGATTTACCTGCCCAGCGCCAACGCCACCCGCGCGAGGGACGAAAGGATCGACGCGCACGGGCCTGTTCCGGCCGCGCCAGAGCAAGGTAACACTCGAAGGCGGCGAGGTGCCCACGCGCGCGTTAATGTCAGATCTTGTGGGAATGGAGCGATCGTCTACGAGCCCGTTCTTCTCCGAGGGAAGGCTCGCAACATGCTGTGGAAGCGGCTCAGGTGAGCACGTCAGTCCGAAATGCCTGCTTTCCGCAGCCCGTCGAGCCAGTGCTCTACGTCCCCTTGCCGACGATATGGAGAGTCGCGCCTGTAATCAGACAGAGTGAAACCTGGCGTCCGTTCAAGGCATCTGCCCCAGGCCAATCGTGCCTCTTCGGCGCGTCCCAGCTGGCCCAAACACGCAGCCAGATTGGCGAATCCCCGATCATAGTTGTTGTTATCCCAGCGGCGGAACGACTGCAGTGACGCCTCATAGTCGCCGAGCAGATAATGCGTAAATGCGAGCAGCTCGTGGATATCGCGGTCTTCCAGTGGATTGAGCCGTCGCAGCCGCTCGCCTATCTCGCTGGCCTTGACGAGTTGACCGTCTCAAAGGGAGATGTAGCCAACCCAGTTGAGTGCCATCGCATTTGTGGGTCCGAGCACGAGCGCGCGTTGCCAATGGGTCTCAGCAGTCTCGAAGTCGCCTTTCCATGCATGGAGAGCGGCAACTACTGCCTCTGCGAGTCCGCTGGCATCGCCGAGCTCAATCGCCCGCAAGGCCGACTGCATCGCCAGCGCTTTCAGACCTCCGTCAGCCCTGAAGGCAGAGAGCGTCGCGTAGGCGTCCGCGAGGCATGCATGCACCCGCGCCGAATCAGGCTCCCAGCCAAGAGCTCGCTTGAAGAACTCGACAGCAGCGACGGTGTCGTCTTCCGTAAAACGGTGCGTAGCCTCGAGTCCGCGCAAGAATGCGTCATAGGCACCAAGGCTCGTTTTCGCCTGTCGGGTCCGGCCGATCTCGGCAGCTCCAACCTTGCCGACCAACGCCCAAGCGATCCGTTCTGTCACCTCGTCTTGCACGGCAAAGAGGTCATCGATGCTTCGATCATATCGCTCAGCCCAGACGTGATTGCCGGATGATGCTTCTATCAGCTGCGCCGTGATCCTCACCCGTGCTCCGGCCTTCCGAACGCTTCCTTCGACGACGTAGCGTACGCCGAGCTTCCTCCCGACCTCGGTAATGCTTACGGACTGCCCCTTGAAAACGAACGAGGAATTGCGAGCGATTACGAACAGGGTCTGGCTACGGCTAAGTTCCGTGATGAGGTCCTCGGTTATTCCATCCGAGAAGTATTCCTGCTCAGGGTCCGCCGACATATTGGTGAAGGGAAGCACGGCCACCGACGGTTTGAACGGGAGCGGCAAATCCTCCGCCGAATCGATAGAGCGAGGAGCTTCCGGTCCCCGTTGTCCCATTTGGACCTGGTAAGCACGAACAGCCCCAGCGATGTTCTTCATCGCCTGCTCACCGAGATCGACGAGCTCGTAGGCAAGCTTTCCTTTCACGTGCTCGTAGACACTGCGGCCAATGACAACGCCTCCGGCCTCGCTGACTTTTTCCAGCCTGGCAGCGACGTTTACGCAGTCACCGTGGATGGTCGTATCATCCAGGATAACCTCGCCGGCGTTGACGCCCATTCTGAAGGCCATGCGCTTTTCTTCGGGAAGGTCATCATTGCGTGCCGCTATCCGCACTTGAGTCTCGACTGCACACTGCAATGCATCGACGGCGCTGCGAAACTCGATCAGCAAGCTGTCACCCGCCGTGCCGACCAGCCGACCATTGAATTGCGCGATCTTCGGATCGATCACCTCGGCGCGCAGTGTCTTTAGGTGCAAAAGGGTTCCGGCCTCGTCGGCCCCCATCAGACGCGAGTACCCGACAACGTCCGCAGCCAGGACCGCCACGAGCTTCCGTTCCGGCCGCGCCACTCTGCCTCCCTACCCAAAGACGTCGGGTTTCCCTGGAGGGTACCACCGGAAGCCCCGCTTCTCTAGCGAAACCCCACTCCCGGCGGCAGTCGCGCGCTGGCGGATCAATCGCGCGGCGAGGGCCTTGCGGCAAACCAACCGGACCATCGACGAGATCGGCCGCGCCTTCGGCTGTGAGTCGGCGCGTTCGTTCTCGCAGGCTTTCAGCCGCCTCACCGGCCGGGCGCCTGGCCGCTATCGCAGGAGCCTGCAGTCGTCCGATGTCAAAACCAATGATCAGCGTGCCTGACCGGCAGTCTCAAAAACGAAAAAGCCGCGGCGGACCGCGGCTTTTCGATGCTTGATTCCCTAGGAGGAAACTGGAGCGGGTCAAGCGATTCGAACGCTCGACCCCAACCTTGGCAAGGTTAGAGATGGGGTACTCCACGCTATCCGCTAATATCCAGAAGCACTATAAGGTGTTGATAACACTTGACAATATTTTCGACAGTTCGCTAGGCTAACCTGAGCTTTTCCTTCACGGTGTTGACCATGTGTTGACCAAAGGGAAGTTTTGAGGAGATGGTTCTGTGGCAAAGCGCGTTGGCGTAGCTCTTACAAAACGGGTGGTCGATGCCGCCGATAAGAGGGACCAGCGGTACTTCATTTGGGACAGCGAACTGGCCGGCTTCGGCCTGCGGGTCGAAACGAGTGGCGCCAAGACCTTCGTCGTCCGGTACCGTGCCGAAGGCGGTGGTCGATCGGCGGCCCAGCGTTTCGTCACGATAGGTCGGTTTGGCCCTCTCACTCCCGAACAGGCACGCAAGCAGGCGAAGATTGTTCTCGGCGGTGTCGCCAAGGGCGAGGATCCAGCGGATGAGCGCCGCTTGAAGCGGCGTGAGATGAGGATCGGCGGCCTGATCGACCTGTATGAAGAAGAAGGCTGCGTTATCCAGCGCGGACAGCGGCAAGGTCAGCCGATGAAACCGTTGACCAAGCAACTCACACTGGCACGCCTGCGCAACCATGTTGTGCCGTTGCTCGGACATAAGCGCGTCAGCGAATTGAATGCCGGTGACATCGAACGCTTCGTCCGTGACGTCACCGCTGGCAAGACGAACAGAGATGAGAAAATCGGTCCGCGCAAACGCATCATTGTACGCGGCGGTGAGGGCGCGGCTCGTAAGGTCGTTCGAGACTTGTCTGCCGTTTTCAGCTTCGCGATCCGCAGCGAGATCGTCCAGAGGAATCCTTGCGAGACGGCGGCTGTCCGCAAGACCGACAATCAGCGAAAGCGCTTCCTCGCCCTCGACGAAGTGACGCGCCTTGGGTCGGCGCTGGATGAACTGGAGGCCGAAGGGGTCAACTCAAAGGCGGTCAATATTGCACGGCTCTGGGCGCTGACTGGCTGCCGCCGAGAGGAAATTGCATCGCTCAAATGGACCGAGGTAAATCTTGGCGATGGACTATTGCAACTCGACGATAGCAAGACGGGTAAGTCAATCCGACCCTTAGGAACTGCTGCGGTTGCGCTGCTCGAAAGCCTGCCGCGTGAGGCAGGCAGCAATTTCGTATTCCCGGCTGAACGCGGCGACAGCTATTTCCAGGGTACCAAGCGCATCTGGGCGAAGGCAATCAAGAAGGCTAAGCTCCCCGGCGTTACGCCCCACACCCTTCGGCATACAATCGGTTCTACCGCGATCTCAACGGGCGAAGCGCTGGCATTGACCGGCGCGATCCTGGGGCATTCAAATCCGCGTTCGACCGCGATTTATGCTCACGTGCAAACCGACCCGTCTCGGCGTGCCGCCAATCGAGTGACGAAGAAAATCGCAGCGGCGCTCGCCGGAAACAACCTGACGTCGCGCAAGCTTTCGAGGAAATCTGCGGGACTGGAGGGTTTGGTTGATAAGGAAACTTGGGTCCAGCTATTGTCCGCTCGTTTATTGGCCGAGGGGATTGACGCTGCGCAAGTCGAACGCATCGTCACGGACATGATTGACGCGCGTGAGGCCGGTGCCAAATCGGCCTAACCTCAAGTTTGCGCCCGCGCTCGATGGCGGGCAAGTGCCGACGGTATACTCCGGTATGGCGACGGTGCGATCGAGGCTAGCAGTTACGAGCAGGGCATTTAGCTCTGGCTACGTGCGAGCTTGGCTTTCGAAACGATAGCGGGCACTTCATCTAGGCTAGAGATGATGTAGTCTGGTTGTATCGAATCCTCGTCCGGCGCCCAGCGTGGCCGAAATCCTCCTGGGAAGTAAATCGTCGCTAGCCCCGCATCTTTCGCTGGCTTGATGTCCCGATCGAGTTGGTCACCAATCATATAAGCCGGCGCGGAAGCGCGAGTAAGAGAAAGCACCCGCCGATAAAGTTCGGGGCCCTTGTGGCCTTCGATAATCCGATCGAAGAACTTAGCGAGTTCCAGGCGATCGGCGATTCGCTCAAATTTGGCCTTAGGACCTTCAGTTACTATCAAGAGCAGGCAGCCCATCTGCTCAAGTTTGTTAAGCCCCTCGGTGGCACCAGGTCTAGGCTGCGGTGTCGCTGCCAAATCACTCAAGAAGTGCTGCTCAATCGTAACAACATCGCTATCGGAGAGGGAATAACTCGCTCCGCCCCGCCATGCTGTCCGAGCAGCTTCATCGGCCTTCATGCCCCCGAGAGCTAATTCAGTCGCGCGGACCAACAACTGCGGCGGGTAGCGCAATCCCGCATGATGGCGGACAGCGATGGCCTGATCGATCGCTCGGAGAAATGCAAGGCGGTCGAGGTCTGAAAGTGCGACGCCCATCGCGGTTTCAACGGCCCCGAGCAGGCCGAGTTGGGCCCGTGCGAATACCGTGTCGGTATCCCACAACGTATTGTCAGCATCCATGAAAATCGCGGTGCGACCAGGATCATTGTTCATGGCGACTTCTCCCGGCTGTGGTTGAAACATCACGATTAGCCCCCAAGCCGGCTTCGAATGGAGGTGGGGTCAACGGGGCAAATCTTATAAGGTAAGGCTCAATGGGTGGCTTGGTAGGCTTTATATTCGCGGTCACTCCAACTAAGAGGATAATGTACAAGAGAAGTAATCGAAGCGCCCAAGCGAGAAGATTTTGTGCGGGCTCCAGGTAGCGCAACTTATCGGCGGTCTTCGCGGAAACTAAATAAGCCTCGCCAACGTAATTTTTCAGATATTGCACTTTAAGGTCCGGCCTAAGCGTACATTCAATTCTGCCTCGCTCCTCAGTGACGTCGACAAAGGAATTAGCCCAACCTGTTGGGGAAACGCCAATGATTTCACGAAAAAAGAGAAAAGATCGAGTCGGCCCGACTTGCCTGGAAACCGTCGCCTCCGCTGGGTATTTGAATCTCGTTCGCGTTCCGTGAAAGGTCACGAGTGCCCCAGTCAGTGCGCATAAAACGAACATCACGAAAGCCAAGTACGTGGCGACCAAAAAAAAGAATGACGGACCGGAAGCCGAACCAATCGTCCGCAACGGATAGTCGCTGCCGAACGCCGTGAAAAAAGCGCCTGCCAATGCCGTCAAAAACGTGGTCACTGTTAGGAGTCTGGTGGCTTTCTGATCCTGATATTCTGTCTGTTGCTTTGCCTCGTTGAGTGAGGCCTTCGCGAGTTCGATCGCTTTGTCCAAGTCTTTATGAGACGGGGGTATGGTCTCCCAAGCCTTCATCGCCTTAGCCATCTCAAGGATGATTTCATCTGATGAGACGCTCTTGATCTTGTCCGTTCCGAGCCGCGGATAAAAATCGATTTCGACGTTCCAGAGGGCACGACCGACCGCACCAAGCGATGAAAGGCTTGCTCCGGTTCTCATTTTTGCAGGCTGAGCACCCGAATGGCTGCTTTGATTGCGATCCGTTGCGCCCTCGATTTGTGATTCTATTTCTCGATTGGTCATTGCGTCCCTCCCGCTTCGCTACCTTAGCATCCAAATCTATGATTCGATGTCGGCCTTGCAATTGCAGCAGGCAGTGCGACTTCGCTAGTAGCCAGGCTACGGCGCCTGCCCATCTATTAGCCTAAACTGATGAAACTGCTTGGCTCACCGCAGGAAGATGTTGCGCAACTCGCTCCTTCGAGCAAGTATTAGTCGGGGGCTAAAGTGGGCGAATCAGAAGATTGGCGCATAGCGCACATTTCGGATATTCGGGCTGCATATCGGGCTGCGAGTGCGGTAGCTGACCGTCTGGCCCTGCTGCGCAGTTGGGTTCGTGCTGCCGGCGGATGGCTCGCAACAGACGATTTTGATCACCTTGAACCAGCCGAATTAGCTGGCGCGGACCAATATGGTCTGGCGGTCGACAGGTTCGGCGTTCGGCTTCGCGTGGAAGAACTCGATGAGATCGCCCCTGGACTCGAAGATGCTTTGCGCTTCGATTCGCAATTTCGCCGAGCTTTCCAGCCCGCCACGGCAGACGCGGTCCTACTTCAGTTCTCGGCGTATGACAGTTATCAAAGTGAGACTCAGAAAGCTGCTGTTAGAGCGCTGCTAACCGCGCCGCCAGGAGCCTCCCTTGCTGTCTCGATGCCCACCGGTTCGGGAAAGAGCCTTCTGTTCCAGATCGGCCCAAGGTCATGGCGATTCGCTCGGCCAGGCGCCTGCGCGCTTGTGATCACGCCACTGGTTGGGCTAGCTCAAGATCACGAGCGAACATTAAGTGGGCTGGAGGGGCTTGAGCGCAGCCGTGCGATCCATGGCGCTTTAACCGATTCGGATCGTGAGGAGATCCTGTTCGCCTTCCGGCGGGGCGAGATTCCGGTGCTATTCATGTCGCCGGAGGTGGCTTTCGGCCGAGCCCGTGAGGCGCTACTAGAAGTGGCGAAGCCACCCGAGGAGAAATTCGGTCTGGTGGCCCGGCTTGAGGCCATTTTCGTCGACGAAGCGCATATCATCGAAAGCTGGGGGCGCACCTTCCGGCCGGACTTCCAGCGTCTTCCAGGGCTCGTCGCTGCGCTGCGGCAAGCTAATCCGAAATTGCTCACCGTGCTGCTCTCGGCCACGCTTTCCCCTAGCGCTCGTGACGTCCTCAAGCGTAGTTATGGACAAGATCCCTGGCTTGAGATTCACGCCGGCGTCCCACGCTATGACTTTGACGTGGTCACCCGGCGCTTCCACGACTCAGCGGAGCGACATGAAGCGATTCTGCGCGCAGTGGACCTAAGCCCCCGACCTTCAATCGTATACACGACCCGCGTCCGCGCCGCACAAGATCTCCATGATGAACTTTACGCTCGTGGCTACAGACGCCTCGCGCTCTTCACGGGTGATACGCAGGCGGCAGAGCGGCAAGAGGTGATAGCTCGCTGGGCCAACGGCGACCTCGATCTCATTGTTGCAACCTCCGCTTTTGGACTCGGAATCGACAAGAAAAACGTTCGTTCCGTTATCCACGCATGTTTGCCGGAAAGTGCAGCCCGCTGGTACCAGGAGATCGGCCGCGGCGGTCGAGACGGCCATCAGGCGCTTGCGCTTGCGCTGTGGACTGAAGGTCCCGACAGAGACGATGCAAGCGACGCCATGCGAATGGCGGCGAGTGACTGGTTGACCCGACCGTTTGCCGAGGAACATTGGGAGGCCCTTCGCGACCAAGCGGAAACCCATTGGCTTCCTGGCACACAGCGACGTCTGACCTTGCCTCTAGATGCAGCACCTCCGCGACTCGGCCGCCACACTGGTAGCTACAACAGGCGCTGGAACCAAAGCCTCCTAAATCTGCTGCAGCGGGCCGCAATGCTTGAAGTCATTATGGTTGAGGAGCATCAAGACCACCCAACTTGGCACGTTGTGCTGCACCGAGACGAATTGCTTGGTGACGAACAAATCTCAGCACCCGTATGGGACGAAGTGTTTGCCTTACGGGAAGCCGAGCAGGCGACGGCTGTCTCCGAAGCTCGGCAGTTCCTTAGACTTATGCGATCTCGGGAGAAGGACTGCCTTTTGGTCTCCGCTTTCAGTCTGATCGAGCCGGAAGTCTGGGATGCCCCAGTGTGTGGACGTTGTGTAGCATGTCGCGAGCGAAATCGATCAGCACCCAAACACATTCCGTCCGGAGGATTGAAAGAGTTTTGGAGTGAGGGACCGCCAGTCCGGCGAGGTCCCTCAGGACGCCTGCTAGTCAGCCCTGAAGCATACCATTCGACCGTTGGTAAGACGCGGCTTCTCGAGCGTTTGGCCCGGGCAGGTATCCAACAGGTCGTTGTCCCAAATGGCTGGGAGAAGGACGCCGCGGAGACGTTCGCCCGCCACAACGCGAACCTCGGCTTCGTCCTTCCTCACTCCGAATGGTTGGAGGGCCGGTGGTCGCTCGCCGACCTGTCAACCGCCACGATCTTACCGGACCCGGCCTCCGAAATCGATGAATGGCTTCGGCAAACGGAGATATTCTCTGCGCACTTCCCAAAGCAACGACTTGTGCTGGTCGCGGACCCTGCCACACTTGTTGGCGGCCGCCGACTGGATCAAGTTGCCTCGCCTCTTGGCTGTTATCTTGAAACGTACCTCGAAACTTTGGCGACGGAAGAAGTGCCATGAGTCTACTATCATCCACTCAAGGCACCCCAGACCGGGTGTTGTCCCTCCTTCAGGTATTAGCAGCCCACGATGGTCAAATGGGCCGGGCCGACTTGCTGGCATGGCTCAATCCCCCGTTCATCCAGGCTACCCCACGAGCGATTATCGGCCCTGCGGCGGAGCAAACGCTGGGAGCGGCCTTGAGTCTCAACTTTGTTAGTCAGGAGGACGGACGATGCCAGGTCAACGACGGTCAGGAGTTCGCCAGCCTTGATGATCTCGCCGACCTCACGCATCAACGATTGCTCAGTCTAGACTCCGAGCACGCCGATGCTGTGCTCCCGCAGGCCTTCGCGTACATTGTTGCACGTTCGGAACAGGCAAAAGGAACTGCATGGCTGCACGCCGCGACTAATAAAGCTCTCGCGGACGCCCTCAATGCGGTCCTGCCCAGGCGCGTGAACACTGCCGCGGAGGGGCGTCGCTTCAACGAATACAAATTTGCGCCATTCTGGCGCTGGATGATCCTCATCGGTCTCGCTCTCGATCTTCCAGGCGACGGTCCTCACCCGTATGTCTCGTCGCGTTTGGCGCGAGAACTGGCTCAGTCCGACCTGCCACGTGGCGAGCAGATCCCGATCCGCCGATTCCTAGAAGTTATCGCCGAGCGCATGCCATATCTGGATGGAGGCGCCCTCTACAACTCAGCCGCCGAAAAGCTAGGCTTGCCTACTCATGGACGCGGGGTCTCTCCCATTCTCAGTACGGCGCTTCGGGATCTTGATGAAGAAGGCGTGCTCGCCCTCGGTTCGCTGACGGACGCAGCAGGCCTTGTGAATCTAGCTGACGATCGCTTCAGCCGGATCAAGGCAGTCCAGTTCGTAACCCTGCCTACGGAGCGCGCAGATGCTTGAGCCGCTACCATCGAAAGCATGCTGGGATAAGGACGACGCGGATGCCATGCTGCGCATCGAGGCTCTAGGGGTCGACGACACTCTGTTTCTGGCAACCCACTCGCCTATTCGGGGTTTCGCCGTGTCTGGGGCCAAACGCCACGAAGTTTCCGAACCGACGGAAGCCGGCTTACTCGACACACTGTCTGCCAGTGATCGGGGCCACGCATTCTGCGTGGTGCAAGGCGATCCTGGATCAGGCAAATCGCACCTGATACGTTGGCTCGCGGTGCACTGGCCCAAGGGCGGAGACCTCGTGCTCCTTTTGCAACGCGCGGACGGCAGCCTCCAGGGAGCCCTTGACCAACTGAGGACAGCGATGACTCTGAGATGGCCGGAGTCTGGGTCGCTTTTTGAAAATCTAAGTCTCCGACGCCAGGCGGCAGGCATCGCTGGACGTGCAGAGGTTTTCCAGTCGACGCTCGGTGCGATGCTCAAGGGTTCCTACTTCGAAGAGGCTCGGCCGGATGCAGCTTGGTGTGACAAGTACGATTTGTCCCTGTTGATCCAGAGCTTGGACGTCCGCAAAGGCTGGAAGAGCCCGCGTCGGATCCTCGAACTAATGGACGGCAAGTCTAACTCTCGGAATTCCGAGAGCGCTCAGTTCAATCTCGATGACATCCTATCTCTGGCGCGTGTTTGCCGGGGCGTCAGCGACAGCGTGGCAAGCGAGCGGTTTGCGCGAAAGCTGATTGCCGAGGCGGACAAGATCCGCGACTGGATAGATGAGGGGGAAACCGAAGACGACATCCGCACACGGCATGGGAGTGAACTTCCAGCCAGCTTGCCTCTGATCAAGGCCCTCAATCTACGTTTGAACGATGCCGTCCAAAGCGTGATTGGGGTTACGAGCGAAGATCTCATCCTTCTCTTCCGCAAAGTGCGCACGGCACTCAAAGGCCAAGCGCGCCTGGTCCTTCTGCTTGAGGACATCACCGCCTGGCAAGGCCTCGATAATGGCCTCATCGATGCTCTGGTCCTTGACAGCGCCACGCGCCCGGATGTGTGCCCCTTGATTTCCGTCGTCGGCGTGACGCCCAACTATTACGATGATCTACAGAAGAACTACAAGGATCGGATCACGCACGAGGTCCAACTCGGAGAGTCTGCTGGTAGCGATGAGGCGGTCACGCTTCGCCAAAGCGCGGATCGCCTTGCTTTCGCGAGTAGATATCTGAACGCCACGCGAGCGGGCAAGAACGCTCTCATCGCGTGGGGGCAAAAGATCCAACAGCATAGAGATCTTCCGCCGCCGAATCCGTGTCTGGCGTGCCCCGAGCGACCAGCCTGCCACGCCGTGTTTGGCGAAGTGGATGACATGGGCTTGTTCCCCTTCACAAAAACGGCGCTTGATACGCTGTTCTATGCTTTGAAAACCGATGACAAAGGACAAACCCACCGCACGCCTCGCGGGCTACTACAAAACGTCCTTGGTCCCACTCTTCTCAATCCTTCAACTCTCGACGAGGCGCGGTATCCTGGCCCGGATATTGAAACTGAAAAATTCGATGAACGCGCCGGGTTACTAAGCGGTCCGATGCGTGCCTTGGTCGAAGCGAATGAGACCGATCCGCAAAGACGGGAACGACTCCGCCGCACGTTCGTCTACTGGGGAGATCCGAACCAGCCGGAAACCACATTGGGCGCGGACGGTATCATGCGGCTTGCCGAGGTGCCCGAGCCCCTGTTCACATCCTTCCGGCTGCCGTGGCTTGGCGACGTCAGTGTAACTACCCCGCCGATGACGAATCGCGAACAACTGCATGAATTCGACGGAACTACCACGGGACCTGAAGCGCAGCCCGCTCCCCAACAGATTGCCGCTGCTGCACCTTCGACATCACCTGCCGCAGCGTCTGTGATTCCTCGTGCAGCACTGCAGGCCACTCCGGCATCCCAACGGGTAGCCGCCACTGTTACAGCCAAGACCAAGCTCCAACGCCTCCAAACCCATGTGGCCGAGGCCCGAAAGGGAAGCCCCGCGATTAAGGAGCCGCAACTCTGGAACGAGGTGCTTTTCGAACTACTTAACTGTCTTGATCCGCGAGACCTTGGCCTCGATCGCTGGATTTGGAACAGCATCTTCACGGTGAACAGAGTTCAGGTCGCCGGGTCATCCCAAGTCCGTAGCTACACCTTCGCCGTGCCTCGGGAGCCCTGGCTATACGATGGGCTTGAGGCCTACTGTGCGCTTCGCACTGGAGGCGACTCGGAACTCGGTCAGGAATACAATCGTCGCCGCCTCGCCTTTATGATGCGCCGCCTCGGGATACTGGCCCGGGCCTATGCGGCACGTGCACTGCCAGTTTTGCCTGACGGGTCTCGCTGGGATATTGCCGCAAGCGCCACGCAGGTGCTGCTCGCCAGAGCATGGCTCAAGGGCTCTGTGCCGCCTGATGCGCCGACTGCGGATCTCTGGCGGGTTGTGCTCAGCGACGAAGACGGGGCAACCACAGCGCCTCAGTCGCGTACGGAACCGTGGCAGGACGCGCTTCGCAATACCGACCAGCAGCACGAGAAAATACGCGCAATGCTGCACGAGATGGTTAGCCTGCCGCAGGGCAACTCAATCGAGTTTGGGTTAGCTGCCGCCGGATCTGCCGCCCGAGCCATTGTTAGACTCCAACGTCACCTCAGCTTCTTGCCTGTCGCTGAGGTATCCGGAAGCACCGGTATTCTGGATGACCGAGGCTTGCGAGAGACGGCCGCAAAGGTAGCCGATTGTCTGAGACGGATCCCGAATCTAGAATTCAAATTGCTGCAGGACCGTGCCACAGAGATGGACGGCCTGCTCCGCGGCGAGGGCCTTGCTGCGCGCTTTGCTAGACTGAACATGGCGACTGGGAAGGTTTTCCCGCTTCTCCGGGAACTTCCGCCTGATCTGGAGCGGCGTTGGCGCGAAATTTGGGAAAGGATGTTAGGCGACTTGGAGCGCCTCGACTATGTTTCGGCGCTGCAACGTCTCATACAAGCGGTGGAGGATCGTGAGTCTATTCCGCAACGACCATCTGAGAACTTAGCCTGGCTGATCTCGCAGCCCGCCGGCGACCTCCGAACCGTGCTTGAGGCGTTGAAGTTCGGGGAGCAACTTTGCAAAGACCTAAACAATGCCGCCGCTTCGTACTTGCGTGCTGCTGGTGCCGGTAGCGCACTAGCCAAGATCAATCAGGTCGGACAAAGCCTGAATGCCGCCGTGGCTGGAGCCAATCTGGTGTGGGAGCAGACGCTATGACTGACCCATTGGAAGAACTAGAGAACACCTCGCAGATCCTGCCGGCCGCAGTCGCGGGCGTTCGACTTGGAGACCGCGCCACCCAGCGTTTGCAACGGTTTTCTGACGCGGGTCGACACGAACTTCGTCTCAAGGCGCTGGTGGAGTTGGCAGTTCTTCTCAACGGTCGTTCCGATGTACAAGTGAAGGAGCAGGTCGGCCGCGCTTTAGACGCTGCCTTCGAAGTATCCAAAGCGATGGAAGAAGTCTGCGACGAACAAACCCTGGAGTACGCATTCGAAGAGTATCCGACCTTTATCCAGTCACTTGGTGTACTAGAGGGCCAGTTGCGACTGCTTTGGACGCGGATGATTGACCAGCAATTTGGTCCGTTGGGATCTGTCGGGTCACTGTTGAGCGCGTTTCCCGGTGCTCGCGACCTTGGGCTCAAAATGGTTCAAGTGGCAGCTGACGCTCGGCAAAATAGCCAGGCTCCCCTCATCGACCTGCCGCCGAAGGTGAGAGACCTCCAAAAAGTGCGGGAGACGCTAGTCGACGAGCAGCAGACCGTGGCGGGCAATCCGAAGGTAGCTGCATTCCTGCAAGCCTTGGCCGCGAATCGTGCTACCCTCGATCTCCTTGAGACGGAGGTGCTCGAATGGCTGAAGGGCCAGGGCGCACTCAAATCGTTGAAAGTGACTGCCGCTCAGGAGGCTAGGAACCTCTGAAGAAGCCGCCTACTCGTCGAAGCCTCCGCCATAGTTTCGGACATCAAGTCGCTTGGCTGGTGAACACAAGCCTGGCAACCGTCCACGCACAGGTGTGCACCCAAGCGATAGATTTGGTCCGCCAGGCGCGATGCGGCGCTCAGCGAGCCCTCTTGCGAGGCATCCTCTAGGGCCTCATAAGCCCTAAGGAGGCGACCGGGCGCCGACACTTGCTCAGCCTCTGCAGCTACAACTACAGCGCTGACGTGCTCCCACGCGGTGGGTCGACGACCCATCTCCCCAGAGAGGCGCGCCTCGGTCTGTGCCGCCGCAATGGCGAGGTCGTAGAGTTCGATCCGCTCTCCGCTTATGCGCTCCGCATCGAAGAAGATGCGTAGCAGGCTTGCGGGTAGCGGTTGGCCCGGTGCCTGCCCGAGTTCGGCCGCCCATGCCGCTATAGCCGCAGGGTCGTTAGGATCGATCCTACGCCATTCTGGATGGCGTTCGGACCGGGCCAGGGCTGCGCGCAAGAGTGCGTCCTCTTCTGCGTTGGGGCAACGCCCGATAAAATCATTCACCCATTCCGCCGAGACCTGCGCGATGCCATCCACAAAGGCACGCGTCGTACCGTCGCCATAAGCACCCGCCTCGCAGACGGTGATCACGTCGTCGGTCGAACCATCGAATTGCGCCGGTAAGCTCACATGCCCGATCACCTGCCGATCGTCACCACGCCCTAGGTGAACGACAAGATCCTTAAGGCGTGCCGTAAGCCCATTCAGCAGACAGGTGCGCAGCCAGGCAGAGAACCTTGTAGGATTTTCCGCCGCCCGTACTGCATCCTGGAAGGCAGGCTGCAGGCGGCGGTCCGCCATAGTGTCAGCCACTCGCGCCACCCGTGTCGCCGTCATTA
Organism: Mesorhizobium sp. P2_A8; assembly: GCF_056404935.1. Classification (NCBI taxonomy): domain Bacteria; kingdom Pseudomonadati; phylum Pseudomonadota; class Alphaproteobacteria; order Hyphomicrobiales; family Phyllobacteriaceae; genus Mesorhizobium; species Mesorhizobium sp. P2_A8. The sequence continues at coordinate 575,383 of NZ_JBFUDB010000001.1, forward strand.
GAGGATGCTGGGAAAGCCGCCGAGCCCGCACGTCCTCCAGCAATCGAGCCAAGCCGCCGCCGTCCCAGAACCGGATCGCCTCTAGGAGCCGCGGGCGCAAGGCCGGATCGGCGGCTGCAGAGACGAAGAGGTCCGCCCCTCGTCGAGCTTCAAAGACGTTCATGCCAATAGCCTGGGCAGCGTCCTCCACCATGTAGCGGAGCATCTGGCCCGTATGCCAACGCCGTGTCTCTTGGTTCTCCATCAGGTGCTCGCTCTCGGCGGCGATGAAGGCATCTACGTGCAAAGTGTCGAGGCGGAACTGCACTCCCTCGGTCTGCACATGATAGCCGTGCAGCATCGGTGCAGTCCCCGTTGTGTCGCTGAATCTCTGGCTGAAAACCGCCGGCTCCAGGGTAGGGTCCTGCATCTTTATCTCAGCGTCGGCGCCCCAGAACAGCCTGGCCATGGCTAGACCAGTCAGACGCCCACCAAGGCTCTGCCCGACGAAGCTGTCGAGTCGAGCCAGCCAGCCCCCGAAGTCCGCCTGTACAGGGCGCGCCAACGTCGAATCAGGCTTGATGACCGGGAAGCCCCGCAGGCTAGAGCGGCTGTCGTGCTGCACCCTCCGGGGGTCGGCGGCCGGGTCATTGGTTCGCAAAACCGACAGACCGTCCGGCGCGACTGCCCACGCCGAGGTCCAACCCGAGCCCTGCATTACGCCGAGGGTTTCCAAACGCAGTGTCAAAGGCCGGATCACCACATCCCCAAGACCTGCAAGGCTCGGCCTCACCGCCGCCGGTACGTGGTTGACCAATTTACCGGACGCAAACGGCGTGACCCGATGGGCAGACTGATAGTCAACGGCGTCGAACCATGGCGCGAGACCATGAGTCGGCGGTCGCCAATGGACCGCTCTCGAATCGAAGCGACGCGTGACGTTGCCGGGCGCGGCAGAGTATAGTGCCAAGCTGATGTCTTCTCGCCGCAAAGCGTCAGGTCGATCCTCCGGCGTGATTACCTGCAGTTGGGGCAGGTTTACGTTCTCGAAGAGGAAGTTGGGGATCCAGCCAACCGCACTTCGGATCTCGGCGAGGGTCTCAAGTCGATACCCAGGTCGGGCCTGCTCCAAGGCGCGAGTCCAGAGGTGTTCGAGGTTAGCAGCGCCGAACTCCAGCCACACGTCCTCTCCGAATACTTCGCGCACTGTCGTTTCCGCCTCGGCCAAGGCTCCTGGAACCAGCTGTCCGCCGGCCGACAACGGCGATGCTCCCATAACAGCCGCAAAGCGTGCCGCTCCGTCTAGGGTCGCTGAGAGAACCTGACCGCGACGGACAAAATGGTTATTTGGATTTAGTGGTGTTTCAAACCCTATAGGATTGACCATCTCCGAGGGTCGCCTGAACCACCAGCTGTCCCGTGCTGAGTAAAGCGAGAGGGTCACACCCGTGATGGGTCTGTCATCCACGCCTCGACCACCCCGGCCTTTTCGCTGGATGAAGCTTGCCAAATTCTGCGGCGCGTACTGCTGGTAGACAAGGGTGATGTCGGGGTCGTCGTAACCGACTTCCAGCGAGGAGGTGGCGAAAACCACGTCGCTGCGACGGATCAGTTCCTCCACTCGCCCTGTTGTCCCCGAAGTGACCGGCTGGGCGGCTACGGTGAGCGGCCAGTCTCGGCGTCGCAACCCAGCGGACCCAACTTGGCGGCTATCGTTGGCCGCGAACCACCAGCATTCGCCGTCCCGGAAGATTTCGCAGCCGTGCGGCTCGCGGCAGCAGTCGGTGCGAGGCTGCCCTGTAATAGGATCGTCGGGATAGTAGCGCGTTCGGAAACTCGCCAAACGCTTGATCTCCTCAGCGTCCTGGTAGACGGCGTGCAACCGGCGAATCTTGTCAATGGAGTCCAAGAACACCAGACTACGATACCCGCCATGGCGGCCGGTGCGCCGGCGCATCCCGTGGGCCAGGCACATGAAGCTCTGGACCGTGGTGGAGGCTCCGCTGATGTCCTGACCGCGGGATTCCGCCTCCGGTTGGACGAAGTAGTAGTACTCTCGGCCTCTGGGGTTGGGCTGACGCTCCCCGGCCGCAGTATCGGGAGTGATTGGCTGCACGTCCTCGCGGCCGATCAGCCGGCCCCACGCGGTGGCCGGATCGCCAAGGGTAGCACTCATTCCGATCGCCAAAATCTTCCCGCCGCCGGTATTGCGGGCGCTGCGTGCCGCCAAGCGGCGAAGCGCATAGCCCACCTGAGCGCCGTGGACATGGGAGTAAAGGTGGATCTCGTCGGCGAGGAGGGCGCGGGGCGGTGCCCAACCCTCCCGGTCGCCGAAGAGCGAGCCGTAATGCGGCGCGTGCAGCCATTGGTGCAGGCTGTCGGTCGTTGGAAGAAAGAAGTTCGGCGGCGTCCGCGCCAAACCGGCCTTGGTCCCGATCCAGCCGTCGTACCTCCAGCCACAGTTTGTGCAGCGGAGAGAGTCTGCCCTTTCTTCGCCTTCCGCCTCATGCGCCAAGAGTTCGCGTTCGCATGCGGGGCAGCCGAAGAGCGGGAAGCTCCAAACCCCATTTGCCTGACGCCGCCAGCCGGCCGCCTCATCCGCCGCGTCAAAGGTCCGAGGCACTTGCGCGAACTGCAACCCCATCGTTACCGTCGGCATACCACTCTGCCGAGACAGAGCGGCCAGATAGCCAGCCATCCGCTGAGCCTGGTTGGCCGCCAGCCGGGTTCGCGGATAGGCGAGAACGGCGCGCACACCTCGGACGGCACGCAGGCGGTCAGCTGCCACCGCAGTGATTAGCGGCAAGACGGCGGCCTCGGTCTTCCCAGAACCTGTGTCCGCAGCAATCACGAAGCTCTGTGGGCCACTCCCACCCCACGCGTTCAGGAGGCTTTCCAAGCCCCGAGCCTGAAAACCAGCGATGGCGGCCTTCGGTCCCCACATGTCCACCAAGGTGTGCTGCAACGCCTTAAGCACCTGCTGCTCTTCTCTGGGGAGTCCAGCCGAAATCGCCGCGAAGGCCTCGTCGACATATTTGCCCCGATGCGGCTTGTCGCGGTCTCGCATCTCAACCTTAATGCTGCGAACAACATACGGCCGTCGAGCGGCGTCGCCTGCTGCGAACCGCTGCTTGGCGTATCGGATTTCCCGTGCCAATTCTGCCATCCGGCTGCGGATGCGGCCCTCCTCCGCGAGCAGCACCCAGCCGTCGCCCGCCAGCCGACCAATCGTCGCCGACACCTGGGTGCGATCGCGGCGCATCTCATCGGCGAGCCTCGCAGCCGACGTCCATGATTCGAATACACCGAAGTTGATCCGGCGGGCCTCGGCATCCTCGAGCGCGTTGAGAACCTCAAAGTCCTCATCGCTGAGTTCGGGCACTGGCTCATCAGGCGCCGTGGGCGGCGGTTCTACTGTCGCGGGAATGTCGACGGTCAGACCGCGTTCCGAATCTTTGATCATGACGACGCCATCCAGCGCGAGCGCCTGCAGGATCGGAAGCAGGATGTCGTAGCCTCGGGCGTTCATCCAAGCGAAGCGATCTCGCAGCCGCCAGTAAAACGGCGCAAAGGGACCGGACCGAGACTCCGTCACGACCTGAGCGATGCGCGCACGCGCGCTCTCCAATGTCGCGGGATACACAGTTCGAGGCGCATCTAGCGGACGTGCCACCCAGAAGCCGGCCCGCGGCTCGCTCAGGGTGATCCGACCGGCATGGTGTAGTGCCACAAGGTCTGGCAGCAGATCATCACGGCGTGCCAGGGCTTGGCCCAAAGCTCTGAGCCCAGCCCCGTTGCGCCGGTCGGCTAAAGCAACTTTCCGGACTGCCGCTAGCATAGCGAGTTGGGCGGCTGTGAGGTCTGGCATAGGCGGTTCGACGCGCTTCGGCGCATCGGCCAAGACGGCAGGTTCTTGGAAGCCGCGAGCTCGAATTTGAACTCGAACACTGCCGCCCAGGCCGTCGGGCATAGTTCTATCGCCGATGACAGCGCACCCGAAGACAAACTCCCGGAGACGCTCGGCTTTGTCCATGAGGTCTTGGTCACCTGGCACAGCATCTAAAAGCCGACGGCTGATTAGGACAATGAGCTTCCGCCGGGCTCGGGTGATGGCGACATTCAATCGCTCCGAGCTGAAGATGAACTCCGCCTCGGCTAGTGCGAACTCTGCATCTGCGACCGAATAAGTAAGGATGACGGCATCCCGCTCTTTGCCTTGGATCCTGTCGATCGTATCCACGAAAGCTCCACGCCGAAGCGTAGGCGGCAGAAGGCTTCGGATCGCTGCATTCTGCGCTCGGTGAGGACTTACGATCGCCAGGCCATCTGTCCAGAAGGCGGCAGTGTCCAGGCGTGGCTCCAGCAATTCGGCAAACCTCACCGCCAACTGAGCCTCGAACGGATTGCTCGTCGCGGCCGGCGGCCCGTCATGCAGAAGCACGCACAATGGTAGGTCGGGACCGATGACGGCCTGCTCCCAGTCCGCGAGACCGTCTTGCCAACCAGGTCGCAGCGCCAACACCGCATCTGGCACGGCGGAGCGATATGCGCCCGGATAAAATGCTGCTTCTGGAAAACGGGCGAGCGGTGCGTTCAAGCGGAAGGTTTCGTCGAGACAAAACTCCGGCGCACCAGCGGACGCCATAAAGCCGTATAGCGAGCCGCCGAGCGCGCGACCATCTAGGACAACCTCTCGCCCCGCGCGGATCGGCGGCAGCTGACGGTCATCTCCCGCCACCACGATGCGGCCGCCTGGCTTCAGGCCCGCAAGACCCAACAGTCCATGGCTGAGCACCAATTGCGAGGCCTCATCGATGCAGACGAGGTCGAACAGTTCGGCCGTCAGGCCATCGGCGTTCGGCGCACGACCGTCGGCCAGCAGGCGATAAAGCGACCAGACCGAACCGCCAACGACTACAGCCGGTGCATTCAGCACAGCGAAGGCGTCATCAAGACCATCGCCATAGAGGCGGTTCTGCACCTCCACGCTCGGCGCCAAGCCGCCTTCCGGCGGATTGCCGAAAAACCATACCTCGGGGCCCGGGGGCCACGCCTCGTCTCGCCTTGCAGAGACTGCATCAAGCAGATTACCGATGGCGTTGCGCGTGAAGGCGCTCACGAAGACCCGGCATGGCAGCCCCGCCGCTACGCGGGCATGCATGTAGCCGAGAATTAGCCAAGCCAGCAGATGGGTCTTGCCGGTCCCCGGCGGGCCCAGGACCAAGCCCGCACGGGCGTTCGCCAGCCCACGCCAGGCGACGAGTTGCGCTGGGCGGAGCGGATACTGACCTGGTCTCTCGAGCGTCGGTTCAACGAAGGTCTCGAGGGCGCTCAGCCAAACCTGCGGATCGTCTGCAGTAGCAGCGAACCTCGCTGGCTCACGAAGGAAGCGAAGCAGTTCAGTGCGAACACTCATGCGACCGTCCGCGCTTGCGCGAGATCGACCAAGAACTGCGCTGCGCGCGGACCGTTGATGTCGCCAAAGGCTTGATCAAGGCACCAGACACTCTCTGTAAGTGACCGATCGAACATGGTCCGGAAGGTTGTTCCTAGGAAGTCGCTCTCCATCATGCTGATCCGGATCTGGTCTATGCGGCCCTCGAATCCTGCGCGCGGCGGCTCAAAGCGGCAGGCGATTGCGGGCCAGGCGGTGGGATCCAATCGTAAGTCTGGATCATCGTCTGTAAGAATCAGATTGAATGCACCTGGAGCGAGGTCGGTTTCCCTACTCTGCGGCGGAACGCGAAAGATAAACTGCCGCCGCCCTCGCTCGGCCCAGTGCCGAACGATATGAAGTCCAGTCATAGCGCGGCCGGAGTCCCGGCGCCGCCGAGCGGTCTGCGCCAACCCTATCAAAGCCTCCAGCAATCCGGCCCGACTTTCAAGGATTTCGCAGGCAAGTAGGAGGTCAAGATCTTCTGCGTTAAGCGGATCGAATGTAGCATGGAGCCGGAACGGTCGTTTCGCGAGCCGCAAGAGTTGCTGAGATGACGTCATGTTTTGGGCAAAGAGCCACGTGATTATCTGCTGCAGCGCTCGGAGCCGCGCCGAGACGTCTGCCACCACTCGGTCCCGGCTGGGTGCGGTGGGTCGGCCCGCCCGCAGTCCTCGAATCACCTCGATCGACAGCAAGGATGAGAACGGCCGCTCAAAGGCCGCCTCCGGAACATACGGCTCGGCGATGGCGTTCACTGCTGCTAGGGCGTGGCTGACCTGTCGAAGATCGTACGAAACCCGCGTGGGCAAGGCGTAGAGTTGCTCAACCACCGTGCGAACGGCTGTGGCCGGCAGGTGGTGCGCACCTCGAAATTCCGGTTCGGGCACGATATCCTCGGGTGGAAAGAGCCGGACGAGGTGCAACAGTCCGCCCCTGATCCGCGGATCGTCGAGGTGACGGCCGACCGCCTCCTGCAACCGGACTGCTTCCGAGGGTTCATAGAGGAAAATGTGGGCGTGAATCTCGGCGCCGGCTTGGTTTGTGGCGTCGATATCGACCAAGTCCAAAACAAGTTGGCCGAGCACCGCCTCAATGGCGGCGGCTTCGTCGGCGGCTGAGCCTGTAGGGGGCACCTGCACCACTTCCCGCACACGCGTACCATCTCGATACTGGGCGTAGCCAATCGCTGCCAAACGATCGTCCACCGGGTCATGATCAACGGACAGAAGCAGTACTGCGTCAACTCGCGGCGGCATTAGATATGTGTGAGCCTCCTCCGTCCGGCGCGGCTCTTGTGCGATGATAGCTTGGGCGCGGGTTGTCAACAGATCCGCCCGCCGACTCAGGGACCAGCCAATACCGGGCGCGTTTGCTAGCCCCGCTGCCCGCGCCAGGTCCCCCACCTTTCGCACACCGAGGTTGTGTAAGGAACGCTTAGCCTCGTGCGTGATCCCTGCCACCGCAGAGACATCCCAGGAGGCCGGTGACCTAGGGTCAGACACCGCCGTCATACAGTGCTCCAGGAATTTGCACTGCTCGCACTTGAAGTAGAGATGGAAGAAGGTCTCGTCGCGCCGCGGGGCGCCCTGGCCAGGCTCAACGGCGCGACTGGCGATTTGCGGCAGCAAGTTGCCACAAAAATCGTCCACAAGACGCAGATACGGCGCGAGCCCAAATTCCTCCGGGTGAAAGTCGTCGCCATCTGCCGTGCCAAGGTTGGGGATCCGCCAAACGTACGCGATTGGACTCACCTCCGCTGATACCCCGAGTTCCTGCAGCAACGCTTCGAGCACCCGGACATAGAAGGCAATCTGGGTTTTGTGAAAGGGAGTGGCCCGGCGTGTCGCCTTCACATCGATTACGGTGAAGATCGTTCGCTCGCCGACGATCTGGCGGTGGACTAGGTCTGGGAATACGCGCTTCAGGCTAACCCCCGCCCCCTCCAAAAGGCGAAAGGGCGCCCGGGGCCGCAGGTTCAGCTGTGACGCGTAGGGCTGGCGTGAATGTCCACGGAGGAAGCTGATGGCGTCAGCCTCAAGCAGCCCAAAGTCACCCGGTGACGGTCGCAGTACGCCCGCTTCTGCATTCAGCCGGCGCAGTACCCGCTCTTCGTAGTCAACGCCGAGTACCGCCCAGGATTGTTCACGCACATCAACTGCAATGGGCAGTGTCGCTAGCTCTTCGTCCGTGAATAGCTCGTATCGAACCTTGCGCTCACAGCGGTACTGGAACCAAGCTTTCACTGTCGACGCGCTCAAGGCAAGAGCCATAGTCGGCGCCTCTTTCATCTATCGCAAGACTCTGACGATCTCTCAACCATAGCGCATGAATCTGATCGCGCGCCACCGAAAGCTCAATCAAGCCCGATTACTCCCTTGCCATTGACCTGCCTCCGGTTTCAGGTATCCACCCCCGGGGCTTCATGAGCCTCGAAGCGCCAGACGCGAGAACGGAAGTTATCTTGGATTGTGAGATAGAGATCGTTCACCCAATAAATGGGGATGCATTCGCTCACAAGCGGCCATGATCTCGACGTGCACAAGGTACCGCCCAGTGGGCGCGAGAGTTTGCGCAATACGGACAGCACGTATTTCCGCACTGCGAGAAGATAACGCCAGAATAGGTCGACCGAGCTCTTACCGCGTGAGGTCGCCAAGTTCAAAGCCGAGCGAGACATCCTAAATGGTCGCCGCCTTTTGCAAGCGTGCCGGGGGGCGTGGTCCTTTGCGCCGTAGATCGTACAAACGCCGTAGCCTTACCCCCAACCGCCCGCCAGGTACGCTGTATATAAACAAGTCTGTATGCAGATTTGCGGCTTAGGCTGCGGAAGCGATGAATCGATCCCATCCGGCCGAACGTAGTTCGCATGCTGGGCACCGAGCGCAGCCATATCCCCATCCGTGCTGCAGCGAACGATCACCGTTATAGCAAGTGTGCGTCTCCTGAACGATCACGTTCACAAGGCCGGCACCTCCATGAGTTTTCGCCAACTCCCACGTGCCAGCCTTGTCGATGAACATCAGCGGAGTATGGATGACGAAGCGCGCTTCCATTCCTAGATTGATGGCCAATTGCATGGCTTTGATTGTATCGTCTCGGCAGTCTGGATAACCGGAATAGTCTGTCTCACAGACACCCGTGACGAGATGCTTGATACCCCGTCGATAGGCCACTGCAGCTGCAAAGGTGAGAAAGAGCAGATTGCGCCCGGGTACAAAAGAATTCGGAAGCCCGTTGGCCTGCATGGTGATTTCCACGTCACGGGTTAGCGAGGTTTCGCTCACTTGGGCCAAGGCAGCAATTTCAACCACGTGATCATCGCCAAGTTTCCCGGCCCAATCCGGAAAATCCCTACGCAATGCGTCAAGCACATGCAGTCTTGCGTCTAGTTCGATCCGGTGCCGCTGCCCGTAGTCAAAACCAATAGTCTCAACTCGCGCGAAGTGGTTGAGAGCCCACGCGAGGCAGGTTGTTGAATCCTGTCCGCCTGAGAACAATACCAGTGCATGCGTGTCGTTCATCGCGTTTTCAGCCTTCGTGCTCAGCCCAGCAATAGGGGGTTTCATAGACCTTCACCGCCGAGATTGGAGGAAGGATCGGCTTCACGCGATCCCAGATCCAAATGGCGATATTCTCGGCTGTCGGGTTCTCAAGGCCCTCGATCTCGTTGAGGCAGTGATGATCGAGCCTTTCTAGAAGGGGGCCGAACGCGGCTTCCACATCGAAGAAATCGACGACGAATCCGCTGTGCGGATCAACTGCGCCCTGCAGTGTGAGTTCGACCCGGTATGAGTGACCGTGCATCCTGGAGCATCGATGTGTTGTAGGTACATTCGGAAGGCGATGCGCTGCCTCGAAGGTGAACGCTTGTGTGATCTTCATGGAATTCCCAGAAATTTGTGCGTTTGCAGGTTGAGGCGCCAACGGGGGTTCGCGAGGCAATACGCGATGGCCGCAGCCGTGTTCGCGTCGCGTTCCGGTCCGTCCATCGGCGAAAGCAAGAAATGAGAGAACGCGAGATCTTCGAATCGCTCCGGTTCGGCGCCCGCTTGCGGATAGACCAATTTGAGTTCATCCCCGCGTGTTAACGCAAGTGCTGAGCCAGCCTTCGGACTCACGCAAATCCAGTCCAGCCCGGGAGGTGGGGCAAGCGTGCCATTCGTCTCAATCGCGATCTCGAAGCCGTGGTCATGAATCGCTGCGACGAGAGCCTCGTCGACTTGAAGCAACGGTTCGCCTCCAGTCAAGACTACAAGGCGGTGCTCCTTGGCTGCCGTCCAGCACGCCGCGATCGCGTTTGCGAGGTCTCCTGCGGTGCTGAAGCGGCCGCCCCCCTCGCCATTCGTGCCCACGAAGTCGGTATCACAGAACTTGCAAATTGCCGCCGCGCGATCAGAGTCGCGTCCCGACCACAGGTTGCAACCCGCAAACCGGCAGAACACGGCAGGACGGCCAGTGTTCCGTCCTTCGCCCTGCAGCGTATAGAATATCTCTTTGACTGCGTAAGCCATCAGGCCGCCCGAGCGGATTCGGCCAGGCGTCGCTTGAGGACCTGGACTAGGTAAAGTGATAATTGGCGGACATCGGACGGAACGTTCTGAAGCCCGTTCCAACGTCGGCGCTCGGCGCCGAACTCCCACTCGCCCTCGCTCCAAGCAGTCTTTCCCTTTAGGAGTCGCAAGCCACTTGCGAATTCGTCGCGTGTGGCAGCACCGGTAACACTGTTGAGAAAGTCCATGACATATCCAAGCGCGACAATGCCCGTGCCATGAATCAGCCGAGAGGTCTTGGGCGTCTTGTCGGCCCAATCGTCTGCAAAGACGTGTTGCACTGCATGATAGAACTCGCTCATCATCGTGACGCCTTGATCTAGCAAAAGCTTATCCTCGCCGGCATAGAGACGCAGCGCGCCGTCACTCAGCGAATTCATGATAACCCTCTGGAGCACAGTGTCCCGGATCACCCCCTTTGGATTGGTTTGCTGCTTGATCAAACCTCTCAGCGACGACCCCTTGCGATAATTGAGCGCCTCAGTAGCAAGTGCCGCTTGTGATCGACTCGACATGCGGTGCGGCAGGTCTCCCACTTTGGGGAGGAGTTCGTAAACCAGTGCCTTTGGTAGCGGGCGGGTGTTGTTCACGAGGATGAACTGCTTTTGCAACTCCTCCTCGGTCTCACAGATGAAGCCCGACACGAGCACTTCAAAATCACGGCTTCGAAGTTCAGACAGGGCTGTAAAGCGCTGTTGCCCGTCGACGATCCAACCAGGTGGGCCGTCGGATGTGTCGATCACCAGTTGGCAGAGTCGGCTTTCTGGGCTCGCTGCCGGCTCGAGCCGAGCATGACCCATGAAAGCCACGACGATAGCATTGGGCAAGATCGCGTTCGGCTTTTCGAGATAGTCACGGATTTCGCGAATGTGCCCCGCGATCTGCGGTCGCTGAAAACCTTGGAGGGCGCCGCCATCATCGCGACCCGCCCGCTCGATTCGAGCAATGCGTGCAACCTGCGCAGCATTCGCAATGAAGGTGAAGACCGTCAGCTTCTCGCTCTGAACCGGCGCCAGCGCATCAAACCGAAGAAAATGTTCCTTGTTCATAGGCTCTCCCGTCGAAATTCGCTCAAATGGGTGTGAAAGACGTGGAGGTTGTGGATGCCGCGTCGCTTGTTGCGATTTGACGTCCGGAAGATCACGGCCTCTACGCCGCTCTCCCGACAAACTCGGCAGCTACATCGCTCCCAGGGACGATCGCCAAGGGTTTGGGCGTAGACCTTGCGCTGTCGGGTTGCGGCGTCGGCACGACGGCTTGGTGACGCCTCGTCGTGCCAGTTCAGGGCGGCCCAATAGTCCATCACGGCATCAAGACTTTGGTCCAGGGTCGCGCCACCGTCAGCGTAAGCGCGGACGCCGCGAAGCGCGGCGTCTTCAAGACGCCTCGCGTCTTCCTGGTTGAGGCTGCCTTCCAGCGCCTTATGCTTGAGCTTGTTGTTCTGGGTGGCCTGCGGAATACGAATTGCGGTGTAGTACGAGAGGTCGCCGTTGGGCGTCCGCATCCAGTAATTTTTCCGGGCATCCTTGAAGGCGCGCAAGAGCGGCGACGTCGTATCGAAACTGGTTACGCGGTACTGCTCCAGTACGGCCAGTTCCTCGATTTTCCCGAAACCGAGAAGATGCAGTCGAACCCGGTCGGGGAGAGCATCACGCAGGGCTTGTAAGACTCGGCGAATCTGTTCGATCCTCAACGGCACGGTGCCGCCGATCGCTAAATAGTCGTATCCCATGTTGGCCAGGTTGCAGGCAGCTTGCGCCATACTCTCAGCCGACCAACCCTGTATGACCCCCATCGGCGTGAAGCCTGGGCCTATGCTCTTGGCAGACTTGTAGAACTCAGTCGCGTTCTGCAGCGTGATCTCGTAGCGACGGCGCACATCATCTGGCACGTCGTCCAGGGCCCGCGTCACCCCAAGGTCGTCAAAGTCGAAGATAAGGTGATCGGGCGAACATCCATGCGTGAAACCGGCATCAGCATAGAATTCCGCTGTGTCGTCGGCCTTGTAGGGCGGTTCCGGCAGGTTCCGATAGGTGAAGGCGCCGCAGTCGCCTATCAACAAGCTTCTCGGAAATCGATCGATCGGATAGCGCAGAAAGCGTCGAGCCCCCTCGCGACGAAAGCGCATCAACTGAGCTTCTGAATATTTTCCTGGCTGGCGAGCATCGCCGACGATGCCGCGGGAAACCAGGATACCGTCATACGGTGCTTGCTCTAGGAACTCGTGCGGGTACTGGTCATCGCGGTGAACCGATCGGCCCGCGCCGTTGCGATCAGCAACAAAGTCGTACTCTGGATCGATCGTATCAACGCTGTCAGCGAAAACGAATTGCATTACGCGACCTTTGCAAAGGCATGCATGTGGTCAAGGCGCGCTAGATGCCCAGACAACAATTTAATGTCGCGCCCGACGTTCTGAATCTCGTTCCAGTCCCGCTGCAACTCCGCCCATCTACCGCTCGTCCAGCGACAGTATGGAGCGATGCGCGCCAGCGACTCGGTCGCGTGAAGGAGCAGGTCGGTACCAGGAGCCGCGCGAGACATCATGCGGTCCATCAAGAGGCTCATGGCTTCGATACCGGCCGAATGCATAAGCCGGCTTTCGGTTGGTGGACGACCCCACGCCTCAGGAAAGACGCGGCGCACAGCAGTCCAGTAAGCGACAAGTATGCGGTACATTGCATCGACATCGGCGGGATATTCGGGTGTCGCCTTGTACGGAGCGAGAGCGCCAAGAGGGCTGTTGATGCTGTTACGAATCGCCTTGATCAATGCGGAGTCCGTGATCACGGCGATCCCAGAATCTTCGGAAAGCCTTTTGATCAGGCCTTGGAAGGGAGAATCGGAAGAGGTCTGAAGGAGATTGACGAGTTCGCTCGGGATTTTCCGAGACGACAAGTCACGCGGAAAGGCTGTGTCCACTTCTGGGAGCAATTCGTTGATTAGCCGAGGATCGAGCGGTTTGGCTTTGTTGACCAAGATGAACTGTTCGCGATGAACTGACAGTTCCTCCGACACAAAGGCGACGACGGGAACCGGAAAGCTCTTGTTCTGAGCTTGCGATAGTGCAATCGAACGCTGCTGCCCGTCGACAATCCAAGCCGCCTTTGGTCCGTCGTTTGGAAGCGGGATGCGCAGTGTTCCGGCCTCGCACGACTTTACGTCGCCGCCCGGCTTTTCGCCCCGCGTCTGGGTGAAACGCGCGCGCGGCGAAAGCGCGAGAATGATCGCGTTTGGGAATAGAACAGGCCCCTGATCAAGGAACTCCGTGATCGATTGAACGTGGCTCCTAATGCCTTTGCGCTGAAATCCCTGCAAGGAACCTTCGCTGTCGCGGTGGACGCGGCTGATCTCCGCAAACTTGAGAAGATCGGCACCCGCTACGAAGAATGCATAGACAGCCTTATTTGCCTGTTCGGTACGAACGGCACGAACAGCCAGCATTGCTTCGGTGGTCCTTCGCGGACGGGTCATGCTGCTTCCCTTAGGTCCATAGCAGTCCGGTAAAGACGACTGAACCGCGATTGCTCGCACGCGACCCCATCTTCATCTCGAAGCGCACGGAGGATTCGTGCAATACCTGATTGTGTGTGAAGCCGTGCCAAAATTAGTTGGAGGATCTCCGCGTCATTGCGGCGCGGCCGCAGCACGCGTTCGGGGGCCGTCACCGAGTTCATGGCCGCCTCCACGGCTGTATAGTCGGCATCCCGGTCATATGAGCCGTCGTTGAAGGTCACCAACCGAGCAAAGTGGAGCAAGGCTCGTTGAGGAAAGTCGGATCGAGTGCCCGGTAGGATCGTATCCAACCGATCATCATACGGCACAAGCGATGGGCGAAGTGCGGCCGGCAAGGAAGATGCAAGGGACGCGCCGAAGATTCGCAATCGCGCCATGGCTTGAGGTTCCAGTTCACTGAGGCTTTTGCCCACCATCTCGGCATAAGGACGGGTGAGTGCTATCAGCACCCGTCCTGAACTTTGGCCGAACACATCGGTCCACTGATCCGAATGCGGACCTGACAGCAGGTTGGAAAACCAAGCGCCGACATCGAATTCATTTGAGATCCGGGAGGCGACAGACTCTGCGTATCCGTTCGAGACGGTGAGCCCATAGATGGGGACTTGCCGGTCGGCGGCCACTAGGCCCAATCCGGCAGAAATAATGTAGAGTCTGCCCTCAGCGATCTGTGCTGCCTGGGTCGCTAGTCCAAACCCGCGACCAGCATAAAGTGCTCCAGCAAGGAGTTCGGGTCGTAGGGCGCGTAGCTTTTCCATCCAAGCAGTTTGGATGGCATTCTGCGGACCAATTGGCAAAGAAATCGGCGTTGCAGCGAAAGGTGGTCGCGCCTTCTTTCGAAGGGTGCAGATGGTGATGACCACGGCGTCGGGTGCGCTCCCGACACAGCTAGCCGACGCGAAATTCGTTGTCGATTTCATCGATAACTGCGCCTCAAATGACCTTCGTTGATTTCGCGCAACAGATGTTTTTTCATCATCTAGTGTATCGAGGTTTGCAAACCGCAATATGCAGACATTAGCACAATTGCCGTCAAACAGCTACAGGAAATTGCACGGTTTCCGATTTGACGGACGAATAACTGCTGGCTTGCGACAGCTTCCTGTTAGGAAGGCCGCAGTTATCGGGACATCGGCGGTCAACTTCGTCAGCGGAAATGTCAGCCAACGGCCTGTGCGGCCAGCCGTCTTGGCGGCTCAAATCAAGAGATGTTCAATGACGGCCTGATCCGCAATCAGGGCGGCGCCCCCGTTTGCATTTCCCGAGGTAACGATGCCTTTTGATCACAACGTGGTGCCTAGCGCTTCGACTGGTCACCCACGTCGGAATGGCCAACCATTCCAAAGGAAAAGCTCTCCATGGAGTCCCGTGCCGCTATTGCGTCCCTGCCAGACGCTCTGACTGCTCATTGAGGCCGCCAGCGCCACGTTCGAGGAGGCGCTAAACCGAAGCGCTTGGGATCCTAGTGATTAGGTCGGTGCTCCTTGTGCGTCACGTAGTTGGCTTGGGGTCGAAGCGGACAGAGAGGCGGCCGAATCCAGGCCTTGAGCCTCGCCGCCCGCAGCAAGTTCTGATTTCCGCGGCGTTCTAGGGGGCAACGCGATCAATATCGTGACCTTCGCCGCCACCTCTTCGAGGGTGGCGGTAAGGCGGTTTATCTGCGAGGTGGTTGCCGCCAGTTCAGGGCCGTAACGGGTGACGAGATATTCCCGGTTCTGGCTTAAAGACTGCAGATGGGTGGCGGTTTTCGTGCGAAGGCGCAGCCCGGCTTTCAGCGCGTGTTCTGTTCGCGCCGCCAGGTCGTGCTGCATTTTGCGGATCTGATTGGGATTATGCCCACAATGGAGCAAGAGCGCGGTCAGATAGAGTTCGATCGCATGGATTGCCGACAATCTGAACGGCGCGCGTGTCAACGGTTTGCCGGGACGGCCTTGTTGAAGGAGCAAGTTTGCCGCCTTGCGGTATTCTTCCGCCAGCTCGTGAAGCTGCTGCGGGGATGCAAGCTCACCGGGATATTTGCGTTCTTCGATCGTCATTTGCGCGATGCTAAAGTTCAAACTTCGTGGAGTAACATCCATCGCGTCGCTCGTCTCTTTTCTTCGCTATTCCACATCGCTTCCAGCGATGTTCGCCTGCAGCAGGCTTGTCGGTCAGAAAGCTGTTGGCCGACTATAGCAACGGCTCGTTGAGATGCGTTAAGATTTGACCAGAACGCACTGGATCGATCCTGTCTGCCTCTGCGAGTGCCCAACGTTGCCATGCTTCCAGTGCCGAGGCATCGATATCAGCAGAACCTTCATCGATCGCGCGGCGGACGCGCTCAACAAGCGCACGGATGTCTTCAGCCTGACGCAGCAGCTCCCCGCTGGTCCGCAGGTTTTGCAGGCGCTTTTGGTTAAGTTGGATTAGCCATTCCTGGCGCTGCTTCTCCTTTTCAATCCGCTCCCGCTCTGCACGCTCCTCGGCTTCCCGCAGGCTAAGTCGAAACTTCTTCTCGCCGGCCACGATGGTCGCAGCCGCGATTTCAGCGATCCTTGACTCAAGCTTAGTGTCACCGTCATCCTGCCAAGAAACCGCATTCTTGCGGTCGAAACCCGGATCGATCCGCAGGGCAAGCGGGGTTGATGCTGGTAGGTCTGGCGCCGGGCGCATGTAGCCCTGTTGACGCACGGTGCGGTGGCTGCCGACTATTCCAATGTCCAAACCAAGATAGGTGTCGCCGATGGCTGCTCGCGCGTAAATTTCGCCATCGCGTTCGTAGGCATCACCGTCATGGCCACGCTTGCTGAGCGCTAAAAACAGCGCATTGAAGATTTTCAGCCGCCGCTTGCCCAGTGGATTGTCGAACTTGGGTTCGTCAAAGGTCCACTCGCGTTCTGCATTTTTGTCGCGGCGACGCTGCTCCTGTTTGAGCATTTGAACGAGCCCTTTGTGAGGCCTGTCCAACGACTGAGGGACTGAAACTTTGCCAATCGCCTTCAATTCCTGTGCGTGGAGTTCGTCGAGGTCTTCTGGAACCAACGTGGACGCAAATGGCCCGGCGGATGCAAGAGGGGCTGCAATCGGCAGTACCTCCCGAAAACGCGCGTCGACACTTGCTCGGCCCAATTCACCGGGGCGCCGCGGTGGCGCCTTGGGTAGTGCTGGCACTCTCTTTCCGGCACGGATTTTGTTCCAATAGCCTTGCGGCGGCGACGCAACACCACATCGCGTCAGCAGCTTCTTCAGCCCGACGTCGGACAGTTCGAGCTTCGCCGCCAAGTCCCGCATCGGTGCAGACCAGGCGAACGCAATCAGATCGTCAGGCAACACAAGAATGTCATTCTGCCACACGTCGGCTTACCTCCATTTGTTCAGCCAGGCTGCTTTTGGCACGGCTTCGCAGTGTCAATGTGACAGGCCGGCCAGTGCCATCTAAGGTCAAATCTGGCAACTCCGACGTGCCATCGATCGTGCCAGGGGATGCGCTTTCGTTGTCAAGGCGGCTGCAGATCGGCTGTAGCTGAAATACCGGCTCAGTGAGCATCAGCGCGATACTTCGGCAGGCATCCGTTTCCTTTCGTAGTTCCTCGCGCGATAGGGGGTCTGCCGGACATTGCCTCGTTGGCAGAGCGCGGGTTTGGTGCCGTCGATGGAGAATGCGAAACGCGACCGAAGACCGATGGCAAGATAAAAGGGAGCACATTGCGCTGCGGTTGGGTCTTTGTTTTTCAACGGGTTACGAGGTGATTTCGCAATGTTCGCATGTTCACCGCACATTGCCAGAATCACGATATCTCAGCCATTTCCGTGGCTTAGTGCAATGTGCAAGGGCTCTGCCGGTTCTTGAGGAGGGGTGGGGCCGGGAAGGGAGGCGTGGTCAGACACGACCGCTGAAATAGCCTCTCGTCGGCAGATAACGAGCTGGTGGATGGCCAATATCCGAACCACTTCGACCTACCTGCGGTGGCTCGCGATGGGCGGTAGGCATGGCTGTCGCAGCAGACTGTCCGGGTTGGCTAGCGGACCGGACGCGGCGCTGGTTCATGCGTGCCCTTCCTATTCCTTCGCGGCGAGGTCAACGATCCTCCATCCCTGAACCTGAGCCGGCCCCACAAAAGCTGCTGAATGGGATTTGCGCACCGCCAGTCCAAGCAGCTCCCGCGGTCTCGTCACGCCTACGAAGACGTTTGTCGCGGCTGTGAGCCTTACCCCTGTAAAGGCCTCGTTGTTAACGCCGAACGCACGTGGAAGTACCGTAGTCAGGTCAATGCACCGCTCGTCTGCGCTACTGCCTTTCCAAACCTCGCTCTCAACAACGAGAATGCCATCTACGCTCTTGCCCTTGACCGAGTGGATCGACCCCAACTGCAAGGTGAGATTGTCGAATTGCATCTGTTTCGTGGAGCGGCGCTCGGGATCGGCGAGATCGGCCTTTTGCTCCGCGACGAAGCCGCAAAGATCGGCGATTTCGGCCTCAGCGCCTTCAGGCTGCGGACTGAAGAGTGGCAGCAACTGTTCGATGAACGCCAGCCATGCCGCCTGCTCCCATACGGCATCGCCGGCAAGCACATGGTCCCGGAGCAGTCGACGTACAGCGCGCGGCAACGCAAGGTCGTGATGCGACAGAGCCGGCCAGACATTATGCGCAGTAATCGGACGATCATTCGCCGCTTTCCAGCCATGCGCCCGCGCCAGCCCGGAAACCCCCACGGCGAGCATCTCGCTGACCTCTGCGGGAGGACGCGCTGCGGCGTGGTATACCGCAGCCTTCTGAAGGTGCCCACAAAGGAGGTTGGCCTTCGATCGAGATCCGCCCTCGCTGCGATATGCGGGATGATAGTCGACAAGGCTCTTTGGCTGCCACGCCCCTTTCTTACCGGGCAGATTGTGACGCGACGCGACCGCCCAGACCTCGCGGCTGCTGCAATCGCCGCCCCACAGCGTGCGTGCCTCTTCAGCGAAGGCTCCGAGAACGCCACCGATCGTGGCTTCATCGAACAAGAATATCACCCGCGACGCAGGCCGTAGGCCCATGCCCACAATGGTCTGAGCCTGGCGCGCGGTCAGCCGGCTTGCAAAGCCAGCGATCTCTCCGCCGAACCTGCGGCTCGTATCGAGGGGGATGCAGCCGGGGCCTGGCGTCCAATAGACCGGGGCTGCTCCGTCGTCCTCATAGAGCGTCTGATTGCTGTCCCCAAGGCGCTGGAACGCCGTCCCCCCTTGCTTGAACACGTGTTCCAACAACCGAAGTTGATCGCCATTGGTGTCCTGCGCTTCATCGAGGATGACGAGTGGAAAGCGGTCGCGAAGCCGCTCGGCAAGAGCAGGAGTTTCACGAAGTGCACGCCACGCCAGCGCCGTCATGTCGGCGTACCTATAGAGGCCGCTCCTGACCATCGAAGCCTTCAGCTTTGCTAGAGCCTTGCCGCAATTTGTATCAGCACCGTGCTGACCCTTTTGCCGCTGTACTATCAGGCTTTCGGGCTCATGCCTTCCGTCATCGAAGGCTGGATCGAGCGTGAGTTTACCAACCCATTTGGCTACAGTTCCGCTAGCCCTCTCTGCTTGCTTCTTCAACGCCCAGAACGACGGATAACGCCGCAACGCCTCAGCCGCGAAGGCATCGTCGTCAACCTGACGCACTGTCCAGCCCAGTCCCCGAAGATAGGGCAAGGCGAGGTATTGGTTGATGAACGCTGTTACCGTACCGGTGAAATGCGGATAGGCCATCAGTCGCCCTGCGGTCGGGTGACGGGCGATCAAGTCTTCGACCTCCGTCCGCGCGGCATTGGTGTGCGAGATCACGCAGACGCCGCGCCTGCAGGTCGACCAGTTGCGCGAAAGCAGCGCAAGCTTTGCCGCCAGCAGCGTCGTCTTGCCGTTACCGGGCGCCGCCTGGACGTCACAGGCAGTGGCCTTCGCCAGGAAGTCAGTCTGGCTAGGATCGGTGAAATCGCAACCGCCCAGCTCGTCGCCAAGTTCGGCGAGCAGTTCGGGCGTGAGCGGTAGAATCTCGAACATGGTGCTACACCTCCGCCTCCGCCGCTGCACCTTCCATTCCGGCAACTCCGATCTCTTCGTCTTCCGGCTCGGGGGCGATCGCCGGTGCCCCGGGGACATAGCCATCCGTCACGTAGTCGATTGCGCGCACCAGGTAGGGCGGGAGCCGATCGCGCATCTGCTCCGGCGTATCGGTGCGTTTGCGCAGTATGGCGGCAAGTTGCTCGGCGACCTCGGCCTTGGAGGCCTCCTTGTCGTGGACGGGCTTGTAGATCTTGACGGCGATCTCGGTCGTGGAGAGCCCGGCCTCCTTCCAGCCTGCGTAGGTTTCACTGGCCTTCTTCACGATCTTCGCAAGCCGCTCGGGCTTGCGACTGCTGGTCTTGGCGAGTTGGACCGCTTGGTGAACGCTCTCGGCAAGCTCGGCCCTGAGAGCAAGATCGAACTCAAGTGTCCAGCTATCGGCGATGAAAGCGTCGACGGGGTCCCCGACGTCGCGCCGCAGCGTCTTCAGCCGTGCGGCGATCTCGTCTTGGGTCAACTCGTTCTCAGTCTTGCGGTCGCCGACGAGGTCTTTCGCCTCGGCGGGCGGAATATCCCTGTCGGGGATAAGCGCCACGGGCACCGCGATGGCGTTCCCGACCCTCCGCTGCAGAATCCGGCTGTAGCGAAACAGGCCGCGGTGACCGACATTGACGATAGACACGCCGTGGCGGCTAAGCGGACGGCCGAGCTTTTCGGCGATCGCAGGCAGTAACAGGTGCTCGCCGTCGCCCTCCACGACGATCAGCGCGCGGGCGAAGAACAGGTTGGCCTTGGTCGCGTCGAGGAACCGGCGAAGGAACTCATAGTCGTTGGCCTCGAGCCGGGTATGCGCCGCGCCCAACGGAAAGGCGCGATGACCGACGATCATCATCATGGTCTCAAGGTCGGCGCCGGCCGCGAGTTGCGGGCTATGGGTGGTGAGCAGGACCTGGACCTGCTGATGTGTTTCGCCTTTCTCTGGATCCGCTTTAGCGGCGCGGGCCGCGAGCACTTCCATGAACAGCGTCTGATGCTGGGGATGCAGGTGAGCTTCCGGCTCCTCGATCAACAGAAACGGTACCTGATCGGGATGCGACTGAAGCAACAGCAGCTCGGCCGCCATGAACAGCAGGTTGTTGTAGCCCAACCCGCGCTGCACGCGCTCTGTACCTGCCTTGGCGTTGAGATAGAGCTCGAATCGTTCGAGGATCTGATCGAATGACGCGCCCGCGCCGAGGTCCAGCGTCGCGACGAGGCGATCATCGACAAACGATAGCTTATCGAGAAAATCTGTATTCACGCTGCTGGCAACGCCACCTACGGCAGCGTTGTCTCGAACCGCCCCGTCAGCAGCGGCAAGCGTGTCGTGAAGCGTAGCTTTGGCACCCGGCGCAGCCGGCTTGCTCTGGGGACCCATCGAGGGCATGGCGCCAAGAATGCGCGACAGACGCGACCGGCGTCCTGTTCGCATCTCTCGCTCGGCGTCCCGCAAGGGCTTAAGATAGGTGGCCTTCAGATACTCGCGCAGTTCTCCGTCGAGCGGCAGGCCTTCGCCTTCGGCGCCAGCGCGGTGCTGGCTGGAGATGATGCTGCCACCGCCTGGAGAAACCCGCCGCGCGCCGCGCATGCAGACGTGCAGACGAAGCTTGCCCTTTTCGTTGGCGCACCATTCCAAAAAACGGGCTTCCTCATCAGCGCTGAGGTCGTCGAAAGTGCATCGCACGACGAAATCGCAACCCCGCATGCCGTCAGCGCCGACGTGGAAGTCGTGTTCGTCTGGGCGGATATAGTCGTCACCACGTGTCCAGAGGACGTAACGGGCAGCGTCGATAATCGCGCTCTTCCCGGCGTCATTCGGCCCCACGAGAATATTGAGACCGGAAGAGAGCTTCAACCGCAACGGTGCGGTCAAATCGAAGCACCGGAAGCCACTCGCGTAAATTTCAGAAATATACACCAATCATTTCCTGCGAATCATCATCGATTACTCACGTCACTGTAGCAAAGCGCACGAGTTTTAGCGTAGGCAATAGACGCGACAAAAAGCAGACGAGTCTTGCCGTGAGCACACGATCCCAGCGCTTCATCATCAACCCGCCGTCCGCTTGTCCGCCGCACCTGCGCCTTTCGAGTGGCCGCCCCATGCCGCAGGTCACGTTCGAAATAGATGAAGTTGCCCGCTGCGCCTGGAACGAAATCCTCCAGACTGCGCCGCGCGCAACATCTCTGTTCGCCTTTCTCGAAGATCTGCTGGAGCCAGGCCCCAACCTCGTCTGGCGGGAAAAGGGACCCGGGCGCGGTACCGAGATGCGCCGCAGCTTCTCTGGAATGTTCGGCCGCTTCTTCGCGCGCGCCTTTCTAGAAACGCACCTCGACTTTGTGTGGTTCGCAGCGATCGACGGCGACAATTTCCATCTGTCACGGAATTGGCGGGTCAGCCGCCGTCCGAAATCACAGACTGAGATGCCTGACTGGATCTGTGCGCGCCCCGGCGAGCTCGCGATAGGCGAGGCCAAGGGCTCACATCAGAAAGGCAATGCCACCCGGGGCGGCATGCCAGGTCCGATTAAGACCGCCGATGGCCAGATCAGCGGTGTCCGCGTCCAGAAGCGGGTTCGCCATCGCACCCGGACAACCTGGCAGTCGAAGGGGGTGAAAGGCTGGGCCGTTATGTCGCGCTGGGGGCTGGCCAACCCACCACGCAGTCCGTTCCTCTACGCTCTCGACCCTGAGACGGAGGGCGAAAAGCCCACGCCCGAGGAGATTGATGAACTGGTGCAAGCGGTCGCGCGGACCCATATCGAGCAGACAGCGCTTGGCCTAGGGCTGTTGAAGAGCACCGACGACCGGGTCACTGTCACGCCACGTCGCTTGGTGCAGGTGGCCGACGACCACGTCAAGCGGCACTTCGCCGGATCAATCATCACGCCCTTCGGCCCCCTCGATTTGGATTTCGATCAGGCGAAAGAGCTTTCGGATTTACTGCCAAATCCCGACCTCGTGCGCTTCGTTGGTCTCGAGGAAAGTGTTTTTACTGACTATCTGCAGGGACAGCGGCTGGCGCCTCGCGAGCGGCAGCGCATTGGTGACCGCTCGCTTGTTGGACGCGATGGTCTCGTCGTCGCGCCGGTCCAGCAGGTCATCGACCTTGGCTTCCAGACCGATCAGGCATAACTGCAGACGCCGGCTACACCGATATTTCGGACTCTCGCTTCGGCATCATCCGGGTGATGAGGCGGATCTGCCTGAATGGCTGGATTGCGGCCGATACCGGACGATCCGGCAGGTATGCGAAATGGCGGCTACCCGTCAAATGGCAACTATCTAGCGGCGAGCCCAGCCTCCACCAACCGGCGGAACGCCTCCGATCTAGTGGGAAGATCGGGCTGATTGCGACGCCATTCGTCAACGCGAGCAAGCAAGTCACTTGAGAGTCGCAACTCAAATCGCTCAGTTTTGATGTCAATAGGATTGGGTGTATTTGACAATCAGAGTGTCCGTAATGTACGGTATGTCCGTAAGTTGTGGTTCACGCTTTGCAGCCGAACGACGTGCTCGAACACGTCGCTCGGCCTGACCACAACCCAAGCTGTTTGGAGCTCGGATCATGGCTGATTCCGACAATAGCACGACTTTGCCTTCCGTCACCCGCCGGAGGGTAGTGGCGCGTACGGCAATTGCAATGGTGGGATCACAGCAAGCCGTGTTTGCTCGCGATGACCTAGACAAGGACCAAACTCCCGATCGTGCGGTAACGGTTTGGCGCGATTGGGAGCATGCCTACAATTTGACCGAGCGGCTGTGCCGTGAGCAACAGCGGCTGGAGCGGAAGCTTGTCGAAACTGTTGGCTTTCCGTGCGCAACCATTCTGGAGTCGAATGGAGAGAGCGTGACGCTGCATTCAACGAAGGAAATTCGTGAGTTGCTAGGCATAGGTCCTATCGACGCAGCGATCCGTACGAAGGCTGAAGCCGACTTCGCGGCCCATCAGGCTCGCTGGGATGCCGCCGATAGTGCAATTGGATATTCCGCCACGTTGCGCGCTGAACACGATGCTGCCGATCGAGCGGAGGCGTTGCTTGAGGTATTGTCCGGAACGCCTGCGACTACCCTTGCCGGTGTGGCGGCCAAGCTAGATGCCGTCCTCAGGGTAGGCCAGTCTTCAGAGGATGACGCCGAGTTTCCTTGGCCGCAAATCCGCTCGGTCTTCGAGGATATTGCTGGGGCTATCCGATAGAGAGCAGAGGTGAAGGCTTTCATGCCGTTTCAACGCCCCAGTCATTCGGAAATTTAGTGAGTTTCGCGGACCAATCTCGCGATAACTCACCATCGGGGAGTAACAGATGCAGAACCGAAGGGCCTTGTTAGAATCGAAACACTCCCGTTTCGTTCAGACGGGAGCAGGGGCCAATTCCGAGAGTGGCCCTCACCACGCCGATCAACATGTTGGCAGGCAGATCGCGATCGTTCGCGTACAATCGGACGTCTCGCAAGCCCAGCTAGCCCAATCTATAGGCATCAGTTTCCAACAACTCCAGAAATACGAGAACGCGAGAAACCGTGTGAGCGCCTCCATGCTGTACGAGATCGCCAGATCGCTGGGCGTCCCTGTCAGCCGCTTCTTCGAAGGCCTGCCGGATAACATTGAGACTGGCGCTCAAATCCTGACCCTGCCGGTCGATGAACGCATAGACTTTATCGCCAGCGCGGAAGGCCGGCGTCTGATTGAGAGGCTAATTAGGCTTCATCCGCGAGTGCGCGGCCGCGTCTCTGCCCTGATCTCCGCATTAGGGGAGGAATTGGTAGCCTTGGAGGCGCAAAAAGACAGTGAGCGGGGCAAACCCGCCCTGGCCAAAGACAAGGCGGCTTGATCGAGGTAGGTGTCCGTTAGGCGACCGTAGCCCTAAACGTGGACCGCATCCAGTTCTTCGACTGTCGGCGGCAATACATCCAACCATCTAAAACTAAAGACCTGTTCCCTTGCTGCATGCAGATCGTCAGCGGTCTGGAAACCGACTCCAGGAAGACCGGTCTCAGAATTTACGACCAACACTGTAAGTGGCGGAAGCTCATTTCCGTCGCACCATCTAAGGATCAAATCGAGCGTCTGCGCGAAAACCCCTGCCCCGCCAAAGCCCAGCAATTCGGCCAAACCCGAGTAGGTCAATGTTTGCCGACGGTGGGCTGCTGCCGAGAGAATGCTGAAAATCTGTATCGCGCGTAGATTCCGTCTCTTCTCTTGAGAATAGTATCTAACCGGCATAAATCCTCCAAAAATGTGACGTTCCTGCCCTCTAGGCGGTCATCTGAGATGCCGCTTCAAGCGCGAACTCACCCGTGGCTTCGTCGAGCTGCACCACTCGCACCTGCATCTTGCTAGGAAAACACTCGTCGATGGAACGGGGTCGTGCGTTCTTGTCCTTAGCAATGGCAGTAATGACCTTTAGCCAACCGTCACAATGATCTAGAGCCCAACGGAGGTTCTTCATAAGCTCGTTGTGCCCATTCCGCCTTTTGGCGTCGTCCCACAACGCGCCTCGGGTATAAACAAGCTTTCCGTCAACCTTTTTGAACTCGTCCTGCCAGAGAGTAACCACAACGGTTCCTTTGCTCTCGTTTCTCGCTGACCAACTCCATTGGACGTTCGTTGGCACAGTATCGAAATGCGCAAAAGCTTGCGTATGATTGAACCGCTTAGACATTTTGGCTCTCCTCCTATCACTGAAGCATCGGCGGTGTAGGACAAGCAAGTCCGGTTTCATAGCCATCCGGCGCTGTGCGTGGTTTGGTGAAGGAGGATCGGTTGCGCCTGCTTCGACCCGCTCCTCCGCCATCGCGTTGGTTGCCCTGGCAAGGAGTGGAGTCTTCAACGGCCGCGATTGGGACCGGTAGAACGTGACCGAGCTGCGCTATAGCCCAGCCCGCGCGCTATCGGCTACGTGGGAAATCGATCTACGTGCGTGTTGACCGGGTGTTGACCAATAGCAAAAACAGAAAGGGCCACCGTGCGGTGGCCCTTATCTAAATGCTTGATTTCCCTAAGGAAAACTGGAGCGGGTGAAGCGATTCGAACGCTCGACCCCAACCTTGGCAAGGTTGTGCTCTACCCCTGAGCTACACCCGCTCACACGGCGTCTTGGCCGCAAGCCGGGCCTATATGGCTGAAGAGCGCGGCGATTGCAACAGGGAAATGTCAGGCTTTTTGCAGGTGCCAGGCGGCGCCGGCACCAATGCATATCGCCCAAAAGTGGCTCCGGTTTTGGGAGAACGACATGCATAAAGACAAAGAGGCTAAAGCGCGTCGCCTTAATCCGTTCAAACACGACGCGCTTTAGGCGGCCGGCGCGTTCGCCGCGATGTCGCATGACGGTCTTGTGTCGGCCGCCCTGTTGGCCGTAAACGGCTTGGCAGGAAACGGGACGAAGACAAAACCGATGCCGAAGACCGAAAGTGACCTGATGGAATTTCTTGCCGAACTCGGGATCGCTGCCTCGACGCGGCGCCATCCGCCGCTGTTCACGGTCGCCGATTCGCAGGCGCTGCGCGGCGAAATCGCCGGCGGGCACACGAAAAACCTGTTCCTGAAGGACAAGAAGGACAATTTCTTCCTGGTCACGGTCGGCGAGGACGCGGTCGTCGACCTGAAGCAGATCCACCAGCTGATCGGCGCCGCGAGCCGCGTTTCCTTCGGCAGGCCGGAGATGCTGATGGAGCTGCTCGGCGTGACGCCGGGCGCGGTCACGGTCTTCGGCCTGATCAACGACACGGCGGGCCGGATCACGGTCGTGCTCGACACCGCGCTGATGCAGCATGCGGTGATCAACGCGCATCCGCTGACCAATGAGGCGACGACGTCGGTCGCAGCGGCGGACCTGATCAGATTCGTCGAGGCAACCGGGCACGATGCTGCTATCTTGAAAGTCTCCGCGTGATCGCCACATGGATGGCTTGAAACCGATTGTCTGAGAGGATGTGGCGGCCGCGCCACGGAAGGGTAAAGAGATGAGCGACAACAATCCGTTTGGCGGCCCCTTTGGCGGCACTGGCGGGCAGTATGCCACCACCGTGCAGTATGGCGGAGCCGCGGCTGCGCGCGAGAAGGCCGCGCCTAGTGATACGGCGTTGGCCCCCGCTGGCGCTCCCACAGGCGATGTCATCAAGGACACGACGACCGCCGCCTTTGCCGCCGACGTCATCCAGGAATCGCGCCGCCAGCCGGTGCTGGTGGATTTCTGGGCGCCGTGGTGCGGACCTTGCAAGCAGCTGACGCCGCAGCTGGAAAAGGCGGTCAAGGCCGCCGCCGGCCGGGTCAAGCTGGTCAAGATGAATATCGACGACCATCCCTCGATCGCCGGGCAGCTCGGCATCCAGTCGATTCCCGCGGTCATCGCCTTCAAGGACGGCCAGCCGGTCGATGGCTTCATGGGCGCCATCCCCGAGAGCCAGATCGCTGAATTCATCACCAAGGTCGGCGGCAAGGGCAATGGCGCGCCGCCGGTGGCCGAGGCCTTGGCCGCGGCGGCCGAAGCGCGCGAGGCCGGCGACATGCAGACGGCGGCCGATATCTACGATGCCATCCTGGCGCAGGCGCCGGAGACGATCGAGGCGATTGGCGGGCTGGGCGACCTGTTGTTCGAGGCCGGCGACACCGAGGGTGCCGAGGCCCTGCTGGCAACGGCGCCGGAGGCGAAGAAGGATGCGCCGCCGCTGGCGGCCCTGCGCGCCAAGATGGCGCTTGCGGCGCAAGCGGCAGCGCTCGGCAACCCGGCCGAGTTCGAGCGCCGCCTGGCGGAAAATCCCAAAGACCATCAGGCGCGTTTCGATCTGGCCATGATCCAGAACGCCAACGGCGACCGCACGGCCGCCGCCGACAATCTGCTGGCCATCATCAAGGCTGACCGGAGCTGGAACGAGGACGGCGCCAGGACGCAATTGCTGCAGCTGTTCGAGGCCTGGGGCATGACCGACGAGGCGACGCTTGCGGCGCGCCGCAAATTGTCGGCCCTGCTGTTTTCCTGAGGGTTGTTTTTGCCGTACGGGCTTGCGGCCGGCGATGATTGCGCCAGATTACCAGACCTCAATGCATGTCGCGCAAAAGTGGTCACGGTTTTGTGAGAGCGACATGCACAGAACAACACCCGCTTCCCTATGGAAGCGATCGGAGGAATGAGGTGCAAGCGGGAAACGCGCATTACCGGCTCGCCAAGGATTTGCCGTCGACGATACCGATCTTTCCGCTCGAGGGTGCGCTTTTGTTGCCGGGAGGCCGCATGCCGCTCAACGTCTTCGAGCCGCGCTACCTGCAGATGGTGGACGAGGCCATCGCCGGCTCGCGGCTCATCGGCATCATCCAGCCCCGTCTCGACGGCGCGCTGCGCGACGACGGCGAGCCGGAGCTCTGCAATGTCGGATGCGCCGGGCGCATCATCGCCCTGTCCGAGTCCGGCGACGGCCGCTACCTGATTTCGCTGCAGGGCGTGTGCCGGTTCCGCATCGCCCACGAGCTAACGGTCAAGACCCCGTTTCGCCAGTGCAAGCTGGCGCCCTTCCTTGCCGATCTCGACGAGGACCAGGCGGCGAACGAGATCGACAGGCCATCGCTGCTCAAGGCATTTCGCGCCTATCTGCAGGCCAATGACCTGGAGGCCGACTGGGAAAGCGTCAGCCGGGCCGAAAACGCCATGCTGGTCAACGCGCTGTCGATGATGGCGCCCTACGGGCCGGCCGAGAAACAGGCGCTGCTCGAAGCGGCGGATTTGAAGACCCGGGCCGAAACGCTGATCGCCATCACCGAAATGGCGCTGGCGCGCGAGAATGAGGATTTTGGTTCGAGCCTGCAATAGAGGCCGGGGGAGAGTGACCACATGGCGGCGGATGGACGTGACGGGAAGAAGATCAATGTCGACCCCAAGCTGCTGGAGCTGCTGGCCTGCCCGCTGACCAAGGGGCCGCTGAGCTGGGATCCGGAGCGCGGCGAACTGATCTCCAGGGTCGCCAAGCTCGCCTACCCGGTGCGTGACGGCATCCCGATCATGCTGCCTTCCGAAGCGCGGACGCTCTCCGTGGAGGACGTGCTGTCGCCGCCGCGTTTGGGTGGGCCGGCTTGAACGAGGGCGTCTTTGCCGGCGGCGCAAAAGGTTGCCGGAGGCTGGCGGAAGGATCGCCGGCGTTCACCCCGGAGGCCGTGCCCTACTGAAAATTGCGTCCCTTGGGCATGACCTTTTCCGCCTCTTCCGACAGCGTTGCGAGGTCCTGTCTAATCGGCGCGTTGTGTAGCGGGGGCCGACTGTCGCGATCCGGACCCCTGGCGTCCGGCGAACCGGCGACCGCCAGGCTGGCCTGGCTGACCTTCTCCAGGAGCACGGTCAGCCAGGGCGTCAGGTCCTCGATCTTCTCCGCGACGATATGGATGACATCCGATTCCGATTGCAGTTTGCCGGTGACGCGGACGAACCTGGCGCCCATGATGACGGGCCGATAGCGGTCGAAGGTTCTCTGCCAGATGATGATGTTGGCGACGGCCTTGTCGTCCTCCAGCGTCAGGAAGATCGCGTTGCCCTTGCCGGGGCGCTGGCGCACCAGCACGAGGCCGGCGACGGAGACACGCCTGCCATCGCGCACGGATGGCAATCGGGCATTGGGCGTGACGCCGGCCCGGTCGAGCCGCTCGCGCAGGAAGGCGACCGGATGCGCCTTCAGCGACAGGCCGAGCGAGCGGTAGTCGTGGATGACATGTTCGCCGAGCGGCATTTTGGGCAGCTTCGTCTCGGGCTCCAGCTCGCGCAGGCGGATATCCTTCTGGTCGAACAGCGGCAGCTTTTCAGCAGCGCTCTTGCCGTCGAGCGCGCGCACCGCCCACAAGGCTTCACGACGATCAAGGCCAAGCGAGCGGTAGGCGTCGGCCTGCGCCAGCTTCTCGATCTCGTCGACATCGAGGCCGGAGCGCAGCCAGACATCCCTGACCGACTCGTAGCCTGAACCGCGCCGCTCGACGAACAGGTCCATGCGCTCCTCCGACAGGCCCTTGATCTGCCTGAAGCCGAGCCGCAGCGCATGATCTGTGTCGATGACACCACGCATCGTGGCGTGGCGTTCGAGGATGCGGGCCGGGTCGAAGGGCGCTTTTTCCAAAGTGCAGTCCCAGACGGAGAAATTGACGTCGACGTCGCGGACGTCGACACCATGGTCACGCGCGTCACGGACGAGCTGGGCCGGCTGGTAAAACCCCATCGGCTGCGAATTCAGGATCGCGGCGCAGAACACGTCGGGATAGAAGGTCTTGAACCAGCAGGAGGCATAGACGAGCAGGGCGAAGGAAGCGGCATGGCTTTCGGGAAAGCCATATTCGCCAAAGCCCTCGATCTGCTTGAAGCAGCGCTCGGCGAAGTCCTTCGTGTAGCCTTTGCCGACCATGCCGTCGATCATGCGCTGGCGATAATTGCCGATCGTGCCGGTGCGCTTGAAGGTGGCCATGGCGCGGCGCAGTTCGTCGGCTTCGCCCGGCCTGAAGCCGCCGGCGACGATGGCGATCTTCATCGCCTGTTCCTGGAACAGCGGTACACCAAGCGTCTTGCTAAGGATCGCCTCCAGCTCTGGCTTTTGATACTCGGCTGCCTCCTTGCCTTGCCGTCGGCGCAGGTAGGGATGAACCATATCGCCCTGGATCGGGCCCGGCCGGACGATCGCCACCTCGATGACGAGATCGTAAAAATTCTCTGGCTTGAGACGCGGCAGCATCGACATCTGGGCGCGGGATTCGATCTGGAAGACGCCGAGCGTGTCGGCGCGGCAGATCATTTTGTAGACCTGCTTATCCTCCGGCGGCAGGGTGGCCAGCACATAGGGCTGCCCATACGCATCCCGCGCATCTGGATAGTGATCCGTAAGCAAGGTGAAGGCGCGCTTCAGGCAGGTCAGCATGCCGAGTGCCAGCACGTCCACTTTCAGGATCTTCACCGCGTCGAGATCGTCCTTGTCCCATTCGACCATCTTGCGCTCGTCCATCGCCGTCTTGACGATGGGCACGATCTCGTCGAGCCGGTCCCTGGTGATGACGAAGCCGCCGACATGCTGCGACAAATGACGGGGAAAGCCCATGATCTCGTTGGCGCGTTCGATCACGTGCCGCGACACCGGGTCGGTGCGGTCGAGGCCGCCGGCGCGGGCTTCCTTCTCGCCGAGCTCCGAGGTCGACCAGCCCCAGATCGAGCCGGACAACGACCCCCTGACATCCTCGGAGAGGCCCATTGCCTTCGACACTTCGCGCAGCGCCGAGCGGCCGCGATAGCTGATGACGGCGGCGGCCAGTGCGGTGCGCTTGGCGCTGTATTTCTCGTAGATGTACTGGATGACGATTTCGCGTTTTTCATGCTCGAAGTCGACGTCGATGTCGGGCGGCTCGTTCCTCTCCTCGGAAATGAAGCGCTCGAACAGCGTGTCGATCCGATCCGGTCCGACTTCGGTGATGCCGATGCAGAAGCAGACGATCGAATTGGCGGCCGAACCACGTCCCTGGCAGAGGATGTCCTGGCTGCGGGCGAATTGGACGATGTCATGGACCGTCAGGAAATAGCGGGCGTAGTTGAGGCGCTCGATCAGAGCGAGCTCCTCCTCGATGCGCCCGGTCACGGATGCAGGTACGCCCGCCGGATAGCGGTTGGCCGCCCCTTCCCGCGCCAGCCGTTCCAGCTCGGCCTGTGGCCCGAGACCCGATTGCGTCGGCTCGTCGGGGTAGTTGTACTGGAGGTCACTGAGCGAGAAGGTCAGCTCCTGCGCAAAGCGCAAGGTCTCGGCCAGCGCCTGTGGATGCCTGCGGAACAGGCGCGCCAT
Source organism: Mesorhizobium sp. P2_A8 (assembly GCF_056404935.1). Classification (NCBI taxonomy): domain Bacteria; kingdom Pseudomonadati; phylum Pseudomonadota; class Alphaproteobacteria; order Hyphomicrobiales; family Phyllobacteriaceae; genus Mesorhizobium; species Mesorhizobium sp. P2_A8. The sequence continues at coordinate 606,700 of NZ_JBFUDB010000001.1, forward strand.
TTCCATCGGCGGCTTCAAATGGCGCTCGGCATTGGCGGCCAGCTGCAGTCCGACCTCGGCGACGGGCGTGTTGAGGCGGATCGCGGTCAGCACGTCCTGCAACGGGCGCCGTTCGGCAGTGTGGTAGAGAACGTCGTTGGTCGCCATCAGCGGGATGCCGCCATTTTCCGCCATCGCCGCTGCCTGCTCGATCCGGAAACGGTCATTGCCCGCATAGTCCGGCGAAACGGCCAGACGGAGGTTTCTTCCGAAACGATCCTTGAGCCGGCGAAGCAAAGCGAGACTGTCTTCCACGCCCGCCGACAGATCGGGCAGGACCGCGAGCGACATCAGGTCTCCCCATTCGAGCAGGTCGCTGCGCCGGAGAAGGGTGGCGCCCTTTTCGTTTTCGTCGCGCAGATTGGCTTGCGTCAGCATGCGGCAGAGATGCCCCCAGCCCTTGCGGTCCTGCGGATAGGCGAGAATGTCCGGCGTGCCGTCGCCAAAAACCAGCCGGCAGCCGGGATGGTAGGAGAGCGTCTCGACCCTGGCCTGCTGCCAGGCGCGCACCACGCCGGCCACCGTGTTGCGGTCGGCAAGCCCGATCGCCGAGAAGCCCATCAGCTTGGCCGCGACCACCAGCTCCTCCGGCTTGGAGGCGCCGCGCAGGAAGGAGAAATTCGACTGGATGCCGAATTCTGCATAGGGAATGACGGTCAGCGCGTTCATGCGAAGACCCCATGCAAGAACCAGCGCGGCGGGATTTGAGCGCCGCCATAAAGACCTTGCCGGTAGAGCCAGTAGCGGCGGCCGTCGGTATCCTCGATGCGGTAGTAGTCGCGCGTCGATGCCGCCTCGTCGCTCGCGGCCTCGCGCCACCATTCCGCGGCGATGCGTTCCGGCCCCTCGGCACGCGTCACCCGGTAGAGCGCGCGGCGCCAGCGGAAGTTCAGCGGCGGTCCCTCCGGCATTTCGGTGGCCGGCACCTCGATGGGTTCGGGCGCGCGGAAAAGCCGGATCGGCCGTTCCGGCGGGAAGATGGTCGTCGGCGCCTGCATCCTGTCCGGCTTCTTCGGCGGCGTGGTCCGGCGCGGGGCCTCGGTGAAGGGGATCGTGGCGACGGCGCGCTCCGGCAGATGGCTTTCGACGACGACCGGCTGCAGGACCGCGCCCTCGCCGAGCCGGGCGCGGATGCGGTCGGCGAACAGCGCGATATCGGCCCCGTCGTCGGTTACCTCGCCGGCAAGGTCGGCCTGCTGCATGTCGAAGGCGGCGGCCGTCAGCACCGAGAGCCGCACCAGATCGAAGCCATAGCCGGCATCGATATCCTGCTCGAGCGCGGCCAGCCTTTCATGGAACAATTTCTGGATCAGCGAGGGTTCGCGCATCGGCCGCGAGGTGCCGATGGCAATGCGGCTGACGGCGCCGTCGACACGAAACAAGAGCAGCGCCAGCGTCCTGGCACCCTCGCCGCGACGCTCGAGGTCGGTCTTCAATGCCGTCGCCAGCATGCCGACCAGCCGTTCGATGTCCTCGGTCAGGGTGACGGGCTCGCTGAGATGGCGTTCGACCGAAAGCGGCGCGACGGGAAGGCGCGGCGAGACCGCCTCGTCGAGACGACCAAGCGCCTGGTCGAGGCGCAAAAGCAGCGAGGCGCCGAAGCGGCGGGCGAGTGGCGCGCGCGGTGCCGCCATGACGGCGCCCGCCGTGCGCAAGCCGACGCTTTCCAGGCTGGTGCGGGTCGCCGGTTCGATGCGCAGTGCTGTCAGCGGCAAGGGCGCGAGCAGCGCTTCCTCCTCGCCGCCAGCGACGATGCGGTCGCCGGAAAACCGTGCCGCCGCCCAGGCCGCGCCCGGTGTCGCGGCAAGCCCGGCGCGGACATCGAAACCCTGATGGAAGAAGCGCGACAGGATGTCGTCCAGCATGGCGCGTTCGCCACCGAAAAGATGGGTGCAGCCGGTGACGTCGAGAAACAGGCCGTCCGTTGCGTCCAGCGCCACCAGCGGTGTGTAGCGGTCGCACCAGTCGGCAAGGCCTTCGAGCAGGCGACGGTCGGCCTGCGGATCGGCCTCGACGATGTCGATCGAGGGGTGCATGGCGCGCGCGTCGGCAATGCCCATGTCGCGCTTCAGGTGCAGCGCTTTAGCCCGCTCGTCGAGGGCCGAGATGCGCTGCGCGTTCCCACGGCGATGGCTGATCACCAGCGGCAGGTGATCCGACGGCCGGGAACGCCAGGACCGCCCCAGACGCTGCCGCAGGATCCTTTCCACTGCCAGATAGGGAAACCACAGGGACAGGATTCTTTGCTCTTTCCTCGCCCCTTCTTTCATCGAATCCGCGTTCATCGGGGTTCCACTCCAGTGTGAATTGTCCAGGCAGGGCCGTGCGGCTCTTGCCGATGGTGATGGTGAAGGCCGGGCGGCCGATCGAGCCGGCCAGTGGCCCGGCGATGGTGTCGCGCGGCACAGCCGGCGCCGACGCGACAATGAGACGAACCGGTGCCGCCGTCGGTTCGGGCCCGGCGGCCTGCCGCAGCAGGAACACCGGCCGGCCGGCACTCTGTGCCCTTGCATGCAGCCGGCGGGTTGCGGTCAGGTCGAGCCGCTGCGGATTGCCGCGGATCTCGAGGATGACGGCGGCGAGCGCCGTCATCTTTGCAGCCTCTTCGGCGACCCACAGCGCATCGACAAGTTTTGGCGCCTCGGAAAACAGCAATTGCTCGGGCTCGATGCCGAACGAGGCATGAAGCCCCCTGGCATAGGGAAAGCCCGCCTCGCGGAAAATCTCCGATGTGCCGATCCACAGCACCGGCAGCCCTTGTGTCCGCTTGAGGATCAGGCTTGTCAGCGACAAAGCGAAGCCGGCGACGGCTCCGGCATCGCGGGTTTCAATGCCATGGATTTCGTTCAAGGCGGCTTTCGGCAGGCCGCCGCTCAGGGCGGCATCGAGCCGCTCGACGCCGGTGGGCAGGAACGCATCCGGCAAAGCCGCGGCAACGCCGCGCCGGATGATGGTGAGATCGGCGCTGACATCGGCATCAGGGGTCGCGCCGACCGGCGCCTGCAGGCGCTCGGGTAGCGTTCCCTCGATCTTCGCGATCTGGCGGCGCAGGGCAAAAACAGTCTCCTGCGCCACGGCGGTCATCGCCATGACGGTCAGCTTCCACTCACAATTGTTCCTGTTATGTTCCTATAGATTCCAGAGGGGACCCCAAGAGTCAAGCAGAGTCATGGGGAATTTATTCCTCTACAGTCGTTTGATCTAGCGCTGGCCGCCCAAGGCCAGTCGTGCCGCAAGCCCTGCAAAGACGGTTCCCAGCAGAATCTGCGGCGCCCGCCGAAACCGCGTGCGCCTCGACAAGGCCGCACCGATCCGGCTTGCGGTCAGGATGACCACGCCATTGACCACCAGCCCGATCAGGTTGAGCACGGTCGCCAGCACCAGGATCTGTGCCGCCACCGAACCGGCCTGCGGCTGCACGAACTGCGGGAAAAGCGCCAGCACGAACAGCGCCATCTTCGGGTTGAGCAGATTGGTCAACAATCCCTGCCGGAAGATGCGGCCTTGCGAGTAGCGCGGCAGGCCAGTGACCGGTGCAAGCGCTGTTCCATCGGAGCGGAACGCCTTCCAGGCGAGATAGGCGAGGTAGGCCGCTCCGGCATAGCGGACGATGTCGTAAGCGATGGGCGCGGCAAGGAACAGTTGCGACAGGCCGAAGGCGGCGGCCAGCGCATGGCAATAGGTGCCGGTGGCGATGCCGGCATAGGTCGCAAGGCCCGAGGCGCGCCCCTGGCTGGCGCTGCGGGATGCGATCAACAGCATGTCCGGCCCCGGCGTCGCGGTCAGAGCGAGGCAAGCAATGGCGAAAAGTCCAATGATGGAAAGGTCCGGCATGAGAACTCCTGTTACATGGCCGGAACTGACCCCTACGCGATTCCTCCGCGGCGGCAAAGCACCCGAAGCCGGAATTGCCGGCATCATTTGCCGATTCCGGTGCGAAAGCCTATATGCCGGGATCAAAGGACAAAGCATGGCCCGCATCTACAAGACCCGCACCTGGCACGACGAACTCTCGCCTTCGATGGAGGAGATGGAGTTCCTGGCGCTGGAGGCTTACGCGCATCTGCCGGAGGATTTTCGCAAGCTGACCGGCGAGATCGTCATCCAGATCGCCGAATTCCCGACCGACGAAATCATGGACGACCTGTCGCTGGAAACGCCGTTCGACCTGCTCGGCCTGTTCGAGGGACGCGGCATTGCCGAACGCTGGAATCCGCAGACCGGCGAAGGTCCGAACCGCATCACGCTCTACCGCCGCGCCATCCTCGACTACTGGTCCGAGAACGAGGAGACGCTGGGCGACATCGTCACCCACGTGCTGATCCACGAGATCGGCCACCATTTCGGTCTCTCGGATGACGATATGGAGAAGATCGAAGAGGCGGCCGAGTAAACTAATTCCTACGTCGCGCCATCATTTCCCAATGAGTGTCACGAAATGCTTTAATACGTTCTGCGCAGTCTGCTCTTCAGTATGTCCGGCCACTGCCCATTGCGCAAAGTGCCCATCAATGTACATGCGTGCGAGCCCGTAGACGAGCGCCCTCGCGGCAATCTGGGTCTCTGTTATGTCGTCTGATCGGAGCATGTTTCGTCGCTGCGCTTCTGCCATCGACCCTTCCATTAGCGAACGTACCGCTTCGTTATCGCGACGCAGCGACTCCGAACTATCCCAATCAATAAGACTGCGTGTCGAGATGATCTGGAAATGGGTGGGGTTTCGAATTGCCCAGCGCAAATAGGCGATTCCAACAGCGGCAAACCGCTCAATCGGGTCGTCCGTCGCAACGTTCTCGACTGCATTCGTAATCTCCGAGCGGAATCGGCTCATTGCCTGCTCTGCGACAGCCGTCATCAATGCGGTCTTGTTGCTGAAGTGGCGGAATGGCGCGCCGGGGGAAACGCCGGCACGCTTCGCGGCTTCGCGCACGCTCACATTGTCGGGGCCACCTTCCTCGATTAGTTGAACCGCGGCATCGATCAGCGTGTCGCGCAAATTGCCATGGTGGTAGCTGGAGCGGCCAGGCGTCTTGGCTTTTGCCATCTCATTCCCTTCGTTCCGTTGACTTCACGCGTCGTAGCATGATTTCTCGATTTATGTAATCATTGTTTACATCTCTGAGGAGACCATGTAAGCGGTGATTACAGATGGGATCGGAACAGGCCTGCGGTCTTCGCGGCTCCCGAATTCCCGATGAGGAGACGAACATGCTTGCCAGAACCGCCGAACCCCGCCGTCCGCAATCGGTCATTTCGCTTCAGAGTCCAGCCGAAGAACCTCAGCACGAGGAGAATTTCGCGATTGTTCAGTCGAGCGCGGCTGTGCCCAGCGTCACGCTTTATCGGCTTGCCTCCGTCGCAGGGATGGGAAGCGCGCTTATTCTTCTGGTCAACGCGGCTAAACGCAGCTCGCTCATCGCGACCACCGATCTGACGCAACTTCTCGCACCAGTCGCCGAGATATTGGCGCTTGGTCTTGTCATAGGCTTGTTTCTTGCGTTTGGCCGGCGCGCGGGCTTGTTCGGCACTATCGCGTTTGTCATCAACTTCGTTGCATTGGCAAGCTTGGTAGGCGTGGAAGTGGTGATCAATCTCATATTTTCGAAACTTCCGCTGACGACCATCATCGACCTGCGAGCCGGGCCGCTCGGATTGGCTCTGGTCGTCAGTTCGGTTCTTTTTCTGCTTGGAACGCTCGCGTTTGTAATCGCTCTTGCCGTTGGAAGAGGCGTGCCGCGCATTCCTCTCGCCCTCTATTTCATTGGCGCGGCGCCTATCGCGCTCCGTGCGTTCGTGCCGGAGTGGGCTCTTGACCTGGGCTTGGTAACGCTTGCGGCAGCGATCGCCTGGCTGGCGGGGTGGTTGTGGATGCGAGCGCCTACCAGTCGCTCAGCTTGGTGTCCGGCCCGTATTCCTGACCGTCGATATCCTTGACCACGGCCTGGCCGCAGCACATCGTCTTGGCCTTCTTGTCGTAGGCATAGGTCGGCGAGCCGAACAGGTGCCAGCCCTTGTTCAAGGCTGCCGTTACCTTGTGGCAGAAGCTGGCATCGTCCGGGCCAGTCAGAAAGCGGTAGAGTTTCATGTCTCAAGTCCTGTCGTGAGTACCTTAGCCGGCAAGCATGGGCATGATATCATGCGCCGATGGCGGCCGCCTTCGCCAGCAGTTTTTCAGCTTGCGCAAGGTGCAGCCGCTCGACCATTTTTCCATTCAGCGCGATCACACCCTTGCCGGCATTTTCCGGAAGCGCAAAGGCATCTCTTACCAGACGCGCCTCGGCCACCGCCTGCCGGGACGGCGCAAAGGCGCGGTTCGCCGCTTCGATCTGGGCCGGATGGATGAGGCTCTTGCCGTCGAACCCCATCGCGGCCGCTTCCGCGCATTCATGGGCGAAAGCGTCGAGGTCGCGGAAATCATTGAAGACGCCGTCGAGCATGTCGAGGCCGCCAGCGCGCGCGGCCAGCACCATCTGCATCAGCCACGGCACCAGATAGCGCCGGTCGGGCGTCGCCAACACGCCGGTGTCGTTGAGCAGATCATTCGTTCCGGCAACGAAACAAGCCAATCGCGAAGCCGGGTCGCGGCCAAGCTCGGCGATGGCGCCGATGTTGAGCATGGCCTTGGGCGTCTCGATCATCGCCCACAATTTGACGCTGTCGGGAGCAAAATTGTCGTCGAGCACATCGCCGGCTTCGAGCAGGTCACGCGGCGTGTCGACCTTGGGCAGCAGGATGCCGTCGGGCTCGCAGCCCGCAGCGGCCAGCAGGTCGTCGGCGCCCCATTCGCTGGCCAGCACATTGATGCGCACCACCATCTCGCAGCGGCGGCCAAGGTGGTTGGCAACCGGGCGGTTGGCGAGAATGCCGGCCAGTTTTTCACGTGTCGCAATCTTGTCGGCCGGAGCGACTGCGTCCTCCAGGTCGATGATGACGGTGTCGCAGGCAAGCTGCGCGATCTTGGCCAGCGCCTTGTCGTTGGAGGCCGGGACGTAAAGCACCGAACGGCGCGGGTGATAGGTTTCCATGAGTGATCTATGCCGTCTGCGGGTGGTCGAGGCAAGTCATCTCCAACCCTGCACGAAAACTGCACACGCTTGCGGAAAACCTCCTCGGATCCGCCCCGCCGTCTCCCTGCCAGCCTGCGAGACAGGCGCATGCAAAAGCGATCAAAACCCCGTTGGTCCCTTCCTTACCGGCTGCGCAGCGAAGGCTGGTGGCTGGTCGATCCACCACGGGCGAATTCGGTGGCAACCCTCATCCCTTTCGCCCGCAAATGCCCGCCGATCATCCGGCTGGAAGTCATCCGGAGAGCCAGGTCATGACAGCGCTCGTTACCGCCGCACCCAGCTATTGCGCCCGCTTTGGTGTTGCCGTGCTGCTGGCAGCACTGGCGGATTTTCTCTTCTACGGCCAGCCCGCCGGCATCTCGATTTTCCTGTTCGCCATCCTGATTGCCGCCGCGGTCGTGGCCGTGCATCCCGCTGCCTTCAGCGACGGCCGGCTGTGGATCAAGCCCGCCGCGCTGCTTGTCGCGCTGCTGCCGCTTGCCGAAAACGTCAGCGCCTTGTCGGTGTCGATCGCGCTTGCGGCCATGATCGTCTTCGCGCTTTCGCTCAGCGGGCGGCTGCGGCACCGGATCGCCCGCATCGCCGGCCAGATCGCGCTGTTCGGGCTGGCGGCGCCGTTCCGGTTCATCGGTGATTTCATCCGCTGGCGCAAGACGGCGCGCCGGTTCGGCCGCCGCCGCGTCCGGTTGGCGGCGATCGCCGTCTGGGTGATGCCGCTGACCCTGGGCGCGGTCTTCCTGGCGCTGTTCGGCGCCGCCAATCCGGTCATCGACTACTGGCTGTCGCTGATCGACCTTCTGAAGCTGCTCGATCTCATCCAGCTCACGCGGATTGTCTTCTGGCTGTTCGTGCTGGTCTGTGTCTGGGCCTTTCTGCGGCCACGCCTGCCGCGCCTGGTTCGTCGCATCCCGCGCGCGGCACCGGCGGTGGTCAGCACTCAAGCAGAGAAAACCACCACCATCGAGGACATCCTCTTCGGCAAAGCCGCCATCCTGCGCGCGCTTGTTATCTTCAACATGCTGTTTGCACTGCAGACCGGGCTCGACGCCGCCTATCTGTGGGGCGGGGCAGCACTTCCCGACGGGCTGAGCTATGCCGCCTATGCGCATCGCGGCGCCTATCCCTTGATCGTCACCGCGCTGCTTGCCGCCGGCTTTGTGCTGGCGGCGCTGCGGCCGGGCAGTGCGACATCGGCCGATCCGCTCATCCGCCGGCTGGTCTATGCCTGGGTGGCGCAGAACATCATGCTGGTCATCTCGTCGATCCTGCGGCTCGACCTCTATATCGGCATCTATGCGCTGACCTACTGGCGGGTCGCCGCTTTCGTCTGGATGGGGCTGGTGGCGGCCGGCCTTGCCCTGATCATCGCGCGCATCGCGCTTGGAAAATCCAATGAATGGCTGCTGTCCGCCAATCTTCTGACGTTATCTCTGACGCTTTATGCCGGCTGTTTCATCAATTTTGCAGCAACGATCGCCAACTACAATGTCGACCATTCCCTCGAAATGACCGGCCAGGGCATTTCCCTCGACGCCTGGTATGTACGCTCGCTCGGCCCGGGCGCGTTTCCGGCGCTCGATCGCTTCCTCGATCATCAGAGCCGGACGGCTGCCGCCGGCGCTGTCCGCGAACTTGTGGAGCTGCGCGGCAGCGATGAAGGGTGGTATCGCACCCTCCAGCAGAACTGGCGGGCCTGGAGCTTTCGCGACCGGCGTTTGCTTGCCTATCTCGACACGAGGGGGCCTGTCGTGGTTCCTGACGCCAGCAAATCTTTCGGGCCGGGCCGCTGATCCATGCCGCATCACATCCTCGTCGCCGACGATGATCCGCATATCCGCGAGGTGATCTGCTTTGCGCTGGAAAAGGCCGGCATGAAGACGGCTGCCGTTTCCGATGGCGCCGCCGCTCTGCGGGCAATCGAACGGCGCACACCTGACCTGGTCGTGCTCGACATTGGCATGCCGGAGATGGACGGGCTGGAGGTCTGCCGGCGGCTGCGTCACACGTCCGATGTGCCGGTGCTGTTCCTGTCCGCGCGAGATGAAGAAATCGATCGGGTGCTGGGTTTGGAAATGGGCGGCGACGACTATGTGACAAAACCGTTCAGCCCGCGCGAACTGGTCGCCCGCGTCAACGTCATCCTGCGGCGCGCCCGCCCGGCGCCGGCCGAACCGGCCGACGACAGGCAATTCGCGCAGGGCAAGCTCGCCTTGGCGCCGGCCAGCCATAGCGCCAGCTTCGACGGCAAGCCGCTTGCGCTGACGGGCATAGAGTTCTCGATCCTGAAGGGGTTTTTGGCGCGGCCGACGCATGTGCTCGACCGCGACGCGGTGATGGCAAACGCCTATGCGGCGAACATCCACGTCGCCGACCGCACCGTCGACAGCCATATCCGCAACATCCGCGCCAAGCTGGCGGCGGCGGGTTGCCTGGATGCCATCGAGACCGTGCATGGCGTCGGCTTCCGGCTCGGCCGATGCGGCTGACGGCCTCTCGCAAATGGATCGGCCGCAAATGGCGGCCTCGCCTCGCCACGGTTGTCGTCGCCATCCTGATCCTGGTGATGGCGCTGCCGCTGGTCGGCCTGTTCTTCTTCCGGCTTTACGAGAACCAGCTGATCCGCCAGACCGAGGCGGAGCTGATCGCGCAAGGTGCTGCCATTGCCGCCATCTATGCGCAGGATGTGCGTGACGCCGGCATTGCCGCCGACAAGCTCGGCGCACCGATGCCCGAGGCACACAAGGATGCGAGCCGCAGCGTCAATCCGGATCCTTTGTACAGGCCGATCGAACCCCGCCTCGATCTCGCCTCGGACTACGTTCTCCCGACCCGGCCGGCGGCACAAACCGCGACCATCGATCCCGCCTTCGCGGCGATCGGCGCGCGCCTGTCGGGCATTCTCGATGCGACGCAGAAAACCACGCTGGCCGGCTTCCGGCTGCTCGACCCCAGGGGCGTCGTCATTGCCGGGCGCAACGAGGTCGGGCAGTCGCTTGGCGGGGTCGAAGAGGTGCGGGAGGCGCTCGTCGGCCGCTATGCCAGCGCCCTCAGGCTGCGCATCCCCGACCAGCCGGCGCCGCCGCTCTATTCGGTCAGCCGCGGCACCAAGGTGCGTGTCTTCGTCGCCCTGCCGGTGGCCGTCGACGGCCAGGTCGCCGGCGTGGTCTATGTGTCACGGACGCCCAACAACATCGTCAAGCATCTCTATGGCGAGCGCGGCAAGGTGACCCTGGCGGCAATCGCCATCCTTGGCGGCACGCTGCTCATCGGCCTGGTCTTCCTGCGCACCGTCAGCCGGCCGATCTATGCGCTGATCGACCGCACAGAGCGTATCGCTGCCGGCGATCGTGCGGCGATCCGGCCGCTCGACCACCATGGCACTTACGAAATGGCGGAGCTGTCTGCCGCCTTCCTCGACATGGCCGAAAAGCTGCAGGCGCGCTCGGACAGCATCCAGACCTTTGCCACCCATGTCTCGCACGAGCTCAAATCGCCGCTGACGGCGATCCAGGGCGCGGCCGAGCTGCTGCGCGATTCCGGTTCAGCGATGGACGAGACGGAGCGGCGGCGCTTCTCCAACAATATCGTCACCGATGCGGGGCGGCTCAACCTGCTGGTGCGCCGGCTGCTCGACCTGGCGCGGGCCGAAAATCTCGCGCCGAGCGGCGAGAGCACCTCGCTTGGCGCCGCACTGGCACTGCTGCCCGCCGATATCAGGCTGGCGGTTCGCGTCGAGGCCGGCGGCGAGATCGGCCTGCGCATCTCGGCCGAGAACGCGGCAATCGTGCTTGCCAATCTCATCGACAATTCCGCCAGGCACGGCGCAACGCTGGTTTCGATTGCCGCCGCGAGCGCAAGCGGCAAGGCGACGGTGCTGGTCAGCGACGACGGCGCCGGCATTTCGCCGAGCAATCGGGGCCGCATCTTCGAGCCGTTCTTCACCACGCGGCGTGATTCCGGCGGCACCGGCATGGGCCTCGGCATCGTGCTGGCCCTCCTGAAAGCGCATGATGGTATGATCCGGCTGGTTGACTCCGAACGCGGCACGCGCTTCGAGATTGTTTTGCCGGTCGCGTGATTTTCTATCAGCGGCTCGAACCGGAAAGGGCATAAAAGCGTGCGCTACGACATCGTCATCATCGGCGGGGCCATCGTCGGGTCCTCGATCGCCTATTATATGCGCGAGGAAGGGTTTTCGGGCTCGATCGCGCTGATCGAGCGCGATCCGCAATTCGCGCACGCGGCAACGACACTGTCCTGCGCCTCCATTCGCCAGCAGTTCTCCATCCCCGAAAACATCCGCCTGTCGCAGTTTACGCTAAAACTGTTCCGGCGGTTGACGGAAGAGTTCGGCACCGATGCCGATATCGGCTTTCGCGAGGGCGGCTATCTCATCCTCGCCGGCGAAAACGGCTTGCCGATCCTGAAAGCCAATCACGAGGCACAGATGGCCGAGGGCGCCGACATCGTGCTCGAGGATGCGGATACCCTGGTGCGCCGCTTCCCGTGGCTGTCGGCCGAAGGCATCACCGCTGGCGCCTATGGCCGAACTGGTGAGGGCTGGTTCGATGCGCACGCGATGCTGATGCTGTTCCGCAAGGCACTGCGCAGCAAGAAGATCGATTTCATCACCGCCGATGTCACCGGCATCGAGCGGCAGGGCGACCGCGTCACCAGCGTCAGCCTCGACAATGGCGAGACGCTCGAAGCCGGTACCGTCATCAACGCCGCCGGGCCGAATGCCGGCAAGGTGGCAGCGATGGCCGGGCTGGTGCTGCCGGTCGAGCCGCGCAAGCGCAACGTCTTCGTCTTCGAGGCGCGCGAGAAATATGCCGACATGCCGCTGCTGGTCGACCCTTCGGGCATCTATGTGCGGCCGGAAGGCTCGGTCTACATCACCGGTGGCGCCGAGCCGGAAGAGGGCGACGGTCCCGCTGACCCCGCCGATTTCGAGCCCGACTGGCCGCTGTTCGAAGAGGTCATCTGGCCAGTGCTGGCGACCCGCATCCCGGCCTTCGAGGCGATCAAGCCGACGCGCGCCTGGGCCGGCCATTACGACTACAACACGCTCGACCAGAACGCGGTGATCGGCCCGCACCCGCAAGTCGGCAATTTCCTGTTCGCCAACGGTTTTTCCGGCCACGGCCTGCAGCAGGCGCCGGCGGTCGGCAAGGCGCTGGCCGAGCTGATCGTGCATGGCGGCTACCGCACGGTGGACTGCTCGGCGTTCGGCTATGGCCGGGTTGCGGAGGGGCGGGCGTTTAGGGAATTGAATGTGATTTGAGAGAGACGCGCGGCTAAGCCGCCGCCCGTCTACCCGCCCCGAAATAAGCCTGCAGCCGGCTTAGCACCCGTCCCCAGCCTTCGGCATGTTCAGCCGCCGCTTGCTCCAGCCCGGCAAAGCCGCCATGGCAGATGGTGAGGCGCGTGCCGGTGGCGATCGGCTCAAGCAGCCAGGCGACCGTGGTTTGCCGCCGGCCAAGCGTCGGATGGTCCCAGGCATAGGCTCGCGTCTGCACGATCCGGCGCGGCGCTTCGATCTCGAGGAATTCGCCGCCGGCCGGCAAGTCCCTGCCGTCGGCCGTGCGGACGACAACCGTCCAGCGGCCGCCGACGCGAAGGTCGGCCGACCAGTCGGCCATGCTGTAGGTGTCGGCGGAACCCCACCATTGCTCGATTTCTCTCGTGACCAGCGCGCGGAAGATGCGTTCCACAGGCGCTTCGATCTCGGCTGACGCCATGATCGTCTCGCCATTCGTCATGCTCTGTACCTTGAGGACGTGCATCATCGGTGCCTCTCCGTTTTGTTTCGGTATCGAAACGAGCCTTTCACCCTTTTGATGGCGGACGCTCGAAACCCTTGCCGGTCTCGAGTAGGCTCTTGAGGCTCGCCAGCACCAGCGGCCAGCCCTTGGTGACATTCGGGATCAGCCGGTGCGGGCCGTCGGCCTCGTGGGTGACGGCAAGCTTCATCAACTCGCCATCCTGTTCGATGGCGAAGGTGCAGCGCGTGTAGCCATCTTCCTTGACCTCCGGCATCCATTCATTGCGCCATTTGATGACCAGGCGTCGCGGCGCGTCGATTTCGAGGATCTCGCCGCTGTCGGCGACGCTGCCGTCGGGGAAGATGAGTTTCCAGCTGGAGCCGACCTTCCACTCGCTCTCCTGATAGGAGCAGAGGAAGAACTGCCGGTTGAACTCCGGATCGGTCAGCGCCTCCCAGAGTTTTTCGGGCGTGGTGCGGATGTAGGTCACGTAAACGAAGCTGTTGCTCATCAGTCTTCCCTTTCGAGGCGTTTCTTCAGGTCACTCAATGCATCCAGCCGATGGCGCTCGAACTTGCCGATCCAGCGTTCGGCGATCTCGTTGATCGGAACCGGGTTGAGGTAATGTTCCTTCTCGCGCCCCTTGCGGATGGTGGTGACGAGGTTGGCCTCCTCCAGGATCGCCAAATGCTTGGTCACCGCCTGGCGCGTCATGTCCATCACACCGCACAGCGCGTTCAGCGTCTGCCCGTTCCTGGCATGGAGGCTGTCCAGCAATTGCCGGCGTGTCGGGTCGGCCAAGGCGCGAAAGACTGCATCCATGCTCATGGCTTTAATATGCAACCATTTGGTTGCATGTCAAGGCACAGTTTCCACGCCGTTTGACGGCTGGATGCGGGCACATGGGAAAAAAATATCAGCCCTTGCGGGAGAACCAGAAGGCGTCAGGCATGCGCTTCATGCCGATCCGCTCGTAAAAGCCGACGGCGTCGGGCATCGAGATCAGGCTGATGGCGACGGATGGCCCGAGCTGCCGCCGCGCCTCGTCCATCAGGCCCTTGCCGATGCCGAGCCCCTACGCCGATTGGGAGACGGCGAGCTCCGAGATGTAGCAGACCCAGGAAAAGTCGGTGAGGGCCCTGATAAAGCCGATCAGCGGCTTGCCCTCCACGTCGAGACGCGCGGTCAGCACCAGATTGGCACTCGAAAGCATCTCCTGCAGGCGGGCGCCGTCATCGACGGGGCGTGTCTCGCCGAGGCCGGATTCCACCAGCACACGGCGGAATTCGGCGAGGTCGAGCGCGGGCTCGCGTGCATAGAGGACATGGGAGTTTTCTGCCATGACCGCCAGACTGCACCATCGACCGGCGAAATCGAAGTCGTTTCGCGCGGCTGGCTTGGGCGCCATGCACAAACAGTTGCCTTTTATTTGCCTGCGGCTTTGTGTAAACGGTGCGTCAGCAATCCCCCCGCAACGAAAACACGGGCAAAAGCCATGGAAAAATTCACCAAGCTCACCGGCGTCGCCGCTCCGATGCCGATCGTCAATGTCGACACCGACATGATCATCCCCAAGGATTATCTCAAGACGATCAAGCGCACCGGGCTCGGCACCGGCCTGTTCGCCGAAATGCGCTACAATGACGACGGTTCGGAAAATCCGGATTTCGTGCTCAACAAGCCGGCCTACCGCAAGGCGCAGATCCTGGTCGCCGGCGACAATTTCGGCTGCGGTTCGAGCCGCGAGCATGCGCCGTGGGCGCTGCTCGATTTCGGCATTCGCTGCGTCATCTCGACCTCGTTCGCCGACATCTTCTACAACAACTGCTTCAAGAACGGCGTGCTGCCGATCACCGTCAGTCCCGAGGATCTCGAAAAGTTGATGGATGACGCCTCGCGCGGCTCGAACGCCACCCTGTCGATCGACCTCGAGGCCAAGGAAATCCGCGGCCCCGATGGCGGCGTGGTCGCGTTCGATCTCGACGACTTCAAGCGGCACTGCATGCTCAACGGGCTCGACGATATCGGCCTGACCATGGAGAAGGCCGGCGCCATCGCATCGTTCGAGAAGAAGAACGCCGAACAGCGCCCTTGGGCCTGAAACACATAGCCTGACCAGCTTTTCGCCCCGCGCGCCTTTTCCTGCGCTGCGGTGCGGACTGATGTTTCGTTTCCATGATGACCGGCTATGATCTCGGGAAACGGAGGATCATCATGACTCGCTCGCTTCTTGCCGGCGCCTGTGGGCTGGCGTTTTTTCTGCTGACGGCGGCTGTGGGTCAGGCCCAGACGCAGACGCCCGCGGCACAGCTGGCGCCGTCGGCCGAGAAGCCCGCCGCCGATCAGGGTACGGGCGCCGCCGATGCTTCCGACGATGACAAGCAGGCGCCTGTGCCGTTCGAGGGCGGCCAGCTGACCATCACCCAGCCGGAACAGGACGGTGAGAAAGTGCTTGCCTATGATGGCCAGCAGCTGGCCACCAATTACGACGTATTCTTCGATAGAATAGTCGAGGTCGGCGGCGTCAAGGTGGCGCTGTTCGATGTCGGCGATGGCGGCAACCAATGCGGCCCGGCCACCGTGATCGTCTGGAAGCCGGAAGGCGGCACCATCCAGAGCACGACGGTCGAACAGGACGAGTGCGGCGCGCCGCCGTCGGCGGTGTCCGACAACGCCATCTATTTCGTGCCCTATCTGTTGCCGGGTGATGAGAAGCCGGCTTTGCAATGGTCGCCGACCGAGGGGCTGACGACTGCCGGCAATCTGTCCTACATGCCGGAACCCGGCACGGACTGGAAAGACATCAATCCGGAAAAGTACCAGAACATCATCGACGCCTTCCACAACGAGGCCGTCTACAAGGAAGCGCAAAAGCTGCTCGGCAAGGACATGCCCGACATGGCGACCAGCCTGCTGGTCGGCGGCGGCACGGAAAAGACCGCCTCAGGCGCCTTCTACGCCAGCGGCTGCGTGCCGCATGACTGCGGCGGCAATGACGGCTTCATGGCGGTCGACCCAGCCAACCACAAGCTCTATTTCGCCCGCCGCGGCGACAAGCCCGAGCCCGACGCCTGGCCGGCGGTGGCGACGTGGCCGGCGGATGTGAAGGAGGCGCTGGACAAGGCGCTGGGGTCGGCGAACTGATTGCATCTCTTGCGCGCGTGTCTGCCGCTTTGGAGGAATGTGATGGTGCGGACACTTCTCTCGGGTACCTGCGGGCTGGCTGTTGTGCTGATATTGGTCGCGAGTGCGTTTTCGCAAACGCAGGCGCTGGGCGTTGCCGACGAGCCGACGTCGGTTCCGTTCGAAGGCGGTCAGCTGACCATCACCCAGCAGAAGCAATACGGAGAAAAATTACTGGCCTTCGACGGCAAGGAGTTGGCCCGCAACTATGTGGTCGACATCGACAAGATCGTCGACCTTGGGAATGTCAAGGTGGCGCTTGTCAACGTCTTCGACGGCGGCAATCTGTGCAGCCCGGCCAAGGTGATTGTATGGAAGCCGAAAGGCGGCATGATCCGGAGCACGACGGTAGATCAGAACCGATGCGGCGCGCCAGAGGCCGCGATATCCGATGGTGTGATCTATTTCGTGCCTTACCTGCTGCCGGGGGCTTCGAGCGCTCTGCTGCGATGGTCACCGGTCGAGGGGCTCGTCACCTTGGGCAATGTAACCTACACGCCTGAACCCGGCACAGGGTGGAAAGATATCGATTCATCCAAGATCGATATGATTGAAATTTTCCGTAACGAAGGGGTCTACAGGGAGGCCGAAAGTCTGCTCGGCAAGAAAATTACCGAGATAGCGACCCACATGATTGTCAGCGATGGCATCAAAAAGACGGGGTCAGGAGTCTTCTTTGCCAGCGGCTGTGCACCGCACAATTGCGGGGTCGATACGTTCATGGCGGTCGATCCAACCAATCAAAAGCTATTTTTTGCCCAAATGAGCGGCGAGCCAAAGCCGGACGCGTGGCCTGCGGTAGAGACTTGGCCGGTTGATGTGGCGGAAGCCATGGACAGGGCGCTGGGGTGGGCGAATTAGGCCTTTGCACGGCATGCCTATCGCGCCGTCATTACCCTCGGCTTGACCCAGCGTCGGGACAACAGTCAACTCTGCGTGGCCTATGGTCGGAAAGTCTCCTTCCTTTCAAAATGGGCGCCACATCCTGTGAGGAGATCCATGCGAAAACTCATCTCCACCGGCTCGCCGTTCGAAAAGACAGCCGGCTATTCGCGCGCGGTGGTGCAGGGCGACTGGTGTTTCGTGTCGGGGACGACCGGCTACGACTATACGACAATGACGATGCCGGCCACGGTCGAGGCGCAGGCGCGCAATTGCCTGGCGACCATCCGCAAGGCGTTGCAGGATGGCGGCTTCGAGATTGCCGACGTGGTGCGGGCGCATTACTACATCACCGATGCCGCTTTCGTGGATATCGTCTTCCCGATCCTGGGCGAGACGTTCGGTGACGTCAGGCCGGCTGCGACGATGATCGTCTGCCAGCTCAACAAGCCGGAAATGAAGATCGAGATCGAAGTGACGGCGCTGCGGCGCACGGCATGAAAGGCGGGCAGACGATGAAAGTCCGGCGGATCGTTGCCAACATCGAGACATCAGACATCGCGGCGGCGAAGTCCTTCTACCAGGAGGTGCTCGCCCTCGACGTGCTCATGGACCATGGCTGGATCGCGACCTTCGGCTCGCAAGCAAAAATGGACGTCCAGATCAGCTTTGCCGTCGAGGGCGGCTCCGGCTCGCCGGTGCCGGATCTCTCGATCGAGGTCGACGATGTCGATGCGGCGCTCGATGCGATGAAGACCGCCGGCTTCGCCATCGAATACGGCCCGGCCGACGAGCCCTGGGGCGTGCGGCGCTTCTATGTCCGCGATCCGTTCGGCAGGCTGGTCAACATTCTCTCGCATCGGTGATTGCGGTTGTGACCTGCAGGCTTGCGCGCCGGTCGCTTGGCGTTTAGCAAGGCCGCGGTTCAAATTCTTTCCGGGACGGTTCTCCATGGCAACGAAGCATCTTTTCCTGCTCGCCGGTGACGGCATCGGTCCAGAGGCGATGGCCGAGGTCAAGAAGCTGATCGCCGCCATGAACGACAAGCTCGGCAGCGGTTTTACCACCGAGGACGGCCTGGTCGGCGGCTGCGCCTATGACGCGCATGGCGCGGCGATTTCCGATGCCGACATGGCGAAGGCTATGGCCGCGGATGCGGTGCTTTTCGGCGCCGTCGGCGGCCCGAAATGGGATGCCGTGCCTTACGAGGTGCGCCCGGAAGCCGGCTTGCTGCGCCTGCGCAAGGACATGGAGCTGTTCGCCAATCTGCGCCCCGCCATCTGCTATCCGGCACTCGCCGCGTCCTCCTCGCTCAAGCAGGAGGTGGTCGAGGGCCTCGACATCCTGATCGTGCGCGAATTGACCGGCGGCGTCTATTTCGGCGAGCCGAAGCAGATCATCGATCTCGGCAATGGCCAGAAGCGCGGCATCGACACCCAGGTCTACGACACGTTCGAGATCGAGCGCATTTCGGGTGTCGCGTTCGAACTGGCGCGCACGCGCAAGAACCACGTCACCTCGATGGAAAAGCGCAACGTCATGAAGTCGGGCGTGCTGTGGAACGAGGTCGTCACCCAGACCCACAAGGCGCGCTATTCAGACGTCAAGCTCGACCACATGCTGGCCGACGCCGGCGGTATGCAGCTGGTGCGCTGGCCGAAGCAGTTCGACGTCATCGTCACCGACAATCTGTTCGGCGACATGCTGTCCGACATCGCCGCCATGCTGACCGGCTCGATCGGCATGCTGCCGTCGGCCTCGCTCGGTGCGCCGGATGTGAAGACCAAGAAGCGCAAGGCGCTGTACGAGCCGGTGCACGGCTCGGCGCCGGATATTGCCGGCAAGGGCATCGCCAACCCGATCGCCATGATCGCCTCCTTCGCCATGTGCTTGCGCTATTCCTTCGGCATGGTTGATGAAGCCGACCGTGTCGAGGCCGCGATCGCCGCCGTGCTCGACGAAGGCCTGCGGACAAAGGACATCCTGTCCGAGGGCATGACCGAGGTCGGCACCGTTCAGATGGGCGACGCGATCATCGCCAAGTTCCTCGGCTGATACCGTGGCAGTCGACGTCCGCTGGGCGACGACCGGGGACGCGACGGCGCTCGCCGATATGCTGTGCGAGATGGCTGTTCACTACCGGCAGCCGCCTCTTGCTGCCGACCGCGCCTTGTCCGCGGCGCGGAAATGGCTCGGCGAGGAAAGCCCGGCCTATCCGCATTTCGCGCTGGCCTTCGTCGAGGGTGAGGTCAGCGGCTTGGCCTCGGTGGCGATCGCGCATCCCGGCATCGATCTCGAGCGATTGCTGTTCCTCAAGGACCTGTTCGTGCGGGACGGTGCCCGTAACGCCGGCGTCGGCCGGGCGCTGATCGGCTTTCTCGCCGGCCACTGCATGCGCGAAGGCATCGGCCGCATCGACCTGACCACTGAGGACTGGAACGAGGGCGCGCTGCGTTTCTATGACCGGCTTGGCGTCGAGCGCCACGGCCAGAAGGTCTTTCTCAGGCTTTCAGGCGAAGCGCTGAAGGCGGCTAGATTTTGACGCCCGCCGGCACTGGCCCCCAGGGATTGTCGCCCACCTGAGACGGTATGAATCCGAAGACCAGCAACGCAACGCTGCCAATGGGTGGAATGAAGCAGAGCAGGGCAAACCAGCCGCTCTGACCGGCGTCATGCACACGCCGCACGACGAGCGCAATCGATGGCAGGATCAATCCCGAAAAGAAAGCCAGGACGGGTATGAACCCTATGACCCCCATCGGCGTTCTGTCCGCGTTGGTTTCGAAGCCGTTGATCGCCAGGTCAACAAGTATCCCGAAGCCGAAAAGCGCGAACATCCCGAGAATATAGAACAGCCAAAAAGCCCAGAATTCCCTGCGGCGGGCGCGTCCGTTGAAATTGCTATAATCCGCAATCACCGCGCGCCAGAAGTAAGCCCACAGCCCTGTAGAGTAGGCGGCCCGGCTTCGGGCAGAACGTCCTGGCTGCCGTGGCCGAGCGGTGCTTGACGACGGCGCGGTTGAGGCCACGGCGACTATGTTGTGCGCCGTACCGTCGCCCGGTTCGAACTCGACAAGAGCGCCCCTGACGAGGGCCACGTCCTGGCGCAGATCGCTACGAGCGAAGATATACCGCTTGGCGTCGTTTCCGTTGATGTAGCCGAAGTCCTGGTCTTGGTCGTAGTGGAACACCGTGCCGCGCATGCGCCGCCCCTCTCACATTGCGTCGTACAAATACTACTCAGGATTGCCGATGATTGCAATATACACGTTAGGGTAAAAGCCTGACGCCCGCCGGTACCGGTCCCCACTTGTTTTCCCTGGCCTGCGTCGGAATCAGCGCGCAGACCAGGATGATCAGGCTGCCGATGGTCGGAATGAGGATCACCAGGCAGAGCCAGCCCGTCACGCCAATATCGTGCAGCCGGCGCACGATCATGCCGAGGCTGGGCAGGAACGTCGCCAAAATGAAGGTGCCGCAAAGCCCAACCGTTACCGCTGCCGACACATCGCTGTCGAAATCGCCCATATCCATATCGGTGAACAGGCCGATGCCGCCAATGATCAGCAGGCAAACCGTCCAAAAAAGGCAGTAGCCCCAATATTCCTTGCGCCGGGCGCGGCCGGCGAAGTTGAAGTAGTTCCGCGTCACGCCGCGCCAGAAATAGCCCCACAAATCGGTGGGTTCGGCAGGCTCGGAGGAACGGCCGAAATGCTGTGCCTGGGATGCAGCGGCGGCAGCTTTACTGCCGGGTTGGGGCTGTGCGGCGCTCGTGCCGGCGTCGAGGGCCGGGGCTGCGGTCTGAGCGGCGATCGAAAAGACGTCTCGCGCTTGCCCGCCGCCCGGCTGGAACTCGACGGCCGTGCCCTTGGGCATGGCGGTTTTCCGGCGCAGGCTCTCGCGGGTGAAGGTGTAGCGGTTGCCGTCGGCTCCGGTGATGAAGCCGAAGCCCTGATCCTCGTCATAGTGAAGCACTTCGCCGCGCATTTGCCACCCCCTCTCGCCACGTCCCGGCCAAGATGTGGCACAGGGCCGAGCCCATCGGCAAGGCCGTGGCTGCCGTCACTGCGGCGGATGAAGCAGCTTCCGGATCCTACGAGGGCCGCTTCTTCGCCTTCTTGTGCTTCGGCGCGCCGGTGTTTTCGAACTTCGGCTTGCCCGGCTTCTTGGCCCAGGGCTTTGCCGCGAAGGCGCCGGCGGGGCGCTGATCTGCCGATGCGGGCGCCGGCGCACGCTTCTCGAATTTGCGCTTCGGTGCGTTGGGGTCGAACGGCGCCTTGCCGCGATGCGGTTTCTTGTCAGGGCTTGGCGGCTGATAGCCGGCCCGCGACAGATCGGGCGTGCCGTCCAACCGCTTCACCACGATGTTGTTCTGCAATTTGCGATCGGGACCGATCGCCGCCAGGAAGCGGTCGGCCCAATCGGCAGCGATCTGCACGAAGGTCTCTTCCGGCTGCATCTTGATGGCGCCGATCTCGCGCTTGCTGATGCTGCCGGCGCGGCACAGCATCGGGATCAGCCAGCGCGGCTCGGCATTCTGCCGGCGTCCGATCGACAGCGAGAACCAGACGCTGACGCCGAAATCCTCGCGGCGGCTGGGCGCCTCGTCCCGGCGCGCGAAGTTTTCGCCCGCCAGTTTTTCACGCGATGGCGTGAACGGCGCGATCTCCATGAGATCCTCAGGTGCAGAGCGGCTGGCGCGGCACTGGCGCACGAAAGCGGCGGCGACCTGTTCGGCGCCATGCCGGGCGAGAAGCGCGTCGATGAAACCGCGCTCGTCGTCCTTCACAGGCTCGCCGAAAGCCGGATCGGCAAGGATGCGCTCGTCGTCGCGCTGGATAACGTCGTCGGCCGAAGGCGGGCTGGCCCATGTCGCCTTGAGACCGGCATTCTGCAGCAGCCGCTCGGTGCGCTTGCGGGCACTGTTGGGTACGATCAGCGCGCTGACGCCCTTGCGCCCGGCGCGGCCGGTTCGGCCGCTGCGATGCAGCAGCGTCTCCGGGTTGGTCGGCAGGTCGGCGTGGATCACCAGCTCGAGATTGGGCAGGTCGATGCCGCGCGCCGCGACGTCGGTGGCGATGCAGACCTTGGCACGGCCGTCGCGCATCGCCTGCAGCGCATGGCTGCGCTCGTTCTGGCTGAGTTCGCCCGACAGCGCCACGACGGAAAAGTTGCGGTTGTTGAAGCGCGCGGTCAGATGGTTGACGGCGGCACGCGTGTTGCAGAACACCAGTGCGTTCTTCGCCTCATAAAAACGCAGCACGTTGATGATGGCGTTCTCGCGGTCGGCCTGGGCAACGCTCAGCGCCCGGTATTCGATGTCGAGATGCTGCTTTTCCTCGCCGGCGGCCGAAATGCGCACGGCATTGCGCTGGTAGCCCTGGGCGAGCGTCGCGATCGAGCGCGGCACGGTGGCCGAGAACATCAGCGTGCGGCGCTCGGCCGGCGCGGCGTCGAGGATGAATTCGAGGTCTTCGCGAAAGCCGAGATCGAGCATCTCGTCGGCTTCGTCGAGCACGACGGCCTTGAGCGCCGACATGTCGAGCGAGTGCCGCGTGATGTGATCGCGCAGGCGGCCGGGCGTGCCGACGACAATATGGGCTCCGCGCTCCAGCACACGCCGCTCGCTGCGCATGTCCATGCCGCCGACGCAGGACGCCACCGTGGCGCCGGTCAGCTCGTAGAGCCATTCCAGCTCGCGCGTCACCTGCAAGGCCAGCTCGCGCGTCGGCGCCACCGCCAGCGCCAGCGGCGCCGAAGCATGGGCAAAGCGCTCCGCGCCGCCCAGCAGGGTTGGCGCCAAGGCGAGGCCGAAGGCCACGGTCTTGCCGGAGCCGGTCTGTGCCGACACCAGCGCATCCGCCTCACCGAGCTCGGGAGCCAGAACCGCCTTCTGCACCGGCGTCAGTTCGGAATAGCCGCGTTTTTCCAGCGCCCTGGCAAGCGCTGGAACAATAGCTTCGAAGTTGGACATCTTACTCTTTCGGAATTCGGATTCTTGTATGCCCGGCAATGGGTCATCCGTCGGCGAGCGCCATCTGACAGCGCCACGAGCCGAACGATCTTGCCGTTCGTACTTCGCGCAGCCGCTATTGTACAGGGCACGCGGGAAAGCGGGCGGCTGGCAGTGATTGACTCTTGACGCAAACCGCGTAAAAGCCGGCACCGAACAGGACAGTTTTCGATGCGCGGCCTTTTGATGGCGGTTCTTGCATTCGATTTCCCTGGCCACAATGCAAATCATTGGGCCGGGCGCGTCGGCGCGTCTCCTCGTTCCAGCAAAACCATGTTCTTGGCCAAAACTGGCAAAACGACCACCAAAACGGTCTGATTCCCTTGGCCTAACCACCCTCTCCCGGGTCCGGCCCGGGGGTTGAAACCCGCATCGGCCGGCGGGGTTTCTCCAAAAACCGAGCGGAGAGGGACAGGAGATCTTTATGAGTTTCAAGGTTGCAGTCGTCGGCGCCACGGGCAATGTAGGCCGGGAAATGCTCAACATACTGGAAGAGCGCGGCTTTCCAGTGAGTGAAGTCGTGGCGCTGGCGTCGCGGCGCAGCCAGGGCACCGAAGTGTCGTTCGGCGATCGCACGCTGAAGGTCAGGACGCTCGACCAGTATGATTTCTCCGACACCGACATTTGCATCATGTCGGCCGGCGGCAATGTCTCCAAGGAATGGTCGCCGAAGATCGGCAAGCAGGGCTGCGTTGTCATCGATAATTCGTCGGCCTTCCGCTACGACCAGGACGTGCCGTTGATCGTGCCGGAAGTGAACCCGGACGCGATCTCGCTGTTCACGCGCAAGAACATCATCGCCAACCCGAACTGCTCGACGGCGCAGCTGGTGGTGGCGCTGAAGCCGCTGCATGATTTCGCCACCATCAAGCGCGTCGTTGTCGCCACCTACCAGTCGGTGTCGGGCGCCGGCAAGGAAGGCATGGACGAGCTGTTCACGCAGACGCGCGCCGTGTTCGTCGCCGACAGCGTCGACGTCAAGAAGTTCACCAAGCGCATCGCCTTCAACGTCATTCCGCATATCGACGTCTTCCTCGACGACGGCTTCACCAAGGAAGAGTGGAAGATGGTCGCCGAGACCAAGAAGATGCTCGACCCCAAGATCAAGCTGACTGCGACCTGCGTGCGAGTGCCGGTGTTCATCGGCCATTCGGAAGCGGTCAACATCGAGTTCGAGAAGCCGATCACCGCCGACGAGGCGCGCGATATCCTGCGTGAGGCGCCGGGCTGCCAGGTCTTGGACAAGCGCGAGGACGGCGGCTATATCACGCCGCTGGAATCGGCCGGCGAGGACGCCACCTTCATCTCGCGCATCCGCGAGGATTCAACCATCGACAACGGCCTGTCGATGTGGATCGTCTCCGACAATCTGCGCAAGGGCGCGGCACTCAACGCGGTGCAGATCGCCGAGCTGCTGGTCGAGCGCGGCCTGATCCAGCCGAAGAAGAAGGCGGCTTAGTTTTCGCTCACGGGCCGTATCGCCGCTGCCGCGGCGGGCCCTCCGCGGGGGCGCCGGACGACCGGTGGCCCGCGGGCTCGGCCTTTGGCCGATTGGTGATCAATTGTGAGCGATAGCGCTAAAGTCGTGCTGCGTCCGGCCATCGGCTCGGATGCAGCTGACATTGCACGGCTTTTGCGGGCGGCGCTTGGCGCGTTCGACTGGATGCCGGTGCTGCATACGCCGGACGAGGATCTTGCCTTCATCCGCGACATTGTGCTGCCAGGGCAGCAGGTGACGGTCGCCGAGGCCGGCAAGGAGACTGTCGGCTTCATCGCCGTCAGCAATGAATGGGTGGAGCAGCTCTATCTCGAGCCGGCCCGGACGGGACACGGCATCGGCAGCCGGTTGCTGACGGACGCGACCGCCGCCCTGCCGGTGGTCAAGCTGCATTGCTTCCAAGCCAACACCGGCGCCCGGCGCTTCTATGAGCGGCATGGGTTCATTGCCGAGGGTTTTGGCGACGGCACCAACAACGAGGAAGGCCTGCCGGACCTCCTCTATGTCCGCAGGCGCTGATTCAGCCGGCGTTGTCCTTGGCCAGCCGGCGCAGCAGTTCCAGCGCCTCTTCCGCCCGCTCGGCGGGGACGAACAGATGGTCGTGGTAGAAAGCCGAGACCGGGTTGACGCCCATGCCGGCAGCAGCCAGCCGCGTGGTGATGGCGGCGAGGAAGCCGACGGCTTCCAGCGACGAATGGATGTTCAGTGTCACCATGCGACTGCGGAAGGAAGCGGTCAGCCCCGCTTTCCTCGCGGCATCCTCATGCAAGATCAGCGTCACACCCTCGCGTTCGCGAAACACCATCACCGGTTCGAGGCCTTCCGGCTGGGCGACGCCAGGCGCCAGCGTGACGAAGACATAGGTGCCGGCCAGCAGTTCCGGCGTCATTGTCGCCAGCAGCTTTTTCAGATCGGTCTCGCCGGTCATTTGTCTTCTCTCGTCCGATGCAGGAACGGGCCGCAGCCCACATGCTTCTCATATCCGCGACCGGCGGGTGCCGAAAGCCGACACGCGCTGCACGGGCGACATGGCGATGTCGCTGACGGCTGAGCTTGCCCGTCTGTTGCCTCGCACAATAGAAAGGCTGAGACCAGTGCCGGTCCGTGAAAGGCCTCCCCATGATCGTTCGCCCGCGCCCGACGTTCCTGCAGCTGTTCTTCGTCATGCGCGGCTCGGTGGTGCCACGCATCCTGCCGCAGATCCTGGGTTTTGCGCTTTATTCCGCGGTCATTCTTGCCGTGGCGCGCCAGTTCCATCTCGATTTCAGCGTCTTCAACATCACGCCGTTCGGGTTGGTGGGCGTGACATTGTCGATCTATCTGTCGTTCCGCAACAACGCCGCCTACGACCGCTGGTGGGAGGCGCGCAAGCTGTGGGGCACGCTGGTCTTCGAAATCCGCAATCTGGCGCGCGCCACCACCAGCCTCATCGCCGATCCGGCCGAACAGCGTGCGCTGCTGATGGAGGCGCTTGCCTTCTGTCATTTCCTGCGCGGCCAGTTGCGCAAGATCGACAGCATGAAGGACGCCCGCGCCTTCATTGCCGCCGAGGCCGACACGGCCGCAAATTTCGCCAACCCCGCGGACGAGATGGTCAGGCGCATGGGCCGCCGCGCCAACGCGCAGCGGCGGACCAGCGAGGTCGATCCGATCGGCTTTCGCATTCTCGATGAAAGGTTGGCATCGCTCACCGCTATCCAGGCCGGCTGCGAGCGGATCGCCGGCACGCCCTTGCCGTTCGCCTATACGCTTTTGGTGCATCGCACGGCCTACATCGTCTGCCTGCTGCTGCCCATCGGCCTGATCTCGAGCACCGGCTGGGCGACGCCGCTGTTCACGGCGCTGATCGCCTACACCTTCTTCGGCCTCGATGCGCTGTCGGAAGAGCTGGAGGATCCGTTCGGCACCGAGGCCAACGACCTCGCCCTCGACGGTCTGTGCCGTGTCTGCGAGATCTCGGTGTTCGAGGCGCTCGGCGAGACGCCACCGAAAATGCTGCCGCCCGAGAAGTTCTATTTTTCGTAGGTGTTCGACACGGCGTTCTGTCTGCCGCCGCAATGTGAAGCGCGAACGCTGGCGCGAAGTATCGCTACACGGCTCAATCTGCATCGCTGCCTTCTTTTGCCGTTACGGCGCCAAAAAAATCCGGACCCTGTAGGATTGCCACCCCATGCCGCGTCCTTGGTTCGACCCAGTGAAAAGGGCTCGAAACATCAGGAGGGAACACCATGAGCATTTCCGAAACCGCGCCCGTCTCATCAGGCGCCCTGTGGACCGGCCGCGCGCTCAGCGCCGTCATCGTCCTGTTCATGATCTTCGACGGCGTCATCAAATTGCCGCCGCTCGACATCGTCACCCAGACCATGGTGCCGCTTGGCTGGCCGGCCGACGCGAATGTCGCGCGCATGCTCGGCGTCATCGGTCTGGTCTCGACCGCGCTCTACGCCTTGCCGCGCACAGCGGTGCTCGGCGCCATCCTGCTCACCGCCTATATGGGCGGCGCCATCGCCACCAATGTGCGTGTCGACAATCCGCTGTTCTCGCACACGCTGTTCGGCGTCTATCTCGGTGTCATCCTTTGGGGTGGCCTGTACCTGCGCGACCCCCGGGTGCGCGCGCTGATCCCGTTTTCTCGTTAAGATTTGCAAAGGAAAATTAGATGTTCACCACCATTGCCATCGCCCTGCTGGTCCTGATTGCCGCCGTGCTCATCTACGCCGCGACACGGCCTGATGATTTCGTCGTCACCCGCTCGGCCAGCATCGAAGCGCCGCCGGAAGCGATCTTTCCGCTGATCAACGATTTTAGCCGCTGGCCGGCATGGTCGCCTTACGAAAAGCTCGACCCTGAGATGAAGCGCACGCTGTCCGGCGCGACAAGCGGCAAGGGCGCGGCCTATGCCTGGGAAGGCAATGCCAAGGCCGGAAAGGGGCGCATGGAAATCACCAATTCGGTGCCGTCCTCGCGGGTGTCGCTCAAGCTCGATTTCGAGAAGCCGTTCAGGGCCAACAACAGCGTCGACTTCACCCTGACGCCGTCCGGCGACAACACGGCCGTTAGCTGGGCGATGCGCGGCAGCCGGCCCTTCATCGCCAAGCTGATGGGCCTGTTCATGAACTTCGACACGCTGATCGGCAAGGATTTCGAGGCCGGCCTCGCCAATCTGAAGCGCCTCGGCGAAAAGTGACGTGCCCTGCCAGGATTTTGGCAGCACGGCAGTGGTTGGGATCATTGGCAAACGATCGTGGTCAATCCCTGAGCCGGCAATCCTTTTCCTCTCCTTGGATCAAATCGCCGAGTCGGGAGTTAGAGACTCACTGGCGGCGGAGGTCTGTCTTGCTGGGAGAGGAACGACAATGAAGAAAACGATGCTTGTAATGGCCCTGTTGGTGCCGCTTGCCGCATGCTCGCAAACGGAAAAAGGCGCTGCTGTCGGCGGCCTTGGCGGCGCTGCGATTGGCGCGGCCGTAGCAAACGACCCGGTGGAAGGCGCCGTCGTCGGTGGCGCGGTTGGTGCCGTGGCAGGCGCTTTGATTGGCAGAGCCAGCGAACCGGATCGCTGCCGTTACCGCGACCGCTATGGACGGGTCTATGTCGCGCGCTGCCCGCAGGGCTATTGATCCTAAAAAGACGTCGAAATAGCAAAACGGCGGGCTTGGGCCCGCCGTTTCCTGGATGCGATAAGGCAATGCTTATTCGGCGGTGGCGGCTTCTGCCTCGGCCGGTGCAGCTGCGGCGGCCGCGACGGCAGCGGCGGCGTCTTCCTGCGCCTTCTTCAAAAGGGCGGCGCGTTCCTGCGCCTTCTTGCCCGGCTCGGCCTTCTTCGGGTTGGAGCGGGCGTCGCGCTTGGCAATGCCGGCCTCGTCGAGGAAGCGCAGCACGCGGTCGGTCGGCTGGGCGCCGTGCGACAGCCAGTGCTTGACGCGGTCTGCGTCAACCTTGACGCGCTCGCCGTCCTTGGGCAGCAGCGGGTTCCACGAGCCGAGCGACTCGATGAAACGGCCGTCGCGCGGCGAACGGGCGTCGGCGACGACGACGTGGTAGTAAGGACGCTTCTTCGAGCCCGCACGGGCCAGTCTGATCTTCAAGGGCATTTCTTTTCTCCTAAAAACTCTGATTTCGTTAGTTGGTTGTGGCTGGTTACTCAGCCGGCTTTCATCACGCCGTTGGAAGCGGCGATCTGTTCGTGGTGGCGGATCACTTCACGGACGACGAAGTTGAGGAATTTTTCCGCGAAATCCGGGTCGAGATGTGCATCCTTCGCCAGCTGGCGAAGGCGGGCGATCTGCTGCTGCTCGCGCGCCGGGTCGGCCGGCGGCAGCCCATGCGTCGCCTTCAGCACGCCAACCGCCTTGGTGCAGCGGAAGCGCTCGGCCAGCATGTGGATGAGGGCTGCGTCGATGTTGTCGATCGAGGCGCGATAGTCGGCCAGGATGGTACGTGCGTCGGCCATGTCCTTTTCTTCGTTCATCGCGTCCTCACTTCTTCTTGCCAAGGCCGGGCAGCCCGCCGCCGCCCAGACCGGGAAGCCCCGGAAGTTTCATGCCGCCAGGCAGACCGGGCAGGCCACCGCCGCCTGGAAGACCGCCGGGCAGGCCCTTCATGCCGCCGAGGCCGGCCGCCTGTGCCTGCTTCTGCAGCGCTTCGAGCTGCTTGGGATCCATCTTCGACAGGTCGGGCATACCGCCGCCCATGCCGCCCATGCCCGGCATCATGCCGCCGAGGCCCATCTTGGAGGCAAGGCCGCCCATCATGCCGCGCATCAGGCCACCGCCTTTGCCCTTGCCGCCCATCGCCTTCATCATGTCGGCCATGCCGCGATGCATCTTCAACAGCTTGTTGATCTCGGCAGCGTCGGTGCCGGAACCGGCGGCGATGCGCTTCTTGCGCGAGTGTTTGAGAATATCGGGATTGGCGCGCTCGGCCTTGGTCATCGACGAGATGATGGCGAGCTGGCGGCCGAACATCTTGTCGTCGAGACCGGCGGCGGCCATCTGGTCCTTCATCTTGCCCATGCCGGGCATCATGCCCATGATGCCGCCCATGCCGCCCATCTTCGACATCTGCTGAAGCTGGCCGGCGAGGTCGTTCAAATCGAACTTGCCCGACTGCATCTTCCTGGCCATCGCCGCCGCCTG
This sequence comes from Mesorhizobium sp. P2_A8, assembly GCF_056404935.1. Lineage (NCBI taxonomy): Bacteria > Pseudomonadati > Pseudomonadota > Alphaproteobacteria > Hyphomicrobiales > Phyllobacteriaceae > Mesorhizobium > Mesorhizobium sp. P2_A8. Next base: position 636,285 of record NZ_JBFUDB010000001.1, read on the forward strand.
CTCGGCGTCGATGTTTTCGGCGGCCTTTTCGACCAGGCTGACAATGTCGCCCATGCCGAGGATGCGGTCGGCGATGCGCTTGGGGTGGAATTCCTCCAGCCCGTCCATCTTTTCGCCGGTGCCGATCAGCTTGATCGGCTTGCCGGTGACGGCGCGCATGGAGAGAGCGGCGCCGCCGCGGCCGTCGCCGTCCATGCGGGTCAGCACAAGGCCGGTGATGCCGACGCGCTCGTCGAAGCTCTTGGCCAGGTTGACGGCGTCCTGGCCGGTGAGCGAGTCGGCGACCAGCAGGATTTCGTGCGGGCTCGACACCTTCTTGATGTCGGCCATCTCGACCATCAGCGGTTCGTCGATATGGGTGCGGCCGGCGGTGTCGAGGATGACGACGTCGTGGCCGCCGAGCTTGGCCGCCTGCACGGCGCGTCGCGCGATGTCGACTGGCGACTGGCCGTCGATGATCGGCAGCGTCGCCACCTTGACCTGCTCGCCGAGCTGGCGGAGCTGCTCCTGCGCGGCCGGGCGCCGCGTGTCGAGCGAGGCCATCAGGACCTTCTTGTTCTGACGCTCGGAAAGGCGCTTGGCGATCTTGGCCGAAGTGGTCGTCTTGCCGGAGCCCTGCAGGCCGACCATCATGATGACGACCGGCGCCGGCGCATTGAGGTCGACGGCGACGCCTTCGGCGCCGAGCATCTCTACCAGCTCGTCATGGACGATCTTGACGACCATCTGGCCGGGTTTGATCGACTTGACGACGGCAGCGCCGACGGCCTTCTCGCGCACCTTGTCGGTAAACGAGCGCACCACTTCCAGCGCCACGTCGGCCTCGAGCAGCGCACGGCGCACCTCGCGAAGTGCTGCCGAGACATCCGCCTCCGACAGCGCGCCGCGACCGGTCAGGCCGTTCAGGATCGAACCAAGACGTTCCTGTAGCGATTCAAACATTCGTTTTCCTTTTCCCTGGCACCCGTATGGTGCCGGAGAGGTAATGCGTTCGCGCCAGGTGTCCAAGTCTCATGGCGAGCAAAAACCAAAACCAAAAAGCACCCGGGGGCGCTCAGCGCTGCCGGGTGTTGGCCTCCAGGATCGATTTACAGCACTCCACCCCTAGAGGTTTCGGCGTCCTGGTCGGCTTGCTCGGAGGGATACTCGTCGCGGAATTCGGGGCGTGTAGACAGGAAATCGGCGGCAGAGTCAAGACAAGGCCTGGGTGATGCCCGTGCCAATCGTGTCGCGCCGAGCCAGAATCAGTTCGCGCTGCTCGCTTCCGATCTGTTGGCCGCGACGTTCAGCGGTGAGCGCGGATGCAGGAGCAGCACAACCGTCAGCAGGCTGCAGGCGATGCCGATGAAGGCAATGAGAGCGGCATCCGACGTCGTCCAGCCCGGCCCTTCGAGCGGCCTGGCGCCGAACAAGGCGAAGGAATTGTAGCTCTGCTGATGCGAGATGAGCAGGAATCCGGTCAGATTGTTGCCGATATGGGCGCCGAAGGCAGCTCCGAGATTGCCGGTGGCAAAGACCACAACCGTCAGCAGCAGCGCGAAAGCGGCGATCGAGGCCAGTACGCAGGCGTTGATGGCGGGCGACGAACTGTTGCTCCAATGCAGCGAAGTGAACAGCAGGGCCGGCAGCAGCGCCCAGATGAACGGGCTCCTGAACCGGTTGGCCAAACCGCGCAGCAGATAGCCTCGGAACAGAACCTCCTCCGAAGACGTCTGCAGCAAGGTGAGGGCGACGATCGGGATCAGGAACAGCAGCCAGGACGACAGGCTGATCGGGCCACGGGCGATCTCGGGCTGCAACAGATAGAGCAGGATCTCCGACACCAGCGAGGTTATCAGCACCGCGATCAGCCCCTTGACGAAGCCTGACAGCGACACGCGACGGCTGACACCGAAGAGCGCCGAAAGGGGCTCGCCATGCACCCAGCGCATGGCCATCCAAAGGCCAATCCAGATGCCGGCAAAAGAGGTAAGCGCGGTGAGGATGCCGATGGGCGAGGCGAGGAACCCCTGCATCGCTCCTTCGGGTGGCGGAGCCGCCGATGCCTGCCAGGTAAGGAAGAGGTAGGTGCCGCCGATCAGCACGGCCACGGTCGTTGCGGCCCAGAGCAGGATCACGATCGCCGCTCCCAGGAACAGGCGCGGCACTGTCGTCCTGGCGTTCGGCGAATGCCGGTAGCGTTCGAAGGCGGCAGGGTCGATCACACGAATTCCCGGGCAAGTGCTTCAGGTCGCATGATTTAGGGGATCGCCGTCCTGGGCGCAATCGTGCCTGGTCGGAGACCGTTGGCGCCCTACCAGAGTTGCAAAAAAGGGCGCGGACGTGCCGGCGAGCGTCTTTCTCCCGCTCTACGGGAAGAAATGCCCGACCAGGGCAATGAGAGGCAGCGCCGACTTCGACGATTCGCACCGACCGATCCGATGTGGCGACACGGCGAGAAGGGCGACCGCCGCTGCGCTTGGCAGCGGTCAGCCCGTCAGCGTCAGCGTACCACGTACATGATGCGCCGCGTCTGCGGATCGATCAGCGCCGGCTGGCCGTTCACATAGACATAGCGGTAGTTGTAGTCCGGGATTTCGCGCAGCTCGACGGTGTCGGGCAAGGTCGCGCCGGTCACCACCTCGCCGTCGAGATAGACGGGGTCGAGCCGATGCGTGTCGACATAGGTTCTGACTTCGGTCGGAGGTGGCGGGAAGGCGTCGTTGAGCGGATCGCTGGCGATGATCGCTCCGGTGTAGTCGGTCGAGTAGCCGTCCGGCGGCGCGACGACGGCAGTGCTGGATCCGTGCGGGCGCTGCGTCAGCACCACCCGGCTGCCGCCGAAATCAGCCGTCACATAGTCGGAATAGACCCAGCCCTGGCCACCGGCTTCGGCGATGGTGCACCATTTGCTGTTTTCGATGCAGCCATTGAGCGTCGCCGACTGACCGGCGGCGAGCACGCCGATCACAGGATATTGCGGACCCGGGCCGGCACGCACGTTGAGATCGGTGACGGCGGTGACGGCGGTGACGGCGGATACGGCGGTGTCGGCAAACGCGGCGCCCGACATGATCGTCAGCATTCCGGCGACCGCGGGAAACAATACGGATTTCATGGTTTCTCTCCGTTTTCATGATCCCTCGCCACGAAAACGGAGCAGCGGCGCATGCGTTCCCGCTAAAATGCCCCCGCCAACTCACGATTTGTTCCGGCATCTTGCGGCAAACCGGTCAGAAGGTCGTGAACGAAGGCCAATTTCCGCGCCGTGACGTCCGAAATGACGAAGGGGTACAGGTCGGGCAGGCCCATGCAGCGGTTGATCGAATTGGAGGCCTCCGACAGCACCAGCCAGCGGGCGAGGATCTTTTCGAAAGGCTCGGGTGCTGCGGCCGGTTCCGATGGCGCCGCCTGCAATCCACCGCCGGTGTCGCCTTGCGGCAAGTCGTTGGCCTCCACGGTCTCCAGCCGGCCGAGCGGAAAGTTCAGCGCGTGGACCATCTCCAGCGTGTCGGTGATGTGCAAATGGTGGGCCCATGTTTCCGCCCAGTCTTCCCATGGATGGGAGGTCGCATAGGCCGAGATGTGGCTTTGCTGCCAGTCGGGTGGCGCGCCATTGGCGTAATAGGTCTTCAGCGCCTGTTCGTAGTCGGCTCGATGGTCGCCGAACAAGGTGCGAAAAGCCTCCAGCCTTTGCGGATCGTCGCGGATCAGGCGATCCCAGTAGTAATGGCCGAGTTCGTGGCGAAAATGGCCGAGCAAGGTGCGATAGTTCTCGCCCATTTCGACGCGCCGTTTTTCACGCTCGGCGGAATCGGCCTCGGCGACGTTGAGCGTGATCAGACCATTGTCGTGGCCGGTCAGGATGCGCTCGCCGCCGGGGCCGCCGCCGATCGGATCGGCCAGGAAGTCGAAGGCAAGGCCGATCTCGTCGGCAGGGTTCTGCTTGGGCGCGACCGGCAGCCCTGAGGCGAGCAGCGAATAGATGGCGCGCTTCTTCGCCGCCTCGACGCGGATCCAGCGGCGGCGGTTGCCGTCGACGGAGAGATCCGGGATCAGCTGGTTCAGCACGCAAGCGCGGCAAAAGGCCTGTCCCGGCTCGGCCATCCAGTTGCAGGCGCATTCGTCGGCGTTGGTGCACTGGAAGATGCCGTCGACACCCGACAAGGCAAAACGCGCATGCTCAGGATCGTAGAGCACGAGGCTCGAGCAATTCAGGCACTGGGCGTTCTCGAAATAGAGACGGTGGCCGCAATGCGGGCAGTCGAAGAGTTTCATGTCGGTCTCGAACCTTCAGAGCCAGCATATAGGTGCGCGGCGGCAGGTGCCCAACGGCCAACCGCCGGCCGGCGTTCCGCGTTCGATCGAGGCTATTTTGCCGCAAGCTGCGCGGCGACCTGTCTGGCCACTGCTTCGCCTGACAGCCGTGCGCCGCCGCAAGTCTGGATCAGCGGACCGGCGAGGTGCTCGCCGGCAAAGAAGATCTTGTCGGCCACCGGCTGCATAAGCGCGGCGCGCGCAGCCGAACGGCCCGGGCGGGCCGCCGCATAGGCGCCGCGCACGAAGCGCTCGCCGCCCCAATTGGTCATCATGGCGCGCGCCACGTGCTTTCGTGTGTCGCCGCCGAAAATGCCGCACAGCCGGTCAACGACGAAATCGATGCCCGCCGCCTCGCCCGCCGCCGACATTTCCCAGGCGAAATCGCCGCCGACGAAACCGACCATCAGGTCGAGATCGAAGGGAAAGCACAGGAAATAGATGTCATGCCTGGCCATCCGTTCGATCAGAAGGTCGTCGAAGGGCTGCAGCCCAAGCCGCGTGCCCCGGATCTCGACCGGCAATTTGGTCAGCATGCCCATCGGCAGGTCGAAGAAGGCTCCAAAATGCGTGTCGGGAAGTGCCGGCGAGAATTCGATCTCCTCGAAGGCGAGCACCGCCGGCGAGGCTGTGACGATGACCGCCTTGGCGCGAACGGTGCCGCGATCGGTGACGCAGGCGACACCGGGCACGTCCCAGAGGATCTTGCGCACCGGCGTCGACAATTCGACCGGCAGGTCGGCGCCGAAGCGGGCGACCAGCGCGCCAAAGCCCTCCTTGCTGAAGTAGTTGGGGTCGAGATCGGCGGCGGCCTGGAAGTCGCGGATCGAGATTTCGTCCTCATCGGCGCCGAAATCCATCGGTCCGGCGAAGGTGGCCGCGGCGCGCGGCGCGTGGCCCTTGGCGAGCAGCGCCGAAAGCCGGTCGTCGTCGCCCTCCTTCACTTCATGCTTGGCCAGCAGTTCGAACAACCGCGCGTCGGCGGCCTTCATCTCCGCTTCCTCGTCCTCGCTTGCCTTGCGCTGGCGATAGTAGAGATGGTCGACATTCATGTCGTGATGATGCAGCGTCCAGCCGGCAGCCCGGGCTTCGGGAAAATACGGGTTGCGGTCGGCGGCATGCAGCCAGGCGCAGCCGATATCGAAGGGCACGCCGAAATGCTGGTCGCTGGTCCATGCGCGGCCGCCGATGCGGCCCATCGCTTCGAGCAGCTTGAAGGAGAGGCCGGCTGCCTGCAAGGTCCTGGCCGCAGCCAGACCCGCCGAACCGGCGCCGATGATCACAACATCAACGTCTTCCATGGTTATTTCGACCCCGCCACAATATTCACTTGATCGTAGGCAAATTCCCCGGCATTCGCCAGCACTGCAGCAGAGACAGTGACAAGTGCGGGTTTCGCTGGCAAATTCGCAACCGGGACGTGATTCAGGCAATCAGGAGAGAAAAGCATGGCATTACTTGCCAAGGGAAAGATTTTTGTGGCTTCGGTGGTGGCGGTGCTTGCGCTGGCGACGGGCGCGGAGGCGGCGGCCAGCTGTGGCAAGACCGGCGCCGGTTTCGAAGCCTGGAAGCCGGAGTTCGCCGCAGAGGCCAAGTCCGAAGGTGTCGGCCCGAAAGGTCTGGCCGCGCTGGCTGGCGCGACCTACGCGACGAAGACGATTAGCGTCGACCGCGGCATTCACAAGGCGTTCAGCGGCTCGGTGGATGATTTCATGAAGCGCCGTGGCGGCGCCGCGATCATTTCCAAGGGTCGTTCGCTGAAGAAATCGAACGCGGCGCTGTTCAGCAAAATCGAAAGCAACTACGGCGTGTCGCCAGGTGTGTTGCTCGCCATCTGGGGTATGGAGACCGGCTTCGGTTCGGCCATGGGCAACCAGAATACGGTTTCTGCCATTTTGACGCTTGCCTATGATTGCCGCCGCCCGGAGTTCTTTTACCCGCATGCCATTGCAGCCCTGAAGCTGGTCGATCGTGGAGCGTTGACCGCCTCGTCGGTCGGCGCGGCGCATGGCGAGATCGGCCACACGCAGTTCCTGCCCGGAAATGTCTTGAAGTATGGCGTCGGCAGCGGAAACCTGCGCGACAAGGCCACCGCGTTGGCTTCCACCGCCAACTTCCTCAAGGGTCATGGCTGGCGGGCCGGCGCGAGTGCGCAGTCGAATCTCGGCGCCATTGCCGGCTGGAATTCCGCCAGCGTCTATCAGCAGGCCATCGCTCGCATTGCCACGGCGATCGACGGCGACTGATAGGATTCTCTATCTCTTTGTTTTTTCGACAGAAAGCCCGGCCATGCGCCGGGCTTTTCATTTCACGTCGAGCGCGTAGGAGCAGCCGGCCAGCGTCTTGCCGGGGTGTGACTCGACGGTCGAGACGTTGAGCGTGATGCGCGTGGCGAGGTTGACGCCGCTGGCGTCCTCTGTGCTTTCGACAATAATTTTCTCGCCAAGGAATTTGTCCGGTGTCGAGACTGTCGCCGGGACATCGAGCTCTCTGGCCAGGTCCGGCGCGGCAACGCCTTCGAACACGGCCATCGGCCCGGTTGCGGTCAAGACAATGGATGCCGTCTCACGCCCGAAGACACGAATTTTGGTCGGCAACTCGTATTGAATGAGGAACGGATTGCCGGCCGCGACCTCTTTCCAGCCCAGCCTCTCCGCGGCGCCGGGCTCGCCGGCCAGCCAAAAGCCAAAACCGTTATAGGCCGGCACGTCGGCCCGGCATTCGATCAGCGCGGCAAGGTCGAGGGAGGCCGGGTCGAAATCCTCGGCCACCGCTGGCGTCGCCAGAAAAACCAGCGGCGCCAGGCATCGACCGAGCCCGCGCATCCGGATTACTTGTTGCGGCTGCGTGCCGCCAGCGTACGCAGCCTCAGCGCATTGAGGCGGATGAAGCCGGCGGCGTCCTTCTGGTCGTAGGCGCCGCGGTCGTCCTCGAAGGTGACCAGCGCATCGGAATAGAGTGTCTTCTTCGACTTGCGGCCGGTGACGATGACGTTGCCCTTGTAGAGCTTGAGGCGCACCGTGCCTTCGACGTCTTCCTGGCTCTTGTCGATCATCGCCTGCAGCATCAGGCGTTCGGGCGCGAACCAGAAGCCGTTGTAGATCAGCTCGGCGTAGCGCGGCATGAACTCGTCCTTGAGGTGGGCGGCTCCGCGGTCGAGCGTGATCGATTCGATGGCGCGGTGGGCTGATATCAGGATGGTGCCGCCCGGCGTCTCGTAGACGCCGCGCGATTTCATGCCGACGAAGCGGTTCTCGACTAGATCGAGCCGGCCGATGCCGTTGTCGCGGCCGAGATCGTTGAGTGCCGCCAGCATCGTCGCCGGCGACAGTTTCTTGCCGTTGAGCGCGATCGGATCGCCCTTGAGGAATTCGATCTCGATCTCAGTGACGGCGTCCGGCGCGTCCATCGGCGAAACGGTGCGCTGGTGGACGAATTCCGGCGGCTCGCTCCACGGGTCTTCCAGCACTTTGCCCTCGGAGGACGAATGCAGAAGATTGGCGTCGACCGAGAACGGCGCGTCGCCCTTCTTGTCCTTCGGCACCGGGATTTGATGCTGCTCGGCGAAGTTGATCAGGTCGGTGCGCGACTTGAACGACCAGTCGCGCCATGGCGCGATGACCTTGATGTCGGGGTTCAGCGCATAGGCGGAAAGCTCGAAGCGGACCTGGTCGTTGCCCTTGCCGGTGGCGCCGTGCGCGATCGCGTCGGCACCGGTCTCCCTGGCGATCTCGACCAGATGCTTGGAGATCAGGGGCCGCGCGATCGAGGTGCCGAGCAGGTAGGTGCCTTCGTAGACGGCGTTGGCGCGGAACATCGGGAAGACGAAGTCGGAGACGAATTCCTCGCGCACGTCGACGACGCGGATGTCCTTGATGCCCATCATCTCGGCCTTGCGGCGGGCCGGCTCGAGTTCGCCGCCCTGGCCGAGATCGGCGGTGAAGGTGACGACTTCGGCGCCGAGTTCGGTCTGCAGCCATTTCAGGATGATGGATGTGTCGAGGCCGCCGGAATAGGCGAGCACGACTTTCTTGACGTCTTTGGCGCTGGACATTTTTACCCCGTCGATGGCGGACGCCCTCACCGAGCGTCACGGATTGTCGGAGGGCCTTTTAGCAGGAACGGCAGAGCGAGCAAGCAGGCGTGCGCGCATGGTTTCTGGTCCAGCGCATCGCGAGGGGTGGTGCCGGCAAGGGAAACAACCTGCTGCAATCAAAGGCTGCATTTACTTGCAGCATTTAATCAAGTTTTCACGCCCCGGCGCTAACAATGCGGACAAATCCGCCTTGGCCACCTGCCGGGCGGCTCTTGCCTGCTTCGTTACGGGCACCCTCCGGCTTGGACCGTTCTTGATGCGCGTCATATCATGTATCGCCACGGAGCATAATCTGTGGCTTGTCCTGCTGGCCGCGCTGATGTGTGTCACCGGCTGCTGGGTGACGATCGGCCTCTTCGACCGTGCCAGGAAAACCGCCGGCGTGCAGATGAGAGGCTGGCTGTTCCTGACCGCGGTCGCCGCCGGCTCGTCGATCTGGTGCACGCACTTCATCGCCATGCTGGCCTACCAGCCCGGCGCGCCGATCACCTTCGATCCGGTCCTGACCATGGTGTCGCTGGTCATCGCCATCGCCGGAACCGGAGTGGGCTTCTCCCTTGCATCCGACAAGTGCCGGCGTATTGCGCCGGAGTGGGGTGGATGCGTCGTCGGACTGGGAATCTCGGCCATGCACTACACCGGCATGATGGCCTATCACGTTGCCGGCATCGTCGAGTGGGACGGTTCCTATGTTGTCGCCTCGCTGCTCATCTCGGCGGTGTTCTCCGCCGTGGCTGTCGGCCATGCCGTGCGCCGGCCATACCGCTGGTCGCAATATCTCGCCATCGGGCTGCTGGTGCTGGCAATCGTCGGGCTGCATTTCACGGCGATGGCGGCGGTGGCGGTAACGCCGCTGTCCTTCATCACCACCGGCACCAATCCCGACATTCTCGTGGCAATGGCGGTCGCCGTCGCCGTCGTCGGCCTGATCGTCGCCGCCACCGGCTTCGCCAGCTATCTGATCGATGAGCGCGGCCGCCTGGAAAGCTTCGAGCGGCTTCAGCATCTCGCCCTCAACGACGCCCTCACCGGTCTTCCCAACCGGGTCTCCTTCAACGACCGCCTCGACCATGAGATCGATCGGGCGCGGGAGGACGAGGTTACGATGACGGCCGTTATCGTCATCGATCTCGACCGCTTCAAGGAGATCAACGATCTCAGGGGACATGCGGCCGGCGACCAGGCTCTCAAGATCGTCGCCCGCCGGCTGGGGAAACTCACCAGTGACGGCGAATTCGTCGCACGGCTCGGCGGTGACGAGTTCGCCGCGATCAAGCGCTTCAAGGACCAGAACGAGCTTCTCGGCCTGGTCTCGAGGCTGGAGAAGTCGCTGTTCCAGCCCTTGCTGCTCGACGATTTCGAAATCGCCGCTGGCGCCAGCATCGGCGTCGCCGTCTATCCGCGCGACGGGGCCGACCGCGAGCGACTGGTCAGCAACGCCGACCTCGCCATGTACCGGGCAAAGAACGACGTGTCGCGGGCCGTCTGCTTTTACGAATCCGCCATGGACGAGACGGCTCGGGCGCGCCGCGCGCTGGCCACCGACCTTCGGCAGGCGATCGAGCGCGGCGAGCTTTCGCTCCACTATCAGGTGCAGACCTCGGTTCCGACCGGCGCCACCTGCGGCTACGAGGCGTTGCTGCGCTGGACGCATCCCATACATGGCATGATCCCGCCAGCTGAATTCATCCCGATTGCCGAGGAGAACGGCTCCATCATGGCGATCGGCGAATGGGTGCTGCGGACCGCATGCCGCCAGGCGGCCTCCTGGGACAATGGCCACAAGATCGCGGTCAACCTGTCGCCGGTGCAGTTCGCCCATGCCGACCTGGCCAAGCTCGTCCACCAGATCCTGGTCGAGACCGGGCTGTCGCCGAAGCGCCTGGAGCTGGAACTGACCGAATCGACGATCGTTGCCGACAAGGTGCGGACGCTGCATGTCCTGCGCCAGATCAAGGCGCTGGGGGTGACGATCGCGATCGACGATTTCGGTACCGGCTATTCGTCGCTCGATACGCTGCGCTCGTTTCCCTTCGACAAGATCAAGCTCGACCGCTCCTTCATGGCCGATGTCGAGCGAAGCCCGCAGGCCAAGGCGATCGTCCGGGCGGTGCTGACGCTGGGCCGAAGCCTCGACATTCCGGTGCTCGCCGAGGGCGTCGAGACTGATGTCCAGCTGACCATCCTGCAGGTGGAAGGTTGCAACGAGGCGCAAGGCTATTTCCTCGGCCGACCCAAGCCGATCGATCAGATCCTGCTCCCCAGCGCGGCAGGCCTCCATGTCCCGAACGATCGGCCCGTCGCCGAGGAACCCGCCAGGATGCGCCTGAGCAGGCTGGCATAGGATTGTGGCGGGTGGCCGCCCGTCGGCGCCCTCGTTGCGTGCCCGCTGGATCGACCGTCGAAGCGCCCCTGCATCTGGAACCGGCACGGCGCATCCTGTATAGGCGCTTTCATTCCGCTGGGGCCGCTCATGTCGTTCATTCCTGACACCACCACGCTGATCCAGTTCGCCATCGCCACCGTGATCCTGGCGATCACGCCGGGGCCGGACATGACCTTGTTCGTCTCACGCACGCTGAGCCAGGGCCGCGCCACCGGCTTCGCCTCGATGGCCGGCGCGCTGTGCGGCACGCTGATCCACACCACGCTGGTGGTGGTCGGTATCTCGGCGCTGATCGTCGCCTCGCCGATGGCCTTCTTCGTGTTGAAGATCTTTGGTGCCGGCTATCTCGTCTTCCTGGCCTGGCAGGCGATCACCAAGGGCTCGGCCTTTTCGCCGGAGAAGAAGACGGGACCCGAGATTTCGCTGTTGCGCAGCTGGGCGGCGGGGCTCGGCGTCAATCTGCTCAACCCGAAGATCATCCTGTTCTTCATGACCTTCCTGCCGCAGTTCGTTTCCGCGCATGACGCGAATGCGCCGGGAAAGCTGTTTTTCCTCGGCTCGATGTTCATCGTGCTGTCGATCCCTGTGACCGTGCCGATGGTGCTGGCGGCGGAAAAATTCTCGGCTGCGATGAAGGCCAGCCCCCGCGTCACGCGAGTGGTCGACTATCTCTTCGCCGGGGTGTTTTCGGCTTTTGCGCTCAAGATCCTGACGGCCCAGGCGAAATAGGCGTTTTTTCGTTCTTCAACCACCAGCTTCCGGCCCAGCGCCCGGCGCTGAGCCAGTAGAAGATGCCGCCGACCATGCCGCCGCCAATCACCGCCATGATCGCGCTGGTCTCCCTGACCGCAAAGGTGGCATCGCCGGCGTGGTCGACCAGGCCGAGGAAAACGGCCGCGACCGCCGCACCCGCCAGCGCGTAGAACAGCCAGTCGCGCCGGCCGAGGATTTCGGCAACCAGAATGACGACGCAGGCCGGCATCAGGGCGAAATAGGCGACGAACAGGGCGACGAAGGGAATTGAAAAATACAGCGAAGCGGTCGCCGTCGGATGCGCGTGCTCCGGCGCGAGCGAGGCCAGGAACAGGATGTTGAGGAAGGCGCTCGTCGCCAGCGAGGCGACCGTGTAGCCGAACAGGATGACGGCAAAACGGATGAGGTAGGCAATGAGGCGGCTCATTCCAAATCTCGGCGCATGCCGGACTTGCGCCCGGCCAGAAGCCAGTAGACCGAACCGGCGGCAATGCCGGCCGTGGCCAGAAACCCGAGGTAGCCCGGATTGAAGACAAAGCCTCCGGCCGAGCGCGGCATGGAGACACCAAAGGCGGTGGACGTGACCGCACCGGTGATGGCAAAATAGAGCCATCCTCGAAGCGAGAAGCGTTCGGCGACAAGGATTGCCGGGCCGACGATCAACAGCGCGGCGACCATCACGGTCAACACGGCGAGCGGGAACGAGCCCAGCCAGTCGAAGGCGAAAATGATCGACCAGTTGCCGTCTTCTATGCCTTCCAAAAGAGCGATCAACAGCACGGGGACCAGGATCGAGGTCAGCACACCGGCGATATAGCCGACAGCGATCATGGCGAGGCGCTTCGGCCAGGCGAAGAGGCGATTCACGCCTCGCCGTGCCCCGCAATCATCATTGCTTCCAGCGCCAGCCGGTCGACCTTGCGCATGCGCTCGGAGTCGGATTTCAGCTGGCCGCAGGCGGCGAGGATGTCACGGCCGCGCGGCGTGCGGATCGGCGAGGCATAGCCGGCATTGTTGATGTAGTCGGCGAATTTCTCGATCGTCTCCCAGTCCGAGCACTGGTAGTTGGTGCCCGGCCACGGGTTGAACGGGATCAAATTGATCTTGGCCGGAATGCCCTTGAGCAGCTTGATCAAGCCCTTGGCGTCCTCGATGGAATCGTTGACGTCCTTCAGCATCACGTATTCGAAGGTGATGCGCTTGGCGTTCGACAGGCCGGGATAGGCGCGGCAGGCGGCGATCAGCTCCTTGAGCGGATACTTCTTGTTGATCGGCACCAAAAGGTCGCGCAGATCGTCATTGGTGGCGTGCAGCGAGATTGCCAGCATGACGCCGATCTCCTCGCCGGTGCGGAAGATTTCCGGCACGACACCGGAGGTCGACAGCGTGATGCGGCGCTTCGACAAGGACAGGCCGTCGCCGTCTGAGGCGATCAGCAACGCCTTCTTCACCGCCTCGAAATTGTAGAGCGGCTCGCCCATGCCCATCATGACGATGTTGGACACCTTCCGGCCCTCGGCCGGCACGATGGCGCCGTCGGGCGTGTCTCGGTCGGGGAAATCGCCAAGCCGGTCGCGGGCGGTGAGCAACTGGGCGAGGATCTCCTCGGCCGTCAAATTGCGCACCAGCTTCTGCGTGCCGGTGTGGCAGAACGAACAGGTCAGCGTGCAGCCGACCTGCGAGGAAATGCAGAGCGTGCCACGGCCTTCCTCCGGGATATAGACGGTCTCGATCTCGACCGGCCGGCCGGCGCCGCGCGGCGGAAAGCGGAACAGCCACTTTCGCGTGCCGTCGGAGGAAATCTGTTCCTCGACGATCTCTGGCCTGGCGACGGTGAAGTGCTTGTCGAGTTCGGCGCGCAGATCCTTCGAAATGTTGAACATGCCGGCGAAGTCGGAAACGCCGCGCACATACATCCAGTGCCACAGCTGCTGGGCGCGCATCTTGGCCTGGCGCTCCGGCACGGTGCCCGAAGCAACCAGCGCCTCGCCGAGCTCGGCCCGCGTCAGGCCGATCAGCGACTGCTTTTCCGGCTGTGCTGCGCGGGCGCGCAACGCGTCGCGGGCGCCCTCGGTGGTGAGATCGAATGAAAGGGTCATGGTTGCACTGATATAAGCGGTTTGCGGCCGATTTCACTCATCGTGCCGGAAATGGAGCGCGGCGCATAGCACAGGTTGAGGGCGGAGTCATGCGCTGTGCGGTGACGCACCCTCTTCAGAGATCCACTGATCGGCCCAAAAAGCTAAAGGTCGGCTTTGCGGCCCGGCCTGTCGGTCAGGACAAAGCTTTGCCTATTTGCACTTGGCGATCGATGACAGAGCCGCCGAAATGCCCTTCAGCGAGAAGACATAGGAGGTCGGGTTGCCGCGGCCGGACTTTGCCGTCACCTTCATGTCGGTGCCGGTCTTCATGGCGGCGATCAGCACCGGCTCCTCGGCGGCATTCTCGACCCAGGCCGACTTGCCGCGCGTGAACATCGAGAACGACTTCTTGTCGATGGTGACGGTGGCCTTCGAGCCTTCCTGGAAATTGTAGCCGGCGATGAATTGCGGCTCGTAGGACACTTGCTGGCCGGGCCGCTGGCTGACGAAGAAGAACATGTCGCCATGGTCGAGCGTCGGCGGCTGCTTGTCGGTCGGCACGGTCAGGACATAGCAGACCTTGCCGCCCGATGCCTGGTAGCTGTAGGTGCCCCAGGCATTGTGCTGGCCGATCTTGGTTGCCGACTGCGCCAGTGCCGGCGCTGCCGCGGCCACCAGGACCAGGCTCGAAACTATAGCAATCAATCCGCGCATCGCTTTTCCCGTATTCCAAAGGTGCGGAGGCAGGCCGGCTCGGCGTCCTGCCCGTCGCTTCATTTTGATTTAATCTGGGTTACCAAACGGTGAATTTCCTTTGAGAAAAGGATCCTCACCCCAGGAAACCGCCGCCATTCCCGCGCCGCCGCCTTGCGAGCGGGTGGCGCGACGTCCCTTTGGCGACTTGGAGGCCACGAAAGCGGCAAGAGTTTGACTTTTTGTTTTGCCGCCAAATGCCGGCTTCAAAGGCGTTTGGCGCGCGACGGGATGCTCAGCCCTTGTCGGCGATGGCATCCTTGGCGGCTTGGCGGTGCGCCGGCGTGATGTGGGCGCTGACGGCGGTGATCGCGGCGGTGAGCACGGCGATGTCGTCGGTGAAGCCAAGCCCCAGGACGAAGTCGGGGATGACGTCCACCGGCAGCACGAAATAGCCGAGCGCAGCCAGCAGAATGCCCTTGGCGCGCATCGGCGTGTTCTTGTCCATGGCGCAGTAATAGGCGGCCACGACCTCTTCCATGAAGGGGATCTGCCGCGCGGCCTTCTTCACCGTCCGCCAGAATTTCTCGCGCACTTCGTTCTCGCCGCCCAGCTTGCCGCCAAAGCCGAAGAAATCAAAACCGGATTGTTGCGCCATCAATGTCTCCTAGCAGGGCTCATGCGCATCCCGGCGCATGCCCGCGAGGGAAAATGTGGTGAAACCCGACCCCCGCTGCAAGATGCCGGCGCCGATTTGGGTCTTGCTGCTCGATTGCAGCACGGACAGGAGGCGCTCAGCCACCGAAATAGCGGTTCATCTTCTTGGCCAGATCGATGTCGAGCGCGGTCACGCCGCCGGCATCGTGGGTGTTCAGCGTCACGTCGACGGTCTTGTAGACATTCGACCAGTCGGGATGATGGTCCATCTTTTCGGCGGCGAGCGCGACGCGGGTCATGAAGGCGAAGGCTTCGGAGAAATTCGCGAAGGTGAATGTACGCTTGATGGAGGCCCCGTCCGCGGCCGGCGCCCAGCCTTCGAGCCCGGTCAACGCCGCGGCGACTGCTTCCTTGCCCAGTTTCTCTCTCGTCATATCCATTTCCTGTGCTAATCGAAAAATGACCCTCACCATAATGCATGTCGCCAAAAAGTGCGTTGCGGTTTTGGGATAACGACATGCACAAAAACAATTCCGGATCGATGAGCGCGAAGCCCATAAATTCCATTCTTTTCGTCTGCCTCGGCAACATCTGCCGGTCGCCGCTGGCCGAGGGCGTTTTTCGCGCCGTTTGGGCGGAGCGCGGATTGGGCCGCGATATGCTGCTCGATTCAGCCGCAACCAGCGGCTGGGAGGTCGGCTCTGCCCCCGATCCACGCTCGATCGCGGTTGCGGTTCGTCACGGCATCGACATTTCCCGGCAGCGGGCGCGCAAGGTCACGCCGCAGGATTTTCATCGCTTCGACCTGATCCTCGGCATGGACCGGGCGAATGTTCGCGACCTGAAAGCGCTGGCGCCGGCGGCCATGCACGACCGTATCCATCTGTTCCTGGAATTCGCCGCGGCGAAGGCGCGCGACGTGCCGGACCCCTATTATGACGGGGCGGATGCCTTTGCGTCGGTCTACCGCATGATCCGCGAGGCGTCGGAGGCGCTGGCGGCAAGGCTGGAGGCGCGGGCATCCGTGCCCGACAGCGGCCAGGCTTCCTCGACGATATAGGGGCCACCCCCGACCGAATCGCGCGACGACATCAGCACGAAACGACCGATGCGAAACGGCAGCGTCGAGAAATTGCCGCGTGCCGACAGATACTGGGCGACGTCCAGGGGGGTCGAATTGCGCAGGCGCGCCAGCGTCACATGCGGCATGAACTTGCGCGGGTCGGCGGGGATGCCGAGCCGCTGGCAGATGCGGTCGATCTCGCCCTGAAGGGCGGCAAGATCGGGCGAGGCGGATGCGCCCGCCCACACCGCGTGCGGTTTCTTCTGGCCGAAAGCGCCAACGCCGGACAGCGTTAGCGAGAAGGAGGGGCGATGGACGCGGTCGAGCGCGTTGGCGATCTCGTCGGCGACGTGACCCGGTACATCGCCGATGAAGCGCAGCGTCAGATGGTAGTTCTCGACGTCGATCCAGCGGGCACCGGGCAGGCCGCCCCGCAACAGGGACAGCGAAAGTGCGGCGTCACGCGGTATTTCGAGGGCGGTGAAAAGACGCGGCATGAAGAGCCTCCCTTCCTCGAATCGAAACATTAGCCCTAGCGAATCATCGAAAATCAAACGGAGCAAGAGGTTTGTTGGTCGCAGGCTTTGCTAAAAGCTTCCCTAACGGAAGCAATCGGTCTGATCTCACGAACCTCCCGGCACTGCCGCGATCGCCTTTTCGACCGTCGGCAAGATGCGTTCGACTATCTGGCCGACGCCTTGCACGCTGGGATGCAAGCCGTCCTCGAGCTGCATGCCAGGCTGGCCGGCGACGCCGTCGAGAAAGAACGGATAGAGCGGAACACTGTATTTCTTGGCAAGGTCCGGAAAGATGGCGTCGAAGGCGTTCTGGTAGTCGGGGCCGAGATTGGGCGCGGCGCGCATGCCGGCCAGGAGCACGGCAATCCCGCGCTCTTTGAGCTTGCCCAGCATCTCATCCAGGTTCTTTCTGGCGATGTCGGGCGAGACGCCGCGCAGCATGTCGTTGGCGCCGAGTTCGAGAATGACCAGCCGCGTGCCGTCCGGCACCGACCAGTCTAGCCGCGCCAGGCCGCCGCTCGTCGTGTCGCCGGAAACACCGGCATTGGCGACCGTCACATCATGGCCCTTGGCGCGAAGGGCAGCCTGCAGTTTGTCGGTAAAGCCCTGGTCCGGCCCAAGGCCATAGCCCGCCGTCAGGCTGTCGCCGAAGCCGACGATCTTGAACGGCTCGGCACGCGTCGACGAAATGGCGCCGCAAATGGCGAGGAAAACGACGAAGCCTGCGGCAATCAGGCGTTTGAAAGACATGCGGCAGGCCCCATATGACCAAGGAATTCTTCCGACGGCATCCGGCAAGCAGAGCCTTCATTCTCCCATATAGGACGCTTTCATTTTGACAGAAGCCGTCATCGCGCTGAAAGACGTATCGCTGACACTTGGCGAAGGGGCGTCGTCCGTGCATGTGCTGAAGGGTGTCAGCCTCGATGTGGCACCTGGCGAGGCGACCGGCATCGTCGGTCCTTCAGGTTCGGGCAAGTCGACATTGCTGATGGTTCTGGCAGGCCTGGAAAAGGTCGATTCGGGAACGGTACGAATCGCCGGCGAGTTGCTCAACGGCAAAAGCGAGGACCAGATTGCTTCGTTTCGCGGCCGAAACATTGGCATCGTGTTCCAGTCCTTCCACCTCATTCCCAACATGACGGCGCTCGAAAATGTCGCGGTGCCGCTGGAGCTGGCCGGCCACGCCGATCCGTTTTCGGTGGCGGCGCGCGAACTGGCAGCCGTTGGCCTCAGCGACCGCGTCACCCATTATCCCGGCGAATTGTCGGGCGGCGAACAGCAGCGCGTGGCGATCGCCCGGGCGCTGGCGCCGTCGCCGCGCATTCTGATCGCCGACGAGCCGACCGGCAATCTCGACCAGGCGACAGGGCGGCAGGTTGCCGATCTGCTGTTCGCCAAGGCGGCCGAGCGCGGCATGACGCTTGTGCTGGTCACCCATGATCCGGCACTTGCGGCGCGCTGCTCGCGCCAGGTTTCGATGCGGTCGGGGCGGATCGAGGCGCCGGCAGCCGTCAAGGTCACCGCCTGATGCCGTTGTCACGGACGCTGAGGCTTGCCGTCCGTTTCTCGCTGCGCGAAATGCGTGGCGGCCTGTCGGGCTTCCTCATCTTCCTTGCCTGCATCGCGCTCGGCGTCGCGGCCATCGGCGGCGTCAACTCGGTGGCGCGGTCGATCACCGCCGGTGTCGTCAATCAGGGCCAGACGCTGCTCGGCGGCGATCTTCGCTTCCAGATCAACCAGCGCGCCGCCAGCCAGGCCGAAGGTGGCTTCCTTGACGGGTTGGGCGTCATTTCCAGAACCGCCAGCATGCGCTCGATGGCGCGTCTTGCCGACGGAAGCGACCAGGCGCTGGTCGAGGCCAAGGCGGTCGACCATGCCTATCCGCTCTATGGCGCGCTGGAGACGGAGCCGGCACTGTCAAAGCAGGAACTGTTCGGCGAAGAGTTCGGCGTTTTCGGCGCCGCCGCCCCCGATCTGCTGTTCGAGCGGCTGCATCTTCAGATCGGCGACCGGCTGAAGCTCGGCACCGCGACCTTCGAACTGCGCGCCAGGCTGGTCACCGAGCCGGACGCCGTGTCCGACGGGTTCGGCTTCGCGCCGCGGCTGATGATCTCGACCGAAGGGCTGGCCGCTTCCGGTCTCGTCCAACCGGGTAGCCTGGTCGAAAATGCCTACAAGATCCGGCTGCCCATTGATGCCGATGAGGCGCGGCTCAAGGCCATCCAGGATCAGGCGGCCAGGGATTTTCCGCAAGCCGGCTGGTCGATCCGCACGCGCAGCAATGCCGCGCCGGCGCTGTCGTCCAACATCGAACGCTTCTCGCAGTTCCTGACGCTGGTCGGGTTGACGGCGCTGGTGGTCGGCGGCGTTGGCGTCGCCAACGCGGTGCGCGCGTATCTCGACGGCAAGCGCGGCGTCATCGCCACCTTCAAGAGCCTGGGCGCTTCGGGCGGCTTCGTCTTTGCCGTCTATCTGGTGCAGATCCTGATCATCGCCGCCTTGGGCATTGTGCTCGGCCTGGTGCTCGGGGCGCTGATGCCGTTCGCTGCCAGTGCGGCACTTCAGTCTGTTATTCCGGTCCCGGCGGAAGGCGGCTTCTATCCCGGCGCGCTCGGCATGGCGGCGCTGTTCGGCCTGCTGGTGACGCTGGCCTTCGCGCTTCTGCCGCTCGGCCGCGCCCGCGATGTGCCGGCGACCGCATTGTTTCGCGAGATGGGGCTCGAGGGCCGCGGCTTTCCGCGCCCTGTCTATGTTGCGGCGGCCGTCGGCATAACGCTGCTGCTGGCGGCGCTGGCGATCCTGTTTTCGGGCGACCGCCGCATCGCCTCGATCTTCGTCGGTGCCACCATCTTCGCCTTCCTGGTGCTGCGGCTGGTCGGCGCGCTGGTGCAATGGGCGGCCAGGAAGAGCCCGCGCGTGCGCTTCGTGGCGCTGCGCCTCGCTGTCGGCAACATCCACCGGCCCGGCGCCTTGACGCCGTCGGTGGTGCTGTCGCTGGGGCTCGGCCTGACGCTGCTGGTGACGCTGGCGCTGATCGACGGCAATCTCAGGCAACAGATTTCCGGCAGCCTGCCTGAGCGGGCGCCGAACTTCTTCTTCGTCGACATCCAGAGCAGCGATGTCGATGCGTTCTCCGCCCTGATCGGCAGGCAAGCGCCGCAGGGAACACTGGCCAAGGTGCCGATGCTGCGCGGCCGGGTGATGGCGCTCAACGGCGTCGATGTCGACAAGGTGAAGGTGCCGGCGGAAGGCGCCTGGGTGCTGAAGGGCGATCGCGGCCTGACCTATGACGCGAAGCAGCCGGACAACGCAACGCTGACCGAGGGCAGCTGGTGGCCGGACAATTATGCCGGCGAGCCGCTGGTCTCGTTTTCGGCCGAGGAAGGCAAACAGATTGGCCTGAAGCTCGGCGACACCATCACCATCAACGTGCTCGGCCGCAACGTGACGGCCAGGATCGCCAATTTCCGCCAGGTCGAATGGGAGACGATGGGCATCAATTTCGTCATGGTGTTCTCGCCCAACACATTTGCCGGCGCGCCGCATGGCTGGATGGCGACCCTGACCGAAAAGAATGCCTCGACGGCCGACGACGCGCGCATCCTCAATGCCGTCACCCGCGCCTTCCCGGCGGTGACGACGGTCCGGGTCAAGGATGCGCTCGATGTCGTCAACCGGCTGGTCGGGCAACTCGGCACGGCGATCCGGGCGGCGGCAGGCGTGGCGCTGATCGCTTCCGTGCTGGTGCTGGCCGGCGCGCTTGCCGCCGGCAACCGGGCGCGCATCCATGACGCGGTGGTGCTGAAGACGCTGGGCGCGACACGCACGACGCTGATTGCCGCCTTCTCGCTCGAATACATGCTGATCGGGCTCGCCACCGCGATCTTTGCCCTGGCGGCGGGCAGTGCGGCTGCCTGGTTCGTCGTCGCGCGCATCATGACGTTGCCATCGCATTTCATGCCCGAGGTGGCGGTGGCGACCATCGTCTTTGCGCTGGTGATCACGGTCGGCATTGGACTTGCCGGCACCTGGCGGGTGCTCGGCCACAAGGCCGCGCCGGTGCTGCGCAACCTGTGAAACCCGTCTGTCGGGACCGGGATTTGGTTAAATCGGCGTAATGTTGCCCCGCCAAAGGCCGGAAAACCCGATGGTGTGTGCCTCACGAAGCATTACACCCGGTTACGGACTTGTTCTTGACGCGAATAACCATCATATTTCGCCACAGGCATGCTGGAGCCCCGCCAGCGGCGCCTGGGTCCGATGGACCTGACACCCGACGGGGCAGAAGCAATAGAGGACTCCCATGGCTGAACCCATTCGCAACTATCAGACGCGCGCCGTGCCCGGCGCCGGCGTTGATGCAGGCATCGATCAGGGCCTGCGCGCCTACATGATCAAGGTCTACAATCTGATGGGGCTTGGCCTCCTCATCACCGGCCTTGCCGCCGTTGGCACGATCATGCTTGCCACCACTACCGATCCGGCCTCGGCTGTTGCTACGCTGCCGAGCGGCGAGATGCTGACCTCCTTCGGCTACGCGATCTTCGGGTCGCCGCTGCGCTGGGTGGTGATGCTGGCTCCGTTGGCCGCCGTGCTGTTCCTGTCGTTCCGCGTCCAGTCGATGAGCGTTTCGGCGGCGCAGACGACGTTCTGGGTCTATGCCGGCCTCGTCGGCCTGTCGCTGTCGTCGATCTTCCTGGTCTACACCACGGCCAGCATTTCGCAGACCTTCTTCGCCACCGCCGCGGCCTTCAGCGCGCTGTCGCTCTACGGCTACACCACCAAGCGCGACCTGACCGCTTTCGGCTCGTTCCTGATCATGGGCGTGTTCGGCATCATCATCGCGTCGGTGATCAATATCTTCCTGCAGTCGTCGGCGCTGTCCTTCGCCGTCTCGGCGCTCGGCGTGCTGATCTTTTCGGGCCTCACCGCCTATGACACGCAGAAGATCAAGGAGATGTATTTCGAGGGCGACGCTTCGGATGTCGCCGGCCGCAAGGCGATCATGGGCGCGCTGACGCTCTATCTCGACTTCATCAACCTGTTCATGTTCCTGCTGCAGTTCATGGGCGACCGCCGTTAATCAGCAGCGGTGGACCATCTGGTTCTTGAAGGGCGGCCCAACGGCCGCCCTTTCCTTTTGTGTCGGGTTTTGCTGTTATCGCGGGCAGAACAATGGCATGCATAAATAATGAGCAGCATCATCATCCGGCCGGCAATTGCGGCCGACCTCGACCGAATCACGGAAATCTATGCCGATGCGGTCACTCAAGGAACGGCGAGCTATGAGCTGGAGCCGCCCAGCCGCGCCGAGATGGGCGCGCGATTCGACAGTTTGATGGCTGGCGGATTTCCCTATCTGGTGGCGGAAAAGGACGGCGCCATGCTCGGCTATGCCTATGCCGGCGCCTTCCGGCCGCGCCCGGCCTACCGCTTCATCGTCGAGGATTCCGTCTATGTCGCGCCCGAGGCCAAGGGCCAGGGCGTCGGGCTGATGCTGATGCAAAGCCTGATCGAGGCATGCCGAGCTGCGGGCTTTCGCCAGATCATCGCGGTGATCGGCGACGGGCGGCCGGACAGCGCTTCGGTGCGGCTGCACGAAAAGCTCGGCTTTCGCCATTCGGGACGCCTCGAAGGCTCCGGTTACAAGCATGGACGCTGGCTGGACACGGTGTTCATGCAGCTGTCGCTGAATGGCGGGGCGCTCGCTCCGCCTGATCCCGACTCGCTGCCGGAGCGAAAATTCCGCCAGCAAAAATAAAGGGTTAAGCCTCGACGAGCTTCAGCTTGCCGTCGAAGATGCCCAGCACGCGGCCGAGTTCCTGGCCACGCTTCAGGATGCGGCCGCCCGCGGCGATGACGGCAAAGGCGCCCTGCTTGCGGGCCAGTTTGGGATCCTTGACGATCTGGAACAGCGGCACTTCGCTGGCGCGGCGGAACACGGAAAACACCGCCCTGTCGGTGAGATGGTCGATGGCGTAGTCGCGCCATTCATTGGCGGCGACCATGCGTCCGTAGAGCCTGAGGATCTGGTCCAGTTCACGCCGGTCGAAGCGCACCGGCTGATCGAGGCGCTCGCGTCGTGCCTCGTGCAGCGGGATCAATATTGCGGATGCGTCCCCATCCCCCGTCCCGCTGCCGTCATCGGTCATGCCTCGATCCTTCAAAATGAATCTTTGCCAACCAAAGTTGGCGCGTTCGCGGCTGAATTGCAAGACCCGGCAAAGCGAGGGCGGCGCCGCGCTGTTTTGGCAACGTCCAGTCACTTTTATGAAACGCCCTGTTGGAATTGGTGATGCTTCGCCACATTCTCGCCATTATTTATCCGCGCTCATGCCCCAATGTCCGACGAATTTACCGGCGTTGCCTGAGACGGTTCGGTCCGGCACCGGCTCGTAAACCCCAAGCCCCCCGCCCACGGGTCTGCGTCGGATCGAACCAACCTCGGTTTTTCCTTGGAAAAGCCGGGTGCGACGATCCCAAAACCTAAATGACCGACGTCAGAAGCAAGCTGACGTCGGTTTTTTGTTTTCAGGGTGGAGCGCGAGGCGGAAGTACCCCGCATTCGGTTGTTCTATCCAACACAGGCGCTCCTTCGCGCCCCTCTGTCCTGCCGGACATCTGGCCGTCATCTCCACCTTCGCCAATCTTCAACGCGGAAAGACGGGCTGGACGGCCAAGCTGCCGATCTCCCCCTCGTGGGGGAGATGTCCGGCAGGACAGAGGGAGGCGCTGTGCCGCCGACATCTCAATGGAGCGCCTCAATCGAGATGTGAAAGCTTCCAGAGCGGTTCATCGTTTCACGGAAACGCCGAACCGCTCTATCTCTTTGTTTTGACGCAATTCCCAAGGGAAAAGTGCTATGCGTTTTTCTCGGGAAAACCGTTTCACACTTTTCCTGGAATTGCTCTAAGGCTTGTGAATGAAGGCGGCGCCCAGAATGGGGCCGGGCAGGCCGTCCTTACCGACCGACTGCAGCAGCACGGCGCAGCCGCCCTTCTTGGAAATCTCGCTCATCGGCAATTCGTAGCGCTGCGCCTTGCCGTGCCACATGCCGGCGGTCTGGATGCCCGAGACCGCGTTCCAGTAGGTCATCTTGCGGCCGGTGTTCTCGCCCTCGGCGATCTTGATCGTCTGCGGCGGGTCGAAATAGACGATGACGACATGAGCATCGCTGGGGCCGGCCCCGGCATCGCCAGCGTCGATCATCACGCGGTCGCTGGTGCGGCTGACCTTGACGGCGACGCGCATGCCTTCGCCGCTCCTGGCCATGCGGGCAAGCGCCCCATCGACCTCGCCGCGGCTGGCGCCGTTGACATGGACGCGACCGTTGATGACCGCCTGTGGCGTATAGACCGAGCGGCTGCCGAAGGCGCGCATATAGTCATATTGCCGCTCGGTGTTCTCCTTGCGGCTCAGCGTGTCCTGCCAGCCGAGATAGTCCCAGTAGTCGACATGATAGGCGAGCGCGATGATGTCTTCCTTGGCGGCAAGCTCGGCGAACAGCGCATCGGCCGGCGGGCAGGAATTGCAGCCCTGGCTGGTGAACAGCTCGACCACGCCCAAGGGTTTGTCGGGCTCGGCGGTTTGCCCGGCGCCGGCAAACGCCGAGAAGGCCAGCGCAAAGGCTGCCAGCCACAATGATTTTCGCGATGCCATGGCCATTCCGATTCCCGCCGGTGGCGCCGGCTTTATTTTGGTTGCTAAAATATGTGGCAGAACCGGAAGTCAACGGGAAGTCACGTTGCGGTGAAATTTTGCCATTGCAACCGACTGTGACGGCGCAATAGGAGAAAGGCTTGCACTTAAGGGTAGAAATCGATTCGGGCGGCAATCACGATGTGGCAATCTCTTTTGGCGCCGGTCGATCTCTATTGCGAGCGGACCGGGCCGGAATTCTGGTCCGAACCTGTCAACGCGCTGACAAACCTTGTCTTCATCGCCGCAGGTCTGTGGGGCGTGCGCGAGGTGCGAAGACTGGGCACCGGCACCTTCGCCGAGGTACTGGCCTGGTGGGTGGTGGCGATCGGCATCGGCTCGACGATCTTCCATACCTTCGCCACCAAGGGCACGATCTGGGCCGACGTGCTGCCGATTGCCGGCTTCACGCTGGCCTACACGCTGTTCAACCTGCGCCGCTTCCTCGGCATGCGATGGGGCAAGGCGATTGCCATCTTCGTTATCTTCTACGTGATTGCCGGGGCGATAACCTTCGCCGTGCCGGACTGGCTGCGCCAGGCCTCGAACGGCACAACGGGCTATCTGCCGCCGTTCCTGGCGCTCGCCTTCTTCGGCGCCCTTGTGGCGGCGAGCGGCAATCGCGCCGGCTGGTACAATCTGGCGGGATCGGCGATCTTCGTCGTGTCCGTCATCTGCCGCATGATCGACCCGCTGGTCTGCGGCAGCTTCCCGCTCGGCACGCACTTCCTCTGGCATATTTTCAACGGGCTAATGCTCGGCGTGCTGCTGGCGGCAACGGCGCGGTTTGGTGCGCCACGCTCGGAATACAGATAGGTCCGGCCAAAGAAGAGCCGCCGGAGTTTCCTCCGGCGGCTCGGCATTTACGTCTTTGTTTTTATCGTTGTCCCAAAACCGCTACGCACTTTTGGGCGACATGCATTAGGCCGCAAGATCGCGCAGCACGTATTGCAGGATGCCGCCGTTCTTGAAGTAGTCGAGTTCGTCCAGCGTATCGATGCGGCAGATGATCGGCACGTTCTTCACCGTGCCGTCGCCATAGGTGACCTTGGCTGTCATCGTCTGGCGCGGCTTGATGGTGCTCAGCCCGTCGATCTCGACCAGCTCGTCACCCTTCAGATTGAGCGAGGCCCAGGACGTGCCCTCCTCGAAGACGAAGGGGATGACGCCCATGCCGACCAGGTTCGAGCGGTGGATGCGCTCGA
This sequence comes from Mesorhizobium sp. P2_A8, assembly GCF_056404935.1. Classification (NCBI taxonomy): domain Bacteria; kingdom Pseudomonadati; phylum Pseudomonadota; class Alphaproteobacteria; order Hyphomicrobiales; family Phyllobacteriaceae; genus Mesorhizobium; species Mesorhizobium sp. P2_A8. The sequence continues at coordinate 661,734 of NZ_JBFUDB010000001.1, forward strand.
AGGACTGGGCGATGACAGCGCGCACGCCGAGCAGATTGGTGCCCTTGGCCGCCCAGTCGCGCGACGAGCCATTGCCGTATTCGACACCGGCGAAGACGACCAGCGGCACGCCTTCCTTCTTGTATTCCATCGCCGCGTCGTAGATCGATTCCTCTTCCTTCGACGGGTAGTGGATGGTGTAGCCGCCCTCGCGGCCGTTCTCGCCCAGCATGTGGTTGCGGATGCGGATGTTGGCGAAAGTGCCGCGCATCATCACCTCGTGGTTGCCGCGGCGCGTGCCATACTGGTTGAAGTCGGCGACGCCGACACCATGGTCGGTGAGGTATTTGCCGGCCGGTGAGGCCGCCTTGATCGAACCCGCCGGCGAGATGTGGTCTGTCGTGATCTTGTCGCCGAACAGGCCAAGCACGCGGGCGCCCTTGATGTCGCCGATCTTGCCGAAACCAGCGGTCATGCCGGCGAAATAGGGCGGGTTCTGCACATAGGTCGAATTGTCGTCCCAGGCATAGGTCTGGCCTTCCGGCGCCTTGACGTTCTGCCAGTATTCGTCGCCCTTGAAGACGTCGGCATATTTGCGGGCGAACAGCTCGCGGGTGACGTTCTTCTCGATGAACTCCTGGATCTCGGCCGAGCTCGGCCAGATATCCTTGAGGTAGACCGGGTTGCCGTTCTTGTCCTCGCCGAGCGGCTCGGTGGTGAGGTCCTTGGTGACGGTTCCAGCCAGCGCGTGGGCGACGACCAGTGGCGGCGAGGCGAGATAGTTCGCCTGCACGTCAGGTGAGACGCGGCCTTCGAAATTGCGGTTGCCGGACAGGACAGCGGCGGCAATCAGGCCTTTTTCGTTGATGGTTTTCGAGATCGGCGCCGGCAGCGGACCGGAATTGCCGATGCAGGTGGTGCAGCCGAAGCCGACCAGGTTGAAGCCGATCTGGTCGAGTTCCTTCTGCAGGCCGGATTTCTCCAGATATTCGGCCACCACCTGGCTGCCTGGCGCCAGCGAGGTCTTGACCCAAGGCTTCTGCTTCAAACCGAGGCGGTTGGCATTGCGGGCCAGGAGGCCGGCACCGATCAGCACGCTCGGGTTCGAGGTGTTGGTGCAGGAGGTGATGGCGGCGATGACGACGTCGCCATGACCGAGATCGTGGCTGGTGCCTTCGACGGCGTAGCGCTTGTGGATCTCGGCGGCCTTTTTGTATTCGGTCTCCATCGCCTTGGCGAAGCCTTCCGGAATGCCTTCCAGCGCGACGCGGCCTTCAGGCCGCTTGGGGCCGGCCATAGACGGCACGACCGAACCAAGTTCCAGCTCGAGCAGGTCGGTGAACACGGGGTCGGCCGAACCGGTGTCGCGCCACAACCCTTGCGCCTTCGCATAGGCCTCGACCAGCGCGATGCGATCCTCGCTGCGGCCGGACATGGTGAGATAGCGGATGGTCTCGCTGTCGACCGGGAAGAAGCCGCAGGTGGCGCCGTATTCGGGCGCCATGTTGCCGATGGTGGCGCGGTCGGCCAGCGTCATGTTGGAGAGACCCGGTCCGAAGAACTCGACGAACTTGCCGACGACGCCCTTCTTGCGCAGCATCTGGGTGACGGTGAGCACGAGGTCGGTGGCGGTGACGCCTTCTTTCAGCCTGCCGGTGAGCCGGAAGCCGATGACCTCGGGCAACAGCATGGAGACGGGCTGGCCGAGCATCGCCGCCTCGGCCTCGATGCCACCGACGCCCCAGCCCAGCACGCCAAGGCCGTTGATCATCGTGGTGTGCGAATCAGTGCCGACGCAGGTGTCGGGATAGGCGGTGGTTTCGCCGTCCTCGGTGTTGGTCCACACAACCTGGCCGAGATATTCGAGGTTGACCTGATGGCAGATGCCGGTGCCGGGCGGCACGACGCGGAAGTTGCGGAACGCCTGCTGGCCCCATTTCAGGAATTTGTAGCGTTCCTCGTTGCGCTCGTATTCGAGCTCGACATTGCGGGCGAAGGCCATCGGCGTGCCGAACTCATCGACGATGACGGAATGGTCGATGACGAGGTCGACGGGCACCAGCGGGTTGATCTTCTGCGGGTCACCGCCGAGCGAGGCCATGGCGTCGCGCATGGCGGCAAGGTCGACCACGGCCGGAACACCGGTGAAGTCCTGCATCAGCACGCGGGCCGGACGATAGGCGATCTCGACGCCCGCCGTGCCCTTGTCGGTCAGCCAGCCGGCGACCGCCTGGATCGATTCCTTGGTGACGGAGCGGCCGTCCTCGTTGCGCAGCAGGTTCTCCAGCAGCACCTTCATCGAATAGGGCAGCTGGGCGATGCCGGTGAGGCCGTTCTTCTCGGCCTCGATCAGATCGAAATAGACATACTCCGTGCCGCTTGCGGTCAGCGTGCGGCGGCAATTGAAACTATCGAGGGATTTTGACACGTGCGATCCTTGTCTGTTCAGCCTGAAAGGGAACGGACGCCGATGGCATGCAATCACGCGCAAAGGTGCGGGTACGGCCATTTCCGCTGTCCGTTCCCAAGCAACCCGAGCCGTTCAAGGCGGCGCGTGCGCTGGTTCGGCGCTAATTCTGTTCCCGCGCCGACCGCTGGCACGGATGCACCGCATATAGAGAATTTTCTGGAATAGTTCTAGACAGTTGCAAAGCAAATTTGTGCGATGCGGCAGCTGCCGCGGCAGATGGTTTTCAGGGCAGGCGAGGGATGCGGCTGATCGCCGAAAATCTGGGCGGCGAACGCGGCGGCGACACGGTGTTTTCCGGCATCGGCTTTGCCCTGCAGGACGGCCAGGCGCTGGTCGTCACCGGGCCGAACGGCGCGGGCAAATCGACCTTGCTGCGGGTCATCGCCGGGCTGCTGCCGGTGGCGGAAGGCAGCGTGCGGATCGAAGGCGTTATGAAGATTGAAGACGGGGGCGAGGCATTTCCGTCGATCGCTTCAGCCTGTCACTATCTTGGTCACCAGAACGCGATGAAGCCGGCGCTCAGCGTTGCGGAAAACCTGCGCTTCTGGCGCGACTTCAACGGCGATGGAGATGTCGGCGTCGAAGAGGCGCTGGAAACGGTCGGCCTGGGCGGCATCGGCCATCTGCCATTCGGCTATCTCTCGACCGGGCAACGACGGCGGGCGGCGATCGCCAAGCTTTTGGTCAGCCAGCGGCCGCTGTGGCTGCTGGACGAGCCTACGGCGGGGCTGGACAAGGCTTCGGAGGCGCGCTTCGGGGAGCTGATGACGAAGCATTGTGGAGCGGGCGGAATGATCGTTGCGGCAACGCATTTGCCGCTTGGGCTGGATGGGGCGGAAGCGTTGAGGATGGGAGCCTCACCCTCCCCACTAGGGAGAGGGTAAGATGCTGGCGCTCTTCCTGCGCGACATCCGCCTCAACATCCGCGCCGGCGGTGGAGCGTTGACCGGGGTCATCTTCTTCCTCGCTGTCATCGCCACCATCCCGTTCGGGGTCGGGCCGGATCTCAAGCTGCTTGCCCGCATCGGCCCGGCGATCCTGTGGATTGGTGCGTTGCTGTCTTGCCTGCTTGGTCTCGACCGGCTGTTCCAGGCCGACCGCGAGGACGGCTCGCTCGATCTGCTGGTTCTCGGCAACGACCGCCACATGCTGGCCTTGACGGTGCTGACCAAATGCCTCGCGCATTGGGCGGGCAGCGTGCTGCCGCTGGTCGTCGCCGCTCCCTTGCTCGGCCTGTTCATGAACATGGAGCCGCTGGCCATCGGCGCCACGGCGCTGACGCTGCTGGTCGGCACCCCGGCGATCACCTTCATCGGCGCCGCGGGTGCGGCGGTGGCGGTGGCGCTGCCGCGTGGCGGACTGCTGATCTCGGTGCTGGTGCTGCCGCTGACAATTCCGGTGCTGATCTTCGGCGTTTCGGCGAGCTATGGCGCGACGGCCGATCCCGATCCGTTTCTGCAGCCCTTCCTCATTCTTGCCGCGCTGACCTTGTTTCTGGCTGTGCTGGGCCCGGTCTCGGCGGCGCTGGCCCTGCGCCACGGCACGGATTGAGTGACGTCAGTCGTGGTTTGCGCAACGTCAAAGGCTGCGGCGCGGCGACCGATTGCGAAGCCGATGGCGCGGGGCTAAGGGAAGGCATGTTCGAATTGGGCGAAACGATCGGTTTGGAAAGTGGCAGTTTGGCGGGGCCTGCCGCATGAGCGCGCACGCACTCTATGTGACCGCCGCCTATACGATCACCGCCGTGGTGCTGGCCGGGCTGGTGGGCTGGATCCTGCTCGACCAACGGGCGCGCAAGAGGGAACTCGCGGAGCTGGAGGCGGCCGGGGTGCGGCGTCGTTCCGACAAGGGCGCCAAGCCATGAGTACAGAGACGGAAACGCCGACGCCCCGTCGCCGCCTGTTCGTGCTCTTGCCGCTGTTGATCTTCCTCGGCCTGGCCGGACTGTTCCTGGCGCAGCTGTTGTCGGGGCGCGACGTTTCGGAAGTGCCGTCGGCCTTGATCGGCCTGCCGGCGCCGCAGACCAACCTACCGGCGCTGGATGGCATCAACCTGCCCGGGCTCGATTCGAAAGCGTTCGCCGGCAAGGTCACGCTGGTCAACGTCTTTGCGTCGTGGTGCGCGCCGTGCCGCGAAGAGCATCCGGTGCTGCTGGCGCTGGCGCAGGACAAGCGTTTCGTCATGGCGGCGCTGAACTACAAGGACCAACCGGAAAACGCCCGGCGGTTCCTCGGCGATCTCGGCAATCCGTTCCAGGCGATCGGTGTCGACGAAGCCGGCCGTACGGCGATCGACTGGGGCGTCTATGGCGTGCCGGAGACCTTCGTCGTCGGCAAGGACGGCAAGATCGCCTACAAACATGTCGGCCCGTTGACGGCCGAAGCGGTGCAGACGCTGCTGTTGCCGCAGATCGACAAGGCACTGGCAGCGCATTGATATTCAGGTGATGCCGGCCTGCAAACGGCGGCTTCCTACGCTTCAGGTGCTCACGTACGAAAAGTACGCTCCGCTCCGGTTCTCGGAAGCCACAGTTTTCGGCTCGGCCTGACCTGAATCTCAACGCGCCCGGGTGGCGCCGAGTCGATGGATTTTAGGATCAACCGTAGATCTGCTTGTGGACCTGGTAGAGCATTTCTGAGCGGTCGGCGCGCATGTCGGCCAGATCGCGGCTGGTGAAGCTGTCGATTTCGGCGACCAGGCGGTTGTAGTGCTTGCGCTTGGCAATGCTGGCACGAGCGCGGGTCATGAGGCTGTCGATGATCATAGCAAGGTGTTCCTTTTGGTGCCGCATTTTCGCGGACGTTTCTTCCTCCCTTGATCGATACGAAGCATGACATAGTAATGGTGCGTTGCAAAAAGAAGATGTTGCAATGCACCATTGCGCCCAGCGCATAGCCGGTTAACCGGCCCTTACCGGCAGTTCTGACGAGGTGGCATCACTTCCGCCTGTCGCGAGACCTCAAGATGCGGTGAAGCACTCATCATCGATCTTGCCAGATCGATCTCCGGCTGGCTTGATCGAGCCTGCAGCGCCACGTCCTTCCGGACGCGCAAGGAACGCTGTAGCACTTTCACTTTGCGCAGGATCCGTTCCGAAAATCGGAATCGATTTTCGGGGTCATGCGCTAGCCTGAACGCCGGGAGGAAAAGCATGGCCGCCGCAGACTATTATGAAATTCTCGATCCGCGTTTCGCGCGGCTCTTCAGTTCCAACGCGCAAGTGGAAAAGCTTTTCACCGGATGCCAGTGGGCGGAGGGGCCAGCCTGGTTCGCCGCCGGCCGCTATGTCGTCTGGTCCGACATCCCCAACAACCGCATGCTGCGCTACGACGAGACCGACGGCAATGTCAGCGTCTTCCGCCAGCCATCCGGCAATTCCAATGGCAATACGGTCGACCGGCAGGGCCGTCTGGTGACCTGCGAGCATTCGGGCCGCCGTGTCAGCCGCACCGAGTTTGACGGCTCGGTCACCACCATCGCCGATAAATGGCGCGGCAAGCGGCTGAATTCACCCAATGACACGGTGGTGAAATCCGATGGCTCGATCTGGTTCACCGATCCGAGCTACGGCATCGACACCGACTATGAGGGCGACAAGGCGGAAAGCGAGATCGGTGCCTGCAATGTCTACCGGGTCGATCCCGGCACCGGTGAGGTCGAAGCCGTCATCACCGACATGGTCAGGCCCAACGGGCTTGCCTTCTCTCTCGACGAGAGCAAGCTCTATGTCGTCGACACCGGCCGTACGCATGGCGCGCAGAATCCGGCCCATATGCGGGTGTTCAATGTCGGCAAGGGCGGCAAGAAGGTGTCGGGCGAAAAGGTCTTCGCCGACTGCACGGCCGGCCTGTTCGACGGCTTCAGGCTTGATGAGGACGGCCGCATCTGGACCAGTGCGGCCGACGGCATCCACTGCTACGATCCGGACGGCACGCTGATCGGCAAGGTCAAGGTGCCGGAGGTGACCGCCAATTGCGTGTTCGGCGGCAACAAGCTGAATTGCCTCTACATCGCCGGCACCACTTCGCTCTACATGGTGCGGCTGATGGTCAACGGCGCCAAGACCTATTGAGACTGTCTCGATTACGGCGCAGGTGGTTTGGTCAAACGATCGCGAATAGGAACATCCTGGGAGGACACAAATGCCATTCGTCAACATCCGCATCGTCAAGGAAGTGATCGCCGCCGATCCGGCGGGCAAGAAGGCGGACATTGCCAAAAGGGTCACTGCGGCCATCATGGACGCCACCGGACTGGGCAATGACGATGTCTGGGTGGTCTTCGAGGAGGTCAACGCCCGCGACTGGTATGTCGGCAAGACCGATGTCGAGACGCTGAGACGGAAGGGCTAATTCCTCGACGCAGGGTGGCGGGACAGCGCCCCGTCTGCTCCTGGAACGACGAGGGCATGTGGCCGCCGCTCAATGCGAGCGGATAAAGTCCGCGAAGGCTGATAGCGTGTTGCGCATCACCAGCTGGTTTTCCGGCTCAGCCAGGATGCCCTCCACTTCCGGCGGCTTCCTGCCAAGCAGGGCGATCTCCAGCACATCTTCGCAAAGCGCAAACGACATGGTGCGCATGATCTCGGCCAATGCGGCGCGGGCGAACAGCGAGCGCGGCGAGGCGTGCACCAGCATGGCCGGCTTGGCGACGGCGGCGTCGCGCGACACCAGCCAGTCGAGGGCGTTCTTCAGCCCGCCGGGCACGCCATGGGCATACTCCGGACAGGAGATGATGACGCCATCGGCTTGAGTGACGGCGTCGATCAGCGCGGAGGCTTCTTGCGGCGTCCGGTCGCCCTCATCGTCGGGATTGAAGATCGGCAGGCGGCCAAGCCGGTCATGGACGGTGACGCGACAGCCGGGCGGGGCGTTGCGCGCCAATGCCGAGACCAGTGCGGAATTGGTGGAGGCCGCCCGCAGGCTGCCGGAAATGGCTAGGATTTCGATCAAGGGAGAGCGGCCGGATACAGGTGAATCGTGACGCGAAAAACTACCACAAGGTCTTGCGGTAATCCTGGTCCAGCTCGCGGTCGATGCTGCCGGCAGTCTCGGCCAGCGCCAGCTGGTCGCGCAGGATCTGGCCGAGCGTCGGCAGCGTCGCGCGGTCGTACCAGGTTTCCGGCTTCCACAGATCCGAGCGCATGAAGGCCTTGGCGCAATGCATGTAGGCGGCCTTGACGGTGACCACGACGACGCTTTGCGGTTCCTTGCCGTCGACGGCGAGCCGTTCGCGCAAGGTCGCGTCGACGGTGATGCGGGCGTCGCCATTGACGCGCAGCGTCTCGTTCATGCCGGGGATGAGGAAGAGCAGGCCGACCGACGGATTAAGGAGGATGTTTTCCAGCGTGTCGAGCCGGTTGTTGCCGGGCCGGTCTGGAATGGCGATGGTTGTGTCGTCGAGCACGGCGGCGAAGCCTGGCCTGTCGCCCTTCGGCGTCACGTCGGCATTGCCGGCACCGTCGGACGAGCCAATCAGCACGAACGGGCTCTTGCCGATGAAGGAGCGGCAATGGCCGTCGAGCGCCTTCAATTCCTTGCGGATCGAGCCGTCGGTCGGGCGCGGCGTCTTGTAGATCGCCCGCAGCTCATCGCGCGTGGTGACGAATTCCATGGCCCTCTCCCCAGAGCGGTTCATCGTTCCACAAAAACGCAGAGCCGCTCTTTCTCTTTGTTTGGCACAATTCCGGACGGAAAACCGTTTCACACTTTTCCTGGAATTGCTCTATTTCCCGGCGCTCTCTTCCTTCCCGGTCTTGTCCTCGAGCGAATGGCGAAGGATCAGCGGCATCTGGCTGAAGGTGAACAGAAGCGTGATCGGCATGATGCCCCAAACCTTGAAGGTAACCCAGGCGTCGGTGGAAAAATTCCGCCACACCACCTCGTTGGCAAGGGCCAGGAACAGGAAGAACAAGCCCCAGCGGAAGGTCAGCTTCCTCCAGCCTTCGGCGTCGAGGCTGAAGGCGGAATCGAAGACATAGCCGAGCAGCGATCTGCCGAAATAGAGGCCGCCGAGCAGCACGCCGCCGAACAGGGTGTTCACGATGGTCGGCTTCATCTTGATGAAGATGTCGTCCTGCAGATAGAGCGTCAGCGCGCCGAATATGAAGACGACGACGCCCGACACCATCGGCATGATCGGCAAGGTGCGCATCAGCAGCCATGAGGCGATCAGCGCGATGGCCGTGGCGGCCATGAACAGGCCGGTGGCGACGAAGATCGGCCCGCCGAATTCGGCCAGGACGGGGAATTTCCGCACCAGCCATTCGCCGCGCGCATTGGCGAAGAAGAACACCATCAAAGGCCCCAGCTCCAGCACCAGCTTGAGCAGCGGATTGACGCCTTCCTTCTTCTCTTTTTGCGGGTCGGACGGATCGCGTTCGAGAATGGGTGGGTTCATGGAGTTTCTTTCTTGCGCATGATCTGATCCAAAAAGTCTGCAACTTTTTGGGATATGCTTGTTAAGCCACACCAGCGATCGCCCTGGCGAATTCGCTGGCTGAAAAAGGTTCGAGGTCGTCGACCTGTTCGCCGACGCCGATGAAATAGACCGGCAGTTTGTGCTTTGCCGCGATCGCCACCAGAATACCGCCACGCGCCGTGCCGTCCAGCTTGGTCATCACCAGGCCGTTGACGCCGGCGACATTGCGAAAGATCTCGACCTGGTTGAGCGCGTTCTGGCCGGTGGTGGCATCGACCGTCTGCAGCACCGTGTGCGGCGCTTCCGGGTCGAGCTTGCCCAGCACGCGGACGATCTTTTCGAGCTCGGCCATCAGCTCGGTCTTGTTCTGCAGGCGGCCGGCAGTGTCGATGATCAGCACGTCGGAGCCGGCTTCCCTGGCCTTCTCGAAGGCGTCATAGGCGAGGCCCGCGGCATCGGCGCCGATCTTGGAGGCAATGACCGGCGATTTCGTCCGCTCGCCCCAGATCTTCAATTGCTCGATCGCGGCGGCGCGGAAAGTGTCGCCCGCCGCAAGCATCACCGACAGGCCGCCATCGGTCAGTTTTGCCGCCAGCTTGCCGATGGTGGTGGTCTTGCCGGTGCCGTTGACGCCGACCACCAGAATGACATGCGGCTTGTGCGAGAGATCGAGCTCGAGCGGCATGGCGACGTGGGTCAGCACCTTTTCCACTTCGGCCGCCATGATGGCGCGCACTTCTGTGTCGGAGACATCCTTGCCGTAGCGGCTGGAAGCCAGCGCATCGGTGACGCGCAGCGCCGTTTCCATGCCGAGGTCGGCGCGGATCAGCACGTCCTCGAGGTCCTGCAGGGTCTCTTCGTCGAGCTTGCGCTTGGTGAAGACGCCGGCGATGTTGCCGGTGAGTTCGCGCGACGAACGGGCAAGCCCGTCCCTCATGCGCTGGAACCATGAACGCCTCGGTGCCGGTTCCGGCGCCTTCAGCGGTTCGGCTTTCTGCTCGACCTTTTTGGTGACGGTCACCTTGCCGGGGGCGGGAACGGGCTTTGGCCCAGGTGGCGGGGCGGCCTGCGGTTCGGGCGCGGGCTGTACCTCCCCCTCGATGGGGGTGCGCGGTGCCGGTGCAATCTCGATCTCCGGCGCGCTCTCGGCGCGCACCGGCTGCTGCTCGAACAGAGCCGGCTGGCGAATGGGTGGCGAGATTTCGACCGGCGGGATTTCGGGTGCCGGCGTTTCGACTGGAGCCTCGACCGGCGCTGGCGCGGGCTGTACCTCCCCCTCGATGGGGGTGCGGGGCGCCCGTGCAATCTCGATCTCCGGCGCGCTCTCGGCGCGCACCGGCTGCTGCTCGAACGGAGCCGGCTGGCGAATGGGTGGCGAGATTTCGGCCGGCGGGATTTCGGGTGCCGGCGTTTCGGCTGGAGCTTCGACCGGCGGTGCCGGCACTTCGACCGGCGCTGGCTCGGGCTGTCTCTCCGGTTGCGGCGGGACGACCTCCGGCCGCTTTGGCTCGGGAATTTCCTGCGGCTGCGGTGCAGGAACCGGCTCGGGCACCACAGGCGCGGGTGGGATTTCCTCGGGCGCAGGCTCCTCGGCGGGCGCTTCCGGTTCAACCGGCTGCGGCTCTTCGACCGGGGCAGGCTCGGGCTGGATTTCAGGTTCGGGCGGAACGATCGGTGCCGGCTCGGGCGCTGGTTCCTCGACAGGCCCCGGCTGCGACGGCACTTCCGGCTCGGCCGGCGGTGTCGGCACAATTTCCGCCTCGGGCTGAGGCTCGTCGCGCTTCAAAAATTCCGGAACAACCTGTTCGGCCGCCGGCTTCAACGCATCGAGCGCTTCCCATTTGATCGGCGGCAGCGGGGCGGTCTCGTCGACGCGCTCCTCGACCACTTCCTTCTTGCCGAACGAAAATATCTTCTTGAAAAAACCAGCCATGATTTGCGTTTCTCAGGCGGCGCGGGCGGCAAGGGGCGCCGCGATCAGCCGGGCGCCATCGTGGCCGGTGACATCGGCCTCGACGATCTCACCCGGCACGCCCGCGCCGAGTGCCGCAAGCGTGAACCCTTCGGTGCGACCAAGGCCGTCACGCTCGATCAGGATCGACTGACGCGTTCCGGAAAGCGACGACAGATGGCGCCGGTACGCAGCTTCGCCGGCGGCGCGCAACCGGGCGGCGCGCTGCTTGACCACCTCGCGGCGGACCTGCGGCATGCGCGCGGCGGGCGTGCCTTCGCGTGGGCTGAACGGAAAGACATGCAGATGCGTCAGCCCGCATTCCTCGACGATTTTTTCCGAGTTTTTGAACATGTCATCCGTTTCGGTCGGGAAGCCGGCAATGATGTCGGCACCGAAGACGATGCCGGGGCGCAGCTTGCGAACATCCTCGCAGAAGCGGATCGACTGATCGCGCAGATGCCGACGTTTCATGCGCTTCAGGATCATGTCGTCGCCCGACTGCAGCGACAGGTGCAGATGCGGCATCAGCCGCGGTTCGGTGGCGATGGCGTCGAGCAAGTCGTCGTCAGCCTCGATCGAATCGATCGACGACAGCCGCAGGCGCTTCACATCGGGCACCTGCTTGAGAATGGTTTTTACAAGTCTGCCAAGCTTGGGGGCGCCCGGCAGGTCGGCGCCAAAACTGGTCATGTCGACGCCGGTCAGCACGATCTCGGCATAGCCATTGCCGGCAAGCCGCTTGACCTGCTCGACCACGGCGCCCATCGGCACCGAGCGCGAATTGCCGCGGCCGTAGGGGATGATGCAGAAGGTGCAGCGGTGATCGCAGCCATTCTGCACCTGGACGAAGGCGCGCGCCCGGCCCTCGATGGCGTCGACCATGTGGCCGGCGGTCTCGCGCACCGAAAAGATGTCGTTGACGCGTGCCTTCTCGGTGTCGTTGACGCCGAAATCCGGCAGGGCGCGATAGGAGTTCGCCTTCAGCTTCTCCTCATTGCCAAGCACGAGATCGACCTCGTCCATGGCGGCGAAATTCTGCGGCTCGGTCTGCGCGGCGCAGCCGGTGACGATGATGCGCGCCTCAGGGTTGTCGCGGCGCGCCTTGCGGATCGCCTGCCTGGCCTGGCGCACCGCTTCGCCGGTGACGGCGCAGGTATTGAAGATCACGGCGCCGCCTTCAAGCGCGCCGAGGCCGGCGCTTTCCGCCTCGCGCCGCATCACCTCGGATTCATAGGTGTTCAGCCGGCAGCCGAAGGTGACGACATCGATACCCTTGGAGAGGGACGTCATCAGGCCGCGCTTTCGGTATCGCGGGCCCAGGTGCCGGTCGACGGATCGAAGCTGCCCGAAAATTCCCATTCGGCGGCACCGGTGAGGATGACGTGGTCGTCGCCGCGCCATTCGACATGCAGCGAGCCGCCGCCGGGGGTCACCAGGCTGACGCTGCGGCCGGTCCGGTTGGTGCGGGCCGCGGCGACCACCGATGCACATGCGGCCGAGCCGCAGGCCTTGGTCAGGCCGGCGCCGCGCTCCCAGGTGCGGATGACCATGGTGTCGGGCGAAGTGACCTGGGCAATGGTAATGTTGGCGCGCTCGGGAAACATCGGGTGGTTTTCGAGCAGCGGACCGAAGCGGTCGAGCTCATAGGACCAGACGTCGCGGTCGACCCAGAAGATGGCGTGCGGGTTGCCCATCGAGACGGCCGAGGGCGAGTGCAGCACCGGCGCGTCGATCGGGCCGATCTGCAGCTCGATCATGCGGGTGTCATGGAATTCCTCGGCCAGCGGGATGTCCTGCCAGCCGAAACGCGGCGTGCCCATGTCGACCGAGATCGACCCGTCGGCATGTTCGCGTGCGTTCAGGATGCCGGCCACGGTCTCGAAGGTGAAGGTCTTCTGGCCGGTCTCGGCGGCGAGCGCCTGGACGACACAGCGCATGCCGTTGCCGCAGGCCTGTGCCTTGGAGCCGTCGGAATTCAAGATGTCGATGAAAAAGGCGGTGCCCGGCGTCCTGGCGTCGTGGATCGCCATGATTTGGTCGAACCTGGTCGCGGCATCGGCGTTGAGCGCGATTGCCGCTGCCGCCGTCACCCGATCGGCACGGCTACGCATGTCGGCAACGATGATCTCGTTGCCGATGCCGTTCATCTTGGCGAAAGGGGCAGTGCTGGCCATTGCTCCGCGAATTCCGTGTCCGTTTGGCGCTATATGGCGGAAACGGGCGGGAATTACCAGTGCGCAGGCGGCTTAGAGACCGTTTCGAAATTCGCTCTGGCAGCCATATGATGATGGTTTCGAGAACCGGTGCACAGCGGACGTTTGGTCCGTGAGCACCGGAAGCGCAAAAAGACGCCTTCAGATAGCCGCCAGAGTAGAGTTTCCAAACGGTCTCTCACGTCACTGCGAAGATGCCGAGCACCACCAGCAGGAAGATGACCAGGACAATGCCGATGAGGATGCGCGCGCCGGTGGCGGCGGCACCTGCCAGCGCCGGCATGCCGAGCAGGCTCGCCGCCGCGGCGACGATCAGCAGAATGATGATCCATTTGATCATGGAGAGGCTCCCAGCCAAATTGCGTTGGGAAGCAACGCGTTTCAGCAATTTGGGTTCCTTGGTGAGCTGCCTGGCTAGATGGCTGGCACGTCCCAGACCTCGCCGGGCCGCAGGGCGCGAAAGCGTTCCTGCGGCAGGCCTTGCGCCTCCAGCGCCTCGGTCAATTTCCGGGCCGGCTCGTCGATCGGTTCGTCGGTGAGCTGGAAGGTGCCCCAGTGGCAGCCGGCGGCGAAGGCGGCCTTGCACAGTTGCATGCCCTGTACGGCCTCCTCCGGATTCTGGTGCTGCGGCGCCATGAACCAGCGCGGCTCATAGGCGCCGATCGGCAGGATGGCGAAACGGAAGCCGCCATGCTTTTCAGCCATCAGCCGGTAGTTGATGCCATCGTGGAAGCCGGTGTCGCCGGCGAAATAGACCTTGCCACCCTGCGTTTCGATGACGAAGCCAGCCCACAGCGCCATGCGCCGGTCGCGGGCGCCGCGCGCCGACCAGTGGTGCACCGGCTCGACATGGACAGCAACGCCGTTGCCGACCTCGACCTTGTTGCCCCAGTCATGCGCCGACAGCCGCATCGCTGGAACCGCATCGCCAATCAGGACATCGTTGCCGAGCGGGGTGATCACCAGCGGGTCGTGGCTGGCCTTCAGCCGCTTCAGCGTGGCGAGGTCGAGATGGTCGTAATGGTTGTGGCTGACCAGAACAAGGTCGATCGGCGGCAGGTCGGCGAAGGCGATGCCCGGCGGGTTGATCCGTTTCGGCCCGGCAAAGGAAAGCGGCGAAGCACGCGGCGCCCAGACCGGATCGGTGAGGATGTTCAGGCCGGCCGTCTGGATCAGCAAGGTGGAATGGCCGACCATAGTCACGTTCAGCGCGGTGCCTTCGACCCGTGTCGCCGGTTTTGCCTGCGGAAAGGGGCTCGGAATGGTCGACGGCCATTTCGAGCGCTTGCCGCTCAACTGCCATTTCAGCAGATCGGCGAAACGACCAGGTGGCTGGCCGTCGGGATTGAAGAACAAGGTGCCGTCGAAATGATCGCTTGGCGGGCCGCTGTAGTAGGGATTGGCGGCTCTCTTTCTCGCGGCCAATTTTCCGGCTCCGGCAGGTTTCAGTTTCCAAGAGATAGGAGCAATGCCGGCCGGCGCAAGCATTTGGAAGACCGCAAGCGCGGCTTCCGGCTTGCCGAGTGCCGGGAGCAACACGGCGTAGACCGGATCCCGGCGAGCCGGGCGGCAGTGCCGTTGTGATTGCGATAAATTTGCAACAGATTTTGCTGCAAACCGTATTTTAACCATATCGGGTTGAAATTTCGCCACCTTCTCCATCTTGGTGGGGGTGAGATTGCGCGGACGGCGTCCCCCCAGCCGGATCCGACGGAGGTTGGAATGATTTTTTCGAAAAGTGGCCTGATGGCCGTATCGCTGGCGGCGCTCGTTGCGAGTGGCTGTTCGACCTCACGCTTCTCGTCGATGGATGACCAGCAGCCGGCGCCGTTGCAGCCGGCCCCGGCAGGCCAGGTGACCGCCAATCAGCTGCCGCCACCGGCAGCACCTGGCGCCACCGACCCCTCGCAATTCCCGACCGCACCGGCCAATACGCAGGTTGCATCCTTGCCGCCGGACGGCTCGGCGCCCGCCGGTGCCGCGGATCTGACCGCGGCCGCCGTTGCCGGTGTCTGGAACGCCAGCGTTTCCGGCCAGACCTGCAAGGTGGCGACGCCGCAGACCAAGTTCGGCGCCGGCTTCCGCGCCGGACCGCTGCACTGCCCGGCGCCGATCGACGGCATCAAGTCGTGGAACGTCGCCGGCAAGCAGTTGACGCTCTATGACGAAAATGGCGGCACGCTAGCGCGGCTCTATTCGTCGGGCGGCTCGAAATTCGACGGCCAGACTTCCAACGGCCAGGCGATTTCCCTTACAAGATAGGCTGACCTGCCCCTCATTTGTTTTTTACGCAATTCCGGATGGAAAACCGCTACACACTTTTCCTGGAATTGCTCCAGAACGACGTGACCGATGCATCTGCGTGACGGCCTCCAGACCCATGCGACCGTCAGGCAGCGCTATGACCATCTGGTGGAAACCGGCGCGATCGAACGCGATCCGGCGCAGGAACGGATCGCCGCCGCGCTCGACCGGCTGACCGACGAGATCTCGGCCAAGCGGCTGGCACACAAGTCCAGTGCGCTGGGCTGGCTGTTTGCCCGCAAGCGCGAGACGCATGAGCCCGTCAAGGGCCTCTACATCCATGGCGGCGTCGGCCGCGGCAAGACCATGCTGATGGACATGTTCTTCGAATTGCTGCCGGTGCGGCGCAAGCGCCGCGTCCACTTCAACGACTTCATGGCCGATGTGCAGGACCGTATCCAGAAGCACCGGCAGGCGCGCAAGGACGGTACGGTCAAGGAGGACGACCCGATCCCGCCGGTGGCCAAGGCGCTTGCGGAGCAGGCGTGGGTGCTGTGCTTCGACGAGTTCTCGGTCACCGACATTGCCGACGCGATGATCCTGTCGCGGCTCTTCTCGGCGCTGTTTGCCAGCGGCGTGGTGCTGGTCGCCACCTCGAACGTGGCGCCGGAAAATCTTTATGGCGACGGCCTGAACCGCCAGCTTTTCCTGCCGTTCATCGGCATTTTGGAGCGGCACGCGCAGGTGCTGTCACTTGACGCCGACAAGGACTACCGGCTGGAAAAGCTTGCCCGCACACCGGTCTACGTCACGCCGGCAGATGCGGCGGCCGACCATATGCTCGACGACGCCTGGCAGACCATGACGCGTGGCGTGCCGACAGCCGAGACCTCGCTGACCCTCAAGGGACGGCAAGTGGTCGTGCCGCGTGCTGCCGGCGATGCGGCGCGGTTTTCCTTCGCCGATCTCTGCGAAAAGCCGCTCGGCGCCCGCGATTTCCTGGCGATTGCCGGGCGCTTCTCGACCGTCTTCATCGATCACATCCCGGTGCTCGCCGAAGGCAAGCGCAACGAGGCCAAACGCTTCATCCTTTTGATCGACACGCTGTACGACCATCATGTGCGGCTGGTGGTCAGCGCCGAGGCTCCGCCGCCGCAGCTCTACGTGGCCAAGCGAGGCGTCGAGGTCTTCGAGTTCGAACGCACCGCATCACGCCTGATCGAGATGCAAAGCCGCGACTGGCTGGAGGATTGGGCGGAGCGGCGGAAGCCGAAGGCGCATCTATCCGAGGCGCAACAGGCGCAGGCCTAGATAGTCTTCAGGGTGTGCGAGGCGCTGCAGCTGCCAATCGAGATGTCCGGCAGGACAGAGGGGACGCTGTCCCGCCGACGCCTATAATTCATACACATACATGACGAAGCTCTCCGCCGGCGCGTGTGCCTCCCTGCGCGACTCATAAAGCGCGCGCGCAGCCACATTGTCCGGCTCGGTGCCGACCCAGGCCTGCTCGCAACCATGCTCTCTGCCGATCGAGAACATCGCGTCGAGCATTTTCCGCGCGATGCCCTGGCGCCGGAAGGCGGGCGATACGCCGACCTCGTCGATATAGAGTTCACTGACCTTGTCGGGATGGCGATGGACGACCGCGGCGCATTGCCCGACGACCAGGCCATCAGCGAGCGCTACGATCATGAAATGGCCGGGTTCACGGAGATAGGCTGGCAGCCGATCCGGCCTGACCGGCTCGTCGAAGACGTCCTCAGCGACCTGCATCACAAGGGCGTCATCGCCTGGGAATAGCCTTCTGATTTCCATCTTCATTGTTTAAATTCTCCCAAGTCGGCTCACAAACTTTGACGTTTACGTAAATCCCAATCTATCTAACCGATTGAAAACGCTAGCTCCGAAATAATCGTTTGAATTTATTTCGTGCTGGGGCTATTGGGTGCGGCGAAATTCCGCGGTTTCCTCGCAGCATTCCGGCCTCTTCCTCGACGCCGTATGGCGCCGTCACTGACAAAGGGAAAACATCCTGACATGGCACGCAACAAGATAGCGCTCATCGGCTCTGGCATGATCGGCGGCACGCTCGCCCACATGATCGGCCTCAAGGATCTCGGCGACGTGGTGTTGTTCGATATCGCCGAGGGTATCCCGCAGGGCAAGGGGCTCGATATCGCGCAGTCGTCGCCGGTCGATGGCTTCGACAGCCGCCTCACCGGTATCAACGACTATGCGGGCATCGAGGGCGCGGACGTCTGCATCGTCACCGCCGGCGTGCCGCGCAAGCCTGGCATGAGCCGCGACGATTTGCTCGGCATCAATTTGAAGGTCATGGAGCAGGTCGGCGCCGGCCTGAAGAAATATGCGCCGAAGGCCTTCGTCATCTGCATCACCAACCCGCTCGACGCCATGGTCTGGGCCCTGCAGAAGTTCTCGGGCCTTCCGAACAGCCATGTCGTGGGCATGGCCGGCGTGCTCGACAGCGCGCGTTTCCGCTATTTCCTTGCCGAGGAGTTCAAGGTCTCGGTCGAGGACGTCACCGCTTTCGTGCTCGGTGGCCACGGCGATTCCATGGTGCCGATGATCCGCTATTCGACGGTTGCCGGCATTCCGCTGCCCGACCTCGTCAAGATGGGCTGGACCTCGAAGGAAAAGCTCGACCAGATCGTCCAGCGCACCCGCGACGGTGGCGCCGAGATCGTCGGCCTGCTCAAGACCGGCTCGGCCTATTACGCGCCGGCCGCTTCGGCGATCTCGATGGCGGAAGCCTATCTCAAGGACAAGAAGCGCGTGCTGCCGTGTGCCGCGCATCTCTCCGGCCAGTATGGCGTCAAGAACACCTATGTCGGCGTTCCCGTGGTGATCGGCGCCGGCGGTGTCGAGCGCATCATCGAGATCGACCTCAACAAGAGCGAGCAGAAGATGTTCGACAGTTCGGTGGCGACGGTGCAGGGCCTGACCGAGGCCTGCGTCAAGATCGCGCCGCATCTCGCCTCGAAGTGACCCCCAGCAGTCGACCCGGAGATATCGAAGATGAACATCCATGAGTATCAGGGCAAGGCGCTGCTGAAGACGTTCGGCGCGCCGGTGGCCGAAGGCGTGCCGGTGTTCAAGGCGAGCGAGGCGGAAGCCGCGGCCAAGGCGCTGCCCGGCCCGCTCTATGTGGTGAAGAGCCAGATCCATGCCGGCGGCCGCGGCAAGGGCAAGTTCAAGGAACTCGGCCCCGACGCCAAGGGTGGCGTGCGCCTGGCGAAGTCGGTGGCCGACGTGGTCACCAACGCCAACGAGATGCTTGGGCATACTCTGGTGACCAAGCAGACCGGCCCGGCCGGCAAGCAGGTGAACCGCCTCTATATCGAGGACGGCGCCGACATCGAGCGCGAGCTCTATCTGTCGATCCTGGTCGACCGTTCGGTCGGCCGCGTTGCCTTCGTCGTCTCGACCGAAGGCGGCATGGACATCGAGGCGGTCGCGCATGACACGCCGGAAAAGATCATCACCGTCGCCATCGACCCGGAAAAGGGCGTCACATCAGCAGATCTGAAGGCGCTCAACGGCGCGCTGAAGCTCGACGGCGACGCGGGCCGGGATGGCGATACGCTGTTCCCGATCCTTTACAAGGCCTTTGTCGAGAAGGACATGAGCCTGCTCGAGGTCAATCCGCTGATCGTGATGAAGAACGGCCGGCTGCGCGTGCTCGACGCAAAAGTGTCGTTCGACAACAACGCGCTGTTTCGCCATCCCGACGTGCTCGAACTGCGCGACACCACCGAAGAGGACGAGAAGGAAATCGAGGCGTCGAAATACGACCTCGCCTATGTCGCGCTCGACGGCAATATCGGCTGCATGGTCAACGGCGCCGGCCTCGCCATGGCGACGATGGACATCATCAAGCTCTATGGCGCCGAACCCGCCAACTTCCTCGATGTCGGCGGTGGCGCATCGAAGGAGAAGGTGACGGCGGCGTTCAAGATCATTACCAAGGATCCGGCGGTCAAAGGCATCCTGATCAACATCTTCGGCGGCATCATGAAGTGCGACATCATCGCCGAGGGCGTGATTGCCGCGGTCAAGGAAGTCGGCCTGGAAGTGCCGCTGGTGGTGCGTCTGGAAGGCACCAATGCCGAGCTCGGCAAGAAGATCATCAACGACAGCGGCCTCAACGTGGTGTCAGCCGACGATCTCGACGACGCAGCCAAGAAGATCGTGGCGGCGGTGAAGGGCTGATCTGGTGCCTCCGCACAAGATAAACCTCATCGAGGCGGCGGATCAAAAGATCAAGAAGGTCTTCGATCCGCATATCGCCGGCGACGTCAACGAATCGCAGGTCAAGATCGCCAAGTTTGGCGATGTCTTCGACTGGCACGCGCATGAGAACGAGGATGAGGCCTTCCTGGTGCTGCGCGGCCGCATCGCCATCGATTTTCGCGATGGCACGGTGGAGCTTGCCAGCGGCGAGTTCATCGTCGTGCCGCGCGCCGTCGAGCATCGGCCGCGGTCGCTGAGCGAACAGCCTGTCGTGCTGATGTTCGAGCCGGCGACGACGCTCAACACTGGCAACGCCAAGAGCGACCTCACCGTCGCCGATCTGAAGCGGCTCTGACCATGACCGCAGCCTCCTTTTCTTCGCTCTCGGCCGATCACCAGCGCCTGCAGGCGCTGGTCGGCACGTGGCGTGGCGAAGAACAGGTGGCCGCCACGCAATGGACCGATGCCGGCACAGCGACGGCCGAAGCGGTTGCCGTGGCTGAATTTGGCGGCCTGTTCGTAGTGCAGCGCTATCGCCAGCGCCGCGATGGCACGGTTTCGTTCGGCGCGCACAGCGTGTTCGGCTTCGACCAACAAACCAGTGCCGTAACCATGCATCAGTTCGATTCGATGGGGTTGGTGCCAGCGACACCGGCAACGGGCACGTGGGATGGCAATAGGCTGATGCTGCTGCGCTCATCGCCGCGCGGGTCGGCCCGGGTGACCTACGATTTCGACAGCAATGACCGCTACCGCATGCGGCTGGAGTTCCAGCCCGCCGGCGGCAATTCCTGGCAAGACATGGTGAGCGGCGTCTACAGCCGTGTCTCACCTTCCTCGATCAACGATTTCTAAGAAAAGGGCCACCATGTCCATTCTCGTCGACAAGAACACCAAGGTGCTGGTGCAGGGCCTGACCGGCAAGACCGGCACGTTTCACACCGAACAGGCGCTGGCCTATCACGGGACAAAAATGGTCGGCGGGATCCATCCCAAGAAGGGTGGCGAGACCTGGATCGGCTCGAAGGGCGAAAGCCTGCCGATCTTCGCCACCGTCGCCGAGGGCAAGGAAAAGACCGGCGCCAACGCGTCCGTCGTCTATGTGCCGCCGGCGGGTGCCGCCGAAGCCATCCTGGAAGCGATCGAGGCCGAGATCCCGCTGATCATCTGCATCACCGAAGGCATTCCGGTGATGGACATGATCAGGGTCAAGGCGCGGCTCGACCGTTCGACCTCGCGGCTGATCGGGCCGAACTGCCCGGGCGTGCTCACCCCCAACGAATGCAAGATCGGCATCATGCCGGGAAACATCTTCCGCAAGGGTTCGGTCGGCGTTGTTTCGCGCTCGGGAACGCTTACCTATGAGGCTGTGTTCCAGACCACCAATGTCGGCCTCGGCCAGACCACCGCCGTCGGCATTGGCGGCGACCCCGTCAAGGGCACCGAATTCATCGACGTGCTCGAGATGTTCCTCGCCGATGACGAGACCAAGTCGATCATCATGATCGGCGAGATCGGCGGTTCGGCCGAGGAAGACGCCGCGCAGTTCCTCAAGGACGAAGCCAAGCGTGGCCGCAAGAAGCCGATGGCCGGCTTCATCGCCGGGCGCACGGCGCCGGCCGGCCGCACCATGGGTCATGCGGGCGCGGTCATCTCCGGCGGCAAGGGCGGCGCCGAGGACAAGATCGCGGCCATGGAATCGGCCGGGATAAAAGTTTCGCCCTCGCCGGCTAGGCTCGGCACGACGCTGGTCGAGGCGATCAAGGGTTAAGTGAGTAGTGAATAGCGAATAGAGAAAACAGAGTAACGGCGCGACTCAGGGGAATCTGCTCGCTATTCGCTACTCCCTATTCGCTCTGACAAGGAGACGAAGCCAAGGCTTCGATAGAGACATGGCAAGACAAGATCAGGCCAACGACCAATTTTCGCTCACCTCATTCCTCTATGGCGGCAACGCCGACTATATCGACGCGCTCTACGCCGCCTATGAGGACGATCCAGCTTCGGTCAATCCCGAATGGCAGGAGTTCTTCGCCGGGCTGAAGGACGATTCAGGGGATGTGCGCAAGAATGCCAAGGGCGCCTCCTGGGCAAAGCCCTCCTGGCCGCTGCAGGCCAATGGCGAACTGGTGTCGGCGCTCGACGGCAACTGGGGCATCGTCGAGAAGCACATCGAAAAGAAGGTCAAGGACAAGGCCGTCGTCAACGGTGTCGCGCTTTCCGATGCCGACGTGCACCAGGCGACGCGCGATTCGGTGCGCGCCATCATGATGATCCGCGCCTACCGCATGCGCGGCCATCTGCACGCCAATCTCGACCCGCTCGGCATCGCCAAGCCGCTCGAGGACTACAATGAATTGTCGCCGGAGAATTACGGCTTCACATCAGCCGACTACGACCGGCCGATCTTCCTCGACAATGTGCTCGGGCTCGAATTCGGCACCATACGGCAGATGCTGGAGATCCTCACGCGCACCTATTGCTCGACGCTCGGCGTCGAGTTCATGCATATTTCCGATCCTGAGGAAAAGGCCTGGATCCAGGCACGCATCGAGGGTGCCGACAAGGAGATCACCTTCACCGCCACCGGCAAGAAGGCGATCCTGCAGAAGCTGGTCGAGGCCGAAGGCTTCGAGCAGTTCATCGACGTCAAGTACAAGGGCACCAAGCGCTTCGGCCTCGATGGCAGCGAAGCGCTGATCCCGGCGCTGGAGCAGATCGTCAAGCGCGGCGGCCAGCTCGGCATGAAGGAGATCGTGCTCGGCATGGCGCATCGCGGCCGGCTGAATGTGCTCTCCCAGGTGATGGCCAAGCCGCACCGCGCCATCTTCCACGAGTTCAAGGGCGGCTCGGCCGCACCCGACGAGGTCGAGGGCTCGGGCGACGTCAAGTACCATCTTGGCGCCTCGTCGGACCGCGAGTTCGACGGCAACAAGGTGCACCTGTCGCTGACCGCCAATCCCTCGCATCTGGAAATCGTCGACCCGGTGGTGATGGGCAAGGCGCGCGCCAAGCAGGACTACCTGTTCGGCCGCAGCCGCGAGGAGATCGTGCCTCTGGAAGAGCGCGCCAAGGTGCTGCCGCTGTTGCTGCACGGTGATGCGGCCTTCGCCGGCCAGGGCGTCATTGCCGAAATCCTCGGCCTGTCCGGCCTGCGCGGCCACCGCGTCGCCGGCACGCTGCATTTCATCATCAACAACCAGATCGGCTTCACCACCAATCCGCGCTTCTCGCGCTCGTCGCCCTATCCGTCTGACGTGGCCAAGATGATCGAGGCGCCGATCTTCCACGTCAATGGCGACGACCCGGAAGCGGTGGTCCATGCCACCAAGGTGGCGATCGAATTCCGGATGAAGTTCCACAAGCCCGTTGTGGTCGACATGTTCTGTTACCGCCGCTTCGGCCACAATGAGGGCGATGAGCCGGCCTTCACCCAGCCGATCATGTATCGCAACATCCGCACCCACCAGACGACGGTGCAGATCTATGCCGACCGGCTGATAGCTGAAGGTCACATCACCCAGGCCGAATTCGACCAGCTGAAGGCCGACTGGCGGGCACATCTGGAATCCGAGTGGGAGGTCGGCCAGCACTACAAGCCCAACAAGGCCGACTGGCTCGACGGCGCCTGGTCGGGCCTGCGCACCGCCGACAACCAGGACGAACAGCGGCGCGGTAAGACCGCCGTGCCGGTCAAGACGCTGAAGGAAATCGGCAAGAAGCTGACCGAGGTGCCGAAGGATTTCGAGGCGCACAAGACGATCATCCGCTTCCTCGAGAACCGCCGCCAGGCAATCGAATCCGGCGAAGGCATCGACTGGTCGACGGCCGAGGCGCTGGCCTTCGGCGCCATCCTGCTCGACGGCAATCCGATCCGCCTGTCGGGGCAGGATTCCGAGCGCGGCACCTTCTCGCAGCGCCATTCCGTGCTCTACGACCAGCGCGACGAGACCCGCTACATCCCGCTCAACAACCTGTCGGCGGCACAGGCCGGCTACGAAGTCATCAACTCGATGCTGTCGGAAGAGGCGGTGCTGGGCTTCGAATATGGCTACAGCCTGGCCGAGCCGAAGGCGCTGACGCTGTGGGAGGCGCAGTTCGGCGACTTCGCCAACGGCGCCCAGGTGGTGTTCGACCAGTTCATCTCATCGGGCGAGCGCAAGTGGCTTAGAATGTCGGGCCTCGTGTGTCTCTTGCCGCATGGCTATGAAGGCCAGGGTCCGGAACATTCCTCGGCCCGGCTCGAGCGCTTCCTGCAGCTTTGTGCCGAAGACAACATGCAAGTGGCGAACTGCACGACGCCGGCCAACTACTTCCACATCCTGCGCCGGCAGCTGAAGCGGGACTTCCGCAAGCCGCTGATCCTGATGACGCCGAAGTCGCTGCTACGCCACAAGCGGGCGGTGTCGACGCTGCCGGAAATTTCCGGCGAAAGCTCGTTCCACCGGCTGTTGTGGGACGATGCGCAGCTGCTGCCCAACCAGGCGATCAAGCTCACCAAGGATTCGAAGATCCGCCGCGTCGTGCTGTGCTCGGGCAAGGTCTATTACGACCTCTACGAAGAGCGCGAGAAGCGCGGTATCAACGACATCTATCTGCTGCGCGTCGAACAGCTCTATCCGTTCCCGGCCAAGGCGCTGATCACCGAGCTGTCGCGCTTCCGCAACGCCGAGATGGTGTGGTGCCAGGAGGAGCCCAAGAACATGGGCGCCTGGTCGTTCATCGATCCGTATCTGGAATGGGTGCTGGCGCATATCGACGCCAAGCATCAGCGGGTGCGCTACACCGGCCGCCCCGCGGCCGCCTCGCCGGCGACCGGACTGATGTCGAAGCACCTTGCCCAGCTCGCCGCCTTGCTCGAAGACGCGCTCGGTGAATAGAACAGATCCGGGCGAATAAAACAGAACCGAAAGAAACGGACAGGCACAATGGCTACCGAAATCCGCGTTCCCACTCTCGGCGAATCCGTCACCGAAGCGACCGTCGGCAAATGGTTCAAGAAGGTCGGCGACACGATCGCCGCCGATGAGCCACTGCTCGAGCTCGAGACCGACAAGGTGACGGTGGAGGTGCCTGCCGCCGCCGCCGGCACGCTGGGTGAGATCACCGTCAAGGAAGGTGAAACGGTCGGCGTCGGCGCGTTGCTGGGTTCGATTTCGGCGGGTGGCGGGGCCGCGGCTCCGGCGACCAAGCCACAGGCGGTGTCGCAGGCCTCGTCGCCGGATGCGGCATCGACCGGCAAGCAGGCGGCGGCCGAAACCGCCAAGATCGCCGGCGACGCCGGCGCGGTCGAGCCGCGATCCATGCCGCCGGCGCCGGCTGCGGCAAAATTGATCGCCGAGAACAATCTGGCGGTCGATCAGGTCTCCGGCTCGGGCAAGCGCGGCCAGGTGCTGAAGGGCGACGTGCTCGACGCTATCTCCAAGGGCGCGCCGTCGCAGCCGGCCGAGACGCCGAAGGCAGCGCCGGCCCCTGCGCCGGTTGCGGTGCGGGCGCCGTCCTCGGGCGACGATGCATCGCGCGAGGAGCGCGTGCGCATGACCAAGCTGCGCCAGACCATCGCGCGCCGCCTCAAGGAAGCGCAGTCGACAGCCGCCATGCTGACCACTTTCAACGAGGTCGACATGAGCGCGGTGATGGCGCTGAGGACGAAGTACAAGGACGTGTTCGAGAAGAAGCATGGCGTGAAGCTCGGCTTCATGGGCTTCTTCACCAAGGCCGTCACCCACGCGCTGAAGGAAATCCCCTCGGTCAACGCCGAGATCGACGCCACCGACATCATCTTCAAGAACTACGCCCATATCGGCGTCGCCGTCGGCACCGAGAAGGGCCTCGTCGTGCCGGTCGTGCGCAATGCCGACCAGATGTCGATCGCCGAGATCGAAAAGGAAATCGGCCGGCTCGGCATCGCGGCGCGCGACGGCAAGCTGTCGGTTGCGGACATGCAGGGCGGCACGTTTACGATTTCCAACGGTGGCGTTTACGGGTCGCTGATGTCGACGCCGATCCTCAACGCGCCGCAGTCGGGCATTTTGGGTATGCACAAGATCCAGGACCGGCCGGTGGTGGTCGGCGGCCAGATCGTGATCCGGCCGATGATGTATCTGGCGCTCAGCTACGATCACCGCATCGTCGATGGCAAGGAAGCGGTGACCTTCCTGGTGCGCGTCAAGGAAAGCCTGGAGGATCCGGAGCGGCTGGTTCTCGACCTGTGATCGGAGCTGATCCGCAATGAGCGGCTGGGTGGAGCAGTTAGGGTTCAGGCTGGGCCGTGCGCTACGGATTTTACGGCGTGAGCCTTGGACCTCTATGTCCACGCCGGCGGTGGTGTCGGCCGAATGGGATCCGGCGCAGGCGAGCAGCAATCTCGGCCTCTTCGACCTGAGCGAAGCGCAAATGGCGGAGCGTGAGATAACCGTCACGGTGATCGGCGAGCTGGATTTGCCGACAGGCGAAATTATCGCCTGCGATCCGCTGATTACCGGAACCGACTGGCCAGCGTTAAGCCGCAAGGTCAAACCAGGGCACTACCCTGTTTCGTTGCTTGAGGCACAAGGCGGCGTTGCCGCAGCAGTCCTGCGTTTCCGGCCCGGCAGGCCGTTTCGCTGGGAACTGGCAACCTTGCCCGATCAGGATGCATCGACGCTGAAGGGCGACGAGGTATTCGGCTATCCCGTCGATGCCGGTCTTGGTTCGTTCATGGACAAGATGGCACTGGCGTTGATGTCTGCGCAGCAGGACAAGCTTGAAGCCGGGCAGAATTACTATGACGACGTGCTGGCAGCCGAGTTTGCGCCCAACCAGGATCGGTTCGTGATGCATCACCCCGTTGCCGGCAATCCCCCCAACATTGCGATGTTCTCGAGCGGCTGGGGTGATGGAATCTATCCATCGTTCTGGGGACTCAGCGCGGCTGGCGAGCCGCTGCTCCTGATGACCGATTTTGGAGTGCTTGAAAACGCCGATGGCCGCAAGAGCCGTTAGGTCGCCGCGATGCAAAGCCCGTTGCCGTCCGCAATCGCATGCCTAGCCGGGTCTCTGGCAGCTTTGTTCACTGGCTTGGGCGCGACCACCGCCTGCCCGATCGAGCTTGCCGTCTATGGCGAGGCCCAGAGCGGTAGCGAGATCGATTTTACCCCGACCGGCAGCTCGGCGACCGTCACCAACTCGTTCCGGATGATCCTCGACAACAATGTGGTGCTGAATGGCATCGTCATGTGGAACGAGGGCGTGTCGCGGCCGAATGGCGCGCTGATGTACAAATGCCCGGAGGGCGACGTCACCGGCGAGGAGCTTGCCGCCTGCACGTCCTGGCACGGTGTCATCTACACGTCGGATGACAAGGGCAGCATCGGGCTGCTGCCGGCCGAAGGCGTCGACGCGCCGAAGACGCTGATCCTGCCGGATCTTGGATCGTGGTTGCGTCAGTCGACGGCCTATGGCGGCAGCGGATTTTCGAAAGTGCCGTGGGATGTGTTTGCCTTGAAGGGATGCCAGGAGTGAGCGGGAAGGTGCTGCTGGTCACCGGCGGCAGCCGCGGCATCGGTGCCGCGATCTGCCGGCTCGGCTCGAAGGCCGGCTACCGCGTCGCGGTCAACTACGCTGCGAATCAGGACGCCGCCGATGTGCTGGTCGCCGAGATCAAGGCCGCCGGTGGCGAAGCCTTTGCCGTCAAGGGCGATGTCGGCGTTGAGGCCGATATCGTTGCCATGTTCGGCGCCGTCGACCGCGCCTATGGCCGGCTCGATGCCTTCGTCAACAATGCCGGCATCGTCGACGTCAAGGCGCGCATCGACGAGATGGACGTTTCGCGTCTGGAGCGCATGATGCGCATCAATGTCGTGGGTTCCTTTCTCTGCGCCCGCGAGGCGGTCAAGCGCATGTCGACCCGCCATGGCGGCAAGGGCGGATCGATCGTCAACATCTCGTCGGCCGCAGCGACATTGGGTTCGCCAGGCGAATATGTCGACTACGCCGCTTCCAAGGGCGCCATCGACACGTTCACCATCGGGCTCGCCCGCGAGGTGGCGATGGAAGGCATCCGCGTCAATGCGGTGCGGCCGGGCATCATCGACACGGACATCCATGCCTCCGGCGGACAGCCGGACCGGGTGGAGCGGTTCCGGGATATGCTGCCGATGAAAAGAGCCGGCAGGGCTGATGAAGTCGCCGGCGCGGTTCTCTATCTTCTATCCGACGCGGCGTCCTATACGACGGGCGCCATCCTGAATGTAAGCGGCGGCCGCTGAGCCCCAGTGAAGAAGGACAGTATCATGGCTTATGACGTCGTTATCATCGGATCGGGACCGGGCGGCTATGTCTGCGCCATCAAGGCGGCGCAGCTCGGACTGAAGACGGCGGTGGTCGAGAAGAACGCGACCTTCGGGGGCACCTGCCTCAACATCGGCTGCATCCCGTCCAAGGCGCTGCTTTACGCCTCCGAGATGTTCGCCGAGGCCGGCCATTCCTTCGATACGCTCGGCGTCGAGGTATCAGCGCCGAAATTGAACCTGAAGAAGATGATGGCGCACAAGGATGCGACGGTGTCGTCGAACGTCAACGGCGTCGCCTTCCTGTTCAAGAAGAACAAGATCGATAGCTTTCGCGGCACCGGCAAGGTGATCGCGGCCGGCAAGGTGTCGGTAACCGGCGAAGACGGCAAGGTCGAGGAGATCGAGACCAAAAACATCGTCATCGCCACCGGCTCGGACGTTGCCGGCATTCCCGGCGTCAAGGTCGACATCGACGAGAAGGTCATCGTGTCGTCGACCGGCGCGCTGTCGCTGGAGAAAGTGCCTGGCCATCTGGTGGTGGTCGGCGGCGGTGTCATCGGCCTCGAGCTCGGCTCAGTCTGGGCGCGGCTCGGCGCCAAGGTTACCGTCGTCGAATTCCTCGACACCATCCTCGGCGGCATGGATGGCGAGGTCTCCAAACAGTTCCAGCGGCTGCTGTCGAAACAGGGTTTCGAGTTCAAGCTTGGTGCCAAGGTCACCGGCGTCGCCAAGGCCAAGAAGGGCGCGACAGTCACCTTCGAGCCGGTCGAGGGCGGCGGCGCCGAGACCATCGAGGCGGACGCGGTGCTGATCGCCACCGGACGCCGCGCCTATGCGGACAGTCTCGGGCTGAAGGAGGCCGGCGTTGAGGTCGACGAGCGCGGCCGGGTGAAAACCGATGGCCATCTCAAGACCAACGTGCCCGGCATCTACGCCATCGGCGATGTCATCGCCGGGCCGATGCTGGCGCACAAGGCCGAGGACGAGGGCGTGGCGGTGGCGGAAACCATTGCCGGCCAGGCCGGCCACGTGAACTATGACGTCATTCCGAGCGTCGTCTACACCAGCCCGGAAATCGCCTCGGTCGGCAAGACAGAGGAAGAGCTGAAGAAGGCCGGCATCGAGTACAAGGCGGGAAAGTTCCCATTCAGCGCCAATGGCCGGGCGCGCGCCATGCTGCACACCGACGGCTTCGTCAAGATCCTCGCCGACAAGGCGAGCGACCGGGTGCTCGGCGTCCACATTGTCGGCTTCGGCGCCGGCGAGATGATCCACGAGGCGGCGGTGCTGATGGAATTCGGCGGTTCCTCGGAAGATCTCGCCCGCACCTGCCACGCGCATCCGACGATGTCGGAGGCGGTCAAGGAGGCGGCGCTGGCGACCTTCTTCAAGCCGATCCACATCTAAAGGGCTTTCAGGCGACCTCCCGTCAAAAGCAAAACGGCCCGCTGAAAAGCGGGCCGTTCGTATTTGATATCGAGCCGATCAGTTGGCCGGTGCGGCAGGAGCCGGTGCGGGCGCTGGGGCCGGCGCGGGTGCAGGTGCCGGTTCTGCAGGGGCAGGAGCTGCCGGAGCGGGTGCAGCCGGAGCGGGTTCGGCTGGCTTCATCGGTTCTGCAGGAGCCGGGGCAGGCGCCGGTGTGCTGGCCGCTGGCGCTTCGGCGGGTGCCGGATGCTCACCGCCGCTTCTTCCGAAAACATAATACGCGACAACCGCCAGAATAACGACGACCAGCGCAATCAGCCAGGTGCTACCGCCGCCGCCGCGTGGCGGTGGGGGGGTGGTGGCTGAATTGAACGGATCGTTTGGATTCGGTGTGTTCGCCATAAAAGTGTCCTCCGTGGATGAAAAATATCAATCAACACGACTCAACGCGCAATCGTTGAACAGGTTTCACGCTAGGGTTGGAAAACGCCAAAAACAAGGGCAATCCGCTCTTTCCGGGCCGGGAGTGGCGGCGATTCGCCACGCGACGCGGCGTGTCTGTGTTGGCTATGGTCGGTTCAGAGGATTTTGCCGTGACAAACCCCACAGCGCAGATTGTCCCGAATCCCAACGAGGCTCTTGCCGGAGCCCAATTCGCCGACCGCTACGTGCTGATCACCGAAGGTCTTGCGTTGACCGCAATCAACGCGGCCGAGCGCGCCTTGGGGCGGACACCTTTATGGGTCGGCAGGCTCATGGCGCTGCGCAACTTTGCCGTCCGGCCATTTCGACTGAAGACGGGCCTGGAACCTGCTGTGTTGCCGGACGGCAGGATCGGGATATTTCCGCTCATCAGCCGGGTTCCAGGCAAGGTCGTCCTTGGACTGGACGACCGGCATCTCGATTTCCGCGTCCTGGTCGAAGTCAGGGAGCTTGGCATGGGCCGGCAGGAGGTGGCTGCGTCGACGGTCGTCAAAACGCACAATTGGCTCGGACGGGCCTATCTCGCGATCGTCAAGCCGTTTCACCGGATCATCGTTCCGGCGATGCTGGCTCAGATCTTGATCAAGTAAAAGCTAAAGGCCCATGGCGGTGACGGTATAACCGGCCTTGCGGAAATCCTCGACCAGGCCTTCGGGGCCGGGAAGGTGGAGGGCGCCGACCGCCATGAACGCATTGCCCCTGGCAAGGATCGGCTCGGCATGCTCGACCATCACCTTGTTGCGGCTGGTGATCATGGTTTCCTCGAACGCCGCATAACCCGCGGGGTCGTCCTGCTGGTCCGGCATGGCCGCACGGAACAGCGGCCAGAACATGCCGGTGTCGCCGCGCTGGTAGAGAACGATCATGGTTTCGTTGATGTCGTTGACCTTGTCGCCCAGCTTCAGCGTGTCGACCAGGCCCTTCATGTGAAAGGCGAGGGGCAGCGAGGCCATGGCGCGCAGCTGGCTGGCAGCCGTTTCCAGGCCTTCCACCGGCTTTCCAGCAGCCTTGGCACCCTCCGCAAGCTTGACGTCGAGCACCGGGGCGCCGCCGGACTGGCGGGCCAGTTCGCAAGCCGGGAGCGCCATCATGGCCGAGAGCATCCACGGCTTCATCTTGGCAACGGTTGCCGGCGGGATGCCGCGCGCGTCAAGTGCGGCATTCATGGCCGCCGCATCGTTCGGCGACAGCAAAGACGACAGCGTCGTAGAGTCGGTGAACATCATCAGGTCCGGCTCCTTGAGCATCGCCGCCATCATCTGCTGCTTGTCGAGCACGTCGGTGGTTTCGATGACGATGGTGGCGGCGGCGTCATAGGCCTTCTGCGCGGCCGGCGGCAGCGTGGTGACGCGCGGGTCGGTCATGTGCATGGTGCCGAACAGGAAGGACGGCTCTTCGCCCGGCTTTTCCAGCTTCCACAGCAGGCCCTTGCCGTTGGGCGTTGCAGCGGCTTCCGCTTCGATCTTCCTATAGATAGCCGGATCGCTCGTCTGCAAGGCGGACAGCATGTCGGCGCCGGTGCAGGTCGGGATTTCGGCATGCGCCCGGCCGGCGGCAAACAGCAAGACGGCGAGGAACGACAGGAAAAACAGGACATTGAGCGCTACAAGCAGCTTCAGCGATATGGAAGCTGCCCGGTCGGCGATGGCGATCACGCGTTTCATGACACCGTTCCTAGACGCAAAAAGCGGCAAAACGGTTAACCGACACTGGAAAATTGAAGCTTCATGCCCTCGGATGCGCCGATTCGTAGATTTCGAGCAGCCTTGCGGTGTCGACGCCGGTGTAGATCTGCGTCGTCGAGAGGCTGGCGTGGCCGAGCAGCTCCTGGATGGTGCGCAGGTCGCCACCGCGGCCGAGCAGATGCGTGGCGAAGGAATGGCGCAGCGCATGCGGCGTCGCGGTATCGGGCAGGTTGAGCGCCGAGCGCAGTTTGGCCATGTCGCGCTGGACGATGGCCGGGTTGAGCGGGCCGCCGCGCGCGCCGCGAAACAACAGGCCCTTCGGGTCGAGGTGATAGGGACACAGCCGGCGGTATTCGGCGATCGCCCGCAGTGCCACCGGCAGCACCGGCACCAGCCGCGTCTTGCCGCCCTTGCCGGTGACGCGCAGCACCGTGTCGGTCGCCAATGCCAGATCGGCACCGGCGAGGCCGAGCGCCTCGGAAATGCGCAGGCCGGAGCCGTAGAGCAGCGTCAGCACGGCGGCATTGCGGGCCGCGATCCACGGCTCTTCCGCCAGTTGGCCTTCGACCGAAACGATATGCTTTGCATCGCTCGCCGTCAGTGGCTTGGGCAGCGATTTGGGCTGGCGCGGAGCGCGCAGCGCGGCAGCACCCGCCGCATTGACGAGGCCGCGCCGTTCGAGGAACCGCAGCAGCGAGCGGATGCCGGCCAGCCCGCGGCCTAGAGTGCGGGCGCCGGCGCCGGCGTTGCGGCGGGCGGCGAGGAAGCCGCGCAGATCGGCCGGGCGCAGAGTGGCGATGTCCGAGATGCCGGGCGAGCCGCCACAATGGCCGGTGAGGAAATGCAGGAACTGGCGCGTGTCGCGCTCATAGGCTTCCACTGTCTCGGGTGACAGGCGACGTTCACGCGCGAGCATCTTCAGCCAGCTTTCACGCGCCGCCTGGAGATCGGGTTTTGCCGGGATGAGGAATTCCTGCATGGCGTGCTTCCAATCTTTCATGCATGTCGTCATCCCAAAAACCGGGAACCACTTCTGGGAGACATGCATTGGCGGCCATTTTCCGGCAACCGGGTTAGGAAGCGGTGAAGAGCGCGTCATTGAAATGACAATCGGGGAGCGTTAGAGCAAAGCCAAAGGATGTCGCCATGAGCAAGCCCCAGAACCCTGTCCAGATGGCCGTGATCGGCGCCGCCCACGGCATCAAGGGCGAATTGCGGGTGAAAACCTTCACCGGTGAGCCGCTGGCGCTGGCCGATTACGGGCCGCTCTACGCCAGGGACGGCCGCGCCTTCCAGATCATCGATATCAGGCCGGCCAACACCGTTGTCGTGGTCCGTTTCAAGGGTGTTGCCGACCGTAACGCCGCCGAGGCGCTCGCCGGCACAGAGCTGTTCGTCGACCGTTCGATGCTGCCTGACGATGGCGAGGAGGACGAATTCTACCATGCCGATCTCGTCGGCCTCGAGGTCCGGGACGAGACCGGTGCTGCCATCGGCAAGGTCGTCGCCGTGCACAATTTCGGTGGTGGCGACATTCTCGATGTGACCTTGGGCGGGCGCAAGGGCGTGCTGATCCCGTTCACGCAGGCCGCCGTGCCTGATGTGTCGATCGCCGAGGGTTTTGTCCGCGTCGACCCGGCGGCGGCCGGACTTGTCGACGACGAGGACGGCGATGGCCCGCGCGAGGAAGACTTCGATCCGAAGGGCAGGCCACGCGGACCAAGCGACGCCGGGGGCAACCGGTGACGTTCGAAGCCTCGGTGCTGACGCTCTATCCCGAGATGTTCCCGGGTGCGCTTGGCCTGTCGCTCGCCGGCCGGGCGCTCGAAGCCGGCACGTGGTCGCTCGAAGCGATCCAGATCCGCGACTTCGCCACCGACCGCCACCGCACCGTCGACGACACGCCAGCCGGCGGCGGCGCCGGCATGGTGATGCGCGCCGATGTTCTGGCGAAAGCCATCGACCACACCTCGCCGGCGGGCGATTTGCGGCCGCGGCTGCTGATGAGCCCGCGCGGCAAACCACTGACCCAGGCCCGGGTGCGCGAACTGGCCGCCGGGCCGGGTGCGGTCATCCTGTGCGGTCGTTTCGAAGGTGTCGACCAGCGGCTGATCGAGGCGCGCGGTCTGGAAGAGGTTTCGGTCGGCGATTTCATTCTCTCGGGCGGCGAGCCGGCGGCACTCGTGCTGCTCGACGCGGTGGTGCGCCTGTTGCCCGGCGTCATGGGCAATGCGGTATCGGGCGAGGAGGAGAGTTTCGAGAACGGCCTGCTCGAACATCCCCACTATACACGGCCGCAGGAGTTCGAGGGGCGCGAGATTCCCGAGGTGTTGATTTCGGGCAATCACAAGAAGATCGCCGCATGGCGGCGCGCTCAATCGGAAGCGCTGACGAAGGAGCGGCGGCCGGATTTGCCCGGCGCTCAGCCTTTGCTGAAATAGTAAAAGGCGAGAAACAGGCCGACCGCGACGACGAAGCCGCGCACCAAATTCTGCGGCACGCGCTTGGCGATCCAGACGCCGGCATAGCCGCCGAGTGCGCCGCCGGGGATCATGATGATGGCCTGCGGCCACGCGACGACGCCGCCCGATACGAAGACGACGATCGCGACCGCTGCGATGACCATGGCCAGCATGTTCTTCAGCGCGTTCAGCCGGTGATAGTCGCCGGCCTGGGTGAGGCCGAGTGTCGCCAACATCATGACGCCCATGCCGGCGCCGAAGAAGCCGCCATAGACGGCGGTGACGAATTGCGCCAGCGAACCGGCCAGTGACCCCACGGCGGCTTCGTGCCCGGGTTTTGGCGCCGGCTTCAGCCACGGCCCGGCGGCGAACAATGCAGTTGCGCCCAACAGCAGCCACGGCACCAGGACACGAAACGACGGATTGTCGAGCGCAAGTAGGATCAGCGCACCGGCCAGCGCGCCGACCGCCGAGATCAGGCACAGCAGCAGCGCACCGCGCCAGAAATGCCTGATGTCGGCCGAGTAGGCGAGCGTGGAGGTGATGTAGCCGGGAAATTGCGTCACCGAGGAGGTGGCATTGGCGACGATCGGTGGCAGGCCAACCAATGTCATGGCGCCGAAGGTGATGAAGGTGCCGCCGCCGGCGACCGCATTGGCGGCGCCGGACAGAAAGCCCGCGAGGAAAAGCAGGATGGCGTCGAAGATGGACATGGAATGCCGCCGCGGAAGACTGTGCTGCGCCCGGCTTAGGAAGCTTGCAGGACGGACGCAACCCGGCACCGGAAGGTTATGATGGTGCCATGGGAGCAAAAAAGACTCGGGGTCAGGCGTGACAAAGCGCTGAAATAGCTGTATGTGCCCGCCCGTACTGGCAAGAAAAACTCTGCCGGACCCGTCAACAATGACGGTGTAGTCGCCCCTGCCCAATGTTTTCGAACAAAGGGCATAGCCGAGCGGTCATTGGAACTGCAAGGCGAGTGTCGGACGCTCTGACTGTCGGAAGAACAAGAAGTGGATTTTTAGAGATGGATATTCTCCGTCAGCTCGAGGCCGAACAGGCCGCCAAGATCGAAGCCAAGCGCAAGCTTCCCGAATTCCAGCCCGGCGACACCGTGCGCGTCCAGGTCCGCGTGACCGAAGGCACCCGCACCCGCGTCCAGGCCTATGAGGGCGTCGTCATCGCCCGCGCCGGTTCCGGCTTCCAGGAAAATTTCACCGTCCGCAAGATCTCCTACGGCGAAGGTGTCGAGCGCGTGTTCCCGGTCTACTCGCCGATGGTCGAAGGCGTCGAGATCGTCCGCCGCGGCAAGGTGCGTCGTGCCAAGCTGTACTATCTGCGCGATCGTCGCGGTAAGTCGGCCCGTATCTCGGAAAACACCGGCGTGCGCGCCCGCAAGCTGAACGATGAGGAGCGCGATGCGCTGAACGCCGAGAAGGCCCGCATCGAGGCCGAGAAGGTGGCAGCCGCCGAGGCTTTGGCCGCCGAGAAGGCCGCCCAGGACGCCGCCGAGAAGAAGGCCGCCGCCGAGGCAGCCAAGGCCGCGGAAGCAGCCACCGCCGAATAAGGTCTTCGACAAGTTTCCAAAAAGGCGGCTTCGGCCGCCTTTTTTCGTTTTGAGGTTTCATGGCCTGGCAGAAAATCCGCGGTTGACTCGATTTACATCGTGTACTAAACAATCGTGCACAAGATAAATGGAGAAACTTGATGACCGCATTGTATTCCACTCAAGCTCGGGCCGTCGGCGGCCGCGCCGGCCATGTCCAGAGCGGCGATGGCCTGCTCAGCCTCGACCTTGCCATGCCGAAGGAACTGGGCGGCAAGGGCGGTGCCACCAATCCCGAGCAGCTTTTTGCGGCTGGTTATGCGGCGTGCTTCGAAAGCGCCATGCGCTTCATCGCCGGCAAGCAGAAACTGCCGCTGCAGGATGCCTCGGTGACGGCTTATGTCAGCCTGCATCCCAATGGCCAGGGCGGTTTCCTGCTCGGCGTTTCGCTCGCGGCCGAGACGAAAGGTCTTGATCAGGCGGCGGCGGAAGCGCTTGTATCGGCAGCGCATCAGGTTTGCCCTTATTCCAATGCGATCAAAGGCAACATCGAAGTGGCGATTTCGGCAAAGGCGCTTCCGGCAAAGGCAGCATGACCACCAGAACGACCGCTTCGCCCCTGGACGTCCCGGCGGATTTCGCCGGGATACCGAAGCTTGAGCAGCATCTCTGTTTCGCGCTCTATTCGGCGAGCGGGCTGATGACACGGCTCTACCGGCCGCTGCTCGAGCCGCTCGGCCTTACCTACCCGCAATATCTGACCATGCTGGCACTGTGGGAGCATGCACCGCGCACCGTCGGCGAGCTCGGTGATGCCCTGGGGCTCGATTCGGCAACGCTGACGCCGCTGCTCAAGCGCCTCGAAGCGAACGGCCTGGTGACGCGCCGGCGCGATGCCGCCGACGAACGCCGGGTGCTGGTCGAACCGACACATCGGGGCCAAGCACTGCGGGAAAGCGCCAAGGCAGTGTCGGCCGCGATGCGGTGCCATTCGGTACTCGATGGCGACGAGCTGAAATCCCTGCATCACAGTTTGACCCGGCTGATCGACGGTCTGCGGGAAGCGGGCGCCAATGCCGCGGACGGTGATTGACAGCGGACCCGCAAGGATCGTCCTGGAATTCCCGGATTGAAGGTACTGTAATCCGCTTTCGCGTGCGCTGACGCAGCGGACCGTCTTGCATGACGCTTGCGGAAAGCTAAAGTCGGCGCCGGATTTTCCTGCAAGCCCGGCCGATGTCCGGGCGCTTTCACTTCCGGGGAGTGTGTCATGACCAAATCGAAACTGCTGCTGGCCGGCCTGCTTGCCCTCATGCTGGCGCCCGTTGCCGCCTTCGCGCAGGCGCTGCCCGATCTCGGCGGCAAGAAGGTGGTGGTGGTGACGGAAAACGCCTATCCGCCGCTGCAGTTCATCGATGCCAAGACGGGAAAACAGATCGGCTGGGAATATGATGCGATGAACGAGATCGCCAAGCGGCTGAACTTCACCGTCGAGTACCAGAACACCTCCTGGGACGCGATGATCCAGGCGGTTTCCGACAACCAGTACAACATCGGCATGACCGGCATCACCATCAAGGACGACCGCAAGCAGAAGGTGGATTTCTCCGACCCCTATATGCGTTCGGAACAGTTCATGCTGGTGCGTGGCGACGAAAGCCGCTTCACCGACGCCAAGACGTTCGGTGCCTTCAAGGACGGGCTGATCGGTGCGCAGGCCGGCACGACGCCGTTCTACACCGCCGTCTACAGCGTGCTCGACGGCAACGAGCAGAACCCGCGCATCAAACTGTTCGAGACCTTCGGCGCGACGGTGCAGGCACTGAAGTCGGGCGACGTCGATGTCGTGTTGACCGACGGCACCGCGGGCAAGGGCTATGTCGACGCTTCCGACGGCAAGCTGAAGCTGATCGGTGGGCCGCTCGGCACCGAGGATTTCGGGTTCATCTTCCCGAAGGGTTCCGATCTGGTGAAGCCGGTCAACGCGGCCATCGCGGCGCTCAAGGCGGATGGGACGTTCGACACGCTCAACAAGAAGTGGTTCCTTGATTACAAGATGGGGCAGTAGTTCGTCTTGGCGCGGGTGTGGGGTGATGCTAGCGCGCTGAAACCTGCACGACCGTCGAGGGATGCCGCGGTGCAATCCTTCTGATGCAGGCCCCTGCCACCCCCAGATCCGACTTCCCATGGTGGCTTGTCGTGGCCGTGGCCATCGCGATCGCGGTGGCCATCTTCGTCGCGACCAGTAACCTCTACGCCCAGGTTTTCGCCACCGTCGCCAAGGGCATCGGCATCACCATCTTCGTCACCGTGGTCGCCTTCGTGCTGGCGTCCGCCATCGGACTGGGCATTTCGCTGATGGGGCTGTCGGGCTCGCGCTTGCTGCGCCAGGTCGCCCGCTTCTATGTCGAGATCATTCGCGGCGTGCCGATCCTGGTGCTGTTGTTCTGGATCGCATTCGTCGGCGCGCCGGCCTTCGTCGCGGGCTGGAACGCGCTGACAGCGCCGCTGCAGAATGCCGGCCTCGTGGGCGAATTGCTGGTGCGCGACGTGTCGCTGTTGTGGCGCGCCATCATGGCGCTGACCATCGGCTACTCTGCCTTCATCTCGGAGGTTTTTCGCGCCGGCATCCAGGCCGTGGAGAAAGGCCAGATCGAGGCGGCGAAGGCGCTGGGGCTGACGCGGGCGCAACGCTTCCGGCTGATCGTGTTCCCACAGGCCATCCGCACCATCCTGCCGCCGCTCGGCAATGATTTCGTCGCCCTGGTCAAGGATTCCTCGCTGGTCTCGGTGCTCGGCGTCGCCGACATCACGCAGATGGGCAAGGTCTACGCCGCCGGCTCGTTCCGCTTCTTCGAGACCTATTCGATCGTCGCCTATGTCTATCTCATCCTGACCGTCGGCCTGTCGCTCGCCTTGCGGGCGCTGGAACGGCGGCTGCGCCGCCAGCAAGAGGAATAGTTTTCGGGCCAAGACGGCGCTACGATCGTTGTCGGTATTCTCGTTGAGGAGGTCACATGATCGTCGACAAAGCCAATGCGGCGCTGGATTCCGTCTATACGGCCGATACGCCGGAAGCGCTCGCCGAGGCCTATGCCGCATGGGCCGCGACCTATGACAGCGAGACCGCGTCGCTCGGTTATTTGCTGCCTTTCCTGATCAACGCCTGGGTGGCGCGCCACGTGCCGGCGGGCGACGGCCCCTTGCTCGATGCCGGCTGCGGCACCGGCCTGTCGGGCCCTTCGCTGAAGGCGCTTAGTTACTACGATATCGCCGGGCTGGACCTCTCCGACGACATGCTGAAGATC
The DNA here is from genome assembly GCF_056404935.1 of Mesorhizobium sp. P2_A8. NCBI lineage: Bacteria > Pseudomonadati > Pseudomonadota > Alphaproteobacteria > Hyphomicrobiales > Phyllobacteriaceae > Mesorhizobium > Mesorhizobium sp. P2_A8. The sequence continues at coordinate 700,447 of NZ_JBFUDB010000001.1, forward strand.
GCCGGCAGCCGCAATGCTTACAGTGAGCTGAAACAGGCGATGCTGGGCGGGCCGCTGCCTTGGCCGGATGGCCATTTCCGCGCCTTCTTCTCGACCGGCGTCTTCACCATCAGCCATGCGCCGGCATCGGGCCTGCACGAACTGGTGCGCATCACCCGGAAGGGTGGCCACGCCATCTTCACCGTTCGCGACCAGGTTTTTGCGAGCGGCGGGTTCCAGGCTGTTTTCGACGAACTCGAGCAGGCGAAAAAATGGCGGCCGGTCGAGCAGAGCCCGTGGTTCCGGTGCTACGCGATCGCCGAGCCCGACGCGCTGGTGAAGACTTTTGTCTTCGAGGTTTTGTGAGCGGCGTCCTTACCTTCTCCCAAGGGGAGAAGGGAAAGCGCGCGTGACACCGCCACATTGCCGAAAACCCAAAACATTGATATGAGCCACGCCATGGAAGAGCTTTTTGGCGATCCGGCTTACAAGGGGTTCGTGCTGCAGGACAGAAAACGCCTGCCGTCGCGTTTCTCCGCGCGCGTGTCCGGCGCACTTACCAGCCGACTTACCTAGGCCGACCTGTCCAGGTCGTTTCGCCGGGCCGGGGGTCTGGCATCTCTTTCCCATTCTCATATCGACGGATTTACGCACATGAGCGCACCGCGCACCCTCTACGACAAGATTTTCGAAGACCACGTCGTCGACCGCCAGGATGACGGCACCTGCCTGCTCTACATCGATCGCCACCTCGTCCATGAAGTGACCAGCCCGCAGGCCTTCGAAGGCCTGCGCCTGAGCGGCCGCAAGGTCCGGCATCCGGAAAAGACGCTGGCCGTGGTCGATCACAATGTCTCGACCTCGCCCGAGCGCAAATTCGGCATCAAGAACGAGGAAAGCCGCATCCAGGTCGAGGCGCTGGCCAAGAACGCCAAGGATTTCGGCGTCGAATATTATTCCGAAAACGATATCCGACAGGGCATCGTCCATATCATCGGTCCGGAGCAGGGCTTTACCTTGCCCGGCATGACCATCGTCTGCGGTGACAGCCACACCTCGACCCACGGTGCTTTCGGCGCGCTGGCGCACGGCATCGGCACCTCGGAGGTCGAGCATGTGCTGGCGACGCAGACGCTGATCCAGCGCAAGGCCAAGAACATGCTGGTGCGCGTCGACGGCCAGTTGCCTGATGGCGTCACCGCCAAGGACATCATCCTCGCCATCATCGGCGAGATCGGCACCGCCGGCGGCACCGGCTATGTCATCGAATATGCCGGCGAGGCGATCCGTGCGCTGTCGATGGAAGGCCGCATGACGATCTGCAACATGTCGATCGAGGGCGGCGCGCGCGCCGGTCTGATCGCCGCCGACGAGACGACTTTCGCCTATGTCAAGGACAAGCCGCGCGCCCCGAAAGGCGCGGCCTGGGATGCGGCGCTCGAATACTGGAAGACGCTGCAGTCCGACGAGGGCGCGCATTTCGACAAGGTGATCGTGCTCGACGCGGCCAAGCTGCCGCCGATCGTCTCGTGGGGCTCCTCGCCCGAGGATGTCGTGTCGGTGCAAGGTATCGTGCCGAACCCGGACGACATCACCGATGAAAACAAGCGCACCTCCAAGCAGCGCGCGCTCGACTATATGGGGCTGACGCCGGGCACCAAGATCACCGATATATCGCTTGACCGCGTCTTCATCGGCTCCTGCACCAACGGCCGCATCGAGGACCTGCGCGCCGTCGCCAAGGTGGTCGAAGGCAAGACAGTCAGCCCGCATGTCGATGCGATGATCGTGCCGGGCTCCGGCTTGGTCAAGGAACAGGCGGAGGCCGAAGGCCTCGACAAGATCTTCGTCGCCGCCGGTTTTGACTGGCGCGAGCCGGGCTGCTCGATGTGCCTTGCCATGAACGACGACCGGCTGAAGCCGCATGAACGCTGCGCCTCGACCTCGAACCGCAATTTCGAGGGCCGGCAAGGCTTCAAGGGCCGCACCCATCTGGTGTCGCCAGCGATGGCGGCGGCGGCAGCGATCGCCGGCCACTTCGTCGACATCCGCGAGTGGAAATAGCGCACAGCTTCCAGCTGCGAATGCATGCCAGGCCCGGAGCTTTGCGGCTCCGGGGTCTTTTTTCATCCACCCGAACGCATATTCGATTTTGCTTAACCGCTTGTTTGGGCTTGCACCCTAAGGTCTTCCCTGACGTAAGCGAGGGGAAGTCACAGTCCTTTGGACACCGGCCTGTTGATAGCGCTGCTCAATCCGACGATCGCGCTGGCGCTCGGCGCGGCCTTCCTCGTGCTATGGTCCTATCAGCGCCACCGCCCTTACCTCGCCGTGCTGGCGACCAGCTACAGTCTCTCGGCGGCCGGCTTCCTGCTGCAGTATTTCACCTTGCCCATCGGCATGCCGCTGACCAAGGTGACGTCGAACATCTGCTTCGCCGTTGCCGCCTGCTGCCTGTCCAGCGCCGTCATCCACCGCTATGGCCGCAAGGTGCCCTATGTGGGGATCGGCGTGCTGGCCGGCGGTGGCCTCGCGTCATTGTGCTGGTTCCTGTTCGTCGTGCCGGATCTCACCTGGCGCATCCTGGCGATGAATTTCGCTTTCGGCGGGATCAGTCTCCTGGTCGCCGCCGAACTGCGACCGGTGCGCCGCAACGGCCCGACCGAAAACATCCTGTTCGTGCTGTCGCTGCTGTCGGGCCTGAACTTCTTCGTGCGCACCCTTGTCGTCGTCATCGCGCACGGACCCTTCACCAGCTATGACGGGTTCTACGGCTCGTCCTACTGGACGACGGCGCTGCTGTCGCACGCACTGCTGTCGCTGCTCATTGCGCTCTGCCTGTTCTCCGCCGCAGCACTCGACGTGCTGAAAGCGCTGAAGACCGAGACCTACACCGACCCGCTTTCGGGCCTTCTCAATCGCCGTGGTTTCGAGGAGCGAGGCATGCTGCTGCTGCGGCACTGCGCCACCGCGCGCTTCCCGGTCGCGCTGGTGCTGGCCGATCTCGATCATTTCAAGGCGCTCAACGACGTGCACGGGCATGCCGCGGGCGATCGCGTAATCGCCGACTTCGCCAGCAAGCTTCGCTTGGCCGCCGGCGCGCGCGGCGTTGCCGGGCGTATCGGCGGCGAGGAGTTTGCCGTGCTGCTGCCACTCAGCGATCTCGCCGCGGCGCGGCTGTTCGCCGAGGCGGTGCGAACGGTCTATTCGGCCGGCCATGTCGACGGGCTTCCTGCCGGCACAAAGGTGACGGCCAGCTTCGGCGTGGCAGCCCGCAGCGGCGACGAGGCCCTGGAGCCGCTGATGCGGCGTGCCGACGACGCGCTATATAAGGCCAAGAAGAATGGCCGTGACAGCGTGCGCCTGTCCTACGAGCGGCCAGAAACGGTGTTCGTGCCGGAACCGCTCAAGGCGGGCTGATCCTGCCCGGCCGGGCCAGCGTTAACGTCTTCTTCGCCCGTCGATGCTTAGCTGTCGGGGCGGGTGCGGGAAGAACATGAGCGGCGCCAATTTCATCCTGTTGATCAATCTGGCGGTTGCCGGCCTGCTGGCGGCATCCTTCCTGGCGGTCGCGTTGCATGAGACCGGCCGCGCCGCGCCGCGCTGGCTGGCGTTCGGCTATCTCCTGGGCATGGTCTATTTCGCAATCGAATTCAGCATCCCCGCCTTCGACAATGCGCGGCCGGTGGTCGTCGCTGCCTTCGCCGTCTTCCTTGGCGCCACCATCGCCTTCAACGGCGGGCTTGCGCACAAATACGCCGTGGCGCCGCCATGGGCGCCAATGCTGTTCTTCCTGCTCGCCACCGCCGTCGCGGTGTATGTCGTGCAGGACCTGCCGCGCCAGTCGCTGCCCCGCATGATGGCCTATCAGCTTCCCTATGCAGTCATGCAGTTCATCGGTCTCGCGATCGTCTGGTCGTCGAGGCAAAGGCGCGCCCGCCTCGATCGCATTTTGATGGCGGTCCTCGCGGCCAGCGGGCTGCAGTTTGCGTCAAAGCCGTTCATCGCGCATGCGCTCGGCGGCTGGGGCGCCAACCCGCAGGCCTATGTGCAAAGTAGCTACGCGCTGGTGTCGCAGTCGCTCGGCACTGTCTTCGGTCTGGCGCTGGCGCTGCTGATGCTGGCCATCCTGGTTCGCGACGTGCTTGCCGAGGTGACGTCGAGGTCGGAGACGGACACGCTGTCGCGCCTGCTCAACCGTGGCGGCTTCACCCGCCACGCGGAACTGGCGGTGCTTGGCGCGATGCGGCAAGGCGTGCCGGTCGCGCTGGTCATCGCCGACCTTGATCACTTCAAGAGCGTCAACGACAGTTTCGGCCATGCGTCGGGCGACCGGGTGATCGAGACTTTCGCCGGCTTCCTGCGCGAGGCCGCCGCCGGTCACCATGTCGCCGGGCGCATCGGCGGCGAGGAGTTCGCCATCATCCTGCCGGGAACCAACCTTGCCGCCGCCCGGCTGTTCGCCGAGGGCACACGCAGCGCTTTCGGTGCGCTGCCCATCGACGGGCTGCCGGCGGACAATCGTTGCACCGCGAGCTTCGGCGTCGCCGAACTTCATCCGAGCGAGGATTTTGCCGAGCTGATGCGGCGCGCCGACCAGGCACTCTATCAGGCGAAGAATGCCGGGCGCGATTGCGTGCGGGTGTCGGCCGGGCCGGCCGGCGAACGAGTGGCTGCGGCCAGCGCTGGTTAGATCCGCATCAGCGGCAGGGGCTGAGTTCGGGCATCTCGCCGTCGGAAAGGCCGTACATATAGCTGCGACCCTTCACGAACACCGGCGGCCGGTAGCAGTCGCTGGAGCCTGATATCTCGTCCGATTCATTCTCGTAGATCACCTTGGGCTGACCGGCGCTGGTGTAGTCGGACAGTTGCTTGGCCAATTTGCCTTCGCCGACCAGGATGCGCTTGTAGCCGGCGGCGCTGTCGATGACGAGATTGCCGAACGAATCGGCGTAGACACGGTCCTGATGACGTGCGCCGGCGAGGGCTGGCGCTGCCAGGCCAACGACGGAAGCCGCCACCATGAGCGCCGCAAAGCGCATTCTTCCCGGGTTCGAACGCATGGCGTCCTCCTTTGTTTAGAGGAAAGCCTCCTCGAATCAGAAATTAACCTTTTCTTAACCTTTGTTAAGAGGCTTACGCGTTTCGCGGCGAGGTCTCGGTAAACATGGTTAATATCCGACTGGGTGGAAAACCCGGCGGCCATCTTTCGGCCATGCTTGGCCGCACCATTGCGGCCGGCGTTGAGTTCGGCGTCGACCTTGATCTTAGCGATGCATCGCGGCCAGTTTTGCCGCGCGGGAGGGACAGCACATGGCGTTGCGTCGGACGTTTCAGGTGACGCTTGCCCTTTCGCCGCTCATGGTCGCCATGGCCTGCGTGCCGCAGAATAATTCTCCGAAAGCCGCCGTCACCGACGTGTCCGCGCCGCAGCCGCGCACCGCGACCTACACGTGCGCCGATGGCGGCAAGATGACCATCGAGAATCTCGGCACCTCGGTGCGCGTTCTCGGTGCCGACGGAGTCAGCGAAGATCTGCCGGCCTCGCCCGCCAATCAACACAGCCGCTTCGGCCAGGAGCATGACGCGATTGTGATCGATGGCCGCGAGGCGCTGGTCATGAAGGCGGGCTCCACGCCCTTGACCTGCACCCGCTAGCCGAAACGGCGGATGCCATGCGCATGCTGCACTGCAGCGATACCGAGCCGGCTGCAGCCTCCAGCCCCTAATCGATTGAAGCCCAAGCCTGCCTTTAAGTCAGACTAAATTACGTTTTCGAAACGGTTTTCTGGCTTTGACGCGGTGCAAAAAGAGCATTAGAAACCGGCTGTCCGAAGTCGCAACCGAAAGCGGCAATGCCGCATTTCCACCTGAGGCTCCAGGGACGCCGAACTGGGGGAGCCATGAGCAAATCACCAGCCACCCGCGAATTTGCCAGACGTGAACGGCCACTTTCGCCGCACCTGACCGTGTACCGGCCTCCGATCACCATGACGATGTCGATCATTCATCGCATCACCGGTGGCGCGCTTTATTTTGGCACACTGCTGGTCGCTCTGTGGCTGATGGCGGCGGCGAGCTCGCAGGCGACGTTCGACTGGGTCAACTGGGCCTTCGGCAGCTGGCTCGGCCGGCTCATCCTGTTCGGCTACACCTGGGCGCTGATGCACCACATGCTGGGTGGCGTACGTCATCTGGTATGGGATACCGGCGCCGGCCTGGAGAAGCACACGGCCTCGAAGATCGCCTGGGCGACACTGGCCGGCTCGATCCTACTCACGCTGCTGATCTGGATTGCCGGCTACATGGCGCGGGGAGCCTGATCATGAGCACTGGAAAGACCGATATGCGCACGCCGCTGGCGAAAGTCCGCGGCCTCGGTTCGGCCCGCGAGGGCACCGGGCATTTCTGGCGCCAGCGCCTCACCGCGATCGCCAACATCCCGCTGACGCTGTTCTTCGTCGGCTTTCTCATCGCGCTCAACGGCGCCGGCTATGCCGACGTGCGGGCAGCGCTTGCCAATCCGTTCGTGGCGCTGGTGCTGGCCCTGGTGCTCATCTCCGGGCTCATCCATATGCGGCTCGGCATGCAGGTGATCATCGAGGATTACGTGCATGGCGAAGGCATGAAGCTGGCGCTGATCGCGCTCAATACGTTTTTCACCATAGCGGTCGGCGTCGCCTCGATCTTCGCCCTGCTCAAGCTGGCATTCGGAGGCTGAGTTGGCCAAGGACGCAAAAACCGCCAACACCGGTTCCGCCTACACCTATGTCGACCACAAATTCGATGTGGTCGTCGTCGGCGCTGGGGGCGCGGGCCTGCGCGCCACGCTCGGCATGGCCGAACAGGGTCTGCGCACCGCTTGTATCTCCAAAGTGTTCCCGACCCGCTCGCACACGGTGGCGGCGCAGGGCGGCATTGCCGCGTCGCTGTCCAACATGGGCCCCGATTCCTGGCAGTGGCACATGTACGACACGGTCAAGGGTTCGGACTGGCTGGGCGACGTCGACGCCATGGAATATCTGGTGCGCGAAGCGCCGGCGGCGGTCTACGAGCTCGAACATTACGGCGTGCCGTTCTCGCGCACCGAAGAGGGCAAGATCTACCAGCGGCCGTTCGGCGGCCACATGATGAATTACGGCGACGGCCCGCCGGTGCAGCGCACCTGTGCGGCCGCCGACCGCACTGGCCACGCCATCCTGCACACGCTCTACGGCCAGTCGCTGAAGAACAACGCGCAGTTCTTCATCGAGTATTTCGCGCTCGACCTGATCATGGAGCCAGACGGCACCTGCACCGGCGTCGTCGCCTGGAACCTCGACGACGGCACCATCCACCGCTTCTCGGCCAAGATGGTGGTGCTGGCGACCGGCGGCTACGGCCGTGCCTATTTCTCGGCGACCTCGGCGCACACCTGCACCGGCGACGGCGGCGGCATGGCGGCGCGCGCCGGCTTTCCGCTGCAGGACATGGAGTTCGTGCAGTTCCACCCGACCGGCATCTATGGCGCCGGCTGCCTGATCACCGAAGGCGCGCGCGGCGAGGGCGGCTATCTCGTCAATTCCGAGGGCGAGCGCTTCATGGAACGCTACGCGCCGTCGGCCAAGGACCTTGCCTCGCGCGACGTCGTCTCGCGCTGCATGACGTTGGAAATCCGCGAAGGGCGCGGCGTCGGCAAGAAGAAGGACCACATCTTCCTGCACCTCGACCATCTCGATCCGGCGGTGCTGCATGAGCGGCTGCCGGGCATTTCGGAATCGGCGAAGATCTTTGCCGGCGTCGACCTGACCAAGGAGCCGATCCCGGTGCTGCCGACGGTGCACTACAATATGGGCGGCGTGCCAACCAATTACTGGGGCGAGGTGCTCAACCCGACGCCGAGGAGCCCGGACAAGGTGTCGCCCGGCCTGATGGCTGTCGGCGAAGCCGGCTGCGCCTCGGTGCACGGCGCCAACCGGCTGGGTTCGAACTCGCTGATCGATCTGGTCGTGTTCGGCCGCGCGGCGGCGATCCGGGCCGGCCAGGTCATCGACCGCAAGTCGGCAATCCCGGCACCCAATGAAGCCTCTATCGAAAAGATCATGGACCGCTTCGACCGTCTGCGCCACGCCAACGGCTCGACGCCGACGGCGGTGCTGCGCGAGAAGATGCAGAAGGCGATGCAGGAAGACGCGGCGGTGTTCCGCACGCAGGAATCGCTGGAAAACGGCTGCAAGCGCATTTCGCAGATCTGGGGCGAGCTCAAGGACGTCAAAGTGTTCGACCGCTCGATGATCTGGAATTCGGATCTGGTCGAGACGCTGGAGCTGGAAAACCTAATGGCCAATGCCATCACCACGGTCTATGGCGCCGAGGCGCGCAAGGAGAGCCGTGGCGCGCATGCGCGCGAAGATTTTTCAGCCCGCGACGACAAGGTCTGGCGCAAGCACACGCTGGCGCGGCTCAGCGAAGACGGCAAGGTGACGCTCTCGTACCGGCCGGTGCACACCGAGCCGCTTTTGGCGGAAAAGGACGGCGGCATCAGCCTCGCCAAGATAGCACCCAAGGCACGGGTGTACTGACGATGGCGATGTCGGCCTCGGGATATTCCGGCACGCCCCTTCCCGCCAAGCTCGGCCTGAAGGACGGCATGACCGCCGCCTTTGTCGCACTGCCATCGGAACTCGACGACCTGACCGGCGCCGTGGCCTTTGCCGATGTCGACCGGCTGGCCGATTGGTCCAGTATTTCAGGAACGACCCTGAAATACGACGCCGTTCATGCCTTCACCCGGCAGCGCGCCGAGATCGAGGATCGCCTCGGCGATGTCGAGGCTGCGATCAAGCGCGATGGCATGGTCTGGGTGTCCTGGCCGAAGAAGGCATCGAAAGTGCCGACCGACGTCACCGAGGGCGTCGTTCGCGCCGAGGCGCTGAAACTCGACCTGGTCGATGTGAAAGTCGCCGCCGTGAATGAAATCTGGTCCGGGCTGAAGCTCGTCATCCGAAAGGACCGCAGGTAATGGTCGAACTGACGCTCCCCAAGAACTCGCAGATCAAGCAGGGCAAGACCTGGCCGAAGCCGGAAGGCGCCACCAATTTGCGCGAATACCGCATCTATCGCTGGTCGCCGGACGATGACGAGAATCCGCGCATCGACACCTATTTCGTCGACATGGACGATTGCGGGCCGATGGTGCTCGACGCGCTGCTCTGGATCAAGAACAAGATCGACCCGACGCTGACCTTGCGCCGCTCCTGCCGCGAGGGCATTTGCGGCTCCTGCGCCATGAACATCGACGGTTCCAACACGCTCGCTTGCACAAAGGGCTGCGACGACATTTCCGGCGCCGTCAAGGTCTACCCGCTGCCGCATATGCAGGTGGTCAAGGATCTGGTACCCGACCTCACCAATTTCTATGCCCAGCACGCCTCGATCCAACCGTGGCTGAAGACGGTGTCGCCGGAGCCGGCCAAGGAGTGGCTGCAGAGCCATGAGGACCGTGAAAAGCTCGATGGCCTCTACGAGTGCATCCTGTGCGCCTGCTGTTCGACATCGTGCCCGAGCTACTGGTGGAACGGCGACCGCTATCTCGGCCCGGCCACGCTATTGCAGGCCTATCGCTGGCTGATCGATTCGCGCGACGAGGCCAAGGGCGAGCGGCTCGACAATCTCGAAGACCCGTTCCGGCTCTATCGCTGCCACACCATCATGAACTGCGCGCAGACCTGCCCCAAGGGCCTCAACCCGGCCAAGGCGATCGCCGAGATCAAGAAGATGATGGTGGAGCGGCGGGTTTAGGCATCTGGATGGAGCCGCTGCCTGCTGATTTCTCGCCGGACGCCGTCGCGGCGATCCGTGCTCGTCTCGACTTGGTGCGAACACAACGGGTAAGAATCCTGTTCGCCATTGAAAGCGGCAGTCGCGCTTGGGGGTTCCCGTCTCCCGACAGCGACTATGACTGCCGCTTCGTCTATGTCAGGCCTGTGTCCGACCATCTCGTGCTGGAGCAGGCACGCGACGTGATCGAGTTTCCCATCGAAAGTGAAATCGATGCCGGCGGCTGGGATCTGCGCAAGGCCTTGCTGCTCGCGCTCGGCGGCAACGCGGTCATCGTCGAATGGGCAAAGTCGCCAATCGTCTACGAGGAGGTCGCGGGATTTCGCCGGCGCCTTCTCGACCTGCTGGCCGAAATCGTCGATCCGGCAAAGGTGTCACGCCACTATCTCGGCCTCGCGCGTTCGCATGTCACGAAGATCGGCAGCTTTTCTGGCGAGGTGAAGCTGAAGAAGCTGTTTTACCTCATTCGCCCGCTGGTGGCCCTGGACTGGATGGAGCAGCACGGCTTTGCCAGCCTGCCTCCGATGAACCTTGGCGAGTGCCTCGATCAGACCGAAGTGCCCACGCAGGCAAGCGACGAAATCCGCAGCCTGATCGACCGGAAAAGCGATACGCGAGAGATGGGGTCCGGTCTCATCCCGACCGCAATCGCGCGCTATCTCGAGGCACGCTATGGTCATCACGAAATGAACCTTGCTGGCGTGGTCCGTGATGAGGCCCGTCAGGCGCGGAACCGTGCTCTTGCAACCGAGTTTTACCGCCGGGAGGCTGAACTTCAATGAGCGACGACCTTCCCATTCTCTCCCCCATCGAAGCGCGCGTGCTCGGTTGCTTGATCGAGAAAAAGGAGCTGACGCCGGATGTCTATCCGCTGACGCTCAACGGCGCGCATGCCGCCGCCAACCAGAAGACGGCGCGCGAACCGGTGATGGCGGCCGAGCTTGTCGAGGTCAGGCGGGCGCTGAGCCAGCTGGAGCAGAAGGGCCTGGTCCGGCAGGTCTTCGCTTCGCGCGTCGAGCGCTACGAGCACCTGGTGGCGCAGCGTTTCTCGCTGACCTCGGCGCAGATCGCGCTGATCGGTCTGATGCTCCTGCGCGGCGCGCAGACGGCGCATGAATTGCTGGCGCGCGCCGAGCGCATGGCGCGGTTTTCGTCGATCGATGCGCTGCGCACCGACCTCGACCTGCTGATCGGCCGCAGGCCACCGCTGGTCATGCTGATCGAGCGCGGACCCGGCCAGCGCGAGGAGCGTTTTGTGCATCTGCTCAGCGGGACGCCGCAGATCGCGGCCACCGCCGTGCATCACGCCCAATCGGGCGCTTCATCGGCATCCGGCCTCGAAGAGCGCATCAGTGCGCTCGAGGAAGAAGTCGCAAGACTGCGCGCCCGCATCGAGGCGCTGACCGGCGAAGGGAGCTGACAATTATTTGAGACACTGGCGAAGGATCCCGACGCTCGTTCTCCGCCCTTCACAATCTCTGCCTTTCGCCATTGAGGATCGCCACAAATAGAAACGCCGGCCCTGAGGCCGGCGTTTCCTGGTACGAGGTCGTTTTTCGTTCAACCGAGCTTGGCGTCGAGCGACACTTTTATGGCGCCGAGTGCCTTGGAGACCGGGCATTCGGCCTTGGCCTTCTCGGCCAATTCCTTGAATTTCGCCGCATCGATGCCCGGCACCTTACCGACCACCGTGAGGGCGCTGCCGGTGATCCCCGTGCCTGGGACCAGCGTCACCACGGCTTTGGCGTCGAGTTCGGTGGCTGGCGTGCCGTTTTCGGCCAGGAAATGCGAGAACTGCATGGCAAAGCAGCCGGCGTGTGCAGCGGCGATCAGCTCTTCCGGATTGGTGCCGGATTTGCCGCTTTCATCCTCGAAGCGCGCCTTGAACGAATAGGGCGTGCCCTTCAGGATCCCGCTTTGGCTGTCGAGCGTGCCTTTGCCCTCTTTCAGATTGCCTTTCCAGACGGCGTTTGCGGTGCGGTCCATGAATTCCTCCTTGGTTGTCGTGGCTGGGTGCCGAGGCTTGGTCGGGGCTTGGCCCGGCGTCCGGTCAACTATAGCGCGCGCGGACGCGAAGGCCACTGCGCTCTTTGTGCCATTGCACGCTGTCGACAGCGATGGCTTCGATTTCTTTGAAAAAAATGCGCGTGCAAAAATGTCGACTTCGATCCGCCTCGCCCGTCCTGCGGGCGGCCACGCAAGTGATGGCCGGATGGAGGATCATATGGATATGTTGTTTTGTGCGCACTGGAAGAAAGACGGCCGCAGATCGGGCGGGCACGAGGCCGACTGGATGCACCAGCCAGCGCCCGCGTTTGGCCGGTTTCTGGCGGCGGTTGCCATCATCGGGGTTGCGGTGTGCATTCTCGACCATGCGGCGGCAGGCAAGAGCCGGGCCGACGTGCCTGTCGCCTCGTCACAGCATGGGAGCTGGAAATGAAATATGTTTGCCTGGTCTATGGTGAGGAAAAGGATCTTCACGCGCTGACCCCGGCAGGGTCGGCCAAGCTCGACGCCGATTCGCTGGCCTATGACCGATTGCTGGAACAAAAAGGCCTGCTGATCGTCGCCCAGGCGTTGCAGTCGGTGACGTCAGCCAAAACCGTGCGCCGGCGCAAGGGCAAGCGGCTGGTCACCGACGGTCCCTTCGCCGAAACCAAGGAACAATTGCTTGGTTTCGTCATGATCGAGGCGGGAAATCTCGAAGAGGCGCTGGACATTGCCGCCGGCATTCCGCTGGCCGAATTCGGCACCATCGAGGTTCGGGCGATCTACGAGATACCGGGGTCATAAAGTCCCGCCACGCATTGCAGCGACCTGGAACCCGGGCGTGCGGTTGAGCGAACGTCCTGGTTCATTCCGTGCGCAACTTTTGCGTGTTGAAGCAAGGCAAGAGTTCTCCTATCGTCGCCGGGATCTTGGGGGATGTCGGCATGCCGTTCTTGATTGCTATCCTTGGCGCGTTGGGTGCGGCGGCGTTCTGGTGGTACCGGATGAAGGCGATGAATGAGGCCGCGCGCGACGTTGCCGATGTCATCGGCCGGGTTCAGGGCTCCGTGCGCCGCAAGAAGCTGCGCAAGCAGGCGGCCTTGTCGCCGCTGACGGCAATTGACGATCCGGTGGTGGCCGCGGCGACGCTGATCACCGCCATCGTGTCCGAGGATGGGCCCGTGCTGCCGCAGCGCGAAGCAGTCATTCGCGCCGTGATTTCAGAAATCGCCGACAAGAAGAAGACCGACGAGGCGGTGATCTACGCCAAATGGGCCGCGTCACAGATCGACGACACCACTGTTGTCATCGACAAGCTAGCGCCGTTCCTGCGTGATCGGCTCGATGTGGCCGAGCGAAACGATCTGCTGCAGATGGTCAACCGCGCCGCACAAGGCGGCGAGAAACGCCTCGAAATTTCCGACCAGCGCATATTGCGGCTGCGGCAGAAGCTAGGCTTCGAAGTGAACTAGCGACAGGGTTTAGATCGCCTCGCCTTTCAACAGTCTTGGCGTGCTGGCGGAAAGCCCGGACGCCTGGCGAATAAAAAACTCCTTCAGGCGCGGCATGCGCTCGACGAGACCGAGACCGATGTCACGGACGGTGCGCAGCGGACCGATGTCGTTGGAGAACAGCCGGTTCAGGACGTCGGTGGTGACGCCCATCTGCACGGTGTCGAAGCGCCGCCACTGCTGGTAGCGTTCGAGCACGTCGAGCCCACCGATGTCCTGGCCGAGGCGGTCGGCCTCGACGATCACTTCGGCCAAAGCGGCGACATCTTTGAAGCCGAGATTGAGGCCCTGGCCGGCGATCGGGTGGATGCCGTGGGCGGCATCGCCGGCGAGCGCGATGCGCGGCGCGACGAAGGCGCGCGCGATGGTCAGGCCGAGCGGCCAGGCGCGCGGCTTGTCGGCGACGCGGATTTCGCCAAGCTTGAGGCTGAAGCGCTGTTCGAGTTCGTGTTCGAAGACGAGATCGTCACCGGCAACCAGCTTCTCGGCATCGGGCGTGCGCTCGACCCAGACGATCGACGAGCGGTTGGTGCCGTCCTCGCCGGGTTTCAGCGGCAGCGTGGCGAACGGGCCGGCGGGGAGGAAATGCTCCTCGGCGCGGCCATTGTGCGGGCGTTCATGCGCCACGGTGCAGACGATGCCGGACTGGCCATATTCCCACTTCACCGTCTTGATGCCGGCCATGTCGCGCAGCTTCGAGTTGACGCCGTCGGCGGCAACCAGCAGCCGGGCCTTCAGCGTCGCACCGTCGGCAAGATGCACTGTGATGCCGGCGCCATTGGTCTCGAAACCCTGCACGGCGACGCCTTCGATAATGTCGATGCCGAGCTTTTCGGCGCTGGCCCGCAAGGCGCCGTTCAGCGCCCGGTTGGCGACCATATGCGCAAAGGGCTCGCCCGGCGCGACCTCGCCGTCGAAGGTCAGGAAGACCGGACGCACCGGGTCGGAGGTCCGCGAATCGGTGATGATCATCTCGGTGATCGCCTGTGCCTGCGGCGCGATCTCGGCCCACACGCCGAGCTGGTCGAGCATGCGGCAGGCGGCGGCTGCAATGGCCGATGCGCGGCCATCCCTTTGCCAGACGCCAGCGGGCGCGGCATCGACGAGAGCCACGGCGAGGCCCGGACGCGCCTGCTTCAGCGAGACGGCCGCGGCAAGGCCGACATAGCCGGCGCCGGCGACCAGAACATCGAGCCCGGACCTGGTTTTCGCGTCCGCCTTGCGTTCCATCTTCTTCGCTCCTTGCGCTCAGACCAGGTGGTGCGCCCTTGACTGCCTGTCCGTCCTGTCGGAAACCGCCATAACACTTCTGCGGCGAGGGCGCGAAATATGACGGCAGCCATGGACGAGCTTCTCGGCATTCTCGACCTCGAGAAGCTGGAACACAATCTGTATCGTGGTCGCAGCCCGTTGCTCGACTGGCAGCGCGTCTTCGGCGGCCAGACCATCGCCCAGGCGCTGGTGGCGGCACAGCGAACCGTCGACCCCGATCGCCACGTGCATTCGCTGCACGGCTATTTCATGCGCCCCGGCGACACCAAGGTGCCGATCGTCTACGAGGTCGACCGCATCCGCGACGGCGGCTCCTTCACCACGCGCCGCGTGGTGGCGATCCAGCACGGCCAGGCGATCTTTTCGCTGGAGGCTTCGTTCCAGCAGGACGAGGTCGGTCTCGAACATCAGGTGCCAATGCCGCAGGACGTACCGGCGCCGGACACATTGCTGTCGCAGCGCGAATTGCTGGGCAAGTTCGGCGAAGCGGTGCCCGAAGGCATCAAGCGCTACTGGGAGCGCGACCGGCCGATCGAGATGAAGCCGGTGATGCTGAAGCACTACACCAGCCGCGAAAAGCTGGAGCCGAAGCAGAACATCTGGATCCGCACGACCGGTCCGGTGCCGGCGGATCGTGCCACCCAGGCGGCGGTGCTCGCCTATCTTTCCGACATGACGCTGCTCGATACTTCGACCTTCGCGCATGGCCGCGCCATTTTCGATCGCGATATCCAGGCGGCGAGCCTCGATCACGCCATGTGGTTCCATCGCAGCCATCCGCTCGACGACTGGATGCTCTACACGCAAGACAGCCCGTCGACACAAGGGTCGCGCGGCTTTACGCGCGGCTCGCTGTTTGCCCGCGACGGCACGCTGATCGCCTCGGTTGCGCAGGAAGGGCTGATCCGGCTCAAGCGATCGCCTGCATAGTAGGCAATTTGAGAAAATTGCCTAATTTTTAAGCAGTCGCTTTGCCGGCGTTGCGTGCACGTCGCCGAGATAGTCGCTTCAATTCCTTTGTTTACAACAGGTTAACACCCTTCTTCGGCAATTGGCACGGAGCTTGAATCCTCGTGGGCACTCTCCGGCTCTTTGGGATCGGTGAAGTCGTGCAAACGCGGGGGACCGCAACAGCAAAGGGTGAAACCTTATGAAAATCGTGATGGCCATCATCAAGCCGTTCAAGCTCGACGAGGTACGCGAAGCGCTTACCGCCGTCGGCATCCAGGGCCTGACCGTCACCGAAGTCAAAGGCTACGGGCGTCAGAAGGGGCATACGGAAATCTATCGCGGAGCGGAATACGCGGTCAGCTTCCTGCCGAAGATCAAGATCGAAGTCGCGGTCAGTGCGGACCTGGTCGACAAGGCCGTCGAGGCCATCACCGCGGCCGCCAAGACCGGTCAGATCGGCGACGGCAAGATCTTCGTTTTCGGCATCGACCAGGCGGTGCGCATCCGCACCGGCGAAACAGACACCGACGCGCTCTGAGCGGCGAACACGTATTCCAATGGAGAGTTCAATGAATATTCCTTCCACTTTGAAGAAGACGGGACGCGCCGCCCTTTTGGGTTCGCTCGCTCTCGCAGCATTGGGCACGGTCGCCGCCTTCGCGCAGGAAGCGGCTCCGGCCGCGGCGGCGGCTGCACCGGCTGCTGCCCCCACCCCGGTGCTCGACACCGGCAACACCGCCTGGATGCTGACCTCGACGGCCCTCGTGCTGATGATGACCATCCCGGGTCTGGCGCTGTTCTACGGCGGCATGGTGCGCAAGAAGAACGTGCTCGCCACCATCATGCAGAGCTTTGCCATCACCTGCCTGGTGACAGTGCTGTGGTTCATGTTCGGCTATTCGCTGGCCTTCTCCGACGGCGGCGGCATGAATGCCTATCTCGGCGGCACCTCGAAATTCTTCCATCACGGCATCACCACCTCCTCGCTGTGGCTGCCGGGCGTCGCGAACATTCCTGAATTCGTCTTCTCGATGTTCCAGATGACCTTCGCCATCATCACCCCGGCGCTGATTGCCGGCGCCTTCGCCGAACGTTTCAAATTCTCGGCGCTGCTGATCTTCATGGCGCTGTGGCTGCTCGTCGTCTACGTGCCGATCGCGCATTGGGTCTGGGGTGGCGGATTCCTCGGCACGGCCGGCGTGCTCGACTTCGCCGGCGGTACGGTCGTCCATATCAACGCCGGTGTCGCCGGCCTCGTCTGCGCGCTGGTTCTCGGCAAGCGTGAGGGTTACGGCACCACCAACATGGCGCCGCACAACCTCGTTTACTCGGTGATCGGCGCTTCGCTGCTGTGGGTCGGCTGGTTCGGCTTCAACGCCGGTTCGGAACTCGCGGCCGACGGCCTTGCCGGCGCCGCCATGCTCAACACCCAGGTTGCCACCGCGGCTGCGGCGCTGGCCTGGATGTTCGCCGAATGGATCGTCGCCAAGAAGCCCTCCGTGCTCGGCATCATCTCGGGCGCCGTCGCCGGCCTGGTTGCGGTGACGCCGGCCTCGGGTTTCGTCAACCCGACCGGCGCCTTCATCGTCGGCATCGTTGCCGGCGTCGTCTGCTACCTCTCGGCGGTGAAGGTCAAGCACATGTTCGGCTATGACGACTCGCTCGACGCCTTTGGCGTGCACGGCGTCGGCGGTATCATCGGCGCCCTGCTCACCGGCGTGCTGGCCGATCCGGCGATCAACAGCCTGTCGTCGGGTGCTTCGCTCGGCAAGCAGATCTATGGCGTCGCCGTCACCATCGTGTGGACGGCCATTGCCACCTTCGTGATCCTCTACATCGTCAAGGCGCTGGTCGGCCTGCGTCCGACGACCCAGGAAGAGGTCGAAGGCCTCGACATCTCCCAGCATGGCGAAGTTGTGCCGTAAGGCCAGCTTAGCCAACGGGGCCGGCGGAACCCTCCTCCCGCCGGCCCCCTTGTTTCGCAGTTCCGAACGGAAAGCCGCTGCACGTTTTCCTGGAATTGCTTTGAAAAGATCCCGTCGTGACGCTCCCGAAAGGAGTTCACGCATTGAGGCCCGGATCACGTCCGGGCCTCTTTTTTGGTCGCGTAGCCGCGCTGGGAAAGACGTTTCTATCCGCCGGCGCCGTCGTCCATCATGGTGTTTGTCAGCGCCTCATAGGCCCTGCTGCATGTCAGCGAATGAGGGCAATTCCTGACAATCAGCACAGCCGCCACCGTCAGGACCGCCGCGATCAGAATCTGCAGGCCGAGACCCGGCACCGCAAACCCCTTACCGAAAACACCCCTGTACAGAAAATACAGGCCTTGCATCAGGCAGGCCGTGGCGAGGATGTGCAGGAGCGGGCCGGTCGCCCTGGCAAAGGGCGTCACGTAGCCATCCGGGAAGCCCACCATGCCGAGGTCGACAAACCAGTGCAGGGCGAGCAGGAGACTGAGTCCTGCCCAGGCTAGGAGCGCCACGCGAAGGATGACAGATTGCATGCCCCTACCCAAATTGATGGCCCTGCGGCTCGGACCGCTTTCTTCGGCAGCAAGCGGCTCAACCGGCGGTAACGAGGTTTGATCATCTCAACCTCTTATAGTTAATGCGCCCTTAACCTTCCCGCCGATAGTCTGAGACCCGAATCTGCCGGAGTGCGCCACGCACCCGCACGAAGCAATGACAGACGGGGAAGAGCATGCGTTCAGGGGCTTCAGCACCGCTCGCGCTGGCCGATACGGGGCACGGCATCCAGGCGTTCGCGCGGCGCCAGGTCGGGCGGCTGGTCGGTGCCGGACTGTTCGTCCTGGCCGCCTTCGGTGTCGCCAGCCTGGCCACCTGGAACGTCGCCGATCCGAGCTTCTCCCATGCGACGAACAACACCGTCACCAATGCCATGGGCTATGCAGGTGCTGTGTTCTCCGACCTTGCCATGCAGTTCTTCGGCCTGGCCGCCGTCGCGGCACTGGTTCCGACCGTCATCTGGGGCTTCCTGCTGTTTTCCGCGCGCGGCGTCGACCGGCTGCCCAGGCGCGGGCTGTCCTGGTTCGGTTTCGCGCTGCTGGCCGCCGCCATGGCCGGCTGCGTGGTGCCGCCCAAGACCTGGCCGCTGCCCACCGGCCTCGGCGGCGTGTTCGGCGACATGGTGCTGAAAATCCCCGGCGTTGTCATAGGCGGCTATCCGACCGGGCTGTTCGCCAGCATCATCGCCATCTTGCTGGCCGCACCGGCGCTGTGGCTTTTCGCCCACGGTTCGGCGCTGATCGGACGCAAGAACGGCTTCGCCGTGATGGAGGACGAGCCTGCCGCCGATCCGCGCGAGGACGATCTTTTGTTCGACAATGACGAGGATGAAGGCGACGAGGGCATCCTGGCACTCGGCGCGATCACCCACTGGTGGCTGTCGCTGCGCGCCTGGATGCATCGCCGCGCCGCGCGCCGCAGGCAGGAGCGGGACGAGTACGAGCCGGAGATGGAGCAGCGCTCCACTGCCTGGCGGCGCGCCGCCGAACGGGTCGAATCGGCTGAGTTCGCCGAATCGCGCATGAGCCAGGCTGGCCGCGCCCGCGTCGAGCCTGAATTCTTCGCCGCCATGGTCAACGACCGCAACCTTTCCGTCGATCCGGACGATGACGATATCTTCGGCGATCGTTTCGACAATGACGGCGAAGATGCCGATCTCGACGATGAGCCAGTCATGCGACGCCGCGCGGCCCCAACCGCTAGGGTCCAGCAGTTCCGCTCCGATGCCGCCACGCGCGTCGAGGCGCCGGCGCCGCGTCCGGCTCCGGGTGCCCGCGTCCAGCGTGAGGCGCAGACATCGCTGATCGGGTCGGAAAAGTTCGAAATGCCGTCGCTGCATTTCCTGTCCGAACCGAAGAACGTGGTGCGCGACGCCAGCCTGTCCAAGGACGCGCTGGAGCAGAATGCGCGCCTGCTCGAAGGCGTACTGGAGGATTTCGGCGTCAAGGGCGAGATCATCGCCGTCCGTCCCGGTCCGGTCGTCACGCTTTACGAACTCGAACCGGCACCCGGCATCAAATCGTCACGGGTCATCGGCCTGTCCGACGACATCGCCCGCTCGATGAGCGCCATCGCCTGCCGCGTCGCCGTGGTGCCCGGCCGCAACGCCATCGGCATCGAACTGCCGAACGCCAAGCGTGAAACGGTCTATCTCAGGGAGATCCTGGCGAGCCGCGATTTCGAGACGACCAAGGCCAAGCTGGCATTGGCGTTGGGCAAGACCATCAATGGCGAGGCGGTCATCGTGGACATCGCCAAGATGCCGCACGTGCTGGTCGCCGGCACCACCGGCTCGGGCAAGTCGGTCGCCATCAACACCATGATCCTGTCGCTGCTCTACCGGCTGACGCCGCAGGATTGCCGGCTGATCATGATCGATCCGAAGATGCTGGAACTCTCGGTCTATGACGGCATCCCGCATCTGCTCACGCCCGTGGTCACCGATCCGAAGAAGGCGGTGGTGGCGCTGAAATGGACCGTACGCGAGATGGAGGACCGCTACCGCAAGATGTCGAAGGTCGGCGTGCGCAACATCGACGGTTTCAACGCCCGTGTGCAGCAAGCCGACAAGAAGGGCGAGAAGATCTCGCGCACCGTGCAGACCGGTTTCGACCGCCAGACCGGCGAGGCGATCTACGAGACCGAGAACCTCGATCTCGAACCGATGCCCTACATCGTCGTCATCATCGATGAGATGGCCGACCTGATGATGGTCGCCGGCAAGGACATCGAGGGTGCCGTGCAACGCCTGGCGCAGATGGCACGCGCGGCCGGCATCCATGTCATCATGGCGACGCAGCGCCCATCGGTCGATGTCATCACCGGCACCATCAAGGCCAACTTCCCGACCCGCATCTCCTTCCAGGTGACGTCGAAGATCGACAGCCGCACCATTCTGGGCGAGCAGGGCGCCGAACAGCTGCTCGGCATGGGCGACATGCTCTACATGGCCGGCGGTGGCCGTATCCAGCGCGTGCACGGCCCGTTCGTCGCCGATGAAGAGGTCGAGAAGATCGTCGCGCATCTGAAGCTGCAGGGCGTGCCGGAATATCTCGACGCCATCACCGAGGACGACGGCGAGGACGACGACGAGCCGTCGGGCAAGGGCGGTTCCGGCGGCGGTGGCGGCAACAGCAATTTCGAGGATTCCGATGATCCTTACGACCAGGCGGTTTCCGTAGTGCTGCGCGACGGCAAGGCTTCCACCAGCTATATCCAGCGACGGCTCGGCATCGGCTACAACCGCGCCGCCTCGATCATCGAGAAGATGGAGAAGGAAGGTATCGTCGGTCCGGCCAACCACGCCGGCAAGCGCGAGATCCTGGTGCCGACCGAAGACGACAAGTTCTGACCAGAAGGCCCGACCTTTGACATCTCCTGTCTGGCAACCTTGAGGCGTTCAAGGCGTTGAAGCGAATGAGGGGCGGCCGACCCGCCAAACTTCAGCCCAACTGGGGGTCCAAGCACTAGGGCAACTCAGGAATCAGATGAGAGTGAACGACATGAAAAACGATCCTTCAACGCTGAGCGATTTTGCCCCCACGCGGCGCCAGTTGCTGGGCCTAGGGTTGGCGTTTGCAGGGGCGGCAGCCTTCAACGTGATACCAGGCTTCCAGTTGCTGGCTTCGGCGCAGGCCGCCGTGCCGCCTGCCGCACAGAAGATCGCCGACCATTTTTCCTCGGTCAAATCGATGAGCGGCGAATTCGTGCAATTCGGCCCCAAGGGCGAGCAGACCGGCGGCAAGTTCTTCCTCGAACGGCCGGGCAAGATCCGCTTCAATTATGACGGTTCCTCGAATTTCCGGGTGATCTCGGACGGCAAGTCGGTGGTCGTCCTGAACAAGAAGCTGAACACATCGGATCTCTATCCGTTGGCGAAGACACCGCTGAAGCTGCTGCTCGACGACAAGATCGACCTCTCGGGCGACCGTGTTAAAAGCGTCAAGCAGGAGGACGACCTCACCACCATCCAGCTCGCCGACAAATCGGTGTTCGGCAATTCGAAGATCACGATGATGTTCGATCCCAAATCCTACGAGCTGCGCCAGTGGACGATCACCGACGCACAGGGCAAGGACACGACGGTGATGATCTTCAACGTCAAGGAAGGCGTCAGTTTCGCCGCCGATACCTTCGCCATCGACTACACCGCGAATCGCGAAGTCAACACCAAGTCGCGATAGCCTTTCATTGGCTGTGGA
The DNA here is from genome assembly GCF_056404935.1 of Mesorhizobium sp. P2_A8. Lineage (NCBI taxonomy): Bacteria > Pseudomonadati > Pseudomonadota > Alphaproteobacteria > Hyphomicrobiales > Phyllobacteriaceae > Mesorhizobium > Mesorhizobium sp. P2_A8. The sequence goes on from NZ_JBFUDB010000001.1 coordinate 722,194, forward strand.
AAGTCGCGGGCTGTGCCTTGTCCGGCTCGGCCCGGCTTGTCTTTGCGGCTTGCGGCTGGCAGTTTCCCGGACTGACTCCGTCAAAAGGCGTCTTCCCCGTCAGGGCCCATCGGTTCTGGCTGGCCGTACGCTGCCCTGGATTGCCAATGCCCTTTTCCATCGCCACCTGGAACATCAACTCCGTTCGCCTGCGCATGCCGATCGTCGAACGCCTGCTTGTCGAGCATGCGCCTGATGTGCTCTGCCTGCAGGAAACGAAGGTTCCAGACGAGCTTTTTCCCGAAAAAGCGTTCCGCAAGCTCGGCTACGAGCACATCGCCTTCCACGGCCAGAAGGGCTATCACGGCGTCGCGACGGTGGCGCGGCGACCGATCGAGGTGGTCGAGAAGCGCCGCTTCTGCGAGATCGAGGACAGCCGGCACCTGTCGGTGACGGTGCGGGCCGGCGGCAAGGCGATCCTGTTGCACAATTTCTACGTTCCGGCGGGCGGCGACGAACCGGACCCTGTCATCAACAGGAAGTTCAAGCACAAGCTCGATTTCGTTGCCGAGATGAATGCCATCCGCGCAGAGCATGACGAGGTGTCCGGCTCTGTCTTGGTCGGCGACCTCAACATCGCCCCGCTCGAACACGACGTGTGGTCGCACAAGCAGCTGCTCAACGTGGTCAGCCATACGCCGGTCGAGACGGAAAATTTCGAGGCGATGCGGCTGGCCGGCAACTGGGTCGATCTGATGCGGCTCAACGTGCCGCATGAGCAGAAACTCTATACCTGGTGGAGCTATCGCGCACAGGACTGGGAAGCCTCGGACCGCGGCCGGAGGCTCGACCATGTCTGGTCGTCGCCAAACCTTGTGCCTGATTTTACCGGCTACGAGATCCTGCGCCTGGCGCGCGGCTGGGAGCGCCCGTCGGATCATGTGCCCGTCATCGCGCGGTTCGATCTCGATTAAGCTGGCGTTGATATTCAGGTGATGCCGGCCTGACCTGAATCTCAACACACTTTGAAGCCTTCCTGGGATCGCCGTCAAATCTGCGTCGCGACCAGGCAGTTCAAACGGCGCGTTTCAAGTCTTCGTCTGTGTGCTTGTTGTTGTCCAAAGACTGCTGCGCAGGCAGGCATCCTGCCTTGTCAGCGCCATCCAGCAAATAGGGATGGTCGCGGCGGCGCGTCGACAACATGCGTTCAGCCGCTTCGATGATTTTCGGCGCCGGAACATTGGCGACCAGGCCGGCTGGACTTGCATGGCGTGCCTCAACCACGTCCACGTTGTTTGAAAGTGGCCGCCAACGGCGCATGTTGGCGCCGCCGCTGACGATAACCGTCGGCGTCATCACCGTGGCCATGAGATGTGCCGTACCGCCTTCGGCGCCAATGTAGAGATCGGCAAGTTCTCCAAGCGCCAGCAGAATATCGCTGACGTCGACATCCTCCACCGTGCCGGAATCGACAAGTTGCAACTTCGGCACGCGCTGAACCAGTTCAGCCACGTCGGGGCCATCACCGGGCGTTTTCACATAGATAAGATTTGCCCCGTCGGTGATCATACTGTCGGATATCGCGACAATTTGATCCGCTGTCATTCGTTTGTCGCCATCGCCATGCGCCGCAATGACGATCAATGGACCATGCCTGCCGCCGGCCAGGCGCGTGGCCGCCGCCCGTGCGGCCGGGGTGGGCTCCAGCCGATGATCGAAAGGCAACCGTCTCCCCGCAAGACGCTCGACAAGGCGATGGCAGCGCCATGCATTGTGCTCGGGGCGTGCTTCGGGTTTTCGGCCGGGAGGCCAGGACAGAGCGAAGGCCGGAAAGTTCGCTTCATAGGCGATCCCGCGTCCGAGCAGCGAGGCCCAGGTCTGAATCAGCCAAGGCGCCACGATGCGGAAATCGACAACGGCCACCCGCTCCTTGCCCTTGCGGTGGCTGGCCACCATATGCGCCAGCGGTGTGCGTACATTGATGGCATCGACCAGGTGGTTAACATGGCGATTGAGCACATGTTCGAGGGTCGATGCCCCGGTGGTTCCGTATACGATGAAACTGTCGGGAAATGCCGTTCTGGCGGCCCGCAAAGCCGGGACTCGGATCAATCCATCGCCGAACGCGTCGTTCCGGGAATACAGGATAATCGTCTCGTAGCGAGCTGGCAGCATGCCGCTCCCCCCAAGGAGCTTGGTGGTGGCGGTGCCTGCTATGCCGCCCGCCGTCGAGGTTCTGTAGGATTTCACTCCTTGCCTGTCAACGGAACCTCGTCCCTCAGGTGTTGGCAGGGCGAGATGACCAACACGTCGCGCTTTAGGTCTTGTCTTCAAGCATGTCGTTCTCCCAAAACCGCTAAGCACTTTGGGCGACATGCATCAGCCGGAGAAGCGTGGCGCCAGTTCCTCGATGCGGCGGATCATCGCCTGAAATTCCTCGGAGATGCGCTTGTGCAGGTTGACAGCGATTTCCGGGTATTCTTCCAGAATGCGGCGGAACATCTTGCGGCTGAGCCGTATCACTTCCGAATCGATTTCGGCCGAGGCGCTGGTCAGCCGGTTGGTGTCGGCGATCAATGCCAGTTCGCTCAGGATCGTGCCGGGGCCGGCCGTGCCTATCGGGATGCGTTCGCCATTCTGCTCTCGATAGAGCACAATGCGCCCGCTGACCACGATATAGGCGGAATCGGCCTCGTCGTCCTCGCGGTAAAGCTTGTGGTTGGCAAGCAGCACGGTGTTTTCGGCGCCGAAGGCGAGCAGGCGCAACTGTTCCTGCGTGAAGCCCTCGAAGAGCCTCACGGCGGACAGGATGCGGATGTCGTCATCCAGCGCCATCTAGCTGTGTCCCCGAACGGTCAGTCCAGTCCCTCCTCTGCGGTACGATCCAAAACCCCCTCCAACTGGATCGTACCCCGAAAGCGGCCCCGCCCGATCGCTCATTGGATAATGAAATGTTTAAGGAACCAGCTTGTAGCCGCCGCTTTCTGTCACAAGAATTTCCGCATTGGAAGGATCGCGCTCGATCTTCTGGCGCAGCCGGTAGACATGGGTTTCCAGCGTGTGCGTGGTGACGCCGGAATTGTAGCCCCATACCTCCTCGAGCAGCACGTCGCGCGTCACCACCTTCTGGTCGGCGCGATAGAGATACTTGATGATCGAGGCCTCCTTCTCCGTCAGCCGTACCTTGCCGCCGCGCGGGTCGATCAGCAGTTTCTGGCTCGGCTTGAAGGTGTAAGGCCCGACCGAGAAGGTGGCGTCTTCGCTCTGTTCATGCTGGCGCAGTTGGGCACGGATGCGCGCCAGCAGAACGGCGAAGCGGAACGGCTTCGTCACATAGTCGTTGGCGCCGGCTTCGAGACCAAGGATGGTATCGGAATCGGTGTCGTGCCCGGTCAGCATGATGATGGGCGCCTTGTAGCCGCCCTTGCGCAGGATCTTTACCGCTTCGCGGCCATCCATGTCGGGCAAGCCGACATCCATGATGAGCAGATCGATGAGGCCTCCGCGCGCCGTGGCTACGCCTTTTGCCGCAGTCGCTTCCTGCAGCACGTCGAATTCCTCGTAGAGGGACAATTGCTCGACCAGTGTGCCGCGCAGGTCGTCATCGTCGTCGACGATTAGAATGGTGCGTGAAGTCATGGATCAATCCGTTGTTTTGAAAAGAAAATTCAGTTGACCGCTGCCTGTTTATGCGGAAGCTGACCGACACAACAGCCGATCACAGTGATTTGTTCCGTGGCACGATCATACAAGAAAAAACGCGATCGCAATGCAGCCGGCGCAATTTTGCGAAAAGGGCTGCGCGTGCTGACCGTGCGGGCAAGGCCCGGCAACCCAAGCCAGGGCCTGCTGCAGGCCGGCAGAACGGTGTTTGCCTGTGCCTTGGGACGGGGCGGCATCTCGGCCGACAAGCGCGAAGGCGACGGCGCCACGCCGCTTGGCCACATGCGAATCCTGTCGGGCTATTTCCGGGGAGATCAGTTCTCCAGCGGCCGCAGGACCCGTCTGGCGATGACGCCGATCGGGCCTGATCTGGGCTGGTGCGAAGTGCCTGGCGACCGCAACTATAACAGGCCGGTCACGATTCCCTACGGCGCCAGCCACGAACGCATGCGGCGCGACGACCGGCTCTATGACGCCTGCCTGGTGCTCGACTGGAACCTGGCGCCACGCCGGCGTGGGCGTGGCAGCGCCATCTTCTTCCATCTTGCGCGCCCTGGCTTCACCCCGACGCAAGGGTGCGTGGCGGTGACGGCGCAAACGATGGCACGGCTGCTGCCGTTGTTGTCGGACAGGACCGTGATGAAGGTGGTGCGGTAAGGACTGTTGATATTCAGGTAATGCCTGATTCTCAACAGCCCTTCGAGCGTATCAATGGTTCGGTCGGCGCGGCGGCTGCCAGCCGATGTCGAGCAGGCCCAACCGGCCAAGCTCCCTGTCCATTGCGCGGGCGACGTCACGGCGCTCGGCGCCGATGTCGCGCAACTGGCGATCGGAGAGATCCTCGACGTCCTGGTGGGCGACATCTTGGTGTGCGAGGCGTACGGCGACCCTGGCATGACGAAGCCAGTCAAGCACCGCGCGAAGCCAGACCGGCGAGGGCGCGGGTGGGTTTAAAACGGTGACGGACATGATGTGCTCGGTTTCTCCAGATATCAAATCCGGCTTGATGGTGTTTCGATGAAAACATCATGCTGCATTGAAAATTAAATGAGAAACGAGTAGTTCTTTCGAGATCATCAAGTTTTATTTGAGGATATCATGTCCCGCTTGCTGCCTGGAACCAGAGCGCTGAGGACGCTGGAAGCCGCCGCCCGGCACCTCAACTTCACCCGTGCCGCAGACGAGCTCGGTCTGACGCCGGCCGCGGTCAGCCATCAGATCAAGGAAATCGAGGATCAGCTGGGCATCGTGCTGTTCACCCGCACCAGCCGCACCATTCGGCTGACGGCGGCTGGCACGGTGCTGTTCGAGGCCTCGATCGATGCGCTCGACCTGCTTGGCCGGGCCGTGTCGCGGGCGCGCAAGCTGACGCGCGGCACCGCACTGCTGAAGGTGACGCTCGACGCGCAGTTCGCGTCAAAATGGCTGATGCGGCGCGTCGACGATTTTCGCCGGCGTCAGCCCAATATCGAGCTCAGGTTCGACATCGCCTACGAAGTGCGGGATTTCGACCTCGACGACGTCGATGTCGGCATCCGGTTCGGCGTCGGGAAGTACCCGGGCCTTCGCGCCCATCGCCTGTTCGACAACATCATCATTCCGGTGTGCAGCCCGGGCCTGCTGACCTCCGGTCCGCCGCTGCGCGAGCCCCGCGATCTCTTCAATCACACGCTTGCCCATATCGAATGGGCGCGACAGGGCGTGACATGGCCGAACTGGCGGATGTGGATGGCGGCGGCCGGCATCAACGATTTCGACGACAGCCGGACCATCGTGTTCAGGAACTCCACCGACGCCGTTCAGGCGGCGATCGAGGGCAATGCCGTCGCGCTCGCCGACTTCGCCATGGTGGCAAACGACCTCTCCGAGGGCAGGCTGGTGCAGCCTTTTGAGCTCGGCCTGCGGGTGGGGGCCGAGTTCGCCTATTTCCTCGTCTATCCGGAGAGCAGTGCCGACGACCCGCGCATCGTCGCCTTTCGCGAATGGATTCTCGAGGAGGTCGCCAGGACGCAGACCACTTAACCGTTTACCGGGCTTTGTGGCCGAGGATCATCCGGGTGTATTTTTCCCAGTTCCATTTCAGACGCCTGTAGAGAAGCGGATAGTTTTTCCCGCCAATGGACGTCTGGAACGTTCCGTTGTGGGTTCCTTGTTCGGCAATCGGCCGTTCGAACCACAGCATTTCAATTCCCAGTTCGTCGTCCATCTGTTCGATCTGGTGATCGATCACTTTGGATATCCGGTTCTGGGCGACCCAGGCGCAGCGGGCTTCGGCGACCGGACGCGTGATGAGATAGGAATCGGTGCATCTGCCATGCCGTGCCGGGTAGAGCCTGCGGCCTTTGCGCAATTTCCAGCTCGGCGTGTAGTAGTTGCCGCCATTGCCGAGAGAAATGACGGCCTTGCGTAAGGGATCACCGAATTCGGCCAGCCCTTGCCGGAACTTGGCGTTAAAGTCGCGGGCCAGGAACACGTCGTCCTCGAAAACCAGGCAATAGGGCAGGTCGGTCTCGAGGAAGTCGCGCCAGATGCCGACGTGCTTCAGCGACAGCGAGACGCCTGCCGGGTGGACAAAGCCGGGGGCGATCAATTCATCGCGAATCTCCGGGGTGACGTCCGCCTGGTCCCATTCGGTGTAGAAGTAAACGGGCACTCCGCGCCGCTCGAACTCGCTGACGATGTGCCGGCGCCGGTCCTCGTAGCCCTGTTTGACATGGCAGACCCGGGTGAACACCAGTTCGCGGGGAAATCCGGAATCGTCTGCCAGCATCAAAGCACCGTCTCAGCTTGCTGTCGCACCGAACCAGCCGATCACCGCACCGATGATCAGCAGCACGCCGAGCCAGTGGCCGCCGTCGATGAGGGTCAGGTCCCAGCCGAAATTCTCATAGCGATGGTTGACCGAAAGCGTCGTGGCGACGAAGCCCAGCCAAAGCACGAAACCGAAGACAAGTCCGGCCAGCCATGTCGGCTCGCCGCCGGTCATCGCGCCGACGACCAGGGCCATTGTGTAGGCCATGACCAGTTCGGCAATGAAGCTGATGACGAAGGGCAGCGGCGACTTTTTCATTGTTGCCGGATCAAGCTTGGCGGCCTTCAGCCACGGCTTGCTCAGGCCCATGTACCAGGCGGCGCCGAACAACCATGCCACGACGGCGGCGGCGATCACCGCCAGCCAGTTCACCGCTTCAAAATCCATGAATAGCCCCCTCCGATGCGGATTTGATGGAACGCCTGTTCGGCGATGGCGTCAAGCAAACCGCCAGACGGTGGTGCGCTTGACCAGCGAATCCTCCAGTGCCCTCGTGACCGCCACTTCATAGACCGCTAGTGGTTCCAAGCCTGCCTTCGGCATATACGACCGGCCGGGATCGCCGACGAGGATATCCGCGCCGCGCGCCTTCAGCGTTGCAAACCATGGCATTAGCCGGTCGGCGAAGGATTTGTCGTAGAAAACATCGCCGGCCAGGATCACGTCCCAGCCCGCATCGGTGCCGATGCAATCCGTACCGAGGAATTCGATCCCGACGCCGTTGGCTTGCGCATTGAGACGGATCGCGGTCACGCAGAACGGATCGATGTCAGTGGCGATCACCTCGGCAGCACCTGCCTTGGCGGCGGCGATGGCGACAAGGCCTGAGCCGGAAGCGAAATCAAGCACACGCTTTCCCCGCACCGCGTCGGGATTGTCGATGACATAGCGGGCAAGGCCCTGGCCGCCGGCCCAGGCAAAGGCCCAGAAGGGTGGCGGCAGGCCGATCTCGACCAGCTCGTCCTCGGTCCGCTGCCACAAATCGTGCGCCTCGTCGGCAAGATGAAGCGCAATCTCCGGCACATGCGGCGGCGCCATCAGCGCCGTGTTGTCGAGGATGAATTGTTTCGCGCTGTCCGGCGTCAGCGCCGTCACGGAGCGGGTGTCAAGCCGCCCATGCGGCAGACTTCCTTCCATTCGGCCGGCGTTACCGGCTGCACGGAAAGCCGCCCGAGCCGCACCAGCGCCATTTCGGCAAGCTTCGGATTGGCCTTGACCTGTTCCAGCGTCGGCGGGTTCGGCACATCCTTGAAAGCGCGGATGTCGACGCATTCCCAGCGTGGATCGTCCGATGTGGTGTCGGGATGGGCAAGCGCGCAGACTTCGGCAATGCCAACCACGTTCAGCCCCTCATTGGAATGGTAGAAGAAGCCGAGATCGCCGATCTGCATCGCCTTCATGTTGTTGCGCGCGGCATAGTTGCGCACGCCATCCCATTGCGTGCCGGCCTTGCCCTTCGCCTTCAGCGCCTCGAAGGAGAAGACCGAGGGTTCGGATTTGAACAGCCAGTAGTTCATGCTTTTGCTCCTCCTTGCGCTCGCTCGCCAGCGACCAGGATTTAACTAGCCGCCGGCTTGTTGAACGTCCAGTTCCACTGGCGGATTTCGACGCTTTCGAACAGCCCAGCCTTGGCGTAAGGGTCGGCGGCCGAAAGGGCCTGTGCACCGGCCAAATCCGGCGCCTCGACGACCACGAGGCTGCCATTGGGCTTGCCTTCAGCGTCAAGGAACGGACCGGCGAAAGCCAGTTTCTTGTCGCCATTCAACCCTTCGAGAAAGGCGACATGCTCGGGCCGCGTGTCGAGGCGCACCTGCAGGCTTCCGGGTTTGTCCTTGCAAATCAGCGCAAACAGCATGGTCGTTCTCCTGGTCTTGGGATCACTGTCTTGGGGATCAATCGTTGGTTTCGGTCTTCAGCGGCCGGGTCATCAACGCCGTCACAGCCTGCCGGATGGTGATGCTGCCGTCCAGTATGGCTGCGACGGCGGCGATGATCGGCGCATCGATGTCGCGCTCGGTGGCGATGCGGGCGGCGATGGCGGCCGTCGGCACACCCTCGGCCAGCGGTAATCCGGCAAGCGGCTTGCCTTGCCCGAGCGCCAGCCCATAGGCGAAATTGCGCGACTGGGTCGATGAGCAGGTGAGCAGCAGGTCACCAAGGCCGGAAAGCCCCATCAGCGTTTCCGGCCGGGCGCCGAAAGCGGCGCCGATGCGCCGCAGTTCGACAAAGCCGCGCGTCACCATGGCGGCCTGGGCGCTGGCGCCGAGCCCGGCGCCGGTGACCGCGCCGGCGGCAATGGCGAAGACGTTCTTCAAGGCGCCGCCGATCTCAACGCCGATCAGGTCGTCACTCGAATAGCAGCGCAGATTCTCCGCCGAAAAGCGGGCGGCGAGGTCTGCGGCCAGGGCCTCGTCGCGGGCGGCGACCACCACCGCTGTCGGCAGGCCGCGGGCGACATCGGTGGCGAAGCTCGGACCCGACAGAGCGGCGACCGGATTTCGCGGCAGAATCTCCTCGACAATCGCCGACAGCAAGGCGCCGGTGTCGCGCTCGATGCCCTTGGCGCAGAGAACAAGCGGGACGCCGGCAGGCATGTGGACTTTGGCGACCGCCAGGGTTGCCCGCAGCGATTGCGCCGGCGTCACTGCCAGCACGCAATCGGCCCCAGCGAGGGCTGCCTTAATGTCGCTCGTCGCCTCGATGCCGGTCGCGATGGCGATGCCGGGCAGATAGCGCGGGTTCTGGCCCCGGCCGATCGCGGCGACGGTGTCCGGGTCGCGCGCGAACAGCCGCACCGAATGGCCGGCGCGCAGCATGGCCAGTGCCAGTGCCGTGCCCCAGGCGCCGCCGCCCAGCACGCTGACGCGCCAGCCGCTTTTTTCCTGGCCGCTCATGTCCCGATCAGTCATGCCTTGGCTCCGCGCCGGCCGGAGCCGACCATCGGCGTCGAGATGCTGTCCAGCGGCCAGCGCGAGCGCGGCACGAAGTCGAAGCCGTTCTCCTGCGCCATGCCTTCACGCAACCGTTCGATGCCGGCCCAGGCGATCATCGCCGCATTGTCGGTGCAAAGTTTGAGCGGCGGCGCGACAAAGGCGAAACCGGCCTCCGCGCACTGCCGCTCCAGCGTTGCCTTGATGGTGCGGTTGGCGGCGACACCGCCCGCCACCACCAGCGCCGGATTTTTGGTGCCGGGAAATGTTTCACCAAAGCGCGCCAGCGCGCGCGCGACACGGTCGGCCAGCGCATCGGCCACCGCCGCCTGGAATGAGGCGCAGATGTCGGCGACATCCTGGTCGCTCAGCGGAGCAATGGCGGTTGCGGCCTGGCGCACGGCGGTCTTGAGGCCGGAAAAGGAGAAGTCGGGCTGGGCCGAGCCCTTCATCGGACGCGGAAAGGCAAAGCGCGACGCGTCGCCGGTTTGGGCCGCATTTTCGACATTCGGTCCACCGGGATAGGGAAGGCCGAGCATCTTGGCCGTCTTGTCGAAGGCCTCGCCGAGCGCGTCGTCGATGGTGGTTGCCCAGCGCTGATAGTCGCCGACGCCGCGCACCGCGAGGATCTGTGTGTGGCCGCCGGAGACCAGGAGCAACAGATAGGGAAAATCGAGCCCGTCGGTCAGCCGGGCGGTCAAGGCATGGCCTTCGAGGTGGTTGATGGCGATCAGCGGCTTGTTCGCCGCCGCGGCGATCGCCTTGGCGGTCATCAACCCGACAATCAGGCCGCCGACCAGACCGGGGCCGGCAGTGGCGGCAATCGCATCGATATCTGCAAGTTCTGTGCCCGAATCGGCAAGGGCCGCCTCGACGATGCCGTCCAGCGCCTCGACATGGGCGCGCGCGGCGATCTCCGGCACGACGCCGCCGAATGCGGCATGTTCCTCGATCTGGCTGAGCACGATGTTTGACAGGATTCTTGGCGCGCCATCGCCGTCCAGCGCCACGACGCTGGCGGCGGTCTCGTCACAACTCGTCTCGATGCCTAGAACGCGGATCAATTCGTCGCTGTCCCAATAGATTGTATGTCAGGGCTTTCCGCTTTAGGAGGAAGCCCGGAAAAACCTCGCTGGCCGGGGGTTATCACGGACTGCATGCCATGCAAACAATCTTGAGAATCGGAACACGCGGCAGCCCCTTGGCGCTGGCCCAGGCGCATGAAACCCAGGCGCGGCTGATGGCCGCGCACAGCATGCCGGCGGAGGCGTTCGAGATCGTCGTCATCTCGACCAGCGGCGATCGCATCCAGGACCGGCCGCTGTCGGAAGCCGGCGGCAAGGGCCTGTTCACCAAGGAGATCGAGGAGGCGCTGCTGGCGGGCGGGATCGACATCGCCGTGCATTCTTCGAAGGACATGCCGACGCAACTGCCCAACGGTCTCGAACTCAGCGCGTTCCTGCCGCGCGAGGATGCGCGTGACGCCTTTGTCGGCAAGGCGGCGAAGACCATTGCCGCGCTGCCGCGCGGGGCGAAGATGGGCATTGCCGAACTGCCGCGCGGAGCGAAGGTGGGCTCGTCGTCGCTGCGGCGGCAGGCGCTGATCCGCCGGATGCGGCCGGATCTCGACTTGGTGATGTTTCGCGGCAATGTGCAGACGCGCCTGCGCAAGCTGGACGAAGGTGTCGCCGCCGGCACCATCCTCGCCTATGCCGGGCTGAAGCGGCTCGGGCTTGAGCATGTCGTCACCGACCTGATGCCGCTCGACAGCTTCCCACCGGCACCAGGACAAGGCGCGATCGGCATCGAGACCCGCATTGGCGATCGCGATGTCGAAAAGATGCTGGTTGCCATCCATGATGTGCCGACCGGCCAGGCGCTCGCCTGCGAACGCGCCTTTCTTGCGGCACTCGATGGCTCCTGCCGCACGCCGATTGCCGGCTATGCGGCGATCGTGGCCGGAATACTGTCTTTCGCCGGGCTGATCATTTCGCCTGACGGCACGCAGTCGCACACGGTCGAACTGCAGGGATCGGCACAGGATGCCGCCCGTATCGGCCATGAAGCCGCCTTGACGGTGCGCGCCAAGGCCGGTGAAAAGTTCTTCGACGGCTGGCTCTGAAATGCTTCGCGTCCTGGTGACGAGACCGGAACCGGGTGCTTCCCGTACTGCGCAGCGGCTTCAGGACATAGGGTTTCAGGCGATCCTTCTGCCATTGACCGAAACGGCGACTTTGCCGGTCGATGCCAAACTGCTTCCAGGCGATGCCATCGCCGTTGCCGTTACCAGCACCAACGCCGTGCGCCATGCTCCAAGAGGGGTCATCGCAACGCTTGCCGGTCTGCCCTGCCATGCCGTCGGCAAAAGGACGGCGGAAGCCGCGCGCGAAGCCGGTTTTTTGTCCGTCAGTGACGGTCCGGGCAATGCCGAAGCGCTTGCCGACAGTCTTGCCAGTTATTTCTCCGGGAATGCCATCGTCTATCTCTGTGGACGCGTGCGGTTTCCGGTGTTCGAACAAGAGCTCAAGACGGCAGGCGTTCAGGTCCATGCCGTCGAGACATACGACACGCTAGCGGTGGGTTATTCGGACGAAGCCATCCTCGAGCGTCTGTCCGGCCAGCCCGCGGATGTGGTGCTGCTCTATTCGGCCAAGGCCGCCGCCGCGATGCGGGCCCTATCCGGCCGGCCCGCTCTGCAAAAACTCTTTGAAAAAGCAAGGTTTTTCGCTCTTTCCGCGCGCATCGCGGCAGCCCTCGACGATGCCGCCGAGGAAAGAATCCGCGTTGCCGCACAGCCGGATGAGGAAGCGCTGTTGGCACTTTTGCAGGCGCGGCTCTGAGCCGCGTCATCACACCGCCCCTTTTCACCGCTTGGTGATGTGCTAGACCCTTTCTGAACCATCATGCGCCGCCAGGCGTTGAGACGAAGCGAATTGTGCGGAGCCCAGGCATGGTCAAGACGCCGAAGATGCGACACTCGAAAAGCCGCCGCGAGCCGGTGACCATCGATCTCGAGCCCGGCGCCATCTCGCGCGTCGTCGACGAGGATGCCGCCAAGCCAAAGGCTGGCGCCGAAGAAGCCCCAGTGGAGGGCGCCTCGCAAGCCGAGGTTCCCTCGGAGCCGGTGCATGCCGACCAGACCGATCTCGAGCCCTGGGAGCATGCCGACGCCCAGGCCGATTCGGAGCAGCCAGCAGCAACGGCAGCCAAGGATGGCACCGAAGCTGAATCCTCCTATCCCGGACCGTCCGATGCGCCGGCCAGTAAAACCAGAGCCTTCGACTACAATTTCGAGGATGCATTGGCCAAGCGCGCCCAGGCCGACGAAAGCAAGGCAAGAACCGAGACACGGGACGAAAGAGTGGCCCCAACACCTCCGGCAAAACGTGGCGGCCTGAACGGCGTCGCCGCCGGCATCATTGGCGGTGTCATCGCGCTGGTCGGCGCCGGTGGGCTGCAGTTTGCTGGCCTGCTCGGCGCGCCGGGATCCGGTTCCGGCACCTCGCTCGACGGCGTCAACAGCGAGATCGCCGCGCTGAAGAGCGAAATCACCGGCTTGAAAGAGACGGGCGGCAACTCCGACGCGTCGGCCAAGGTGGATGGGCTGTCGGCGGCGCTCGATCAGGTCAAGACGGACGTTGCGGCGCTGAAATCGGCGGTCGAATCCGGTGGAGCTGGCGACAACGCCGGGCTCGCGGCGCTTGGCGACAAGGTCAAGCAGATCGAAACGGCGGTCGCCGCCCTCGGCAAGGCTGGCGGCACGGCGCCGGTCGATCTCGGCCCGCTCAACGAAAAACTGGCTGCTCTAGACGCCCTGGTGAAGTCGGCCGGCGAGGCGACGACGGCGCAGGATGGCCGGCTCACCGCACTGGAGCAGTCGGTCTCGCAGCTTTCTGGCAAGGTCGAGGCGGCGGCAGGACAGCCGAAGATCGCTCTGGCCATCGCCGCGTCGGCGCTCAAGGCGGCGCTCGAGCGTGGCGCGCCGTTCTCTGCCGAGCTCGAAACCTTTGCCGCGATTTCGCCGGACGCGCCGCAGCTCACGACGCTGCGCGCCTATGCCGAAAAAGGCGTGCCGACCCGCACCGAGATCGCATCGCAGGCGGATACCGCCGCCAATGCCATGGTCGCCGCGGCGACGCCCGTCGATGAGAATGCCGGCTTCCTGCAGAACCTTTTGTCGAGCGCGGAATCGCTGGTCAAGGTCCGGCCGATCGGTGCCGTCGAAGGTGCCGGTGCGCCGGAAACCGTCGCGCGCATGGAGGTGGCGGTCAAACAGGGCGACTATGCCAAGGCGCTCAGCGAATATGATACGCTGCCGGAAGCGGTGAAGGCCGCCGGTGCCGACTTTGCCGGCAAACTGAAAGCACGCATTGAGGTCGAAACCCAGGTCGACGCGCTGATCTCCGGCGCGATGAAGGCATGAGGGCAACACCATGATCCGCCTGTTGGCCTTCCTCTTCGTCGTTTTCGCGCTCGGGCTGGGCTTTGCTTGGCTGGCCGACCGGCCGGGCGACATGGTCGTCACGTTCAACGGCTACCAGTACCAAGTCAGCCTGATGGTGGCGGCGGTGGCCGTGGTTGCCGTCGTCGCCGCGGTGATGATCCTGTGGTGGCTGGTCAAGTCGCTGTGGAACAGCCCCTACACCATCTCGCGCTATTTCCGCGTGCGCCGCCGCGACCGTGGCTATCAGGCGCTGTCGACCGGCATGATCGCGGCGGGCGCCGGCGACGGCGCGCTGGCCCGCAAGAAGACCAAGGAAGCGGCCAAGCTGATCCGCTCCGACCAGGAGCCGCTGATCCATCTGCTCGAGGCGCAGGCGTCGCTGCTCGAAGGCGATCATGAAGGCGCGCGGCAGAAATTCGAGAGCATGCTCGACGATCCCGAAATGCGGCTGCTCGGCCTGCGCGGGCTTTATCTGGAAGCCGAACGGCTCGGCGACCGCAACGCCGCCCGGCACTATGCCGGGCGCGCGGCCGTGATGGCGCCGCAACTGGCCTGGGCGGCCGAATCGACGCTGGAAGAATTGACCGCGCGCGGCGACTGGGACGGCGCGCTGAAACTGGTCGACGCGCAGAAGTCGACACGGCAGATCGAGCGCGACGCCGCCAACCGCCGCCGCGCCGTGCTGTTGACGGCCAAGGCACAGGCACTTGGCGATAGCGATCCCGCTGCCGCCAGAACCGCGGCGATCGAGGCCAATCGGCTGCAGCCGGACTTCGCGCCCGCCGCCGTCGCTGCCGCGGCAGCGCTGTTCAAGCAGAACGATGTGCGCAAGGGCTCAAAAATCCTCGAGGCGGCGTGGAAGGCCGAGCCGCATCCGGAGATCGCCGAACTCTACACCCATGCACGGCCGGGTGACGCCGTGCTCGACCGCCTCAACCGGGCGAAGAAGCTGCAGGAGATGAAGAAGAACCACGCCGAGTCGTCGATGACGGTGGCGCGTGCGGCGCTCGACGCGCTCGATTTTTCGACCGCGCGCCGTGAGGCCGAGGCCGCGATCCGGATGGACCGCCGTGAGGGCGCCTATCTGCTGCTGGCCGACATCGAGGAGGCCGAGACCGGCGACCAGGGCAAGGTGCGGCAGCTGCTGTCGAGGGCGGTGCGGGCGCCGCGCGATCCGGCCTGGGTCGCCGATGGCGTCGTTTCCGAGCGCTGGGCGCCGGTGTCACCGATCACCGGCCGGCTCGACGCCTTCGAATGGCGCGCACCGATGGAGCGGCTTGGCCAGCTGATCGACAGCCATGACGATGCCCCGGCCGTCGCCGTGCCGGTCATCGAAGCGCTGGCAAAGCCGGCGAGCGAGAGGCCCCTCGAAGTGATCGATGACACTGGCCAAGGCGCGCCCGCGGGCAAGGACGCCGAGCGCCACGAGGATGATGTCCGACCGGTAACGGCGGCGGCCTTCGCCGCGGTGCCGACTGACGCGGAAGCCGTCGAGCCGGCCGAGGAGCATGCGCGGCTGCCGGACGACCCCGGCGTCGATCCGGACGAGGAAGCGGAAAAATCGCCGCGCCGGTTCCGGCTGTTTTGATTTGGGCCGGCCGTCTGGCCGTTGGGGAATGGATCTATGTTTGAACGCGTTCTGTCGTTTCTCAGGGATTTGCCGGCCGCCGCCGGCGCGCATACCAGCACCGATGATCCGCGCATAGCGGCTTCGGCGCTCCTCTATCACGTCATGAATGCCGATGGGGTGCGCCAGGATGTCGAGTGGGAGCGGTTCAAGGCGGTGCTGGCCGAGAGCTACTCGATCAGCGGCGCCGAACTCGAAGCGCTCGTCGCCGCCGGCGAGCGGGCCGACAATGAAGCGATCGATCTCTATGCCTTCACCAGCGTCTTGAAGCGCCACCTCGACGCCGACGCACGCAAGGCCTTCATCGGCCTGATGTGGGAGATCGTCTATGCCGATGGAGAGCTGCACGAACTGGAGGACAACACAGTCTGGCGCGTCGCCGAACTGATCGGCGTCGAACGCCGCGATCGCGTCGAGGCGCGCCGCAAGGCGGCGGCGCACGCGCCCAATGCCACCGGAACATCGAGCGACGAATAGACGGGATTTCGCCTGCCCATGCCGCGCCAAACGAGTTCGAAGCCAAAGATCCTGATCGTGCTGCATCAGGAGAATTCGAGCCCCGGACGCGTCGGCCACATGCTCATGGAAGAGGGCTTCGAGCTCGACATCCGCCGGCCGCCGCTTGGCGATACCTTGCCGGAAACGCTGGACGGCCACGCCGGCACGGTGGTGTTCGGTGGGCCGATGAGCGCCAATGATGAGGACGAGTTCGTCCGCCGCGAGACCAGCTGGCTGGAAATACCGCTGAGGGAGAACCGGCCGTTCCTCGGCATCTGCCTTGGCGCGCAGATGCTGGTCAACCATCTTGGCGGCAAGGTCGAGGGTCACGGCGAAGGGCTGGTCGAGATTGGCTGGTATCCGCTGAAGGCGACCGAAGCCGGCAAGAAACTGATGCACTGGCCGGAGATGGTCTATCAGTTCCATCGCGAGGGCTTTTCGCTGCCCAGGGATGCGACGCTGCTGGCGACGGCCGAGACCTACCCCAACCAGGCCTTCCGCTATGGCGACAATGCCTGGGGCATCCAGTTCCACGGCGAGCTGACCAGGGTGATGATGCAGCGCTGGGTGGTGCGCGGCGCGCATCGCTTCGAATTGCCGGGCGCGCAGCCCGGCCGCGATCATCTCGGCGGCCGGCTGATCTGGGATATGCATCTCAAGCGCTGGCTGGACGAGTTCCTGCGGATGATTTTCGGCAAGCCGGCAGTGCGATAGGGGTCAGAGCCGGGCATCGTTTCACGGAAACGCGAAACCGCTTCACACTTTTCCTGGAACTGCTTCAATTTCGCCCGTTGAGGTGGCGCACCTTGCGCAGTTGCGGGAACAGCACCATCCACAGGCCGGCGACGGCGATGGCGCCGATGCCGCCGACCACGACGGCCGGGACCGTGCCGATCAGTGCCGCCATCGTGCCGGCGCGGAATTCGCCGACTTCGTTGGAGGCGCCGACGAAGACCTGGTTGACGGCATTGACGCGGCCACGCACATGATCGGGCGTCCACAGCTGGATCAAGGTCTCCCTGATGTAGACGCTGAACATGTCGGTGGCGCCGAGGAAGGCGAGTGCGACGATCGACAGCCAGGTGATGGTCGACAGGCCGAACAGCACGGTGAAGGCGCCGAACGCCGCGACGAAGCCGAGCATGATCATGCCCGCATGGTTACGGATCGGATGGCCGGCCAGCCAGATGGCGACGCAGATGGCGCCGACGCCCGGCGCCGAGCGCAGCAGGCCGAGTCCCCAGGGGCCGAGCTGGAGGATGTCGCGTGCGTAGATCGGCAGCAGCGCCGAGGCGCCCGACAAAAGCACCGCGAACAGATCGAGCGAGATGGCGCCCAGCACGATCTTCTCGCCCCAGATATAGCTGAACCCACCGAACAGGTTCTGCAGCGTCGGCTTTTCGGTCTCTGTGCGTTGCGAAGGCTTCGGGATGGTGAAGATCAGCAGCCCGGAGGCCAGCATCAGCACCGCGGCGGTGCCATAGGCCACTTCCGCCGACACGCCATAGAGCAGGCCGCCGGCGACCGGGCCGACGATGGTCGCGGTCTGCCAGGCCGACGAATTCCAGGCTATGGCGTTGGCGAAATCCTCCGGCGGCACCAGATTGGCGAACAGCGAGGCCGAGGCCGGGCCGAAGAAGGCGCGGGCGACACCGAACATGGCGAGCACGGCGAAGATCGGCAGCGGTCCGCTGATGCCGTGCAGTGTCAGAAATAGCAGCGCCAGTGCGCACAACGCCTCCACCACCACCGCCAGCGCCATGATCAAGCGGCGGCCGAAGCGGTCGGCGACGACGCCGGTGACCAGCACCAGCAACAGCGACGGCAGGAACTGGACGATGCCGACCAGGCCGAGATCGAGGGGATCGCGGGTCAGGTCGTACATCTGCCAGCCGACCGCGACGGACACGATCATGGTGGCGAATGTGGTGAGGAAACGCGCCGCCCAATAGCTCAGGAAGGAGCGGTGGCGGAACGCGGCATAGCGCTGGTCCGGCGACGTTTGGGCGGGAGTCATGGATCGAGGCCCCGTTGCGATGGTATTGGAGCGACGTGCGTCCAATTGGACGCACAAAGTACGCTCCAACACTGATTGGTTGTCGCATCGTGCTTTTCCAAAAATCGGAACCGATTTTCGGGCCGATGCGATAGCCGGCGGGGCACTTCCCGGATGGGCGCTGTTCCGGCCAAGGGAACTTCTAACAAACTTCCCAGCGCGATGTGCGCGAAAATCGGTGCTGGATCAAGGAATTTTCAGCCTGTTTCATCGGCCGCACCGGGAAAGTCACTCCCGCAGCGCAGCTGAGATGGCGTCGAGGCCGCCGCTTAACTCAACTTCCGTCGGCCAGCCAAATCCGACGCGGAAGAAGCGCTTCTCCATTTCGAACCAGTGGCCGGGTCCGACATAGGTGCCATGGTTTTCCAGCAGGTTCACATAGAACCGGTCGAGGTCGAAGCCGGGATCGACATTCAGGCGCGGGAAGCCGACGACGCCGCCTTCAGGTCGCACCCAGTCGACCAGCGGCTCGCGGTCGATCCAAGCCTGGACGATGTCGCGGCGCCTGGCCATTTCCGGCAGCAGCGTCGCCAGGAACGCATCCCGGCGCTGCAGCATGCCACGCGCAATACCCTCGTCGATGACGCTGCCGCAGATGCCGATCTGCTCCTTGGCGGCGAGGAATTTTTCCTGAAGGTCAGCATCCCTTGTGATCAGCCAGCCGATGCGGATGCCGGGAATGCCGAAGGCCTTGGACAGCGACGAGACGCTGATTGCCTTCGGGCTCAGGGACGCAGCCGCCGGCAGGCGCTTGCCATAGGAGAGGTCGCGATAGGTCTCGTCGACCAGCAAATGGCAGTTGCTGCTTTCGGCAAGCGCCACCAGCGCGTCGAGTTCGGCTCGGTCCATCATCGTGCCGGTCGGGTTGTGCGGACAAGTGACGCTGATCAGCCTGGTGTTCGGCTGGATCGCCGCGGCGACTTTGCCGACATCGATGGCGAAGCCTTTCTCGAAGGCCAGGTCGACAAAGCTGATGGCACAGCCGATCGCCCTTGGGGTTTCGATGTTGGTGGCGTAGTTGGGCCTGATGACCACCAGATGATCGCTCGCCGACAAAAGCGAAGTCGAGATGATGAACAGGGCGCCGGCGGCACCGGCCGTGACCAGCACATCGTCAGGCGAAACGCCGGTGTCCTGCATTGCGATCAGCGCGCGCAGCGCCTTGTCGCCGCGATGCTCGCCATAGAAAAGCGTGAGATCGGGCAGCGACAGGTCGATGTCGGAGAGTTTCTGGTCGGCGATCGAGCTTTCGGAGAGATTGTAGAGGATCCGGTCGTAGCCGTATTCTTCCGGCGCCTCTTTCTCGATCACCATCCTTGTGTAGTTCATGGCTTCCCCCCAAAGAATCCGTCCGATTCATCCAAGCCACAAAAACATGAAGCCTGCCAAGGCGGATTCGCCGGCAGGCTCCAATCAATCCATTGGCTCAGCCTATTGGCTCAGCGCGGAATTCCCTCAGGCCGGAGCCTTGGCCTTCCTGCCCTTGACGACCGGCTTCGGGGCGGCCTTGCGGCCGAGGCCGATCGACTTCGCCAGCAGCGAACGCGAGGCTGCATAATTGGGGGCGACCATCGGATAGTCCGAAGGCAAGCCCCATTTGGCGCGATAGGCATCCGGCGTCAGGCCGAAATGCACGCCGAGGTGACGCTTCAGCGATTTGAACTTCTTGCCGTCTTCGAGGCAGATGATGAAGTCCGGTGTCACCGATTTCTTGGGGTTGACCGCCGGGACCAGCGGCGGCGCCACCGGGACCACCGGCTGGCCGAGCCCGCTTATCGAAGCACTGACGCTGGCGATGAGATCGGCCAGACCGGAAACGGGCAAGCGGTTCTTCTCGACATAAGCGGACACGATGTGAGCGGTCAGCTCGAGCAGGTCGATGTCTTTACGGGCGCTGTTGCTATCGTCGGTCAATCTATCTCTCCGTCTAGAGCGAATGACCCGAAAATCGGATTCGATTCCCGGAAAAGGTCATGCGCAAAATCAAAATGCTACGGCGTCCTTTGTGCATCCACGGGACGGGCGGCGTTATTGTGGCGCGAAATTCCTAGTCGGCAAATCTGCGCAGCGCAATGACTTGATGCCGCGGCACACGTTATTTTGAACAACTATATTAAACAATAACAATATCAGACTATCAGCGCCTTGTCGCGCCACAGACGAAATCCGCCTTCGAAGGCGCGTGTGTTGTCGCCGCGCCGGCTGTCGACGGGCAATTCATCGAGCTTGTCGACATTGCCGCCGCCAATGACGACATAGTCAGGCTGCATGGCGGCGCGGAGCCGATCGACGACGTCGAAGACATATTTGCGCCATTTCTTCTTGCCGCGTTTTTCCAGGCCGCGTTCGCCGACATAGTCCTCGAAGCTCTTGCCGTTCTTGTAGGGAAGGTGGGCTAGTTCCATTGGCTGGGCGACGTTGTCGACGATCATTGCCGCGCCTAGGCCGGTTCCCAGCCCGACGAACAGCATGCGACCGCCCTCATAGCTGCCGATGGCCTGCATCAGCGCATCATTGACCACCTTCACCGGCTTGCCGAACTGCGCGGCGAAATCGTAGCCGGCCCAACCCTTGCCGAGATTGGCAGGGTCGATGAGCGGCCTGTTGTGGTTGACCGGGCCGGGGTAGCCCATGGAGACGACGTCGTAGGACAGGCCCTCGGCAAGCTTCTTGACGGCGTCGATCATCTGCTGCGGCGTCAGGCCAGGTCCGGAGTCGGCGCGGCGCTCCGCGCCGCCGGCACTGCTGAGGATCTTGACATGCGAGCCGCCGATATCGATCGAAAGCACGATCTTCTCGGGGCTCGATGCTGGTTGTTTCACCGCCTTGGCCATCGCGTCACCTCCACTCACTTTACCGGATCGATCCAGCCGTTGGGCGGCCCGAACCCGGCCATCACGTCTGCCGGACCCCATGTGAGCGGCTCATATAGGTGGGGAGGCGTGGTGTCGCCGAGCACCGGGCCGACGATGCGCCAGGCCAGTTCGCTGGCGTCCTGGCGGGTGAACAGCTGGCCGTTGCCGTTCATGGCATCGCCGATCAGCCGCTCATAGGGCGGCATGTCGCTCTTGCTGTCGTCGAGCGCCGTCAGCTCGACCTGTTCGCCGATCATGTCGTCGCCCGGCGCCTTGCGCTGGGCGCCGACGGCGATCACCACCTGCGGATCGATGCGGAAGCGGACGTAGTTCTGGTCGGCGGGCTTGATTGGGTCGAAGACGTCGAGTGGCGGCCGCTTCAGTCGCACCACCACCTCGGTGACATGCACGGGCATGTTCTTGCCGGCACGGATGAAGAACGGCACATCCTGCCAACGCCAGGTGTCGACGAAGAAACGCACCGCCGCAAAGGTCTCGACCGGTGAGTTCGGCGCCACGCCGGGTTCCGCGAGATAACCGGTGAACTGGCCGCGCACGACATCGTCTTTCGTCAAGGTGCGGATCGCCCGCAGCACCTGCACCTTCTCGTCGATCAGGTCGTCGGCCGAACGGCCGACAGGCGGCTCCATGGCAAGCAGCAACAGGATGTTGAGCAGGTGGTTCTCGATGACGTCCCTGATGCAGCCGACATCGTCATAGAAGCGGCCACGCCCCTCGACGCCGAAATCCTCGGCCATGGTGATCTGCACGCTCTCGACGAAGTTGCGGTTCCAGATCGGCTCGAGGAAGGAATTGGCGAAGCGGAAATAGAGCAGGTTCTGGATCGCTTCCTTGCCGAGATAGTGATCGATGCGGAAGATCGACTGTTCGTCGAACACAAGATGCAGCACCCGGTTCAGCCAGCGCGCCGATTGCAGATCGTGGCCGAAGGGCTTTTCCACCATCAGCCGTGCGCCGTGCGCCGTGCCCGATTGCTCAAGCCCCTGGACGACGGTCTCGAACATCGTCGGTGGCACCGCCATGTAGTGCAACGGCCGCTGAGCCGTGCCGAGCGCGGTTTTCAGTTTCTCGAACGTCGCCGGATCGCGGTAGTCGCCACTGACGTAGCGCAGCAGGGACGCGAACTTGGCGAACACCTTTTCGTCGATCTTGCCGAGCGCACTGACGATGCCGTCGCGGGCACGCGCCTGCAATTGCTTGAGGTCCCAGGCATCGAACGCGACGCCGATCACCGGTTCGGTGAGCGTCCCCTTGGCGACCATCTGGTAAAGCGCTGGAAATATCTTCTTGTGGGCGAGGTCGCCGGTGGCCCCGAAGAGCACCAGCGTGTCCGAGCGTTCCTGGCTCATCAAACTGTCTCCCTTGCCGCCGTCACGAGCCGGCCTTCGGCTTCTCGACATGGCCGCCGAAGGCATAGCGCATGGCGGACAGAAGCTTGTCGGCGAATTCGGATTCGCCTTGCGAGGAGAAGCGGTCGAACAAGGCCGAGGACAGCACCGGTGCCGGCACGCCGGTGTCGATCGCGGCCTTCAGCGTCCAGCGGCCTTCGCCGGAATCCGAGACGCGGCCACCGAAACTCGCCAGCGAGGCGTCGGACTTGAGCGCGCCGGCAGTCAGGTCGAGCAGCCAGGAGCCGATGACGCTGCCATGCCGCCAGACCTCGGCGACATTGGCGAGGTCGATGTCGAATTGGTAGTATTCGGGGTTCTGCAACGGGCTGGTCTCGGCATCGGCGGCGCGCTTGACCTTGCCGGCATTGCCGGCCTTGAGGATGTTCATGCCCTCGGCATAGGCCGCCATGACGCCGTATTCGATGCCGTTGTGGATCATCTTGACGAAATGGCCAGCACCGCTCGGGCCGCAATGCAGATAGCCGTACGGTGCCGTGCCCGCGGCCCTGTCGGGAGCAGGCGCGCCGGCATCGGCGCCGGGCGCCAGCGTGGCGAAGATAGAATCGAGATGCTGGACGGCTTCGTCGGGCCCGCCAATCATCAGGCAGTAGCCGCGATCGAGACCCCATACGCCGCCGCTGGTGCCGACATCGATATAGCTGAGGCCCTTGTCCTTGAGCTTGGCCGCCCGGTCGACATCGTCATGGTAGTAGGAATTGCCGCCGTCGATGATGATGTCGCCGGGTTCCATCAGGGCTGCCACCTGGTCGACGATCTTGCCGGTGATCGCCGCCGGCAGCATCAGCCACACACAGCGCGGCTTGGCCAGCTTGCTGACGAATTCCGCCAGGGATGCGGTTCCGGACGCACCGTCGGTAACGAGTGCGGCGACGCTGGCGGGGTTGATGTCGTAGACGACGCATTGGTGGCCGTCGCGCATCAGGCGCCGGACCATGTTGGCGCCCATCCGGCCCAGTCCCATCATTCCGATCTGCATGGTTTCTTCCCTGTTTCCTAGAGATTTGCTGGGTTTGTCGAGGAAGGATCTACTGACTATCCTGCTCGCCTGATATGACGGAGAAGTCGACATTCTCCCAATCGCCGGTCCCGGACCAGAAAAAAGTGAAGATCAGCGTGCTTCCGCAGGGGAGGCTGGCCGTGGGCAGATCGGCGAGATGGATGCCGAAAGCGTTCTCCTCTGTCTGGCTGTCGACGATGGTCGCCCAGTTGTCGGCGCTCCAGCGGATCGTCGCCGGGGCCAGCAGTTCGACACGCAGCGTCTTGCCGGGCGGCAGCGTGCGGATCTTGTTGTTGAACCGCCACGTCCTGAACGGCGATACCGTCTTGTCCTCGATGTAGCGCTTGACGCCTTGCGGCGGCATGTCGAAGACCGCGCCGTCACGCAGCGAGCGCAACAGCTTGATATGCTCCGAATGAGCCCAGACCAGCGGCATGGCGCTGCCCGAGGGGCCGCCATGCAGCAGTTCATGCTCGGCCAGGTCGGCGCCGTCCCAGACCTGCTCGGGCAGCAGGCCGCCCGGTCCGGCCGAGCCTTCGAGCGCCGCCAGCAGGCTGGCCGCCTTGTCCTTGCGTCCCGCCGCCAGCTCGTAATGGGCGCGTTCGCCGGCCAGCAGCGGCCAGGGCCGGCCCTGGCCGGTGCCGTCGAAGGGCGCGCCATCCACGTGCTCGCCATAGCCATCGCCATTGTAGCGATACCAGAGCGGCCCTTGCGGCAGGTCGCAGCGCAATTGCGCATCGATGACCTTGACCGTGTCTACGAAGCGCGGATCGTCCGCGGCCCTCAGGCCGAAGCGGACGAGCGCCAGCGCGTCCGGGCTGACGATTGCCTCGGCGGGCCGGTCGGCGTCGCCGGGCGGCCGGTTCTTGATCGGCACATAGCCGTCCTTCGGCGAACCGGCCTCAGCACTGTCGGGCGCCGCGATGCGGACGTAGTAGCCCTCGACGCCGTTTCCCGCACAGAGTGCCGTGCCGGTGACATAGGTCCAGCGCTCGACCTGGTCGTTCCAGACATCAGCGGTCTCGCGCAAATAGGTCGCTGCGTCCTGCCTGCCGCAGGCGTCGAGCAGGTCTGCCGCGGCAAGCAGGGCCGCGATCTCGACGGCCAGCGTGAACGGGCTGTAGCCGGCATCTTCCTCCCAGCGGTCCTCGCCGGTGACGGGTCCATTGCGCACGACATAGCTGGCGGCGCGCTCGATCATCGGCTGGAAGGCGGATAGCCTGGCGCGCGGCAGGTGGCCTGCGCGGTGCAACGCGTCGGCCAGCAGCAGCGGGAAAGCGCATTCGTCCATCTGGATGCCGGGCCAATAGGCTGACCCGTTGAGCCAGGCGTTCTGCGGCCAGTGGCCATCGGGCTGCTGAATGGAGCGGAGATAGTCGAGGATTTGCAGAGCTGACGCAGCATCGCCGGCGGCGAGAAAACCACCGGCCGTCTCGACCAGATCGCGCGGCCAGACCAGATGGTAGCCGCCGAGGTCGTCGTCGCCCTTGTTGAAGCCCCACGGGATCGACAGGCTGGCGACCGCAGCGCCAGGTATGGCGATCGACCGGTGCGTCGCCAGGACCGCGGTCGAGACGCGATAGGAGTTGATCCCGGATGCGCCATGCCGGTCCAGCGGCAGCAGGCCCTTTTGCCACTTGCGCCATGTCTCGACGTAGGATTTCGCCGCGGGTTCAAAACCCCGCTTCAGGCTGGCGAAGGCATTTTCGGCCGCCTCGTCGGGCGTCGCGCCAAAGCCCAGCGCAAGCAGAGCCTTTGTCTTGGCGGCGGAGAAGCCGATCTCGCCGGTCAGCGCGACATTGCCGTCCTCGGCCCGTTGGCAGGCTGGGTCGAGCCCGCCGGTGTTGTGGAGTTGCTGCCAACCGTCGGAGACGCCGACATATCCGGCCGAGCAACTTCGCCAGGGCAGTGACGAGGCCAGCGCCAGGCAGGTGCCCCGTCCCGCGGCGAACAGAACAGGCCTTCCCTTGTGGTCGCCAACCCAGGCCGTGTTGCCCATGCCGGCATTGACCAGATGCGGCGCCAGCAAGGCGTAGACGCGGTAGTCGCTGGCGGCGCCCTTGAGCGCCGTGAAAGTGATCTCCTGCAGCAGCGTGGGCCGGGCCGGGTCGGCGAGGATGCGTTTCTCGATCCGATAGGCGCCGTCGGCGGCCGTGTTGACCAGCCTGTAGGCGGGTACGCCCTCCTCGAACGGTTCAATGGCGTGCACGGCGTCGCGCTTCTCTTCGGAGAAATAGCCGTCGTGGCCGGTGACGATCAGGCCGAGGTCGCGCGTGCAGGCACTGTCCAGGCGCGGATAGTAGATCTCGTTGAGGATGCCATGGCTGATCGTGAACCAGATCTGGCCGGTTGGCGAAAAGGACGTTCCGACGCCGCTCTTGGCGCTTGACGTCCAGCGAGCCGGAATTCCCGGGGCGCCCGGAGCAACGGTTGGCGTCACTGGCATTCTGTTGCGGTCTCCTGGCCCCTTCCCTAGACCAGGACGCGAACCCTTTTCAATCATTGCACCGCAAGTTGATCGGACCCGTCAATGGAGCTGTCGTTGACAGCGGCGCCGGCCTGCGTCCACTATTCCCGGCACGGGAGGATCGCGAAGCCATGCCGGAGGTGTCCCTGGTCCTGATCGACCGGTTGCTGGCGATTTCGGCGGCGCTTGCCGGCCATATCGATCCGGGCACGGCGTTCCGCGCGACAGCCATCGAGATCGGCACGCTGATTCCGCACGATCACATGGATCTGGCGGTACTGTCGCATGACGGGCGCAGGCATGCCTGTTATGAAGCCGGCTTCCACACCAGCTGGAGCGAGCTTGCCCAGCATCCGCTGCCGACCGAAGTCAGCCCGATCCGCTCGGTGCTGTGGGGCGAGGTGCCTTATCTGCTTGCCGATGATGCGCTGGGTGACCAGCGCTTCCATTTCGCCACGGCCATCGACGGACCGATCTTCGCCGCCAGGCTGCGCAGCCGCATCGTCGTGCCGCTCAGGGCGCGCGGCGGCATCATCGGCGCCCTCAACATCAGCCGGCACGAGGTCGGCTGCTACACGCTTGCCGATGTCGCGGTCGCCCAGCAATGCGCCGATCTGATCGCGCCCTATATCTTCGCGCTGATCCAGACCGAGGAGGCGCGCCGCGCAATGCTGGCCGAGAGCGAGGCGCGCAACCGCGTCGAACTGTTGCGGGTCGGCGCCTCGCAGCTGACCGAAGGCATGGAACGCGAACGCCGGCGTATGGCGATGGACTTGCACGACCAGACGCTTGCCGACCTCGCCCGCATCGCGCGCCAGCTTTCGGCCTTGCGCGGCCAGGGCGTGGCGCGGGCGGCGCAGCTTGCCGATCTCGAGCAGGAGGTCGCCGGCTGCCTGACGGAACTGCGCCACATCGTCGACGACATGCGGCCGAGCGTGCTCGAACTGTTCGGCCTGCGCGACGCGGTCGAGGCGCATCTCAATCGCAGCGTCGCCAGATCCAAGCCGCCGATCGCCGTGCGCATTGCCGACACCAGCGACGGCAGCGCCGACAGCCTGTCGGAGCCTGTCCGCACCGCGCTCTACCGGATCGTCCAGGAAGCGATCAACAATGCGGTTCGCCACGCCGCGCCACGCCGCATCGATGTGCTGCTGGCGTCGACCGCGAGCGTGCTGCGGGTGATCGTCACCGATGACGGCCAGGGTTGCGGCACCGTCGATCCGGCCGCCCATGGCGGCATTGGCCATATGCATACGCGGGCCGCGCTGATCGGAGCGCGGCTGCGCATCGGGCAAGCCGGCCGCAAGAGCGGCGGCACCCGTGTCGTCGTCGAGATTGACCGCCAGCCGTCCCGGGATTTGCCGGATACGGCGGCTGCAACGGGACCGGGTCAGCTCGCCGTGTCGGAGGCCATGTAATGCTTGTGATGATCGCCGAGAATGACGGCCTGCACCGCACATTCGCGCGCCGCACTGTCGAGCAATTGTGGCCCGGCGACGTCGAGGTGATCGAGGCGAGCGACGGCGAGGATGCCATCAATCTGGCGGCCGAGCGCGAGCCGCCGCATGTCGTGCTCGACCTGCAGATGCCGAAGGCGACCGGGATCGAGGTTGCCAGGGCGATCTGGAACCGCCGCGCCGGCACCCACATCCTGTTCTGGTCCAATTTCGCCGATGAGGCCTATGTGCGCGGCGTGGCACGCATCGTGCCGCCGGGCTCGGTCTATGGCTATGTGCTCAAATCGGCGACGGAGGAGGGTATGCGCTCGGCTCTGCGCGGCGTTTTCCGCGAAGGCCATTGCATCATCGACCGCGAGATCCGCGGCATCCAGCACCGCGTCCAGGACAAGTTCGAGGGCATCACCGACGGTGAATATGAAAGCCTGATCGACATCGCGCTCGGCCTGACCGACCGGGCCATTGCAGCACGCCGCGGCCTGTCGATCCGCGGTGCGCAGAGCCGCATCAAGCATGTCTATGACAAGCTCGGCATCGTGCCGGCGGAGGACGGCGCCGGTGATGCTTCCGTGTTCAACTCGCGGACGCGGGCGATCTATCTCGCCATGGCGCGCGGCCTGATCAACATCGACGCGCTGCGCCGCGAGCAGGACCGGCTCGACGCCTGGCTGGCACAGGTGTCGCCCAATCCCTGATCCCGTCTGGCGGACTGTGCAAATGCACAGTCGGCCGTGCGCTTTGACCCGTATCGCCGCGCCCGCGCCGCAACTACGCTCGACCCATAAAAAGACCATATCGGGGAAGCGCTCATGCCATTCGTCACATTGCGGATTCGCACGGCTGTTCGCGTCGCCGGGAGCCAGTGATGTCGGTGTCGGCGCGCGCCCGCCATTCCGGCTTCGACGACGTCGTCGGCGATGGGACCATCGAAACGCTGGCGAGCGGCTTCGGCTTCCTCGAAGGACCGGTGTGGCAT
The DNA here is from genome assembly GCF_056404935.1 of Mesorhizobium sp. P2_A8. Classification (NCBI taxonomy): domain Bacteria; kingdom Pseudomonadati; phylum Pseudomonadota; class Alphaproteobacteria; order Hyphomicrobiales; family Phyllobacteriaceae; genus Mesorhizobium; species Mesorhizobium sp. P2_A8. The sequence continues at coordinate 750,388 of NZ_JBFUDB010000001.1, forward strand.
CCTTACGAGAAATGGCTGGTCTTTTCCGACATTCCGGAAAGCCGCATGTATCGCCGCAGTACCGCCGGCGAGATCGAGCTGTTCCGCGAGCAGAGCCACAAGGCCAATGGCAACACGCTGGACCGGCAGGGGCGGCTTGTCACCTGCGAGCACGCGACAAGCCGGGTGACCCGGGCCGAGCCCAATGGCAGCGTAACCGTGCTCGCCACGCACCACCAGGACAAGCAACTCAACAGCCCGAACGACATCGTCGTTGCCACCGGCGGATCGATCTACTTCACCGATCCGGGCTATGGCAGGGTGGAGTTCTATGGCGTGCCGCGCCCACAGGAACTGTCGTTCCAGGGCGTCTACCGCATCGATGGCGACGGCGCTCGACTGACATTGCTGGCTGACGATTTCGCCCAGCCGAACGGGCTTTGCTTTTCGCTGGACGAGTCGCGGCTGTTCATCAACGACACCGAGCGAGGCCATATCAGGGTGTTCGGCGTCGAGGCGGATGGTGATTTGAACGGCGGTGCGGTGTGGGCCGCGACCGAGGGCGAGGGGCCGGGAGCGCCCGACGGCATGAAGATCGACAGCCGCGGCAATGTCTATTGCACCGGCCCCGGCGGCATCCACGTGTTCGACGCGTCAGGTGCCATTCTGGGCGTCATCCGGACGCCGGAAGACTGCGCGAATTTTACCTTCGGAGACGACGATCTGAGGAGCCTCTACATCGCCGCGTCGACGTCGCTGTACCGGCTGCGGGTGCGCGTGCCGGGATTGAGACTGTTTTGAGACTGGGATTATCCGTGCTCAAATCAGATTGGGAGTGAGGCCGGGGTCAAAGCCGGCAGGAACTGTAGCAGTCAACATCTGGGAGGATTAAGACATGAAGAAACTGTTCGTCTTGGGCGCCTTTGCCGCGATGCTCGCGTCGGGCACGGCACTGGCCGACACCAGTGGCAAGAAGATCGCCTTTTCCAACAACTACGCCGGCAATTCGTGGCGGCAGGCGATGCTCGACAGCTATGGCATCGTCACCAAGAAGGCGGTCGCCGACAAGGTTGTCGGCGCAGCCGATATCTTCACCACCGCCGACAAGGAAGTGCCGACGCAGGCAGCCCAGGTGCAGAACCTGATCCTGCAGGGCTATGACGCCATCGTCATCAACGCCGCTTCGCCGGACGCGCTCAACGGCGCCATCAAACAGGCCTGCGACGCCGGCATTGTTGTCGTCTCGTTCGATGGCACCGTCACCGAACCTTGCGCCTACCGTGTCGTCGTTGACTTCAAGGACATGGGTAAGCAGGAAGTGGAACAGATGGCCAAATTCCAGCCCAAGGGCGGCAATCTGCTGGAAATCCGTGGCCTGGCCGGCACCTCGATCGACGATGCCATCCATGCCGGCATCCTCGAAGGCGTCGCCGCCCATCCCGAGTTCAAGATCGTCGGCTCGGTGACCGGCGACTGGGACCAGACGACGGCGCAGAAGGCGGTGGCGACCATCCTGCCGTCGCTGCCCGATATCGTCGGCATCGTCGACCAGGGTGGCGATGGCTACGGCGCGGCACAGGCCTTCGCCGCCGCCGGCAAGCCGCGCCCAACCATCATCATGGGCAACCGCCAGGACGAGTTGCAGTGGTGGAAGGAACAGAAGGACAAGGACGGCTACCAGACCTGGTCGGCGTCGATCGCGCCCGGCGTGTCGTCGCTCGCCTTCTGGGTGGCACAGCAGGTGCTCGATGGCCGCACGGATATCCCGCACGATCTGCTGGTGCCGTATCTCGCCTTCACCCAGAACGATTTCGAGGCCGAGTTGCCGAAAATCGTCAAAGGCGGCGTCGCCAGCCACGAATACACGCAGGAAGACGCGATCGCGGCCATCAAAGCCAACATCAAGTGAGCGTCGGACAAGCGTTGCCTTCCGGATGATCGAGCGGATATCGTTGAGCATGCCTGAAGGGAACGCCGACATCATCAGACTGAACGGCGCCGAAAAGCATTTCGGCGCCGTTCGCGCACTGGGCGGCGTGGATTTCCACGTCGGCCCCGGCGAGTGCGTCGGCCTCGTCGGCCATAATGGCGCCGGCAAGTCGACCCTGATGCATATGGTGGCGGGCACGCTGATGCCCGACAGCGGCCAGATCCGCGTCCATGGCGGCATCGAGGAGACCTACTCGGTGTCGCGGGCGCAGCAGCTCGGCATACGCTGCGTGTTCCAGGAACTGTCGCTGTGCCCCAATCTCAGCGTCGCCGAGAACACGCGCATCAACCACGCTTCGCTGCGCGGCTTCGGCTGGCGGCGCAAGGCAGCGGATCTGATCGCCGCCAAGCTCGACGAGATTTTTCCTGGGCACAGCATCTCGGCGGGCGACATTGTCGGCGACCTGTCGATCGGCCGGCGCCAGATGGTCGAGGTAGCGCGCGCCTTCACGGTGACGCAGGACCGGCTTGACCTCGTCATCCTCGATGAGCCGACGTCGTCGCTCGACGCCCATACGGCCGGCCAACTGCTGGCCTTCGTGCGCCGCTTCGTGGCCAGCGGCAAAAGCTGCATCCTGATCTCGCATGTGCTGGGCGAGGTGCTGCGGAATGCCGACCGCATTGTGGTGATGCGCGATGGCAAGGTGGTTGTCGCCGACACCGCTGGTGCGTTCGACCGCGACCGGCTGGTGACAGCGATGGGCGGAGCGGAAGCGCGCCAGAAGATCGCGGCGCAGGCCGCTGCCGCCAAGCCGGTGGCCAGTCCGTTGCGTGTGCGGGCGCGACCTGCCGTGCAGAAGGACGGCACCGACCTTGTTGCCTGTGCCGGCGAGATCATTGGCCTTGCGGGGCTGGCGGGCCATGGCCAGACCGACCTGTTGCTGGCGATCTTCGAGGCCGCATCGCGCACCAAGGCCGGTATCGAGGTGACCGCGCCGGTGGCGCTGGTGGCCGGCGACCGCCAGTCGGACGGCATCTTCCCGCAATGGTCGATTGCGCAGAATATCGGCATCCGCTCGCTGGCGCGTTTGCGCAACGGGCTGTTGATCTCGCCGCAGCGCGAGGCCGAGCTCGCTGCATTTTGGCAAAGGAAGATCGGCATCCGTACGCCGGACATGAACAACAACATTTTCTCGCTGTCGGGCGGCAATCAGCAGAAGGCGCTGTTTGCCCGCGCGCTCGGCTCCGACGCGCAGATCGTGCTGATGGACGACCCGATGCGCGGCGTCGATATCGGCACCAAGCTGGAGGTCTACGACCTCGTGCGCGAAGAGGCCAGGAATGGCCGCACCTTCCTCTGGTACACCACGGAAACCGAAGAGCTCGACAATTGCGACCACATCTATGTCTTCAAGAACGGCCGCATCGTCGCCAATCTGCGCCGCGACGAGTTGACCGAAGAGAAGATCATCCAGTCCTCGTTCGGCGATGCGGCCTGAGATGACGGCCGCCAGCCTCGAGACCGCCGCCAGGAGTACCGCCGAGCGTGGCGCGCTGGCCCGTGGCCGCCTGCGGCGCGGACTGCTGCCGGCGCTGTCACTGGCGCTGGTGCTGATCGCCATCGCCTGGCTCAATCCGCGCGCCATTAGCTATTTCGGCTTCAGCCTGATGCTGAACCTGGCGATCCCGATCGCACTGGCGACCATAGCGCAGATGTTCGTCATCGCCGGCAACGAGCTGGACCTGTCGATCGGCACTTTCGTCGGCTTTGTCGGCTGCGTCACCGCGACCTGGCTCAAGGACGCGCCGCTGGTTGGCGTCACCATCCTGCTGGGGTCGATCTGCGTCTATGCGCTGCTCGGTGCGCTGATCCATCTGCGCAACCTGCCTTCGATCGTGGTGACGCTGGGCATGAGCTTCGTCTGGCAGGGCTTGGCCATCCTCGTCCTGCCCAAACCGGGTGGCAAGGCGCCGGACTGGCTGCTGGCGTTCATGGCCTTCAAGCCGCCTTTCGTGCCATTCCCGATCATCGCGGCACTGCTGATCGGTCTCATCGTTCACTTCGCCCTGATGCGCACCTCCTATGGCGTGATCCTGCGCGGCTCCGGCGGCAATCCGGCGGCGCTTGGCCGCGCCGGCTGGTCGCTGCTCAAGACCAAGATCGTGCTGTTTTCGCTGGCCGGCCTGTTCGGCGTGCTGTCCGGCATGGCGCTGATTGGCATCACCACCTCGGCCGATGCCAATATCGGCAATGGCTACACGCTGCTGGCGATCGCCGGTGTCATCCTTGGCGGCGGCGAGTTCGTCGGCGGCCGGGTGTCGCCGATCGGCGCGGTGATCGGCGCACTGACGTTGGCGCTGGCCGCATCGCCGCTGCTCACCTTCATGCACATTCCGCCCGACTGGCAGGTGGCCGCCAACGGCGCCATTCTGATCATCGTGCTGGCGGCCCGCGTCCTGATCAGCCGCAGGGAAAGGTAGCCATGGCCGCGTTGAAACCACTGCTTGCCAAACCCTGGATCTGGTCGTTCCTCGGCGCCTTGCTGGTGTGGCTGGCGACGATCGCCTTCACCGGTGGCTATGGCGCCGGCGGCATGGTCACGGCGGCGCTGTCGCTTGCGGTGTTCACCGTCATTGTCGGCGTCGGCCAGATGTTCGTCATCACGCTCGGTCCGGGCAATGTCGACCTGTCGCTGCCGGCCAATATCGGCCTTGCCAGCGCCGTTGCCATGAAGGTGATGGACGGCAACGATTCCATGATCGTGGTCGGGCTTTTGGCGGCGATCGCGACGGGCGCGGCGATCGGTGCCGCCAACTATCTGCTGATCTGGGCGCTGCGCATTCCGCCGATCATCGCCACGCTGTCGGCCAGCTTCATCATCCAGTCGATCGACATCAGCTATGGGCGCGGGCTGCAGATCAAGCCGCCGCCCGGCTTTGCCGATTTCGCCAACTGGCAGGTGCTGGGCATTCCGGTGATGGCGATCCTCACCGTGCTGTTCACCCTCGGTGCGGCCATCGCGCTGCAGCGCATGATCTATGGCCGCTCGGTGCTGGCGATCGGCCAGAACATCCGTGCGGCGTGGCTCGCCGGTGTCAATGTCGGCCGCATCCGCTTCCTCACCTATACGCTGTCGGGCGCACTCGGCGGCATCGACGGCGCGCTGCTCGCCGGTTATTTCCGGGGCGCCAATGTCGATATCGGAAACGAGTATCTGCTGGCCTCGATCGCCGTCGTCGTCATCGGCGGCACGTCGGTGGCCGGCGGCAAGGCCAATGTCCCCGGTGTCTGGGGTGCGGCACTGTTCCTGGTGTTGCTTTTGACCATGCTCAACACATTCGGCGTCAGTGCCGGCGTGCGGCTGCTGCTGACAGGGCTGATCATCGTTGGGGTGATCACGGCCGCGGGCGGACAGAAGGCGCTGCGGTAACGACTACGCCGCGATTCCAGAGAGATGATGGCGGCGGAGCTGCCGGCCAACGCCAGGCCCTTCAAGGCCGGTAATCATTGTGCCAGGCCGGCATCCGGTTCCCATCCGCCTCCTGGCGCTGTAAATCCCGTTCGCGCGGCCCGAAGCCGCTCGCCATTGCTGGGAGGTTTGCGTGTCCGATTTCCTGAAGGTCAGCCGCGACGGCGATGTCGCCATCGTCATCATCGACAACCCACCGGTCAATGCGTTGAGCTTCCACGTTCGCGAGCCGCTGATGCAGGCTCTCGTTGAGTTGCGGGATGATCCGTTGGTTGTGGCCATCGTCATCACCTGCGCTGGCCGGACTTTCGTTGCCGGGGCCGACATCACGGAGTTCGGGAAGCCGGTGCAACAGCCCGAGCTGCGCGCGATCATCGCGGCGTTGGAAACGATAGCCAAGCCGACCGTCGCTGCCATCCATGGCACGGCGCTTGGCGGCGGCCTGGAGCTGGCGCTCGGCTGCCATTTCCGCGTCGCCGACGCCGGCGCAAGGCTCGGCCTGCCGGAAGTAAAGCTCGGCCTCTTGCCGGGCGGCGGCGGCACGGTGCGACTGCCGCGCCTCGTCGGCGCGGTGAAGGCACTCAAGATGATCGTTTCCGGGGCGCCGATCGGTGCTGAAGAGGCGCATGCCACCGGTCTGGTCGATGCCGTCTTCGAAGGCGATCTGACCGCGCATGCCGTGAACTTCGCCAGGGAAATAGCCCGCAAGGGTGGTCCCTTCACGCCGGTGCGCGATCGCGATGAAGGGCTCAAGGAAACTGACTTCGTGACTTTCGACGCCGCGGCGGCGGACCTCGCCAAGAAGGCGCGCGGCCTCGAGGCGCCGATCGCGTGCGCGCAGGCGGTGCGCAATGCCGTCACGCTGCACTTCGATGAGGCGCTGGCGGCGGAACGCGCGTTATTCGTGAAGCTTGTTGCCAGCGATCAGTCGCGCGCGCAGCGGCATCTGTTTTTCGCCGAACGCGAGGCGGCAAAGAGTCCAGACAAAGATCTCGTCAAGCGCAGGATCGCTCGCGTCGGCGTCATCGGCGCCGGCACGATGGGCGGCGGCATCGCCATGGCCTTCGCCAATGGCGGCTATCCCGTAACCTTGCTGGAGACAAGCTCGGAGGCGTTGCAACGCGGGCTGGCGACCATCGAGAAGAACTACGCCGTCTCCGTCATGCGGGGCTCATTGAGCGAAGATGCGAAGCGGCAGCGGCTCGCCCAGTTCACGGGTTCCACCGACTATGCCGATCTCGCCGATTGCGACCTGATCGTCGAGGCGGTGTTCGAGGACATGGCGGTCAAGAAGGAGGTCTTCGGCAAGCTCGACACGCTGGCCAAGCCGGGGGCCGTTCTCGCCACCAACACCTCTTATCTCGACATCAACGAAATCGCCGCCTCGACCTCGCGGCCGCAGGATGTGCTCGGCCTGCATTTCTTCTCGCCGGCCAATGTCATGAAGCTGCTGGAGATCGTCCGGGCGGAGAAGACCGCGCCCGATGCGCTGGCGAGCGTCGTCGACCTGGCGCGGCGGATCGGCAAGGTGGCTGTCATTGTCGGCGTCTGCCACGGCTTCGTCGGCAACCGCATGCTGGCGGCGCGCGGCTCGGAATCCGAGGCGCTTCTGCTCGAGGGTGCGACACCGCGCCAGATCGACCAGGCGTTCACCGATTTCGGCTGGCCGATGGGGCCGTTCCAGATGGGCGATCTCGCCGGCCTCGACATTGGCTGGCGCAACCGCAAGGCGCGCGGCCAGACGGCCGTGATCGCGGATACGCTGTGCGAACAAGGGCGTTTCGGCCAGAAGAACGGCCGTGGCTACTATCTCTACGAGGCCGGCGCGCGAACGCCGGTTCCGGACCCGCAAGTGGAGGCGCTGATCCGCGACAAGGCCGCCGAGCAGGGCATCGCGCCACGCGCGATCGAGGCGGCAGAAATCATCGAGCGCACGCTCTATCCCCTGGTCAACGAGGGTGCCAAGATCCTGGAGGAAGGGATCGCGGTCCGCGCCTCCGACATCGATGTCGTCTGGGTCAATGGCTACGGCTTTCCCATCGGCAAGGGCGGCCCGATGTTCTGGGCCGGACTTGAGGGGGCGGGAAAGATCATCGAGCGGCTCGAATATTGGCATCAGCGAACCGGCAAGGACGTGTTCAAGGTGGCGCCATTGCTCAGGCGAATGGCCGAGAGCGGTTCCTGGGAAGGCGCCGCCGCAGCCTGATCGCGCCACATAGGGGCCGCTTATCCCTGGTGTCTCGCCAGCACGAAATCGTGCTCGACCTCCCAGAAGGAGCCGGCGAATTCGAGCCCCTTGGCGCTTGCCGGATCGTCGATGCGCCTGAACTGCGCCAACAAACTCTCCTTCACGCCGAAGACGGCGTCCGAATTGATGTAGGGATCGTCCGGATCGAAGATGTGGGTGGTCAGCGCCTCGAAGCCGTCGGCCTTGAGGATGTAGTGCAAATGCGCTGGGCGATAGGGATGTCGGCCCAGAGCGTGCAGCAGCTTGCCGACCGTGCCGTCGTCAGGGATCGGATAGAATTTCGGCTTCACCGCGCGGAACCAGTAGTGGCCATCGGCGCCGGTGCGGAAGACGCCGCGCAGATTGAAGTCGGGCTGGATGCCCTTCTGCTGCACGTCGTAGAAGCCTTCATCATTGGCCTGCCAGACGTCGAGCACTGCATTGGCGATCGGCCTGCCTTCGGTGTCGAGGATGCGGCCATGGATGAACATGTCCTCGCCCTTCTGGTCGAGGCAGATGTTGGCGCCCATCGGCAGTTCCGGCGCGTCGGCGAGATGGAACGGGCCGAGCACCGTCGATTCCGAAGCGCCCGAGGGTTTGCGGTTGTTGATGGCGTCGACCAGCATCGAGACGCCGAGCACATCCGACAGCAGGATGAACTCCTGCCGCCATTCAGTCGACAGCTGGCCGGTCCTGGTCAGGAACAGGATGGCGTCGAACCATTCGTCCTGCGTCGGCTCGATCTCCTTGACCGCCTCGTGCAGCTTGCGGGTGATGACCTCCATTACCGTCCTCAGCCGTTCGCTTTTGGCGTTGGCGTTGCGGCCGGTAACGACCTCGACCGAATTCTCTTCGGTGAAGAAGCCCTTTTCGTGCGCTTCCATCTCTGTCCTCACCTGTCCAGAATTGCCGTCAGGGCGCGGCGCAGATCCGCTACCGGATTGCCGCCTATCGCGTCCGCGCGCCAGCCGACATGCTGGTCCGGGCGCACAAGCAGGATGCCGCTGTCGCGCACTTCGCGGGCGCGCGCCCAGTCGCCGGAAAAATCCTGCCAGGGCTGGCGCGGGCCGATCAGATGGCCAGCAATATCGATGCCGAGCTCCTTGCCGACCGCCTTGGCCGCATCGAGCCAGCCTTGCCCGCCGATGCCGGTCAGCACGGTGAATTTGCCGTGGCCGGTCAGGTCGAGCGTCGAGACCTTGTCGCCGCGTTCCGAATGCACCCAGACATGCGGCAGACGAGCGCCCGGCCAGGAGGTCGGCTGATAGTGCAACTCGGCATCTTCGGTGAAGGCCGGTTCCTTCTGGCCGTCACTGGCGATGGCGTTCGACTTGTAGCGCTGGTTCATCTCGACGCCATGGGCGTCGAATTCGTAGACCTTGGAGGCGATGGTCTCGCGAATCTTGGTGCGCTGCGCCTCGGCCGCCGGCGTGTCGTCACAGCGCGCATCCATGTTCGACTGCATCTTCACCGGGTCGATGGAATCGAGCAGGCCAAGCGCCTTGAAGATCGGCCCGAATTCCTCGATCGACTTGTTGGCGCGCGTGACGATCTGCCTGGCGACCGGCGCGCGCTCCTGCGAGTAGCTGTCGAGCAGCTTTGAGCCGGCCGTGCCCTTGATGACATAGGCAAGCTTCCAGGCGAGGTTGAAGCCGTCCTGGATCGAGGTGTTGGAGCCGAGCCCGTTTGACGGCGGGTGGCGATGGATGGCGTCGCCCATGCAGAACACGCGGCCCTTGGACGTCTGCGTGGCGTACATGTTGTTGACGGTCCAGGTCGAGACCGACTGGATGTCGATCTCAAGCTCGGGGTCACCGACGAGGTCGCGCGCGACCTTCCTGGCGAATGCGTCGTCGACCTTGGGCGCGGGCTGGTTGATATCGTAGCCCCAGACGATCAGCCATTCGTTCCACGGCCGGATCATGCGCGCCAGGCCCATGCCGATGCCGCCGACATCGGCGCCCGGCTGCACCACCCAGTAGAGCACCGAGGGGCGGTGGGCGACGTATTTCGACAGGTCGGCCTTGAACAGGATGTTCATCGAGCCGCCGACGCCCATCTTGCCTTCGAAGGGCAGGCCGGCATGCTCGGCGACCAGCGAGTTGCCGCCATCGGCGCCGACCAGATACTTTGAACGGATGGTGATATCCTTGCCGGTCAACCGGTCGCGGCAGGTGGTGGTGACGCCGTCGGCGTCCTGGACATGCGAGAGGTATTCGGTCGACATGCGCGATTGCGTGCCGCGCGAACAAGCGGTCTTGAACAGCAGCGGCTCCATGAAGGTCTGCGGCAGGTCGTTCATGTGCGAGGGTGAGGACAAAAGATGCTCGGCGCGGGAAAGCGGATGCTTGCCCCAGCTGCGCATGCGGCCGATCTCCTCGCCGGCCAGCGAGGTGCAGAACACGTTCTCGCCCATCAGATCCTGTTCGGTGGCGTGCATATACGCTTCTGCCTCGACCTCCCAGCCGAGGTCGCGCAGCACTTCCATGGTGCGCTGGTTGGTGATGTGCGCGCGCGGCGTCGCGGCCAGCCAGCGATAGCGGTTGATGACCATGTTCTCGATGCCATAGGTCGAAAGCAGCGCTGCCGTCGCCGAGCCGGCAGGCCCGGTGCCGATGGTCAGCACGTCGGTGGTGATGTCAGCCATGCGGCCCTCCCTTTTTGCTTGGTTTAAACGGTCCACCGGTCAGCCGGCGACGGACCGGGAAAAGCTGGATGCCGGTGCGCTCGGCAAACAGGCCCCACAGGCCGCGCGGCGCAAACAGCATGATGAGGATGCCGATCAGCCCGAGGATCAGAAGATACCAGGAACCGTAATCGGCCAGCAGGTTCTGCAAGATGTAGAAGACGATGACGCCGACGATCGGACCTTCGATGGTGCCGATGCCACCGATGACGACGATGAAGATGACATAGGCAGTCCAGTCGACGACGGAGAAGGCGGCGTCCGGCGAGATGCGGGCCTTCTGCACATAGATCAGCGCACCGGCGAGGCCGGTGCCGAAAGCTGCTGCCAGATAGACCAGCGTCTTCATGCGGCGGGCGTCGACGCCGACCGAGCGCGCCGCTTCCTGGTTGTCGCGCACGGCCGCCAGACCCAGCCCCTGTTTCGAGCGCAGCAGCCGGTAGACAAGGCCGATGGTGGCGATGGCCAGCAATAGCGCCAACCAGTAGGTCAGGATGTCACCAGCGCCCGACGATTTGACACCGAACAGCTCGCCGACCAGCTTCAGTGCAGGCATGTCGCGGATCGCCTCGCGCGGCAGCGAGGTGCCGGTGCCGCCGCCCAGCATCTTCCATTGCGCCAGCGCCAGCCGCACCACTTCGGCGATGACCCAGCTGCCGATGGCGAAATAGGCGCCCTGCAGGCGAAACAGGAAGAAGGCGGTCGGGATGGCGAGCAGAGCGCTGGCGATGCCGGCAAGCAGGATCGCGACCAGCGGGTCGAGCCCGGCGAGGATGACGAGGGCGAACATGGCATACGCGCCGAAGCCGACAAAGGCCTGCTGGCCGACCGAGACCAACCCGGCATAGCCGGCGAGCAGGTTCCAGTTCTGCGCCAGCACCAGCATGGTGAGGATGAAGAACAGGTCCTGCAGCACGCTGCGCGAGACGAACAGTGGTGCGGCGAAGGCGAACACGATGACGAGCGCGGCGACGATGGCGAAGGTCGCAGATGCCCTGGTTCGCGTTTCGACTTTCCAGCGGCCGAGTGTGATGTCGGTCATGGCGCTCAATCCACCGCCCGCGGAAACAGCCCACGCGGCCTGACCAGAAGCACCACCAGGAAGGCCAGATGTCCGGCCAGGATCTGCCATTCCGGATTGATCGCGGCGCCAAAGGTCTGGGCGATGCCGATGACGATGCCGCCGAACAGCGTTCCCCACAGCGAGCCGAGGCCGCCGATGATGACCGCCTCGAAGGCGTAGATCAGCCGCGCCGGTCCGATGGTCGGGTCGAAATTGGCGCGCGTGCCGAGATAGAGTGCCGCGATCGTCACCACCACCATGGCGATGCCCGTGGCGGTGGCAAAAATCCGCTTCGGCTGGATGCCCATCAGCCCGGCTGTGACCGGATCGTCCGAGGTGGCGCGAAAGGCGCGGCCGAGCGATGTGCGGTAGAACAGCTGGTTGAGGCCGATGATCACCGCGACGGCCGAGGCCAGGGTCAGCAGCGGCATGACACCGACATTGATCGGCCCAAGCGCCACCGACGCGGTTTCCAGCCCACCGACCGAGATGCGCCGGCTGTCGGCTGAAAAGCCTTCAAGCAGACCATTCTGGATGACGATCGACAGGCCAAATGTGACCAGCAGCGGCGGCAATATGTCGGTGCCTAGCGTTCTGTTGAGAAGAAAGAATTGCAACGCCCAGCCGATGGCGAACATCAGCGGCATTGCCACCAGCGCCGCGATGAATGGGTTGAGGCCAAGGGCGGTAACCAGCGCCAGGATCAGGAAGGCGGCGAGCACGATGAGGTCGCCATGCGCCAGATTGACCAGCCGCATGATCCCGAAGACGAGGCTCAAGCCTGCCGCGAACAGCGCATAAAGACCGCCGAGCAGAATGCCCTGGATGATGGTGTCGAGCCACGCCATGTCAGGCCACCCCGAAATACGCGGCGTGGATCTTCTTGCGCGTCAGATCCGATGGCGCGCCAGAGAGCGTGACGCGGCCCTCCATCATGCAATAGACGCGATCACTGACCTTCAGCGCCTGGCCGATGTCCTGCTCGACCACGACGATCGAAGCGCCGGCCGCACGGATACGTGGAAAGGCGGCGTAGATATCCTTGATGACGACCGGCGCCAGCCCAAGACTGATCTCGTCGCACAGCAGCACACGCGGATTGGACATCAGCGCCCGGCCGATCGCCACCATCTGCTGCTGGCCGCCGGACAGTGCCGTGCCCGGATTGGCGCGCCGCTCCTTCAGGATAGGGAACAGCTCATAGACGGTTTCGAGGCTCCAGTGTCCGGCAACGGCGCGGCCGTAGCGACCGATCAGCAGGTTCTCCTCGACACTGAGCGACACGAACAGCTTTCGCCCTTCGGGCACCATGGCAATGCCGCGGGCGACGATATCGGGAGCCGGCAAAGCGCCGATCTCTTCGCCATCGAACAGCACTGCTTCTGGCTTGTTGGCCAAAATGCCTGAGATCGAGCGCATCAGCGTCGTCTTGCCGGCGCCGTTGGCGCCGATGATGGCTATGGTCTCGCCCTGGCCCAGCGCGATGTCGACGCCGAACAACGCCTGGAAGTCGCCGTAGCGGGCGGTCAGGCCTTTTGTCTCGAGCAGCGCCATCAGACTTCGATCCCGAGATAGATCTCGCGAACCTCGCGCGACGCCATGACGGTGGCGGGCGAGCCCATGCCGATGACCTTGCCGAAATTGAGCACCAGCAGCCGCTCGACCACCGAGTTCAGCGCATGCAGCACGTGCTCGATCCAGATGATCGACATGCCGCCCTTGTGAATGGCGCGGATGGTGTCGACCAGCATGCCGCATTCGCCCTCGGTCAGTCCGCCGGCGATCTCGTCCAGCAACAGCAGCCTGGGGTCGGTTGCCAGGGCGCGGGCAAGCTCCAGCCGCTTGCGCTGCAGCAGGCTCAAGCCGCCGGCCGGGTGGTTGGCGCGGTCGATCAGCCCGGTCTCGACCAGGATTTCGGCGCAGCGGTCGCCGACCTCGGCTTCCGTCTTTCTTGCCCCGAAGGCGCCGGCGACCAGCAGGTTCTCGAAAACGGTCAATTTCTCGAACGGTTGCGGGATCTGGAACGAGCGTCCGACGCCGGCAAAGCAACGCTGCATCGGCGGCAGCCGTGTCACGTCCCGGCCATCGAAGATGATGGTGCCGGCATCGACGGCGATGTTACCGGTGACCAGGTTGAACAGCGTCGATTTGCCGGCGCCGTTCGGGCCGATGATGCCGAGCGCCTCGCCCTGCCGTAGTTCGAACGAAACCGCATCGGCGACCGTGAGGGCGCCGAAGCGTTTCGAAACCTTGGAGAGCGCGAGCATGGACATGGCTAGCCAATGGCTTCCATCTTGCCGCCGGTCGGAATTTCAGGTGCGGTCTTGTTGTCGGTGATGACGAGATCGTAGCCGCCAGCATCCTTCAGCCGCCACTGGCCACCGACCAGCGGTGTCTTGGCGATGTTCTTGGCGGCGAAAGGCGGCAGCTTGGCACCGTCCCAGGCGATCGGCCCGACCAGCGTGTCGAGCTTGGTCGCGGCGATTGCCGCCGCCACCTTGTCGCCGTCGCCGGCTTCGCCGGCCCGCTTCATGACATCCACGGCGATCTCGAACAGCGCGTGGACAAAGCCGATCGGCTGCGTCCATTGCCGGCCCGTGGCCTTGGTGAAACCTTCGGCGACCTGCGCCGAGCTTTCGCCGGTCAGCGACGATTTGAACGGGTGGTTCGGCGTCCACCAGACTTCCGACGACAGATTGTGGCCGGATTTGCCGAGCGCCTCGACCGATTGTGGGAACAGCAAGGCCTTGCCGATCGACGCCACCTTGGGTGTGAAACCCTGCTGCTTAGCCTGGTTCCAGAAGGTGGTGAAGTCGGGCGGGATCATCACGCCGGTGATGATCTCGCAGGATGCGCCCTTGAAGGCGTTGATCTGTGCCGAGAAATCATCAGTCAGGTTCTGGTAGCGGCCGGTGTCGGTCAGTCCGTAGCCGCCCTTGTCCAGCACCGGCGGAAAGCCGACCGTGCCGTCGCCCCAGGCATTGCCGTCGCCGTCATTGGGGAACAGGCCGCCGACCTTCTTGTTGGTCTCGACCTGCGCCCACATGTTGGTGAAGACGGCGATGACGTCCTCCAGCCCCCAGAAGAAATGGTAGGCGTAATTGAACGGCTTCCACGAGGCCGGGTCGCCGGGATTGCCTTGCTGGCCGATGAACCAGGGCTGCCAGGGCGCCACCGTCGACAGGCAGGGCACCTCTTCTGCCTCACACGTGGTGGCGACCGGGTTGGTGGTCTCCGGCGTCGAGGCGACAAGCATCAAATTGACCTTGTCGTTGACGATCAGCTCCTTGGCGACTTCCGCAGCCCGGTTGGGGTTGGACTGGCTGTCCTTGACCACGACCTCGTAGTTGAGGCCCGCGGCCTTGGTGGCGGTGAGGAAACCGTCGATGATGAACTTGTCGGCCTCGGCGAAAGCCGCCAGCGGACCGGACTGCGGGCTGACATAGCCGAGCTTGATCGGCGCATTCTGGGCGATCGCCGGCATGGGCAAGCCGCCGGCAAGCAGGCCGGTGGCCGCGGTGTTGCGGATGAATTCGCGTCTGGTAATCATTGGTGTTCCTCCCTTTGTTGCCGTCAGTCCTGTGGACGTCTTCCCTCCCACGCGTCCTGCAACAGGGCGCGGATTGCGGCGCGGTCGAAGGGCCGCGGATTCCAGTATGGATTTTGCGTGGCGATCTCGGCGGCGCGATCGAGATCGGCCTGCTTGAGGCCAAGTTCCCCCAGCGTCAGCGGCGCATTGATGGATTTGGCAAAATCGTGGAGGCCGCGACCGGCGCTGCCGCCAAAAATGTCGGCAACCGGTTTGAGCAATTCGGGCACGGCGCCGGCGTTGAAGCCGATCGTGTGCGGCAGCATCACAGCGTGGGTCTCGGCATGTGGCATGTCGAAGGAGCCGCCCAGCGTGTGGCAGATCTTATGGTGCAGCGCCATGCCGACGGTGCCGAGCACGGTGCCGCACAGCCAGGCGCCATAAAGCGCGTCGCCGCGTGCGGCGAGATTCCTGGGCGCCTCGATCAGGACGGGAAGCGCTTGGCTCAGGGCCCGGAGCCCCTCGGTAGCCATCAGCGTCGAGATCGGGTTGCGGTCCTGCGCGTAGAGCGCTTCCGCCGCATGCGCCATGGCGTTGAGGCCCGAGGTGACGCTCATCGTCACCGGCAGTCCGACGGTCAGTTCCGGATCGTAGATCACCACTTCCGGCAGGATTTTTGCATCGCGCACAGTGGTCTTCACGCCGTTCTCTGTCTGGCCGAGGATCGGCGTCACTTCCGAGCCGGCATAGGTGGTCGGAATGACGATCTGCGGCAGGTCAGTGCGATAGGCGATCGCCTTGCCCAGTCCGGTGGTCGAACCGCCGCCGAGCGCGACGACACAGTCGGCATAGACTTCATGCGCCCTGGCCAGTGCCGCCTCGGTCACCTCGACGGGCGTGTGCATGGCCGCACCGGAAAATGTCCCGGCCGCCAGCGTGCCGAGCGTTCTCGCCAGCGCGTCACCGTCGGCTGCCTGGTGCGGCGTCGACAGCACCAGCGCGCGTCTGCAGCCGAGCCTTTCGACCCAGGCGCCGACCTCGGACGACGCGCCGTTGCCGAAGACGATATGCGCCGGGCTGCCGGAATAGGTGAATTGCCTAGTCATGCCGCCCGGCTCCCCTTGCGCGCCATCGCCATGACGAAATTGAAATCGAGCGAGCAGCCGTCGCCGCCGCTCAAGTGCTTGAAGTCACCGACCAGCTCTGGCTTGACGCCGAACAGCGCGTCCTCGTCGAGGCGCGGGTCACCGCGATCGAATACCTGTGTGGTCAGCGTCTCGAAATTGTCGGCGCGGATGAGGAAATGCAGATGTGCCGGACGGTCGAGCGGATAGTTTAGCCGGCCAAGCATCTGCCCGACCGGGCCGTCACTGGGTACGCCGTAGCCGGCCGGCTTGACCGTACGGTAGTGGAAGCGGCCGTCTCTGTCGGTGGTGAAGACGCCGCGAAGGTTGAATTCCGGCTGCAGGTCGGGCTGCTGGTTCTCGTAAAAACCTTGTGTGTTCGCTTGCCAGGTTTCGACCGTCGCTCCCGCTATCGGCATGCCGTCGAGATCGGTGACCCATCCGGACACAGTGAGGGGTGTGCCGACGCCATCGAGCGAAATGTTGGCGCCGAGCGGCAGCCTTGGCGCGTCGTTGCGATAGAACGGGCCGCGCCCGGTGTTGGGCGTGGCGCCGGTCGGACGGCGGGAGTTGATGTCCTCGACCAGCGCGGTGACGCCGAGCAGGTCGGACAACAGAACCCATTCCTGCCTCTTGTCGTCGCTGGCATGGCCGATTTCGGTGAGGAAGGCGATCGCCTGGCGCCAGTCCGCCGCTGTCGGGCGGGTCTCCCGGACGATCTGGTGGAGATGGTCGACGACGGTCGCGAGGAAACGCGGCAAGGGCCCGGCCTTGGCCTTCAACAGGCGCTGGGCGACCATCTCCGCGGAGTTGGTCTCGTTGAACGACGGTCTGCCGGTCTGTGACATGTTCCTCCCCGGTTTCATCTCACCGGGGAACTTTAGCGCAGGCCGGACACAAAGATGATGATTTCTGCCCGATTTAATATACCATATTGGTATGAAGATGGACGAAAGGCATTTGATCCAGCTGGCGGCCGTGGTGCAGGCCGGCGGCGTCACCGAGGGTGCCGCGCTGGTAGGCCTGTCGCAGCCAGCCGTCTCGCGCACGCTGTCGATGCTGGAGAAACGGCTGGGCGAGCCGCTGTTCCTGAAGGGGCACCGGCCGTTGCAGCCGACGCCGCTCGGCCGGGCACTGGCCGATCATGGCCAGGTCATGCTGGCGGCGTCGCGCAAAGCCTCGGATATCGTCGCCAATTTCAGCCAGGGCCGCTCCGGCGTGGTACGGGTCGGCGGCACGCCGTTCTTCATGGACGCGCTGATCTCCGGCATGATCGCCGATTTCCAGAATGCCTATCCGGATGTGCGCGTTGACCAGAGCTATGGCTACCTCTCCGACCTGCGCGCCGCCATCAACGCCGACCGCATCGACCTTGCCGTCTGTCCGATCGACATTCTCGAAGAAGGATCGGGCATGGAGTTCCGCGAGATCCTGCCGGGGCGCAATGTCGTCGCCTGCCGCGCCACGCATCCGTTGCTGCTGCGGCGCAAGCTCAGGACCAGCGACCTGCTCGACTATCCCTGGATCGCACCGCCGCCCGGCAGCCCGCTGCTGGACGATCTGCGCAGCCTGCTTCTGTCACTGGGCGCCACCGAGATAAAGATCCGCTATTCCGGCGGTTCGCTGACCAGCGCCGTCAACTACATGAAGCAAACCGACGCGCTGACCGTGCTGCCGCACAGCGTGGTCTTTGCCTTTCGCAAGGACAAGGCGATCACGGCGCTGCCGGTGGCGATCCCGCACCCCGAGCGGGCGCTCGGGCTGCTGCGGCTCGCCGATACGCCACGCGCACCGGCCGTCGACGCTTTTGCCAAGCATATCCGCCTGGGTTTCGACAATCTCAAGCACCTGATCAAGCGCCACGAGCAAGCGGTGGTTTGGGGGGCGTAACCCCTACCGTATCCGCGCATCGATGATCTCGACGAAGCGCGCGAACAGGCCGGCCTGCGACTTGATCTTGAGCTTGCGGTAGATGTTGCGGCGGTGAACCTTCACGGTTCCCGGCACGATGCGCATGGCCCTCGCGATCGATTCGGTCGAATGACCCTGCAGCACTAGGTCGACGACATGCTTTTCGCGCGGCGTCAGCGACAGGCTCTGCCAGATATGGGCGCGATCGAACTCGTTGACCGGGGCGATCGTCTCGTCCGGCTTCGCCTCTGCCTGTTCGTCGGCCGGAAGGGCGGGCCAGCGCAGCCTGGTGAAGCTGATCACTGCCGGCGCCATGTCGCGCAGCAATCTGGCATCGGCGGTGCCGAACGGACCCGAAGCGCGCAGCCGCATCAGCGACAGCACCAGCGCGTCCTTTCCTGGCAACGGCACGAAGAAGCCGACCTCCTCGGCCAGTCTGGTCTGGCTGTAGTAAGAGCGGAAATATTCGCTGGCGTAGAAGCGGTCCGGCGCGAGTTCGCGCATGCGCCAGAAACCTTCCTGGCGTTCGACCGCCGCGTGGTGGAACGGGTCGAGCAGATACGGGCCTTCCTGATAGAGGGCGACGAAGACATGGCTTTCAGCCGGCGAGAAGGTCTCGAACAGCAGCGGCGGGCGCGCGGCACCCCGGTAGCCGAAGATCACGCAGTGGTCGAAGCTGACGCGCTGCCGTAGCCAATCGACCATCGCCTTGCCGAACAGGTCGCCGCTCGTCTCGCGCGTCGCCGCGACAAGCGCGGCGAGTTGGCTGTATTCGTCGCTGCGGGACAATCCATACCCCCTTAAACGAGAAAATAGGTCAGATATACCACCTGCGAGGTATATACTAGCCGCCATTGGCTCTGGTAGCGTTCCGAAATTGCCCTGTCGCTGGAGCCAGCAGCCTTGACCGCAGTGCCCGACATCGAGTTTCGCGGCGTCACCAAGCGCTATGGCAGCGTGACCGCGGTGAGCGGCATCGATCTCGCCGTGCCGCCTTCCGCCTTTGTCGCTTTGCTGGGACCGTCCGGCTGCGGCAAGACGACCTGCCTGCGGATGATCGGCGGCTTCGAACAGCCGAGCGAAGGCCAGGTGTTCATTCGCGGCCAGGACATGGCCGGCACGCCGCCCTACCGGCGGCCGGTCAACATGGTGTTCCAGCAATACGCGCTGTTTCCGCATCTCGATGTCGAGGACAACGTCGCCTACGGGTTGCGCCAGGCACGGCCGCGGCTGTCGTCGCGCGAAATCACCTCACGGGCAGGCGAGGCGCTCGCCATGGTGCGGCTCGCCGGCTATGGCCGCCGCAAGATCCACGAATTGTCCGGCGGCCAGCAGCAGCGTGTCGCGCTGGCACGCGCGCTGGTCAACAAGCCGGCCGTGCTGTTGCTCGATGAGCCGCTGGCCGCACTGGACAAGAAGCTGCGCACCGACATGCAGATCGAGCTGCAAAACCTGCAGCGCGAGATCGGCATTACCTTCGTGCTGGTCACCCACGACCAGGAGGAAGCGCTGTCGATGAGCGATTTCGTCTGCGTCATGAATGGCGGCCGCATCGTCCAGCTCGGTCAGCCGAGCGAGATCTATGACGAGCCGGCCGACCTGTTCGTCGCCGATTTCGTCGGCAAGACCAATTTGCTGAGCGGTAAAGTCGCCGGGCATTCGGGCGAGCTGGTGGAGGTGGCGCTCGCCGACGGCAGCGTCATCGCGGCGCGCAAACGTACCGCCTTGCAACAGGGCGAGACCGTATCCGTCAGCCTGCGTCCGGAATCGCTCAGTCTCGGCGCTCCGGAAAGCGGCCGGTTCAAGGGCATCGTCCGCAACCGGATTTTTCTGGGCTCGACCGCGGAATACGCGATCGAGGTCCAGGGCATCGGAACGCTGCTGGCCAAGGCCGACCACCTGATCGGCCACGGCAATCTCTTCAAGCCGGGTGAACCCGTCGCCATCGGCTTTGCCGCCGGAACGCCGCTGGCGTTTCCGGACCCCAAGAACAACGGGACCAACCAGAGGGTAACCAAACATGTCGAAATCATATCGTGATGGACTGCCGATAAGCCCTGAGAATTTTGTCGACCAGCTGATGCGCCTCAAGCGCGGCTCGATTGGCCGCCGCGATTTCCTCGGCCTCACGGGCCTCGGTATCGCAACGGCTGTGATGGCGCGCGAGATCGGCATCATGCCGACGTCGGCCTTCGCCGCCGAGAGCCTTGGCGACCGCATGTCGATCGCCACCTGGCCGAACTATCATGATCCGGCGACGTTCGAGAATTTCAAGAAGGACACCGGCGTCGCCGTCGAGGTCAACGTGTTCGGTTCCAACGAGGAGATGCTGGCCAAGCTGCAGGCCGGCGCCTCGGGCTGGAGCCTGTTCGTGCCGACGAACTACACGATCTCGACCTACAAGAAGCTCGGCATCATCGAAGCACTCGATATGGCGAAGCTGCCGAATTTCGACGGCTCGCAGGAAGACCCGCGCTTCACCTCGGAAGGCACGATCGACGGGACGACCTACGCCGTGCCGAAGAACTGGGGCACCACCGGTATTGCCGTCAACACCAAGAAGCTGACCAAGCCGATGACGAGCTGGAAGGAGTTCTGGGATACCGCGATGGCGGAGGGCGATGGCCGCACCATGGTGCACGATTACCAGCTGACCACGATCGGCAATGCGCTGAAATATCACGGCTACTCGTTCAACTCGCTGAAGCCGGACGAGCTCGCCAAGGCGGAGGAATTGCTGCTCAAGGTCAAGCCGCATCTGTTCGCGGTCTCATCCGACTACCAGCCGGGAATGCGTGCCGGTGACGCCTGGATGACGATGTGCTGGACCAATGACGGCGCGCAGCTGCATCGCGACATTCCGGAGATCGCCTATGTGCTGGGCAAGGAAGGCGGCGAGATCTGGACCGATTTCTATGCCATTCCCAAGGACGCCCCGAACAAGCCCGCCGGCTACGCCCTGCTCAACTATCTGATGAACCCGCAGGTCGCGGTCAAGGAGCACCTGGCCAATGGTGCCCCCTCGACCGATGCGCGGGTCAACAAGCTGCTGCCGAAGGAGGTGCTCGACAATCCGATCCTCTATCCGGCGGCCGACCTGTTGACGCCGCTCGAATTCGGCGCGGCGGCAACGCTGACCGATCCTGGCCGAGCCGAACTGATGGCCCGTTTCAAGTCGGCCTGAGTGCCGGCCTGACGCAGACAACTGACCGGCGGGCGTGTGTCCGCCGGCACCGGGGCGGTTTCATGCACGGCAACAAATTTCGTCACAATCTGATGACCACCTTGCTGCTCGGTCCAGCGGCGGCGTGGCTGGTGGTGTTCCTGGTGCTGCCGTTCATCGCCATCGCCGTCTTCAGCGTCGGCGAGCGGGCACCGGAAGGCGGCTACCAGGCCGCCTTTACGCTCGCGCAATATGCCAATCTTCCGGCGCGGGCGACCGCCTTCTGGAACACGATGCTGCTGGCGCCGGTGGGGGCGCTGGCCTGTCTTCTCGTCGCCTATCCGGTCGCCTATTACCTTGCCCTGCAAGCGCCGCAGCGCTGGCGGCTGATCCTGCTGGCGCTCGTCGTCATTCCGTTCTGGACCAGCCTTCTGATGCGGACCTATGCCTGGATGTATGTGCTGGGCGGGCGCGGCATTCCGGCGCTGCTCGCCTATATCGGCTTCGAGGATATCAGGCTGATCAACACACCGGGCGCCGTCCTGCTTGGCATCGTCTATGGCTATCTGCCGCTGATGATCCTGCCGATCTATGTCAGCCTCGAGCGGCTCGACCGCCGGCTGCTGGAAGCCTCCGCCGATCTGGGTGCAACGCCGCTCTCCACCTTCCTGGGGGTGACATTGAAATTGTCGCTGCCGGGGGTGATGACCGGCTTCTCGCTGGTGATGATCCTGCTGCTCGGCGAATATCTGATCCCGACGCTGCTTGGCGGCGGCAAGGTGTTCTTCATCGGCAATGCGCTGGTCGACCTGTTCCTGCAATCGCGCAACTGGCCGTTCGGATCGGCCATCGCGATCACGCTGGTGCTGGTCTCGGTGGTGGTGCTGATTGCCGCCAACCGCATCTCGACACGGGTTTCGGGCGCGCGCCGGGTGGATCTGATCTGATGCGCGCCTTCGTCATCGTCGTCTTCGCTTTCCTCTATCTGCCAATCGCGCTGGTGGTGCTGTTCTCCTTCAACGCGGGCCACCACGCGAGCGAGTTCACCGGTTTTTCGGTACAATGGTACGGCAAGGCGCTGGCGAATCCGTTCCTGGTCGAAGCGCTGAAGAACAGCCTGTTCATCGCCACCACCAGTGCCCTGCTGGCGGCGCTGTGCGGCACCGCGGCCGCCCTTGGCCTGGCGCGCGTCGGCGTACGGACCCGCGCCATCTTCGATGCGCTTCTGGGTGCCGCGATCGTCGTTCCAGGCGTGGTCATCGGTATCTCGACGCTGGTCGCGCTCGTCCAGCTGTTCGCGGTCGTCAACCCGTTCCTCGCCTCGATGTGGCCTGGTGACCAGCCGCCGCGGCTGTCGCTCGGTTATGGCTCGATCATCGCGGCGCATGGCCTGTTCTCGATGGCGCTGGTGACGATGATCGTCGGCACGCGTCTCGGCAGCCTCGACCGCAATCTGGTCGAGGCCTCGAGCGATCTCTACGCCACGCCGTTGACGACGTTCCGTAGCATCGTCCTGCCGCAGATCATGCCGGCGGTGATTGCCGGATTCCTGCTCGCCTTCACGTTTTCCTTCGACGATTTCATCGTCGCGTTCTTCGTCGCCGGCGCGCAGACGACGCTGCCGATCTACGTCTTCGCGTCGATCCGGCGTGGTGTGACGCCGGAAATCAATGCCATCGCGACGATCGTGCTCGTCGCCTCCGTCGTGCTTGTGGTGCTTGCCCAATGGCAGCTGCGCCAACGCAAACCGCCGAACTGAAAGTCGCATCATGATCCTCAAAGACCGCATCGCCGTGGTGACGGGCGCCGGCTCCGGCATCGGGCGCGCCGGCGCCATGATCATGGGCGGGCAAGGCGCGATGGTCGTCATCGCCGACAGGGATCAGGCCGGCGGGGAGGCAACAGCTGCGGACATTCGTGCGGCGGGGGGCCGGGCCGAGGCAATCCCCACCGATGTCGCGGAAGATGCGGCAGTAGAGGAGCTCATTGCTGGTACGCTCGACAGGCACGGGCGTATCGACATCCTGCACAATCACGCCGGCATCCAGGTCGGCGGCGCGCTGACCGAGGTCGAGGTCGGCGGTATGGACGCCTCGTGGCGGGTCAATGTGCGGGCCCAGTTCCTGGCAGCCAGGCTGGTGATGCCGTCGATGATCGCACAGGGCGGCGGCGTCATCCTCAACACGGCCTCCAATTCGGGCGTGTTCTACGACCGCGAAATGATCGCCTATGCCACCTCCAAACATGCCGTTGTGGCGATGACGCGGCAGATGTCGCTCGACTATGCAAGGCACAATGTCCGCGTCAACGCGCTCTGCCCGGGCTGGGTCGATACGCCGTTCAACGAGCCGTTCATCGCCCAGATGGGCGGGCGCCAGGCGATCGAAAACTACGTCCGCACCAAGATTCCGATGGGACGCTGGGCGAGCGCTGAAGAGATCGCCGAGGCGATCCTGTTCCTCGTCTCCGACCGCTCATCCTTCATGACCGGCCAGGCGCTGGTGATCGACGGCGGCGAAAGCATCGGCTGAAGCCGATCTGTTTGTCGGCGCAATTCCGGACGGAAAATCGCTACACACTTTTCCTGGAATTGCACTCCGTCTCGGCCTTCAACCAGTCGGCAAAGATCGTCATTGCCTGCGAGTCCTGGCGCCTGCGCCGCACTGAGAGCCAGTATCGGCCGACATCGACCGTACAGTCGAAAGGCTGCACCAGCTCAGCCGAGCGGAGCTCGCGGCTGAACATGGAAACCGGCAGCAGTGCCACGCCGGCGCCCTGGACAGCAGCGTTCGCCATGGTGACCGATGAGTCGAAGACGATGCCTTTGATCGGCGGGCAATGACACCCCGCCGCCTCGAACCAGCGCAACCATTCGTCTTCCCGGTAGGAGCACAGCAGCGTTTCGCGTGCCAGGTCCGAGGGGTCGCGCAGACGCGCCGCGATGTCGGGCGTGCAGGCCGGCGAGAAGCCGCCCGGCAGCAGGGGCGTGTTCTCGGTGCCTTGCCAGGAGCCGTCGCCGAAGCGGATGGCGAAATCGAGACCGTCGGCGGCGAGATTGACCCGGTTGTTGTTGGTCGAAATGCGCAATTCGATGTCCGGATAGGCCTGGTGAAATGCCGGCAATCTGGGGATCAGCCAGCCCGAGGCGAAAGTGCCGACGACACCGACGGTGACGATGTCGTTGAAGCGGCCGCCCTCGAAGCGGTCGAGCGTGTCGCTGATCCTGTTGAAGGCATCGCTCAGCACGGGCAGCAGGGCTTCGCCTTCCTCGCTCAAGGCGAGGCCGTGCGGCAATCGGCGAAAGAGCCTGACGCCAAGGACCTCTTCAAGGCCCTTGATCTGATGGCTGACGGCGGCCTGGGTGACGCGCAGCTCGAGGCCGGCGCCGGTGAAGCTGAGATGCCTTGCGGAGGCCTCGAAGGCGCGCAAGCCATTCAGCGGGAGGTGCGATCGCTTCATCAATCCCCAGCCCTAGGTTTTTCTTATGTCGGGGACGATGTTTACTCGTTTGCGACGGCGTCGGATCCGGTCCAGTTCTGCCGTGCGGGGCAACAGAGAGTGCGGACATGACAAGCAGACGCAGTTTCATCGGTGGTCTCGCGGTGGTCTTGACGGCCCCCGTCACCCTTGGCGCAATCGCGAAGGCGGCAACGAGCCCGACAAAATTTGATGAGGTCTTGCCGAAAATAAGGCGGATCGAGGCGAAAAGCGGTGGTCGGCTCGGCGTGGCCTGCCGAATCTCCGGAACGACGGCACAATTCGGCTATCGCGAGAACGAGCTGTTTCCGATGTGCAGCACCTTCAAGGCCCTCGCAGCTGCGTTCGTGTTGCATCGCGTCGATGGCGGCATCGAGCAGCTCGACCGCAACGTCAAGATCCCGCACGACGCTGTCGTCGCGAATTCTCCGACGACCAAGAAACATGCTGGCGGCGAAATAGCGGTAGCGCAGCTCTGCGAGGCCGCCGTGACAGTCAGCGACAACGGGGCGGCCAATCTCTTGCTGGAGTCCTTTGGCGGGCCGGCGCAACTGACGTCCTATCTGCGTTCGATCGGCGACAAGGTGACCAGGCTGGACCGGATCGAGCCGGAGCTGAACGAGTCGCTGCCGGGCGACGCGCGCGACACGACCTCACCGCTGGCCATGGCTAACAATTTTGAACGGCTGACGATCGGCAACAGCCTGTCGGACAAGGGTCGGGCGCAGCTTGTCGAGTGGCTGGTGGCCAACAAAACCGGCGACGAGCGCATCCGGGCAGCACTGCCGAAAGGCTGGACATGCGGCGACAAGACCGGAACCGGCGCGCGCGGCAGCACCAATGATGCGGCCGTGATCTGGCCGACTTCCGGCAATCCGATTGTGATGTCGGTCTATCTGACCGGCACGAAACAGAGCCTGGCCAAGCGCAACGCGGTGATTGCTTCTGTCTCACGGGCATTGGTGGAAGCGATCGAGGCGTAAGATCGTCCTATCGGACGGGCGCTGCGCTGCCGCGCGGCTCATTTCAGACGTGCTTGCGGCCGCCGGTTTCGCGGAACCAGCTGTCAGGGTAGGGATACCACCAGTCCTGGATAGCCGGTCTATGGTCGATGATGACCATCTTCGAGCGGCGGAAGGCATCAAGCCCCTGACGGCCAAGCTCACGGCCGAGGCCTGACGCTTTCCAGCCGCCGAAGGGCAAGGCGTCATTGTCGATCAGCGGATTGTTGACCCAGACCATGCCGGCCTCGAGCCGCTCGGCCGCCTCATGCGCCTCGGCGAGATCGGTGGTGAACACCGAGGCGCCGAGCCCGAACGGGCTGTCATTGGCAAGCCGTATCGCCTCGTCGAAATCCTTGACCCGGCAGATCGCGGCAACTGGGCCAAAACACTCTTCGCGCACGATCGCCATCTCAGGGGTGACGCCGGTGAGGATGGTCGGCTCGTAGAACCAGCCTGTGTTGTGCGCTGGCGGAATGCGGCCGCCGGTGACTGCAACGGCGCCGTTGGCAATAGCGTCGTCCACCAGGCGCATGACCTTGGCCCGCGCGCCTTCGCTGACCAGCGGGCCGATCTCGGTCTTGTCCAGCCCGTTGCCGATGCGCAGCGCGCGCGTCCTTTCGGCGAACAGGTCGACAAAGCGGTCATGCACGTCGTCGACGACGAAGAAGCGTTCGGCCGAGGTGCAGACCTGGCCAGTGAGATGGAAGGCGGCGGTGACGCTGCCGGCAGCCGCGATCTCGAGCGGGGCGTGTTTGCTGATGATCAGCGGATCGCTGCCGCCGGCCTCGATGACGCAAGGCTTCATGCGTTCGGCGCAGGCCACGGCCACTGCCTTGCCGGCGGCGACCGAGCCGGTGAAGGCGACAGCATGGGTGCGCTCCGAGGCGATCAGCGCCTGCGCGGTGGCGGCACCGCCGGGCAGGCAAGAGACCAGTCCTTCCGGCAGCGAGCGGAACACGGTCATGTAGTCGAGCGTCGACAGCGTCGTCGCTTCGGCCGGCTTGATGACGCAGGCATTGCCGGCGGCCAGCGAGGCGGCGACGGTCCAGCACATCAGCAGGATCGGGAAGTTGTAGGGCATGATGTGCACCGACACGCCATAGGGCTCGTAGCGCGCATACTGGAACGAACCGGCCTGCGTTGTGCCGGCGATCTTGCCGGCGTCGTCGCGCGCCATCTCGGCATAGTAGCGGAAGATCGGCGCGCAGTTGGCGATCTCGCCGATCGCTTCCGGATAAGGCTTGCCCATCTCACGCACCATCAGTTCGGCGCAGCGCGTGAAGTCGGCCGCCTCGATGGCGTTGGCGACGGCATGCAGATGCTTGGCCCGGCTCTTGGCGTCGAGTTTCTTCCAGGCGGCCTGCGCCTTGGTGGCCGCAGTGAGCACGGCATCGATCTCGCCGTCGCCGGCGGGCGCGATGACGCCGACCGTTTCCATCGTCGCCGGATCGATCACCGGTTTGTTCGGGCCGGCCATCGGCCGGTAATCCGGGTTGACGAAGAAAGCCGGCCGGTCAGGGGAGAAATGCATGGACATCCTCTCGGACCCGCTCAGCGGATCATGTAGACCTTCTTGATCGTCTCATGGACGGTGCAGACGCCTTTCCAATCCTGTGGAAAAAACGCTGCCGTGTCCGGCTCGATCTCGATGATTTCGCCGGACTCATGGACGTAGGTGCAGCGGCCTTCGAGGAAGTGGCAGAACTCGTCGCGGGTGACGTGGCAATGCCATTTGCCCGGCGTGCAGACCCATAGGCCGCACTCGGAGCGACCTTCTGGCCCCTTGTACAGAAGCTTGCCCGAGGTGCGGGATTCGCCCTCGATCATTGTCGGGATGACGCCCCAGTCGACGAGGTCGGTAATGGTGAGTGGGGATTTCATGATGGGCGTGGTCATGTCGATTTCCTTGGAATGGGCGCTCACCGGCACATGAAGGCCTTGGTCAGCGTTTCGGTGATGATGGAGATGCCGGTCCAGCCGGCGGGGAAGAACACAAGCGTGCCGGCCTCGACCGGAATCTGCTCGCCATTCTCATGGACATAGCTGCCGCGTCCCGACAGGAAATGACAGAACTCGTCGGCAGGGAAGGTGACTTTTCGCGTGCCTGACGTGCATGACCAGAGGCCGCATTCACTCGATCCGTCCGGGTTCTGCGACAGGATCTTGCCAGAGGCGCGTGGCGAGCCGGCAAGCGTGTTGCTACCCGCGCCCCAGTCCTCCAGGTCCACGGTCGAGGCCTTCGGCCAATGCGGTGTCAGCACGTCATCAAACTCCGTGTACCTTTGCTTGAGGATGAACTCGTCCGAAAGCCGGGTCCCACTTTTCGCTGGCGCGGTCCTTCGGTTCGGGATCATGCTTTCAGGCCAGCATGTAGACGTTGCGCATGGTCTCATGGACCGTGCACTCACCCGCCCAGCCGGCTGGGAACATGACCACGGTTCCTGCGGAGACTTCTATCACTTCGCCGACATCCGACCGGTAGGTCGCGCGGCCGGCGACAAAATGGCACAATTCGTCGCGCGGGATCGCCAGCCGCCAGCGCCCGGGCGTGCAGACCCAGATGCCGGATTCCGGCTGGTTGTTCGGCCCCTTGTGCACCAGCCGGCCGGTGGAATGCGACGCGCCTTCCAGCGCATCCGGCTGAGCGCCCCAGTCGACGAGATCAGTGCGGGTCGAGGCCTGGTGGAGGTGTGGGGCGGAGGAGGTCACAGCAATCTCTCCAGCAATCCAGCAGCCTTTTCCGGGCCGTTCTGCGCGTGCATCTGTGCCGAGGTCTTCGCCAGCTTGGCTTTCATCGCTGGTTCCGTCAGGCAGGCTTCGATCTTCGCGATCAGATCGGCATCGCTCCAGTCGTAGCGCGGCATGCCGAAGCCGTGGCCGGTTTCCTCGACGCGGGTGGCGTTGTCGTGACCGTCCCAGACATAGGGCATGATGATCGCCGGCTTGCCGAAATAGAGGCACTCGGTGAACGAGTTGTTGCCGCCATGGTGGATCACCGCGTCGACCTGCGGGATGACCGAAGGCTGCGGGAACCAGCTCTCGACGATGATATTGCCGGGCACGTCCGTGTACTGGTCCTTGTAGCCGCCGACATTGACCAGCGCGCGGTAGCGCGTCTTGCCCAATGTCGCGATGATGCGCTTCAACAGGTCGACATCGCCGGCGCCCAGGCTGCCGAAGGAAACATAGAGCAGCGGCCCGTCATTGTTCTCAGCGAAGGTCGGCACCGTGTAGGGCTTTTCCTGACGCACGCAGCCTTCGAGATACTGGAATTTTGCCGGGTCGAGCGGATGGCGGCGCTTGAACTTCGCCGCCTCGGGATAAAGCAGCAGGTTGAGATAGGGCGAGGCCTCGAAGAACTGGCCGATCGGATAGGGCGCCTCGTTGTTGGCGGTGAGGAAGGTATTGAAGTCGTCATGGATCGGCTTGATCACCGCGTTGAAATGGTCGCGGTAGCGCTGGTGTCCGGCATGGTCGTTCTCGCCGCAGCCGGAGAGATGCGGCGGAATGTCCTCATCCTCGATCTCGTTTTCCGAGCAGGAGATGACGCGCACCCACGGCTTGCCGAACTGCTTGATCGCCGGAAACAGGATGACGTTGTCGACGCAGATCACGTCCGGTTTGATGCTGGCCAGAACGCGCGGCAGGTCCTTCTGCGCCCATTTGGCGCTGTCGACGATCGCCGTCCAGCAATCCTTCACGTAATTGTCGACTTGGTCGTAGGGCGATTTGCGGAAGTTCGGGATGTGGCCGTTGATGAAATCCTCCCAGAACTTGGCCATCTGCTCCGGCGGCATCGGCTCGGACAGATTCACCGGATGGGCCTCGAAGCCGTAGCCCTTGTAGACATCGACGAAGCCGGGATCGGACAGGAACACGGCCTTGTGTCCACGCGCCTCGACCGCCTGGGCAATGCCGACGGAATTGAGCGCCGGGCCGTAGGCGGCTTCGGGAAAAAACGCGATCGTCTTCTGCGCCATCAGGCTTCTCCTTCAATCTGCGAAAATTCTGACATCGGCGGCGTCCCAGCCGAGTTCGACCTGGTCGCCCGACGAGACTGGCCGGCGGTCGGCGGCATCGGCGGTGACCCGAACGAGGAACGGCTTCGGTGACAGGGGGGTGCGCACATGCAGCTGCAGGTCGAGCCCCTGATAGGCCATCGCCTCGACCGTGCCGGTGGTGCGGTTGGCGGTCTCACCCGAGGGGAACAGCCGGATGCGCTCGGGCCGCACCGACGCGACAGCGGACGCACCGGGCGAAAGCGAGGCGGGAACCTTGCCGGCGATCCGGGTGCCATTGCCCGCCATGACGCCATCGGCGGCGGCCTTGCCCGGCACGAAGTTCATCACACCGATGAAGTCGGCGACGAAACGGTCGCCGGGATGTTCGTAGACCGCGTGCGGGGTGTCGCATTGCAGCAATCTGCCATCCTTCAGCACCGCCATGCGGTCGGCCATGACAAGCGATTCTTCCTGGTCGTGGGTGACGATGACGAAGGTGATGCCGACCTCGTGCTGCAGGCGTTTCAATTCCAACTGCATGGCGCCGCGCAGCTTCTTGTCGAGCGCGCCCAGCGGCTCGTCGAGCAACAGCAGCCGGGGCCGCTTGACCAGCGCCCGGGCGAGCGCGACGCGCTGCTTCTGGCCGCCCGACAATTGCTCCGGCTTGCGGTCGGCGAAGGGGACGAGTTCGGTTGTCGCCAGGATGGCATCGACGCGGGAGCGGATTTCGCTAGCCGGCAAGCGCTCCATCTCCAGCCCATAGGACACATTGGCCCGGACGCTCATATGCGGAAACAGCGCGTAGGACTGGAACATCAGATTGACCGGCCGTTTGTTGGGCGGGGTCCTGGCGATATCGCGCCCATCGAGCAGGATCCGTCCGCCACTGGGCGTCTCGAAGCCGGCCAGCATGCGCAGCAGCGTGGTCTTGCCGCAGCCGGAAGGGCCGAGCAGGGCGAAAAACTCGTTCTCGCGGATGTCGAGCGAAATGCCGTCGACGGCGGTAACGCGGCCGAAATTCTTCGACACCTTGTCGATGGCCAGCAGCGTGCGTGGTTCGCTCATTGGCCGATAATCCCGCGGTTGAGACGCTGCGACAGGGTCAGCGCGGTGATGCTGACCGCCATGACGATGGTCGCCAGGGCGTTGATCTCCGGCGTGATGCCGAAGCGGATCATCGCATAGATCTGCATCGGCAGCGTGGTCGAGGCGCGGCCGGCGCCGGCGGTGAAAAAGGCGATGATGAACTCGTCGACCGACAGCGTGAAGGCAAGCAGCGCGCCGGCGATCACCGCCGGCAGGATGACCGGCAATGTCACCCGCCGGAAGGTGGTGACGGCGGAGGCGCCAAGGTCGGCTGACGCTTCGACAATCGACCAGTCGAAACTCTTCAACCTTGCGCGCACCACCGAGCAGACGAAGGCGAGGTTGAAGACGACATGAGCCAGGATGATGGTGTGCAGGCCCATGGTCAGGTTGAGCATGGAGAAAAACGAGAGCAGCGCGATGGCCAGCACGATGTCGGGGATGATCATCGGGGCGAAGATCAGTGCCTCGAGGCCCTTGCCATACTGCCGGCGCATCTCGACGCCGATCGCCAGCAGCGTGCCGAGCAGTGTGGCGACGGCGGTCGAGACCAGCGCCACGATCAGCGTGTTGAGCGCGGCGGAGAGGATGGCGGAATTGCCGGCCAGCGAGATGTACCATTTCAGCGAAAAGCCGGACCATGCCGTCGGCAGTCCGCCTTCGTTGAAGGACAGCGCCACCAGCACGGCAATCGGAATGTAGAGGAAGGCGAAGACGAGGCTCAGTAGCAGCCAGAGTGCGCGCCGCGTGGTGGGAGAGCGCTCAGCCATCGGCGCCACCGCTCACTTGCGCGGTCCGGCCCGAGGCGCGGTCGGCGGCCAAGGCCTGCGCCATCAGCACCAGCAGCATGATGGCGATCAGCGCCATGGCCAGTGCTGCGCCGAACGGCCAGTCATTGGCGGTCAGGAACTGGTCGTAGACGAGATTGCCGATCATCTGGAAGCGGCCACCTCCGAGCAGCGCCGGCGTGACGAAATTGCCGATCGACAGCACGAAGACGAAGACCGCACCGGCGGCGATGCCCGGCACGGTCAGCGGCAGGATGACCCGGCGAAAGGTGGTTATCGCCGACGCGCCGAGGTCGCGCGAGGCTTCGGCGAGTTCCGGGTTGAGCCGCGACAGTGGCGCGTAGCAGGCAAGGATGACGAACGGCAGGTAGTTGTAGACCAGGCCGGCGATGACGGCGCCTTCCGTATAGAGCATCGACGGTGGCTCGCCGGTGTAGCCAAACCAGCGCAAGAGCTGGGTGATCAGCCCTTCGCGGTTGAGCAGCACGATCCAGGCATAGGTGCGGATCAGGTAGTTGGACCAGAACGGCAGCACGGCGAAGAACAGGAACACCGGCTGCAACCGGCGCGGTGCGGCTGATATGGCATAGGCGGCGGCATAACCGATCACCACCGCGATGAGCGTCGCTGTGCCGGCGATGCGTGCCGAGTTGAGGAAGATGCCGGCATAGAGCGGGTCGAAGACCAGCCCGAAATTCTCCAGCGTAAAAGTGTATTCGATGCCGCCATAGATGCCGCGCCGGAAGAAGGCGAGCGCCAGCACCAGGGCGCACGGCACCACCATCAGCGCGGTCAGCCAGACCAGCGCCGGGGCCATCAGCAAGGAGGAGCGAAGTCGGGTCTGGGACAATTTTCGGGTACCGCTCAGGGCCGGCGGCAGAAGCGCCGCCAGCCGTGATGTCTGGTTTGAGGCCGTTTACTGTGCGGCCTTGATCTCGCTCACGATCTTCGAATAGTCGCGCTGGGCGTCGCCAACATCCCGCAGTTGCTCGAACTTGACGAGGTCGGCCACCGGCATCGCCATGTTGGGGAATTTTGCCAGGAAATCGGCCGGCAGGCTTTCCATGGCCGGCTTGTTCGGCACCTTGTAGTCGATGTTCTGCGCCGCCCAGGCGTGGTTCTTGGCGTCGAGCATGAAATTGATGAACTGGAAGGCGGCGTCCTTGTTGGCCGAGGCCTTCATCACCACCATCGTGTCGACCCACAGGTCGGAGCCTTCCTTGGGGATGACGTACTTGATCTCGGGCTTCTCGGCGATGCCGTAATTGCACCAGCCGTCCCATGCCTGCACCATCAGCGCCTCGCCGGAAACCAGCTTGGAATAGAAAGTGGTGTCGTCATAGGCGAGCAGGGTCTTCTTGGCCGAGATCAGCAGGTCCTTGACCTCGGCCATCTTGGCCGGATCGGTCTCGTTGACGGAAAAGCCCTTGTCGAGCTGGCCGGCGGCCAGCAGCCAGCGATCGGTCGCCAGCATTGTGGTCTTGCCCTTCAGCTCATCGGACGGGGCGAGCAGGTCGCTCCAACTCGTGGGCGCGACCTTCATCAGGTCGGAGCGATAGCAGAGGCCTGTCGTGCCCCAGGTGTAAGGCACGGAAAACGTGTTGCCGACATCGTGCGGAAGCTTTGTCGCTTCCGGATAGAGGTTGGCGAGGTTGGGGACCTTGGCGTGGTCGATGGGCTCGGTCAGGCCGAGCTTGTTCAACACTTCGGCGAAGGGCGAGGATACGAAGACCACGTCATAGCCTTTGCCGCCGGCGGCGATGAGCTTGCCCATGATCTCTTCATTGGTGGCATGAACAACCACCTCGCCAGAAACCCCGGTCGCGGTCTTGAAGGCGGCCATGGCGTCGGGGGCCATGTAGCCGTCCCAGTTGGAAATGACGAGGTCCGCAGCCATCGCCGGCGCCGACAGCGCCAAGGCAAGGCCGAGTGCGATTGACGGCATCTTCAGCGAACGGTGCCGCAGAAAGGTCGTGGCGGTCATGACAGGTTCCCCATTCTGGTTGATCGTCGAATTCATTCGCCGGACCAACGCCTGCGACCCGTGCCGCCGCCTCGATCCTGTTCCCTCGGTCTTTTTTGGCCGATTGTCCTGACAGTACTATTGCAGAAAAAAGTACGTCAATCCATAATTTGCCAAGCGACCGAGGAATCTGACCGATTGCGTCCGCGAGGCCGATCGGTCAAAGCGTATTGGCCACGTCCGTTCACGAGCATTGTCATGCAAGCCGCAGCCCGACGACCCCGCACCAACCACCTCGATCTGGCGCAGCGCATCCTGGATGTGGCGCGGCAGCGCGGCTTCGAGCCCGGCGCACGCCTGCCGGAGCAGCAGATCGCGTCGCTGTGCAATGTTTCGCGCACGCCGGTGCGGGCGGCGCTCAGCCTGCTTGCGGAACAGGGCGTTGTACGTTGGGAGGCGGCATCGGGCTATCATCTGGCCATCGACCTCACCGCGCAGGCGACTGTTGCCACGGAACTGCCTGTCACCGAGGAGGACGAGCTTGCCGAGGCGATCCTGCGCGACCGGTCGGCGCGGCGGCTGGACCAGACAGTAACCGTCGCGGGACTGATGCGGCGGTACGATGCTGAACGAAAGACGGTACTAAAAGCGCTCAACAAACTGACGGAAGAGAATCTTCTGGACCGTGCGCCGGGGCAGTCCTGGCTTTTCCGGCGCGCGCCAGACGATCCGGAGGCACAAGGCGAAAGCTATGAGTTCCGCTTGCTGCTGGAGCCGGCCGCCATCCTGACGCCCGGCTTCCGGCTGGACGGCGCACGTGCCGCGGCATTGCGCCAGAGCATGGAAGCGCTGTCGGCACTGGCGGACGCCGCCTTCGACACACGCGAGTTCCAGCGGCTGGACATCGATTTTCACGGCATGCTGGCCGAGGGCTGCGCCAACCGCTTCGTGGCCGACGCGCTGGCCGATCACCTCAGGCTGCGCCGGCTGCCAGGCATCTATGCCGGCGTCAACGTCTTCCGGCTGCGGCAGTCGCTGCGCGAACACCTGAATATACTCGACCATCTTGAAAGCCGGCAGTATGAGGTGGCTGCCGATCTGCTTCGCATTCACCTGCGGCTCTCCCGCAACCAGCGACCGCAAGCGGCCAGTCGCGGGGCTCCCGCCCTGTTCGGCATGATCAGCCGGCCGGAATGACGAGGATTGATTGACGCGTAAAGCCAGCCCGACCATCGCGCTGTTTCCCGAAGCCAGTTTCGGCGCGGCGTTGAATTGCGTCGGCATTGCGCAGGCGCTGCGGGCAAAAGGCGCCCGGCCAGTCTTCATCTGCCATGCCGGCTTTTCCGGTGTCTTTGCCGACTATGGTTTTCAGGAATATCAGCTGCCGACCGACGAGCCGCTGAGCGACAGCGAGCGCCAGAGCTACTGGCAGGCTTTCGTGCGCAGGCATCTGCCGCATTTCAGGCTGAGCCCGATCGACCAGCTCGAAACCTATGTCGCGCCGACCTGGCAAGCGATCGTCGACACCGCGGTCAATGCCGAGGCGCCGCTGCGGCAATTGCTGGCGCGGCTGAAACCGGACGCGGTGGTGCTCGACAATGTCATCATGTTCCCAGCGATCGCTGCGGCCGGCTGCCCGTGGGTGCGTGTCGTTTCCTGCGCCGAGACCGAGCTTCCGGACGCTGCCGTGCCGCCCTATCTGTCGGGGCTGGGCGCTGACGACCCGCAACGCGAGGCGTTCGAGGCCCGCTATCTCAAGGCCTCGGCGCCGGCGCATGACCGCTTCAACCGCTTCCGGGCGGATGCCGGCCTGGCGCCGCTCGCGAAGGGCTTGTTCCTCGAAGCCTCGCCTGACCTCAACCTGCTGCTGACGCCGACGATCGTGCGCCGCGAGCGCGCCGAGCCGCTCGATCCAGCCCGCTTCGTCTATCTCGAAGGCTGCGTGCGCTCGGAAGGCCCGTTCCAGGTGCCGGTGTTTCCGCGCAATGGCGGACCGCTGGTCTATGTCAGCTTCGGCAGCTTAGGGGCCATGGATGTCGGACTGATCGAGCGAATGCTGGCCGTGTTCGACAGGCTGCCGGCGCGGTTCATCGTCAATGCCGGCGGCTTGCGCGACGCCTATCGCGCGGTGCCGGACAATGTCTATCTCGATGCCTGGTTTCCGCAGCCCTCGGTGGTGGCGAAGTCGGACCTGTTCATCCACCATGGCGGCAACAACAGTTTTTGCGAGGCGCTGCGCTTCGGCGTGCCGTCGCTGATCATGCCCTATTGCTGGGACGGGCATGACAATGCGCGGCGCGCCGAGGAGACCGGCGTCGGCAATCATATCGGCCGTGACGGCTGGACCGAAGGAGTACTGGAAAGAGCCATTCTCGGCCTGCTGGCCGATGACTCAATGCGCGCCCGTCTCAGGGACAATGCAGCCCATATGGCGCTGATCCCGGGAACGGACGTGGCCGCGCAAGCCATACTCTCCCTGATACGGACATGAACGAAATGCCTGACAAAAACACGAATACCTCGCTCTCCGGCGCCAGCGACCCCAAGGCCTGGCTGGCCCAGTACTGCATCAACGAGGTCGAGTGCCTGGTGCCCGACATGAACGGCGTCCTGCGCGGCAAGGCGCTGCCAACGGCCAAGTTCCTCAAAGCACTGGAAGACCGCGCGCTCTATCTGCCGAGCAGCGCTTTTCTGGTCAGCATCGACGGCCGCTATTCCGGCTCGATCGACGAGGGT
Organism: Mesorhizobium sp. P2_A8; assembly: GCF_056404935.1. NCBI lineage: Bacteria > Pseudomonadati > Pseudomonadota > Alphaproteobacteria > Hyphomicrobiales > Phyllobacteriaceae > Mesorhizobium > Mesorhizobium sp. P2_A8. The sequence goes on from NZ_JBFUDB010000001.1 coordinate 786,524, forward strand.
TTTGCCTATCAGGACCCCGATATGCGCATGGTGCCTGACGTTTCGACGCTCTGCCTGGCGCCTGGCGCGGCCGCTGGCAAGGCCTATGTGTTTGCCGATGCCTTCCACATGGACGACCGGCCATGGATGGCCTCGCCACGTCATGTCTTGCGGGCAGTGCTCGACCTCTACCGCCAGCGCGGCTGGCGGGCGGTGGTGGCGCCGGAGCTTGAATTCTATCTGACCGCGCCCAATCCCGATCCCGACCGGCCGCTGACCGCACCGGTTGGCGGCAATGGCCGCACGGAGACCGTGCAGCATCCCTATGACATGGCCGCGCTCGAGGAATTCGAGCCGGTGATCCGCCGCATCTATGACTATGCCGCAGCAGCGGGGCTGCCGCTCGACACGCTGATCCATGAATCGGGCACGGCGCAGCTGGAGATCAATTTCCTGCATGGCGATGCGCTGCCGCTGGCCGACAAGGTGCTGCTGTTCAAACGGCTGACGCGCCAAGCCGCGCAGCAAAGCGGCATGCACGCCACCTTCATGGCCAAGCCGATCGCGGCACAAGCGGGAAGCTCGATGCATCTGCACATGTCGGTCATCGACGAGGCCGGCAAGACGCTGTTTGCCGGCACTGATGATGCCGACACCGAGATGTTCGGCCATTTCATCGGCGGCCTGCAGACATATGTCCCCGAGATCATGCCGCTGTTTGCGCCGAACGTGAACTCGTTCCGCCGCATCCGCCCAAACCACAGCGCGCCTGCCAACATCGAATGGTCGCACGACAACCGCTCCTGCGGCCTGCGCGTGCCGGCCGGTGGTCGCGCCGCGCGGCGGATCGAGAACCGCTTGCCGGGTGCGGATTCCAACCCCTATCTGGCGATCGCCGGCTCGCTTCTCGCAGGCTATCTCGGTGTCGAGCAGAAACTCGCGCGCTCGGCCGAGGCGTCGGGCAATGCCTACAAGATCAAGAGCACTCTGCCGAAAACCATGGAGGAGGCGCTGGATCGTTTCACCGCTTGCGAGCCGGTGCGGACACTGCTCGGCGAGGACTTCTTCCAGACCTATCTGCGCGTCAAGAGCGTCGAACTCGACCTGTTCCAGGGCGTGGTTACGAGCTGGGAACGCGACCACCTGCTGCTGAAGGTGTGATGATGGGCTTCAATTCCGGCCTGGATATCGGCAAATCCTACTATGTCGCGACGGCAAATCCGTCGCCGGACCATCCCGCCCTGCAGGGCGATGTCGACGCCGACCTGGTGGTGGTCGGCGGCGGCTGTACCGGCCTGTCGGCGGCCCTTCACGCCGCCGAACGCGGGTTGAAGGTGGTGCTGCTCGAAGGCGGCAAGATCGGCTGGGGCGCATCGGGGCGCAATGGCGGTCAAATGATTCCCGGCCTGCGCAAGGGCGCCAAAGGCCTGGTCAAGCTCTACGGACCTGAACGAGCGAAGGCATTGTTCGACCTCGCCTTCGAGGCGCGCGGGCTGGTGCTCGAGATCATCGAGCGCCATGCCATCGATTGCGATCTTCGGCTGACCGGACATCTGGTCGGCGCGGTCAACGGCTCCGATCTCAAGGATCTTGAGGAAGAAGCCGAGTGCCTGGCCACGGTGATGAAGTTCCCGCATGCCGAAATCCTGTCGGCGGCGGACGCCCGCTCCAAGGTCGACACGCCCTATCACGGCGCGATGTACGAGCCGCTTGGCGGCCACATGCATCCGCTGAATTACACGCTCGGCCTTGCGCGCGCCGCGGTCGCGGCGGGCGTTGTCATCCACGAGAATTCGATTGCCGTGCGGCTGGAGCGGGAGCCTTCGATCAAGGTCTCGACGGCCAAGGGGTCGGTCCGGGCAAAGCATGTCGTGCTGGCAGGCGATGCACTGCTCAACGGGCTGGAGCCGCGTGTCAACAGCCGCATCATGCCGGTCGGCAACTACATCGTCGCCACCGAGCCGCTGGGAGGCAAACGCAATGTCATCCCGGCGAATGTCGCGGTGTCCGACACCCGCTTCGTCGTCAACTATTACCGGATGTCGGCGGACGGACGCCTGCTGTTCGGCGGCGGCGAGCGCTACACGCCGTCGCCGCCGGCCGACATTGCCGGCTTCGTGCGGCCGCATATGGAAAAGACCTTTCCGCAACTTCAGGGCTGCCGCATCGATCACGCCTGGGGCGGGCTGGTGTCGGTGACGACGTCGCGCCTGCCGCATGTCGGGCACTATGGCGAGGTCTATTTCGCGCATGGCTATTCCGGCAAGGGGGTGATTCTTTCGACGCTGTCGGGCAAGCTCCTGTCCGAGGCGATCACCGGCGACGCCGCACGGCTCGACCTGTTCTCGACGCTGACGCCCATGCCGTTCCCCGGCGGCACGGCACTGCGCGGTCCGCTCTATGTGCTCGGCATGCTCTGGTACGCGATGCGCGACCGCATCAAGCATTGAGGGTGCGAGATGCAACCCCGATGAATTAGACGACGAAGAAATCCTCGATGCGCTGCCTGGCCTCAAGCAGCGCCGGCAGGATTTCCCGTTCCATCTCCTCGACGGTGAAGCGGGCCGACTGGGTCGAGACGTTGATGGCCGCGACCGTGCGTTGCGCCCGGTCGCGGATCGGCACGGCGATCGAGCGCAGGCCGAGTTCCAGCTCCTCGTCGACGATGGCAAAGCCGTCCGCCTTCGCCTTGCCGATGGCGTCGGCCAGCAGCCGCCTGTCGGTGATCGTCTTGAGCGTCCGTCTCTCGATCGTCGCCTGGCCGAGAAATGTGTCGAGTTCTTCAGGTGTCAGGCCGGCAAGCAGGATGCGCCCCATCGAGGTGCAATAGGCCGGCAGACGGGTGCCGACATCGAGCGATACGCTGAGGATGCGCCGGCCGGGAATGCGCGCGACATAGACGACATCCTGCCCCGACAGGATCGCCGCCGAGCAGGCCTCGTTCAATTGCGTCGCCACGGCACGCATGATGGGGGCAGCGAAGCTCCACAGCGAGGCGCCGCCGAGCCAGGTGCGGGCGACCGTCAGCAGGCGCGGCGACAGGGAGAACACGCGCCCGGCCTGGGTCGCGTAGCCGGTGGCGACAAGTGTCAGCAGGAATCGACGGGCGCCGGCGCGGGTCAGTCCCGCTTGCTCGGCCATTTCGGTCAGCGTCATGCCTGAGGGGTGCCGTGCCAGGATCTCCATCACGGCAAGGCCGCGCTCGAGCGAGCCGACATGGTCGCGGGAAGCGGCCTCTTCGTCCATCTCACCTCCACGGGGGTCATCGGCGCCCAGATTGACTCGACGCCATCACTCGGCGTAATAAGTATCGCATACAAAACATATGTTCGCAATACGAACATTTTGGACCCGGAGCCCAAGCGATGGTCAAGTTCCTGCCGCTCAAACAGGCCGTGGCCGAAAATCTGAACGATGGTGACTCGGTCGCCTTCGAGGGCTTCACCCACCTGATTCCGACTGCAGCGGCGCATGAGGCAATCCGCCAGGGGTTTCGCGACCTGACCTTGATCCGTATGACGCCGGACCTGATCTACGACCAGATGATCGGCATGGGCATGGCGAAGAAGATCGTCTTCTCCTATGTCGGCAATCCAGGCGTCGGCCTGCTGCGGCGGGCCCGCGACGCCATCGAGAACGGCTTTCCCAGATCGATCGAGATCGAGGAACACAGCCATGCCGGCATGGCCAATGCCTATGAGGCGGGTGCCGCCGGCCTGCCCTGCGCGGTTTTTCGTGGCTATCGCGGCGCTGGGCTGGCGGCGGTCAATCCGAACATCAAATCGGTGACCTGTCCCTTCACCGGCGAGGTGCTGGCGGCCGTCCCCTCGATCCGACCTGACGTCACCTTCATTCATGCGCAGAAGGCGGACAGGAAAGGCAATGTGCTGGTCGAAGGCATTATCGGCATCCAGAAGGAGGCGGTGCTGGCGGCGAAGCGGTCGGTGGTGACGGTCGAGGAAGTGGTCGACAATTTCGACGATCTCCACCCCAATCTGACCGTGCTGCCGCGCTGGACGATCGCGGCGATCGCCGTCGTGCCCGGCGGCTCGCACCCGTCCTACGCGCATGGCTATTATGCGCGTGACAATGCGGCCTATCTGGAATGGGACGAGATCGCCGCCGATCGCGAAAAATTCCAGGCCTGGATGCAGGTGAACGTCATCGAGAAGAGCGCCGACGATTTCGCGGCCCGTGTCGACCATCTGAGGAAAGTGGCATGAGCGACAGTCCATTGGGCTTTACCCCAAACGAGATGATGACGATCGCCGCCAGCCGTGCGCTGCGGAATGACGATGTCTGCTTCGTCGGCATCGGTGCGCCATCCGCCGCCTGCAATGTCGCGCGGCTGACGCATGCTCCTGACATCACCTTGATCTACGAGAGCGGCACGATCGGCACTGCGCCAGACGTGCTGCCGCTGTCGATCGGCGATGGTGAATTGTGCGAAACCGCCGTCACCACTGTCGCCGTGCCGGAAATGTTCCGCTACTGGCTGCAGGGCGGCCGTATCTCGATCGGTTTTTTGGGTGCTGCCCAGCTCGACAAGTTCGGCAATATCAACACCACGGTCATCGGCGACTATTTCCATCCCAAGACCCGGCTGCCCGGCGGCGGCGGCGCCCCGGAGATCGCGACGTCGTCGAAGGAGATCTACATCACCATGGCGCAGACCAAGCGCGGCATGGTCGAAAAGATCGACTTCTTCACCTCCTTCGGCCATGGCGAGGGCGGCGATCATCGAAAGCGTCTCGGCATCGACACTGCGGGCCCGTCCTTGCTGATCACCGATCTCGCAATCTGGAAACCGGACCCGGTGACCAAGGAATTCACGGTCGTGTCGCTGCATCCCGGCGTCACGCGTCAGCAGGTGCAGGAGACCTGTGGCTGGATGGTAAAGTTCGCGGAGGCGCTTGACGAAACACCGGCGCCAAGCGAACTCGAACTCACGACATTGCGCGACCTGCAGGCCCGCACCAAGGCGGCGCATGAGGGAACCGGAAAAGCAAAGGCTGCATGACATGGCCGAGGCCTATATCTGCGACTACATCCGCACGCCCATCGGTCGCTTTGGCGGCTCCTTGTCCTCGGTGCGTGCCGACGATCTCGGCGCCATACCTCTGAGAGCATTGGTCGAGCGCAATCCCGGCATCGACTGGCAGGGGATCGACGACGTCGTCTATGGCTGCGCCAACCAGGCCGGTGAGGACAACCGCAACGTGGCGCGCATGGCGCTTCTGCTAGCTGGTTTGCCCAAGGAGATCCCGGGCTCGACCGTCAATCGGCTGTGTGGCTCGGGCATGGATGCGCTGACGATTGCCGCGAGAGCCATCAAGGCCGGCGAGGCGGAGCTGATGATATCAGGCGGCGTCGAATCGATGAGCCGCGCACCCTTCGTCATGCCCAAGGCCGACACCGCGTTCTCGCGCAATGCCGAGATTTACGACACCACAATCGGCTGGCGCTTCGTCAATCCGCTGATGAAGAAGCAGTACGGCGTCGATTCGATGCCGGAGACCGGCGAGAACGTCGCCGAGGATTTTTCGGTGTCGCGCGCCGACCAGGACGCCTTTGCCGTGCGCAGCCAGGACAAGGCGGTCGCGGCACAGACCAATGGCCGGCTGGCCAAGGAGATTACCCCGGTGACGATCCCGCAGCGCAAGGGCGATCCGGTGGTCGTCTCCAAGGACGAGCATCCTCGCGCCGGCACCACGGTCGAGGCGCTGGCCAAATTGCCGACGCCGTTCCGGCAAGGGGGCACGGTGACGGCCGGCAATGCCTCAGGCGTCAATGACGGGGCGGCGGCGCTGATCGTTGCTTCCGAGGCGGCGGTGAAGAAATATGGCCTGACGCCGATTGCCCGTATCCTCGGCGGTGCTGCCGCCGGTGTGGCGCCGCGCGTCATGGGCATCGGCCCGGCGCCGGCGACGCAAAAACTGTGCGCGCGGCTTGGCCTGACGCCGCGGCAGTTCGATGTCATCGAGCTCAACGAAGCCTTTGCCTCGCAAGGCATCGCCGTGTTGCGCCAGCTCGGCATTGCCGAGGATGCGGAGCACGTCAATCCGAATGGCGGCGCCATCGCGCTCGGCCATCCGTTGGGCATGTCGGGCGCCCGCATATCCGGCACGGCGGCGCTGGAGCTTCGCGAACGCGGCGGCCGCTATGCGCTGGCGACCATGTGCATCGGCGTCGGCCAGGGCATAGCGATCGCGCTCGAACGGGTCTGACCGGCAGCCCCTCTTGGCCGGCTAAGATCGAGATGATCGAGCCTGCCAAATTTGACCGTGTGGACAAAAGTTCGGACCCGTTCCATAGTTTCCTGTCTGACATTTTCACGAACGGTCGGCTCGACACGGCTGTCGAACAGAGGGGAATGCAATGGAAAATCCGAAGAATAGATTCCAGTTAAAAAGCGAAGGGCTTTCGCGACGCAACGTGCTGGAGCTGGGCGCGCTTGGCCTGGCGGCGGCGATGCTGCCGGGCGCTGCCTTCGGCAAGGACAAGAAGCTGAAGGTGGCGGCGATCTTCGCCACGCCGATCGAGGAGCCATGGGACAACCAGATCCATGTCGCCCTGCAGAAGGCCGAGAAGGAACTCGGCATCGAATACAAATGGTCGGAAAAGGTGCAGACGGCCGATTTCAGCCGCGTCATGCGCGAATATGCGCAAGGCGGTTATCAGCTGGTGCTGGGCGATGCTTTCGCCGCCGAGCGTGAATCGCGCCGCACCGCCAAGCAGTTCCCGAAGACAGCCTTCCTGTTCGGCTCCGGCGCCGGCCCGGCGGAACCCAATTTCGGTGTCTTCGACAACTGGATCCACGAGCCGGCCTATCTGTCCGGCATGATCGCCGGCAAGATGTCGAAGTCGGGCACGATCGGCGCTGTCGCGGCGATGGGCATTCCGGAAGTGAACCGGCTGGTCAACGCCTTCTTTGCCGGCGCCAAGGAGGTCAATCCCAACATCAAGAAGAAGGTCGCCTTCATCGGCTCCTTCTTCGATCCGCCCAAGGCCAAGGAAGCGGCTGTCGCGCAAATCGACGCCGGTGTCGACGTCATCTATGCCGAGCGTTTCGGCGTCATCGAAGCGGCGGTGGATAAGAAGATCTTCGCCATCTCCAACATGTCCGACCAGTCGAGCCTCGGCCCCGACACGGTCATCACCGGCCCGGTCTGGGATATGTATCCGACGGTCGAGCAGGCGATCAAGCTGGTCAAGGCCGGCGTCTTCACCGCGCAGGACTATGGCGATTTCTCGCGCATGGCCAAGGGCGGTTCGTTTCTGGCGCCTTATCACAAGTTCGACAAGACGCTGCCGGCCGACGTGAAGGATCTGGTCGAGAAGAAAAAGGCCGAAATCCTCGAGGGCAATTTCCGCGTCGACGTCGACGAGAATACGCCGGTTTCGGATTGAGGTTTTTATCCTCCCCCTTGTCGGGGGGAGCAGCCGGTTCGCCGCAGGCGAATTCATCGTGCCGGGGGCACGATGAAAGGCCAGCGAACGCTGGGACGCTGCGAAGCAGCGGGGACCCGGCAACTCACCGCCCGGCCCTTCGCAGGCTCAGGGCGTTCGAAGCTCGAAAAGCCAAGCAATTGGCTTTTCGTCCGCTGCGCGGATCGCTTCTCACTCCCCGCAAGGGGGAGGGTGAAGAGCCGCGCCAACGCCATCCACCGGGAGTCATCTTGCCCGCCCCACTCATCGAAATGCGCGGCATCACCAAGAGCTTCGGCGCCGTCAAGGCGAACGAGGCCGTCGATCTCAGCGTCGCGCCGGGCGAGATCCTCGGCCTGCTGGGCGAGAACGGCGCCGGCAAGACGACGCTGATGAACGTGCTGTTCGGCGCCTATGCGCCCGACGCCGGTGAGATCCTGATCCAGGGCCAGCCGGTGCGGATCACCAGTTCGGCCGATGCGCTGGCCGCCGGCATCGGCATGGTGCACCAGCATTTCCATCTGGCGCCAAGGCTCACTGTGCTGGAGAACCTGCTCATCGGCATTCCCGGTAGATCGGGGCGGATCGACCGCGTCGGTGGGCTGGCGCGGCTGTTGGAAATCGGCCGCCAGCACGGGCTGACGCTCGATCCCGACTTACCGGTATCGGCGCTGTCGGTTGGCGAGCAGCAGCGGCTTGAGATCGTCAAGGCGCTGTTTCGCGGTGCCAGGCTCTTGATCCTCGACGAGCCGACGGCGGTGCTGGCGCCGAGCGAAGTCGACGGACTGTTTTCGGCTTTGCGGTCGATGGCGGCGCAGGGTCTCGGCATCATCTTCATCTCGCACAAGCTCAACGAAGTGCGGGCGCTGACGCATCGCTGCACGGTGCTGCGGCTCGGCCGCGTCGCCGGCCGTGTCGACGACCCGGCAAGCACGACGTCTGCCGCGATGGCGCAACTGATGTGCGGCCACGAGATCGTGCCGCCGGCACGGGGCCCGTCGACGCCCGGTGCGGCGGTGCTGACGCTCGATGGCATTTCGACGTCGCAGCATTCGGGCACGGCGCTGCGCGACGTGTCGCTTTCCGTTCGCGCCGGCGAGATCCTCGGCATTGCCGGTGTCTCGGGCAATGGCCAGCGGGCGCTTGCGGAGGTGATCTCGGGCACGCGTGTGCCCGATGCCGGCCGGATGACGATCGCCGGCCTAAAAGTGTCGCGGTTTTCGCCACGCGAGGTTCAGGCGCTCGGCCTCGGCCGCATTCCGGAAGACCGGATGACGACGGGTCTGGTCACCAACCTGCCGCTCGCCGATTCGATGGTGCTGCCGCGCATCGACACGGCGGCGTTCAGCAGCAAGGGCCTGCTCAAGTCGGATGCGATCCGCGCCTTCGCCGAGGCGCAGATCAAGGCCTATGACATTCGCTGCCCCGGGCCGATGACCCGCGCCGGGGCGCTGTCCGGCGGCAATCTGCAGAAGGCGCTGCTGGCGCGCGAGCTGGCTTTCGATCCGAAGGTGCTGATCGTGTCTCAGCCGACGCGCGGGCTCGACATCGGCGCTGCCCGCTTCATTCACGAAAAGTTCCTCGACATGCGCGCCAAGGGCTGCGGCATCATCGTCATCGGCGAGGATCTCGAAGAGTTGCTGGTGCTCTGCGACCGCATCGCGGTGATGTATGAGGGCCGCATCGCCGGCACGCTCGACAGCGCCGATGCGACGGTGGCACGGCTCGGGCTGATGATGACGGGCGCGGAGGGCCACAGCTGATGTTCCGCCTGGAAGTCCGCACCTCGACGCCCGCCTGGTTCAATCTGGCCCTGCCGCTGCTGGCGATCGCGGCGACGCTTGTCCTGTGCAGCGGCCTGATCGCGCTGGCCGGCGCCGGCGTCCTCGAAGCCTATGGTGTGATGTTCACCGCTTCGCTCGGCGACAGTTATGCCATCACCGAAACAATGGTTCGTGCCGCGCCGATGATTTTCACCGGGCTGGCGGTGGCCGTCGCCTTCCGGGCAAAATTCTGGAACATCGGCGCCGAGGGGCAATTGCTGGCCGGTGCTGTCGCCAGCTGCTTTGTCGGCGCCATTCCGATGCCGGGGCCGCTCGCCATGCTGTTGATGGCGGTGGCCGGTGCCACCGCCGGTGCGGCGGTTGCCTTGGTGCCGGCGACGCTGCGGGTCAAATTCAAGGTCGATGACGTGGTCAGCTCGCTGCTGCTCAACTCGGTCATCTACTATGCGCTGATGGCGCTGATCGAAGGGCCGTGGAAAGACAGTTTCAGCGGCTATCCGATCTCGCCACCGATCGAGGATTCGGCCAATTTCCCGGTGCTGCTCGAAGGCACGCGCCTGCATCTCGGCGTGGTCGTGGCGCTGATCGCAGCACCGGTCATCTGGTTCCTGATCGTGCGCACGACGCTCGGCTTCCGGATCAGGGTCACCGGTGAGAATCCCGAAGCCGCTAGATATGGCGGTATCCATGTCGAGCGCGTGCTGATCTCGACCGCTCTGCTGTCCGGGGCGCTGGCCGGGCTGGCCGGGGTCGGCGAAGTCGGCGGCGTGCATTTCCAGGTGATGAGCGACATCTCGCCGGGCTACGGCTATTCCGGCATCGTCGTCGCCATGCTGGCGCGTCTCAATCCGCTTGGTGTGGTGCCGGCGGCGGTCTTCCTCGCCGCGGTGATGACCGGCGCCGAGGCGATGTCGCGGGCGACCGGCGTTCCGGCCTTCCTCAGCGATGTCATCCAGGGCACGGCGCTGCTCGCCATGCTGGTGGCGCTGCTGTTCACCGCCTATCGCATCCGCCGGGTCGGAGCCGCCCGATGAGCGCGGTGTTCGAACAGATCTTTCAGGTCGGCTTCCTGGCTGCCATCATCCGCATCGCCACGCCGCTGGCGTTTGCGACGCTCGGCGAAATGTTCTCCGAGCGGGCCGGCGTGCTCAATCTTGGCATCGAAGGCATCATGCTGCTCTCGGCGATGACCGGCTTCACCGCCACCAGCCTCAGCGGCAGCCTGTGGCTGGGCGTGCTGGCGGCGGTGCTGACCGGCATGCTGATGGGCGCGCTGCACGCGCTGTTCACGGTGGCGCTGGGCCTCAGCCAGCATGTCTGCGGCATTGGGGTCACCCTGTTCTCGTCGGGGCTCGCCTATTTTCTCTACCGGCTGATCTTCGGCCAGCAATCGGTGCCGCCTAGCATCAAGGGGTTCGAGACGCTGCCGATCCCGGTCCTCTCCAGCATTCCGGTCCTTGGGCCGTCGGTGTTCAACCAGTTTGCGCTGGTCTACATGGCGATCCTGGCCATTCCGCTGGCCGCCTTCGTCCTCTACCGCACGCCATGGGGCCTGTCGGTGCGCATGGTCGGCGAGAATCCGCGCGCCGCCGATTCAGCCGGCGTCAGCGTCATCGCGACGCGCTTCCAGGCGGTGATCCTGGGCGGTGCGCTGATGGGGCTGGCCGGCGCCTTCCTGTCGATGGCGCAGTTCAATGCCTTCACCTTCGGCGTGGTGTCCGGCCGCGGCTGGGTGGCGATCGCGCTGGTCGTCTTCGGCCGCTGGGATCCGTGGCGCTCGGCTGGGGCGGCGCTGCTGTTCGCCTTTGTCGATGCCTTGCAGTTGCGGATGCAGGCGAGCGGGCTCGGCCACATCCCCTACGAGGCGTTCCTGATGCTGCCCTTCATCTTCACTATAGTCGCCATGGCCGTGATGTCGCGCAATGCGGTGGCGCCATCAGCGCTGCTCAAGCCGTTTCGACGCGAGGAGCGCTGACAGCCAGGGCTGTCAGCGCTCCCGCTGATCACATCGCGGTAAAGCCATTGTCGACGAACAGATGCGTGCCATTGACGAAGCTGGCCTCGTCGCTGGCCAGGTAGAGCGCTGCCTTGGCCACCTCTTCCGGCTCGCCGATGCGGCCCTGCTGCGCCGCCAGTGCCGCGTCGGAGACGTCGACGCCGAGCCGGCCGAGATCGGCAACCTCGCGCAGGCCGTGCGGCGTGCGGATGAAGCCCGGGCAGACCGCATTGCAGCGGATGTTGCGGTCGCGGAACTCGACGGCGATGGCGCGGGCGAACATGTGGCAGGCGCCCTTGGTGGTGTCGTAGAGCACCTCCATCGGCGTCGCCGCCACCGCCGAGATCGACGAGGTGCAGACGATCGAACCGCCGCCGGCCGATATCATGCCGGGCAGCACGGCGCGCGTCATCAGGAACATCGAACGCACATTGACGGCATGCAGCCAGTCCCATTCCTGCACCGTCGTCTCCAGGAAGGGTTTGATGACGATGGTGCCGGCATGGTTGAACAGCACGGTGACCGGGCCGAGTTTTTCGGTCGCGCCCTTCACTGCGGCCTCGACCTGGGCTTCGTCGGACACGTCGGCGACAAAATGCTCGGCGACATGGCCGCGTGCCCGGATCGCCGCCGCGGTTGCGGCGGCTGCTTCCTCATTGCGGTCGACGACCGCCACTTTGGCGCCTTCCGCGGCGAACAGCTCCGAGGCCGCGCCGCCCATTCCCGTTGCACCGCCTGAAATGATGGCAACCTTGCCGGCCAGTCTCGTGCCCATTTTTCTGCTTCCCTGTTGGACGATTTTCCATGCGCTCACTGGGCGATGCTATCGCGCCCGCTCCGGCCGGCCAATGCACGAATTGGGTGCAGCGGGGACAAGGCCACAGGTCCATTGAAGGCCGGGAGCAACGTGGGCAGGCCATGTGGATCGGTGGCCAAAACACGCTATCTAAGCAATGTGTTGCCAATTTTTGGCTTGATATCAGAAAATCTTTCCGCCTATCGCTAAAAAATAGCAATCGACAAAGTCTACAAGTTTTATAGATTAACCAGCGAGACGGAGGTCGATATGTCCTATATCCAGAACGCCCAGACGGATCGCAGCGGCCAGAGGCTGGCCAATGCCCAGGCCTTCCGCCCGGCCTATGCCGGTGCCTTCGCCTATCTCGTCTTTGCCCTTGCGTTCGTGTTCACCGGGGCAGTTGTTCTGGGCCTCATTCCCTGAGTCGACAGATCGACCGGGGTTAGCGCCCGCAGCTTTCAGGTAATCGGAGTTGAATGAACCGGACCGCTGGTGCGCTTGCGCGCGGCTGGTGATCCGAATTTCACCGCATCAATGATTCCAGTGATGGAGGAGATGGCAATGCCGATCGAGTTCACGCATGTTCCCGGAAAGACTCATCCCGCTGGGGCCGCCGTTCCCTTTTTCTACGACTTTGCCGAGACCGCGACCAAGCTCGGGCTGATCGAGGATGGCGGCTTCCGCAAGATCGTCGTCGACGATACGGCCGGGCTGCTGACCAATATGGATCTCGCTGCCCAGGTGCTCGACCGCACCTCGTCGCTGGAAGTCGTGCTTACCCACTGGGCCGGCGTGGTCGAACCGACGGTGGCGGCCCGCCAACTGGCGTCGATCGACAGGAAAAGCGGTGGACGGCTGGCGCTCAGGATGATCAGCGAACCGCTGAACGACGACGATGCCGAAACGCGCCCGGTCGGGCACACCGTCATCTGGCAGCGCATCGATGAATATCTGGTGCTGCTGAAGCGGTTGTGGTCGAACGACCGGCCGTTCGACCATGAAGGCGCGTTCTACAGCATCAAGGGCGGCTATGTGCCGCGCAAGGGTCCGCACGGCGCCGACCTGGTAATCCGCATGGGCGGGCAGTCTGGAACGGCACTCAAGGTGGCCGGCCGGCATGCCGATATCTTCGAACTGGCGCCAGGCTCGATCGACGAGGTCCGGCAGCTGATGGAGCGGGTGCGCGGCGCTGCCGCCGAACACGGCCGGGCCGGCAAGCTGCGCTTTGCGCTTCCGGTCAGGATCCACCAGGGTGCTTCCGCCACCAGCCACAAGGCGGTCGATGTTGCCGGACCGCCAGCCCAGGCCGCCCTCTCGCTGCTTGCCTATGCGGCTCTCGGGATCGATGAATTCATGATTGTCGGCGTCGACTCGCCGCGCGAGATCGCGACCGTCGGCCGTGAAACGATCGCCCTGCTGCGCAATTCGCTGGCGCGTCGCGAAACCGACGCTTTCCAGCCTGGGGCGTTTGCATCTCGCTCGGGTCTGGAGACGCGCGCCGCGGGCTGAGGTTCCGTCAGCCTTTTGCTGTTTCCGGCATGTCGCCAAGCCGCGACAGAGCTTCGATGACGGCGGCGGACTCGGCCAATGTGCCGAACACGCCGTCCTCGACCGTCACCATGTGCAGCGCCGCCTCGTGCGCTTGTCTGTCACCGCTGGCACAGGCATCGGAAATCGTCAGGCACTGAAAGTTGCGGTCGCAGGCCTCGCGCAGCGTGGTGTGGACGCAGACATCGGTTGTGCAGCCGGAAAACAGCAGATGCGTGATGCCTTGCGCGCGCAGGACAAGCTCGAAATCCGTATAGGTGAAGGCGCTGTTGCAGGTCTTGTCGACGATGATGTCCTGCGGCGCGACATCGATCTCCGGAACGATCTGAAACCCGGGGCCCGAGCGAAGCAGGATTTCGGTGCCTTCGAGACCGGCGCGCTTGCGGCGCCATTTCTCGTAAGGCGTCATGTCGGCCATGTCGGCCCGATAGCCCTGCCTTGTGTGGATGATCCTGATGCCGGCCTTGCGCGCGGCGGCGATCAGCCGGCCCACGGTCGGCAGGATCGCCCTCAGCGGCGAGGGGTCATATCCCTGCCTGGCGAAATAGCCCGTCGTCGACAGGAAATCCTGCTGCAGGTCGATGACGACAAGCGCGGTGTTTTCGGCCACCAGCCTGCCGTCATAGGGAAAGTCGAAGGGCGTCGCCTTGATCATCTTTGGCTCCCGGTTCTCGACCGGCAGTCGAGTTTGCCTGACGCAATTCCCTAGGGAAAGCGCCATGCGCTTTTCCCGGGAAAACCGTTTCACACTTTTCCTGGAATTGCTCCAGCCACTTTGCATCAACGCGACGACACCAGATGCTGGGCGTCGTGGAGCCGCCAGTATATGCCGCCGGCGCGGATCCGAATGTCGCGCCGATATTGGCCGCCGCGACTAATTGTTGATAATTGCAGTCATCTTCAATGTTGACTATTAAGATCATGTTTCATAGTCAACCGGGCATCGGGCTGCCGGAACCAGAATCTGGAAATACGAGCGGCCGCACTGGAGAGAAGCCATGACCGCGGCGGGAGTTGATGCCCAGACTGCCTTCCATATCGAAGCGGTGCGCTTTGCCGTCGGCGAGCGGACGCTGCTCGGTCCGGTTTCGCTCGAACTGGAGCGCTCGCGCGTCTACGGGCTGATCGGCCATAACGGATCGGGCAAGTCGACGCTGATCAAGCTGATGGCGCGCCAGCAACCGGCAAGCTCTGGCGCCATCACCTTCGCCAAGCGCCCGCTGCTGCAATGGGGCGCCCGCGAACTCGCCCGTGCGCTGGCCTATCTGCCGCAGACGACACCGGCAGCGACCGGTCTTACGGTGCGCGAACTGGCGACGCTCGGGCGCTATCCCTGGCATGGCGCGCTTGGCCGTTTCCGCGCGGAGGACAGGCAGCATGTCGATGAGGCGCTGGTCCTGACCGACATGGAGGGTTTCGCGGACAGGCTGGTGGATGAATTGTCCGGCGGCGAGCGCCAGCGCGCCTGGCTCGCCATGCTGGTGGCGCAGAACGCCGGCGTCATGCTGCTCGACGAGCCGATCTCGGCACTCGACATCGCCCATCAGGTCGAGGTGCTCGGGCTGGTCAGAGATCTCAGCCGCAAGCGTGACCTTTGCGTCGTCGTTGTGCTGCACGATCCCAACATGGCTGCGCGCTATTGCGACGAGCTGATCGCGCTGAAGGACGGCAAGCTGCTGACACGCGGCACGCCCGGCGAAATCATGCGCAGCGATGTACTGAAAGGCATTTTCGGCGTGGAGATGGGCGTGTTCGCGCACCCCGTCACCGGCCAACCCGTCGGCTATGTGCAGTGACGAGATGTGGCGGGGAATAGAAGCGGCTGGCCGCTGTGAGAACAAGGAAAAAGCTGTTGTCGAGAAATGGTTTGTTGGCGGCGTTGGTCGCATCCGTGATCCTGTCGGCCGGCAGTGCGACGGCCCAGGAGCAACCAACCGGTGCCGCGCCCGCCATGTCGGCACCCGCTGCTCCCGCCGCGCCGGCAGTCGCCCCGCCCGCGCAACAGCAACCCGGCACCCAGCCGAACACGACAGCGCCGGCCGAGGCCGGACCTTCGAGGGCGATGGAACTGACCTTGCCACATGATCTGTCGCCGTGGGGCATGTTCATGGCGGCCGATATCATCGTCAAGGCGGTGATGATCGGACTGGCCTTCGCCTCCCTCGTCACCTGGACGATATGGCTGGCCAAATCGCTGGAGATTTTCGCTGGCAAGTTGCGCATCCGTCGCGCCGTGCACGCGATCGGCGATGCCGCCACGCTGAAGCAGGCCAGCCGTGCGCTCGACCGCAGCGGCGGCCCTGGCGCGCTTCTGGTGCGGGCGGCCGAGGAGGAGACCGCACTTTCAGCCGGAGCGCTCGATCATGTCTCGGGCGACGGGCTGAAGGAGAGGGTCACCTCGCGCCTGTCACGCATCGAGGCGGGGGCGTCGCGGCGGATGTCGCGCGGCACCGGCGTGCTGGCAACGATCGGCTCGACCGCGCCCTTCGTCGGCCTGTTCGGCACCGTCTGGGGCATCATGAACGCCTTTATCGGCATCTCGCAGGCGCAGACCACCAATCTCGCCGTGGTGGCGCCTGGCATCGCCGAAGCACTGCTTGCCACGGCGATGGGCCTTGTCACGGCGATACCGGCTGTCGTCATCTACAACGTCTTTGCCCGCTCGATAGCCGGCTACCGGCAGATCCTCGCCGATGCCTCGGCGGGCGTCGAGCGGCTGGTCAGCCGTGACCTCGACTTCCGCACCGTCGCGCCGGCAACGGCGATGGCCGCGGAATAATGGCGGCGGACTAGCGGAGCAAGGCCATGGCAAGCAGAATCCGACAGACCATGGACGACGATCTCGAGGAAAGCCACGAGATCAACGTCACACCGTTCATCGATGTCATCCTGGTGCTGCTGATCATCTTCATGGTCGCCGCACCGCTGGCGACGGTGGATGTCAATGTCGATCTTCCGGGCTCGACCGCAACGCCCGCGCCGCGGCCGGAGACACCGTTGTTCCTGACGCTGAAGGACGATCTGACGCTGGCAATCGGCAACGATACGGTGCCACGCCCGATTTTTGCCGCGACGCTGGACGGCAGGACAAAGGGCGACAAGCAGACGCGCATCTTCCTGCGCGCCGACAAGGCCGTGGCCTATGGCGACCTGATGGAGGCGATGAACCTGCTGCGCGGTGCGGGCTATCTGAAGATCGCGCTGGTTGGCCTCGAGACGGTTCCTGCCGCAGATGCTCCGGCGCCCGCCACCAGCGGAGCGGCGGCACCATGACGCCGGCAGCCGCCTTGCCCTCAGCCGAGTTGTCGCGCTTCAGCCGGCGCGATCTCGGCTTGTGGGCGGGTGCGGCAGCGCTGGTCCTTGGAGCGCATGTCGCGGTCGCCTATGCCGTGCAGAACTTCAGCATGGTCAACGAAGCCGACGGCGGCCCGCCGCCGGCCCAGGTGATCGAGATGGCGCCGATGATGGTGATGCCGGCCGTCCAGGAACAGGTTGCCACCCTGGACGCGATGACATCAGATCAGATCGAGCCGATACCGGCGACCGAGCCGACGCCCGAAGACCAAGTCGAGAAGGCGGAGCCGGTTGTCGACCTGCCGGAAGCCGTCCCACCTGACGAGACCGAACCCACCCGGACCGAGATGGCTCAACAGGTCGACCAGCCGCCGCCGGACGAGGTCGTCCCGGATATTGTCAAGGCTGTTGCACCCGACGTGGTCATTCCGTTGCCGCAGTCGAAACCAGTCGAGCCGCCCAAGGACAGGAAACCGGTCGAAGCCAAGGCGAAGAAGCCTGTCGACAAGCCCAAGCCGCGGCCCAAGAAGGAGAAGGCAGCGCCGCCGAAGACGGCTAGCGTTGCCAGCACCGATGCAAAGCCGGCTGTGAAGACGGCCGCGCCGAAGTCGGCGGAATCGACGTCGCGATCCGGCGACTCCAGCAAATGGGATTCCCGTCTGGGGGCCTGGATCAAGCGGCACACGCGCTATCCCAGTTCGGCCAAGGCTCGAGGCGTGGAAGGCAAGCCGTATGTCGCCTTCACGGTCGACTCGTCCGGCCGGGTCCTGTCTGCCAGGCTCACTCGTTCCTCCGGGGATGCGGACCTCGATCATGCGGCACTGGCCGTGCTGCAAGGTGCCACCGTACCGGCACCGCCGCCGGAACTCGGCGCGCGCCAAAGCCGCACGGCACCATTCGTGTTCAGCCTGCGCAACTAAGTCTGTTCAGATTCAGGAGAGGCCGGCCTACGAACGGCTGATACCTGCGCTTCCGGTGCTCACGTACCCAAAAGCACGCTCCGCCCCCTTCTCGGAACCCGCCATTCTCGGCTCGGCCTGAATCTGAACAGACCTTGGAGCAGACTCGGTCCATCAATAACTCAGCGACTGGCACAGAGCCTCGACCTCATCGAGATAGAATCGGCATTTCGTGCGCAGGATCCTGAGGTTCGGATCATCGGCGCCGTTGATCTCGATGGTCTGCATCATGAAATCGAAGTGAGCGTGAAAGGCATCCACAGCGCCCCATAGACTGTCGGCCTGGCAGCTGTCGGCAATCGCCATCGAGACGAGCTGGCGGGCCTCGACCCGCGCGGTGTCAGGCGAGGACGGTCGCCTTGCAATCAAGGTGTCGAGTCGGCTGAAAAGGCTTTCCCTGGCGTCGACGCTCTTGATGTTGGCGATCATGTTCATTGCAAGGTCCCCCTCGGGCAATTGCCGGAAAAAGTGCGTGGCGGTTTTCCGCCTGAAATTGCGTAAAAACAAACGGTTAGAGCGAGTCCGGCGATCCAATCAAACCTAACGCCTTGGGCCTATGCGACCGGATGCCGGTCCTGCGGGCAGGATGTGATCAAGGCCGGAATGGCGGTCGTATCGGACGGCCTGCCCTTGATGATGTTGGCGACCTCGGCATCGGCCTGTTCGAACCAGTAGACCATGTCGGGGCGGCCAAGATCCGTGGCGGCCTTTTTCAGCAGCGGCAGCAGGCTTTGCAACGCGCACAGTGTCTCCCAGCGGTTTGGCCGGAAGGTCGAGCCTGCAGCCGCGTATGCGGCTGACGATTGCATGTCGCTACGCTCTCCTCGCATGAGCGCGATGGTCTTTCGCCTGCGTCTTGGGGTGCAGCGGATTGCCGCTGAGCTGCGCATGCCTGGCCGGCCGTGCGCCGCGAAGGACGTCGAAGGCTTCGGCATAGGCCATGCCCAGCAGATAGGAGATCATGGGAAAACGGCTTGCTTCGGCCATCTGCACGAGCTCATTGGTCATCGACGAAATGTATTGAAGGCTATCGATCTCGGACTGACGTAAGGATTGATTTGGCACGTGCTGCTCCTGTCTTCTGGTTGGCCCCAAGAAAGGCGTTACTGAACATGCTGAGCCGACTAATTGATCGATTGGCCCGCCGAAGACGGGCTTGTTTGCGGGGTTGAGATGGTCAAGGCATAGATCGGCGCATCGGTGAGGCGATCGAGACCAAGCAGGCGCTTGATCGCCGAATGGCTGAGTGCGGCGGTGGGGCATGCGGACAGGCCATGGTTGGTGGCCGCCAGCATGATGTTCTGGCCGATATGGCCGGCTTCGATCAGCACGACACGATAGGCATTGGCATCCTCGTATTTCCACATCGTGCGATCGAGCTTCGCGCAAAGCAGGACTAGGCACGGCATGGCGTCCGCCCATTCCTGCCCGCCGACCAGTTCGGAGATTTTCGGCAGATGGTTTGCGGAAATCCGGCCAAGGTCGTGATCGGCGGCGGAATAGTGATAGACGCCGGGCTCGAGGCCATCGACGGCAAGCGCGACCACATAGGCTTCATAAGGATTTCGAGCGCCGCCCGAAGGGGTCATGCCAAGCGGCAGGGCGCCGACGCAGTTGGTGGTCTCGCCGGTAATGCCCATGCCGGCGAACAGGCAATCGGAAAGCTGCTTCGCCGTGATGCCGGGCTTGGCCGTCGTGCGGTTGGTGCGGCGCCGCGCCATCAGGGCGAGAAGCTCATTGTCTTCCAGTGCGTTCGGCAACTGAATGGCGCCCGGAGAGTTCTTGAGCAGGAGGTCAGGCTGCGGCGTATGACCGGCGCGTTCGGTCTGCCGCTCTTCGGCTTGCTCGATGGTCATGAACTCGCTGTCCTGGACGCAGAAATGCATCAGCGCGGTCGGAAGGCCCCACTTCCATTGTCCGGAAAACTGCTCCTCCTGTTCGGCGAGCGGCGATCCTGCGGTCACCAGGGCGGAAAAATCGAGCAACTGCGGAACGATAGCCTTCAGTTCGGACTTCGACCGTCCTTGGGCGCGGGCGATATCCGCCGTCGAGGCCCATTTGTCCCACGATGCGAGAAGACCGATCACCTCGGGGCTGCATTCAAACACGCTTCTGGTCAGGAAGTTGCATGCCGTGACCTTGTTCGGTCCGGGGTAGAAAACGAGCGTTTTTGAAGAGCGCATTTTCATGATGCTGAATGCCGCCTGGGGAGCCGAGGCGCCGACAAGCGAACCGCTCGCCGACGCGGAACGATTTCAGCGCTTGTTGTAGTGCATGCCCTGCGAAAAGAAGACGGTCTGCGTGCCGGCGGCAATCGTCAGCTTCGGAGCGGTGTTCGCTTTCTTGGCCATATTTCATCCCTTTCCTGACCCCATCGGGATCCGTTTAAAGACCCCCAAAAACGGGATCCACGACAAGAAAGGTAAGGTCGAAAGAGTTAATGCTTTGTTAAAATTGTAGTAAATCTGCCTTCTAAAGGCGGCCTGGTGGATTATCTTTCCTGACGCTAAAGTGTAAAATATCGATTTTAATCATATACGGAGTAGACAATCGTTGTCATACGCTCTTTCGGTATATTCTTATCCTTATTTAGCGTAAGCGGGCCCATGGCCAAGGGGGTTAGCCCAGCCCGTCCCGGGTGAGGCTGATCACCAGTTGGTCGACATCAGGATCGTCGAGCCTGATGACATGTGCCATGCCGATGGCATCCCTGGGGCGGATGTTGGTAATGTCGCGCCGCATGATGACGGACACGAATGCCGGCCCGGCTTCCGTCAGAAGCATGGCCTTGCCTGTCAGCACCGGTTCGGAGATGGGAGCCCATTGCACGGAGATCAGCGACGGCTCGCCGGTCTGGCGGCGATTGATGCCGCTGAAATAGATCCAGTTCAGACGCGAGATCGCCACTCCATAGTGGTTGCCGCGCGCCCGCGCCCAGGTCGATCCCCGCCGTTCCGACCAGCCGGTGACCCTTCTGAATGTGACCAACTCGGCTTCGCGCCGCACGAAGGTCACCGATCGCATCAGCAGATCGGGGCGGTCCGGGATTGAAAAATAGGTGAAATAGGTGCCTCCCGCGATCGATGGACTGGGAGGGCGGATCATCTGGTTGAACAGACTCTCGGAAACCGGCGGCAACCCGCGCCCCCTGGGTTCGGGAACACCGGGATCACGGTACAATTCGGCTTCGTCGATCCGGAAGTAGTGGCATATGAGCTTGGCGGTCGCCTTGTTCGGGACCGTCTGCCCTTGCAGGTAGCGTTCAAATTGCGTGCGGTTGATGCCCAGCTCACGACATACCGCACTTACCGAGGCATGGTCCTTGCAGAGGCGTCTAAGGTTGGCAGCGAGATTCTCGCGAATTGACACGTCTTTGCTTCCGCAGGCGAATTTTCATTTCGATTCGAAAATCCATATAGCGTCTTCGGTCGCCCCCGCCGAAACGCCCTTGTCGCAACGCACAGAAAAACTGATTTGGTAACGTCAATCTAATGGGGCAGCTTCCAAAGAAAATGAAAACAATCGCCGGGCGGCTTCGGCCATAAGTCCAATTGACAACAGTTTTCGCCGGATAACGCCAGACAAGGGTGCAGTATTGCGCCGCGGCCTTCGAAGGCGCGCTGGCACAACAAATATTGCCCGCAGGCGAGCCATGGCGAACGTCGCGCTTTCCTCTTGGCGTGGAGAGCAGAAAATCGATTATTCCACTGGTGGAGCTGAGGAGGATCGAACTCCTGACCTCGTCATTGCGAACGACGCGCTCTCCCAGCTGAGCTACAGCCCCGTCCAGCGGATGGGCGCATTTATCGGGCGCCGCGCTTTCCTGTCAAGGCGGCGTTTTGCCGAAATCCGTGGTCGCCAGACGTCGGGCCGGCGCGCGCAGGACGGCGGCCCTTGCCGGTTTAGCCCGCAATGGCTACATGTCGGCAACAATCGGAGACCGGCATGATCGCCCTCATTCAAACAATCGTCATGGCGCTTGACCTCTACTGGTGGGTCATCATCGCCTCGGCGATCTTCTCCTGGCTCTACGCCTTCAACGTCGTCAACTCGCGCAATCAGTTCGTCGGCAGCATCGGCAACATGCTCTACCGGCTGACCGAGCCGGCGTTGCGGCCGATTCGCCGTTTCATGCCGGACCTTGGCGGCATCGACATTTCGCCGATCATCCTGCTGCTGATCCTGTTTTTCCTTCGGCAGTTCCTGCTCACCACCGTGCTGTCGCTGGTCGTCTGAGGCAGCCAACCTGTGAGCGCGCCGTTTCGCCCGCGCGAAAACGGCGTCGATCTGTTTGTGCGGCTGACGCCAAAGGCTGCGTTGGACAGGCTCGAAGGCGTCGAAACCGCTGCAGACGGGCGAAGTCACCTGAAGGCCCGCGTCCGCGCCGTGCCGGAAAACGGAGCAGCCAACAAGGCGCTCGAAAAGCTGATCGCCAAGGCGCTAGGCGTGCCGGCGTCCGCCGTGTCGATTGTCGCCGGTGGCACCGCCCGGCTGAAGACCGTGCGCGTTGCAGGCGATCCGGCGATGCTGGCGAAAGGCATCGAGGCGCTCGACCAGCAGTCCTGATGCCTTCGATGGAGGTTCAATCCCCCAGCGGCAGGCGGGGATCGTCGACCTTCAACGTGTTCACGCTCTGCTTGATGCGGCGCAGGTTTTCCAGAACCCTTGGTCCGCGCGTTTCGGCGACCGATGTGACGATCATGTCGACGATCGACAGCAGCGCATAGCGTGACGATGTCGGCTTGTAGATGTTGCCATCCTCTAGCGACTGGAAATGGATGACCGTGTCTGCGGCTTTGGCGAGTGCCGAGTCCGGCGGAGTGATGGCGATGGTGGTGGCGCCATATTGTTGGGCGACCTGCACCGCATCGATGACCGATCGCGCATAGCCGGAAACCGAAAAGGCGACCAGCGTGGTGTCTGTAGTGGCTACGGCGGCGTACATGCGTTGCAGCTGTCCGTCGATCTGTGCCAGCACCGACACGCCCAACCTGAACAGCCGGTTCTGCATTTCGGTCGCCATCATCGACGAAATGCCGCCCGACCCGATGCACAGGACATTGCCGGAAACGGCGATCCGCGCGGCGACGGCGACCAGAGTCGTCATGTCGAGGTTTTCGCTGGCGCGCTGGATGGCGGCAATTGCCGCTTCGGTGATGGCGGAAGCGATGCGCTGTTCGCGGGCGTCGCGGCTCAACGGCTCCGGCGAAAGATACTGGCCGCCGATGGCGATGGCCTGCGCCAGATAGAATTTGAAATCGCGCAGGCCCTCGCAACCGAGGTTGCGACAGAACCGCGTCACCGTCGGCTCGCTGACACCGACGCGCGCGGCAATTTCCGAAATCGCCGCCTTGGAGACGAGATCGAGGTCGGCAAGCACGAAGGCTGCCAGCTTGCGATCCGACTTGGTGCCGTCCTGCGACATCAGTTGCAGGCGCGTGATGATGTCGGCCGGCGTTTTCATTTCTGTGTTTTCATACGGGCAGGCCCGTCGCCTTGTCGAACAGGTGGATGTTGCCGGGATCGACACTCACCGGCAGCACGTCGCCCGGCCTGACCGGCACCCTGTCGCGAAACACGGCACGCACCGTGTCGGTGCCGATGGCGCCATAGACATGGGTTTCGGAGCCGGTCGGCTCGACGACATCCACCTTGATCGTCATCGCGTCGGCAGCCTCGCCGATCACAAAATGTTCGGGCCGGATGCCGGCTTCTACAGCGCTGCCCGCCGGCACCTGTTTGGCGGCAAGCGCAAGCCGCCCGCCGCCGGCCGACTCGAACCAGGTTTTCTCAGGCGTTGCCTTCACAGAACCGGAAACAAAACTCATCGACGGCGAACCGAGGAAGCTGGCGACGAACTTGTTGGCCGGCCGGTCATAGAGCTCCAGCGGCGCGCCGACCTGCTGGATCCGGCCGCGGTCCATCACCACGATGCGGTCGGCCATGGTCATGGCTTCGATCTGGTCGTGGGTAACATAGACGATCGTCGATTTCAGTCGCTGGTGCAGCGCCTTGATCTCGACGCGCATCTGCACGCGCAATTGCGCGTCGAGGTTGGACAAGGGCTCGTCGAACAGGAACACCGACGGTTCGCGCACGATGGCGCGGCCCATGGCGACGCGCTGGCGCTGGCCGCCCGACAGCTGGCGGGGATAGCGGTCGAGATAGGAGAACAGATTGAGGACGCCCGACGCCTTCTTGACCTTCGCATCGACTGTGGCGCGCGCCTCGCCACGGATCTTCGGGCCAAAGCCGATATTGCCCGATGCCTTCAGATGCGGGAACAGCGCATAGGACTGGAACACCATGGCGATGTTGCGCTGCTGCGGCGGCAATTCGTTGGCGCGCACGCCGCCGATCATGAGGTCGCCGGAGGTGATCGTCTCCAGCCCGGCCAGCATGCGCAGCAGGGTCGACTTGCCGCAGCCGGATGGCCCGACCAGCACGACGAACTCACCGCTCTTGATGTCGAGGCTGATGTTTTCGAGGATCTTGTGCTGCCCGAAGGATTTCGACAGGTCGCGGAACTCGACGTCGGTCATGGTCACGCTCCCAATATGTCGTCGATGAATGGCAGGCAGCCGGCCGTCAGGCCAGCGTCCACCGGCATCACCACGCCTGTTACGCCCGATGCGCGATCGGAGGCAAGGAAGGCGACGGCTTCGGCCACTTCCGAAGCGTTGACGATGCGGCCGAGCGGATAGAGCCGTTGCAGCTTGCCGAGGATTTCTGGATCCTTGGCAAGGCGGTGATCCCAGGCGGCGGTGCGGATCGATCCGGGGCAGACGACATTGGCGCGCAGGCCGCTGCGGCCGAGCTCGACGGCGATAGCCTTGGCATAGGCGTTGATTCCGGCCTTGGCCGCCGCATAGGCGGGATTGCCGAAATGCGCGATGGCATTGACCGACGAGATGAAGACGACGCTGCCGGAGCCCTGGTCAGCCATCGCCTTGACCAGCGGATCGGCGAAAGTCATCACGCCGGTTAGGTTGAGGTCGAGTTCGTGTTCGATCTTGTCGGGATTGAGGGCGGAAAGCGTCTCGGCGCGTGTCCAGCCGGCATTGTTGATAAGGATGTCGGGCACGCCATCCCTGTCGAGGATCGCTGCGATTGCCGCGTCTATCGAAGCCCGGTCGAGAAGGTCGAAGACGTGGCGGGAGGCAAGATGCGGGCTCTTCAGCGCTTCGCTGGACTGGTCGCAGCCGATGACCCTGGCGCCCCTCTGCGCCATCACCGCCACGATGGCCGTGCCGAGGCCGCCGCCGGCACCGGTCACCACGACAGTCTTGCCTTCGAACTCGGCCCTGCCTTCGAACTTAGGTCGCGAAACCACCGTGCGTCATCCTCCGGGAGCTCTGACAGCCGTATCAGGCCTAGTCCACGAAATGTAATTAAGCAACAGAATAATCTGCTTGCAAGCCTTCAAATCATCGATAATGTAGGAAAGTCACATAAATCTTCTGCGCGGGTCGCGAAGAGGCGCGCAAGCGCAAAATCAAAATGGGAGACATCAAATGAGCCTTGCAAAATGGACTGTCGGCCTGATGGCCGGAATGAGCATGATGGCATTGGCGGCGCAGGCGAATGCGGGCGAGGTGCGCGTCACCGTCGCCGAGTACAGCGCCAAGACTGGGCCATATTTCGAAAGCGTCAAGAAGGAATTCGAGGCGGCCAACCCCGGCATCACCGTTAAATTCGAAGTCGTGCCGTGGGAGGTGCTGCTGCAGAAGCTGACCACCGACATCACCGCCGGCACCAATGCCGACCTGTCCATCATCGGCACGCGCTGGCTGATCGACTTCGTCCAGCAGGATGTCGCCGAGCCGCTCGACAGCTACATCACGCCGGACTTCAAGGCCCGCTTCATCGACACCTTCCTGTCGCCCTCGATCATGGAGGGCAAGACCTACGGCCTGCCGATCGCGGCCTCGGCGCGCGCGCTGTACTACAACAAGGAGCTGTTCGAGAAGGCCGGCATCGCCAATCCACCGGCCAACTGGACCGAGCTGCAGGAAGACGCGCGCAAGATCAAGGCGCTCGGGTCCGGCACCTTCGGTTTCGGCCTGCAGGGCAAGGAGATCGAGACCGACGTCTACTACTATTATGCGATGTGGTCCCAGGGCACCGAGATCCTCAACAAGGACGGCACCTCCGGCCTCGGCACGCCGGGCGCGCTTGAAGCCGCCAAGCTCTACAAGTCGATGATCGACGAAGGCCTCACCGAGCCTGGCGTCACTTCCAACAACCGCGAGGATGTGCAGAACCTGTTCAAGCAGGGCAAGGTCGGCATGATGATCACCGCACCGTTCCTGTCGAACCAGATCAAGGACGAGGCGCCGAACCTGAAATATGGCGTGGCGGCCATTCCGGCCGGACCGACCGGTGCGCGCGGCACGTATGGCGTCACCGATTCCATCATCATGTTCAAGAATTCCAAGAACAAGGACGAGGCCTGGAAGTTGCTCGATTTCCTGTTCACCACCGAGCAGCGCGCCAAGTTCACGCAAGGCGAAGGCTTCCTGCCGGTGAACAAGGAAGAAGCCAAAATGGACTATTACGTGAACAACGCCGATCTGGCGGCGTTCACCGCGCTGCTGCCCGACGCCCGCTTTGCACCGATCATCCCCGGCTGGGAAGAAGTCGCCCAGATCACCTCCGACGCCATGCAGAAGATCTATCTCGGCGGCGACCCCGAGGCGGGGTTGAAAGACGCGGCGGCCAAGGCCAATGCAGTGCTCAAGAAATAGGGCGTATCTCCCTGCGCCCGTGGCGCGCCCCACTCAGGCGGGGCGCGCCACACCTTGATTTCCGCCTGGCGCGGGATGATTTCAGGTCGAATCGACCTGAAATCTGAATCCGCCTTTAAATCAAGAGATAGAGCATGATGTCGTCCGAAAACCGCTTCACACTTTTCGGCATCATGCTTTAGAGCGGCCGATAGCGGCGTCGCTCAAGCAGAACCTTCAGATCCACCGCGCCGAGGCGCAGGTCAGCCGATGCAAAATCGCTTCTTGCCCTATCTCCTGACCTTGCCCAGCCTGTTCCTGGCGGCTGTCGTCATCTTCTGGCCGGTGTGGGACCTGATCCAGATCTCGACGCATGAAGTCAGCCGCTTCGGCCAGCTTCGCGAATTCAACGACTTTGCCAATTTCGCGGCACTGCTTGCCGATCCCGACTTCATGGCCGCGCTCTGGCGCACCGGCCAGTGGACGGTGCTGGTGGTCGGCGGCGCGCTGCTGCTGTCAATTCCGGTGGCGATGATCCTCAATAGCGATTTCTATGGCCGCGGCATTGCCCGTGTCATCATCATGCTGCCCTGGGCGGTGTCGCTGACCATGACCGCTGTGGTCTGGCGCTGGGCACTGAGCGGCGAAAGCGGCATGCTGAATTCGGCGCTGATCGGCCTCGGCCTCATCGACCACAACATCCAGTGGCTGGCGAGCGCGGAGACCGCCTTTCCGATGCAGGTGCTGATCGGCATCCTGGTGACGGTGCCGTTCACGACGACGATCTTCCTCGGCGGCCTGTCGTCGATCCCGGACGACCTTTACGAGGCGGCGGCGCTCGAAGGCGCGACACCGCTGCAGCAGTTCCGCGAGATCACCTTTCCGCTGCTGAAGCCGTTCATCAACATCGCCATCGTGCTCAACACCATCTACGTCTTCAATTCCTTCCCGATCATCTGGGTGATGACGCAGGGCGGGCCGGCCAATTCGACCGACATCCTGGTCACCCACCTCTACAAGCTGGCCTTTCGCATCGGCAAACTGGGCGAGGCATCGGCGGTGTCGCTGGTGATGTTCGCCATATTGCTGGTCTTCACCATGATCTATGTGCGGTTGGCAATGCGGGAGCAACGCGCATGACGAGTAAGCTGAGGCGTTCGATCATTGCATGGCTGCTGCTGGCGCCGCTGATCGTGGTGACGATCTTTCCCTTCGCGGTGATGTTCCTGACAGCGGTCAAGCCAAGGCAGGAAGTGCTGTCGCCAACCTGGTGGCCGAGCGAATTCCGCTGGTCGAATTTTTCCGACATGTGGGTGGCGACCGGGTTCGGCCAGGCGCTGCTCAATTCGCTCTACGTGTCTGTCATTGCCACTGTCGGCGCCATCCTGATCTCGGTTCCGGCCGCCTATGCGATGTCGCGCTTCCGATTTGCCGGCTACGGCGCCTTGCGCCAGTTCCTGCTGATCTCGCAGATGATCTCGCCGATCGTGCTGGTGCTTGGCCTGTTTCGGCTGATGGCGGCCTGGGGCCTGGTCGAGAGCACCACGGCGCTCGGCTTGATCTACATGGCCTTTAACGTCGCCTTCACGGTGTGGATGCTGCAGAGCTATTTCGACACCATCCCGCGCGATCTCGAAGAGGCGGCCTGGATGGAGGGTGCCGGCCGCTGGCTGACCCTGCGCAAGGTGTTCCTGCCACTCTGCCTGCCGGCGATCGCGGTGACCGCGATCTTCACCTTCATCAATGCCTGGAACGAATTCGTCGTGGCGCTGACCATGCTGCGCAGCCAGGAAAGCTACACGCTGCCGATCCAGGTGTTTTCGCTGGTCGCCGGCCGCTACACCATCGAATGGCACCACGTCATGGCGGCGACGCTGCTGGCGACCTTGCCGGTGGCCATCCTGTTCATCTGGCTGCAGCGCTACCTCGTCAGGGGGCTGGCGCTCGGGGCGGTCAAATAGCCGCTCTATCTCTTTGTTTTGACGCAATTCCGGACGGAAAACCGCTTCACACTTTTCCTGGAATTGCTCTAGGCCCACGGAGCTTTCATGCGCATCTTCACCGCCTCGCTGGCGACGGAAACCAACACATTCTCGCCGGTGCCGACCGACCGGGCCTCGTTCGAAATGGCCTTCTATGCTGGACCCGGCAAACATCCGGAAACGCCGACGCTGTGCTCATCGCCGATGGTCGCCCTGCGCCGGCGCGCGGCAGCCGAAGGCCTGACCGTCATCGAGGGCACCGCCACCTGGGCGGAGCCCGGCGGCCTGGTGCAGCGGCAGACCTATGAGGCGCTGCGCGACGAGATACTCGGCCAGCTCAAGGCGGCGCTGCCGGTCGACGCCGTCATCCTCGGCCTGCACGGCGCCATGGTGGCGCAAGGCTATGACGATTGCGAAGGCGACCTGCTCGCGCGCGTCCGCGAGATGGTCGGCCCGAAGGTCGTCATCGCGTCGGAATTCGATCCGCACAGCCATCTGACGCCGAAGCGTGTCGCGGCGTCAGACATCATGGCCTACTTCCTCGAGTTCCCGCACACCGATTTCTACGAACGCGGTGAACATGTCGTCGCGCTTGGCCTCGCCGCGGCCCGTGGTGAGATCAAGCCTGTCATCTCGACCTTCGACTGCCGCATGATCCAGGTGCTGCCGACCAGCCGCGAGCCGATGCGCTCCTTTGTCGACCGCATCAAGGCGCTGCACGGTAAGGACGGCGTGCTGTCGATCTCGGTCATCCATGGCTTCATGGCGGCCGACGTGGCCGAAATGGGCACGCGCATCCTGGTCGTCACCGACGACGACAAGGCCAAGGGCGATGCGCTGGCGGAGCGGCTGGGGCGGGAACTCTACGCGCTGCGCGAAAAGACGGCGATGACGATGCTGAGTGCCGCCGACGGCATTGATCGGGCGCTGGCCGTGCGCGCCGACAATCCGGGCAAGCCGGTGGTGATCGCCGATATCTGGGACAATCCCGGCGGCGGCGTACCCGGCGACGGCACCGCTGTGCTGCGCCAGATGCTGGCGCGCGGCCTCAACACTATCGGCGTTGCGACGATCTGGGATCCGATCGCGGTCACCTTCTGCCTGGCGGCAGGCGAGGGCGCCGTCATCGACCTGCGCTTCGGCGGCAAGGCCGGCCCTCAGGCCGGCGAGCCGATCGACGCGCGCGTGCGGGTGTTGAAGGCTGTTGCCGAGGGCTGGCAGAGTTTCGGGCCGAGCCGGGTAACACTCGGGCCAACAGCGCAGGTGCGCATCGAAGGCACCGAGGTCGACATCATCCTCAACACCAATCGCACGCAGACCTTCGAACCGGATATCTTTTCCAATATCGGCATCGATCCGATGAGCAAGGACGTGCTGCTGATCAAGTCGACCAATCATTTCTACGCCGGCTTCGAGCCGATCGCCGCCGAGATCATCTATGTCTCGGCGCCGAGTTCGTATCCGAGCAATCCGGCGGTGACCAATTACACCAAGCTGACGCGGCCGATCTGGCCGCGGGTGGCTGATCCGTGGAAGATGTGAGGCTGGATTACACGAGCCCGCGCTTGACCATCATCGCTTCCGGCGAAGGCATCTTGCCACGGAAGGCGGTGTAGAGCTCTTCCGGGTCCTTCGAGCCACCGGCGGCGTAGATGTTCTTGCGCAGCCGCTCTGCCAGCGCCGGGTTGAAGGGGTCGCCGGTCTCCTCGAAGGCGGCGAAGGCGTCGGCGTCGAGCACTTCCGACCACATGTAGGAGTAGTAGCCGGCCGAATAGCCGTCGCCGGAAAACACATGGCCGAAATGCGGGGTGCGATGACGCATCGCGATGGTGTCCGGCATGTCGAGCTTTTCAAGCGTTTCGGCTTCGAAACGAAGTGGCGCTTCTGGTGCATCCGGCCGTGCGTGATAGGCCATGTCGATCAGCGCCGAAGCGGTGAATTCGACCGTGGCGAAGCCGGCGCCGAAAGTCCGCGCCGCCAGCATCTTGTCGAGCAACGCCTTCGGCATCGGCTTGCCGGTCTTGACATGCAGCGCATGCTTTTCCAGCACCGCCGGTACGGTCAGCCAGTGTTCGTAGAGCTGCGAGGGCAGTTCGACGAAATCGCGGCTCACCGAAGTGCCGGAAACCGATGGCCAGGTGACGTCGGTCAGCATGCCGTGCAGGGCATGGCCGAACTCGTGGAACAGTGTTTTTGCCTCATCGACCGATAGCAGAGCCGGCTCGCCCGCCGGTGGCTTGGCGAAGTTCATGACGTTGTAGATCACCGGCTTCGAGCCGTGGCCAAGCTTGTAGCCGGACTTGAGCGCGCTCATCCAGGCGCCGGAGCGCTTGGACGGCCGTGCGAAATAGTCGGCGAGGAACAGGCCGCGCTCGCTGCCGTCGGCATTTTTCACCACGAACACGCGCGCGTCGGGATGCCATACGGCAATGCCCTTTTTCTCCTCGAAGGTGACGCCGAACAGTTTGGTTGCCACGTCGAAGCAGGCTTCGATGATCCGGTCGAGCTGCAGGTAAGGCTTCAGTTCGGCCTCGTCGAAGGCGAATTTTTCGGCGCGCAGTTTCTCCTGGTAGAAGCGCCAGTCCCAGGCGGCGAATTTTTCATTGCTGCCGGCTTCGGTCGCCAGCCGCTGCAGTTCGGTCTGGTCGGCTGCCGCTTTTTCCAGCGCCTTTTCCCAGACCGGATCAAGCAGTGCATGCACCGCCTTCGGCGTCTTGGCCATGGTGTCGTCGAGCTTCAGGGCGGCGAAGGAGCCGTAGCCGAGCAGTTTTGCCTTTTCGGCGCGCAGCTTCAGCATGTCGCGCACCACGGATGTGTTGTCGGAGGCGCCACCGTTCTGGCCGCGCATGGTGAAGGCGCGGAAGGCGACCTCGCGCAGGTCGCGGCGTTCGGAAAAGGTCGAGAACGGCTCGTAGATCGAGCGCGACAAGGTGACGGCATAGCGCCCCTTCTGGCCACGCATCTCGGCGGCCTCGGCCATCGAGCTCTTCAGGAAGCCCGGCAGCCCGGTGAGGTCGGCCTCGTCGAGGAACAGCGCCCAGTCGCGCTCGTCGGCAAGGACATTCTGGCCGAAAGTCGTGCCAAGCGAAGACAGGTCCTCGCTGATCTTTGCCAGCCGCTTCTTGCCGTCGGCGTCAAGCTTGGCGCCGGAACGGACGAACCCCTTCCAGGTCTTCTCCAGCACCCGCAGCGTCTCGGCGTCGAGTTTCAGGCTGTCGCGGCGCTGGTAGAGATCGTCGATGCGGGCGAACAGCCTCTCGTTCATCGAGATCGCCGAGAAATGCCTGGACATCTTTGGCGAGATGTCGCGCTCCAGCGCCTGGATCGTCTCATTGGTGTAGGCGCCGGCGCGGCACCAGAAGATCGACGAGACACGATCGAGCGCTTCGCCGCCGAGTTCCAGCGCCTGCAGCGTGTTTTCGACGGTCGGCGCATCCTTGTTGCCGGCAATCGCTTCGATTTCGGCTTCATGCGCCTTTAGTGCCGCGTCGAAGACCGGGGAGAAGTCGTCGTCGCCGATGCGGGTGAAATCGGGCAGATCCAGCGGTCCTTGCCACGCGGTCAGCGGATGGGCGGCGAGGTCTACGGCTTTCGTGGAAGGCATGGACAGTCTTTCGAATGTTGGCGGCGAAGGAAAGGGCGGGGCGTTCCCGATGTAGGGCGCAGGTTTGCCGTGCGCAACAGGGCTGCCGGTCAGGTTTTCGTCAATAGCCGTCGCAATTTTCGGCGATCGCCGCCTGCGAGCTGGCGGTGATGCGGTTGTCAGTCACCGCGAAGGTTTCCTGCATCAGCATGTCGTTGTTGGGGAAGTCGTAGCAGGCGATCACGGTGGTGACGCCGCCTTCGCTCTTTTCGATCCGGTGCCGGATCTCCGCACCCGCGACGGCGCCCTGCCATTCGTCGATCGAGGCGATGAATTCCTGCTTGCTCTGCACGATGCCGAGATCTTCGAGCTTTATGCGGACATCATCGGCGAGCAGGTCGGACAGTTCGGTGCGGTCGGCGACCAGCAGTGCCGAATACCAGCGGCTGATGAGGGCGCCATCGTCGGCGCGGACAGGAATGATCGAAAACAGCAACGCTGCCGCGACGAAAGTGACCGAACGGCGATCTCCCATCATGTGCTGCCTCCAACTTCCCGTTCGACCGTGATCTTTCCCGAAAAACCGGTCCCCGCTTTTCGCCGGCGCGGTCCTTCGGCTGGGGATCATGGTCTATGTCATCTCCGGCCGTTCGAAATCGCCGGTCTCCTTGTTCATCACCCAGAGTTCGCCGGTCGAGATGTCGAACCAGGCGCCGTGCAGCGACAACCGCCCCTTGCCTTCGAGGATCGAGACGCAAGGAAAGGTCCTGAGATTCGCGATGGAATAGCGGATCGAAATGCGCTCCAGCGCGGTCTGGCGCTCCGACGCCGTCATGAAGGTGCTGGAGGACACGGTCTCGGCCGCTGGCGCGATCAGGCTCATCCATTTGCCGATGAAGTCGCCGGGAGACAGCGGTGCGGAATTGGTGTCGAGCGCGGCGCGGATGCCGCCGCAGCGACCATGGCCCATGACGACGATGTTCTTCACCTTGAGACTCTGCACGGCGAATTCGAGTGCGGCAGAGGTTGAATGGAACTCCCCGTCCGGCGCGTAGGGCGGCACCAGATTACCGACATTGCGCAGCACGAAGAGTTCGCCGGGCCCGGCGTCGAAGATCGCCTCGGGGGCCGTGCGGGAGTCGCAACAGGCGACGATCATCGTTTCCGGCGCCTGGCCTTCGCGGGCAAGCTCGCGATAGCGTCCGCTCTCGGTGAGATAGCGGCCGGTCATGAAATTGCGGTAGCCGGCGAGAAGGTGGTCGGGGAGATGAGGCATGGGCGGCGTCTGGAGCCTTTCCGGGTTGGATGCGGCAGCTCGTTGCGGTGTAGAGCGGTTCACCGTGTCACGGAAAAGCCAAACCGCTCTATCTGTTTGCTTGACGCAATTCCGGACGGAAAACCGTTTCACACTTTTCCTAGAAATTGCTCCAAAGAGGCTCTAACGGCAAAAGCCTGTTGCGGGCAATGCCGAATTGCAGATGGCTGCCCGGCAATCGCCATGCAAGATGCATCGTTGGACCTCTTTGACGCAACACCCGACGGAAACCGTCTCACACTCGTCCTGGACTTGCTTACGCCCAGATAGCGACGGGGATGCCAAAACTGTCGCTGCCCGGCGGGTCGGGAAAAGGCCGTGCCTCACCGTTGGCGATGCGACCGGCAATCAGCATCATCGCTGCTGCGTCAAGAAAATCGTCGGCGGCGGCACCGCGCGGCAGCGCCTGATCGAGAAAGCCCATCTCATAGCCGTGCCGGCTTAGCAGCGCCTTGCGTTCCGCCATGCCGGCCGGATTGATGCTACCCTTGATCTTCTTGGGCAGCTGCATGGCCTGATCGCCGTTCAGCCGGCAGAAAGCGACTTCCGGATGCGATTCGAAGACGCGGCTGCGCAACGCAGGCTGCGCGACCAGCAGCGCGTCGATCTCGCGGATCTTGGCAAAAATGCCGAACGCCTGGATCGAAACGCCACGCGGCGGGTCGGATGTGATCTTGGCCACCTCGCTTGCCCGGCGATGCGCGGCGTACCACGCTTCGACGGTGGTGAAGTCGTTGGTGTCGGCATAAAGCGCGGCGCGGGACGGGATCGAGAAGACGCTGGATTGACGTTGCCCGAGCAGTGGCCGCACCAGCGCCTCCGGCCCGCGTCCGCCCTTGCTCGAAAACTCGGGCAGGCCGATCGGCATGTCGACAGCGATGACCGAATCGTCGGGAAGTGCGGCAAGCAGCGCGGCGAAGCTTGCAAAGACGGAGACGGAAGGTGGCATGCCGGGGCTACGAGGTATCGAGCCAGGGCTACGAGGTATCGAGCCAGGGCTACGAGGTGTCGAACCGGCATCGCGCCGCACCGCAATCCAGCCGGCCTTGCAGCCATCGACGCCGACAAGCACGGCGGCCGCGGCTGGAGTCACGCCCGGCGGTCCCGCCCCGGATGCGTGAGGTGGCGAAGCTGTACCATCGCCATCGGGTGCGACAGGCTCTGCGCATCAGTTTCG
The DNA here is from genome assembly GCF_056404935.1 of Mesorhizobium sp. P2_A8. Classification (NCBI taxonomy): domain Bacteria; kingdom Pseudomonadati; phylum Pseudomonadota; class Alphaproteobacteria; order Hyphomicrobiales; family Phyllobacteriaceae; genus Mesorhizobium; species Mesorhizobium sp. P2_A8. The sequence goes on from NZ_JBFUDB010000001.1 coordinate 821,094, forward strand.
AGCTGCAGTTCGTCGCCGCCGCGCTTGGCGGTGCGCGCCAGGATCTCGTAGACCGCCGCCGTCGTCGACTGCAGTGCCTTGATCGGCGGCTGGCCGGAGAGGATGCGCGCCAGATAGACGGCGGCCGTCAGGTCGCCGAGACCATTCGGCGGCTTGTCGATCAGGCGGTGCTCGGCCAGCAGTACCTGGTTGCCGTCGAGCAGAAGATTGCCGGTGCCGCCGGTCATCATCGACGGTGCCGAGGTGACCAGCATGGTCGATGGGCCGGCGTGGAGCGCCGCCGCGATCACCGATTTGAGGTCCGGCAAAGGGGCGCCGGCCATCCATTCCAGTTCATAGCGGTTGGGCGTGGCGATGTCGGCAATCGGCATCAGCCGGTCGCGCAGGGCAGCAGCAGTCGGTTCCGGCACGTAGAGGCCACCCGAATCGCCCATCACCGGATCACAAATATAGACGGCATCAGGCGTCCTTGCTTTCACGGCGGCAACCAAGGAAGCAACGGCCTCGGCCTGGCCGGCCTCGCCGAGATAACCGGAGAGCACGGCGCCGACTTCGCCCAGCCATGGCGCGCGCTCGAGATCGGCCATCAGCGCCTTGAACTGGTCGAGCGGCGGCACGATCCGGGTTGCCCGCCCATGGCCGGGGTGCCAGGGCAGGATGACCGTGGGTACGGCCCATACCGGAAAGCCCAGCGTCTCCAGCGCAAAGACAGCGGCACGGTTGCCGACCGAGCCGCGCGCGACATGGCTGGAAATGACGATGACCGCACGCGGCGCGTCGGTTTGTTCGGCGCTCATTGTTCGTTGATTCCTAGTTGCCCCGGATGAGGTAAAGCACGAGCCAGACCATCAGGCCCAGCACCAGGAGCAGGCCGATTGTCCGGCCAATGCGCGTGCCCCAAATTTCGATCGGGTCGGCACGGTCGGCATCGGTCGCGGTGACGTGGTCGCGCACGCCCTTCGTGGCTCGCGCCACAAACGAATTGCCGGCCGGATCCGTCTCTCGCGCGATGCGCTCGAGGATACGTCGCGATTCCCTATCGCTGTCCTGGCGTTCCGCCATGATGATGTCCTGTTTTACCCGGACCTTATCGCGTTCGCGCGGCCAATCACAGGGCCTTGCGATGGTATGCGGCATGCCAGGTGGGCTGCGCGGCCGAGGCCGTTTTCTTGCGCGCCGATTGTGGTAATGCTTCGCATGCAACTTCTACCGAGGGACCCATCATGTTTGCCCAGCGCCTTGCTCCACCGACCATGTTCCGCACGCTGCCCGCCTTCCTGATGATGGCGATCGTGCTGCCGCTGCTTGCCGGCTGCGGCTACAACACCATCCCGACGGCGGAGGAAAACGCCAAGGCGGCATGGAGCGAGGTGCTGAACCAGTATCAGCGCCGCGCCGACCTCATCCCCAACCTGGTCGAGACGGTCAAGGGCTATGCCGCGCATGAGAAGGACACGCTCGACGCGGTGGTCGAGGCGCGCGCCAAGGCAACGCAGATAACGGTGACGCCGGAAACGCTGAAAGACCCGGAAGCCCTTAAGAAGTTCCAGGATGCCCAGGCGGGGCTGACAAGCGCATTGTCGCGGCTTATCGCGGTGTCGGAAGCCTATCCGGATCTCAAGGCCAACCAGAATTTCCTGGCGCTGCAGGCGCAGCTCGAGGGCACCGAAAACCGCATCGCGGTGGCGCGGCGCGATTACATCCAGGCGGTGAAGGACTACAATCTGACGCTGAGGACCTTCCCCTCGGTGCTGTGGGCGACTTTCTGGTTCCGCAGCAATCAGCCGTTCGCCAACTTCACCATCGACGACGACAAGCTGCAGACGCCGAAGGTCGATTTCGGCACGAAGCAGGGCGGGTGAGCGGCGAAGCCGGCGAATCTCCTAGTATCGCATCCTGACGAGACGGACCGCAGGCGTGTCCACACCCCCCTCTGTCCTGCCGGACATCTCCCCCTCAAGGGGGGAGATTGGCTGTCGCATCCGCTTTCGCCAACCTTGGGGGGCGCGACGGATCGCCAACCTTGCCTTGCTGTATGCCATTCTAAGCTTTCTCTTGCTGCCGCTCGCCTTTGCCGCCGAACTGCCGGCGCTGACGGGCCGTGTCGTCGACAATGCCGGCATCATCGACCCCGCGACCAAGGCGGCGCTGACGCAAAAGCTCGCCGATTTCGAGACCAAGGGTTCCGACCAGATCGTCGTCGCCACCATCAATAGCCTCGACGGCGAAGAGATCGAACCCTACGCCAACCGGCTGTTCCGCTTCTGGAAACTTGGCCAGGCGAAGGAAAACAACGGCGTGCTGCTGCTGGTGGCGAAGAACGACCGCAAGATGCGCATCGAAGTCGGCTATGGGCTGGAAGGCACGCTGACCGACCTGCACACCAAGCTGATCATCGAAAATGACATGGTGCCGGCGTTCCGCGCCGGCGATTTCTCCGGTGGCATCAGCAAAGCCGTCGACGACATGGTCATGGTGCTGGAAGGCAATCCGGAGGAGCTGGTGGCGCGGGGTGAGCGCAACCAGCAGCCGCCCTTTAACACCGACGATCTGTTCTTTGCGGTGTTCATCGGCATCTGGGCGATCATCTTCTTCGGCAGCATGGCGGTTTCCGTCCTACCGCCGATCTTCGGCCAGAAGCTTGGTCCCGGCCGCTATCGCTGGCTCGGCATGACCTTCGAACCACACCGGCGGTCGTCCGGTGGCGGCTGGTCGTCGGGAAGTTCCGGCGGTGGCTGGTCTTCGGGTGGCGGCGGTGGCGGCTTTTCCGGCGGCGGAGGTTCGTCCGGCGGTGGCGGCTCGTCGGGAAGCTGGTGACGGCATGACGATACGCAGCATCGATCCCACGACACCCTGCCGTCCGGCAGCGGCGATCGGCGCTGCCTTGATCGTTTTGGCTGCCGTGCTGTTGTGCTGCTTCACGGCCTTTGCCGCCGAACTGCCGGCGCTGACGGGCCGTGTCGTCGACAATGCCGGCATCATCGACCCCGCCACCAAGGCGGCGCTGACGCAAAAACTCGCCGATTTCGAGACCAAGGGCTCCGACCAGATCGTCGTCGCCACCATCAATAGCCTCGACGGCGAAGAGATCGAACCCTACGCCAACCGGCTGTTCCGCTTCTGGAAACTCGGCCAGGCCGGCGAGAACAACGGCGTCCTACTGCTGGTGGCCAAGAACGACCGCAAGATGCGCATCGAGGTCGGTTACGGGCTGGAAGGCACGCTGACCGACCTGCACACCAAGCTGATCATCGAAAACGACATGGTGCCGGCGTTCCGCGCCGGCGATTTCTCTGGCGGTATCAGCAAAGCCGTCGACGATATGGTCATGGTGCTGGAAGGCAATCCGGAGGAGCTGGAAGCGCGCGGTCACCGCAATCCCACCGACAACAGCACTCCTATCGACCCCGTCGTCACGGTGTTCCTGATCCTGTGGGGGACGATGTTCTTCGGCGGCTTGGCAATGGCGTTCCTGCCGCCGATGTTCGGCACGAAGCTGTCGCCGGGCGTGTACAAATGGCTGGGCATGACATTCCGTTACGGCCGCGGACCAAGCGGATCGTCGGGCAGCGGTTGGACGACGGGTTCTTCGTCGGGCAGCGGCTGGTCGTCGGGCAGTTCGGGCAGTGGCTGGTCGGGTTCGAGCGGCAGTGGCGGCGGGTTTTCCGGCGGCGGCGGTTCGTCCGGTGGTGGTGGTTCTTCAGGAAGCTGGTGAGACAAGATCATGGTGACACGACCGATTAGCCCGCAAGACCATGAGCGCATCGCCGCGGCGATCCGCGCTGCCGAAGCCAGGACCGATGGCGAGATCTATTGCGTCGTGGCGCATGCCAGCGACGGCTACTTCTTCCCGGCCGCCTTCATGGCGACTGCAGGCATGCTGATCGTCAGCCTTGCCGTCGGCTACGGACTGGAGGCCTGGTGGCTGTCGATCCGGCTGCCGCATTTCGTCATCGCCCAGCTGCTGGCGCTGGTCTGCGTGCTGGCGTTGTTGTGGGCGCTGCCCGGCCTGCGCATCCATCTGGTGCCGAGGCGGCTGCGCTATCAGTCGGCGCACGCCAATGCGATCAAGCAGTTCCTTGCCCGCAACGTCCACCGCACCACGGCGCGCACCGGCGTGCTGGTCTTCGTCTCGATCGCGGAGCGCTACGCCGAGGTGGTCGCCGACTCGGGCATCGATGCCAAGGTCGGCCAGCATGTCTGGGATGGTGTCGTCCGCGACTTGACCGCGCATGCCGGCGACGACCGGCTTGCCGATGGCTTCGTCAAGGCGGTCGACTCGGTGGGGGCGGTGCTGGCCGAGCATTTCCCGGTCACATCGGGCGACGCCAACGAGCTCGACGACCATCTCGTCGAGATATGAGCCTTTCCAAGACGGCATCGAAGGCACCTCATTGAGGCGATGATCGCCTGTGAGAAAGCGATCGGCAGGTCGCCCTGACTCTTGCAATCGGGCGATGCGGGTTTATGGTTAACAAATCATGAATACGCTCACGATCGACATCCGGAAGGCCGAGCCGCGCGACGCTGGTGACATCGCCGAGGTGCACCTGCAGGCTTGGCGCGGCGCCTATTCAGGCATCATTCCGCACCGTACCCTGACGTCGATGATCAACCGCCGCGGCGCCGACTGGTGGGCGAATGCCATTCGCCGCGCCGCCACCGTTCTGGTCGTCGAGATCGGCGGCCAGATCGCCGGCTATGCGACGATCGGCAAGAACCGCGCCCGGGAACTGCGGCAGCAAGGCGAAATCTACGAATTGTACCTGCGCCCGGAATATCAGGGCATCGGGCTCGGCAGCCGTTTGTTCGCGGCAGCCAGGGCGCGTCTGGCCGATCACGGGCTGAAGGGCATGGTGGTATGGGCGCTGGAAGACAACCAGAACGCGCTCGCCTTCTATGCTGGCGCCGGCGGCCGTGATGTTGCCGAGGGTGTCGAAATCTTCGAGCAGAAGGCGCTGAAGAAGGTCGCTTTCGTCTGGGAGTGACAGCCCGGCCTTCCGGCCACTGCGTTCGTCGACCGTATCCAGCACCATTCGCCGCATTGCGCCGCGCCGCAGCGCCCGCTATCGATCGTTTCATCGATAAGAGGGACAAAGCCATGCGCATTGAAGCCATAGCCAGCGGAAAGAATCCGCCAGAGGACGTCAACGTCATCATCGAGGTGCCGATCGGTGGCGAGCCGATCAAGTACGAGATGGACAAGGAGGCCGGCACGCTGTTCGTCGATCGCTTCCTGCACACCTCGATGCGCTACCCCGGCAATTACGGCTTCGTGCCGCACACGCTGTCGGGAGATGGCGATCCCATAGACGTGCTGATCTGCAATACGCGCGCGCTGGTGCCGGGCTGCGTCATCAATGTCAGGCCGATCGGCGTGCTGATCATGGAAGACAATGCCGGCCAGGACGAAAAGATCATTGCCGTGCCGTCGCCGAAGCTGACGCTGCGCTACGAGAACGTCACCGAATACACCCAGCTGCCCGACATCACGCGCCAGCAGGTGCAGCACTTCTTCGAGCACTACAAGGATCTCGAGCCCGGCAAATGGGTCAAGATCGAAGGCTGGCACGATTCCAAATATGCCAAGAAGATGATCGTCGACGCGATCGAGCGGGCCAAGGCGAGCAAGTAGCCCGACTGGTCAGTTATCGACGCGGCCGAAAGCCGGCACATTGCCGATGACGGTGTGCTTGTCCTTGCCGCAGGCGAACATACGGGCTTTCTCGTCGGCGAGTTTGCGCGCCTGATCGTTGGCGGCGGGATTGCCGGTGGCGAGCACCAGGCCGACCGTGCAGCCGTCGCGGGCCTCCATCTGGCCGACCTTGGCGACGAGCAGCACCTCGGTAGGCTTGTTCTGGTCCTCGGGATTGCTGATCGAGCGGCGGTGGATGGCGGCAAACGGCACAGCCTTGTCGCCGTTGGTCTCGATGCGCCACTCGACCTTGGCTCCGGAGGAATTGAAGCCGGAAAAACTCTCCCAGACCGATGTCATGTCGCCGCCCGGCGGAAACCCATAGAAAAGCGATTCACGGGCGTCGTCATAGGCGACCAGCACGGGATAGCCGCGATAGCCGGAACAGGCGAGATCGGCCCAGTCGCCGTCGCCTTCCTCGGCCTGCGCGTAGGTCACGCAGTCCTTCTTCCAGTCGAGATCGGTGTAGGCGCTCGCAATGCCGTCGGCATGAGCCGCCTGACACAGGCCGGCGAGGGCAAGCGGGATCAGAATGGCACGCATGGCGGACGATCTCCGTTGCAAGCCAACGCAGCGTAGCGCCAAACGCTATTTCTTCAAGCTCGCTTCGATCAGCAGGTCGGCGTTGCGGGCGACCGACTGCGCCGGGCCGCCGAGCCCGAACAACTGGCCGCTGATATAGGCGCCTTCGATCAGGAGCAGCAGGCCGTCGCCCAGCGTGTCAGGGTCTTGCGCTCCCATCACAACCGCCATGGCGCGCAGCCGTCGGCGCAGCTCCTGCTTGTTGGCCTCGCTGACCACACGGGCCGGATGGCCGTGTTCGGGATATTCGACCGCCGCATTGGTCATGCCGCAGCCGCGATATTCCGCCATCTGCGTGCGTTTGCCGATGCGGGTCAGGAAAGCCTTGATCTGGGCGCGCGGGTCGCCGGGATGAGCGGCGACCGCCTCATCGAAACGCTCCCAGTATTCCTGGTCGTATTGCCTGAGATAGGAGGCCGCCAGCTCATCCTTGGACGGAAAGCTGCGATAGAGGCTGGGCTTGGTGACGCCCGCGCGCCGGACGATCTCGTCGACGCCGATCGCCCGGATGCCGCGCCGGTAGAACAGGTCGTAGGCGACATCGAGGATCTTCTTGGCGGCTTTCGGCGGCGCCGATGCATGACCGTCGCTGATGGTCAGTTCAATATTTTTGTCCGTTGGCATCATGGAACTCGATTGACGTGTTACCGATCGGTACGTATTGATGTTCACACCCCTGCAACGTACCGGTCAGTAACATGATAGCTCAATCCCGTCCCTTTGGCCAGCGCTACGCCTTTGTCGTGGTCGGCGTCATCTTTCTTTGTTTGCTGGTCGCGGCCGGCTTGCGCTCGGCGCCTGCCGTCATGATGCTGCCGCTGGAGAACAGTTTCGGCTGGCGGCGCGACATCATCTCGCTGGCCGCCGGCGTCGGCATCCTGCTCTACGGCCTCACCGGTCCATTTGCCGCAGCCCTGATGGAGCGCATCGGGTTGCGCCGCACGTTGCTTGCCTCGCTGGTGGTGATGTCGGGCTCGACCGCGCTCAGCCTCTTGATGACCAAGCCCTGGCATCTGTTCATCACGTGGGGCGTGTTCTCGGGCATTGGTTCCGGCGCCGTCGCCAGCGTGCTTGGGGCCACTATCGTCAATCGATGGTTCAAGACCAATCGCGGTCTTGTCATGGGGTTGATGTCAGCCTCCAGTGCCTCAGGCATGCTGGTGTTCCTGCCGCTGATCGCCGCGCTGGCGCAGTCGGGTGGCTGGCAGCCGGTCGCCATCGCGGTTGCGATCGCCACAGCGGCGCTGATACCGCTGGTCTGGCTGCTGGTACCGGAGCGGCCGGCTTCGATCGGCATGGTGCGCTATGGCGCCGAGGCCGACGACAAGCCGCCGACGCCGCCAGCATCGCAAGGCAATTTCCTCGCGCATACGTTCTCGACGCTGCGCCGCGCCGCCGGCACACGGGTGTTCTGGTACCTGTTCGCCACCTTCTTCGTCTGCGGCTTCACCACCAACGGACTGGTCGGCACGCATCTGATCGCGTTTTGCGGCGACATGGGCATCGGCGAGGTGCAGGCGGCCGGCCTGCTGTCGATGATGGGCATTTTCGACCTGATCGGCACAACGCTGTCGGGCTGGCTCACCGACCGTTTCGATCCGCGCAAGCTGCTCGGCGTCTATTATGGCATCCGTGGCCTGTCGCTGATCTACCTGCCCTATTCCGGCTTCTCGGCGACCAGCCTGATCATCTTCGCCGTGCTCTACGGCCTCGACTGGATCGCGACCGTGCCGCCGACGCTGAGGCTCGCCAACGAGGCGTTCGGCGACCGTAGCGGGCCGATCGTGTTCGGCTGGATCGTCGCCGGCCACCAGATCGGTGCGGCCACCGCGGCTGCCTTCGGCGGCACGATGCGCGAGCTGCAGGGCAATTATGAGCTGGCCTTCCTGATCGCCGGCATGACGGCGATCGCCGCTGCCTGTATCTCACTGCTGATCAACACCAGCCGCCCGGCGTTCGATCCGGAACCGCAAGCGGCGTAGGTGCTATCGGTCAAGCTGCCGATCTCCCCCACGTGGGGGGATCGGAGCTTCGCCGTCCGGGCGAGCCACCACGCGCTGTTGATCGTCAGAAAACCTTCATGATTTCGAGATGCGCCTGAAACATTGACGCTGGACTTTGGTGGCAATTTTCAAGCCATCCAGGAGACAGCCATGAACAAGCTCTCGATGACCCGTCGCGCTTTCGTCACCTCCGCCAGCGCCGTTGGCCTGGTCGGTGCTTCCAGCCTGGCGCTGCCTTACTATTCGCGCGCCAACCAGCGCCCGGGCTTTACCCATGGCGTCCAGTCAGGCGATGTCGATGCCACCAGCGGCATGGTGTGGACGCGTACCGATCGCCCATCGCGCGTCATGTTCGAAGTGTCATCGACCGAAAGTTTCACCGATGCCGTCCGCCTGGCGCCGCTCGATACCTCGCCGGCCAGCGACTATACGGCCAAGCGGCTGCTCACCGACCTCGCTTCCGACCAGGACATCTTCTACCGCATGACGGCCGCCGATCTTGCCGATATCAACGCCCTCTCCGAACCGATCACCGGCCGTTTCCGCACCGCGCCCGCCTCCAGGCGCGACATCAAGTTCGCATGGTCGGGCGATACCGCCGGCCAGGGCTGGGGCATCGACGAGACCGGCATGAAGACCTACGCCACGATCGGCAAGCACACGCCCGATTTCTTTCTGCACTCGGGCGACACCATCTATGCCGACGGCGCCATGAAGGACGAGGTCGACCTGCCCGGCGGTGGCAAGTGGAAGAACGTCGTGCTGATCGATGGCAAGCGCAAGGTCGCCGAGACGCTGGACGAATACCGGGACCAGTGGAAATACAACATGATGGACAGGAACGTGCTCGGCCTGAGCGCCATCTGCCCGACCTTCTACCAGTGGGACGACCACGAGGTGCTCAACAACTGGTCGGACTCGAAGGATCTCAGCGCCGACTCCCGCTACACCGAGAAATCCATCCATGTGCTGGCGGCACGTGCGGCGCGCGCCTTCCATGAAATGACGACGATCCGCTACGAACCGTCCGAGCCCGGCCGCGTCTATCGCAAGATTGCTTACGGGCCGCTGCTCGACGTGTTCTTCCTCGACATGCGGTCCTATCGCGGCCCCAACGGTCCGGACATGCAGACCGAGATGACGCCGCAATCGCGGATGCTGGGCGAACAGCAGACGAAGTGGCTGAAGCGCGAACTGGCAAACTCGAAGGCAACCTGGAAAATCATCGCCGCCGACATGCCGCTCGGCCTCGTCGTCTGGGACGATGCCACCAAGAAGGCCGGCGCGGAAGCGGTCAGCAACGGCGACAACGGCCCGGCCAAGGGGCGCGAACTGGAGATCGCCGACCTGCTGCGCTTCATCAAGAACGCCGGCATCAGCAACACTGTCTGGCTGACCGCCGACGTGCATTACACCGCCGCGCATTACTACAATCCCGACAAGGCGCAGTTCCAGGATTTCAATCCGTTCTGGGAGTTCGTCTCGGGTCCGATCCATGCCGGCACGTTCGGTCCGAACGATTTCGACATGACCTTCGGTCCGGAGCTGAAGTTCATCAAGGCGCCGACCGCCGAGCAAGGCCAGAACCTGCCGCCGTCGGCCGGCCTGCAATTCTTCGGGCTGGTCGATATCAACGGCGCCAGCGAGCAGATGACGGTGCGGCTGATGGATCGCGACGACAATGAACTCTACAAGGTCACGCTCGACCCTGTGCGGTCTGCCTAAGCCGACCTTCGTCATCTCTGCAATGACGACCGCTGCCGGCGGTCGTCAATCAGGGTAGCAAACCATCGGGATGTTGGGCCAGACGGCGCTGTCGCAGTTGGCGGCGTCCTGCCTCTGCTTGAAGGAGGCGCTGACCGGCCCGGTCACCATCGGGTCGACGCCGTCGGGGGCGTCGGCGAAAACCTGCTCGGCAGACGGCGCATCGGACGGCAAGGCAGGCCGTGCCTCTTTCAGCGCCGCAGCCGACTGCGCGGCGTTGACCGCCAGCAGGACGGCAAAGGCAGCGGACGCGATGAGCGGCCAAAATCGGTTGAGTTTATCGGTCATGACGTTCGAACTGTCCGGGACCCGAAAGGTTCCCGCCTTGGTTAACAAAATCATCTCACACGCAGATGCTTAAGATTTGATGAGTATTTGGTGTCGCGCCGCCTCTTTCGCAACTGCGAAAAACCCTGTATGAGCCGCGCAACCGAAAGAGGCAGCGCCTTTTGGCCTGCTGCCCGCAACGCTTCCGAGACCAGAACATGAAAATTCGTAATATCGCGATCATCGCGCACGTCGACCATGGAAAAACCACCCTCGTCGACCAATTGCTTCGGCAATCCGGGTCCTTCCGCGACAATCAGCGCGTCGCCGAGCGTGCCATGGATTCCAACGACCTCGAAAAGGAACGCGGCATCACCATCCTGGCCAAGGCGACCTCGGTCGACTGGAAGGACACCCGCATCAACATCGTCGACACCCCCGGCCACGCCGATTTCGGCGGCGAGGTCGAGCGCATCCTGTCGATGGTGGATTCGGCCATCGTGCTGGTCGACGCCGCCGAGGGGCCGATGCCGCAGACCAAGTTCGTCGTCGGCAAGGCGCTCAAGGTCGGCCTGAAGCCGATCGTCGTCATCAACAAGATCGACCGTCCGGACGCGCGCCATGTCGAGGTGGTCAACGAGGTGTTCGACCTGTTCGCGGCGCTCGACGCCACCGACGAGCAGCTCGACTTCCCGATCCTCTACGGTTCAGGCCGCGACGGCTGGGTTTCCGAAAATCCGGAAGGCCCCAAGGACCAGGGCCTGGCGCCGCTGTTCGATCTCGTCATCAAGCATGTGCCGGCGCCGACCGTGCATCCCGGTCCGTTCCGCATGATCGGCACCATCCTGGAAGCCAATCCGTTCCTTGGCCGCATCATCACCGGCCGCATCGAGAGCGGCACGCTGAAGTCCAACCAGCCGGTCAAGGTGCTGCACCATGACGGCACGCTGGTCGAGACCGGCCGTATCTCCAAGATCCTGGCTTTCCGTGGCCTCGAGCGCCAGCCGATCGAGGAAGCCCAAGCGGGCGACATCGTCGCCATCGCCGGCCTGTCGAAGGGCACAGTTGCCGATACGTTCTGCGATCCGGCGGTGACCGAGCCGTTGCATGCGCAGCCGATCGATCCGCCGACCGTGACCATGTCCTTCCTGGTCAACGACAGCCCGCTGGCCGGCACCGAAGGCGACAAAGTGACCAGCCGCGTCATCCGTGACCGCCTGCTGCGCGAGGCCGAAGGCAATGTCGCGCTGAAGATCGAGGAATCGCCCGACAAGGATTCGTTCTTCGTCTCCGGCCGCGGCGAATTGCAGCTGGCCGTGCTGATCGAGACGATGCGCCGCGAAGGTTTCGAGATCGCCGTGTCGCGTCCGCGCGTCGTCATGCAGAAGGGCGAGAACGGCGAATTGCTGGAGCCGGTCGAGGAAGTCGTCATCGACGTCGACGAGGAGCATGCCGGCATCGTCGTGCAGAAGATGTCGGAGCGCAAGGCCGAGATGGTCGAGCTGCGCCCGTCGGGCGGCAATCGCCAGCGCATCGTCTTCCACGCGCCGACGCGCGGCCTGATCGGCTACCAGTCGGAACTGTTGACCGACACGCGCGGCACCGCCGTGATGAACCGGCTGTTCCATGCCTACGAGCCCTACAGGGGCGAATTGCCAGGCCGCACCAACGGCGTGCTGATCTCCAACGAGCAGGGCGAGGCGGTGGCCTACGCCATGTGGAACCTGGAAGACCGAGGCCCGATGGTCATCGATCCCGGCGTCAAGGTCTATCAGGGCATGATCATCGGCATCCACTCCAGAGACAACGACCTCGAAGTGAACGTGCTGAAGGGCAAGAAGCTCACCAACATCCGCGCCGCTGGCAAGGACGAGGCGGTCAAGCTGACGCCGCCTATCCGCATGACGCTGGAGCGCGCGCTGGCCTGGATCCAGGACGACGAACTGGTCGAGGTGACGCCGAAGACCATCCGGCTGCGCAAGCTCTATCTCGACCCCAATGAGCGCAAGCGCTTCGAGAAGTCGGCCAAGGCGGTCGGCGCGGCCTAATCCTCTTTTTTCCCAAAGCTCAGAGGGGCGAAGCATAGGCGTGCTTCGCCCCTCTTTCGTTTATCCACCGGCAGCCGAGATGATGTGCTCCCGGTCGTGTTGGCCAGCCAGGTCGATGCGGATCGTCGTTCCCTCCCGGACCGGTTTGCGCAAGGCTTTGGCGCCTTCCGGATCAACGATCAACAATCGCCGCTCTTCCAACGCCTGAAGCCGCGATCGCGAGACGCCGAGTTCGTTGGCAAGCAAGCGGTCCAGCCGCAGCGATGTCGGCATTTCGAGCCGGAGCTGGAGTTCCAATCCGGTTGCGCTTTCCCTCGTGTCGCCGAGCCTCTGCTTGTGGACGGCGACATCGGGAAACTCCTCGACACGCCCCACCCGGCTGCGTAGCGCAACGACATCGAAAGCATGGCGCTTGGCGAGCGCCGGATCGTTGCTTTCAAGCGCCGCCAGCCGCGCCGGCTCGAGGTCGCGGCGGTTGCAACGCTCCAGAATGCCGAAATTCCAGGAATTGTCGCAGTCGATGCAGCGGTAGATCAGCCAGACGTCGATGCGCTTGCCATTGGCGTTGACGCGGAATTTGCCGCTGCAACGATAGGCCTTCACGGTGCCGCAGCGATTGCAGTTGATAAGCGGTCGAGGTGCGGTCTTGGGCACGATGGCCCAGTGGATACGCGATAGTCCAGACATGCCGATAGGCCCTTCCCGTCGGGAAGTTCATCAGGCCGGCGATGTCGAGATGCCCATGCGGGCACGGCGTGGCGATAGCTAGCTATGATTGGAAATCAGGTGTCACGGGCGGACAGCGCGCGACAGCGGTTCAGCAGTGCCAAACCGGTCTCGAACCGCCGCCCAGAGGAACACATGAAAATGAAAACAGGCTCCGCGATTGCGGCGCCATGCAGTGTGTCGGGGGAGTTGACGAGACCGGCGGTTACTGAGGCAAAGTGAAGCTCGAATTTGTTTCGCGGCGGCTCTTCTAGCCGCGAGATGCCGGACGGGCAAGCGTATCTTTGTCGGTGCTACCGCCGCTCAGTCGATTTCTCTAGAGCGGTTCATCGTTTCATGGAAACGCAGAACCGCTCCATCTCTTTGTTTTGACGCGATGCCGGACGGAAACCGTTACGCACTTTCCTAGAGTTGCTCTAATGTCGGGCAACGAAGGTTTCAACAGAGATCCTGGCCATGCACCTCACCTCGCTCCTGATCTTTGCCGCCGCTTTGTTCGTCGCCGCCGGCTCGCCCGGCCCGTCGATAGCTGCACTCGTCGCTCGCGTCATCTCGAAAGGGTTTCGCGACGTGTTCCCGTTCCTGCTCGCCATGTGGATCGGCGAGGGCATCTGGCTGTCGCTGGCGGTGTTCGGTCTGGCTGTCGTGGCGCAGAGTTTTCACTTCGCTTTCGTCGTCGTGAAATGGATCGGCGTCGCCTATCTCGCTTATCTTGCCTTCAAGATGTGGACCGCGCCGGTCGAGGCAAACGCAGGCGAAATGCCGCGCGAGGATTCGCCCGCAAAACTGTTCTTCGCCGGCATGGCGGTGACGCTCGGCAACCCCAAGATCATGATGTTCTATCTGGCGCTGCTGCCAACGATCATCGACCTTGCGTCGGTCAGCATCGTCGGCTGGGTCGAATTGACGGCGACCATGGCCGCGGTGCTGGTCGCCATCGACCTCGCCTGGGTGCTTGCCGCCTCGCAGGCGCGCAAGCTGTTGAAGAGCAAGCGCGCCATGAAGATCGCCAACCGCGTCAGCGCCACGACGATGGCCGGCGCTGCCGCGGCGATCGCGGCGCGCTGACAGAGCGTAAATCCGAACCGAAGGACTGCGTCAGCTAAAAGCGGGAACCGTTTTTTGCTTCGCTGACCTTCGGCAGGAGAGATCATGCTTAAACAAATGCCGCGTCACATCATTTCAATGATTGGTGCGATCTCGACGCTGAAACCCGGGTCCATCAGGATAGGGCAGTCCCTGGCCTTGCCGACGGCATCGTCGATGTCTCTTGCTTCGACGATTGTGTAGCCGGCGGTTGGATTGCTGCCGCCATTGTTCTCGACCTTGCCACCGGGCAGCAACATCCTCGACATGCCGACCGGATTGCCGCCGTCGACCACGGCCGAGCCGAGCTTGCCGTACCAGTCCGTCCAGGCGTCCATTGCCGCTTTCCGTTCGGCCTCCTCGGTCGGCATCTTGCCCGAGCCGTGATAGACGTAGAGAAACTTCGCCATGTTCTCCTCCCTTGATCAGCGGCATGGAACCGGCATGCGGTCACGCCGCCTCTCGATCATCGGACCAAAGCGGCGAACATGCAACGAGAATGCGAAACAGCTAATATAGGCGTGGTTGTGTTCCAGCCGCCGAGCTTCACCGCGCCATGGCGTGGTATTCGTCGTTCGGCCGCATGTCGATTGCCGCCGCCACCCGGTTCGACATGTTGAAGAAGGCGGCGGTCGAGGCGATGTCCCAGATGTCGCGATCGGTGAAGCCGGCCTGGCGAAGTGCTGCCCGATCGGCCTCGACGATCTTGGCCGGCTCTTCGGTCAGCTTGACGGCGAATTCGAGCATTGCGGTCTGCTTCGGCGAAAGGTCGGCGGCGCGGAAATTCATCACCATCATCTCGCCAAGCGCCGGGTCGCCGGACAACTGGCGCACCGCCGCGCCATGCGCGGTCAGGCAGTAATAGCAATCGTTGATCGAGGAGACGGCGACCGCGATCATCTCGCGTTCCAGTTTCGACAGGCCGGACTCTCCCAGCATCAGGTCGTTGTACATGTCGGTGAAAGCGCGCAGTTTCTTGTCGTCGAAGGCGTAGGCGCGCAGCACGTTGGGGACGAGACCGAGCTTCTCCTCGCATTTGGCGAAATAGGCTTTTGTCGCCTCGCTCAGCTCTCCCGGGCCAAGGTCAAGCGCGGTGATCTTGCCGGTCATGGGTCACTTCTCCTCGGTGGGCGGCGGATTGCCGCAGAATTGCGATAATTCTTGGCAAGCCGTCAAACCTTTGTCGCCAAACAGCGGTCATCTGCTACCATAGTCGCAAAAGCATGCGACGGGAGGGAATGGCATCATGGCCAGCGTGAAATCCGCAAGCAAGTCGAAGAAAAAGGCCACGGCAGCGACGAAAACGGAGGAAAGACCAGCCAGGCTTGCCGACTATCTGCTCGCCCGCGCGCCGGCTGAAGACATCGCAACCTACGAAGCGGCCGATCTCGAACGCGCAGCCGATCTCGCCGGCCAGGCAGTCGCCAGCCACAAAAAGGGCGAGTGCGTCGTTGCCGTCGATGCCGATTCGGGCGTTGTCCGCGAGGGTCGCCCGGTGACGATCATCACCGTCGTCAATGACAACATGCCGTTCCTGTTCGATTCCATCCTCGGCGAGATCACCGAGAGCGCCGGCGAGCCGACCCTGGTCACCCACCCGGTGATCACCGTGCGCCACGGCAAGACAGGCGTCGATGAAATCCTCGGCGACGGCAATTTCGCCAAGGACGACGGCAATCACGACCGGCTGAGCGTCATCCATGTCCACATCCCGCGGCTGACCGCCGAACAGGCGACCGGCTTGACCGAGCGGCTGCGCAAGATGCTCGGCCAGGTTCATGCCGCCGTCCATGACTGGAGGCCGATGCTGGCCCGCCTCGACCAGGCGATCTCGGAGTACCGCTATACCGCGGTGCCGCTCGACAAGAAGAGCGTTGCCGAAGCGATCGCCTTCCTGGAGTGGCTGCGCGACGACAATTTCACCTTCCTCGGCATGCGCGAATTCAAATACACGGGCGGCGAGGAAAGCGGTACGCTGGAGCGCGCCGACAAGCCCGGTCTCGGCATTCTGGCCGATCCCGACGTGCTGGTGCTAAGGCGCGGCACGGAGGCCGTGACGACAACGCCGGAGATCCGCGCCTTCCTGCATGGACCGGAGCCGCTGATCGTCACCAAGGCCAATGCCAAGTCTTCCGTGCACCGCCGCATCTATCTCGATTACGTCGGCGTCAAGACCTACACTCCCAATGGCACGCTGGCGGGCGAATTGCGCATCGTCGGCCTGTTCACCTCGACCGCCTACACGCGCTCGGTGATGAAGATCCCCTATCTCCGGTCGAAGGCCGAAACCATCATCGCCAAGTCCGGCTTCGACCGTCACGACCACTCCGGCAAGGCGCTGATCAACGTTTTGGAGAGCTATCCGCGCGACGAATTGTTCCAGGTGCCGGTGCCGATCCTGAGGAAGCATGCCGCCGCCATTCTCGGCCTGGTCGAGCGGCCGCGCGTTCGGGCGCTGGTGCGCGCCGACCAGTTCGACCGCTTCGTCTCGATCCTCGTCTTCGTGCCGCGCGACCGCTACGACAGCGTGGTGCGCGAGAAGATCGGCAGCTATCTCAAGACCGTATTCGAAGGCCGGCTGTCGGCCTATTACCCAGCCTTCCCCGAAGGCGGGCTGGCGCGTGTGCACTTCATCATCGGCCGTTCCGGCGGCAAGACGCCAAAGGTCGAGCAAGCGACGATCGAGGCGGCGATCCGCGACATCGTGCGCACCTGGGAGGATGCTCTTTCCGATGCCGCGGACGCCACTGGCGGCGACCAGGGATTGAAGGCAATTGCCGCGCGGCTGCCGGAAAGCTACCGCGATTCGTTCAGCGCGGCGGTGGCGCTGGCCGATGCCGGCCGCATCGCCAGGATCAGCGCCGGCAATCCGATCGCCATCGACTATTATCGTGATGTTGAGCAGAAGCCGCATCAGGCGTCGTTAAAGATCTATCACCACGGCAGCCCGGTGGCGCTGTCGCGGCGGGTGCCGGTGCTCGAAAACATCGGCTTCCGCGTCATCAGCGAGCGCACTTTCGAGGTCGACGACGACCAGTCCGGTATGGTCTTCATCCACGACATGGAATTGGAGAACAGCTACGGCAAGCCGATCGACCTTGGCGATGGCGGCGCGCTGTTCGAGGACGCGTTCCTGTCCGTCTGGCGCGGCGAGGTGGACAATGACGGCTATAACGGCCTCGCCCAGACCGCCGGCCTGTGGTCGGGCGAGATCACCATCCTGCGCGCCTATGGCCGCTATCTGCAGCAGGTCGGCATTCCGCAGAGCCAGGATTTCATCGCCGCCGCGCTCAACCGCTATCCCGACATCGCGCGTGGCCTGCATGCGCTGTTCATCGCCCGGCTTGGCCCGACAGCCGAGACCGAAGGCGTGGTGGCGGCAAAGCATCTCAAGGCCAAGATCAAGGATGCGCTGGAAGATGTGCCGAACATCGATGACGACACCATCATCCGCCGCTACCTCAATCTGATCGAAGCCTCGCTGCGCACCAATCATTTCGTTGCCGATACGAAAGAGAAAGGCCAGTCGCTGGCGATCAAGCTCGATTCGCATGCGGTCGAGGGACTGCCTGCGCCGCGGCCGTGGCGGGAGATCTTCGTCTACGGCTCCGAGGTCGAGGGGCTGCATCTGCGCTTTGGTCCGGTGGCGCGTGGCGGCCTGCGCTGGTCGGACCGCGCCCAGGACTACCGCACCGAGGTGCTCGGCCTGGTCAAGGCGCAACAGGTCAAGAACGCCGTCATCGTGCCGGTCGGCGCCAAGGGCGGCTTTTTTCCCAAGCGCCTGCCGGCGGGCGGCAGCCGCGACGCGATCTTCGAGGCCGGCACGTCGGCCTACAAGAACTTTGTCTCCAGCCTGCTGTCGATCACCGACAATATCGGCCTCGACGGTGTCATCCCGCCGGCCGGCGTCGTGCGCCGTGACCCGGACGATCCGTATTTCGTCGTTGCCGCCGACAAGGGCACCGCGACCTTCTCCGACACAGCCAACGCGATCAGCGAGAAGCACGGCTTCTGGCTCGACGATGCCTTCGCCAGCGGCGGGTCGGCCGGCTACGACCACAAGAAGATGGGCATCACCGCCAAGGGCGCCTGGGAAGCGGTCAAGCGGCATTTCCGCGAGATCAACCGCGACATCCAGACCTCGTCCTTCACCGTCGTCGGTGTCGGCGACATGTCTGGCGACGTGTTCGGCAATGGCATGCTGTTGTCGCCGAAGACCCGGCTGATCGCCGCCTTCGACCATCGCGACATCTTCATCGATCCCGATCCCGACATGACCGCTTCGATGGCCGAGCGCGAGCGCATGTTCGCCCTGCCGCGTTCGAGCTGGCAGGACTACGACAAGACGAAACTGTCGGAAGGCGGCATCATCGTGTCGCGCAACCAGAAGTCGATCACCTTGCCGGCGGCGGCGGCGGCGGCGATCGGCCTCAGCAAGACGACCGCCACGCCGGTCGAGATCATGAGCGCCATCCTCAAGGCGCCGGTCGACCTTTTGTGGTTCGGCGGCATCGGCACGTATTTGAGGGCATCCAGCGAAACCAACGCCGAGGTCGGCGACCGCGCCAATGATGCCATCCGCATCACCGCGCTCGACGTGCGCGCCAAGGTGATCGGCGAGGGCGCCAATCTCGGCGTGACGCAGCGGGCGCGCATCGAGTTCGGCATGAATGGCGGCCGCTGCAATTCCGATGCCATCGACAATTCGGGCGGCGTCAACTGCTCCGACGTCGAGGTCAACATCAAGATCGCGCTGGCGTCCGCCATGCGCAAGGGATCGTTGACTCGCCCGGCGCGCAACAAGCTGCTGGCCGAAATGACTGGCGAGGTTGGCGGACTGGTGCTGTCCAACAATTACGAACAGACGCTGGCACTTTCGATCGCCCGCAAGCGCGGCCTCGCCGACATCGCGCATCAGAGCCGCTTCATGACGGCGCTGGAGGCACGCGGCCTGCTCGACCGCGTGGTCGAGACACTGCCGTCGCCGGCAGCACTCGCCGAGCGCGAAGCGCGCGGTGAGCCGCTGACCAGGGCCGAACTCGGCGTGTTGCTCGCCTATGCCAAGATCGTGCTGTTTTCCGATATCGTCGCCAGCGACGTGCCGGACGACGCGCATTTCGATCGCGACCTGATGGGCTATTTCCCGGACCGGATGGCGAAGAAATACGCCGCCGAGATCCACGGCCACCGGCTGCGTCGTGAGATCATCGCCCGAGTCGTCGCCAATGACCTGGTCAATCGCGGCGGCCCGTCCTTCGTCAACCGCCTGCAGGAGGCGACCGGCCGCACCGCCGCCGCGGTGGTGCGGACCTTCGCCGTGGTGCGCGACGGCTTTGCGCTGCCGGCGCTCTATCGCGAGATCGACGCGCTCGACAACCTTATCGACGGCCAGGTGCAACTCGATCTCTACCAGGCGGTCAGCCGGCTGATCTACGTGACCAGCGGCTGGTATCTCAAGAACGATGCCGGCACGGCACCGCTTGGCCTGCGCATCGCCGAACTGCAGGACGCACGCAAGGCACTGGAGCCCAAGATCGTTTCGCTGCTGCCGGCCTTTTCGCGCGAGCGGATCGAGGAGAAGCGGCACGGGCTGTTCAAGAGCGGCGCGCCGGAAAGGCTGGCCGAGCAATTGGCGCTGAGCGAGGTGGCGGAACTCATCCCCGACATTGCGCTCACGGCCCGCACGGCCAATGCCGACATCGTCGCCGCGGCCAAGGCGTTCTTCGCGGTCAGCGATGCCTTCCGCATCCCGCGTGTCGAAGACGCGGCGCGCTCGATCACGCCCTCCGACTACTACGATCAGCTGGCGCTGTCGCGCGCCACCGACACGATCGGTGCGGCACGGCGCGGCATTGCGGTCGCGGCACTCACCGGCCATGCAAAGGCAGCCGATCCGGTGGCGGCCTGGCTGGAAGCCGGCGGCGAGCGGGTGGCACGCATCCGCGAGCGGCTGCAGGCGCTGACCGAAGGCGGCGACATCACCGTGTCGCGGCTGTCGGTAGCGTCCGGGTTGATGAGCGATCTGACGGGGATGTAAGGCCTCGCAAGATTGGAGTCTTCGCCCCCGCTAGAGCGGGGGAGAGGTGGCCGAGAAGCGATCGGAGAGGGGCTTCGTAGGGTGAAGCCCTTCCTTGAACGATTACCTGAACCATGGGACGGCGCATTTCCCCGCCTCCGTCTCGGCTTCGCCGGGGCGAGGAAGCCAACGGCAATGAGGGGCGGCGCCATGCTTGTTCGTTTGCGCCGTCATGAAAAACATGCAGACATGGCGCGCGATGCGCCGCGCGGATGCTGGGAGGGGACATGACCGAGGTAACAGTGCAGCGTGCGTCTGGGCGCGGCATCTGGGGATGGATGTTCTTCGACTGGGCGGCGCAGCCGTTCTTCACCGTCGTCACCACCTTCATCTTCGGCCCCTATTTCGTTTCGCGCATGTCGAGCGATCCCAATACCGGCCAGGCGGTCTGGGGCTATGGCATCGCCGCTGCCGGGCTGGTCATCGCCGTGCTGTCGCCGATTCTCGGCTCGATCGCCGATCAAACCGGACCGCGCAAACCATGGATCGCGTTTTTCGCCGCGATCAAGATCACCAGCCTTTGCCTGTTGTGGTTCGCCGCCCCCGGCTCCAACCTGTTCCTCATCGTGGCCCTGTTCTCGCTGGCCTCGGTGGCGGCGGAATTCTCGACCGTGTTCAACGATTCGATGATGCCGCGGCTGGTGCCGAAAAGCGAAATCGGCCGGATTTCCAACATTGCCTGGGGCCTCGGCTATCTCGGCGGCATGATCGCGCTGATCTTCGTCGTTACCTGCCTGGCCGGCTCGCCGGAGACCGGCAAGACGATCATCGGCATCGACCCGCTGTTCGGGCTCGACCCGAAGCTCGGCGAGGACGCGCGGGCAACCGGGCCGCTGTCGGCGGGCTGGTACTTCCTGTTCATCCTGCCGATGTTCTTTTTCACGCCGGATGCGATCAAGGGAATTCCGATCGGGCCGGCGGTGCGAGAAGGCCTGTCGGAACTGAAATCGACGTTGGCCGAGGTGCGCCAGCGTGGCGGCATCTTCCGCTTCCTCGTCGCCCGCATGATCTACCAGGATGGCGTCAACGCGCTGCTGGCACTGGGGGGAACCTTTGCGGCGGCGATGTTCCACTGGTCGATCACCGAGATCGGCATGTTCGGCATCATCCTCAACGTCGTCGCCATCTTCGGCTGCTGGGTCGCGGCGCGCCTCGACACCGCGCTCGGCTCGAAGGTGGTGGTGATGATTGCGCTGGTGATGCTGTCGATCGCCACGATCGGCGTCGTCTCGACTGGTCCGGGCTTCACGCTGCTCGGCCTGATACAGCTTTCGACCGTCGATTCGGGCGGCCTGTTCGGCACGGCCGCCGAAAAGGCCTACATCATGTATGGCCTGTTGATCGGCCTGGCCTTCGGGCCGGTGCAGGCGTCGTCACGCTCCTACATGGCGCGCAGCGTCACGGCGGCAGAATCCGGCCGCTATTTCGGCATCTACGCGCTGGCCGGACGGGCGACCAGTTTCCTGGCGCCGTTCATGGTGGCGACCATCACCGCCGTCAGCGACTCGGCGCGGCTCGGCATGGCCGTGATCATCCTGTTCCTGGCCATCGGCATGGCGATCCTGATCAGGACGCCATACCCGGCGGACCAGCCGGTGGAATAGTAGCAGCGCCTCTTCCTTCTCCCCCTGGGGGAGAAGGAAGAGTAGCTCAGTGCCTGAAGTGTCTCACGCCGGTAAACACCATGGCGATGCCGTGTTCGTCGGCGGCGGCGATGACGTCCTTGTCGTTCATCGAGCCGCCGGGCTGGATGACGGCGGTGGCGCCGGCTCCGATCGCCGCCAGCAATCCGTCGGCGAAGGGGAAGAAGGCGTCGGAGGCGACGACCGAACCCCTGGTCAGCGGTTCGGCAAGGCCTGCAGCCTCGGCCGCGTCGAGCGCCTTGCGGGCGGCGATGCGTGAGGAATCGACGCGGCTCATCTGGCCGGCCCCGATGCCGACGGTGGCGCCATCCCTGACGTAGACGATGGCGTTGGACTTGACGTGCTTGGCGATGCGGAAGGCGAATTTGAGGTCGGCCATTTCGGCCGGTGTCGGTGCGCGCTTGGTCACCACCTTCAGCTCGAGGTCGTCGACCACGGCATTGTCCCTGCCCTGGACGAGCATGCCACCGGCGACGGATTTGACCGACGTGCCAAGCGTGCGCGGGTCTGGCAGGCCGCCGGTGACCAAGAGACGCAGGTTTTTCTTCGCCGCGACGATTGCCGCTGCCTCGTCAGTCGCGTCGGGCGCGATGATCACTTCGGTAAAGGTCTTGACAATCTCCTCCGCGGCCTCGGCATCGAGGATGCGATTCACAGCGACGATGCCGCCGAAGGCCGAGACGGGATCGCAGGCGAGCGCCTTGGCGTAGGCTGCCTTCAGCGAAGTGCCTTCGGCGACGCCGCACGGGTTGGCGTGCTTGATGATGGCGACCGCGGCGGAGCGGCCGGGATCGAATTCGCCGACCAGTTCGAAAGCGGCGTCGGTGTCGTTGATGTTGTTGTAGGACAGCTGCTTGCCTTGCAGCTGGCGCGCCGTGGCGACGCCCGGCCGCTTGTCGCCATTGACGTAGAAGCCGGCGCTCTGGTGCGGGTTCTCGCCGTAGCGCATCACCTCGACCAGCCTGCCGCCAAAGGCGCGCCATGTCGGATGTTCGATCTCGAGCGCCTCGGCGAACCAGCCGGAGATCGCGGCGTCATAGCTGGCGGTGCGGGCAAAGGCCTTGGCCGCCAGCTTCTTGCGGAAATCCAGCGACAGCGAGCCGATGTTCATCTCTAGCGCGTTCAGCACCGAGGCGTAGTCGCCGGGGTCGGTGACGATGGCGACATAGGCATGGTTCTTGGCCGAGGCGCGGATCATCGCCGGGCCGCCAATGTCGATGTTCTCGACGATCGCGGCATAGTCGGCGCCGGAGCGGCGGACTTCCTCGAACGGATAGAGATTGGAGACGACCAGATCGATCGGCTCGATGCCGTATTTGCGCATCGCAGCCGAATGCTCCGGGTCGTCGCGCACGCCGAGCAGCGCGCCATGCACCGCCGGATGCAAGGTCTTGACGCGGCCATCCATGATCTCGGGAAAACCGGTGAGCTCGGAGACGTCGCGCACCGCGAGGCCTGCCTCGGCTATCGCCTTTGCCGTGCCGCCGGTCGAGACCAGCTCGACGCCGGCCGAGGCCAACGCCCTGGCGAAATCGATCAGGCCGGTCTTGTCGAAGACCGAGAGCAGGGCGCGACGCACGGCAACGAGGTCTGGTGCGGGAATGTTCTTGGCGGCGACGGCCATGGGATGGCGGCCTTTCACGGCTGGTGTGGTGGATGCCCGCGCCGTAGCACATGACATCGGGAAATCAAACCGGAAGCGCTGGTTGGCTCTTTGTTTTGCCGCATGATGTTCCGAAAAGTCTGTAACTTTCGGCCTCATGCTCGAGGCAGATACGGTCAGTTGTTTTCCGGGTAACCGGCGATGCTGGTGCGCGTCAGCTGCCAGTGGACTTCGGCGACTTCAGAGGCCTTGAAGGCAAGCACGATCTGGCGGCTGCGGCGCGGGCCGCCAAGACCGGCGAAATAGATCGATTCCTCGACGTCCGGCACCACTTCGCTGGAGGTGAACACCCAGGTGTCGGCCTGATCGCCGGCCAGGACCAGTCGATCGTGCTCGTCCTGCAGCAGGTTGATGTCGGGATGGACGTGGAAGCGTATGGTGACGAAGTCGCGGCCGTTGTTGCGGATTTCCGCATTGCCGGGCCGCAGGAAGCGGTCCCTGCCGGCCAGCACGTTGCCGTTCGCCGACAAATTCAGCTCGCGCTCATGCAGGAAGCCGAAGCGCGGGACATAGCCGTCATGGCGGGCGACAAAACCCTGAGCGCCCTTCTGGTCGGTGCGCTTGCACTGCACCTGCTGCGGGCCGCCGATCAGCGGCGAGCCGAGGAGGTCGTTGACGCGCAGCGAATGGCTGAAACGCGCCGACGAGGTGTCGTTGATGGTGGCGGTCGAGTGCGCCGCGGTGGCGCGCGCCAGCGGCCGGAACTCGGCGGCGCCGTAGGTGTCGATGCCGGCGTTGACGATGTAATGCTGGCGGCCGGACGACAGTTCGAAGGCCAGGCAGCTGGCATGTGCGGCGTTGGACACGTCGATCGGCGGCGGCAGGCCGGTGTCGGCGATAATCGTAGCGCCGCCCATCGACAGGCGCTCATAGCCGGAATGCGGCGCATGCAGCAGCGGCGCGCCGGCGGTATCGTCGTGACGCAGGATGGTGGCGATGCGGTCATGGATGGTGGCGCCCATGCCGTTGAAGCGGGCGAGGCTACCGTCCTGGTGGCGGAAGAAGCGCAGCGCCGGCAGCATGCGGTCGATGGCGCCGATGAGGGCCTGCGGCGGCGTTTCCGCCTGGTTGGCATAGGTCTGGCGCAGCGGCAAAAGGTCGGCGAGGATTTCCAGGACGGCCATCGGATTGCGCGAAATGTGACCGCCGTCGGCAAGAATCTGGCGGTCGAGTTCGTCCGCAAGGTTGCGGGTCGCGCCGCGCAGCGCTGATGCCGGCGCCGGCAGCGACAGGGCGGCGAAGGCGAGCGCGATGCGGGCGCGCAGCCTGTCCTTGCCGTCAGGCATTTCGCGCGCCATCGACCTGAGGTAGCGGATCTGGATGGCGAGCGATTTCAGGAAGGCGCGGTAGAAGGGGAACTCGGCGCCCTGCAGCACGACAGAGGAGTGCTGCAGCCAGGCGATGATGCGCTTGGCCGTGGTTCCGGACTCCCAGGCGATACCGGAGATATGGCTGCCGTGCATGGCGAGCCAGTCGGAGACCAGGGCGCGGGCGTTGGCGGCGGCGAGCTCGGTGCCGGCGGCGCGCATGTGGCGCAGCCAGCGAAAGCCATGCAGCGTCTTCTGCCAGCCATGGTTGGGCACGTTGATCTGGAAAGGCGACTTGCCGCCGGTCTCGACCAGATGCCCCGACAAGGGATAGCGGCCATAGTAGATCTCGAGCGCGATTTGCGGGTCGGCGAGGCGCAGGTCCGGCGGTGCAATCAGCACACGTTCCGGCGTGCGTCCGGAATAGCGCCAGCGATAGATCGGCCCGGCACGGAGGCGCCGGCGCGTTTTGCGCCAGAACTCCCTCGCGACAAGCGTCCATAGACGCGTCGTGCTGCTGGCAGCGAGTGCCAAAACCCCTCCTGATCGTCCTCTACCCCGGTGCAAGTTTACATGATTGCATGACTCGTGCGAAGGCGAATTCCATCGGACGGCCCCGGCTCACCCGGTTCTGCTCCCGGCTCTCCCTGAAAAAGTCAGTAAATCCGGTCGGTTAAAATCCTTAGCCGGCTCTACGCATGCGCGCGGCGAAGAAGCCATCGAGGCCAGAGCGTTCCGGCGCGCCGAGGTCCAAATCGGCGGGCGTGGTGCGCAACGTGCCCTGCGGTGTCAGGAATGGATCGATGCCGGCGATCTCGCCTTGCCGCAGCGGATCGTTGGCTACTCCCGCTGTGCCGGCCAGAAAGGCGCGATAGAGGTCTTCGCCCTCGAGCGGGTCGAGCGAGCAGTTGGAAAAGACGATCCTGCCGCCGGGTTTTACCAGCGTGACGGCGCGGGCGAGCAACCTGCGTTGCAGGTCGGCCAGCTTCTCGACATCGGCCGCCGTCTTGGTCCACGGCACGTCGGGATGCCGCCGCACCGTGCCGGTCGACGAGCAGGGCGCGTCGAGGAGCACGGCGTCGAACAGCTCTTCCGGCTGGTATTTGAGCAGGTCGGCCTGGACGATCTCGGCCGTCAGGCCGAGACGTTCAAGGTTTTGCGTCAGCCGCGCCAGCCGGTTCTTCGAGGTGTCGACGGCGGTGACGTTGGCGCCAGCGAGAATCAACTGAGCGGTCTTGCCGCCGGGGGCGGCGCAGAGATCGGCGACGCGCAAGCCTCTGACATTGCCGAACAGCCGCGCCGGCAGGCTGGCGGCGGCGTCCTGGACCCACCAGGCGCCCTCGGTGAAGCCGGGCAATTCGGTGACGGCATTGGCAAGCTTCTCCACCCGAATTGTGCCGGTCGGCAGGATGATGCCGCCGAGCTTTTCGGCCCACAGCTCTGGGTCGGTCTTGACCGAGAAATCGACTGGCGCCTCGTGCCGATGGGCGGCGAGAATCAGCCTGGCATGCTCGGGGCCATAGGCGGTTTTCAGCCGATCGGAGAACCATTTCGGCGCTTCGTCGGTGGCGGCAAGGGCGGCAGGCAGCTCCGTTTCCTTGGCGCGCGCCAGGGTGCGCAGCACGCCATTGACCAAGCCGGAAAAGCGCAGCGTGCGCGGATCGGACTTGGCGTGGGTCACGGCCAGGTCGACGGCGGCGCTGTCGGGAATGTCGAGGACCAGGATCTGTGCGGCCGCGACATGCAATATGTGCGACAGCGCGGTGGCGTTGGGCGGCAGCGGCTTCTCGAGCCGGCGGGCGAGCAGCCCCGTGATGGTCATGCGATAGCGCAGCGCTGTAACCAGGATGGCGCGGACCAGGCTACGGTCGCGCAGGTCGAGCGCCTTGTATTGCGGGTGGCCGTTCTCGTGGTCGGTCAGTCCGTCGAGCGGCGTCCTGGCGTCGATGACGGCGGCAAGCAGGCGCGCCGCCGCCTTGCGGGCGGCGAGACCGGCAACGAAGTCGCCGCCGTCCTTGTGTTCCTGATCGCCTGAAACGGTGCGCCGAGGTCCTCTGTCCGACACGCTCACGACCACCGGCCTTTGGGCCCGGTCGGATTGCGGCCCCACGGACCGGGCTTCGGCTTGGCCGGTTCTGCCGGCTGCTCGGGCCGTGCTGACTGGTCCCACGGGCCCAATGGCCGCTGTTCGTCTGCCTGCGGCATCGGCGCCTGGCGTGGTGCAACCCCTGTGCCGCCGCTTTCCATCTCGCGCGCCATCGCTTGCAGGGCGGCGATGCGGTTCTCGGTGCTGGGGTGGGTGGAAAACAGACTGTCCATGCGCTCGCCGGAAAGAGGATTGATGATGAAGAGATGCGCCATCGCGGGATTGCGTTCGGCATCGGGGTTGGGAATGCGTTCGGCGCCGCGGGCGATCTTGTCAAGGGCCGACGCCAGCCAGAGCGGGTGTCCACAGATTTCGGCGCCGCGCCGGTCGGCCTCGTATTCGCGGGTGCGGCTGACCGCCATCTGCACGACCATCGCCGCGAAGGGCGCGACGATCATCGCCGCCAGCACACCGACAAAGCCAAACGGATTGTTGTTGCGATTGCCGCCGAGGAAGAAGGCGAAATTGCCAAGCATCGAGATGGCGCCGGCAAAGGTGGCGACGATCGTCATGGTCAGCGTGTCGCGATGCTGCACATGGGCGAGCTCGTGGGCCATCACCGCGGCGACTTCCTCATGGCTCAGCCGCTGTAGCAGGCCGGTGGAGGCGGCAACGGCGGCGTTCTGCGGGTTGCGGCCGGTGGCGAAGGCGTTCGGCTGCGGATTGTCGATCAGATAGGTCTTCGGCATCGGCAGGCCGGCCTGTTGGGCCAGTGACTGAACGATGGCGTAATATTCGGGCGCGTTCTTTTCGTCGACCTCGACGGCGCGGTTCATCGACAGCACCATCTTGTCGGCGTTCCAGTAGCTGAACAGATTGGTGCCGGCCGCAATCAGCAGGGCGATCATCATGCCGCCGGTTCCGCCGATCAAAAAGCCGACGCCCATGAACAGCGCCGTCATTGCGGCAAGAAGCATGGCGGTGCGAAGTGTGTTCATCGTCTGCTCCTGTCCAACTGATCGTGAAGGGGGGTCGATCCCTGTGGGCTCACCGCTATATGATGGGAAATGCCAGTCCCCGTTTCAATCCGCCGGAAATATCGCATGAACGACGAAACCAGTAAAACCAATGCCGAGCTTGGCGATGACGTCCAGCCAAAGGTGTTGACGCCGGAAGCCAGCCGTGCGCTCGCGGAAGCCGAAGCAAGACGCGTGAAATATCTGGAGAAGGAAGCCGCGGCGCCGAAGGAAGTCGGCGGCCGTGGCGGCAAGGAGCCCGGCCGCTATGGCGACTGGGAGGTCAAGGGCCTGACCAGCGATTTCTAGCCGTTGCCAGGGTCTGAAGCGCGTAGCGTTCGAACGGGATCAGGCGACGCGCTTCAGGTCTTTGCTTTATGCATTTCCTTCCAAAACCGCTGTGCACTTTTGGGCGACATGCATCAGGACGCCGCCGCGCTTTGTGTTCGCTCCAGACCCAGCCGGCCCTGCGCGTCGGTGACCGCCGTCAGGTTGTCATAGTCAGGAATGGTGGCGTGCGGCGTTTCCATCTTGTGCTGATGCGTCGCTGTGAGGACCACCACCGTGGCGCCGGCCGCCTCGCCAGCCTGGATGCCCGGCGTTGCGTCCTCGAAAACCACGCAGTCGTGGGCGTCGAAGCCAAGCCGTTCGGCCGCCAACAGGAAGCAGTCGGGGGCAGGCTTGCCGTGAACCACGTCTTCCGCCGTGACCATTGTCGCCGGACGCGGGATGCCCGCCGCTGCGATCCGCACCAGCGCAAGCGCGCGCGGCGATGATGTCACGATGGCCCAGCGATCCGGCGGCAGCGCACTCAAGAATGCCGCGGCGCCGGCGATGGCATTGATCCCTTCGACATCGGCGATCTCGGCCCGTGTAATCTCGTTCGCCTCGTGCTGTGGGTCGACCCCGGGAAGTGCCAGCCTGCGGACGGTCTCGATGGCCCGCCTGCCATGCATGGTTGGCAGGAAAGCCGCCACGTCGAGGCCGTGCCCCATCGCCCAATTGCTCCAGACGCGCTCCGCGGCGGCGGTCGAATTGAGCAGCGTGCCGTCCATATCGAAGAGGAAGGCAGCGAATTTCTTGCCTGCGAACATGGTTTTCCTTGAGTCGGGGACCGCTTCTGGCGATCGCCGAACCTAACGTCGCGGCGTCTTTATGGGAAGGCGCAAGCGCCACCTTTTCGATGGTCCCAGGGAACTTCGCCCCTTCCTTCCGCGTTTGAGCAAAACTGTTTTCCACGACGTTCGAAGGGGGACTGCGATGCTGATCCGGCTCGGCTACGAAATCGCCATTGAATGCACCGCGGCCACCCCGGTGATTTCACTGCTTGAGATCCACAGTGACAGGCAGGCCGACATCAAGCGGCAGACGCGGGTGCTGACATCGCCCGCCGTGCCGACAAGGCTCTACCACGATCTGCACGGCAATGCCTGCCGCCGTTTCACCGCGCCCGCCGGCGGCTTTCGCATCCTTTATGATGCGGTCGTCGAGGACAGCGGCGAGACCGATGCGGTCAACACGCTGGCCAGGGAAGTGCCGGTGCCGGAACTGCCCGACGAAGTGCTCGGTTATCTCCTCGGCAGCCGCTATTGCGAGACCGATCATCTGAGCGGGCTGGCGTGGCAGCTTTTCGGCCATCTCCCCTCGGGTTGGGCGCGGGCGCAAGCGATCGTCGACTATGTCCACAACCGGCTGTCCTTCGGCTATGGTTATGCCCGTTCGACCCGCACCGCGGCACAGGCGCATGAGGAGCGCGTCGGCGTGTGCCGCGACTTCGCCCATCTGGCGATCACGCTCTGCCGCTGCATGAACATTCCGGCGCGCTACGTGAACGGCTATCTCGGCGACATCGGCGTGCCGATTGATCCGGCGCCGATGGATTTCTCGGCGTGGCTGGAAGTGTTCCTCGACGGCAAATGGTACACATTCGATCCCCGCCACAACACGCCAAGGATTGGCCGCGTCGTGATCGCGCGCGGCCGAGACGCCACCGACGTGCCGTTGCTGCACAGTTTCGGCCCGCATCGGCTCAGCCTGTTCAAGGTGTGGACCTACGAACAGGAAGGCAATCTGTTCAATCCGCCCTATCACGGCATCGACAGGACGGTCAGCGCGCAAATGCTGGCCTAGTCCGGCCGCTTCGCGCTCCATGGGACAACTGGTCCGCTTCGGCACAGAAGCCCTGTACCGCAACAGGACGTCATCGGGCATTGCGGAATCCCTTGCTCCGATCATGGTAAGCGGCTCGTAAACGAAGTCGCAAAAGTGTTTTTCAGTTTACCGGTCATTCACCTTCACGCAGCTCGAAACCAAACAAAAACAACGGGTTGTTGGTGCATGGCTGGTCTTCTGCCCCACGGCGGCGTCATCCGGCTGGAATCCTGCATTGCCCTTCCCGCGGCGACGAGGCCGAGGCGAGTGGAGGCAATAGGATGCGGAATTACGGGGGTCTTGTTCACGCGGTCGGCGCTTTCGCCAGACATCGCGGTGGAAATTTCGCAGTCCTGTTCGGCCTTACCGCCTCGGTCCTGGCGCTGACTGTTGGCTTTTCCGTCAACGTATCGCAGCTCTACAATGCCAGATCGAGCCTGCAGGGCGTGGTTGACGCCGCGGTGACGTCGACGGCACGCGACCTGACGACCGGTGTCACCAGGGAAGCCGATGCCAACAAATCGGTGCAGGTCTTTCTCGACGCCAACAGCCAGGCGGGCATCCTGCAGGCCAACCAGATCGTCATGGACAGGCTGATTGTCGACAGGACCACCAACACGGTCCAGGCGGACGCCCATGTCGATGTCGCCCTGTATTTCCCGATCTTCAGCATGGGTGACATGAAACGCGTCACCGCTTCCACAACGGCACTCTATTCGGACAGGAACATCGAAGTGGCAATGATGCTCGATGTGACCGGATCCATGGCAGGTCAGAAGATCAAGGATCTGAAGGCGGCCGCGAGCAATGCGGTGGACAGTTTCCTGGGCAACCAGGATCCGACCAGGCCAAGGGTGCGCGTTTCCATCGTGCCCTACGCCAATTCGGTCAATACAGGGGCGCTTGCCGCCAGCAGCGTCTATGTTGAAACCGATGCCAGCCAGCGCAAGCAGGCGCCCGGCAACACCAGCGCGCAGCCTGCTTCGGCATCAGTGCGTCCGGACAATTGCGCCACCGAACGCAAGGGTGCCGATCAATATTCTGACGCAGGCCCCGGTTCCAGCATGGTCAATCGCGACTATCTGTTGTCGACCTTTGCCGCAAACAGCCGCACCGCCCCTTGCCCGGCCGCCGGGCTCGTGCCGTTGACGGCCAACGCCGACGCACTCAAGAACGTCATCAAGGATTTTGTCGCATCGGGCGGCACCGCCGGTCATATCGGCGTGCAATGGACCTGGTACATGCTCTCGGAGAACTGGGGCAGCATGATGAAAGCCTCCGAGCGGCCGGCCAGGATGGACCCGAAGCGAGTCGCCAAATATGCGATCCTGATGACCGATGGCGAATTCAACCTGTCCTATTTCGACGCCAGCAGCGTTGACGAGGTCTACAATGACGCCGGCAAGGAACCGACCCGCACAGCTGCAAAGAAGCTCTGTGCCGCCATGCGAGGCAAGGGCATCGAAATCTTCACGATCGGCTTCGATCTGAATGAAGCCAATGCCGAAGCGACCCTGAAGGACTGTGCCAGCGCCGACAGCGGTTCGATCAAGCATTTCTACAAAGCAGCCACCGGTGCGGAACTCGACAACGCTTTTCAGACCATTGCCCGCAACATCGAAACCCTGGCGCTGACCAAATAGCAGCCCGGAACCTGGCCATTCGCGGCAAAGCGATGCGCCGGTCTTCGGCGTGGGCTCCAAAAGGAAAAGGCCGCCGCTTCTTTCGAAGCCGGCGGCCTTCCGTGTTTCCGTCCGTGGCGCGGCCAATGGCGGCGACCTGTCAGGTCACCCGCCGCGCGTCTCGCGCCTTAACGGGAAGACTGCTTCCCGAAAGTGCAATCCGCTGAGGCCACGTTCTGGAAAACGAAATCACTCGACATCGGATCACCTCCTTTCGATTTGTTGAACAACACAGAGATGATGGGGTCTGATTTGGCAAATGGCAAGGCATCACTCCCAAAAAGCCGGCGGTGTGTCTTTTCAGACAGGCCAGCCAGACGGGCGGCTTGCAGTCCAGGGGCAAACGGACAACATTGTTGCCCTGGCTTCGGGAGGGAGCATGGACGCCACCGACAAGGCCGCGCGGATCGTTCGGACGGTAGTTGAGACACTGAAGCCGGGCTTTGCCGTCAAGCTCTGGACCGGCGAGCGGATTGGCCCGGCCACCGGCCCTGTGCTTACCGTCAACGACGCGGACATTGTCTGGCAGATCGTTCGCCGCCCTTCATTCTCGACGCTGATCGAGATGTGGATTTCCAAGGCGGTCGATGTCGAAGACGGATCGCTGTTTGATTTCTACGCCCTGCCTTCGCAAGGCAAGCTCAGGTCGAAACTCAAGGCATTGCCCAAGCTGGCGATCCTGCGTGACCTGCCTGCCGTGCTGTTTTCAAGGAAGCAGATGACGGCGCGGACCGACCTTTCAGGGCGCAATCCCTTCGTCAGCGGTTCGAGCCAGGAAGCGATCCAGCATCACTATGACATCTCGAACGCCTTCTATAGGCTCTTCCTTGACGAGCGCATGGTCTACAGCTGCGGCTACTTCAAGGATTTCGCCAACGGCATTGATCAGGCGCAAATCGACAAGCTCGACCATATCTGCCGCAAGCTGCGGCTGAAGTCCGGCGAAAGACTGCTCGACATCGGCTGCGGCTGGGGAGCGATGCTGATCCATGCCGTGAAGAACTATGGCGTCGTCGGCCACGGTGTCTCGCTGTCGGAAGCCCAGACGAAACTCGCCCGGGAGCGCATTCGCGCCGAGGGGCTGGAGGACAGGATCACCATCGAGATAAAATCCTACGCCGAGCTTACCGGTAGCTTCGACAAGATATCGTCGATCGGCATGTTCGAGCATCTGGGGCTCGCCAACCATGCCGCCTACTTCTCCACCATCCACCGGTTGCTGAAACCGGGCGGCATCTATCTGCACCACGCCATCACCAGGCGCAGCAAGGGCGACATCAAGAAAACCCTGCGCAAGGGACCGGAATACAAGGCGCTGATCAAATACATCTTCCCCGGCGGGGAACTCGACACGATCGGCATGACGCTCGGCAATTTCGAAGCGCATGGCTTCCTCGTCTATGATGTCGAAAACCTGCGCGAGCACTATGCCCGTACCTGCAGGCTGTGGGCGGAACGCCTGCATGCCCGCTTCGACGAGGCGATTGCCGAGGTCGGCGAAGCCAAGGCGCGGTTGTGGCTGCTTTACCTGACAGGCTGTTCGATCACCTTCGAACGCGCCTCGGCGCAGATTTTCCAGACTGTCGTCACCAGACGGGCGCGCGGACCGAGCGGCCTGCCGCCGACGCGGGCGGATCTGTACGGGTGATCAGACGAATCGCATCGCTGCGCCGATTTCGACGCGGGCGGGCTGGTCGACCGTGCAGTAGACGCCGAGATTGTGCGCGTTGTGGCGGACCAGATTGCGCAGGATGGCGGGGTCGTGGTCGAAACCATCCTGGGCGATGATGGTGAAGCCGCAGCGGCGGCATGGCTCGGAGATGGTCAGGAGCAGGTCGCCGATCGCCAGCTTGCGGCCGATCCATTCCGTTTCAGGAAACGAGCCTTCGATCGCTGCCATGTCGACGACGATGTTGGGGCGGAAGCGGCGCGGGTCGGCGATACCATCTGGGTGCAATGCCTTCAACCGTGCCAGCGAAGCCGTTGTCAGCAGGTGGATCGGGGCCTTGCGGTAACGCTCGGCGGTCAACGGCCCAGAATAGCCGGGCGCCGCGTTTTCCCTCCGAAACGGCCGGATCGAGGCCGCGAAGCCGAGATAGGCGGACACGGCGCGATCGCTTTCGGCGCCGGGTGCCGGCAGCCAGTCGCCATCCGGGATGGCAACCTCCAGTTCGCGGGTTGGCGACAACCGGGTCTTGATGTGCGGCACCTTGTGCCATTTCACGTCGCGGTCCGGCCGCGCTATTTCGTTGTCGGAGACATCAACGAGACCGAACATGCGGTCGCCGTCGATGCTTTGCTGATCCACCGAAATCGCGTCGAGGCGTTCTCCGGCGAGCGAACTCGCCGGATAGCGCCAAAGCTCGGTGACCGAACCGACCGCGACAGTTGATTGCATCAGCTTTTCTTGTTCTGCCGGTTGGCGATCAGGTCTTCGACGACGGCCGGATCGGCCAGCGTCGAGGTGTCGCCGAGGGCCGAAAAATCGTCCTCGGCGATCTTGCGCAGGATGCGGCGCATGATCTTGCCCGAGCGTGTCTTCGGCAGGCCGGGCGCGAACTGGAGCTTGTCGGGCGAAGCGATGGCGCCGATCTCCTTGCGGACATGGGCGACGAGTTCCTTGCGCAACTCCTCGCTCGCCTGTTCGCCGGCCATCAGCGTGACATAGCAGTAGATGCCCTGGCCCTTGATGTCATGAGGGTAGCCGACGACGGCGGCCTCCGAAACCTTGTCGTGGCTGACCAGCGCGGATTCGACTTCGGCCGTGCCCATGCGATGGCCGGAGACGTTGATGACGTCGTCGACGCGGCCGGTGATCCAGTAGTAGCCGTCGGCGTCGCGGCGGCAGCCGTCGCCGGTGAAGTACTTGCCCTTGTAGGTCGAGAAATAGGTCTGGATGAAACGGTCATGGTCGCCATAGACGGTGCGCATCTGGCCCG
Source organism: Mesorhizobium sp. P2_A8 (assembly GCF_056404935.1). NCBI lineage: Bacteria > Pseudomonadati > Pseudomonadota > Alphaproteobacteria > Hyphomicrobiales > Phyllobacteriaceae > Mesorhizobium > Mesorhizobium sp. P2_A8. The sequence goes on from NZ_JBFUDB010000001.1 coordinate 855,828, forward strand.
GCCAGGAATCGGTGATGCAGAGGTTGCCGTCGGCCGCACCCTCCACCACCTTGCCTTCGCCGTCGACCAGTTGCGGCTTGATGCCGAAGAAGGGCCGCGTCGCAGAACCCGCCTTGAGGTCGGTGGCGCCGGGCAACGGCGTGATCAGGATGCCACCGGTCTCGGTCTGCCACCAGGTGTCGACGATCGGAACCTTGCCGTTGCCGACGACGTTGAAGTACCACTCCCACGCTTCCGGGTTGATCGGCTCGCCGACCGAGCCCAGCACGCGCAGCGACTTGCGCGATGTTTTGGTGACATGCGCATCGCCGGCGCCCATCAGCGCGCGCAAAGCCGTCGGCGCGGTGTAGAAGATGTTGACCTTGTGCTTGTCGATGACTTCCCAGAAGCGCGACTGCGACGGATAGTTCGGCACGCCTTCGAACATCAGAGTGGTGGCGCCGTTGGCGAGCGGCCCGTAGACGATGTAGCTGTGGCCAGTGACCCAACCGACATCGGCGGTGCACCAGTAAATGTCGCCATCATGGTAATCGAAGACATATTGGTGCGTCATCGAGGCATAGACGAGATAGCCGGCGGTGGTGTGGAGGACGCCCTTCGGCTTGCCGGTCGAGCCCGAGGTGTAGAGGATGAACAGCGGATCCTCCGCCTTCATCTTCTCCGGCTTGCATTCGGCCTTCACCGTCGCGACTTCGTCGTGATACCAGACGTCGCGGCCTGCCACCCAGCCGGTCTTGCCGCCGGTGCGGCGCACGACCACCACCTTTTCGACTTTCGTTCCGGCCTTGGCGGCGATCTCGATCGCCTTGTCGGTGTTGTCCTTCAACGGGATCGGCTTGCCGCCACGTAGGCCCTCGTCGGCGGTGATGACGAAGGTCGACTTGCAGTCGTCGATGCGGCCGGCCAGCGCGTCCGGCGAGAAGCCGCCGAAGACGATCGAGTGGATGGCGCCGATGCGCGTACAGGCGAGCATCGCGTAGGCGGCTTCGGGGATCATCGGCATGTAGATGGTGACGCGGTCGCCCTTCTTGACGCCGTGCTTCTTCATCACATTGGCGAGCCGGCAGACATGCTCGTAAAGCTCGTTGTAGGTGATCTTCTTGTCGTCGTAGGGATTGTCGCCTTCCCAGATGATGGCGGTCTGGTCACCTCGCTTCTTCAGGTGCCGGTCGATGCAGTTGTAGGAAACGTTGGTCAGCCCGTCCTCGAACCACTTGATCGAGACCTTGCCGTCAAAGGAGGTGTTCTTGACCTTGCTGAAGGGTTTGAACCAGTCGATGCGCTTGCCGTGCTTGCCCCAGAACTTGTCCGGATTCTTGACGCTGTCGGCATACCATTTCAGGTAGGTGTCATTGTCGATCAGCGCGTTTTTCTTCCACGCCGGCTGGACGCGATGGACATGAACCTCTGACATTTCTTCACTTTCCTCCCGAACCAATCCGCCGGCTTGAAACGCCGGCGGGATCGCGGCGAAGCGGCCGCGAATTCGGCGGCATTATTACCAGTTCCGTCGTGACGGCAATATTAGACGTTGGGTTTGCGTGGCGGGATGCCGCAGGGGGCCAGCACGGAGCTGTCAGCACTCGGCCAAGGTCGCTGCTAACCGCATGTTTTCGCGCGGAAAACTCGTTTGCGATAAGAAAAAATCAATAGACAGTTAAGCAACGGCGCGCACACTCTGACGTTGGGAGGCAAGGAGACTCAACCTGGGGACCGCGATGCGTGACCATTCCGAAATGGACCTGATGCTCAAGGGCTACGGCCTGACCACGGCCAAGATTCTCTATCATTTTCCCGACCATCCGCATCTGCTGCAGAGCTACATCTGGCAGGATTATGACCTGGCTCCGGAATTTCCGGTGCTGATCCGTTTCATCGAATTCTGGAAGACCAGGCTCGACGGGCCGCTGCATTCGGTTGTTTACACGCACCAGAAGCTGATCGCGCCGAACGAATGGCGCAAGGTCGATGGCGAGTTCGTGCTTCACTAGGGCGTGCCGATCTTCAGGTCAGGGCGGCCTGACCTGAATCTCCGCACACCCTGATTCCGAACGGTTGATGTGTCGCGACGCTTAGACAGCCGGCGGGTTCAGCCGGGCGAAACCTTCCTGGCGGCGATAAGGGAAATATGGGTAGGGCGCGGTGACTTCGCTTGCCGCGTCGAGTTTGCTGATCTGCTCCGGCGTCAAGGTCCAGCCGATGGCGCCGAGATTCTGGCGCAGCTGCTCCTCGTTGCGCGCGCCGATGATGACCGACGACACAGTCGGGCGCTGCAGCAGCCAGTTGATGGCGATCTGTGGCACCGTCTTGCCGGTTTCTTCGGCCACCGCGTCAAGGGCATCCATGACCCGGTAGAGATGCTCGTCCTCGACTGGCGGGCCGAAGCTGGCGGTGTCGTGCAGCCGGCTCTTTTCCGGCAGCTTTGCTCCACGGCGGATCTTGCCTGTCAGGCGGCCCCAGCCGAGTGGGCTCCACACCAGCGCGCCGACGCCCTGGTCGAGGCCGAGCGGCATCAGCTCCCACTCATAATCGCGGCCGACCAGTGAATAGTAAACCTGATGCGCGACATAGCGCGGATAACCGTGCTTGTCGGCCTCCGCCAGCGACTTCATCACTTGCCAGCCGGAAAAGTTGGAGACGCCGACATAACGCAGCTTGCCGGCGCGCATGAGCCCGTCCAACGTCGACAGAACCTCCCCGATCGGCGTGCCGGCATCGAAGGCATGCAGCTGCAGCAGGTCGATGTAATCGGTGCCGAGCCGCCTCAACGCATCGTCCACCGATTTGATCAGCCGCGAACGCGACGAGCCGTAGTCGGCCGGGCCGTCGCCCATCGGCAGCGAGGTCTTGGTCGAGATCAGCACGGCATCGCGGCGGCCTTTTATCGCTTCGCCAAGCACTTCTTCCGACGCGCCGTTCGAATAGACGTCGGCGGTGTCGAAAAGGTTGACGCCGGCCTCAAGGCAAATGTCGATCAGCCGCCGTGCTTCCCTGGCGTCGCTGTTGCCCCAGGCGCCGAACAGCGGGCCGGAGCCACCAAAGGTTCCCGCGCCAAATGAGAGTGCGGGCACTTTCAGGCCCGATGCGCCGAGATGTCGATAGTCCATTTTCTTGGCTCCTGATGATGTGGAAAGAGGGATGTCGAAGAGCGATCCGGTTTTGCCGGCTGATGTCACAGCCGTACGGAGGCAGGCGCGCCGAGCGCAGGGGTGCGATCGAGACGCAGTGCCAGTCCCGCCACGGCGAGTGCGGCAAGCGGCAGCAGGGCGGCGACCCAGGTGAGCGCGCCGAGGCCAAGGCCATGGGCAATCACCGCGCCGCCAAGCCAGGCACCTGCCGCATTACCGAGGTTGAAGGCGGCGATGTTGAAGGACGAGGCGAGGCTCTGGCCCGCACCTTGCGCCTTTTCCAGCACCCACATCTGCAGCGGCGCCACTGTGGCGAAGGCGGCGGCACCGAGCAGGCCGACATAGATGACGGCCATCACCTGGCTGTGGATGGCAAAGGTCATGGTGGCGAGCACCAGGGCCAGCACCACGAGGCTGCCCAGAACGGCCGGCACCAGCCAGCGATCGGCGACCTTGCCGCCGGCAAGGTTGCCGGCGATGAGACCGCCGCCGAAGACGAGCAGGATCGGCGATACTGCCGCCTCCTTGAAGCCGCTGATCTCGGTCAGCAACGGGGCGATGTAGGTGAAGACGGCGAAGACGCCGGCATAGCCGAGCACGGTAGTGGCGAGGCCGAGCAGGACGGGCGTGCGGCGCAGTACGGCGAGATCGGCGCGCAGGTCGCTTTTCTCAGGCGCTGTCTGGCTGCTTGGCACCAGAGCCAAGATGATGGCGAAGGCCGCCAGGCCAACCACGGTTACCGCCCAGAAGGTCGCCCGCCAGCCAAAGGCCTGGCCGAGCCAGGTGCCGAAGGGCACGCCGAGGATGTTGGCGATGGTCAGGCCGGTGAACATCAGCGCAATCGCCGAAGCCTTCCTGTTGGGCGCGACCAGGCCGGTGGCAACCACCGAGCCGACGCCGAAGAAGGTGCCATGGGCAAAGGCGGTGATGATGCGGGCGCCCATCAGCGTCCAATAGTCGGGCGCCAGCGCACAGGCGAGATTGCCCAGCGTGAAGATCGACATCAGTGCCAGAAGCACGGTCTTGCGCGGCCAGTTGCCGGTGGCGATGGTCAGCAGGGGCGCGCCGATGACGACGCCGAGCGCATAGCCCGAAATGAGCTGGCCGGCGGCCGAGATCGAAACGCCGAGATCCTTGCTGACATCGAGCAGCAGACCCATGATGACGAATTCGGTGACGCCAATGCCGAAGGCACCGGCGGCGAGCGCGTAAAGAGCAAGAGGCATGGCGATTTCCACTTCGATGACGAAGAGCGTCGTCCCGCGCCCCGACCCGAAAGATCGTGTCGCAATGCATTGTGAACCAGACTTGCCTTAGGCACATTTTCTGTGAAATAGATTCACAAATGGCCAGGCCCGACATCAATCGCTCCGGCGAGATCGAAGTGTTCGTGCGCGTTGTCGAGGAAGGTAGTTTCTCTTCTGCGGCACGCGCGTTGCGCATGACGCCGTCGGCGGTGAGCAAGCTGATCGCGCGGCTGGAGGCCCGGCTCGGCGCACGCCTGGTCAGCCGTTCGACGCGCAAGCTGCAACTGACGCCGGAAGGCACCGCGTTCTACGATAGCGGCCTGCGCATCCTGGCTGACATGGCAGCAGCCGAACAGGAGGCAGCGGCGGGTGCGGCGCCGCGCGGACGGCTGCGCGTCAACACCTACGTCCCCTTCGGGGTGCACCGGCTGATCCCGCTTTTGCCGCGCTTCCTCGGACGCTACCCAGAGATTTCGGTCGATCTGGTGCTGACCGACAGCGTCATCGACCTGATGGCGGAACGCGCCGACGTCGCCATCCGTGCCGGCCCGCTCGGCGAATCACGGCTGGTGGCGCGCAAGCTCGGGCAAAGCCCGGTGGTTGTCGTTGCCGCACCCTCATACCTCGGCACACATGGCAGGCCGCTGACACCCGCCGATCTCGACCAGCACAACCGCATGGGCTTCGGTTTCGTCAGGCATCTCGACGGCTGGCCGTTCCTCGATGCGGCCGGCAACCCCATCATGGTTCCGATCGCCGGCAACACGCTGGTCAGCGATGGCGAGGCGATGCGGCTGATGGCGCTGGCGGGTGCCGGCATCGCTCGGCTGGCGCGCTGGCACGTGGCAGCCGATATCGCTGCGGGCAGGCTGGTGTCGCTGCTTGAGGATTTCAATCCTGGTGACGAGGAACCCACCCACGCCGTCTATGTCGGCCAGGGCCGGCATTTGCCGGCGCGGGTGCGGGCCTTTCTGGATTTTCTGGGGGAGAGCGTGCGGCTGACCTGACAGGGCTCTCGGGAACCGGCGAGGCTCCCGAGATGTCTTCGCTGCAGCTTCTATGCTTTCGGAGTGAACGGCGCCGGACGGCGGCCGGCTGCCTGACGCTCCACCATCCAGCCGGGATATTCGGCCGGCAAGGCGCTGATCTCGTCGAGGCGGACGAGATCGTCGGTGTCGAGCTTCAGTTCAGTGGCGGCGAGGTTCTGCTCCAGCTGCTCCATGCGGCTGGCGCCGATGATGACGCTCATCACGAACGGCTTGGCCAGGACATAGCCGAGCGCCACCGTGGCAACGCTCACGTCGTGCTTCCTGGCGATCTCGCGCATGACGGCGACAGCCGCCCAGGCACGATCCTCGTTGACCGGCGGGAAATTGAAGGAGGCACGGCGGCCCTCGCCATTGCCGGGCGCGCCGGGACCGTATTTGCCGGACAGCAGACCGCCGGCCATCGGGGACCACACCATCAGGCCGAGTTTCTCTTCGTTGATGAGCGGCACGATTTCGCGCTCGAGATCGCGGCCGGCGATCGAATAATAGGACTGGATGGTCTCGAAGCGGGCGAAGCCCTTGCGGTCGGCGATGCCGAGCGCCTTGGCGATGCGCCAGGCCTGCCAGTTGGAAACGCCGACATAGCGGACCTTGCCGCTGGCAACCAGGTCATCCAGCGCCCGCAGCGTCTCGTCGATCGGCGTCACCGTGTCGGTGCCGTGCAACTGATAGAGATCGATATGATCGAGTTGCAGCCGCTCGAGGCTGGCATCGACCGAATCCATGATGTGGCCGCGTGACGAGCCCCGCTGGTTCGGGCCTTCGCCCATGGCGCCGTGCACCTTGGTGGCGATGACGACGTTCTGCCGGTTGACGCCGAGGTCCCTCAGCGACTGGCCGAGCAGTCTCTCTGACTGGCCAAAGGAATAGACGTCGGCCGTATCGAAGAAATTGACGCCAGCGGCGAGCGAGCGGGCGACGGTCTCGTTGACGCCCTTCTGGTCGAGGCTGGCAATCAGGCCCCATTGGGCGTTTTCGCCGGCGGCGCCGAAGGTCATGGTGCCGAGGCAAAGTTCAGAGACGAACATCCCCGTATTTCCAAGCTGGTTGTAACGCATGGTGGCTCCAGGAGAATCGTGATGACATCCAGCAAATAGGAACGGTACGTTTCGTTTCCAATGCTGGCACAGCGAACTCGCCAAACTGGTCCAAGGGCCGCGGCGTGTCAGCGGCTGCCGAAGATCGCCGAACCGACCCTCACGCTGGTGGCGCCAAAGGCGACCGCCGTCTCATAGTCGCCGGACATGCCCATCGACAGTCTGGCGACGCCGGCTTCCTTGCCGAGCTTCTCCAGCAAGGCGAAGTGGGGACCGGGGTTTTCGTCCGCCGGCGGGATGCACATCAGGCCTTCGATGCCGAGGCCATGGACATCGCGGCAACGGGCGACGAAGGCGAGCGCGTCGCGGGGTTCGATGCCGGCCTTTTGCGGCTCGGAGCCGGTGTTGACTTGGACATAGAGCTTCGGCGCACGGCCCTGCCTGGCGATTTCCTTGGCGAGTTCAGCGGCGATCTTGTCGCGATCGATCGTCTCGATGACGTCGAACAGCGCCACCGCCTCCTTCGCCTTGTTCGACTGCAGCGGACCGATCAGATGCAGTTCGATGTCGAGAAAAGCCTCCCTCAACACCGGCCATTTTCCTTGCGCTTCCTGGACGCGGTTTTCGCCGAAAACGCGCTGTCCGGCCTCGATGACCGGGCTTATGTCGGCGGCGTCAAAGGTCTTGGAAACCGCGACCAGCGTCACCGCGCCAGCTTGGCGACCGGCCTCGCGCTCGGCGGCGGCGATCTTGGCCTTGACCGCGAAAAACTGCTGAACGGCGTCGCCCATATGCAAATCCCGCTGTTTTGATCCGCGTTTTTGACCGACGCGGGACCCATATGGTTGACGGGTTTGCCAAACCATGGTGAACACCCGGACCATATCCAATGAACTGCCGAGCTGTCGCCCGCAGTCCGCATGCTTTTAAGTGAAAAACGTCCCATGGCAACCGAACGATACAATCCGCGCGCGTCAGAGCCCAAATGGCAGAAGGCCTGGGACGTCAAGAAGCTGTTCGAAGCGCACAATGACGATCCGCGCCCGAAATACTACGTGCTGGAGATGTTCCCCTATCCGTCGGGGCGCATCCATATCGGCCACACCCGCAACTATACGATGGGCGACGTGGTGGCGCGCTACAAGCGGGCCAAGGGCTTCAACGTGCTGCACCCAATGGGCTGGGACGCCTTCGGCATGCCGGCCGAGAACGCGGCGATGCAGAACAAGGTCCATCCCAAGGAATGGACCTACCAGAACATCGCCACCATGCGCGAGCAGCTCAAGGTCATGGGCCTGTCGCTGGACTGGGCGCGCGAATTCGCCACCTGCGACGTCGACTATTACCACCGCCAGCAGATGCTGTTCCTCGACTTTGTCGAGAAGGGGCTGGTGACGCGCAAATCCTCCAAGGTCAATTGGGATCCGGAGGACATGACGGTGCTTGCCAACGAGCAGGTCATCGACGGGCGCGGCTGGCGCTCGGGCGCGCTGGTCGAACAGCGCGAGCTGACTCAGTGGTTCTTCAAGATCACCGACTTCGCACAGGACCTGCTTGATTCGCTCGACGGCCTCGACGAATGGCCGGAAAAAGTGAAGCTGATGCAGCAGAACTGGATCGGCCGTTCCGAAGGCCTGCTGATCCGCTGGCCGCTGGCCACCGCCTCTGGCGGCGAGCATGAGCTGGAAGTCTACACGACGCGGCCCGACACCATTTTCGGCGCCTCCTTCATGGCTGTCGCCGCCGATCACCCGCTGGCAAAAAAAGCTGCCGAGACCAATCCGGCGCTGGCCAAGTTCATCGACGAGATCCGCCATATGGGCACTTCGGTGGCGGCGCTGGAGACGGCCGAGAAGAAGGGTTTCGACACCGGCATCCGCGTTGTTCATCCGTTTGATGACAGCTGGACGCTGCCGGTCTACGTCGCCAATTTCGTGCTGATGGAGTACGGCACCGGCGCCATCTTCGGCTGTCCGTCGGGCGACCAGCGCGACCTCGACTTCGCCAACAAATACGGCCTGCCTGTGGTACCGGTGGTGATGCCGGAAGGCGAGAACCCGGCAAGCTTCCAGATCATCGATGAAGCCTATGACGGCGACGGCGTGATGATCAATTCGCGCCTCCTCAACGGCATGAAGCCGGATCAGGCTTTCGACGAGGTCGCGAAACGGCTGGAAGAGAAGACCATCGGTAACCGGCCGATGGCCGAGCGCAAGGTGAATTTCCGCCTGCGTGACTGGGGCATTTCGCGGCAGCGCTACTGGGGCTGCCCGATTCCGATGATCCATTGCGAGGATTGCGGCGTCGTGCCGGTGCCGAAGGCTGACCTGCCGGTCAAGCTGCCCGACGATGTCGATTTCGACCGGCCGGGCAATCCGCTTGACCGCCATCCGACCTGGCGGCACGTCAAATGCCCGCAATGCGGCAAGGATGCGCGGCGCGAAACCGACACGATGGACACGTTCGTCGATTCGTCGTGGTATTTCGCCCGCTTCACGGCACCCTGGGCGCATGAGCCGACCGATCCCATGGCGGCGAACGAATGGCTGCCGGTCGATCAGTATATTGGCGGCATCGAGCACGCGATCCTGCATCTGCTCTATTCGCGCTTCTTCACCCGCGCCATGCGCGAGACAGGCCATGTCGATCTGGCCGAGCCGTTCAAGGGCCTGTTCACGCAAGGCATGGTGGTGCACGAAACCTATCGCGTCGGTTCGGCATCGAATGGCCGCTGGCTGGCGCCGACCGAGGTCAAGCTGGAGGATGTCGACGGCAAGCGCCGCGCCATTGACATCGCCACCGGCGAGGCGGTGACGATCGGCCCGCTCGAAAAGATGTCGAAGTCGAAGAAGAACACGGTGAGCCCGGAAGACATCACCGACGGCTACGGCGCCGACACGGCGCGCTGGTTCATGCTGTCGGACTCGCCGCCCGAGCGCGATGTCGAATGGACAGACGACGGCGCGGCCGGCGCGCATCGCTTCATGCAGCGCATCTGGCGCCTGGTGTCGACGGCGGCCGAAACGCTGGTGGGCGTCGAGCCCGTGGCGACCAATGCCGGCGACGCCGGAGCCGTCTCCAAGGCTGCGCACAAGATCCTGAAGGCGGTCGGCGAGGATATCGAGAAACTCGCGTTCAACCGCGCCATCGCCCGCATCTACGAACTGGCCAACGCGCTGACCACGCCGCTTAACGAAGTGGCGGAGGGCAAGGCCGATACGGCGTTGAAAGGCGCCTGCCGGCAGGCTGTGGAGATACTCGTGCATCTGATCGCGCCGGTCATGCCGCACCTGGCCGAGGAGTGCTGGGAAACGCTCGGCGGGACTGATCTGGTCGCCCAACGGCCGTGGCCGGTCTTCGATCCGGCGCTGGTCGTCGACAACGAAGTCACCTATCCGGTGCAGGTCAACGGCAAGAAGCGGGGGGATTTGACAATTGCCCGCGACGCGGACCAAGGTGCGGTCGAAAAAGCGGTATTGGCTCTCGACTTCGTGCAGAAAGCGCTCGAAGGTAAGGCTCCGCGCAAGGTGATCATCGTGCCGCAGAGGATCGTCAATGTCGTTGCCTGATCGGGAAAAGACAGAGCTGAGCCCTTTGCTGCGCCGTATCGCGCTTGCCGGCTTGCTCGGCTCGCTTGCGCTGGTCTCGGCCTGCACGGTGCGACCGCTCTATTCGAACGCGCCGTTGTCGACCGGCTCGACCGTAAGCGCCAATGCCGAACTGGCATCGATCGGCATCAAGCCGGTCAACACGCGTTTCGGGCAGCAGGTGCGCAACAATTTGATCTTCGGGTTTGGACGAGGCGCCGGCGAGCCGGCCTCGCCCGTCTATTCGCTCTATCTCGGCGTGGGCGAATCCGTGGAATCCTCGGCACTCGTTCAGGTCGGAACCGACGAAGACGAGCCGACCGCCGGTTCCGTGACGCTGACCGCCAACTATCAGTTGAGCGATGCCAAGACCGGTGCAAAGATCGCGTCCGGGGTTCGCTCGATCACCTCGTCCTTCGACAGGCCGCGTCAGGAGTTCGCCGCATACCGGGCGCAGATCGACGCCGAGAACCGTGCCGCGCGCGAGCTGGCCGAAGCCCTGCAGCTGTCCATCGCCCAGGACCTGGTCAGGCACGGCAAGGCCGGCTAGCACCCAGTTCATTCGTATCTTACGCCCTCGCGTCAAAGCGAGGGTATGCTGGATATCGGTGACATCACGATCAGGCACCCCGAAGCCGGACCCGTCCGGTAGTGCCGCGAAGATAGCCTGCCTCACATCCTTATGGCTCCTGCAGGCAGGGCGCGCCACCGGCGTGAGTGCTGCGAGACAACGGTCCTGGCCTCGTTCGTTGCGGCCGGCACGATGACATTGCTGTTCCAAGATCGTCGATCATCGAGCCCGCCGGGAAGCAACTGTTAACCACTCGCTCCCTATTGCTCGGCAGACGTTTCAGAGCGAGTCTTGAGAATGGAATCCAAGCGTTTTCCCAGGGTCAACTCATTGAAGGCAACTTCGCCCGATGACCCTGGGGTGGAGCGTCTGGATGGCATGCGTGGCAGGGCCAGTCAGCGAGCCCCTTCAGCCGGGACAGGCGGCCTTGATCGCCCGACTCACCAGGGACAGGACGGACGGCAGTCCGGTACACAGCAGGCCGGCTATTCCGCAAGGGCTGTCGATCTCGGCGGCAACAGGCGGCCCTATATGGAGCCGAGGGGTGGCCTTGGGACAAGCGATGCGGCCTCGAAAATCGGCGACATCGAAAGTCCTGCCTGGCAGGAATACTTCTTCCTCGCGCCCAACGTGCGTTTTACCCGCACGCCGGACTATGAGACCAAGAAGCACCGCCAGGAGAGCGACCGTGTCGTCCAGCAAGGCGATCCAGTCGCGCTCCCAACGCAGCAGGCAATCACGCAATCCATCGTCGATGACGCGCCACTTGCGCCTTCGCTGCTGGCATTGCCGGCGTCGGTGAAAAGCCGCAATCCCCATTTGGAAACAGCCCGGTTGCAGGGCGGCAGCGAAACGGCCGCACAAAGGACGCCGCCGCTGGCTGCAGCGTCTGCTGCGCCGAGTCGTGCCAGCGACAAGGCACGACGTGCTCCGTCGGTGCCTCCGATGACGGTCGCAACGGGACGCGCATCCGCGCGCATGGCTGCCGTCCCAGCGGGCAGCGCCGCGATTAGGACAGCCATCCCCGAGACGCAGCGCTGGCCTCATCTTTCGGATCACGCCTTCTTCGAGGTCATGGCGCCCTATCTGGTCGACGTTTCGCCCCAGGCCCAACCGGCCAGCCCGGCCACGCCGGCGCCGGTCGCCGCTGCGCGGATCGACATCAGGCCATCTATGGTTGCCGATGCCACCTCGCTGTTTCGTGTCATCGAATGGCTTCCAGGCCAGCCCAAGAAGCCATTGCCTGATGCCCGGCCATCCAACTCGAACGAAGCTGCCGCCCTGCCCGACATGCCGGCGAGCAACGCGCCGTCGCAGGTCGAGGTCGCTGCACTCCCCGCTGCGGCAAGCAATCCCGTAGCCGTGCCAGTCGTGCGGAGTCGGGACATCGCGGTGCGGGTCGCGGCCGCACAGCCTTCCTCACGCTTGCCTCTGGCCGGGAAAATCGCGCCTTCAACGGCGGGCGATTCCTACCAGCTCCCCTCCGAAGAGCTGTTGCAGCGGCCACCGGAGGGGCAGGGCTTCTACATGTCGCAGGAGCGGCTTGAGCAGAACGCCGATCTTTTGGAAAGCGTGCTCGAAGATTTCGGCGTGCGCGGCGAGATCATTCATGTTCGGCCTGGCCCGGTCGTCACGCTCTACGAGTTCGAGCCGGCGCCAGGTGTGAAATCCTCTCGTGTCATCGGGCTCGCCGATGATATCGCCCGCTCCATGTCGGCGGTCTCGGCGCGCGTCGCCGTTGTGCCGGGCCGCAACGTCATCGGCATCGAGCTTCCGAACGAGATGCGCGAAACGGTCTATTTCCGGGAGCTGATCGAATCGGAGGGCTTCCGCAGGACCAGCTGCAAGCTGGCGCTTTGTCTCGGCAAGACGATCGGCGGCGAGCCTGTCATCGCCGAGTTGGCGAAGATGCCGCACCTGCTCGTGGCCGGCACCACCGGCTCCGGCAAGTCGGTCGCCATCAACACCATGATCCTGTCGTTGCTTTACCGGCTGAAGCCGGAAGAGTGCCGGCTGATCATGGTCGACCCCAAGATGCTGGAGCTCTCCGTCTATGACGGCATCCCGCATCTTTTGACCCCCGTCGTCACGGATCCAAAAAAGGCGGTCACCGCGCTCAAATGGGCGGTGCGCGAGATGGAGGATCGCTATCGGAAGATGGCGCGGCTCGGTGTGCGCAACATCGACGGCTACAATGAGCGCGCGGCTGCCGCCCGCGACAAGGGCGAGACGGTCGTCATGACCGTGCAGGCCGGCTTCGAAAAGGGCACGGGCGAGCCGCTTTTCGAACAGCAGGAAATCGACCTTGCGCCGATGCCCTATATCGTCGTCATCGTCGACGAGATGGCCGACCTGATGATGGTTGCCGGCAAGGAGATCGAGGGCGCCATCCAGCGCCTGGCACAGATGGCACGCGCTGCCGGTATCCACCTGATCATGGCAACGCAACGCCCTTCGGTCGATGTCATCACCGGCACGATCAAGGCCAACTTCCCGACCCGGATTTCCTTCCAGGTGACATCCAAGATCGACAGCCGCACCATCCTGGGCGAACAGGGCGCCGAACAGCTGCTCGGCCAGGGCGACATGCTGCACATGATGGGCGGGGGGCGCATTTCGCGCGTGCATGGCCCGTTTGTTGCCGACGCGGAAGTCGAGCATGTCGTGGCGCATCTGAAGGCGCAGGGCCGCCCCGAATATCTGGAGACCGTGACAGCCGACGAGGATGAGGAAGAAGCCGAAGGCGATCAGGGCGCGGTCTTCGACAAGGGATCCGTTGCAGCCGAAGACAATGACACCATCTATGACGAGGCGGTCAAGGTGGTGGTGCGCGACAAGAAGTGCTCGACGTCTTACATCCAGCGCCGCCTCGGTGTCGGCTACAACCGCGCCGCATCGCTGGTCGAGCGAATGGAAAAGGAAGGGTTGGTCGGTGCACCCAACCATGTCGGTAAACGCGAGATCATCATGGGCCGGCGCCAGCAGGTGAGCGCGCCCGGCGATGAGGGCACGGATTGATCGGCGGGCGCCCTTGGGGGGTCGACTTCTTCGGAAGCGCAATAAAAAAGGCCGATTGCTCGGCCTTTTTGTTGAGAACGGTATTGGCCTCGGCCGATCGCCATCTCAGCCGATAGACTGGCCGGTCTTTGCCCAGTCGGCGAGGAACTGCTCCAGGCCCTTGTCGGTCAGCGGATGCTTGACCAGTGCCTTCAGCGTTGCCGGCGGCGCGGTAACAACATCGGCGCCGATAAGTGCTGCCTGCTTGACATGGTTCACGGTGCGAACCGAAGCGACGAGAATCTCGGTCTGGAAATCGTAATTGTCGTAGATCTGCCGGATCTCCTGGATCAGCTCCATGCCGTCGATGCCGATGTCGTCGATGCGGCCGACGAAGGGCGAGATGAAGGACGCACCGGCCTTGGCCGCAAGCAACGCCTGGTTGGCCGAGAAGCAGAGCGTGACGTTGACCAGCCGGTTCATTTCGGTGCGGATCGTCTTGCAGGCCTTCAGGCCGTCCAGTGTCAGCGGCACCTTGATGCAGACGTTGTCGGCGATCTTGGCCAGGACCTTGGCCTGCTGCATCATCTCGGAATATTCGGTGGCGGTGACTTCGGCCGAGACCGGACCCTTGACGATGTCGCAGATCTGCTTGGTGACCTCGGCGATCTTGCCGCCGGATTTCAGGATCAGCGACGGGTTGGTGGTGACGCCGTCAAGCAGGCCCAGATCGTTGAGCTCACGGATATCCTTGACGTCGGCGGTGTCGACAAAAAATTTCATGGCGGTCTCCTGACGATTTCGTCGTGCTGGGAAAGGCACGTTCAGCGTTGCGCTTTGATCTAGACCAAAGTCGAGGCAAGGTCACGCCTCATGAACGAAGATTCGCCCTTTGTCGCAGCCGCGCCGGTGCTGGTGCCGATGCCCGCCGAACGTCCCTACACCTATGCGGTGCCCGCCGGCATGCGCGTGGTGCCGGGGTCGATCGTGCGCGTGCCGCTCGGTCCGCGCCAGGTCGCCGGCATCGTCTGGGATGGCGCCGTCGAGAAGGTAGACGCGAAAAAGCTGCGCCCCATCGAACAGGTCTTCGACTGCCCGCCGATCGACCGCGCGATGCGCCGCTTCGTCGACTGGGTGGCGCAATATACGCTGTCGCCGCCGGGCATGGTGGCGCGCATGCTGCTCAGGGCGCCGGAGGCTTTCGACCCCGAGCCATGGATCGAGGGGCTGCAGCGCACGCTTCTCGCGCCCGACCGGATGACGGGGGCGAGGGAGCGCGTGCTGGAGACGGCCGAAGGCGGGCTTGCATGGACGCGGTCGGGCCTGGCGCATGCGGCCGGCGTGTCGTCGACGGTGATCGACGGGCTGAGGGCGCAGGGCGTGTTCGAGACGGTGATGATCCCGCCGCGCCCGGTGGTGGCCGCGCCCGACACCAGCTACGCGATACCGGAACTGATGCCGGACCAGAACGACGCCGCACAGATGCTGCGCGCCAATGTCGCGGCCGGTGTGTTCAATGTCGCGCTGCTCGACGGAGTCACCGGATCGGGCAAGACGGAAGTCTATTTCGAGGCGGTGGCGGCCGCGCTCGACCAAGGCAAGCAGGTGCTGATCCTGTTGCCGGAGATCGCGCTGACGCATGCTTTTCTCGAGCGCTTCCAGCAGCGCTTCGGCGCCAAGCCGGGCGAATGGCATTCGGACCTGCCGCCGAGGATGCGCGAGAGGGTCTGGCGGCAAGTGGCGGAAGGCGGCGTGCGTGTCGTCGCCGGCGCGCGCTCGGCGCTGTTCCTGCCGTTCAGGGAGCTTGGCCTGATCGTCGTCGACGAGGAGCATGACCCCGCCTACAAGCAGGAAGACCGCGTCTTCTACAATGCGCGCGACATGGCGGTGGTTCGCGGTCATATCGGCAGCTTTCCGGTCATGCTGGCGTCGGCGACGCCGTCGGTCGAAAGCCGGGTCAATGCCAGCCAGGGCCGCTACAACAGGGCGGTGCTCTCCGCCCGCTTCGCCGAGGCGGCTCTCCCGCATCTCAAGGCGATCGACATGCGGCGGGCGCCACCGGCGCGCGGCGGCTTCCTGTCGCCGGTGCTGCTCGACCAGATGCGCCAGACGCTGGAGAGGAAGGAGCAGTCGCTGCTGTTCCTCAACCGGCGCGGCTATGCGCCGCTGACGCTGTGCCGCGTCTGCGGCCACCGCTTCGGCTGCCCGGTCTGCTCGGCCTGGCTGGTCGAGCATCGCTTTCGCGGCCAGCTGGTCTGCCATCATTGCGGGCACAATGAGCGCCGCCCCGAAGCCTGCCCGGAATGCGGTACGCTCGACCATCTGGTTGCTTGCGGGCCGGGCGTCGAGCGCATCGCCGAGGAGGTCGTCGCGCATTTTCCGGACGCGCGCACCATCGTCTTGTCATCCGACCTGATGGGCGGCGTGCGGCGGCTGCGGCTGGAACTGGAGGCGATCGCCGATGGCGAGGCCGACATCGTCATCGGCACACAGCTGGTCGCCAAGGGCCACAACTTCCCCAACATGACGCTGGTTGGGGTCGTCGACGCCGATCTCGGCCTCGCCAATGGCGATCCGCGTGCCGCCGAGCGCACCTTCCAGCTGCTCAGCCAGGTGACCGGCCGCGCTGGTCGCACCGGCAAGAAGAGCCTCGGCCTGCTGCAGACCTTCCAGCCCGACCATCCGGTGATGCGGGCGATCGTCTCCGGCGATGCCGAGGCTTTTTACGAGCGCGAGATTGCCGAGCGCGAACGGGCGGCACTGCCGCCCTTCGGCCGGCTCGCCGGCGTCATCGTCAGCGCAGTGACGCGGGCAGAAGCCGAGGGCCATGCGCGCGGCCTGCGCCGTGCCGCCCCCGAGGCCACCGACCTGTTCGTGCTGGGTCCGGCCGAGGCGCCGCTGTCATTGCTCGGCGGCCGCCACCGGTTTCGCCTGCTGATCCAGGGCGAGCGCCGCGCCGACATGCAAGGCTTCATTCGCGCCATGCTGGCCAATGGGCCGAAACAGCGCGGTTCGGTCAGGGTGCAGGTGGATATCGACCCGCAAAGCTTTTTGTAAGAATGCGATTGCAGCGATGGGCTGGCACAAGCCGGCGAGACAGGAAGATCACATGAAAACCCTTGGCCTTCTCGGCGGCATGAGTTGGGAATCGACCGCCATCTATTATCGGCTGCTCAACGAGATCGTGCGTGAGCGACTTGGCGGCCTGCATTCGGCCAAGCTGCTGCTGTGGTCGTTCGACTTCGCCGAGATCGCCGAGCGGCAGCATCACGGCGACTGGGACGGCGCCGGCGTGCTTCTGGCTGACGCCGCGCGCAAACTCGAGGCGAGCGGCGCGGAAGGCCTGCTTCTGTGCACCAACACCATGCACAAACTGGCCGACCAGGTGCAGGCGGCGGTGTCGATCCCGCTGATCCACATTGCCGACGCCACTGCGGCCGCCATCAAGCGCGCCGGCATGCAGCGCCCGGCGCTGCTGGCGACGCGCTTCACCATGGAGCAGGATTTCTACAAGGGTCGGCTCGCCGACAAATACGGATTGCAGCCCGTGGTGCCCGATGTCGCCGGGCGCGACATGGTGCATCGCGTCATCTACGAGGAACTGTGCCAGGGCGTCGTCACCCAAGCCTCCAAGGCGGCCTATATCGCCGAGACCGAACGCCTGCGCCGCGAAGAGGCTGCGGACAGCGTCATCATGGGCTGCACCGAGATCACCATGCTGATCGGCCAGCCGGACTTCGACATCCCGGTCTTCGACACGACGCGCATCCATGCCGAGGCAGCGGTGGCCTTCATGCTGCCCTGAAGCAATTCCAGGCAAAGTCTGAAACGGTTTTCGCGGGAAAAGCGCGTGGCGCTTCCCTGGGGAATTGCGTCAAATAGAGATCAGGGCTGGGCAGTCACTGCAACAGTTCCGCTGCCGACCACTTTCAGCTTCCAGCCGTCTGCCTGCGTGCCGGCGAGATTGAGATGCCCGGTCAGGAAATACAGGCGATCGGTGTCGGGGCCGTTGGCGGTGCAGAATCGATCCTGCAGATAGGACGGCGGCGTCGCCTGATAGTAGAGATCCGCCTCGATGCTGGCAGGGCGTGCGCCCTTCGGCAAATCGGCAAGCGGTATCGAGTAGCTCAGCGTGTCGCTGCCGCCCGATATGTAGTCGGGATCGTCCTCGACAGCGGTCGCGCCGACATCGACGGCAAGTTCCTCATCGGCGCCCAACGCCTTGGCGATTTCCAGCCGGCTTTCGACCGGCAAAAAGCCCGCCGGCAAGATCCGGTTGTCTTTCACCTCCGTGCAGATCGACAGGAAGCTGGTCGTCAGTTCGCCTTCCGGCTTCGCCTGCGCATTGCAGACTGGATTTTGCGTATTGGCGGGCGGCGTGGAGACCAGTTCCTGATAGATCTGAACCTGATCCTGTCGTGTGATCTTCTGGTAGTGCGGCTGATGTGGCCGTTCGCCAGGGTGGAGGCGGCCGGAGCAGTCGTCCTTCCACCAAAGCTCGCCATCAAGCGGCTTGCCGTCGGCGTCGACGATCACGCCGGCGGCGTTGGCGCGACCGGAGACCCAGAGCTGCTCGCCGTTCTGGTCGAGCACGCTGAAGGTGAGAAACGCACGCCGGAAACCCACTCCGGAGGGAAACTTGTGACCGGCCAGATTCTTCACCGTCACCTTGGCATCAAGCGCGTCGGCGGTCATGGCAAGGTCGCTGACGGTGACGGTGGCGGTCGCCTGTGACGCCTGGTCCAGCATCGCCTGCTCAGTGAGGACGAGGGGATCGACAGCCTTCTTGCCCATCATCGGATCGCGCGTCCTGATGCCGAAGACATCGGGAAACTGCTGCGCCATCTTGACCAGGAAGACGTTGAGTCCGACGAGCGTGTGGCTGGCAAATCCCTCGCGAACCGAAAGATCCGGTGCGTTGCTGGATTCGGTCTGCGGGAAATTCAGATTTTCCTGGATGCTGGCGATCTTGCTCATCGTCGGCGATCCGTCCTGTTCCGTCGATGGCATGTGACAACCTTGGCAGCTGCGCGGCGTGGCGCCGGCGCCCAGTGGAAGCGGGCCGTCCGGCGTGCTGCCGGTTCGATAGGCGCTGAACGCCCATTCCGGATAGGTCGTCTGCTCGTAGATATGCGCCAGGGTGTTGATGCCCTGCAGAACCGGCAAATGAACCGTGTGGCACGTCCCGCAAACCTCGGAGCTCAGGATCGTGGCGTCGTGGACCGGTTTGATGCCCAGCGCGCTGTGCATCGGCCCGACTTCCGGTTTCTCGAAGGGGCCGATGAGCGTGTCCGGCGAACCCACCATGAAGCTGCCGGTGAAGGTCTTGGCAAAACCGGTCGCGTGCGGATTGAGCAGCGCCTGCCGCTCGTCCACGCAGGCGTTCTGCGGCTGATCGCCGAGCTGTCCACTGGCCTTGCTGTTGAGCACCATGCGGTGACAGGACGTGCAGGTGATGCCGTCGCGGGCAAGCATGCCGTAATTGGCGTGCGCGGCACTCGGATTGTCGGCTGGCCAGGGCGTCGCGTCGACCATGTCGCGCGAGAACAGTTCGCATTTGCCCGAGCGCGCCTTCTCGTCAATGTGAAACTGCCGTTCCCCGGCGATGCCGTGGCAGCCAAGGCAAACGTCCTGCACCACACCGGACATTTTGGGGTGAAAGCTTTGCGTTTCGCTGGCCAGCTGCGCGAAGAATATCGGGTCGCGGCCGCCCAGCCCCATCGGCGAGGTTCGCCAGGTCGCCAGCGGCGACAGATTGATCAAGCCATCGCCATGCGGGTTCGGCTTGGTCATGTCGAACTGCAGCCCGGTGCTGCCGGCATCATGACAGCCGAGGCATTGGCTCGAGGTCAGGAACGTATCGGACGCATCGGGACCTTTGGCCGCGACCCAGGTGTTGTCGTAGGTTTCGGAAGGCATCCGCGAGACGGTCTCATAGGTCGGCATCTCGCGGACATAGGCCTGCAGCGCGGCGATCACGTCAGCGTTCGGACTGTAGAGCGGTTGGCCAAGACGCGGGTTGGCATTGACTGGCAAAACGACCGACTGGTGCAAGGTCGTTGCCGGCGCGCCCGCGAAGAAATCCTGTGCGAGATAGTTGAGCGGCTTGCCTGGCTCGCCCGCGATGTTCTTGGGAGATGCAAAGGTCAGATTGTCCGCCGCCGAGGCATGGCAGTTCATGCAGTACTGGGCGAAGCCCATGTTGGGCAGGCTGTTGTTGTCGGCCGGCAGAGCCGGCCAATCCGGAGTCCAGCCGCTCTGGCTGCCAAAGCCGTACCAGCCCCAGAACCAGCCATCGTAGGAGGCGCTGGCATCGCGGATCATGATCGCGGCGCCGCTGGTTGGAAAAAGTCTGAGAGGATCGACCGTCCGGCAATCCGACGCCGGCTCCGAAAACATCTCCTTGACCATGATGGCGCCGTCGGGAACCGGCGGCGGATGATCGACCTCGCCTTCTGCCGAGCGGTTCTTGCGAAGCCAGTCCACCATGTCAGGCGAATACCAGATCATCACCGGCGCATGGGTGCCATGGTCGACGCCCTGCCAGGCGCCGTTGACCAGGGTCGCGATGCGCGGCCCGGCTTGGCGCACGTATTTGTCGTGCACCCATCCGGCAGCCTCATCGCGATAACAGTAACTGCCCAGATATTGGTTGAGCTTGTTCTCGTAGTCGCCCAGGGACAGCGCCGAGGGCTTCTTGATCGTCGCCTCGAGCTGCTGGCAGACCAAAGGGTCGGCGGGAGCGATGACGGACGGCCGTTCGGCGATACAGTCCGCGCGAGCGCCTTGCGCGATCCCGGCAAGGGCTGCCGCAGCGACCCAGATGCTGGCCAGATGCAAAGCCCGACAAAGATCCGGCATGATCTTCTCCGAATTATGAGATCCTGCCTGCCGCACTCCGTTCGTGCAGATTTCACAAGTGATCATGAAACATGTGAAATTGCTAAACTAAACAAGAAGTCGACGAAAGGAACATTCGAAGCATAATACTTGCGTTACGTCACGGCAAGGCACGCAATCTATACTGTTGAAGAAATTGCGCCGCATATATTCTCGTTCAGATGTTTGCTTGCGTGGTGGCCGAATCGGCCGCAAAGCCGGCGGTTCCAAGCTGGTAGCTCACATCAGGCGATAGCATTTCCAATGCGGCTTTGCCGAAACCCCGACTTGCCGGCTGGGCGCTTGACTTCCTCCACGGGCGACATTCAATGCATCCGGAATTGCTGTGAGGGGGGCCAGACAAGATGGATTTTGCATTTCCGTGGCCAATGAGCCAGGGCGAATGGCTGGCTTGGTCGAGCGCCGTCGTCACCGTGCTGCTCGGCCTTTTGTTTTTTCTGGCGCCTGGCCTGGCCTTCCGGATCCTGCGGCTGCAGGTCAAGCCCGAGAAGGTGGCGGCGATCGCCGAGGGGCGCGGCAGAATGTCGGGCTTCTATCTGGGCGTCGGCCTGTGCTGCATCCTGCTTGCGCAGCCGCTGGTCTACATGACGCTTGGCTTCTCCTGGCTGTTCACCGCGTTCGGGCGGCTGCTGTCGATGATGTCGGATGGCGCAAACACGCCTTTCAATTGGGTGTCCATTGTGGTGGAATTGGCATTGGCGGCGCTGCCGCTCGCCTTCGCCTTCGGCTTTCTGCCTTGAATCCCTTGGGTTTCCGGGGTGGAAGACGGGGTTCTTTCGCCGGATGCGACAATAGTGCCTGAAAACCATGCGGAACGACGCATTGCGGTCTTAAAATGCCTGTGCTAGACGGCAATCGACTTTCGGCCGGGGATAGCGGAAGCCGCGCCTCCGTGCTTGAAAAAATGCAGTAAGGTCAAAGATTTAGCCAGAGTTTTTGCTCGCGCCAACAATCTGCGGCCTGTCAGACAAGAGAAAAGACGGTCCGTGGCTCAATCGTCATCGCCAATCTCAGGTGTCGCAGAACGCTATGCGGGTTCGCTGTTCGAACTCGCCCTGCAGGCAAATTCCGTGGCCAGGGTCGAGGCCGACCTCAACAGCTTCGAGGCGATGCTCGCGGGCAGCGCCGACCTCACCCGGCTGATCAACAGCCCGGTGTTTTCCAGCGAGGACCAGGCCAAGGCCATCGCGGCGATCGCCGACAAGGCTGGGATTGCTGGCCTCACCGGTAATTTCCTGCGGGTTGTCGCAAGAAACCGCCGACTGTTCGCCATCCCCGGCATGATCAGGGCGTTCCGCCAGATCGCCGCCGAACATCGTGGCGAGACCGCTGCTGAAGTGACGTCGGCGCACGAGCTGACTGCTGCCCAGCAGACTGAACTCAAGGCGGCGCTGAAGAGTGTTGCCGGCAAGGACGTGGCCATCTCCGTCACCGTCGATCCGTCACTGCTCGGCGGACTGGTGGTCAAGATGGGCTCGCGCCAGATCGATACGTCGCTCAAAACCAAACTCAATTCGCTCAAGCTTGCACTGAAAGAGGTCGGCTGATGGACATCCGCGCCGCGGAAATTTCCGCAATTCTGAAAGACCAGATCAAGAATTTCGGCAAGGAGGCCGAGGTCTCCGAAGTCGGACAGGTGCTGTCCGTCGGTGACGGTATCGCCCGCGTCTACGGCCTCGACAATGTCCAGGCCGGCGAGATGGTCGAGTTCCCCGGCGGCATCCGCGGCATGGCGCTCAACCTCGAAGCCGACAATGTCGGCGTCGTCATCTTCGGCGCCGACCGCGACATCAAGGAAGGCGACATCGTCAAACGCACCGGCGCCATCGTCGACGTTCCGGTCGGCCCCGGCCTGCTCGGCCGCGTCGTCGACGCGCTCGGCAATCCGATCGACGGCAAGGGCCCGATCAAGGCAGTCGAGCGCAAGCGCGTCGACGTCAAGGCGCCCGGCATCATCCCGCGCAAATCGGTGAACGAGCCGATGTCGACCGGCCTCAAGGCCATCGATGCGCTGATCCCGGTCGGCCGCGGCCAGCGCGAGCTGGTCATCGGCGATCGCCAGACCGGCAAGACCGCCATCATCCTCGACACGATGCTCAACCAGAAATCGGTGCACGACAACGGCCCCGAGAAGGAAAAGCTGTACTGCGTCTATGTCGCCGTCGGCCAGAAGCGCTCGACCGTCGCGCAGTTCGTCAAGGTGCTGGAAGAGCGCGGCGCCCTCGAATACTCGATCATCATCGCCGCCACCGCGTCCGATCCGGCGCCAATGCAGTTCCTGGCGCCGTTCGCCGGCTGCACCATGGGCGAATATTTCCGCGACAACGGCATGCATGCGCTGATCAGCTACGACGATCTGTCGAAGCAGGCCGTCGCCTACCGCCAGATGTCGCTGTTGCTGCGCCGCCCGCCGGGCCGCGAAGCCTATCCGGGCGACGTGTTCTACCTGCACTCGCGCCTGCTCGAGCGGGCCGCCAAGCTCAATGACGATTTGGGCGGCGGGTCGCTGACCGCCCTGCCGATCATCGAGACGCAGGCCAACGACGTGTCGGCCTATATCCCGACCAACGTGATCTCGATCACCGATGGCCAGATCTTCCTCGAAACCAACCTGTTCTTCCAGGGCATCCGTCCGGCCGTCAACGTCGGCCTCTCGGTCAGCCGCGTCGGTTCGGCCGCGCAGATCAAGGCGATGAAGCAGGTTGCCGGCTCGATCAAGGGCGAGCTCGCGCAGTACCGCGAAATGGCGGCCTTCGCACAGTTCGGCTCGGATCTCGACGCTGCCACGCAGCGCCTGCTCAACCGCGGTTCACGCCTGACCGAACTCCTGAAGCAGCCGCAGTTCTCGCCGCTGAAGACGGAAGAGCAGGTCGCGGTGATCTTCGCCGGCGTCAACGGTTATCTCGACAAGCTGCCGGTCAACCAGGTCGGCAAGTTCGAGCATGGCCTGCTCAGCCACATGCGTGCGGCAGGCAAGGACGTGCTCGAGGCCATCCGCAAGGAAAAGGCGCTGTCGGACGATCTGCGCGCCAAGCTGAAGGCCGAGATCGACGCTTTCGCCAAGACCTTCGCCTGAGCGAAGCGCCAGTCCGGATGAGACAAGACGGGATCAGGTTTGAAGCATGCCTTCATTAAAAGACCTTCGTAACCGTATCGCCTCGGTCAAGGCGACGCAGAAGATCACCAAGGCGATGCAGATGGTCGCCGCGGCGAAGCTGCGCCGTGCGCAAGAGGCAGCGGAAGCGGCGCGCCCCTATTCGGAGCGTATGGGTTCGGTGCTGGCCAACATCACCCAGGCGATCGGCGGCGGTGGCGATGCCCCGGCGCTGATGACCGGCACCGGCAAGGACGACGTGCATCTGCTCGTCGTCTGCACCGCCGAGCGCGGCCTGTGCGGCGGCTTCAATTCGCAGATCGCCCGCCTTGCCCGCGACCATATCCGCAGGCTTTTGGCCGACGGCAAGCAGGTCAAGATCATCTGCGTCGGCAAGAAGGGTTTCGATATCCTGCGCCGCGACTATGCGTCGATGATCATCGACCGTGTCGACCTGCGCG
Source organism: Mesorhizobium sp. P2_A8 (assembly GCF_056404935.1). NCBI lineage: Bacteria > Pseudomonadati > Pseudomonadota > Alphaproteobacteria > Hyphomicrobiales > Phyllobacteriaceae > Mesorhizobium > Mesorhizobium sp. P2_A8. Next base: position 879,899 of record NZ_JBFUDB010000001.1, read on the forward strand.
AGGTCAAGACGCTCGGTTTCGTCAATGCCGACGCGATCGCCAAGAAGGTCATCCACCTCTTCAACGAGGGCGGCTTCGACATCTGCACGCTGTTCTATTCGCAGTTCAAGTCGGTGATCAGCCAGATCCCGACCGCGCAGCAGATCATTCCGGCCGGTCTCGCGTCGGCTCCGGCCGAGGCGGTGGATGGCGGCAGCGCCGTCTATGAATACGAACCGGAGCCGGGCGAAATCCTCGCCGATCTCATTCCGCGCAACATCTCGGTGCAGGTTTTCCGGGCGCTGCTCGAAAACGCGGCCGGCGAAATGGGCGCCAAGATGAGCGCCATGGACAATGCGACGCGCAACGCCGGCGAGATGATCAACAAGCTGTCGATCACCTACAACCGTCAGCGGCAGGCGCAGATCACCAAGGAACTGATCGAAATCATTTCGGGCGCCGAGGCGCTCTAGGCGCGGTTCGCGGGTCATCGGCCCGCGACCGGACCGCGTGAGAAACAAAGGACGAAAAAGGGTAAAGACGATGGCGAAAGCAGCGACCCCCAAGACGGCGGCCCCCAAGGCAGCAGCCGCGAAGACCGCAGCCCCCGCAAAAGCGGCGGGCAAGGCTCCAGCTGCAAAGGCAGCTCCGGCCAAGACGGCGGCAGCACCGGCAAAGGCCGCTGCGGCCAAGACATCGGTAGTGGCCACCAAGGCAACCGGCGTTGTCGGCAAGGTCCGCCAGGTCATCGGCGCCGTTGTCGACGTGCAGTTCGGCGATCACCTGCCGGCGATCCTGAACGCGCTCGAGACGACAAACGTCGGCAACCGCCTGGTGCTCGAAGTCGCCCAGCATCTGGGTGAAAACACCGTGCGCTGTATCGCCATGGACTCGACCGAGGGTCTGGTGCGCGGCCAGGAAGTGCGTGACACCGGCGCCCCGATCACGGTGCCGGTCGGCCCGGGCATGCTCGGCCGCATCATCAACGTCATCGGCGAGCCGGTCGACGAAGAGGGCCCGGTCGATGCAACCGAAATGCGCTCCATCCACCAACCGGCTCCGACCTATGTCGAGCAGTCGACGGAAGCACAGATCCTGATCACCGGCATCAAGGTGCTCGACCTGCTGGCTCCCTACGCCAAGGGCGGCAAGATCGGCCTGTTCGGCGGCGCCGGCGTCGGCAAGACCGTGCTGATCCAGGAACTGATCAACAACATTGCCAAGGCGCATGGCGGCTATTCGGTGTTCGCTGGCGTCGGCGAGCGCACCCGCGAAGGCAACGATCTCTATCACGAGTTCATCGAGTCCGGCGTCAACAAGAAGGGCGGCGGCGAAGGCTCCAAGGCGGCACTCGTCTATGGCCAGATGAACGAACCGCCGGGCGCGCGCGCCCGCGTCGGCCTGACCGGCCTGACCGTTGCGGAATATTTCCGCGACCAGGGCCAGGACGTGCTGTTCTTCGTCGACAACATCTTCCGCTTCACGCAGGCGGGTTCGGAAGTGTCGGCTCTGCTCGGCCGTATCCCGTCGGCCGTCGGCTATCAGCCGACGCTCGCCACGGACATGGGCGCGCTGCAGGAGCGCATCACCACCACCACCAAGGGCTCGATCACCTCGGTGCAGGCGATCTACGTGCCTGCCGACGACTTGACCGACCCGGCGCCGGCGACCTCGTTCGCCCACCTTGACGCGACGACGACGCTCAACCGCGCCATCGCCGAGAAGGGTATCTACCCGGCCGTCGATCCGCTCGACTCGACCTCGCGCATGCTCGACCCGCTGGTCGTCGGCGACGAGCACTACGGCGTCGCGCGCCAGGTGCAGTCGATCCTCCAGCGCTACAAGTCGCTGCAGGACATCATCGCCATCCTGGGTATGGACGAGCTGTCGGAAGAGGACAAGCAGACGGTGGCCCGCGCCCGCAAGATCGAGCGCTTCTTGTCGCAGCCCTTCTTCGTCGCCGAAGTGTTCACCGGCGCGCCGGGCAAGCTGGTCGACCTCGCCGACACCATCAAGGGCTTCAAGGGTCTCTGCAATGGCGACTACGATCACCTTCCGGAAGCTGCCTTCTATATGGTCGGCGGCATCGAGGAAGCGGTCGAGAAGGCACAGCGCCTTGCCGCCGAAGCGGCTTAAGGCAAGCGAATAGCGAATAGGGAGTAGTGAATAGGGGCAATGTGAGCCGGGTAGGTTTTTCTAACTACTCGCTATTCACCACTCGCTATTCGCTAAAGTGATCATGGCTGAAGCTTTCAAATTCGAACTGGTCTCGCCGGAGCGCCTGCTGGTTTCCGAGCAGGTCGAATCCGTCGTCATTCCGGGCGCCGAAGGCGAGATGACCGTGATGGCGCATCACGCGCCGGTCATGACCACGATCAAGCCGGGTGTCGTCACGGTTAAGACAGCGTCTGGTGGCGAAGAGCGCTACGTGGTGTTCGGCGGCTTCGCCGACATCGTTCCGGCCGGCTGCACGCTGCTGGCGGAATCGGCTGTCGCGGTGAAGGATGTCGACCGCGCCGATCTCGCCCGCCGTATCCAGGAAGCCAAGGAAGACGCCGCCGACGCCAAGGACGACCAGGTCCGAAGCAAGGCGGAACAGTTCCTTAGCCAGCTTACCACGCTGGAAAGCGCCATTCTGCCGGCCTGAAGTTCGCATCAGATGACTGATTGAAAAAGCGGGGCCTTGCCTCGCTTTTTTGTTTGTTGGACAGTCGGCTGCCTTGGCGTGGGGGATGGCCGATGACAGAAGAAGCAGTTGCGCGAGAAACAACCTCGCGATCGAGATGGTCGACGGCCCTTGTGTCGGCCTTTGGCGGTCCGTTCGGCGGGTTTCTCTGGATCGGGAGCGGCAGACTGGCGGTTGCCAGCCTGGTAGTGATCAGCGCCATCAGCTTGGCGCTTATCTACATCGGATTTCCGGTGTTGCCTGGCGTCGATCTTGCCTGGCTGGCCAACCTTTCAGGTATTGCTTTGATGATCCTGTGGGCAGCGCTCGTCGTGCCCTTCGCGCACCGGTACAAGCCGGGCAGGTGGTATGCGCATGGGATTTGGGTGGTGGTGCTTGTCCTGCTTACCTCGCCAGTGCCTGCGCTTGTGATCCGCTCGTTTCTGTTCCAGCCGTTTTCGATTCCGTCCGGCAGCATGGTGCCGACGTTACAGGCCGGCGACTATCTCTTTGTCTCTAAGTTCACATACGGCTACAGCCACTATGGCGTGCCATTCAATTTGCTGCCGATTGAAGGACGCATTTTCGGCGTGGAACCCAAGAGAGGGGACGTGGTGGTGTTCAAATACCCACCCGACCCCGAGATCGACTACATCCAGCGCATCGTCGGCTTGCCGGGCGAAAAGATCCAGATGATCGATGGGGTACTTCACATCAACGATGTAGCCGTTGGGCTCGAGGATGCCGGCACTTTTTCCTACGAGGAAATCTCGCAGCCGGCCAAGCTTCAACAGGAGACCCTGCCGGGAGGTGTGACCCATTTCGTTCTCGACCTGACAGAGAATTCCGTTGGGGATAATACGCGCGTGTTCGAGGTGCCGGAGGACCACTATTTCGTGTTGGGTGACAATCGCGACAATGCCTCCGATAGCCGATTCATGGTCGGCTTCGTTCCCTACGAAAACCTCGTTGGCAAGGCCGCGAGGTTGTTCTGGAATTCGCAAGGCGTGGATTATTCTGCCCGGCAGACGTTGGGTGGTTCGGCCCGCAAATAGGCCTTAGACGCATCAGGTATGAACCAGCGCCAGGTCTGTCATCAGCTATTTGCTGCCTATACCGAGAGCGGCGAGGGCAAGGGCCGGCCCGCCCTGCTTGAGATGGACGATGTGGGTGGCGACGAACTCGATCAGTGTTTGACGCTCGGCGTGGTCCTTGGCGAAGCCGGCGAGGTCGAACACAGCGGCTACCGTCTCTTCCGTCGGCAGCTGCCTGCCAAAAAGCCCGGCCAGTGCCATGTCGAGCGGATCGGTGAAATGGCTCTCCGGCAAGGTCTTGCCGCGTGCCTCGCAGGCCGCGATCCATGCGGTGATCACCAGCGTCAGGTGTTCGGGCACGGTCCCGGCTTCGATGCACTCCAAGGCGGAAGCGACGATGCGCTGCGGTAATTTCTGGCTGCCGTCATTGGCGATCTGAGCCGTGCGATGGGCAAGTGCTGTGTTGGCAAAACGCTCGGCGAGTTCCGCGGTGTAGGCGCTGGTGTCGAGCCCGGCATTCTTGGGCAGTGTCGGGATGGCCTCGGCCCAGAGCGCATCGACGAAGGCTCGTATCGCCGCATCGGCGAAGGCGCGGTCGACCGTGGCGTGCCCGGTGAGCAGACCGAGATAGGCGATGGCCGAATGCGAGCCGTTGAGCAGCCTGAGCTTCATGTCCTCGAAGGGCCTGACGTCGTCGACCATGGTGACGCCGAACTGTTCCCAGGCCGGACGGCCCTGCGGAAAATTGTCCTCGATCACCCATTGGCAGAACGGCTCGGTCATGACCGGCCAAGCGTCGTTGAGTCCGAGCTCGACAGCAATCCGCGCCCGGTCGGCATCGGTGGTTGCCGGCACGATGCGATCGACCATGCTGGAGGGAAACGCGACCTGGGCGATATGGCGGGCTAGGCTGTTATCGTCCATCGCGCCGAGCCTGGTATCGCTTGGTTGGGCGGGCCTGGCATCGCGCAGCCTGGCGAATTCGATCAGCAGCCGGTGCAGCGTGGCGCCGTTGGCCGGCAGGTTGTCGCAGCACAGCACGGTGAAGGGCGGCGTGCCGGCGGCCTGTCGCCGGGCAAGCGACTCGGCGAGAAAGCCATGCGCTGTCATCGGCATTTGCGGATTTGCCAAATCGTGGATGATGTCGGGATGAGCGGTGTCCAGCCCGCCGCTGGCGGACCTGAGATAGGCTTTTTCGGTGATGGTCAGCGTCACGATGCGGGTGCGCGGATCGGTCAGCGCGGCGAGCACCGCGTCCGGGTCTTCCGGCGCCACCAGCATCGAACCGATCGAGCCTATGACGCGAAGCTTTTCCGCGCCGCTGCTCCTGATTGCCAGCGTGTAGAGCCCGTCCTGCGGCGATAGCGCATCGCGTGTGTCGGCGCTGCGCAGCGATACGCCGACGATGCCCCAATCGGTCTCGCCCGCTGCCAGGCAGTCGTCGACATAGGCGGCCTGATGGGCGCGATGGAAGGCGCCGACGCCGAGATGCACGATGCCCGGGACGACGCGGCTGCGATCATACGAAGGCGTCGCGACCGAAGCCGGCAAGGCGTGTGCCGTCTCGCCGGAGAGGCGTCTGGTCGTCGTGGCATGGCTGGTCTGGTCGGACGGCATGAAATCGCCTCGGGATGGTTGGCAAGCGGCGTAACATCCGATTTCTTGCCACACAATGGCTAGAAAAGTCATCATACAACAATCTAATTTTTGTATGTTGACATTATTTCTTGTCGACCCTACCGATAGCGGCCCTGGGAGGATCGTCGTGGCACTGACCAATGCGGATTTGCTGTTTCCCGCCGAGGCGCATCCGCGCTCGATCGCCCGCGATCTCTATGCCGGGATCAAGGACCTGCCCCTTGTCAGCCCGCACGGCCACACCGATCCGCGCTGGTATGCGCTGAACGAGCCGTTCCCGGATCCGGCGCAATTGCTCATCGTGCCGGACCACTACATTTTTCGCATGCTGTTCAGCCAGGGCGTCCGCCTCGAGGATCTCGGCGTAGCGACCCTGGACGGCGCACCGGTGGAGACCGACGGCAGGGCGATCTGGCGGCGCTTTGCCGAAAACTACTTCCTCTTCCGTGGCACCCCGACCCGGCTGTGGTTCGACCATGTGCTGGCGCATCTGTTCGGCATCGACGAACCGCTGAATGCCAGCACTGCCGACCGCCACTACGACACCATCGCGACGCTGCTGCAGTGGGAGAATTTCCGCCCGCGTGCGCTGTTCGAGCGCTTCAACATCGAGGTCATCGCGACGACGGAAGGCGCGCTCGACGATCTCAAATGGCACCAGATGATCCGCGACAGCGGCTGGGAAGGCAAGGTCGTCACCGCCTATCGGCCGGATGCCGTCGTCGATCCCGACTTCGAGGGTTTTTCCGCCAATCTCGATCGGCTCGGCGAGATCACCGGCTGCGACACCGGCAGCTGGGCCGGCTATCTCGATGCGCACCGCCAGCGGCGTGCTTTCTTCAAAAGCTTTGGCGCGACCTCGTCCGATCACGGCCATCCGACGGCCGAGACCGCCAACCTTTCCGATGCGGCTGCCGAAGAGCTTTTCAATCGTGTGCGCCACGGTTCGGACGATGAGCGCGAAAAGCGACTGTTCCGCGCCCAGATGCTGACCGAAATGGCCAAGATGAGCCGGGATGACGGGCTTGTGCTGCAGATCCATCCAGGGTCCTGGCGCAACCATTCGCCTTCCATTTTCCAGAAATTCGGCCGCGACAAGGGTTTCGATATACCGACCCGAACCGACTATGTGGCGGCGCTGAAGCCACTGCTCGACTGCGTCGGCCTGGAACCGGATCTCACGATCATCCTCTTCACCCTCGACGAGACGAGCTATGCGCGCGAACTGGCGCCGCTCGCCGGCACCTATCCGGCGCTGAAGCTCGGGCCGGCCTGGTGGTTCCACGACAGCCCGGAAGGCATGCGGCGCTTCCGCGAGATGACCACCGAGACGGCCGGCTTCTACAACACCGTCGGCTTCAACGACGACACCCGTGCCTTTCCATCGATACCTGCGCGTCATGATGTGGCGCGTCGGGTCGACTGCGCGTTCCTGGCGCGGCTCGTCGCCGAGCACCGGTTGCGCGAGGACGAGGCGCACGAGCTGGCGCGGGAGCTTGCCTACACGCTTGCGAAGAAGGCGTACCGGCTCTGAACCGGTCGCTTTGGTTTCATAAAGGGAGGAAGTCATGTTGCATTTTTCAAAATTGACGGCGGCCACGTTCGCTTTCGGCTCGCTGCTGGTCGGCATTGCCAACGCCGATACCGTGCTGCGCTCGGCCGACACGCACCCCGACGGCTATCCGACGGTCGAGGCGGTCAAATACATGGGCGACCTGATCAAGCAGCGCACCAATGGCCGCTATTCGGTCGAGGTCTATCACTCGGCGCAGCTCGGCGAGGAGAAGGACACGATCGAGCAGACGCAGACCGGCGTCATCGACCTCAACCGTGTCTCGATGGGGCCGTTCAACGGCATCGTTCCGGAAACCGCGGTGCCGTCGCTGCCCTATATGTTCCGCTCGGTCGAGCAGATGCGCCACGTCATGGACGGACCGGTCGGCGACGATATCCTGAAAGCCTTCGAGGCGCATGACCTCGTCGGTCTCGCCTTCTACGATTCCGGCGCGCGTTCCTTCTACAACACTAAGAAGGACATCACCTCGATCGCCGATCTCAAGGGCATGAAGTTCCGCGTCATCCAGTCGGACGTGTTCGTCGACATGGTCAATGCGCTGGGCGCCAACGCCACGCCAATGGCCTATGGCGAGGTCTATTCGGCGCTCGAGACCGGCGTCATCGACGGCGCCGAGAACAACTGGCCGAGCTTCGAATCCGCCAAGCACTATGAGGTCGCCAAGCACTACACCACCGACCAGCACCAGATCGTTCCGGAAGTGCTGGTGATGTCAAAGGCAAGCTGGGGCAAGCTCACGCCGGAAGACCAGGCGATCGTCCGGCAGGCGGCCAAGGACAGCGTCGTCAAGATGCGCGAACTGTGGGACGCGCAGGAGAAGAAGTCGCGCGATCTCGTCGAGAAGGCCGGCGTCAAGGTCAGCGAGATCGACAAGCAGCCGCTGATCGATGCCATGAAGCCGGTCTATGACAAGTATCTGTCGACACCCGAGCTGAAGGACCTCGCCGCCCGTATCCAGGCAACCAAGTAAGCCGGTTGCGGGGCCGGGTTTTGCGCCCGCCCCGCTCCATTCCTAGCAAGGATCGGGAGGACCGGATGGCGACAGGATCGGTAAAAAGCGAGACGCAGCCGATGGCCCGCGTCAGCGCCGTTCTTTCCAGGATTTGCGATGGCGCGCTCTATCTGGCGGGCATCGGCATGGTCGCCATGACCGCGCTCGTCGCCTACCAGGTGTTCTCCCGTTTCGTGCTCAATTCGTCGCCGAGCTGGACCGAAACCAGCGCCATCATGCTGATGAACTGGTTCATCTTCCTCGGTGCCGCGGTCGGCGTGCGCGAGAACTACCATATGGGGTTCGACGTGCTGCTCTATGTCCTGCCGAAGGGCAGCAAAGGCGCGCTGCGCATGCTTTCCGACCTCATCGCGCTCGGCTTCGGCTTCGGCATGGTCTGGTACGGCTGCAAGCTGGTCGGCCTGACCTGGCACACCACCATCCCCGCGCTCGAACTGCCCGGCGGCTTCGACTATGTGCCGCTGGTCGCCGGCGGCGTGCTGATCTGCCTCTTCTCGGCGGAGCGCATTGCACAGCGCTGGTCAGGCTTGGATATCGACAAGGATATCAATCTCGAAGACGTGCCGGAAATGCCGGCGGTTCAGGAGGCCTGAATGGAACTCTGGATCCTGTTTGGCGTCTTCACGCTGTTGATGTTTGCCGGCACGCCGATCGCGTTCTGCCTCGGTGCTGCGTCCTTCGGCACCGTGCTCTATCTCGGTCTGCCGCCGCTGGTGGTGTTCCAGCAGCTGAAGTCTGGCATGTCAGCGTTTTCGCTGATGGCCATCCCGTTCTTCATCTTCGCCGGCGATCTGATGGTGCGCGGCGGCATCGCGCAGCGCATCGTCTCCTTTGCCGGCTCACTGGTTGGCCATGTCAGGGGTGGGCTCGGCCAGGTCAACATCATCGCCGCCACCCTGTTCGGCGGCATCTCGGGTTCGGCCGTGGCGGAAGCGGCGGCGGTCGGCGGGCTGATGATCCCGCAAATGAAGGCACGCGGCTATGGCGCGGACTATGCCGTCAACGTCACCTCGATGGCGGCGTTGATCGCGCTACTGTTGCCGCCGTCGCAGAACATGATCATCTATTCGATCGCCGGCGGCGGCAAGATTTCGATCGCCGACCTGTTCACCGCCGGCATCCTGCCCGGCCTTCTGTTCGCGGCGTCGCTGATGGTCACCGCCTACTTCGTCGCCCGTAGCCGCGGCTACCCGGTCGAACAGTTCCCCGGCCTCGCACGCGTCGGCCAGCTGGCGGTCATCGCCGTTCCCGGACTTCTTTTGATCGGGATCATCTTCGGCGGTGTCCGCTCGGGTATTTTCACGGCGACCGAAAGCTCCTGCATCGCCATCCTCTATGCCTTGCTGGTCACCGTCTTCGTTTATCGCTCGATGGCCTGGAGCGACTTCGTCCATGCCACCAAGGGCGCCGTGCGCACCACGTCGATGGTGCTGCTGATCATCGGCACGGCGGCCTCGTTCAGCTGGCTGATGGCCTATCTCAAGGTGCCGGTGCTGCTGATCGCCGGCATGAACGCCATCTCCACCGACCCGCTGGTCGTGCTCCTGCTGCTCAACGTCCTGATGCTGCTGCTGGGCACCTTCATGGACATGGGGCCGATGATCATCATCTGCACGCCGATTTTCCTGCCGCTGGTCACGCATTATGGCGTCGACCCGGTGCATTTCGGCGTCATCACCATCCTCAACCTCGGCATCGGGTTGAACACGCCACCGGTCGGCACGGTGCAGTTCGTCGCTTGTGCGGTCGGCAAGATCACGGTGTGGGAGGCGATGCGCTCGATCTGGCCGTTCTATGGTGCGAGCCTCGTGGTTCTCGGGCTTGTGACCTATATTCCGGCCATCTCGCTCTGGTTGCCGAGCGTGTTCAAATAGGGGGCGACATGGCATCGGATACCGCAACCGACCTCAGGGTCGAGAGAAAACCAAAACTGTCGGAGACCGTGGTCGCGGCGATCCGCAAGCAGCTGCAGGCGGGTGAAATCCTGCCCGGCCACAAACTGCCGACCGAGGGCCAGCTGACCGAAACCTTCGGCGTCAGCCGTACCGTCATCCGCGAGGCGCTGGCCAAGCTTGCCGCCGACGGCCTGGTCGAGCCGCGCCAGGGTGCCGGCGTCTTCGTCACCGAGCACATCTCGACAATGTTCGGCGCGCTGGCCGCCGACATGGGCAGCAAGGATTCGATCGCGCTCAACGTGCTCGAGGTGCGGCTGGCGATCGAGATCGAGTCGGCCGGACTCGCCGCCATCCGCCGCAACGCCGCGCAGGAGGCGGCGATCCAGGAGGCCTTCTTCGAATTCGAACGGCTGCTGCTCGCCTCAGAGCCGACCGGTCCTGCCGACCTCGCCTTCCACCGCGCCATCGCCAGCGCCACCAACAACCCGTTCTATGTCGAGATGCTCGACGTGCTCGGCCGGCGCGCCATTCCGTGCGACGTGACCTCGCCCTGGTCGACCGAGCTGGTGCAATCCGACACATACCAGCGTGGGCTGCAGCGCGAGCATCTGGTGATCCTCAACGCGATTACATCAGGCGATGCCGAAGCCGCGCGCGAAGCGATGCGCGCGCACCTTACCGCCAGCCAGCAACGCTACCGCGATCGCCTGCATGCAAGGCAGGTTTTCTATACCAGCTCGGTCAAGGCCGCTGCCGGCGAATGACCCATCTCAAGTCAGGACAGCAATGAGCCAGAGCCATACCGACTATACATCGCGCTTTGCCATCGACCCGGTCGCCGCCGCGGCGATGGGAACCGATGAATTGCGCCATAATTTCCACATTGAAGACCTTTTCCAGCCGGGCCGCATCAGCCTGACCTACACCCATTATGACCGCATGATCGTCGGCGGCGCCGTGCCGGTGGCGACGCTGCTGCCGCTGGAGGCGATCAAGCCGACCGGGACCAAGGATTTTCTCGATCGCCGCGAGCTGATCGCCGTCAATATCGGTGGCGCAGGCATCATCAAGGCCGGCGGCCAGTCCTATGAGTTGCAGGCGCGTGACATGCTCTATCTCGGCATGGGCAGCAAGGACGTGTCGTTCGCCTCGGCGGATAAAGCAGCGCCGGCCAAATTCTATCTGCTCAGCGCGCCGGCGCATCAGGCTTGGCCCAGCCGGCTGATCCGCATCGGCGATGCCAAGCGTCTCGATCTAGGCAGCAAGGATAGCTGCAACGAGCGCTCGATCTTCCAGTTCATCCATGCCGACGGCGCGAAAACCTGCCAGTTGGTCGTCGGCATGACGCAACTGGCGCCGGGTTCGGTGTGGAACACCATGCCGTGCCATGTGCATGACCGGCGCATGGAGGCCTATCTCTATTTCGACCTGGCCGAGACGGCGCGCGTCTTCCACTTCATGGGCGAGCCGGACGAGACACGCCATATCGTCATGGGCAATGAGGAGGCGGTGCTGTCGCCGGGCTGGTCAATCCATTCAGGCGCCGGCACCTCGAACTACGCCTTCATCTGGGCGATGGCCGGCGACAATGTCGACTATACCGATGTCGACCCCGTGACGTTGGGCGAATTGCGGTGAGCGATCTCTCCGCTTTCAGCCTGGCCGGCAAGCGCATTCTCGTCACCGGCGCCAACACCGGCATCGGCCAGGGCATTGCCGTCTCGATCGCGCGGGCCGGCGGCGCGGTGATTGGCGTTGGGCGTTCCTCGATGGACGATACGGCAAGCAAGCTCTCCGCAGTGGGCGGGCAATTCGAGGCAGTGAGCGCCGACCTTGGCGATACGGCCGCCGCCGGCCCGATGCTGGACCGCGTCTGGGACGAAAGCGGTCCGCTCGACGGACTGGTCAACAATGCCGGCATCATCCGCCGCGCCGATGCCGTTGATCTCAGCGAGACCGACTGGGACGACGTCATGGACGTCAATCTGAAGACGGTCTTCCTGCTCTGCCAGGCCTTCGCCAGGCGTGCGCTTGCCGGCGGGCGCCAGGGCAAGATCGTCAACATCGCCTCGGTGCTGAGTTTCCAGGGCGGCATCCGCGTCGCATCCTACACGGCCTCGAAGCATGGCGTGCTCGGCATCACCCGGCTGCTCGCCTGCGAATGGGCCGCAAAGGGCATCAACGTCAACGCCATTGCACCCGGCTATATCGAGACCAACAACACGCAGGCGCTGCGTGCCGATCCCGATCGCAGTGCCGCCATCCTGGGGCGTATCCCGGCCGGCCGCTGGGGCGAGCCGGGCGACATCGGCGACGCCGCCGTATTCCTGCTCGCGCCGGCGTCGAACTACATGCATGGCGCGGTGGTGCCGGTGGATGGCGGCTGGCTGGCGCGGTGAGGAGATGGCGATGACTGAGCCGAAGATTTTCGCGCATGCGGGCGAGGGTGCCTGGACGCCGACGCCGGACGGCAACAGGCGGCGTGTTCTCCTGCACACCGATGAGCTGATGATGGTCGAATTCGGTTTCGACAAGGGTGGCGTCGGCGCCCTGCATTCGCACCCGCATGTCCAGGCAAGCTACGTCGCAGAGGGCCGCTTCGAGGTGACCATCGACGGCCGGATCGAAATCATCGCGGCCGGCGGCAGCTTCATCGTGCCGTCCGGCCTGGTGCACGGCGTCAAGGCGCTGGAAGCGGGGCGGCTGGTCGACAGCTTTACGCCGCACCGGGCCGATTTTCTTGCCTAGAGCGGTTCACCGTTTCACGGAAACGCCGCACCGCTCCATCTCTTCGTTTTGACGCAATTCCTGACGGAAAACCGTTTCACACTTTTCCCGGAATTGCTCTGGCCGAGGACTTGCCTAGCCAAGGCTGGGAGATCGAGCGTCGGGACTGACCCGCGCCCCGAAGAGGCGCGGGTTGTTGCCTGGGCGCTTGTGGCGCCGCGGTACTCAAGACATGACCGCAGGATGTGAAGCCTGCCCCATCATGGTGAACATAGGCTTAACGCGCCGTACAACCGACGGCTGTCCTCTGTCAGGTGATATGCCGGAGCAGGCTGAAAAGCCGCTCGAACGTCTTGCCGTAGGGCGGGCGCAGCAAGCCTCCCCCGCTCAGCCGCGACTGCAGGAAAACCGGCTTCTCCTTGCTGAAGGTGCGGAAACCCCATTCGCCGTGATAGGCGCCCATGCCGCTGGCGCCGACGCCGCCGAAGGGCTGGTTCTCCTGCACCAGATGCAGCATGCAATCGTTGATGGTGACTCCACCGGCGATCGTCTCGCGCAGGATGCGCTGACGGTTGCCGCTGTCGCGACCGAACCAGTAGAGCGCCAGCGGACGGTCCGCCCGGTTCACATGGTCAATCGCCTCGTCGACGGTGGCATATTCGACGATCGGTAGCACCGGGCCAAATATCTCTTCACGCATCAGCCGCAGGTTCGGGCCGGCATTGCGGACCAGGGTCGGCAGCAACTTCCGGCTGGTGGCGCCGAACTCTTCACCGGCCGGATTGACCTCGACGATGACGGCACCGGCATCGCGGGCTTCCGTGATCATGTCGCGCAGGCGCTGATAATGCCGGTCGCTGATGATGGCGGTATAGTCGGGGTTGTCGCGCAGGGTCGGGTAGAGCCGCGCTATCGCCGTTGCGAGCTTCGCGGCGACGGCGCCTGCCTGTCCCTGCGGCACCAGCAGATAGTCCGGCGCGATGCAGGTCTGCCCGGCATTCAACAGCTTGCCATAGGCGATGCTGGATGCCGCCGCATCGAGGTCGCAGGATGGATCGAGGATTGCCGGCGACTTGCCGCCGAGTTCGAGCGTGACCGGGGTCAGGTTGGCGGCCGCGGCGATCGCCACCTGGCGGCCGACCGCGGTCGAGCCGGTGAAAAGCAGGTGATCGAAAGGCATCGACACGAAGGCCTTTCCCATCTCAGCATCGCCGGTGATGACGCTGAGCTCATCGGGTGCGAAATGCTCGCCCGCCAGTTGCGCCAGCAAAGCGGAAAAAGCCGGCGTCAGTTCGGACGGTTTGACGAGCACGCGATTGCCGGCGGCAAGCGCCGCGGTCACCGGCGCGACGGCGAGCTGGAAGGGGTAGTTCCAGGGCGACACGATCCCGACGACACCGAGCGGCTGCGGAACGAGACGATTTCTGCCGGGCAGGAACGGCATGGTGGTGGCAACGCGGCGCTCGCGCATCCAGCCCCTGAGATGGGACAGCGCGTGGCGGATGCCGGCGCGCACGACAAACAGTTCCGCAAGGCGCGTCTCGTGCGCAGAGCGGCCGCCAAAGTCGGCGTCGATCGCCGCGCAGATGTCGGCCTCATGCCGCTCGGTCAATGCCAGCAGGCGCTTCAGTCGGTCCATGCGGACGCCAATGTCCGGGAAAGGCTGCGCCTCGAAGGCGGCGCGCTGAAACTGGAATCGCTCGCCGAGAGCATCCTGTCTGGTCTGCAGCATCGCATCCTGTCTGGTCTGCAGCATCGCGCCCTCCCTGGCCTGTCGACAAGCTTACATCGCAGCGCGCGAAGGAATCCAGCGGGGGTGCGGGTGTCGCAAGGGAAAGCGCTGCCTCTGTCTCCAGGATGGGCCCCATCGCCGCCATGGCGCAGCCCGACGATGTCAACAGCCGCATCATCGGGTTCCTGCAAAGGGGCGTTGTGGTTGGATGACGGCTGCGCTACTCCAAAGCGCCACGCGGAGAGTCGTTTTGATCGGTTTCCACATCCTCTCCAATCCCCGAAAAATCCAATCCAGCCCGGTGTCCGACTGATGCAGGCACAGGCAGCGAGCATTCGCGCCGAAGATCCCAAGCGGCGCGTCCTGAAGGACGTGTTCGGCTTTGACGATTTTCGTCCCGGCCAGGCCGACGTCATGGATGCGCTGCTGGCCGGGCGCCATGTGCTGGCTGTCATGCCGACGGGTGCGGGCAAGTCGCTCTGCTACCAGGTCCCGGCGCTGGTTCTGGGCGGGCTGACCATTGTCGTTTCGCCGCTGGTGGCCCTGATGCAGGATCAGGTCGCCGCCTTGCGGCTTGCCGGCGTCGCCGCCGATACGATCAATTCCTCGATCGACCGCGAGGCCAATGTCGCCGCCTGGCGCCGCGTCGCGGCGGGCCAGACGCGCCTGCTCTATCTCGCGCCGGAGCGGCTGATGACCGAGCGGATGCTCGACGCGCTGGCCAGGCTCGACGTCAGCCTGATTGCTGTCGACGAGGCGCATTGCATCTCGCAATGGGGACCGGCGTTCCGACGCGAATATGAAGATTTGTCGCGGTTGCGCGGCATCTTCCCCAATGTGCCGATCATCGCGCTGACGGCGACGGCGGACGAGAGCACGCGCACCGACATCGAGTCGCGGCTGTTCGCCGAGCGCGTCGAAACCCTGGTGCTGGGGTTCGACCGGCCGAACATCAAGCTCGGCATCGAGGCCAAGCAGGACAGCAAGCGGCAGCTGCTGAGCTTCGTCGAGCGTCATCCCGGCCGCAGCGGCATCGTCTATTGCCTGTCGCGCAAGAAGACGGAAGAGATGGCGGCCTTCCTCGAGAAGAACGGCGTCACCGCGCTCGCCTACCATGCCGGCATGAGCAAGGAGGCGCGTGACGCCAACCAGAACAGCTTCATGACCCTGTCCGGCGTCGTCATGGTGGCGACCATCGCCTTCGGCATGGGCATCGACAAGCCTGACGTCGCCTATGTCTTCCACACCGATCTGCCGGGCAGCCTGGAGGCCTACTATCAGGAAATCGGCCGCGCCGGCCGCGACGGGCGGCCGGCCGAGGCGCACATGCTGTTTGGCCTTGGCGATATCCGCATGCGGCGGCTGTTCATCGACGACGAGGATGCGCCGCCGGAGCACAAAAGGCGTTCGCATGGCCGGCTCGACACGCTGATCGGCTATTGCGAGACGGCGCAGTGCCGCCGCCAGGTGCTGCTTGGCTATTTCGGCGAGGAAGCCTCGCCTTGCGGCAATTGCGACACCTGCCTCGACCAGGCGCCGCGCGCCGATGGCGGCGCGGAGGCGCGGATCATCCTGTCGGCGGTGGCGCAGAGCGGAGAACGCTTCGGTGCCGGCCATGTCATCGACATTCTGCTCGGTCATGAAACCGAGAAGGTGCTGGCCAGGAACCACCAGCGGCTTGCCAGCTTCGGCAGCGGGGTGGCGCACAAGAAGGATGTCTGGCTGTCGCTGATCCGGCAGCTCGTCGCGGGCGGTTTCCTGGCACCGGATCCGGGCGGCCATGGCGGCCTCGCCATCGCCGAAAAGGGCCATGCGCTTGGCCGTGGCGAGATGCCGTTCCACTACCGCGTCGAGACGCGCAGCCGCGCCTTGCGCGGCAAGATGCGTTCCGCCCAGGCCGCGGACACCGAAGGCGTCGATGCTTCGCTGCTGGCCGCGCTCAAGGCACTGCGGCTGCGGCTTGCCAAGGAGCGCCAGGTGCCGGCCTATGTGGTGTTCTCCGATCGCACGCTGATCGACATGGCCGAACGCTGCCCGCGCGATCTCGACGCCTTGGCCGAAGTGAATGGCGTCGGTGCGGCGAAGCTCAAGGAGTTTGGCCAGGTTTTTCTCGCCGCGATCGCGGGGCATCAATCGGATGGCTCGGCCTGAAGGCATACGCTGAAGATCGTTGGGCTCCGGCGCTGGAAACTGGGGGGCCGAGAACAGTGAAGATGGGAACGACGTCTACGCCATAGCTCCCTAATTCCACGCTACTGCTCTCTCTGTTTTGTCGCTCGCGTTGCAAGGGGCGCTTGACGACCATCCTACCAGAAGGTAGGTTAAGCCATGAGCAACCTATCCACCACCTCTGATGACATCCTGGCCCGTGCGCGTTCTCTGATCGTCGCTGGCGGCTACAACGGTTTCAGTTATGCCGATATCGCTGATGTGGTCGGGATTCGTAAGGCGAGCATCCATCACCATTTCCCGAGCAAGGTGGATCTGGTCCGAACGCTGGTTGCGCGGTACCGGGAAGAAGCTGAAACGGGGATGGCGAATCTCGAACTCCAAGTATCCGATCCGCTCGAACAGCTTCGGTTCTACGCTGGGTATTGGGAAGCCTGCATCGCGGACGCCAGCGCTCCGTTTTGTGTCTGCGCCCTGCTGGCAACCCAACTCCCCGTTCTGCCCGAGGAAGTTGGCCTGGAGGTCCGGGCGCATTTCCGCTCCCTGTCAGCGTGGCTGACATCCGTGCTGGAGCGCGGCGCGCGGCACGGCCAACTTCAACTGATGAGTACTCCTCGTGCCGAGGCCGAAGCGTTCATGGCGACGGTTCACGGCGCGATGCTTTCGGCGCGGGCCTATGGCGATCCGAAGATGTTCAGCATCGTGACAGGCCCGCTCTTGCAGCGACTCGCTCCGGCTTCCCTCCAGATACGGTCCTAGATCTCAAACAACCATAGCCGCAATCGCTCCGCGACGTTCGTCGAGAGCTCTACCTACTAGTTGAAAGGACAATTCGATGACGGCTCACAGTGGCGATCTTTCTCGCGCCAGCCAGGAACAATGGCTCAAGCTCTACTACTTCGCTCGGACGGCGTTCTCGGCTGCCTGGGTGGTGGCTGCCTTCACGGTGGGACAGCATTCCTGGGTGATCGCGGCGGCCTTACTGGTGGCTTATCCTGCATGGGATGCGCTTGCCAATTTTGTCGACGCATCGCGCAGCGGAGGATTGGGACAGAATCGAACGCAGACTATCAACGTCGTGGTTAGTGTGGCGACAATGCTCGCGGTGGCTCTCGCGCTGAAGATGAGCATGAATTGGGTGCTCGGAGTGTTCGGCGTATGGGCGATCCTGTCCGGCGTGCTTCAACTCGGCACCGCAATCCGCCGTTGGAGGAGATATGGTGCGCAATGGGCGATGATCCTGAGCGGTGGGCAGTCAGCGCTGGCAGGCACGTTTTTCATCGTGCAGGCGCGGATGCCGATGCCGCCATCCATCACCAACGTGGCTGGTTATGCCGCGGTAGGCGCCTTCTACTTCCTGGTTTCGGCGGTGTGCCTGAGCGTGAGCCAATCGCGGCGGAAGGCTGCATAGACCCGCCGTCATCGGCTTAACAGCCCAGATCATCTAGGCGCGGCAAGACCGCGGCGGGACTGGGTCCAAGAGCAACCTGATCCGACCTTGGTGGCGATCTCTAGCTCTGGCGTAAAATTGGATACCCTGAACGTGCCCGGTTTTGTTCCGAAATGGCGGAGAGGGAGGGATTCGAACCCCCGATGGGCTTGCACCCATGCCGCATTTCGAGTGCGGTGCATTCGACCACTCTGCCACCTCTCCGCGGTCATGGTCGGCCGTTGCCGGCGCGGCGCACTAGATAACGGCTGAACGGGCAGGTTACAAGGCCAATCCGTGAGTTATTTGGCTTGCCTGACAAGCGATGGATTCGTGGCGGTTCTGGTGCAGCGGGAGGCAGGCGGATTTCCCCGCCAGCCGCGCATCCTCGCCTGCAGACAACGGCAATGCCGTCCGGTCTTGTTGACACGGCTGGCTCGCACCCGCCAATAACAGTCTCGGCAACGGCCTCGCCTTGACACGCACTCAACCTTCGGTTAGGGACAGCGCGCAATCGGCGTGGAGGGTTCTTCCGCGCCGCTTGTTTTTTGAACCCGCAGACTGACAAAAAGACGGCCGAACCGCCAGAGGCGGTTCATCAAGGCCGACCGAACAGCGAAAGGCAAAAAATGTTCGCAGTCATTAAAACGGGTGGCAAGCAGTATCGCGTTGCCGCCAACGATCTCCTGAAGATCGAAAAAGTCGAAGCCAATGTCGGCGATATGGTCGAGATCGGCCACGTTCTCGCGCATGGCGAGGGCGAGAATGTCACGTTCGGCGCGCCGTTCGTCGATGGCGCGGTGGTCACCGCCGAAGTCGTCGAACAGGGCAAGAACCGCACCGTCATCGCTTTCAAGAAGCGCCGCCGGCAGAATTCGCGCCGCAAGATCGGCCATCGGCAGCTTTTGACCACCGTGCGGATCTCCGAGATCCTGCTGGGTGGTGCCAAGCCGACGAAGACGGCAGCGGTCAAGGCGCCGAAGAAGGAAGCCAAGGCAGAGGCCGTGACTGAAGCGAAGGCGGAAGCCGCGCCGAAGAAGGAGCCCAAGGCGAAGGTAGCCGAGACCGCGGCAGCGCCGCTGTTCAAGGCGCCGAAGGGCGAGCCGGACGACCTGACCGTGATCAAGGGCATCGGCCCGGTTGCAGCCAAGGACCTCGCCGAGCAGGGCATCATCACCTTCGCGCAGCTCGCCAAGCTGACCGACAAGGATGTCGCCAAGATCGACGAGCACATGCCCTTCAGCGCCGACCAGATCAAGGACTGGCGCGAGCAGGCCAAGGAATTGGCGGCGAAGTAATTTTCTGGCGATCAGGTCGCCGGATCGGACTTGAAACGGAACGCGAACGCGTTCATAAGGCCTTTTAGGCGCCTTGCGGCGCAACGGAGTTAGTTAGATGGCACACAAGAAAGCTGGCGGCTCGTCGCGCAACGGTCGCGACTCGCATTCCAAGCGTCTGGGCGTGAAGAAGTTCGGCGGCGAAGCCGTCATCCCGGGCAACATCATCATTCGTCAACGCGGCACCACGTGGCATCCCGGCGTCAATGTCGGCATGGGCACGGACCATACCCTTTTTGCGCTTGAGACCGGCGCCGTGACGTTCAACAAAAAAGCCAACGGCCGAACCTACGTATCGGTCAACCCGATTGCCAAAGCCGCGGAGTAGCCGGTTCCGCACTAGAACACCGGCGCCCCATCTCGGGAACCGGTGTCTGGCAAAGCCAGGAAAAGGATCAGGGGAGATGGGTTTCCATCTCCCCTTTTTCTTGGCCTGGAGGACTTTCAAATGGTTGCCGAAGCGGAAGACACCGACGACGAAAGTTACGCGATAGACTGCCCGGTCCTGGTCACCGAGCGGCTGGTGATGCGAGCGCCCCGCGAAGACGACATTCCGCAACTGGTCGAGCTTGCCGACAACCGTCATGTCGCCGAAATGCTGGCCCGCATGCCGCACCCCTATGGCGAGGCCGAGGGACGCGCCTTCCTTGCCATGGCGAAGTCGCGCCGTGCCGGCATCGCCTATGCCTTGACGCTGGCCGGCACCGACACCTTCGTCGGCTGTGCCGGTCTCAACACCACCGATCGCGGGCTGGAGCTCGGCTACTGGATCGGCGAGCCACACTGGAAGAAGGGCTATGCGACGGAAGCCGCCCACGCGCTGGTCGACCTCGCCTTCCAGAAGACGTCGATCCAGGTGCTGCATGCCTCGACACGGGTCATCAATCCGGCCTCGCGCCGGGTGATCCACAAGTGCGGCTTCCAGTATGCCGGCCAGGGCATGCTGAACTCGATCGTCGCCGGCCAGGTGCCGGTCGAGCGCTACCGGCTCGACAGGAAGACCTGGACCAGCCTCAGGAACTGGGTGCATTTTTGAGGTGTATCGATATTCAGGTGATGCCGGCCTGCGAATGGCGGTTTCCTGCGCTTCCGGTGCTCACGTACTTTAAGTACGCTCCGCTCCGGTTCTCGGAAGCCACCATTCTCGGCTCGACCTGACCTGAATCTCGACGCACCTCGCGTCGCATCGAAATCACAGGTTTGAAAAAGTCAGCCCAGTTCGACCCATACCGGCAGGTGGTCCGAACCGACGGCCTGGCGATCGACCCACAGACGCTGCAGCGATCTGGCAAGCGAAGCGCTGGTGAAGACATAGTCGATGCGCTTGTAGCGGCTGGCATTGGCGGGCTGTTTGGGGTCGACCCAGCTGACCAGGTCGTCGCCGGTGACGTTGAGGCGCAAGGCGGCATCGACGGCAAAGTCTGCGGTCAGCGGCATGCCGAATTCATGGTCCGGCCGGCCGGCGAGTTCGACATATTCGGGCGATCCGGCCAGCATGTTGAAGTCGCCCATACCGACAAAGGCTTCGGGATGCGGCAATTCCGGCAGGCCGATCTCGGCGACGCCGGACAAGGCGCCGCCTTCGAGCGCATAGTTCAACATGCGCTGGCGCAGGAACTGGATCTGGCTGGCACGTTCGACCGGGCTGCGGTGATCGAGATGGATGGAATAGAAGCGGATGAAACCCAACGGCGTCTCGATCAGCGCTTCCAGCGCGCCGCGCTGGAAGTTCATCATCTCGAAGCTGCGGCTGCGCGGCAAAAGCAGGTTGCGCGACAGATGAATGGGCGTCTTCGACAGCACCATATTGCCGAGCTGGAAGGTCGTGGTGATGGCGCGGCCATTCTCGATGCGCGAGCCGATGTTGGCTTCGAAATTGCTGCCATAGACGGCGAAATAGTCGGGCAGCGCCTCGCCGATCTCGGCGACCATGTCGCGGCCGCCGTTCCTGGGGTTGTTGCGGGTCACCTCCTGCAGCGCGATCACGTCGGCGCCGCGCACGGCGTCGGTGATGCGCTCGACATTGTACTGCCCATCAAGGCCGATGCCGTACTGGATGTTGTAGGTTACAAGCTTCATTCCGGCATCTCCGGCCGATCCCTCGCGGCCATTGTCACAAAACGGCCTCGCCCTTCGCCGCGCCTTGGTTTAGAGCAAAGCCGAAGGTTTAGAGCAATGCCGCAAAGCCACTAGCAGAAACTCCACAAGCCCATGAAATTTCTCGATCAAGCCAAAGTCTACATACGCTCCGGCGACGGCGGTGCCGGTTCGGTGTCGTTCCGACGTGAAAAATTCATCGAGTTCGGCGGACCGGACGGTGGCGATGGCGGCCGCGGTGGCGACGTCTGGCTCGAAGCGGTCAATGGGCTGAACACGCTGATCGACTATCGCTACCAGCAGCATTTCAAGGCCAAGACCGGTGTCCATGGCATGGGCCGCAACATGACCGGCGCCAAAGGGGCCGACGTCACGCTGAAAGTGCCGGCGGGAACGCAGGTCTTCGAAGAAGACAACGAAACGCTGATCTGCGACCTGACCGTGGTCGGCCAGCGCTTTCTGCTCGCCAAGGGCGGCAATGGCGGTTTCGGCAACCAGCATTTCAAGACCTCGACCAACCAGGCGCCGCGCCGGGCCAATCCCGGCCTGCCGGGCGAAGAGCTCAACATCTGGCTGCGGCTGAAGCTGATCGCCGATGCGGGGCTGGTCGGGTTGCCCAATGCCGGCAAGTCGACTTTCCTGGCCGCCGTTACCGCGGCCAAGCCGAAGATCGCTGATTATCCGTTCACGACGCTGCATCCCGGTCTCGGTGTTGCCCGCATCGATGCGCGCGAGTTCGTCATCGCCGACATTCCCGGCCTGATCGAAGGCGCGCATGAGGGCGTCGGCATCGGCGACCGTTTTCTCGGCCATGTCGAGCGCACGCGTGTGTTGCTGCATCTGGTCTCGGCGCAAGAGGAAAACCCGGGCAAGGCCTACAAGACCGTGCGCGCCGAACTCGATGCCTATGGCAATGGCCTGACCGACAAGGTCGAGATCGTGGCGCTTTCCCAGGTCGACACGCTCGACGCCGATGCGCGCAAGAAGAAGGTCGCCTCGCTGAAGCGCGCCGCCGGACGCGCACCGATGCTGTTGTCGGCGGTCACCGGCGAGGGCGTCGAAGCGGTGCTGCGGGCGCTGATGGCGGTGGTGGCCGAGGCGCGTGCGAAGATATCGGCCCCGATCGAGACGCGCTGGGACAAATAGGGCCATGCAGTCGCTGAAGAGATACCGGCGCATCACCGTGAAGATCGGCTCGGCGCTGCTCGTCGACCGCACGACCGGCCTGAAGCGCGACTGGCTGGCCTCGCTGGCCGACGACATTGCGGTGCTCGCCCAGGGTGGCGCTGAAATCCTCGTCGTGTCGTCCGGCGCGATAGCGCTTGGCCGCACGATTCTCGGCCTCGGCAAGCGGGCCTTGAAGCTCGAGGAGAGCCAGGCCGCAGCCGCCGTCGGACAGATTGCGCTGGCCGGCGCCTGGTCGGATGCGCTTGGCAAGGGGGCGCTCAAGTCCGGCCAGATCCTGCTGACACTCGGCGACACCGAGGAGCGCCGCCGCTATCTCAACGCGCGGGCGACGATCTCGACGCTTTTGAAGATGAAGGCGGTGCCGGTCATCAACGAGAACGACACGGTGGCAACCTCCGAAATCCGCTATGGCGACAATGATCGACTGGCCGCCCGCGTGGCGACGATGATGGGCGCCGACCTTTTGGTGCTGCTCTCAGACATCGATGGGCTCTACACCGCACCGCCGGCGCGTGACCCCAGCGCAAAGTTCATTCCGGTGGTCGACCGTATCACGCCCGACATCGAGGCGATGGCGGGAGCGGCCGCGTCCGAATTGTCGCGCGGCGGCATGCGGACAAAGCTCGATGCGGGCAAGATCGCGACCGCCGCCGGCACCGCAATGATCATCACGTCGGGCACGCGGCTGTCGCCGCTGATGGCGATCGAACGCGGCGAACGCGCCACCTTTTTCCGGCCGAGCAGCAATCCGGTCAAGGGCTACAAGACCTGGATCGCCGGCCAGCTCGAGCCTGCCGGCCGGCTGACGGTCGATGCCGGCGCCATCGGTGCCTTGCTGTCAGGCAAGTCGCTGCTGCCGGCCGGCGTCAAGCTGGTCAGCGGCAATTTCTCGCGCGGCGATACGGTGGCGATCCTGTCGCCCGAGGGCCGCGAGATCGCGCGCGGGCTGGTTGCCTATGATGCCGCCGATGCCGTAAGGATCGCAGGCCTGAAGACGGCCGAGATCGAAACCGTGCTCGGCTACGAGGCGCGTTCGGCGATGATCCACCGTGACGACCTTGTGGTGAGCCATTCCGGTGACCAAGTACGGGCCGGTGACCAAGCGCTGGCCAGCAACCAAGTAATGGCTGGTGACGAAGTATCGAGCGGAGGATGAGCCATGCTGAAGCTGCATGAAAAATCCGGGGATGACACCGTGGCGCTGATGGCCGATATCGGCCGCCGCGCCCGCGCTGCCGCCCGACCGCTGGCCATCGCCACGACCGCCGCCAAGAACGCCGCACTTGTCGCCATGGCCGAAGCGATCGTCAACCGTGAGCAGGACATTCTCGACGCCAACGCCATCGATGTCTCGAATGGCCAGGAATCAGGGCTTTCCGCTTCCTTCATGGACCGGCTGAAGCTCAACCCTGCGCGCATCCGCGCCATGGCCGACGGCATCAGGGAAATCGCCGGACTGCGCGATCCGGTCGGCGACGTCATCGCCGCATGGGACCGGCCGAACGGCCTGCATATCGAGCGCGTGCGCACACCGCTTGGCGTCGTCGGCGTCATCTATGAGAGCCGGCCGAACGTCACCGCGGATGCCGGCGCGCTCTGCCTCAAGGCGGGCAATCCGGTGATCCTGCGCGGCGGTTCGGATTCGCTCAATTCGTCGGCCGCCATCCATGCCTGCCTGGTCGAGGGATTGAAGGCCGCCGGCCTGCCCGAAGATGCCATTCAGCTGGTGCCGACCGCCGATCGCGCCGCCGTCGGCGAGATGCTCAAGGGGCTTGGCGGCACGCTCGACGTCATCATTCCGCGCGGCGGAAAAAGCCTTGTCGGGCGGGTGCAGAGCGAGGCGCGGGTGCCGGTGTTCGCCCATCTCGAAGGCATCTGCCATCTCTACATCGACCGCTCCGCCAAGCTCGACATGGCGCTGCAGATCGCCGTCAACGCCAAGATGCGGCGCACCGGCGTCTGCGGTGCCGCAGAGACGCTGCTGGTCGATCGTGCTGTTGCCTCGACGCATCTGGTGCCGATCCTCGACGCACTCCGCGCGGCCGGCTGCGAAATCCATGCCGATGCCGAGGTGCTGAAGGTATTCTTCGACGCCAAGCCTGCCACCGATCTCGACTGGGTGACGGAGTATCTCGACGCCATTATCGCGGTAAAGCTGGTCGACGGCGTCGGTGGTGCGATCGACCATATCGAGACGTTCTCCTCGCATCACACCGAGGCGATCGTCGCCGAAGATGCGCGAGCCGTCGAAAAATTCTTCAACGAGATCGATTCGGCAATCCTGCTGCACAATGCCTCGACGCAATTCGCCGATGGCGGAGAATTCGGCATGGGCGCCGAGATCGGCATCGCCACCGGCAAGATGCATGCGCGCGGACCGGTCGGGGTCGAGCAATTGACCTCGTTCAAATACCGCGTGCGCGGGTCGGGACAGGTGAGGCCTTGAAAACTTGTCTTACCCTCCCCCGTGTGGGGAGGGTGGCGAGCACAGCGAGCCGGGTGGGGGAATAACGCTGAACTCTGCAACGCCCCCACCCCGCTCCGCTTCGCGGATCGACCCTCCCGACAAGGGGGAGGGCAAGGACCTCATTTCCTCGCACTATCTCAAAATGCCGCATGCCGAAAAAGGGCTGGCCGTCGGCCTGTTCGGCGGCTCGTTCAATCCGCCGCATGCCGGCCACGCCCTGGTCGCCGAGATTGCGCTCAGACGCCTGGCGCTCGACCAGCTGTGGTGGATGGTGACGCCTGGCAATCCGCTGAAGAGCACGCGCGAACTGGCGCCGCTGGCCGAGCGACTGCAACTGTCGGAGCAGATCGCCAAGAACCCCAAGATCAAGGTCACCGCCTTCGAGGCGGCGCGTCACGTCCGCTACACCGCCGACACGCTGGCGCTGGTCAAGGCGCGCAATCCGGGCGTCGACTTCGTCTGGATCATGGGCGCCGACAGCTTGCGCGACTTCCATCGCTGGCAGCGCTGGCGCGAGATCGTCATGACCTTCCCGATCGCCGTCATCGACCGTCCAGGCGCGACGCTGTCGTTCCTGTCGTCGGTCGTCGCCAAGACCTTCGACTATGCCCGCGTCGACGAAGGCGATGCGCCAAGGCTCGCCCGGATGAAGGCGCCGGCCTGGACCTTCATCCACGGTCCGCGCTCGTCGCTGTCGTCGAGTGCGATCCGCAAACTGGCGAAGGGTTGAGCCGGCTCGCCTGGTGATGTCGCTTTTATCGCTCCCTTTGCCCGTTTCATCGGCAATTCTGAGCAGGCATGTCGATTCCCAGGAAAAACCGTACCGAAGCCGGGCAGGACGATGAGTCCACGCCGCTGATCGCGATTGCCAGCGTCATCGCGTCGATGGCGTTGATCGCCGTCGGCAACGGGCTGATGTTTGCCTATATCCCGGTCCGGCTCGGCGCCGAGGGCTTCGATCCGACCTGGGCCGGGCTGATCATCACCGGACTTTCGGCCGGCGGCCTCGCCGGGTGTATCCTGACTGGACCGCTGGTGCGAAGGGTTGGCCATGCCCGCGCCTTCATGGTGCTGTCGGCGCTGATCGCACTGGCCAATGCCGCCGTCGGTGCCGGCCCGCATCCGCTGATTTGGATCGCGGCCCGCGCGCTCTACGGCTTTGCCATATGCGGCCTGTTCATCGTCGCGCAGAGCTGGCTGAACGATGCGGTTGCCAATGCCATCCGCGGCAGGGTGATGGCGTTCTTCTACGTTGCCTATGTCGCCGGGCTTGGTGTCGGCTATGCGACTCTGGCTCTTGTCGACATCAGAACCGCGGACGCGCCGCTGATCGGCATCGCCTTCACGGCGCTGTCGATCCTGCCCGTGGGGTTGACCAGGCTTGCCCAGCCGCCGGCACCGCAAGCGGCCTCGGTGGCGCTCGGCCGGGCCTGGCGGATTTCACCGGTCGGCGTTGCCGGCATGCTTGCAGTCGGTGGCCTGTCGATGTCGATCGCCGGCTTCGCGCCGATCCACGCCACGGCCAAGGGCTACAGCCAGGCAGACGTCGCCCTGCTGCTTTCGGCGATGCCGGTCGGCACGCTGATCCTGCAGATCCCGCTCGGCTGGATTTCCGACCGCACCGACCGCCGCTACGTGCTGATCGCCGCATCAGCGCTCGCCGCGGCGGCAGGGATGTTTGCGCTCGGTTTCGACGGCGGTGCGCTGGCGGCGCTGGTGGTGATCTACATCGTCTGGGACGGCGCCTCGGAATCGATCTATTCGCTGGCCAGCGCGCATGCCGCCGACCGCGCCGGCAAGGACGACATGGTGGCGCTGTCCAGTTCGCTGTTGTTCGCCTGGTCGCTTTCGGGCTTCATCGTGCCCGGCATCGTCACCGCGCTGTCGGCCGTCTTCGGGACGCAGGCCTTCATCTATGTGGCGATCGTCATCGCCTGCGCCTTCTGTCTGTTCGTGCTTTTGCGCGTGGTGACGACGCAGGCTGTTCCAGCCGCCGAAACCGGCAGTTTCGCGCCGATGACGGCGCAGGCGCCCTTGCCGGTCGAACTGGCCTTCGCGCCGGACGAGTAGGCCCGGCATCGGGGCAATTGAGCCCATCCCGGTGGGACCGGGATGGTTTGAGCATGATCTTCTTCGAAAACCGGTACCCACGCTTATTGCCGGCGGGCTTCCGGCGCCGGCGCTTCGGGTGGCGGCAGCGGGATCGATATGCCTTCTGCGTCGAATTCCTGCTTGGCGCGCTTGGTGAGGTCGGCCTGAGTGGCGAAGAAATCCGCCGACGATGTCCAGTAGCGCAGTGAAATCGAGACGGTACTTTCGCCAAGGGTCGCCACGAACGCGATCGGCCCCGGGTCGCGCTTGACCCGGCGCTCGGCGACCGCAATGGCAAGCAGCGCCTTCTGGGCGCGGTCGATGTCGTTCCAGGAGCCGATCGAGAGCGTGATGTCGCCGCGGCGCACGCCGTTGCGCGAAAAATTGCGCACCGGCTGGTTCCACAACGTCGAATTGGGCGCCAGGATGTAGACGCCGTCGGCGGCCCTGAGCCTGGTGGCGAAGAGGCCGATCTCCTCGATCGAGCCGGCAATCGAACCGACCTCGACGGATTCGCCGATGCGGAACGGCCGCAGCGCCAGAAGCATGATGCCTGCGGCAATGTTCTGCAGCGTGCCTTGCAGCGCCAGGCCGATGGCGAGACCGATGGCGCCGATCGCGGCGATGATCGACGCTGTCTGCACGCCGAACTGTCCTAGCACCATGATCGTGACGAGGATCAGGATGGCATAGCGGACGATCTTGGAGAAGAAATGCCGCAACGTCGCGTCGAAACCATGGATGTGGCCGAGTCCAGCGAAGATGGAACGCTCGGCAAGTCCGGCGACGATATAGCCGACAATCAAAAGGATGACGGCACCGATGGCCGAGAAGGCGTAGGAAACGATCAGCGTGCTGAGCTGCGCGAGGCCGGCCTGGACGGTCAGAAGGGCGTTTTGAGGGTCGATCGGCATGGGGAAAATCCGGTTGGTCGGTGAGCCGATAACCCATGCGGACGGCCATGGTTCCGATCTTTTCGCGCATGCGGCGGAACCGCGGGACCGACAATACGTTCGTGCGCGACAGGGCGCCGTCTTGAAACTGCAACGGAACTCTGCCTATCTAAGAGGCGTCACCTGTTTTTGTGGGTGATTTGGTTGTTCTTGCTGCGAAAGGAAATACACTGAGAACAGCACTGCGGAAGAAGGCCGATATCATGCCTTCGCCGGCCGGGATCAGCGTAAACGACGCCGTGTCCCGTGCCATCAAGACAGTCCTTGCCAGTCTGGAAGACTCCAAGGCCGAAAACATCGTCTCAATCGACATTCAGGGGAAATCGAGCCTCGGCGACTATATGGTCGTCGCGTCGGGTCGATCGCACCGTCATGTCTCGGCTGTCGCCGATCACCTGCTCAAGGCGCTCAAGGATGCCGGTCTCGGCACGGCGCGCGTCGAGGGGCTGGCAGGCGCCGACTGGGTCCTGATCGATTCGGGCGACATCATCGTCCATGTCTTCCGTCCCGAAGTCCGCGACTTCTACAATCTCGAAAAGATGTGGCAGGCGCCGGATCTCGAGGAAGAGACCCTCCACTAAGCCGTCTTTGTTTTGATGCATGTCATCGTCCCGAAACCGGTTCCCACTTTTGGGTGACATGCATTAGCGGCTTATAGGGGCGAGGATGAAGATATCAGTTCATGCCGTGGGCCGGATGAAAGCCGGCCCCGAGAAGCAGCTCGCCGACCGCTATTTCGAGCGCTTTGCCAAGAGCGGCCCGGCGGTGGGGCTCGAATTTGCCGGCGTGGCCGAAATTGCCGAGGGGCGCGCCCAGACCGCCAACGAGCGCCGGCGCGAGGAAGGCCAGAAGCTGCAGGGGCAGCTGCAGCCCGGCACCTCGCTATTCCTGCTTGACGAACGCGGCAAGAATTTTTCGTCCGAAGACTTCGCAGGCCGCATCGGCCAGCTGCGTGATGGCGGCCGCAAGGCGCTGGTCATTGCCATTGGCGGTGCCGACGGGCACGATCAGCCGCTGCGCGATCAAGCCGAACTGGTGATGTCATTCGGATTGCTGACCTGGCCGCACCAACTGGTGCGCGTGATGCTGGGGGAGCAGTTATACCGGGCCGCGACCATCCTGTCCGGCCATCCCTATCATCGTTCGTAAACCGGTGAATTGGCGCGACACACACGGATTTCCGCCCCAATGCCGCACCAGACTACGCCAATTGACGGGGCCTCCGAACATGGTTGATTGTTCGTTAACGAAGCCACGCATAGAGTCGGGCTTCAATGTCTGAAGACTGGAAATCAAGGACGAGCTCATGGCGCGCGCGCTGCTGCATCGCGGCGGCGGTGCTCGTGCTGTCGCTGCACGCGGCGCGAGCCGAGAACACGCTCGACCTTGCCCCCGATCCGGACCAGAGCCGCGCCGAATACGAACAGGTCGCGAAGGAGATCACCCTCTCGTCCGAGCGCCTGGCCAAGCTTTCGGCAGACATAGCGACGATCAAGAAGGATCATGCCTCGATCACTGCCGCGCTGATCCAGTCGGCAATGACCGAGCAGAAGCTCGGCCAGGACATCGAGGATATCGGCGCCAGGCTGGAAGGGCTGAAGGATCAGGAACAGAAGATCCGCACTTCACTGATGGCACGACGCGACGTGCTGGCGGAGGTACTGGGTGCCCTGCAGCGCATGGGGCTCAACCCGCCGCCGGCGATCCTGGTCAAGCCGGAGGACGCGCTGTCGTCGGTGCGCAGCGCCATCCTGCTCGGCGCCGTCGTTCCGGAACTGCGCCAGCAGACGGATATTTTGCTGACCGATCTCAAGGAACAGTCGCGGGTGACGGCCTCGATCGAGGCCGAGCGGGCGCGGCTGACGGCGGCGGTTGGCGACCAGACGGCGGAAAAGAAGCGACTCGGCATGCTGCTGGAGGCCAAGCAGAAGCTTGAAACCGACACGCAAACGGAAATCGCCGCAGAAAAGCAGCGATCCGAGGCGCTGGCCGCCAAGGCCGGCAGCTTGAAGGAACTGATCGCGTCGCTCGAAGCCGACAAGAGCCGCAAGGCGGCGGATGCGGCCAAGGCCGCCGAGCAGAAGACGGCGGATGGCGACAAGACAGCGGCGCCGGCCGATCTGGCGTCGCTACCGGTGCCGGAAGGCAATCAACTCACAGCAGCGGCACCGTTTTCGGCGCTGCAGGGACAGATCGTGCTGCCGGTCACCGGCCGCATCAAACGGCGATTCGGTGCCGAGGACGGTAACGGCGCGGTGATGCTTGGCGACATGGTTGCGACACAATCGGGAGCCATCGTCACCGCGCCGGCGGATGGGAATGTGCTTTATGCGGGGCCGTTTCGCTCCTATGGTCAACTCTTGATCCTGAACGCAGGCGACGGCTATCATGTCGTTTTGGCGGGGATGAGCAGAATCAGCGTCGCGACTGGCCAGTCAGTGCTCGCAGGAGAGCCGGTCGGCGCGATGGGAGAGGCCCGGGTGGCGAGCACCTCGGTTTCGAAGAATGGAAATGCCACACCGGAACTCTATGTCGAGTTCCGCAAGGATGGAAAACCCGTCGATCCGGCCCCATGGTGGGCGGACCGTTTTTCTGGAAGGACGTGAAATGATGCGGAAACTGTCGCTTCTGTTTGCCGGTGCGCTGATGGGCGCGTCCGCCATGAGCCTTGTTTATGGCACACCCGGCTCGGCGGCGAACGCTGCAGGGTCGGAGACCTACAAGCAACTGGCCATCTTCGGCGATATCTTCGAGCGGGTACGGGCACAGTACGTGACGCCGCCCGACGACAAGTCGCTGGTCGAGAACGCCATCAACGGCATGCTTGCCTCGCTTGACCCGCACTCCTCCTACATGAACGCCGAGCAGGCGCAGGACATGCGCGTGCAGACCAAGGGTGAGTTCGGCGGCCTCGGCATCGAGGTCACCATGGAAAACGACCTGGTCAAGGTGATCACGCCGATCGACGACACGCCGGCCGCCAAGGCAGGTGTGCTTGCCGGTGACTATATCGCCAAGATCGATGGCGAGGAGGTCCGCGGCCTGACCCTCAACGACGCCGTCGAGAAGATGCGCGGCCTGGTCAACACGCCGATCAAGCTCACCATCCTGCGCCAGGGCGCCGACAAGCCGATCGAACTGACGGTCGTGCGCGACATCATCAAGGTCAAGGCGGTCAAGTTCCGGGTCGAGAACGACATCGGCTACATGAAGATCACCTCCTTCACGGAAAAGACCTATGACGACCTCGAGAGCGCCATCGACACCATCAAGAAGCAGGTGCCGAACGACAAGCTCAAGGGCTATGTGCTCGATCTGCGTCTCAATCCGGGTGGCCTGCTCGACCAGGCGGTAAGCGTGTCCGATGCCTTCCTCAACCGCGGCGAGATTGTCTCGACGCGCGGCCGCGATCCGAAGGACGTCACCCGCTTCGATGCCAAGCCCAAGCAGGTCGACGACATCAACGGCAAGCCGATGATCGTGTTGGTCAATGGTGGCTCGGCCAGTGCTTCCGAAATCGTTGCCGGCGCGCTGCAGGACCTGCGCCGCGTCACGGTGGTCGGCACGCAGTCCTTCGGCAAGGGTTCGGTGCAGACCATCATTCCGCTCGGCGAGAATGGTGCGCTCAGGCTGACGACGGCGCTCTATTACACGCCGTCCGGCAAATCGATCCAGGGCAAGGGCATCACGCCCGACATCAAGGTCGACCAGCCGCTGCCACCGGAACTGCAGGGCAGAGATCTGACGCGCGGCGAATCCGACCTCAAGGGCCATATCAAGGGTGCCGACGAGAGTTCGACCGGTTCGGGCTCGGCGGCCTATGTGCCGCCGGATCCGAAGGACGATCTGCAGCTCATCTATGCCGAACAGCTGCTGCGCGGCCAGAAGACCGATCCGGCTTTTCCGCCCAATCCGGAAAAGGCCGTGCTCAACCAGTAAGGGTTGTGGCCGACAACAGGCTGGCCGCCTGATGGAAGCAATGCGATGCTGCCGGGACCGAAAGGTTCCGGCAGTTTGATTCGGGGCAGGCGAAGCCCTGAAATGTGGCGCCAGGGGTGCGCCAGGATTGATGAATTCGTGCATGTCTTTTCGAAGGGGTTTCGTCTTCGGAGCCATGCGCCCGGGGATGCAGCTTGGCTGACATAGGCAAGGACATCGAACGCCCGCTTGGACAAACCGTCCGGCCGCCGCGCGTCGCCGGCAAGGTGCGCCCCGGTGCGATCGCGGCAACCGTGGTCGTGCTGGCGGTGGTCGGCGTCTCGGGTGCGATCGCGCTGAGGGAAAAGCCGTTCCGCAAGCCGCAAGAGGTCGCCGTGTCGACGCCGAAAGTGACGGCGGCGGCCGAGCCCGCCGCTGCGCCGGTCGCATTGGCCCCGGTGGCGGCACCCAAGCCGGAGGCGCCGGCAAAGACAGGCGGGCCGCAGATCATCCATGTGCAGACGGAAGAGGGTGATGGCCCGCCCAAGGCGATCGTCATCCGCGACCCGTCGACCCTCGGCCAGAATTTGAAGATCGCCCATATTCCCGACAAGGCGCTGATCGAAGCCAGCGAAACCGGGCCTCTGCCCGTCCGTGCAGCCGATGGCCGGCGGCCTTTCGACGTCTATGCGCGGCCCTGGTCGGGCGCGCGCGGTGCGCGGGTGGCGATCGTCATCGGCGGGCTTTCGGTTTCGCAGACCGGCACCCAGGCGGCGATCGCCAAACTGCCGGCGGAAGTGACGCTGGCCTTCGCGCCGCAAGGCAACAGCATCGGCCGCTGGATGCAGGCGGCGCGGCAGAGCGGCCACGAGATCGTCATGCAGGTGCCGCTCGAACCGTTCGACTACCCGAAGATAAACCCCGGCCGCAACACGCTGACGGTGGCGGCGAGCGCGGACGAGAATTTGAAAAACCTGCGCTGGGCGCTGTCGCGGACGACGAACTACACCGGAGTCATGAACTACATGGGCGCGCGTTTTTCCGCTGACGCGGCGGCGATGGAGCCGTTCATGGCCGAGCTCGGCAAACGCGGGCTGGCCTATATCGATGACGGCTCGTCGGCGCGCAGCCTGGCGCCGGACCTGGCTTTGAAGGACGGGGTGCCCTTCGTCTCCGGCGACACGGCGATCGATGCCGTACAGGATCGCGGCGCCATCCTGAAAAAGCTCGACGGGCTGGAAGCCACCGCGCGCGCCAAAGGCTTTGCCGTCGGCATCGGCTCGGCCTTCGACGTGACGGTCGACACGGTGGCGTCCTGGGTGGTGGAGGCCAAGAAGCGCGGCATCGAGATCGTGCCGATTTCAGCGGTGGCCATCGATCCGCAAAAAGGCTAGCCATCGGCAAACGGCTTGGAAGATTGACTGATGGCAAAGACAAAAAGAGTCGACCGCGAAACGCTGCCCTATCGTCCCTGTGTCGGGCTGCTGATCCTCAATGCCGATGGCCTGGTCTGGGTCGGGCATCGCATCGCCGAACCGGACAGCGAATTCGCAGGTACGACACAGCTCTGGCAGATGCCGCAAGGCGGCATCGACAAGGGCGAGGCGCCGTTGCAGGCGGCCGAGCGCGAGCTCTTCGAAGAGACCGGCATGCGTGGCGTCTCGCTGCTTGCCGAAGCGCCGGACTGGATCAACTATGATCTGCCGGACCACCTCGTCGGCATCGCCTTCAAGGGCAGGTATCGCGGCCAGACGCAGAAATGGTTCGCCTTCCGCTTCCACGGCGATATCAGCGAGATCCAGATCAATCCGCCGCCAGGCGGCCACACCGCCGAATTCGACAAATGGGCATGGCGGCCGATGCAGGACTTGCCCGACCTTGTCGTGCCGTTCAAGCGTCATGTCTATGAAGACGTGGTGGCGGCGTTCCGGCACCTGGTGCAATAGCCTCGACGCGAAGCGACCGCAGTTGCCGCGCCGGCCCGGCGGTTCTATTGATGTCTAAAGCGCGTCGCGTGGGTTCAAGCGACGCGCTTTATGTCTTTGTCTTATGCATGTCGTCCTCCCTAAACCGGGCCACTTTTTGGGCGACATGCATTATCCGCCGCAAGAAGGGTCGCCATGAACGACGCCCCCAAGAGGTCGCTGCCCGAGGACGTCGCTGCCACAAGCGAAGCGGTGGCCGGCGCCATCCTCACCATCGACCTTGGCGCGATCCGTGAAAACTACCGGCGGCTGAAAGCGCAACTGGGGGGCGTTCGCTGTGCCGGCGTGGTCAAGGCCGACGGCTACGGGCTTGGCGCGAGCCAGGTGGCCGCCGCGTTGCTGCGCGAAGGCTGCGAGAACTTCTTCGTCGCGCTTCTCGGCGAAGGCATCGCCTTGCGCCGCTCGCTTGGGCCGGCCCCTTCCATTTTTGTGCTGAACGGCATTCCGCCCGGTGCCGAGCCGGACGCCGTGGCGGCAAACCTTTGCGCCGTCGTCAACAGCCCGGAACAACTGGCGGCCTGGCGTGCGGCGGCCCGCCGCGCCGGCCGAAAACTGCCGGCGGCTATCCAGGTCGACAGCGGCATGTCGCGGCTCGGCATGGCGTCCCAGGATGTCGAGCGCATCGCTGCCGACCCGCGCGCCTTTGACGGCATCGACATCCGTTTCGTAATGAGCCATCTGGCCTGCGCCGATGAGCCGGATCATCCGGCCAATGAGCAGCAGCGATTTGCCTTCGAGCGGCTGCGCAAGCTGTTGCCGGAGGCACCGGCCTCGTTCACCAATTCGTCCGGCATCTTTCTTGGCCAGCGCTTTCACTATGATCTGGCCCGCCCCGGTGCGGCGCTCTACGGCATCAATCCGACACCGGCCAGGCCGAATCCGATGCTGCCGGTGGTGAGGCTGCAGGCCAAGGTCGTCCAGACACGCATGCTGGAGGCCGGCGTTGGTGTCGGCTACGGCCACATTTTCCGCACCACGGCTCCTCTCACCGCCGCGACGATTTCGCTCGGCTATGCCGATGGCTGGCATCGCCGCGCGGCGTCCGCGGCTTGGTTCGAGGGCGTGCGGTTGCCCTTCCTTGGGCGGGTGTCGATGGATTCGATCATTCTCGACATTTCCGCTTTGCCACCCGGCAAGCTCCGCGAAGGCGATCTCGTCGAGCTGCTCGGCCCCTCGCAAAGCGTCGATGACGCGGCCGGCCATGCCGGCACCATCGGCTACGAAATCCTGACCAGCCTCGGGCCTCGCTTTCATCGGCGATACGTCGACGGTTGAGCGGTTTGGCCGCGCTTGACAAGCGGACGCCTGTCGGCAAGGTTTCGTGCATGAGCAACCTCGCCCATATCAGAACCTTGTTCAGGGTCTGCCCGATCGCGGGATCGTAGCCCCGGCGCGGCCGCCTTCTTGGCGTCCGTCCGAACCGGGGCATCCATACATCCAACACCGCCATCAAGCCTGACAGCCCTCGCGGCTGCCGGCTTTTCATCAAGCTGCCGTCCGTACGGCGGCAAGCGCGCATCCATTCAATGCGCCAATTCATGAGGTTTGCCATGCAACATGCAACAGGACTGCGTCCACAGAACCAGATCATGGTCAGCGATGCTGACCATGACAGACTGACAGGCCTGGCGAGAGCGTCGCTCGACCGCACGCCTGAGACGGCCGAAGAGTTGCTTTCGGAAATGGACCGGGCTGTCGTCACGGAAGCGGCGGCGATGCCGGCCGACGTGGTGCGAATGGGTTCGACAGTGACAATCCGCGCCGAAAGCGGGACCCCCCAGCGGATCACGCTGGTCTATCCCGGCGATGCCAACATCGCTGAAAACAAGATCTCGGTGCTGACGCCCAT
This sequence comes from Mesorhizobium sp. P2_A8, assembly GCF_056404935.1. NCBI lineage: Bacteria > Pseudomonadati > Pseudomonadota > Alphaproteobacteria > Hyphomicrobiales > Phyllobacteriaceae > Mesorhizobium > Mesorhizobium sp. P2_A8. Next base: position 915,640 of record NZ_JBFUDB010000001.1, read on the forward strand.
GGGCACGGCGCTCATCGGTGCAACCGTCGGGCAGGCGGTGTGCTGGAGCAGCCGTGGCGGCAGGGAACTGTCGGTGACCGTCGAAGCCGTCGACACGCCCGCCTCCGGCCATCAGCGGCGCTGATCGTGGAGGCGGTGATGAAAGGTGCGAATTGTCGCTTGACGACGAAGGACTTTGCCGTCCTCGAAATCATGCTGGAGCGTCGGCGTGCATTCGCGGATCCGATGGTGGACATGCTTGAACACAAGCTTTCAAACGCTGATCTCGTCCCGATCGATTTGGTCGAACCCGATATCGTCACGCTGAACAGCAGAGTGGTGTTTTGCATCGGCGCGGGCCCTGCCGAGACGCGAACCCTGGTACAAAACGAGGTGCGCGGACCGGTCGGCTCCAGCCTGTCGATCGCAACGAGGCGCGGGCTTTGCATGCTTGGCATGGCGCAAGGCCAGGCGGCCGTGATCGAACAGGCCGACGGCAGGCGAGAGTCGATCCTGATCAAGGCCGTGCTTTATCAGCCAGAGGCTGCGCGGCGCGCGGTCGAGGAGAAATCCCAGGCCGAGGTGAGGCGACCGCATGGGCTCACCCTGGTCTACAGTGCCGCGGCCGACAGGCGGCCTCTTGGCGAGAAGGCTGGAATGCGGCAGACAGAAGACGACGACCCCGGTCCCTCGGCGGCTTGAACGGGCCACAGCGCAAGGCCCCGAAAATCGGAATCGATTTTCGGAAAGGATCATGCGCAAATCGGAAATGCGGCCGCGTCTACGGATGTCCTGAAGGACGCGCAGTGCGGCAAGGAGTGAACAATGAAAATCATGGTGCTGGGCGGTGGCGTCATCGGGGTGACCACGGCGTATTATCTCGCCGAGGCCGGCCACGAGGTGACGGTGGTCGATCGCCAGAAAGGCCCGGCGCTGGAAACCAGCTTCGCCAATGCCGGCGAGATCTCTCCCGGCTATGCCTCGCCCTGGGCAGGGCCCGGCATTCCGCTGAAGGCGATCAAATGGCTGCTGATGAAGCATGGCCCGCTGGTGGTGCGGCCGGCCTTCGACCCGCATATGTGGACGTGGCTGATCAAGATGCTGCGCAACTGTACGGCCGAGCGCTATGCGATCAACAAGGCGCGCATGGTGCCGCTGGCCGAGTACAGCCGCGACACGCTGAAGGCGCTGCGCGAAGCGACCGGCATTGCCTATGACGAGCGTAGCCAGGGCACGCTGCAGCTGTTCCGCACGCAAAAGCAGCTCGACGGCACCGGTGGCGATGTCGAGGTGCTGAAGAAGTATGGCGTTCCCTACGAGATCCTCGACCAGGACGGCTGTATCGCGGCGGAGCCGGGCTTGGCCGGCGTGCGCGAAAAATTCGTTGGTGGCCTCAGGCTGCCGCGCGACGAGACCGGCGACTGCAAGATGTTCACCGACAGGCTGGCCGAGCTGTGCGTGGCGCGTGGCGTCAAATTCGAATATGATCTGACGGTATGGCGCGTGCTGCGCAGCCGCAACCGCATCGCCAATCTCAGCACCAGCAAGGGCTGGATGACCGCTGACGCCTATGTGATGGCGATGGGCAGCTATTCGGCGGCGTTCATGCGCCGGGTGAAGCGGCCGATCCCAGTCTATCCGGTCAAGGGCTATTCGATCACCGTGCCGATCCAGGATGCCGCCGCGGCACCGGTGTCGACGGTGATGGACGAGACCTACAAGGTGGCGATCACCCGGCTCGGGAACCGCATCCGCGTCGGCGGCACGGCCGAGATTTCCGGCTTCGACCTCAGGCTGCACGAATCGCGGCGCCGCACGCTGGAACACTCGGTCGGCGATCTCTTTCCGGGCGCCGGCGCCATGCGGGACGCGACGTTTTGGTGCGGGCTGCGGCCGATGACGCCGGATGGCCCGCCGCTGATCGGCCGTACCGAGCTTTCCAATCTCTATCTCAACACCGGCCACGGCACGCTAGGCTGGACCATGGCCTGCGGCTCGGCCAAGGTGCTGGCCGACATCATCTCGAGCCGGGTGCCGGACATCGATGTCCGCGACCTCGCGCAGGAGCGTTACCTGCGATAGGGATTTAGAACGCCTGCCTGACCCAGTCTTCGTCGAACAGCAGCCGATAGGCCCACGGGATCGTCACATTGGTGGCGACCGGGTTGGAGTGGGCGAGATAGTCGTCATAGATCGCCTTCATCCTGGTGTAGAAGGCCGGGTCCAACACCATCATCCCGTTCTCTGAATCGTGGAAAAAACTGCGGTTGTTGAGATTGACCGAGGAGATGGCCACCAGCCTTTCGTCGATCATCATGATCTTGGAATGCAGAACGACATCGGGTGCCTTGAACTCGCGAATGTCGATGCGGTCGCCATATTTCTCGACGAACAGCTTGTTGAGTGCGGTGAGGAACTTGCCGCCGATATCGCCCTTGAGATCGATGCGGCCGACAATGTCGATCCTGACGCCGCGGGCCAGCGCCCGGTCGAAAGCGCGGCTAAGCTTTGGTGTCAGGTTGAGGTAGGGATTGACGATCTGGATCTGGTGCTGGGCGGCGTCGACCAGCTCGACGAAATAATCCTCCAGCGCATGGCCATCCGCATAGGGCACGGAGATGAAGTGCCGCGCCGTGCCTGACGGGCGGCGGCCGTCCGACCGGACCGGAATGGAGAAGGGCCGCGCGATGTTGGTGTCGGCGTCGCGCAGCCACACTGTCGAAAGATGCGCCGCGAGCGTCTCGACCGTGGTCCGGTCGGAGAACTCGATGTCGAAGTCGCTCCAGTTCGAATAGTAGTTCAGCGAGAACCCATCGGTCTTGCCGTATTGCTCCAGGTCCGGATGGCGCGAAAGATCAATCGGCTGGTGGAACAGGAAGCCGTCATGGATGTTGCGGCCGCCGATGATGACGCGCGAGCGCCCGGGCTCATCAGCCAGCGTCGCCAGCATCTTGACGTGGTGGGTCTTGTGCAATTGTGAGATCTGCTCGTCGATCGGCGCGCCCTGATCCGCCCGCCAGCGATATTCCTGCAGCTCGACATTGGGGAATTCGGCCGCCAGCCGGTGCAGAAGCGCATCGTCCTTGTCGCGCTCCAGCACGTCGGTGACCATGATGCGCACCTTGGTGCCGAGCGCGGCATGGTGGCGGATCAACCGTTCGATGATGCGGCCGGAAAAATCCGCCTTGAACTCGAGCGAGGACAGATAGATCAGTTTCAGCTTTGGCGCCTTTGAGAAGTCGAGAGGCAGCTCCGGATCGCCCTTGTCGATGGCGCTGTCGGACAGCGGTGCTCCCATCAGCGCCTCGACCTTGGCGTTGAAGCCGTCGCGTGACTTGCGCAGCAGGCGCGGTTCTCCAATAGGCAGGGCACAGGTCTGCGACAGCCAGCGGCTGGCGTAGAAGGCGCGGCTCAGCGGGTCGAGGCCCGTGGGGTCGGGGGTAGGACAACGCTCGTAACGGCTGTCGAAGGCGGCGAGCGCCGGATCGGCGGTCTCTTCGCGCCGGATGGTGAGCGGCGCGCCGGCCGGCACAAGGCTGGAGCGGATCCTGGCAGTGCAGCGGTTCAGGCTGTCGCTGGGGAACAGGCTGACGGTGTCGTCCTCGCCAGACAGGCGAAAGCGGAATGCCGTGCCCGCAGCAATGGTTCGCGAACCGGCGCCGTCGCGGAGCGCCAACGCGCCGTCGCATGAGCCCTCGATGTCGGCCGGTTGCTTGCCCGCCTGGCGCAGCACGATCTCGACGCTGCGCGCCTGCAGGCCGGAAAAGTCGAATGTCTTGGGCGCCGAAGGCCGTGCTGCCGCATCGATGTAGAGCGACTGCCTTGACACCCGCCAGCGTCCGTTGAAATGGCCATCGCCGCTGCCGCCGCTGACCGGCGGCAGATGCGTTTCGGCAACCGGCCCGGCCAGGTGCTGCAGCGTCCGGTAGGTCGCCTGGAAATCGCTGTTGCGGATCTCATGGCGGTCATGACCAAAAGGGCCGGTGCCGTTGGCCCGGTCCATGGCGCCGAGCTGGTGGTGGGCGAGCAGCGCCAGGAACCGCTTTTCATAGTCACTTGTGCCGGCGTCGCCAAAAAATTGAGCGGCGGCGACCCGCGGCCCAGGCGTCGTGGCCGACAGTGAGGGTCGAGCGCAGGCCTCCTGGCCCTGCAGCAGGTCGCAGGCATTGCGGCCCGACGAGCCGGCACAGCCGGCAAGGACCGCCAGCCCGAACAGGGCCACGATGATGGATGCGCGGCCGTTCACTCGGTCGCCCCGGCCTTCAGGGCGCTCAGTTGTGCCGGGTCGCGCGGCGGCATGAAGCCCTGCGGGAACACCTTGCAGACGGGGATGGCGAAAGTGGCAATGAGCAGCTCCGCCTCGCCGCGCATCTTGCGCGGAGCTGTCTTGTCGTCGCGTATCGCTTTCGCCGAGGCGACGAGGGCACCATCGCAGTCGCAATGATTGTGGCGGGCGATGTAGCAGGCGTCATGCGTCTGGCAGGCCGCGTCGAGACGGGAGACCGGGCGTGCCGACAGATCGCCGGTGCGGGTGCCGGGGCCGCAATAATTGCCGAAGACGAAAGGCGAAGGGCGGGCCATGGCGTAGCGGATCGGCCTGGGCAGTTCGGCTTCCGGCACCTTGGTCCATGGATTGGCGCAAGCGGAAAGAAAAACCAGCGGCAGGATGGCAAGAACGGCTCGCATTTTTATCCGCGCCAGCTTTCTGAATGTCCCCACCCGCAGCAGGAATTCCACCGTGACATCGGCAGAATTGCACGCCCGGTGCCACACTCATCGATTTTGTGGCGAGGAAAAGGCGGCATCTCTAAACGAACAGGCTTCTCTCCTGCTCCACCGCCTTGGTGATGAAGCTGGCGACGATCTGAACGCGGCGCAGCGGCCGGACCGATTCGTGGTAGACCAGCCAGTAGGCACGGCGGATGGGCGCCACCACGTCGACCGAAACCAGTTCCGGTATCGAGCGGGCGACGAAGGTGTGCAGGATGCCGATGCCGGCGCCCGACCGCACCGCTTCAGCCTGGCCGAGCGCCGAGGAGATGGCGAAGCTGGTGCGCCAGTCCGGGCTGAATTCGGCGGCGTAATCAAGAGAGGGGCTGACGATGAGGTCCGGCACATAGCCGATGAGAGTATGCTGGCCGAGCTCGGCGGCGCTCTGGGGCAGGCCATGCGCTTGCGCATAGGCGCGCGAGGCAAACAGGCCGAGCGAGTAGTCGACCAGCTTGCCCGCCACCAGCCGGCCTTCGGTCGGCCGCTCGACGGTGATGGCGATGTCCGCCTCGCGGCGCGACAGCGAGAAGGAGCGCGGCACCGGCACGAGCTGGATAGTCAATTCGCGGTGCAGCGTGGTCAGCGCGCCGAGACGTTTGGCCAGGAAAGCGACACCAAACCCGTCCGGCGCGCCGATGCGCACCGTGCCGGAGACATCGTCGCCTTCGCCGGCAACGATCGAGCGCGCGGCGATCATGTCGCCTTCCATGCGCTCGGCAATATCGAGAAAGCGCTCGCCCCCCGGCGTCAGTTCGCTGCCGGTGGTCAGTCGGCGAAACAGTTTTGTCCGCAGTGCATCCTCGAGTGCGGCGATGCGGCGCGAGACGGTGGCATGGTTGAGCTCCAGCCGCTTGGCCGCGCCAAGGATCTGCCCGGCCCGCGCCACCGCCAGGAAAATGCGGACGTCATCCCAGTTCATAGGGATGGTCCGATCGAATGATGAGCGCCGTGGAACTCAATCTCTCAATCCGTACAGCAGCAATGGCAATTCATCATTTTGCGGCAATTGATGCTCTTCCGTCAATCGCTATCTATTTCATGCACAACGGTTGCGTTCTGGCTCGCGTTGCCATCCGCCGGCCAAAGGCGGACAATGCGCCATCACAAACCCAGGGAGAGAAATCATGATCGACTACGGTCATTTCATCGGCGGCAAGCATGTCGCCGGGACCAGCGGCCGCAAGCAGGATGTCATGCAGCCGATGGACGGCACCGTGCGCGGCACGGTGGCGCTGGCTTCGCAGGCGGAACTGCGTGCAGCCGTCGAGAATGCCAAGGCGGCCCAACCGAAGTGGGCGGCAACCAATCCGCAGCGCCGCGTGCGCGTGCTGATGAAGTTTCTCGAACTCGTCGCCCGCGACTATGACCAACTGGCCGACATCCTGGCGCGCGAGCACGGCAAGACGATCGCCGACGCCAAGGGCGACATCCAGCGCGGCCTCGAAGTGGTCGAGGTCTGCATCGGCGCGCCGCATATGATGAAAGGCGAATTCACCGACGGCGCCGGCCCCGGCATTGACGTCTATTCGATGCGCCAGCCGCTCGGTGTCGTCGCCGGCATCACGCCGTTCAACTTCCCGGCAATGATCCCGCTTTGGAAGATCGCGCCGGCCATCGCCTGCGGCAACGCCTTTATCCTGAAGCCGTCGGAGCGCGATCCGGGCGTGCCGATGCGCATTGCCGAACTGTTCATCGAGGCCGGCCTGCCGGCTGGCATCCTCAACGTCGTCAATGGCGACAAGGGCGTGGTCGACGCGATCCTCGACGATCCCGACATCAAGGCCATCGGCTTTGTCGGCTCGACGCCGATCGCCCACTACATCTATTCGCGCGGCACCGCCGCCGGCAAGCGCGTGCAGTGCTTCGGCGGCGCCAAGAACCACATGATCATCATGCCCGACGCCGACATGGACCAGACCGTCGACGCGCTGATCGGTGCCGGCTACGGCTCGGCCGGCGAGCGCTGCATGGCGATCTCGGTGGCCGTCCCGGTCGGCGAGGATACCGCCAACCGGCTCATGGAAAAGCTGGTTCCGCGCGTCGAAAGCCTGAAGGTCGGACCTTCGACTGACTCTTCCGCCGATTTCGGCCCGCTGGTGACGGCGCAGGCGCTGGAGCGGGTCAAGGGTTACGTCGACACCGGTGTCAAGGAAGGCGCCAAGCTGGTCGTCGACGGCCGTGGCTTCTCCATGCAGGGTTACGAGGACGGCTACTACATGGGCGGCTGCCTGTTCGACAACGTCACATCAGACATGCGCATCTACAAGGAAGAGATCTTTGGTCCAGTGCTCTCGGTGGTACGGGCGCCGACCTATGAGAGCGCGATCAAACTCGCCAACGATCACGAGATGGGCAATGGCGTCGCCATCTTCACCCGTGACGGTGACGCGGCGCGCGACTTCGCCTCGCGGGTCCAGGTCGGCATGGTCGGCGTCAACGTGCCGATCCCGGTGCCGATCGCGTACTACACTTTCGGCGGCTGGAAGGCGTCGTCCTTCGGCGACCTCAACCAGCACGGCCCGGACGCGTTCCGCTTCTACACCAAGACCAAGACGGTCACCTCGCGCTGGCCGTCCGGCATCAAGGATGGTGCGGAGTTCGTCATCCCGACGATGAACTAAAATCCGACAGCTATTTCACGGGAGAGGGCGCGGCTTGGCCGCGCCCTCTTTGCATTGGATCACACGGTCGGAATGGTACCGCCGTCGATGACGCATTCGGCGCCATGGATGGCGGAAGCGCGGTCCGAAACAAGGAATGCCACCAACTCGGCAACTTCGTGCGGCCAAGCCGGCCGGCCGATCGGGATGCCGCCAAGCGCATCCATGACGCTCTGGTGTGCGGTTTCTTCATCCGAACCGGAATGGGCGGCCAGCCTCTTCACCATCGCCTCAGATGCGGTGGTGTGGATCCAGCCGGGCGCCACGGTGTTGACTCGAATGCCTTTGGGGCCGAGTTCCTTGGACAACGCCTTGCTGTAGGTTGCAAGGGCTGCCTTCGCCGCCGCATAGGCAATGGTGGACTCGTGCAGGGGCAACCGGCGCTGGATCGATGATATGTGGACGATCGCGCCGGCACCCTGTTCTACCATATGCGGGACAAGCAGGCGGTCGAGCCGCACCGCCGCGAGCAGGTTGAGGCTCAGCTCGTCTTGCCAGGCCTGATCGGTCAGTCCGGCAAATCCTCCACCGGGGCTTTTCGACCCGCCGACGTTGTGAACAAGGATATCGACGCCACCGAGACTGTCCATGGTGGATGCCGCCACTTTTTCTGCGCCGGCCAGGGTGCTGATGTCAGCTTGCACGAACAGCTTCGGCGATGATGGTCCGGTCGCCGAGCGGGCGGTTGTGACAACCATCGCGCCCGCCGCCGTAAGCCGGCGCACAATGGCTTCGCCGGCACCCTTGGTGCCGCCGGTGACCAGAACGCGCTTGCCGCCAAATTCCTGATTGTCGACCGGGAATTTCCCAGGGATGGTCATGCACCGATCTCCAGCCGCGTGATCCGGTCGTCGGCCAGCGTGAAGTTGTAATGGAGCGTCGCCGGGCTGCCCGGGAAATTGCCTGAGACGAGGCCGGCGACCCGCCATGCATCGCCATTGGCGGTCGCGTCGGCGACCTCAACCGTAACCCGATATTTGCTTGTCGTTGCTTCCATCCATCCGCGGATGGCGGCCGAACCCCGACGGGTTTCGCCTTCGTCCTTGACCGTGGCATCCGACGCGAAGGGAATGAGCATGGCGTCGACGTCGTGTCTGTTCTTGGCGGCAAAATAGTCGGTCAGCGGCTGCGGAAGTTTTACGGTCATGGCTCGTCTCCGGTTCCAGTTCCTGCCGCCGACTTAAAGTCCACGGCTTGTCGGGTTCCTAAAATGAGATATGCTGAAAAAATGACAAGAACCGACGAAAAAGTAAGGTACTTACCTGAAAGTAAGGCTGAAGCATTGACGCCATTGTCGGCGGCGAGCGGCGTCGAGAATGTGCTGCGTATCCTCGAAGGCCGCTGGAAGCTGGTGATCCTGTTTCACCTGTTCGGTGGTAAGGTGTTGCGCTTCTCCGACCTCGAACGGGCGATCCCGGCGATCTCGCAGAAGATGCTGATCCAGCAGCTGAGGCAGATGGAGGGCGACGGGATCGTGCGCCGCATCGTGCATCATCAAGTGCCGCCGAAAGTCGAATACTGTCTGACCGATTGGGGCCAGGCGCTATGCCCGGCTCTCGACGCCCTGCTGAAATGGGCGGCGCTTCGCGAACCCGTGGAAGGCTGAGGGGATCGTCGCCCCGCTGCCCGCCGCAGGGCCGAAATGGCGCTTGTTTTCGGATCGGGACCTCACCATATCGACTCCAGGGAATGTGACAGAATTCCCAGACGACAGACCGGAAACCAGAAGGAGTGACGTGATGAAGACGTCGGACCCGGCCTGGAACGCGCCGGCATATTGAGGCTGCCCATGTGCCTCCCTTTGCCGGAACGTCAAGGCGAAGGAGGTGCCAAATGGCACACAAATTTTCGTTTCGATGGATCAGGATAGCGGCGATCGGCGCCGCGCTGGCGCTGTCGACGCTATCCGCACAGGCGCAATTCGTCTGCGGCGGCCACGGCGATCTTGTCGCGGGACTGGCGCAGGCCTTCCAACAAAGGCAGATCGGCTACGGGGTGGTCGGACAAGCCGCCATCGTCGAGATCTACGTTTCGGCAAGTGGGACATGGACCATGCTGGTAACCGACGTGCAGGGCCAAAGCTGCATCATCGCGACCGGTGAGGGCTGGGAGAATACCCTCGCGGTGACCGCGACGGCGCAAGGGATCTGACCGCCCGATCAGCGGGTCGCGGCCACCTCGGCGTGGCCGCGCAGCAGCGCCATCAGCCGTTTGGCATCCTTGGCAGCGGCCTCCTCGTCGCCGTCGAGGATCGAGCGGATCAGCGCGACGTGGTGCTCGGCCGATTCGGCAAGCCCGGTGTCGGCCTTGTAGCGGAACCAGAAGCGGCGGCTGTGGGCCTGCAAGGGGGCTGCCAGGCGGGCAGCAAACGGGTTGTCGGCGGCCAGCGCCAGCGCTTCGTCGAGCGCCTTGTCGGCCTGGATGAAAGCAAGCACGTTGCCTGCGATCACCGCCTTTTGCATGGCAAGGGCTGCTTCGTGAAACATGTCGGCGGCTTCGCGGGTGACGAAGCGGGCGGCCGAGCGTGCCAGCACCACCTCGACGCCGCGGCGCGCGTCAAGCACGCGCAGCCAGTCGCCAGGATGCAGCGGAGCGATCGCAATGCCGGCGCGCGGCCGCACGTCGAGCAGCCCTTCCCAGGCCAGCCGCTGGATCGCTTCACGCACCGGTGTGCGGCCGAGCGCCAGCCTATCGATCAGGGCGCCCTCGGTGACGAAACTCGCCGGCGCCAGTTCGAGCGTGACGATCATGTGCTCGAGCACGCGGTAGGCTTTGGCCGCCGCGGGCTCGAATGCGGTAGTTGCTTCCATGGATATCAAAGGCGATCTCCTGATATATTCAGGATATATCATAGGAGAATCCTCATTGACAGGCGGTTTCTTAACAGATATACCGCTGATATATCAGATGGAGCGATGACCATGTGGACCGGAGTTTTCCCCGCCGTTACGACCAAATTCACTGTTGACGACCGCCTCGACCATGCCGAGATGGAACGCTGCTTTGGCCTGCAGATGGAGGCCGGCTGCGACGGCATCATCGTCTGCGGATCGCTCGGCGAAGGGCCGATGCTGTCACCGGATGAGAAGATCGAGGTGCTGAAGACCGCCCAGAAAGTCGCCGGCAAGAAGCCGGTGCTGCTGACGGTCAATGAGGCCGGCACCCGCGAAGCCGCCAGCATTGCCCGCCGCGCCGCCAAGGAAGGCGCCGATGGTCTGATGGTGGTGCCGAGCCCGATCTATCACACCAATGCGGAAGAGACGGTCGCGGCGCTGCGCGCCGTGGCCGAGGCCGGCGACCTGCCGGTCATGATCTACTCCAACCGGCTTGCCTACCGCGTCGACGTCACCGTCGACCAGATGGAGGAGCTGGCGTCGGACAAGCGCTTTGTCGCCATCAAGGAATCCTCCGACGACATCCGCCGCTCGACCGAGATCATCAATCGCCTGGGCAGCCGCTACGACCTGTTCACTGGCGTCGACAATCTCGCCTTCGAGGCGCTGTCGGTCGGCGCCATCGGCTGGGTCGCCGGATTGGTCACGGCGTTTCCGCGCGAGACCGTCGCCATCTACCAGCTGATGAAACAGGGCCGCCGCGAAGAGGCGCTCGCCATCTACCGCTGGTTCCGGCCGCTGCTCGATCTCGACGTTTCGACTTATCTGGTGCAGAACATCAAGCTTGCCGAGGTGTTCGCCATTCAAACCAACGATCGCGTGCGCATGCCGCGCCAGCCGCTGTCGGGCGAGCGCCGCAAGGCAGTCGAGAAGATCGTCAAGGATGCACTGGCGGTACGGCCGAAGCTGCCGCAGTTCTGAGGCTTTCTTCTCCCCGGTTCGCGGGAGAAGATGGTGGCAGCCAGATGAGGGACAGCGCCCACGTGCAGGGATATTCCAAGTCGACAGAAGCGGGCCTCCGTCCCGCCCCTCGAACACCTTCTCCCCGTGAACGAGGAGAAGGCGAAGACATCGCCATCATCGGTGGCGGCATCATCGGCATCTGCGCCGCCGCCCGTCTTGCCGAGGCGGGGCGCAACGTCACGGTCTTCGATCGCACCGGCATCTGCGAGGAAACGAGCTCCGGCAACGCCGCCGCCTTTGCCTTTTCAGAAGTGCTGCCGATGGCCCACAAGGGCATGATCCGGCAGTTGCCGAAATGGCTGGCCGACCCGCTCGGCCCGCTCAGCATTCCACCCGCCTATCTGCCCAAGCTTTTGCCCTGGCTGGTCCGCTTCTGGCGCGCCGGGTGGAGCGATCGCTACGAGGCCAGTCTCACCGCGCAGGCCGGCATGATGAAGCTCGCCGAAGCCGAATGGATGGCGCTGCTCGATCGTTCCGGCACGCGAGGGATGCTGCGCGAGGACGGCTCGCTCGAACTCTACGAGAGCGAGGCCGAGTTCCGCGCCTCGCTGCCCGGCTGGGCGGCGCGTGAGCGTTTCGGCATCGGTTTCCGCCATGTCGAGGGCGAAGACCTTGCGGATTTGCAGCCCGGGCTTTCGCCACTTTTCGTCAAGGGCACCTTCGTGCCGGGATGGAAGACGGTCGCAGATCCAAAACTGCTCGGCAAGGCGGTGTGGGCCTATGCGCAGACCAAGGGCGCGCGCTTTGAAATGGCTCGGATCGAGCGCGTCGCGGCGGACCAGGATGGCGCGACACTCACGCTGGCCGATGGCACGACAAGGCAGGCCAGACATCTCGTCATTGCCGCCGGCGCGTGGTCGCATCTCCTGGCGAGGCAGCTCGGCGATCGCATTCCGCTGGAGACCGAGCGCGGCTACAACACGACGCTGCCGAAGGCTGCCTTCGACGTGAAGCGGCAGCTGATCTTTTCCGGTCATGGCTTCGTCATCACGCCACTTGAAACAGGCCTGCGCGTCGGCGGCGCCGTCGAACTCGGTGGCATCGAGCGGCCGCCCAATTATGCGCGATCGAAGGCGCTGCTGCAGAAGGCACAGAAATTCCTGCCGGGGCTCGATCCGACCGGTGGGCGCGAATGGATGGGGTTCCGACCCTCGTTGCCGGATTCAGTGCCAGTCATTGGCCGCGCGCCCGGAGGCCGGTCGGTGGTCTATGCCTTCGGCCATGGCCATCTCGGCCTGACCCAGGCGGCGGCCACCGGGCGATTGATCCGCGACCTTGTCCTGGGGCAGGTTCCGCCGATCGATCTGGCCCCCTTCAGTCCAAAACGGTTTTGATTTTTCGAGGAGCGTCATGGCCAAGAAATCCTTCTTCTGCATAGACGGCCACACCTGCGGCAATCCGGTGCGGCTGGTCGCCGGCGGCGGCCCGCTGCTGCAGGGGTCGACGATGATGGAACGGCGCGCGCACTTCCTTGCCGAATATGACTGGATCCGCACGGGGCTGATGTTCGAGCCGCGCGGCCATGACGTGATGTCGGGTTCGATCCTCTATCCGCCGACGCGCGAGGATTGCGACATCGCCATCCTGTTCATCGAAACCTCGGGCTGCCTGCCGATGTGCGGCCACGGCACCATCGGCACGGTGACGATGGCGATCGAGCACGGGCTGATCAAGCCGAAGACGCCGGGCGTGCTCAGGCTCGACACGCCGGCCGGCCTGGTCATCGCCGAATACAAGCAGGTTGGCGACTATGTCGAGGAGGTGCGCATCACCAATGTGCCGTCCTTCCTCCATGCCCAGGGCTTGACCGTCGAATGTCCGCAACTCGGCGAGATCACCGTCGACGTCGCCTATGGCGGCAATTTCTACGCCATCGTCGAGCCACAGAAGAACTATCGCGACATGGCCGATTATTCGGCCGGCGACTTCATCGCCTGGAGCCCGGTGGTGCGGCAAAGGCTCAACGAAAAATATTCCTTCGTGCATCCGGAGAACCCGGGCATCAACCGGCTGTCGCACATGCTGTGGACAGGTGCGCCGACGGTGGATGGCGCGGACGCGCGCAATGCCGTCTTCTACGGCGACAAGGCGATCGACCGCTCACCGTGCGGCACCGGTACCTCGGCGCGCATGGCGCAGCTTCATGCCAAAGGCAAGCTCAAGGCCGGCGACAGCTTCGTCCATGAATCGATCATCGGTTCGCTGTTCAAGGGCAAGGTCGAAAAGGACGTCACCGTCGCCGGAAAGCCGGCGATCATTCCCTCGATCGGCGGCTGGGCGCGGATGACCGGCTTGAACACCATCTTCATCGACGACCGCGATCCGTTCGCACATGGTTTTGTCGTCAAGTGATATCTACCGATCATCTGCCGCGGCATCGACCGAGACCTCCTGGCGAAACCAGTCGGCGAAGGTAAGGGCTGCGGGCGCGGCATCCACCGACATCGTCAGGAAGTAGCCCTTGTCGCGGTTGGTTGCGACCTGCGACAAAACAATCAGATCGCCGCGATTCAATTCGTCCCGAAAAACGTCGACGGGACAAAGGGCCACGCCGTGGCCGGCGATGACCGCCGTTGCCAGAATGTTGAAGTCGGCGAAGACGGGTCCGTTGCCGACATCGACATTGGGCAGTCCGGCCTCGGAGAACCACTCGCGCCAACCCTGGCGGTTCTCGTCATGCAGCAGGTCCGCCCCTGCCATACCCGCAGGTGTTCGCAGATGGTCCTTGCCAGCGAAGTAATAGGGGCTGCATACCGGCCGGTTCAGGCGTGAAAACAGCTTGAGACTGGTGACGCCGGGCGTCGGATCCGCCCCAAGCGTGATCAGCACATCGTTCTCGCCATCGCCGAGCCTTTCCTCGGCCCGGGCATAAGCCACCCGCATGCCGATATCGGGATGGGCGGCGGTGAAGTCCGGCAAGCGGGGCACGAGCCAACGGCTGGCAATGGAAGGTATGCAGCCCACGGATACGGTCGCCACCGCTGCATTGCGCCGAATGCGCCGGCATGTGGCGCCGAGTTCGGCAAGTGCCCCGCTCGCCGAGGCCTGGAGGATAACCCCGGCGTCCGTCAGCCGCACCTTGCGCGCATCCCGGTGGAAAAGCGGCACGCCCAACCACTCCTCCAGTCGCCTTATCTGGTGACTGATGGCCGGATGAGTGACGTGCAGCTCCTCGCCGGCAGCGGAGAAACTGAGATGACGTGCAGCAGCCTCGAAAGCCCGGACGGCGTTCAGCGGGACATATTCCATATGTAAAATTTACTAACATATCGGGTGAGAAGCAATCATTTGAAGACGTGCCTATCTTGCGGCATTTCTGCAGTCGGATTTCGGGTCTTTTTCCGGTCCATCACCGGAGACGCCGGACATTTGACGATACGCAGGGAAAGCGATCATGTTCACCAGACAATTGGCTGATGTAGAAAAATCTGACTTCTTCGTGGATTGGGGCAATGGCACCAGCCACCGCCTGCTGACACAAAAGGACGGCATGGGGTTCACCGTCTGTCATACCGTTGTGCGTGCAGGCAGCGAGTCACGCCTCCACTATCGGCGACATTTCGAGGCCTGCTACTGCATCGCCGGCACCGGTGAGGTCGAAGACATGTCCGGTGAGGTGCATCGTATCGAGCCGGGCACGATCTATGTGCTCGATGAACATGACGACCACTATCTGCGTGCCGATGCTGCCGGCGACATGATCCTGGTCAGCGTATTCAATCCTCCCCTTGATGGCACCGAGCGGCATGTCCTGAGCGAGAATGGCGGGTCTGCCTACTGAGTGCCCAGGGGGAACTACCGCACCCTCGATCGGCGGCTGGGCACGGGTG
Organism: Mesorhizobium sp. P2_A8; assembly: GCF_056404935.1. Taxonomy (NCBI): domain Bacteria; kingdom Pseudomonadati; phylum Pseudomonadota; class Alphaproteobacteria; order Hyphomicrobiales; family Phyllobacteriaceae; genus Mesorhizobium; species Mesorhizobium sp. P2_A8. The sequence goes on from NZ_JBFUDB010000001.1 coordinate 930,736, forward strand.
ACCGGATTGAACGCCATCTTTCTCAACGGCCGCGATCCGTTCGCGCATGTTCTTGTGGTCGGGTAATGGGAAACCTCACCCCGCGGAAAGCGACGGGGCGAAAAACGGATGATGTCAGCAACGCAACGATTCCTCTTATCACCTAATTTTGACGGTGATTTCTTCGAAACGGGGCGCATGATGCGGTCGAATCGTCAAAGACATTGCGTTATGCCAATGATAGGGTCCGCGATAGTCCAGGGGCCGGATGGGAGAAAACGGGCAATCCGACGGCGTGTCGGCAAAACGCGCATGACGATTGAAAAATGACGTTGCAATCCGGGCTCGAAACTTTACGACTAGGGGAAATACGAAAAGGAATGCGTCTGCATGGGCGACATTCCAGGGGAGCCACGTACACATGCAGTACTTTGTCCAGCAGCTTATCAACGGGCTGACGCTGGGATCGATCTATGGGCTGATCGCGATCGGCTACACGATGGTCTACGGCATTATCGGCATGATCAACTTCGCCCATGGCGACATCTTCATGGTGGGCGCCTTCACGGCGCTGATCGTTTTCCTCGTCCTCGGCGCGCTGTTCTATTCGGTGCCCGTCGTCGTCGCGCTGCTGGTCATGATGATCGTGGCGATGCTGCTCACCAGCCTCTACAACTGGACGATCGAGAAGGTGGCCTACCGGCCGCTGCGCGGTTCGTTCCGGTTGGCGCCGCTGATCACCGCGATCGGCATGTCGATCGCGCTGTCGAACTTCGTCCAGGTGACCCAGGGGCCGCGCAACAAGCCGATCCCGCCGATGGTCAGCCAGGTCTACAACATCAACGGCATCAGCGTGTCGCTGAAGCAGATCATCATCGTCGCCGTCACGGCAGCGCTCCTGGCGCTGTTCTGGTATCTGGTCAACAGGACATCGCTGGGTCGGGCGCAAAGAGCGTGCGAGCAGGATCGCAAGATGGCGGCACTGCTCGGCATCGACGTTGATCGCACGATCTCGATCACCTTCATCATGGGCGCGGCGCTCGCCGCCGTCGCCGGCACTCTGTTCCTGATGTATTACGGCGTCATCGCCTTCTCCGACGGCTTCACGCCGGGTGTGAAAGCGTTCACCGCCGCGGTGCTCGGCGGCATCGGCTCACTGCCGGGCGCGGTCCTCGGCGGGCTGATGATCGGCTTCATCGAAAGCATGTGGTCGGCGTATTTCTCGATCGACTACAAGGACGTCGCGGCGTTCTCGATCCTGGCGATCGTGCTGATCTTCCTGCCTTCCGGCATTCTGGGCCGGCCAGAAGTCGAAAAGGTCTGAGATCATGGCCGTCACCGTATCTCCGGAGCGCGACGTCGTCGCCACCCCTGTGCAGCGCGCGTTGCGCGAGGCGTTCTACGCAGGCGCCATCTCGCTTGGCCTGTTCGTGCTGTTCATTGGCCTGAAGACCGGCCAGAACATCTCCAATGAACTGGTCGTGACCACACGCTGGGGCCTGCTCGCCGCCGTGGTGATCGCCACAGCCGTCGGCCGCTTCCTCTATGTCGCCTATGGCCAGCCGTTCATAGCCAACCAGAAGATCGCCGACGTCGCCACCGGCCTGTTGCCAGGCAGCGTGGCATCACGCTTCTTCCAGTTGCCGGCGTTCATCGGGGCCGTTGTCGCGGCGGTGCTGCTGTTCGTGTTCAACAGCTCTCTCGCCGGATGGGTGGGAGCAGAACCGGCCGGCTATCTGCAATTCCTGCGCGCCCTGGCGGTCATCTACGTACTGGCTTGCGTGATCTACTATTTCAGGGCCTTCATCCATGCCAACTTCACCAAACTCGGCATTGCCGCGCTGGTGCTGTACCCGATCCTCGTAGTCGCGGTGCTGTCGCTGAGCGCCTGGTCGATTGCCGGCGGGCTGCAGGGCTCGCTGAAATGGGTCGATAATTTCGGCATCCAGATCCTGATCTACGTGATGCTGGCCTGGGGCCTGAATATCGTTGTCGGCCTCGCCGGCCTGCTCGACCTCGGCTACGTCGCCTTTTATGCACTTGGCGCCTATGCGTATGCGCTGCTCGGCACCCAGTACGGCCTGTCGTTCTGGATCCTGCTGCCGGCAGCCGGCGCCATGGCCGCCTTCTGGGGCGTGCTGCTCGGTTTCCCGGTGCTGCGCCTGCGCGGCGACTATCTGGCGATCGTCACGCTGGCTTTCGGCGAGATCATCCGCCTGGTGCTGATCAACTGGCGCGAGGTCACCAACGGCTCGGCCGGCATTTCCGGCATTCCCAAGGTGAGCTTCTTCGGCCTGATGTCGTTCAACGTGTCAGACCCGAACTATATCGCCAAGGTGCTGCACATCGCTCAATCAGGCGCCTACTACAAGATTTTCCTCTATTATCTGATCCTGGGCCTGTGCCTGCTCACCGCCTTCGTCACCATCAGGCTGCGCCGCCTGCCGGTCGGCCGCGCCTGGGAAGCGCTGCGCGAGGACGAGATCGCCTGCCGGTCGCTGGGCATCAACACGACGACGACCAAGCTCACGGCTTTTGCAACAGGCGCCATGTTCGGCGGCTTCGCCGGCTCTTTCTTCGCCGCGCGGCAAGGCTTCGTCAGCCCGGAATCCTTCGTCTTCCTGGAATCGGCGATCATCCTGGCCATCGTTGTGCTCGGCGGCATGGGCTCGCTGGTCGGCATAGCGGTTGCCGCACTGGTGATGATCGGCGGCACCGAGGCGCTGCGCGAACTCGACTTCCTCAAGCAGATCTTCGGGCCGGACTTCACCCCCGAACTCTACCGCATGCTTCTGTTCGGCATGGCCATGGTCATCGTCATGCTGTGGAAGCCGCGCGGCTTCGTCGGCAGTCGCGAACCGACCGCCTTCCTCAAGGAGCGAAGGGCTGTCTCCAGTTCCTTCACCAAGGAGGGCCACGGCTGATGAATGCGAGCACACCCATGAACGCGGCCATCCTGCAGGTCGATCACCTGTCGATGAAGTTCGGCGGCCTGGTCGCCATCGGCGACCTGTCCTTCACCGCCAAGCGCGGCGAGATCACCGCGCTGATCGGACCCAACGGTGCCGGCAAGACCACCGTGTTCAACTGCATCACCGGCTTCTACAAGCCGTCGGAAGGCATGATCACGCTCAACCGGAACGACGGCTCCAGCTATTTGCTCGAACGTCTGCCCAATCACGAGATCCCGGCGCGCGCCAAGGTGGCGCGCACCTTCCAGAACATCCGCCTGTTCTCGGGCATGACGTTGCTGGAGAACCTTCTGGTTGCCCAGCACAACAAGCTGATGAAGGCCTCGGGCTATACGGTGCTTGGCCTGTTCGGCTTCCCGAGCTATCGCAAGGCCTCGGCCGAATCGATCGACCTCGCCAGGCACTGGCTGGAGAAGGCCAATCTTGTCGATCGTGCCGACGATCCGGCCGGTGACCTGCCCTATGGCGCACAGCGCCGCCTCGAGATCGCCCGCGCCATGTGCACGGGTCCGGAGCTTCTGTGCCTGGACGAGCCGGCGGCCGGTCTCAATCCAAAGGAATCGGCGTCGCTCAACGAACTGCTCATCGACATCAAGAACACCACGGGCACCTCGATCCTGCTGATCGAGCATGACATGTCGGTGGTCATGCAGATTTCAGACCATGTCGTGGTGCTGGAATATGGCCGCAAGATCTCGGACGGCAGTCCGCAATCGGTGCGTACCGATCCGCGCGTCATCGCCGCCTATCTCGGCGTCGACGACGAGGAAGTCGAGGCGGTCCTCACCGAAGTCGGCGACGAAGACGTCATCGAACAGCTCGATACCGGGCCTGATGGCGCGCACGGTCCGGGGACATCGTCATCGTATCTCGCCGGGCCGGTGACCGACACGGTCGGGCACATTTCGGGCGAGCGGGTAACGGTGGCGAAGGGCGCGTCAAAGGCCGACCAGGTCGACGCAAGATCGATTGCCGCGGCAAGCAAGGCGGCCTCGCTGGCTGCCGTACCGGCCGCGAAGCCCGCTCCAGCGGCGAAGGCAAAGCCTGCTCCGAAAGCGGCGTCCAAGGTGGCAACCGGAACGGCGGTGAAGTCGACCGCTGCGTCCGCACCGACCAAACCGGCAGCCAAGACTCCGGCAGCCGCCAAAGCGCCAGCGGCCAAGGTTGGGGAAATCTCCAACAGGCTGGCGGCGCCCCGCGGCGGCAAGGCCGACAATCTGACCCGCATCAAGGGCATCGGCACGGTCAACGAGAAGAAGCTCAACGAGCACGGCATCTTCCATTTCGACCAGATCGGCGCCTGGAAGAAATCAGATGTCGAGGCCGCTGAAGCCTATCTTGCCTTCGATGGGCGCATCGCTCGTGAGGAATGGGTCAAGCAGGCCAAGCTGCTCGGCAAGGGCAAGGACACGGAATTCTCGCGTCGCGTCGATGCGGGCAAGGTGGCGACCAGCCATGCGTCCGGAAAGACTGCAAATGCAGCTTCCGGAAAGACCACGGCTTCCGGAAAGACTGCCGCCGCCAAGCCTGTGGCGGGCAAGCGCGGAGGGGGCAAGTGATGGCCGGGACAACGCTGCTCGATATCAAGGGCGTGCAGACTTATTACGGCAACATCCGGGCGCTGAACGGCGTCGATGTCACCGTCAACGAGGGTGAGATCGTGGCCCTGATCGGCGCCAACGGCGCCGGCAAGTCGACGCTGATGATGACCATCTTCGGCGCGCCTCGCGCCCGCGCCGGCACCATCACCTTCGCCGGCACCGACATTACCCAGATGCCGACGCATGAAATCGCTCGCATGCGCATCGCCCAATCGCCCGAAGGCCGGCGCATCTTCCCGCGCATGACGGTGATGGAAAACCTGCAAATGGGCGCCAGCCTCGACAACCTCAAGCACTATGACGAGGACGTCGAGAAGGTGTTCACGCTGTTCCCGCGGCTCAAGGAGCGTATCGGCCAGCGCGGCGGCACGCTGTCGGGTGGCGAGCAGCAGATGTTGTCGATCGGACGTGCGCTGATGGCGCGGCCGAAGCTGCTTTTGCTCGACGAACCGTCGCTGGGTCTGGCGCCGCTGATCGTCAAGCAGATCTTCGACGCCATCCGCGAGCTGAACCGCACCCAGGGGCTGACCGTGTTCCTGGTCGAGCAGAACGCCTTCGGCGCGCTCAAGCTCGCCACGCGCGGCTACGTCATGGTCAACGGCAACGTGACGATGAGCGGCACCGGCAAGGAGCTGCTCGCCAATCCGGAAGTGCGCGCCGCCTATCTCGAAGGCGGACACCACTGAGCTCAGGAGACTTCACCATGCAGGGTATTCTCTACGAGGAGCCGTCGATCTGGCAGTTCTTCTTCGTCACCTGTCTGCTCGGCGGTTGGGCGGCCTGGATGACGGGCAAGGCCAGCGCCCAGACATGGCGCAGCTTCATCCAGCTGTTCGCCTATATGCTGGGCCTCGGCATCGGCATCCGCTTCATCCATCACGCGCTGTTTGGCGGCACGATGTTCTCGCTGCACTACTACGTCGTCGACACCATCGTGCTGATGATCCTCGGCTTCGTCGGCTATCAATACACGCGCACCAACCAGATGGTGACGCAGTATAATTGGCTCTATGAAAGAGCTTCAATCTTGAGCTGGAAACCGAAAGGTTGACGCTCACCATTAACGCCGCTTCGGGGATGAATCGGCGTGACAAGTGCCTGAAAATCGGCAAACTATGCTTTCTGCGATAAGGGTGGGCATCGCATGAAAGCTTCATCCACGCCCACTCCGTAAATGGGAGCGTTTAAATGAAAAAGTCACTTTTGTCCGCCGTCGCCCTGACCGCGCTGGTCGCGTTCGGCGGCAACGCGTGGGCTGATGTACTGATCGGCGTTGCCGGTCCGATCACTGGTCCGAACGCAGCCTTCGGCGCACAGCTTCAGAAGGGTGCGGAAGCGGCTGTCGCCGACATCAATGCCAAGGGCGGCATCAACGGCGAGCAGATCAAGCTCGAGGTTGGTGACGACGTCTCCGATCCGAAGCAGGGCATCTCGGTCGCCAACAAGTTCGTCGGCGACGGCGTCAAGTTCGTGGTCGGCCACTTCAACTCGGGCGTGTCGATCCCGGCATCGGAAGTCTATGCGGAAAACGGCATCGTCGAGATCACCCCGGCGGCCACTAACCCGCAGTTCACCGAGCGTGGCCTGTGGAACGTGTTCCGCACCTGCGGACGCGACGACCAGCAGGGTAGCATTGCCGGCGCTTATCTCGCCGCGAACTTCAAGGACGCCAAGATCGCCGTCGTGCACGACAAGACCACCTACGGCCAGGGCCTTGCCGACGAAACCAAGAAGGCAATGAACGCCAAGGGCCTGACGGAAGTCATGTATGAAGGCATCAACGTCGGCGACAAGGACTTCTCGGCTCTGATCGCCAAGATGAAGGAAGCCGGCGTCTCCATCATCTATTGGGGCGGCCTTCACACCGAAGCCGGCCTGATCATCCGCCAGGCGGCTGACCAGGGCCTCAAGGCGACACTGGTCTCCGGTGACGGCATCGTGTCGAACGAACTGGCTTCGATCGCAGGCGACGCGGTCGCGGGCACGCTCAACACGTTCGGCCCGGATCCGCGCCTGATCCCCGCGAACAAGGAACTCGTCGAGAAGTTCCGTGCGCAGGGCTTCGAGCCGGAAGCCTACACGCTCTACGCTTACGCTGCCGTGCAGGCGCTTACGGAAGCAGCGACGGCCGCCAAGTCGAACGACCCGCAGGCAGTTGCCAAGGCACTGCATGAAAACGGCCCGTTCAAGACCGTGCTCGGCGACCTGTCCTATGACGCCAAGGGCGATCCGACGCTGCCCGGCTACGTCATGTACGAGTGGAAGAAGGGCGACGACGGCAAGTACACCTACATCCAGAAGATGTAAGCCTGTCGGCCTCTAGACTTACGGATGCCCGGCGCCTCGCGCCGGGCATTTTTCTTTTGGGCGCTCCCCTTTCCGATGAGTCCGGAAAGCCGCTACAGCCTGGCCTTTGGCCGGAAAAGGAACGTGCCTTGAACGGCAGCTTCGGCGCTTTCTTGCGCGTTCGACCGAATGCGACCAGGTTTGGCGCAAAGATTCCATTTCAATCGGTTTAATCCAGCGTCAATTTTGTTTGCGCTGCAGCATTTTCGCGCTAATCATGGCGTCTGTTTCCCTCCCCGACACTGTCCGGAGTTCGTCCTTGGCCATCACGAAGATCCTCGTTGCCAACCGATCCGAAATCGCCATTCGCGTTTTTCGCGCGGCCAACGAACTCGGTCTCAAAACCGTGGCGATCTGGGCCGAGGAGGACAAGTATTCGTTGCACCGCTTCAAGGCCGACGAGAGCTACCAGGTCGGGCGCGGGCCGCACCTGACCCGCGACATGGGTCCGATCGAAAGCTACCTGTCGATCGAGGAAGTGATCCGCGTCGCCAGGCTTTCCGGCGCCGATGCCATCCATCCCGGTTACGGGCTTTTGTCGGAAAGCCCCGAATTCGCCGAAGCCTGCGCCGTCGCCGGCATTACCTTCATCGGGCCGAAGCCGGACACGATGCGCCGGCTCGGCAACAAGGTTGCCGCGCGCAATCTGGCGATCGAGGTCGGCGTGCCGGTGATCCCGGCCACCGATCCGCTGCCGGACGACATGGGCGCGGTCAAGAAGCTGGCCAAGGAGATCGGCTATCCGGTGATGCTGAAGGCATCGTGGGGTGGCGGCGGGCGCGGCATGCGCGCCATCCGCTCCGAGGCCGATCTTGCCCGCGAGGTCATGGAAGGCAAGCGCGAGGCGAAAGCCGCCTTCGGCAAGGACGAGGTCTATCTCGAAAAGCTGATCGAGCGCGCCCGCCACGTCGAGGTGCAGGTACTGGGCGACACGCATGGCAATGCGGTGCACCTGTTCGAGCGCGACTGCTCGATCCAGCGCCGCAACCAGAAGGTCGTCGAGCGTGCGCCCGCGCCATATCTCCAAATGTCACAGCGCGAGGAGCTTTGCGGCTACGCGCTGAAGATCGCGCGCGAGACCAGCTATATCGGTGCTGGCACGGTCGAGTTCCTGCAGGATGCCGATACGGCCAAGTTCTATTTCATCGAGGTCAATCCGCGCATCCAGGTCGAGCACACCGTCACCGAGCAGGTGACCGGCATCGACATAGTCAAGGCACAGATCCACATCCTCGACGGCTTTGCCATCGGCACGCCGGAATCGGGCGTGCCGGCGCAGCAAGACATCCGGCTGAACGGCCATGCACTGCAGTGCCGCATCACCACCGAAGATCCCGAGCACAATTTCATCCCGGACTACGGCCGCATCACCGCTTATCGCGGAGCCACCGGCTTCGGCATCCGCCTCGACGGCGGCACCGCCTATTCCGGCGCGGTCATCACCCGCTTCTACGATCCGCTGCTTGAGAAGGTGACGGCATGGGCACCGACGCCGGCCGAGACCATTGCCCGCATGAACCGGGCATTGCGCGAGTTCCGTATCCGCGGCGTCGCCACCAATTTGACCTTCCTCGAAGCGATCATCAATCACCCAAGCTTTGCCGACAATTCCTATACCACCAAGTTCATCGACACGACGCCGGAACTGTTCCAGCAGGTGAAGCGGCAGGACCGCGCCACCAAACTCATCAACTATCTTGCCGACGTGTCGGTCAACGGCCATCCCGAGACGCGGGGGCGGCCGGAGCCGAAGGCCGACGCGGCCGCCCCCGTCGTGCCCTACCTCAACGGCAACGTGCCGGGCGGCAGCAAGCAGAAGCTGGACGTGCTCGGACCGGAGAAATTCGCCGCCTGGATGCGCGAGCAGAAGGAAGTTCTGGTCACCGATACGACGATGCGCGACGGCCATCAGTCGCTGCTGGCGACACGTGTGCGCACGCATGACATTGCCGGCATCGCCGGCACCTATGCGCGCGCCCTGCCGCAGCTTCTGTCGCTCGAATGCTGGGGTGGCGCCACTTTCGACGTTGCCATGCGCTTCCTCACCGAGGATCCATGGGAGCGGCTGTCGCTGGTGCGCGAGGCAGCGCCCAATCTGTTGCTGCAGATGCTGCTGCGCGGTGCCAACGGCGTCGGCTATACCAACTATCCCGACAATGTCGTGCAGCATTTCGTCAAGCAGGCGGCAAGCGGCGGCGTCGACCTGTTCCGCGTGTTCGACTGCCTGAACTGGGTCGAGAACATGCGCGTCGCCATGGACGCGGTCGGCACCGAGGGCAAGCTGATCGAAGCGGCGATGTGCTACACCGGCGACATACTCGACCCGGCGCGAGCCAAATACGATCTCAAATATTATGTCGGCCTCGCCGGCGAATTGCAGGCGGCCGGCGCCCACATCATCGCGGTCAAGGACATGGCGGGCCTGTTGAAGCCTTCCGCCGCACGCGTTCTGTTCAAGGCGCTGCGCGAGGCGACCGATCTGCCGATCCATTTTCACACCCACGACACGTCAGGCCTGTCGGCGGCGACGGTGCTGGCGGCGGTGGAGAGCGGTGTCGATGCCATCGACGCGGCGATGGATGCCTTTTCCGGCAACACATCGCAGCCTTGCCTGGGCTCGATCGTCGAGGCGCTGAAAGGCACCGAGCGCGACCCGGGCCTCGACCCGCAATGGATCCGCAAGATCTCCTTCTACTGGGAAGCGGTGCGCAACCAGTACGCCGCCTTCGAAAGCGACCTCAAGGGACCGGCCTCGGAAGTCTATCTGCACGAAATGCCGGGCGGACAGTTCACCAATCTCAAGGAACAGGCGCGCTCACTTGGGCTCGAGACACGCTGGCACGAGGTGGCGCAGACCTATCACGACGTCAATCTCATGTTCGGCGACATCGTCAAGGTAACGCCGTCGTCCAAGGTCGTTGGCGACATGGCATTGATGATGGTCAGCCAGGACCTGACGGTCGCCGATGTCGAAAATCCGGCCAGGGATATCGCCTTTCCGGACTCGGTCGTCTCGATGCTGCGCGGCGATCTCGGCCAGTCGCCCGGCGGTTGGCCGGCGGCGCTGCAGAAGAAGGCGCTGAAGGGCGACAAGCCGATCACGGTGCGGCCTGGTTCGCTGCTCAAGCCGGCCGATCTCACGGCCAGCCGCAAGGAAATCGAGGAGAAGCTCGAGCGCAAGCTCTCGGAGTTCGAATTCGCCTCGTGGCTGATGTATCCGAAGGTGTTTTCCGACTTCGCCGGCGCGCAGGAGACCTACGGACCGGTCAGCGTCCTGCCGACGCCGACCTATTTCTACGGCATGAAGCCGGAGGGCGAAATCTTCGTCGACATCGAGAAGGGCAAGACGCTGGTGGTGCGCTGCCTGGCGATCGGCGATGTCGACGAGAAGGGCATGGTCACCGTGTTCTTCGAACTCAACGGCCAGCCGCGCCGCGTCAAGGTGCCCGACAGGGCGCATGGTGCGTCCGCCGCCAAGGCCCGCCGCAAGGCCGAGCCGGGCAACGAGGCGCATGTCGGCGCGCCGATGCCGGGCGTCGTCTCGGCGCTTTCGGTTGCCGCCGGCCAGGCTGTGAAGGCCGGCGACGTGCTGCTTTCCATCGAGGCGATGAAGATGGAGACGGCGCTGCATGCCGAGCGCGACGGCACGGTCGCCGAGGTGCTGGTCAAGGCCGGCGATCAGATCGACGCCAAGGATCTGCTGATCGCCTTCAATTGAGACCTTTTGAGAATTCTACTCCGGCGGTCACCTGACGCGGGTTTCTGCGCTTCCGGTGCTCATGGACCGGAATGTCTGCTGCGCGCCGGCTCTCGAAACCATGCCATCCGGCTTACCGGAGCGAATTCTGAAAAGGTCTCGGATCCGGATTGAGGCCGGATTGTCACGTCCTGTCCAACGTCTCGACAGGCCGCATCGATAACCGCTTGACCCGCCGCCGCCGGTCGGGCATCGAACCGGCTCAAATTTGCCGCCGTAGTCCCCCGAGTCGCGGCGCAGGAACGATGTGGAGAAAACATGGCCGACGATATCACCGAGACCAGCCAGACTGTTGCCGCCGGCCAGCTGCGTGCCTTCATCGAGCGCATAGAGCGGCTCGAGGAGGAGAAGAAGACCATTGCCGACGACATCAAGGAAGTGTTCGCCGAAGCCAAGGGCACCGGCTTCGACACCAAGGCGATGCGCACGATCATCCGGCTGCGCAAGAAGGATCAGGCTGAGCGGCAGGAGGAGGAAACCATCCTCGACCTGTACAAGGCCGCGCTCGGCATGGTGTAAGACTAACCGGCCCGGCGCCCAACGCGGTTGCCGGAGATACGGTTCGAACCATGAGCGAATTCGACTTCGGCGCCCGCCGCGCCTCTGAATTCCGCCAGCGCGGCTTCTGGGCGCTGTTCGCCGAACGGCATCCGGAAGAAAGGACTCTGATGGCGAGGCGCGGACCCTGGTTCTGGCAGCGCGGAATGCCCGATTTCGCCTTGGTCCTTTCCATGTATGTCGCGCCGGCGCAGAACCATGTCGGCGTCTTCTTCGGCCGCAACGAGAAGTTTGGCGCCACGGAAGCCTGGTCGCGGTTGAAGCCGTTCCAGCCGGCGATCGAAGACAGGCTGAAGCTTAAGCCCGAACAGAGTTGCGAGGGCCTTGGCATCAATTCGATGTGGCGGGTGAACTGCTATGCCGAAGACAACTGGCCGGCCATGGCCGACTGGCTGGTGACGGAGGCCTCGCGCATCGAACGCGCGGTGACCGAAGTCCTGGGACAGGGATAGTTCGCAGGTGTTGCCAGAAGGCATCCGATCCTTCTTCCGCTCACGCTGGCAAGGCCAGATGCCACTCGATCGGCTGTTCTGGCGCGACCTCGTCCTTGTCGGCACCGCGATCAACGTCGCATTTTCGGTGGTCGCGATCATCCTGCTCGCACTGAAGCTGCCGCTCGCGCTGGCTCTGGCGGCGCATTTCGCGCCGGTGCCCTACAACATCTTTCTGACGTTTGCGGTATGGCGAACCACGGAAAAGGACAAGGGCGCCAAGGCCTCATTGATGACGCTTGGCGCCACATTGTGGCTGATCCTGGTGGTCGTGATCTGACAGCGCGGACATGGCGCCTGTCGCATTCGCCGGGCTCCTGCTGCGCATGAAAAAGGGCAGCCGCAGCCACCCTTTCCGTCTACCCAGCGATCGTGTTGGGCTCAAATTGCCGGCTCGAATTTCAGCGCCACGCCGTTGATGCAATAGCGCAGGCCGGTCGGCGGCGGGCCGTCCTCGAAGACATGACCGAGATGACTGCCGCAGCGGGCGCAATGACATTCGGTGCGGACCATGCCGTAGCTGCGATCGACGGTGTTCTCAACCGATCCGGGCACCGGGTCGTTGAAGCTCGGCCAGCCGGTGCCGCTCTCGAACTTCAGCTTGGATTCGAACAGAGGCTGGTCGCAGCCGACGCAGGAAAACGTGCCGGCACGCTTCTCATAGAGCAGGGCGCAGCTGCCCGGCCGCTCAGTGCCGTGGCCGCGCATGACGGCGTATTGCTCCGGCGTCAGCCGGGCGCGCCATTCGGCGTCGGTGCGGGTGATGGGGTAGGTGTGGGTGTCCATTTGATCTCCTCAGCCTTGCCGGCTCGTTGTTGATTGCAACGTCATATTCGCAGCAAATAGGCATTTGTTACAGAGTTTGCCCGCATTTTCGGTCGTGCCTTCATGCGATGGCCCTGAGATAGCGGGCGACCGATGTGTCGAATGCCGCCTTTGCATCGCCAATGACATTCTGGTTCCACCATGCGCCGTGGATATGGTCGAACCGGAACGGCTCCAGTGCCGTCGCAATGCGGCGTACGGCGGCCGCGTTGAGCGGAATCTGGTTCGGGTAGCTGTACATGAAGCTGACATGGCGACGCGTCGGCGTCACCTGCACAGTATCGCCAGTCAGGATGGCGTTGCCGCCATCGCGTTTCCAGTGCAGCACCTGGCTGCCGGCAAAATGGCCACCGCAGCGGATGAGCGTCAGTGACGGGTTCAGGGAGAGCGTCTCGCCCTCCCAACTGATGATCGCCTTGTGCGGTCGTAGGATCCATTGTCGGTCGTCGGCATGGAGATAGATCGGCACGCCGCCAAACGCCTCGCTCCATTCGACCATCGCCGAGTAGAAGTGGCAGTGCGAGATGGCGATCGCTGTCAGGCCGCCGCGACGGTTGATTTCGGCCACTGCCTCGTCGTTGACCATCGAGATGCAGTCCCACAGCACATTGCCGTGCGGCGTCTGCGCCAGCAGTGCGCGCTGGCCGATGGCGAAGCGCGGTTCGATGCCGAAAGCGAGAACACCGGCGTCGTCCCTGACCATGACCCGGTGTCCGTGAGCGAGCTCCTGCGACGTGATCCAGGCCTGGCCTTCCCAGCGCACAAATTGCCGCTCGTCCTCGCAGATCGGGCAGTGGTCCGGTGGTTCCTGGGTTGCCGCGAACTGGACGCCGCATTGCAGGCAGAGAAAGCAGGTCATCGGGTTTCCCGTCGGTGGCTATTCAATGCTTCCTTGAAAGCTGCTTCGTCGCGCCTTCGAGCCCGGCGAGCGTCAGCGGGAACATGCGGCCGCCAAAGATGTCGCGGATCATGGCAATCGAATGGGTATAACCCCAGTTCTTCTGGTCCTCGGGGTTCAGCCATACCGCGTTGGGCCACTGCTGCAGCAGGCGGCCGAGCCAGACGCTGCCTGCTTCCGGATTCCAGTGTTCGACGGAGCCACCGGGGTGGGCAATCTCGTAGGGGCTCATCGAGGCGTCGCCGACGACGATCACCTTGTAGTCCGGCCCATATTTGTGGAGCAGGTCGAAGGTCGGGATCGTCTCGGCGTGACGGCGGCGATTGTCCTTCCACACGCCCTCGTAGAGGCAGTTGTGGAAATAAAAATATTCGAGCTGGCGGAATTCCGCGCGGGCGGCCGAGAACAATTCCTCGACACCTTTGATGTGATCGTCCATCGAGCCGCCGACATCGAAGAACATCAAGAGCTTCACGGCATTGCGGCGTTCCGGCCGCGTTTGCACGTCGAGATAGCCATGCTCGGCGGTGGCGTGGATGGTGCCGGGCAGGTCGAATTCCTCCTCGGCGCCTTCGCGCACCCAGCGGCGCAGGCGCTTGAGCGCGATCTTGATGTTGCGCGTGCCGAGTTCGACGGCGTCGTCGAAATTCCTGAACTCGCGCTTATCCCAGACTTTTACGGCGCGGCGGTTTCGGCTTTCGTGCTGGCCGATGCGCACGCCTTCGGGATTGTAGCCATAGGCGCCGAAGGGCGAGGTGCCACCGGTGCCTATCCATTTCGAGCCGCCCTGGTGTCGGCCTTTCTGCTCCTCGAGCCGCTGTTTCAAGGTCTCCATCAGCTTTTCAAAACCGCCGAGTGCCTCGACCAGTTTTTTCTCCTCGTCGGTCAGGTGCTTCTCGGCGAGCCGGCGCAGCCATTCTTCCGGGAGGTTCGCGACGTCCACGGCATCCGGCCCGCCCAGCGCCTCAACACCCTTGAAGACATGGGCAAACACCTGGTCGAAGCGGTCGATGTGGCGTTCGTCCTTCACCAGTGCGGTGCGGGCGAGATAGTAGAAACCCTCGACGTCGTAGTCGACCAGCCCGGCTTCCAGCCCCTCCAGCAGCGACAGATATTCCCGCAGCGAAACGGGAACACGCGCTGCCTTCAGTTCGAGGAAGAATGGGATGAACATTGTCTATCTACAGCAGATCATACTCGATGAAGCCGGTCCGGCGCGCCACATGGTCGTAGAGCTTGCGTGCCGTGGCATTGGTCTCGTGCGTCATCCAGTAGACGTTCTTGACGCCGATCCCTGCCGCTTCGTGTTTCACCGCCTCGATCAGCGCCGCACCGATGCCTTTGCCGCGCACCTCTGGGTCGGCGAACAGGTCCTGCAGGTAGCAGTTGTTCTGCTCCGCCCAGCAGGAGCGGTGATAGAGGTAGTGGGTGAGGCCGACAGCCTTGCCGTCGAGGGTGGCAATGAAGCCCTTCGGATCGAACTCACCCGCCGTGAACAGCCGCTTCCAGGTGACGGCGTAGACCTCCTCCGGCAGCCTGGTCTCATAGAAGGCGAGATAAGCGGTCCACAGCCGCTGCCAGTCGGCATGGTCGGACTGCGCCAGCGGGCGGACGGTGATCTCGGTCATTTTGTCTCCTCCGAAGGGTTCTGGCCGAAGCTGCCTGCCTGTTCGGCTGGCGGCAACAGTCCACAGCCGGGGAAAGCGCTAACCCTGCCTTCTCGCCATGAAGGCCAGCCGCTCGAACAGATGCACGTCCTGTTCGTTCTTCAAAAGGGCACCATGCAGCTTGGGCAGGGCGTTCTTCGGGTCGGCGCGCAGGTCTTCCGGGGCGATGTCGTCGGCGACCAGAAGCCTTATCCAGTCGAGCGCCTCTGAGGTTGACGGTTTCTTTTTCAGCCCCGGCACCTCGCGGATCTCGTAGAACTGGGTCAGCGCCGCCTGCACCAGATTCTGCTTGATGCCGGGATAGTGCACGTCGACAATTCTGTGCAGCGTCTCGACGTCGGGGAAACGGATGTAGTGGAAGAAGCAGCGGCGCAGAAAGGCGTCCGGCAGTTCCTTCTCGTTGTTGGAGGTGATGATGACGATCGGCCTGACCGCGGCGCGGATGGTCTCGCCGGTCTCGTAGACGAAGAACTCCATCCGATCGAGTTCCTGCAGCAGATCGTTGGGGAACTCGATGTCGGCCTTGTCGATCTCATCAATCAGAAGCACGACCTTCCTGCCGGCCGCGAAAGCCTCCCACAATTTGCCGCGCTTGATGTAGTTCCTGATGTCGTTGAAACGTGCGTCGCCAAGCTGGCTGTCGCGCAGCCGCGAGACGGCGTCGTATTCGTAAAGGCCCTGCTGCGCCCTTGTCGTCGACTTGACGTGCCATTCGATGAGGTCGAGGCCGAGTGCGGCGGCCACCTGCCTGGCGAGCTCGGTCTTGCCGGTGCCGGGCTCGCCCTTGACCAGTAAGGGCCGCTCGAGCGCGATAGCCGCGTTGACCGCCACCATCAGATCCTTGTCGGCGACATAGGCCGCCGTGCCTTCGAAACGCATTTTTGCTCCCTGGTTGGTCATGACGACCGTAAGGACGCCGCCCTGCCTGTGCAAGGGTGGCTTGTTGGCGGCGGCGAGGCCGTGAACCCGACACGGAAAGAATGCCCGTCTCACTGGCGCTTGGTCGACCAGCAGCCTATATTGAGTGAGACGGTCTGTGCTTCCCGGCAGGAGAACATTTTCCCCGGGGCCTTAACGATCCTTAGGGAGCTGTCCCTGGGAAGACCCGTGGGTTTTCTCATACGGCGCCCACCTACTTTGTAGGTTCCCGGGATCGCTCTCTCCACCGGTTGTGTGGATCGTCGCTCAAGGCCAAGCATCCACTGACATTTCGGTGGATCATGCGGTAGAAAACGTCGTTCCTGCCCCTCCGTTCAAATCCGACTTTTTCTACCCTGGCTCCATGACCTCTCCAAAAGAACTGAAAAAACACCTCCGCAAGGAAGCACTCGGCCGGCGCGATGCGCTGGATGCGTTCTGGCGGCTGGAGGCGGCGCTCGAAATGGCCGAGACGGCGCGCGATCACCTCGCGGTCGAACCGGGCCAGATCGTCTCCGGTTTCTGGCCGATGCGCTCGGAGGTCGACGTGCGGCCGCTGATGTTTGCCTTGCGCGAGCAAGGGGCAAGGCTTTGCCTGCCGGCCATTCTCGACAAGACCACCATCGTCTTTCGCGAACTGGTGCGCGGCGCGCCGATGGTCGAGATGGGCTTCGGCACTGTCGGCCCGCATGAAGAAGCCGAGGTGCTCGACCCTTCGGTGATGCTGGTGCCGCTTGCCGCCTTCGACGCGCGCGGTCACCGTATCGGCTATGGCGCCGGCTATTACGACCGCGCCATCGCCAAGCTGATCGACAAGGGGCTGCCGCCACGGCTGATCGGCATCGCCTTCGACTGCCAGGAGGTGGCACAGGTGCCGGACGAAAACCATGACGTTGTCATTGCGGAAATACTCACCGAGAGCGGATTGCGCCGGTTCGATATCCCTTAAAATATTATGATCTGCCTATCGCGTTTCTGGGAAGATCGGATAGTATTTCAGTAGTACAATCCGACTTGATGGCGGCAAAGACTGTGTCTTTAATGCGTTTCATCCTGATGCCTTTCGCCCTGATCACGGCAGCGCTGTTTGCAATGGGATTGCACATCGTCGGGACCGGCCTGTATCATCAGGCTGCCTGGCATCAGACGGTCGCCACCGTGACGGATGTCGATCCCTACACTGAAACGAGAAAGAACGGCCTACCGATAGATGGCATCAAAGTCGCCGTCACCTATGTGGTTGACGACGCGCCGATGACCTGGTCCGGAAAGGGCAAAATCATCGGTCTTTATGCGGCGTCCATAGGCGACAAGGTGGAATTGTACTACGACCCCGCCGATCCATCGAACCTCGATACCGCCGCAATGAAGGGCTGGCTCGTCGCCCTGTTGATCATTGTCGGTACCGGCGGCTTCACGGCCTTCTACGTATGGTTCTTCTGGCTACGCGGATGGCACGCGCGTCCACGTCGCCCATGATGCAATCGCCCGTTCGCGCTGCGGGCGCGTGCACAAAGCCGCTCCACCGGCAGCGGGTCACTTCCGGTCGGCGTCAGGACCAATCGCGGTACCGCTTGCCTTGCATCCATGGCTCTGGATAGAAGTGGATATGAGACTTCTCTTCCTCGGCGACATGGTCGGAAAAACGGGACGCACGGCGGTGTGGGAACAACTGCCGGGGCTGATCTCCGATTTCAAACTCGATTTCGTCATCGTCAACGGCGAGAACGCCGCCGGCGGCTTCGGCATCACCGAAGAGATCTTTCGCGAGACGATCGCGGCCGGCGCCGATGTCGTCACCACCGGCAACCATGTCTGGGACCAGCGCGATGCGCTGGCCTTTGCGCCGCGCGAAGAGCGTTTTCTGCGCCCCTCCAATTTCCCCAAGGGCACGCCCGGGCGCGGCTCCGGCGTCTACATCGCCAGGAGCGGCGCGCGGGTTCTGGTCGCCAACATCATGGGCCGGGTGTTCATGCATCCCGAACTCGACGATCCGTTCCAGGCCGGCGAACGCGAGCTGGCTGCCTGTCCGCTCGGCGAGCAGGCGGATGCGGTGATCATCGACTTCCACGCCGAGGCAACCTCGGAAAAGATGTGCTTCGCGCATTTCGTCGATGGCCGCGCCAGTCTCGTCGTCGGCACCCACACGCACCAGCCGACCGGCGATCACCAGATCCTCAATGGCGGTACCGGCTACATTTCCGATGCCGGCATGTGCGGTGACTATGATTCCTCGCTCGGCATGGACAAGGAGGAACCGCTCAACCGGTTCCTGTCGAAGGTGCCGAAAGGGCGATTCGAGGCCGCGACCGGGCCGGCGACATTGTGTGGCGTCGGTGTCGATATCTCCGACCGCACCGGGCTGACCGAGCGGATCGCGCCGTTTCGTCGCGGCCCGCGGCTGGAGGAAACCGCACCCTCCTTCTGGTTGTGACATTGATATAGACGCGCTTAGTACCTAACTGCCGGCT
This sequence comes from Mesorhizobium sp. P2_A8, assembly GCF_056404935.1. Taxonomy (NCBI): domain Bacteria; kingdom Pseudomonadati; phylum Pseudomonadota; class Alphaproteobacteria; order Hyphomicrobiales; family Phyllobacteriaceae; genus Mesorhizobium; species Mesorhizobium sp. P2_A8. The sequence goes on from NZ_JBFUDB010000001.1 coordinate 949,219, forward strand.
TCATCTGCTTCAGATCGTTACAAGAGGGGACGACCTCCATGCAGCTCATCGAATTCCTGGCGCCGCATTTTCACTTCGTGTCCGATCCAACCGCCTGGGTCGCGCTGCTGACGCTGGTGGTGCTGGAGATCGTGCTCGGCATCGACAATCTGATCTTCATCTCGATCCTGACCAACAAGCTGCCGGAATCGCAAAGGGCTCGTGCCCGCCGCCTCGGCATCTCGGCGGCGCTGATCATGCGGCTGGTGCTGCTGGCCACCATTTCGATCATCGTCCAGCTGACGACGCCGGTGTTCACCGCCTTCGGCCACGGTTTTTCCTGGCGCGACCTGATCCTGATCGCCGGCGGTCTGTTCCTGGTCTGGAAGGCGACCAAGGAAATCCACCACACGGTCGATCTCGACGATCATCAGGACACGATGATGGGCGAGACGCTACAGCTTTCGCTCGCCGGCGCGATCTTCCAGATCCTGTTGCTCGACCTGGTCTTCTCCATCGATTCGATCATCACCGCTGTCGGCATGACCGACGAGATCGCCATCATGTATATCGCCGTCATCGTGGCGGTGAGCGTGATGATGCTGGCGGCGGCGCCGCTCGCCAATTTCATCGCCAAGAACCCGACCATCGTCATGCTGGCGCTGGGCTTCCTGCTGATGATCGGCATGACGCTGATCGCCGACGGCATGGGCTATCACGTGCCCAAGGGCTATATCTATGCCGCCATGGGTTTTTCGGCGATGGTCGAAGGTCTCAACATGCTGGCCCGCAAACGGAAGAAGTCAGGGTCCGGCGGTCACTAGCCTCGGAAAGCCGCGATCCCGAGCGCCGCGCTGCCTATAAGGCGCGGCTGGACGAATTGAGCCGATTTATCTATAAGCCGGCCATTCCGACAGAGAACGCCGTACGTCCATGCGGACGCGCAAGGGGCGTTCTGAAATTTTGAATTTGAGCATTTTGCAAAACGCCAGGTGATTCCACCTGGCCGCAAGCTGCTCTAGCCCAAGAGACGACAGGGGTGCCATGGCTGGCCATTCACAGTTCAAGAACATCATGCACCGCAAGGGCCGCCAGGATGCGGTGCGGTCGAAAATGTTTTCCAAGCTGGCGCGCGAAATCACCGTTGCCGCCAAGAGCGGGACGCCCGATCCATCGATGAACCCGCGCCTGCGCCTTGCCGTGCAGAACGCCAAGGCGGTGTCGATGCCGAAGGACAACATCCAGCGCGCCATCAACAAGGCGTCGATGGGCGATGCCGAGAACTACGAAGCCGTGCGCTATGAGGGCTACGGTCCGGGCGGCGTCGCCGTTATCGTTGAGGCTCTGACCGACAACCGCAACCGTTCGGCGTCGAATGTGCGCGCCGCCTTCACCAAGGCTGGCGGGGCGATGGGCGAGACCGGATCGGTGTCGTTCATGTGGGATCGTGCCGGCGAGATCTACTATCCGGCATCGGCCGGCAGCGCCGACAAGGTGATGGATGCGGCGATCGAAGCCGGCGCCGACGATGTGGAATCCGACGAGGAAGGTCACACGATCTACTGCGCCTTCGAGAATCTCGGCGAAGTTTCGAAGGCGCTGGAAGCCTCGCTCGGAGAAGCCGAATCGGTGAAGCCGATCTGGAAGCCGCAGAACAGTGTTCCAGTCGACGAGGATCGCGCACAGTCGCTGATGAAGCTGGTCGCCACACTCGAGGACGACGACGACGTCCAGAGCGTCTACGCCAACTTCGAAGTCGACGACGAGACGATGGCCAAGCTCAGCGCGGCATGAGCAGGGCTCGGCCAGAGACATGAGCGGAGCTCAGTCCGAGATGAGCGAAAAAGCGCTGCCCGCCATCCGCATCACCTACTGCACGCAGTGCCAGTGGCTGCTGCGTGCAGGCTGGATGGCGCAGGAATTGTTGTCGACCTTCGGCACTGATCTCGGCGAGGTGACGCTGGTGCCCGGCACCGGCGGCATCTTCACCATTTCCTGCAATGATACGCTGGTCTGGGACCGCAAGCGCGACGGCGGCTTTCCGGACGCGGCCAAGCTGAAGCAGCTGGTCCGCGATGTCATCGATCCGGATCGCGATCTCGGTCATTCCGACCGCAAGGGCCATACATCAAAAGACTCCGCCTGAGCGGGGCCTCTTGCTTTTCGCAGAAACGCTTCTCTCTTTGTCTTGACGCAATCCGGACGGCTACACACTTTTCCTGGAGTTGCTTAGAGCAATGAGAGAATGAAGCAGGCCATCGCCACGATGGCGGTGATGGTGCGGACGTGGTTCCACATCACCCATTGGTTCAGATGGTTCGCCCACACGGCGGCGCCGTTGCTGCTGGCCGGGTCGACGGCGGCGAGCGCATCGTTGAGCGGCACGTTGAAGACCATGGTCACGATCGGGTTGCCGATCAGGTAGATCACCGCGCCGGCAAGCAACCAGTACGAGCCGGACTGGCTCCAGCCCATGATGGCGGCGGCGATAAGCACCAGACAGAGCAGGCCGGTACCGAAAAGCGCCATCATGAAGGTCGGGGTGATCACCGTGATGTTGATCGAATTCATCGCCGCGATGCCGCTTGGGATGGGCAGTCGGGCGAGCGCCGGCATGACGAAGTTGGAAAAGGCGAAGAACACGCCGCCGACGACGCCCGAGCCGATCGCGGCGAGGAACACGAGGGTGGGGAGAAGTTTCGTGATCATGTCAGTTGCTCCAGATGCCGGTTGCGGCGGTTGCGGTTGCGTAAGCGGAGAAGTCTCTTGGCTGGCGGCCAAGCACGCGCTGGACGCCATCGGTGAGGGACTCGTTGCGGCCGTCGAGCACCTCGGTGAACAGCTCGTTGAGCAGCCAGGTGAATTCGGGCGGCAGGTCGTGCGCGGTCACGGCGGCGGTGAATTCGTCGTGCGAAATCCTGACAAAGCGGATGTCGCGCCCGGCGGCCTTGCCAATCTCGGCGACCGCGTCGGCGAAGCTCAGCAGTCGCGGCCCGGTCAGTTCATAGAGCTGGCCCACATGCCCTGGCTCAGTCAGCACGGCGAAGGCGACGTCGGCGATGTCATCGGCATCGACGAATGGCTCGCCGACATTGCCGACCGGCAAAGCCACTTCGCCCTCAGCCAAGGACTCGACAAGGAAGCCTTCGCTGAAGTTCTGCGAGAACCAGGCGCAGCGCAGGATCGTCCAGTCTGCGCCAGAGGCCTTCAGCATCTCTTCGGCACGTTGGGCTTCCGCCTCGCCACGCCCGGACAGCAGCACCAGCCGGGGGACACCGTTTTCTACGGCTAGCCTGGCGAAGGCGCCGACCGCCTCGGCCGCACCCGGCACGGCCAGATCGGGATAGTAGCTGATGTAGACGGCGCTGACGCCTTGCAATGCCAGGCCCCAGGTCGCGGGGATTTGCCAGTCGAAGCGCGGGGTGCCCGAGCGCGAGCCGATCCGTACCGGCAGGCCATGCGCCGTCAACCGCTCGGCAAGGCGGCGGCCGGTCTTGCCGGTGCCGCCGAGGATCAGGATGGGTTTCGTTGTCGTGTCGTTCATGGCGTTTTCCTCTTTTACAAACATGAGTAATCCTCACATTTGCAAAACGTGATAAACCCTCGTATTTTGCGAGTCAAGCAATTTTGTTGGCATTTGGAGTTGGCCATGGAAGACACCGCCGTGCCGGTTTCGGCCCAGGAGCAGATTGCTTCGCCGCGCCGGGCGCCGAGCCAGCAGCGCAGCCGTGAGCGGGTCGAGCGGATGCTCACCGCCGCCTCGGCGCTGATCGCCGAGCAGGGCAGCGACGCCATGCGCATGGGCGAGGTGGCGGAACGGGCAGGGGTGTCGATCGGCTCGCTCTACCAGTTCTTTCCGGACAAGCGGGCGATCGTCTGGGCGCTGGCCGAGCGCTACACCGCCGAAAGCCAGGCCTGCATCTCGGCGGCACTCGCCGATGTCGGCGACGCCGAAGGCCTGGGCCAGGCGTTTTCGGAGCTGGTCGATATCTACTACGGGCTGTTCCTGGCCGAGCCGGTGATGCGCGACATCTGGTCGGGCACGCAGGCCGACAAGGCGCTGCGCCAGCTCGAACTCGCCGACAGCCGGGCCAACGCCGAATTCCTCACCGCGGTGCTGAAGCGGCTACGGCCGGCCGCCGATCCGACTGCGCTGGAAACCACTGCGTTCCTTGTCTGGCAGATGGGCGAGGCCGCTGTGCGCCTGGCGATCTCGGTGGAGCGCCAGGAGGGCGACAGGCTGGTCGCCGCCTACAAGCGCATGGCGCTCAGGGAATTGCTGGCGGAGTAAGGAGCGCAGGCTGAATCTTCGGCGAATCCAACAAAAAACCCGCCTCGAAGGGCGGGTTTTCCGATCTGCGAAAAGGTCGCCGGACTTAGAGGCCGAAACCTTCGAAACGCTTCTTGAACTTCGACAGGCGGCCACCGCGGTCGAGCAGGGTCTGCTGGCCGCCGGTCCAGGCCGGGTGGGTGGTCGGGTCGATATCGAGGTTCATCGTATCGCCTTCCTTGCCCCAGGTCGAACGGGTCATGTATTCGGTGCCATCGGTCATGACGACCTTGATGGTGTGGTAATCGGGATGAATGTCGGTCTTCATGGTTCGGTTCCTGGCTTGCCGGCGCTGCCGACGGGCATAAGCCTGCGTCGATGCGCCCCTTTTTAAAACTCGAAGCCGCAGCTATTGAGGAGCCACGGCTTCTAAAACGGTCGGCGAGCCTATACATCAGCCGGAATTGAATCACAAGGCCGCGGCAAGCGCATATTGAAGCGCATAGCCCGAAGGCCGCTAGAGGAAACACTGGAATGGCGCAACCCAGCAGCGCAGACGAGCGCCGGCGCTCGCTCAAGCCGCTCAGGCGCCTGTTCCCGTACATCACGCATTATCGCACGCTGGTCATCGGCGCCGTCATCTCGCTGGTCATCGCCGCGGCAACGACGCTGGCGCTGCCGCTGGCCGTGCGGCGCATGATCGATCATGGTTTCTCGTCGGCCAGCACCACCTTCATCGCCGAGTATTTCGCCGCCCTGGTGGCGATGGCCGCCGTGCTGGCGGCCGCCTCGGCCGGCCGCTACTATTTCGTCATCACGCTTGGCGAGCGCGTCGTCGCCGACATCCGCCGCGATGTCTTTGCCCATGTGACGACGCTATCGCCTTCATTCTTCGACACCGCCCAGTCGGGCGAGATCGTTTCGCGGCTCGCCGCCGACACGACGCAGGTCAAATCGGCGGTCGGGGCGACCGCTTCCGTGGCGCTGCGCAACGTCATCCTTGGCCTCGGCGCGGTGGGGATGATGGTCGTCACCAGCCCGAAACTGTCCGGCCTGGTGATCGCCGCTATCCCGGTCATCGTGCTGCCGCTGGTCGCCTTCGGCCGTTCGGTGCGGCGCAAGTCGCGGCAAGCGCAGGATACACTTGCCGATGCCACCGCCTATGCCAGCGAGCAGATCGGCGCGGTGCGCACGTTGCAGGCCTTCACCAATGAGAAGCTGGTCACAGGGCATTTCTCCGCCGCGGTGGAAGCCGCTTTCGCGGCGGCGCGCGCCTCGATCTTCGCGCGCTCCTTCCTCACCTTCTTTGCCATTTTCACGATCTTCTCGTCCGTCGTGGCGGTGCTGTGGTTCGGCTCGCGCGACGTGCTCGAAGGCTCGATATCGCCAGGCACGCTCGGCCAGTTCCTACTCTATTCAGTGTTCGCCGCCGGTGCGCTCGGCGCGCTGTCGGAAGTGTGGGGCGAGCTTGCGCAGGCGGCGGGTGCTGCCGAACGGCTGACCGAGATCCTGGCCGAGAAGCCGGCAATCCAGGCACCGGCCCATCCGAAGCCCCTGCCAACAGCCGCCAAGGGCGCGATCGTCTTCGACGATGTCTCCTTCTCCTACCCGGCCAGGCCCGACCGCGCTGCCGTGCATGGCTTGAGCTTTCAGGTCATGCCCGGCGAGACGGTAGCGATTGTTGGCCCGTCAGGCGCCGGCAAGAGCACGGTCTTCTCGCTGATCCTGCGTTTCTACGATCCCGAAACTGGCAGGATCCTGATCGACGGCGTCGACGTGCGCGAGGCCGATCCCGTCTCGGTGCGCGAGCGCATCGCCATCGTGCCGCAGGATGTCACCATCTTCGCGGCAAGCGCCCGCGACAATATCGGCTTTGGCCGGCCGGGCGCCAGCGAGGCCGAGATCGAGACGGCGGCGAAGGACGCGCTGGCCGACGAATTCATCCTGAGGCTGGAGAAAGGCTATGACAGCCAGGTCGGCGAGCGCGGCGTGACGCTGTCCGGCGGCCAGCGCCAGCGGGTGGCGATCGCCCGCGCCATCCTGCGCGACGCGCCGATCCTGCTGCTCGATGAGGCGACCTCCGCGCTCGACGCCGAAAGCGAGACGCTGGTGCAGGTGGCGCTGGAGCGGCTGATGCAGGGCCGCACCACCATCGTCATCGCCCACCGGCTGGCGACGGTGCTGAAGGCCGACAGGATCCTGGTCATGGACGGCGGCAGCATCGTCGAGGAGGGCACGCATCAGAGCCTCGTCGCCAAGGGCGGCATCTATGCGCGGCTGGCCAAGTTGCAGTTCGATACCGGCGCCAGCGCCTTCAGGGGCGCGGCGGAGTAGGCATTTCCGGCGGGACTCAGTTTGCTTCGGGCTCGGCGTAGGCGAAGTTGTAGTTCCAGCCGGAATTGTCGCTCATCTTCTTTCGTGATCGGAGATAGGCGCCGATATTCTTGGCGGGAACCCGATCGCCGATCGTCTTGAGGTACCAGTCGACCTGAAATTCAGTTGGCGTACTGGACCAGCGCGCCTTGAAGGCGACGTAGGGCGTAATCACGTCGTTGGATTTCTCGGGCCCGACAAATTGTGCCTTCAGGTTTCTGACGATGCATTGATGACGCTTGAATATGGGGCTGCCGAGCCAGACCGGACCGATCCTGCCGACCATATCCGGCGCCGGCAAATTGCTGATGCCAACATCCGCCTTCAGCGGAAAGTTCGTGACAAGATCATCGGTATCGAGCGCCTCTGCCGGCAACTCGTAGGATTCGACTATCGTGACGACGTTCCGATCGCGGTCGTCGTTTGTCGACAACGTCGCCAGGCTTGTCATCCCGGGATACTGGCGGTTGTAGTATTGTAGGTAGTCGTCGGCGAGCTTTGTGGCCGATTGCGAAACCAACCTGTACCGCATGCTGTCGGCATCCGCATCGCGATAGGTCGTACTGACCGTCAGGTTGAGCGGCTCGCCCTTGAGTTTGGGAAAGTCAAAAGCCTCGCTGACGAAGGTGGTCGGCTGAAAAAGTTCCTTGCGCTCGATTCTCTCCATCTGAGCGTTGTCGGCGACGATCGGCAAGGCAAAGCCATAGTCGGGCGGAACAAGGTTCTCGGCCCTGCCGCCCTGGAGATAGTTGGTCGCATCGATCCAGTAAGTCTGGCTGCCGATGATGGCCTTGACGATGACGTGGTCAAACGCGCGTATTGTTGGAAGAATATCGCCGAGTGCAAATCCGTCGTCCAGGTCTGTCAGCGCCGGGTCAGCCTGGATACCCAGCCGCCGCAGGCTGGAGGCAAGAAGCAGGGCCTTGTCCTTGCAGTCGCCGAAGCCGCTCTTGACCACCACATCGGGGCTGCGGGGGATGTAGGAGCCGCGGCCCATCGACAGGCTCACATAGCGAATGGTGTCCTGAACCAGCCGCATCGCCTCGATCATCCGGTCTTCCGGCTTGGCGTATCTGGTGGCGATGTCGTCCAGTTTCGAGGCGAACTCGGCCGGCAGTTCCTGATCGAGCCGGTAGTAGGGCAGAACCGCGTCGACGACATCCTGCCAATTGGACGTCGAAGACATCTGCACACTGGGGTAAGTCAGGAAATCCGCCGGCAGGTTCTCTTCGGGCTTGACCGGAGCCGGATTTGCGCTCTGCCAAAGATAGGCCGTCATCGCACCATCCGCCTTGATATCCGGCTGGAGGTCGGTGCGGATCTGGCGGATCTTCAGCGGCTCGGTTGTCGGCCAAATCACTCTCTCGCGGATGAGTGCGATGGGTTCTCCCCACGCCAGCGCGACCGAGTGAAAAAACAGGTCAGCACCGACGATCGGTGTCCTGACCGTGGTCTTGCCGTAGTCGATGATGTCGCCGACGCGGACATCGTCGACATTCACATAAGCGGTGAGCCAGCCGTCGAACAGGCCTTTCTCCGCATCCTTTTCGCGTCGAAAAACGTCGAAGGTGGCCCCGGGCAACCGGTCGATCACCACGCCGTCGCGAATGATGTTCAGCCAGTTCATCGTGACTTCGGACGTTGCCGGGTCGAACTCGATGCTTATGGCCGCACCGCGCTCGAGCCCGGTGCGATCGACGATCTTGTAGGCATAGCGGTCAAATGCCTCGATGCCGCCTGGCCGTTTTCGGATCTGATACTCCGACAAAAGATTGGATATGCCGTTCTTGATCTGGCTGTCGAAGCGCGGGTCCGGCCTGGGAAGCTCGACCCGATCGATCCAGCCGCCAGGACTGCCCTTGTGGATTTCGGCGCCGGCCATGGCTGGGGAACAGAAAATGGCAAAGGCAATCAAGACGAAAAGCCGCATGATCGCTGAAGATATCACTGGAAAGCACCCCGCCCGAACAATCCGGCCGTCTCGCAAGATAACTGTCGGATACTACCAGTGATAGAAAAGTAGAGACGATCCCGCAAGACACAGGAAGCTGTCGCCGCACAGCGATGACGCCCGTTGCATCCAGAATGCCGACGGGCATCAGCCGATCACCGAAATCGAGAAGGGCCGATATGGCGGGTTCATCCGCCGTATCGCTGCTTCAGATGGTTCACGAAATAAGTGGCGTCGAGTTTTTCGCCGGTGGCGCGCTCGAGCAGGTCCGGTGTCGACCAGCGTGACCCCTGCGACCAGATCTTTTCGCGGCGCCAGGCGTTGATGGACTCGAAATTACCCTTGGCAAGATCGTCATCGGCGGCGGGATGCTCCCGCGTCAGAGCCGCCCATTGCTGCGCCGCCATCATCGCGCCCAGCGTGTAGGAGGGGAAGTAGCCGAAGGCCGCACCCGGCCAATGCACGTCCTGCATCGGCCCGTCGGCCGGATTGTCGATGGTGGAAAGGCCGAGATAGTCGCGCATCTTGGCGTCCCAGGCTTCGGGCAGATCGGCCACCTCCAGCCTGCCCGAGACGAGCTCCTGCTCCAGTTCGTAGCGCAGGATGACATGCAGCGGGTAAGTCACCTCGTCGGCATCGACACGGATCAGGCCGCGTTCGACATGATGCACATGCGGCAGGATGTCGTCGAGCGACCAGGCTTCGCCGAGATGCTTTTCGACCACCGGCAGCGCCCAGCGCCAGAAGGCCGGGTTGCGGCCAAGCTGCTTTTCGACGAACAGGCTCTGGCTTTCATGCACGGCCATGCCGCGCGCCCTGCCGAGCGGCCAGTGCGACCATGCCTTCGGCAGGTTCTGTTCGTACAGCGCATGGCCGGTCTCGTGCAGCACGCCCATCAGCGCCGACAGGAAGTCAGACGTCTTGTAGCGGGTGGTGATGCGCACGTCGCTCGGCACACCGCCGCAGAACGGGTGGTGCGACACCGACAGCGACCCGTGTGTCAGGTCGAAGCCGACCGCCGCCATCATGGCAAGGCCGAGCTCGCGCTGCCGGTCGATCGCATAGGTGCCCGAAAGCGGCTTCAGCGGGCGCTTGCGCAGCCGCGCTTCCTGTATCGCCAGCGCCTCCGGCACGAAACCCCTGAGGAAAGCCTTGAGGTCGGTGAAGACATGCGTGATGTCGGCGGCGCGGTTGCCGGGGTCGTATTGCTCCATCAGCGCGTCGTAGGGGGCGAGACCGAGCACATCGGCACGCAGCGCCGCCTCTTCGCGCACCAGCGCCACCACGCCCTCGAGCGCCGGCTGGAAGCCAGCCCAGTCGTTCTTGGCGCGCAGGTCGCGCCACAGTTGCTCGCAGCGCATGCGCGCCGTGGTCTGCCGTTCGACGAATTCGACCGGCAGGCAAGTCAGATTGGTGTACTGGCGCCGCAGTTCCGCGATGGCGGTCCGTTGCTCCTCACTCAACGCTTCCTGTTCGGCTGCGGCGATCCAGTCGGCGATTTCCGGTGCCGTTGCCCTGGTGTGAAACATGCCTGCCAGCGCCGACATTGCCTCGGCGCGCTTCTCGCCGCCACCGACTGCCATGTGGGTGGCCTCGTCGGCGCCAAGGATGGCTAGCGCATGCTCGAGCGCTTCGAGCTTGTGGCCGAGATCATCGAGTTTCTGAAAGGACATGGAGGCTTCCGTGATTGAGGACGGCGCGAAAAGATACCAACGCAAAGGCGTTTGCAACCCTCGGGCACTGCGCTGCGGGTGCATCTTGCGCAGGTGAGGTCACGCGTGAAATGCTACCGGCGACAGATGAAGGGGGAGGACTATGATCGGCAACATCCTGGTCGGGCTGGTGGCCTTGATCCATGTCTACATCGTCTATCTCGAAATGGTGCTGTGGGACACGCCGCGCGGGCACAAGGCATTCAATCTGACGCCGGAATTCGCCAGCGCTTCGAAGGTGCTCGCCGCCAATCAGGGCCTCTACAACGGCTTCCTCGCCGCTGGGCTGATCTGGGGGCTTTACCTCGGCGCTGCCGGATTTCAGGTCAAGGTTTTCTTCCTGTTGTGCGTGGCCATTGCCGGCCTCTATGGCGCGGCCACGGTTGGCCGCAAGATCCTGTTCATCCAGACCGTGCCGGCGGTGGTTGCCCTGATTGCAGTCTGGCTGGGCTGGTAGCGAAAAGAGACGCCCGCGGGATTGAGGTCCCGAAGGCGCCAGGTGGTCCCTTCCTGGCGCATGCCCGGAAAATCGGAATCGACTTCGGCAGAATCATGCTCGATATCGAGGTGCGCGGTCTCAGCCGTTCGGATATTTTCCGCCGTCGGCGCCATCGCCCATCAGGAAAACGCTCCCGGTATCGCCCTTCAGACGCTGGTCGACATTGTCGAGACGGCGCAGCAGGTCATGGTATTGTGCCGCCGGTATCCTGCCATGATCCGATGCCGCGATCTTCTCGGCCGCCTGACTGATGCGGGCGGTCCGCATTTCCAGGCGCTCGGCCACGGCCGGCGTAATGCTGTTGGCTTGTCTTGCGTCGACTATGCCCTGGTGGACGCCTTGGACCTGGTTGAGGAGTCCCTCGACGCGCGGGCCGGTAAAGTCGGTCGGGTCGGTGGCGTCAAGACCGCCCTTGTGATGGCCCGCGGCATAGGCGCCGGCGAGGGGAATGGCGATGAGGAATGCCGTGAATGTCGCAGTTCTGAGCGAGGTCTTGGGAATAAAAGAGCGCATCGCGCGTCTCCTCCTGAAAGGGAAGGCAGCGGTTGTTTCGCCTGCCTTCCGGCCGAGGGCCGTCCGGTTCCGTCGCGTCGCGATGGGGGATCATCGCCGGCGGTTCTCGGCCCAGGCGGGAAGCTAGGACTGCACAGCGACGATGTGTAATTAAAAAAAGATAATCTTTTCAGGCCTTGTCGGCCTCGGTCTGCGCCCTAGAGTTGAGCCGGCAAACAAATTCGCGTGATGCCGCGTGATGATGGATCAACGTTCGGTGAGCTTCAGTTCAATGCGGCGGTTCTTGTTGCGCGCCTCTTCGGTGTCGGCGGGGTCGAGCGGCTGGAACTCGCCGAAGCCGGCGGCGACCAGCCGGTTGGCCGGCACGCCGTTCTCGATCAGGAATTTTACCACCGAGGTCGAACGCGCCGTCGACAGTTCCCAGTTGTCGCGGTAGCGGCCAGTGCCGGAGAGCGGCTTGTTGTCGGTATGGCCGTCGACGCGTAGCACCCAGTTGATCTCGGGCGGGATTTCCTTCTGCAGTTCGATGATGGCGTCGGCGAGTTTCTTCATCTCGACCTTGCCGGCATCGTTGATCACCTCGGAGCCGGTCGGGAACAGGACTTCCGACTGGAAGACGAAGCGGTCGCCGACGATGCGGATGTTCTCGCGGTCGGCGAGGATCTCGCGCAAGCGGCCGAAGAAGTCGGAGCGGTAGCGATTCAGCTCCTGCACGCGCTGGGCAAGTGCTACGTTCAGGCGGCGGCCGAGATCGGCAATCTTGGTGTTGGAATCACGGTCACGGGTTTCGGAGACGTTGAGCGCATCCTCGAGCGCGCCGATCTGCTTGCGAAGTGCTGCAATCTGCTGGTTGAGGATCTCGACCTGGCTCAGCGCCTGCTGGCTGATCTGGCGCTGGCTGTCGAGTTCCCCCGACAGTGCTACGGCACGCTGGTTGGCGGCGTCGCCGGCGCCCGCACCTTGCGCCAGCAATTGTTGGAGCCGGCTCTTTTCGGCTTCCGCTGCCGACAGTGATGCCTGCAGATTGGCCAGCGAATCATCCTTGTCCTGCGTCGTCGAGCGCTCCAGCGCCAGAAGCTGGGTCAGTTCGTTGATTTGCGAATTGAGGCGCGAGAGCGCCGTATCCTTGCCGGAGATTTCGCGGCCGAGCAGGAACTGCGCCAGCACGAAGACGGTAAGCAGGAACATGATCGCCAGAAGCAGAGTCGAGAGCGCGTCGACGAAGCCCGGCCAGTAGTCGATGCGGCGATCGGTGCGCCGCCCACGTGCCAGCGCCACGTCAATGCACCCCGGGCTTCTTCAGGGCATCGGCGATCTTTTCCAGCGTGTTGCGCATCGCCTTCTGCTCGTCGGACTGGGCCTCGACCCAGTCGCGCATGATCTGCTGCTCGGAGCGCATGTTCTTGACCAGCCCGGAAATGCCGTCGGCGAGATTGGCCATGGCGGTGGCGACGCGCGGATTGGAGCTGCCGCCATTCTCCTGCATGCTGCGCAGCCTTTCCGACAAAACCCGGATCTCGTCCGAGGATTCGGCCTTGGCCGGGTCAGAGACGACGATGTCGGACGACAGATCGGTGACCGAGGACAACCAGTTTTCCAGCTCGGTGTAGAAGCGCGTCTGGGCGCGGCCGGCCTGCAGGTCGAGGAAGCCAAGCACCAGTGAGCCGGACAGGCCAAACAGCGAGGACGAGAAAGCCGTGCCCATGCCGGCCAAAGGCGCCGAAAGACCTTGCTTCAGCGAATCGAGCACCGCAGCGGCGTCGCCCGTGCCCGGATCGAGCGATTCAATGGTCTCGCGGATCGAGCCGATGGTGTTCAACAGGCCCCAGAAAGTGCCGAGCAGGCCGAGGAACACCAGCAAGCCGACAAGATAGCGCGAGGTGTCGCGGCTTTCGTCGAGGCGCGTGGCGATGGAATCGAGCATGGTCCGCATCGAACTGGTCGAGAAGGCCGTCGCCGAGGAGCGGCCGATCATCGCCTTCATGGGCGCCAGCAGCACCGGTTCAGTGGTCTCCGAACCGGCACGGAAGGAGTTGACCCAGCGCACTTCGCGAAACAGCCGTCCGACCTGGCCGAAGGCCAGCAGGATGCCGACCACCAGCACGCCGACGATCAGACCGTTGAGGCCGGGATTGCTGCCAAAAGCAGTTGAGATCTGGCGGGTCAGGATGGCGGCGATGAAGGCAACGATGACCAGGAAGATCATCATGGTCAGCAAGAAGACCTGAGGGCTCGACAGTTTGTGCGGGTCGTAGATCAGGACATCAGAACGTCTGCCCATGCCGAAGGATCTGAGAAAAGCCATCCGTGCCCCGTTTCCGATGCCGCCGCCGATCACGTAGACCGCGACTCTAAACGGAATTGTGACCAAATTGAATGGCGCTTGGCAATATTGCCGCGTCGATAGTCTGTGTCAGAGGCGATTGATGACCAGACAGTCGACCATCGCAGCCAGATGCAGGCCGGCGCCGGTGACGACGAAACCGTGCCACAGCGCGTTGTGGAAGCGCAGTCCCTTCCAGGCGAAGAAGATGACGCCACAGGAATAGACGATGCCGCCGGCGACGATGAGCGCGAGCGACGTCGTCGGCAGCGTCTGGACAAGCGGCTTCACCAGAATGACGCCACTCCAGCCGATGGCGAGATAGAAGACGATCGCCAGCCGGTCGAAACGGCCGGGAAAAAACACCTTGATGGCGATGCCCATGGCAGCGGCGGTCCAGACGAGCACGATCATCCAGTGCGCCAGCGGCGAGCCCTCGAGCTGAGCCAGGAAAGGCGTGTAGGTGGCGGCGATCAGGAGATAGATCGCGGCATGGTCGAAGCGCCGCAAGATCCATTTCGCTGGCGACGACACCGGCCACAGATTGTAGGTCAGCGACACCGACAGCACGGTGAGCAGCGAAACCACATAGAAGGCAGCGGCGATGTATTCGCCCGGCCCGACACGAAAGGCCGCCAGCGCCAGCAATGCCGAACCGGCCGAAATCGCCAGCACGATGCCGACGGCATGGACGATACCGTCGGCGATCATCTCGGCGCGCGAATAGTGCCAGCGTCCGATGAACGGTATGTCGGGGTAGAGTTGGTTGTCTTTCACTGCCGGGTTCCTGCGCCGCGCACCCTAACTTGGGCGCTCGCCTGGCAGTATTTCAAGCTTCCGTTGCGGTTTTGCGACTGCGGCGCATCAGCGCGCCGAGAGCGGCTTCTTCACGGCCTTCAGCAAGGCGCGTTGGATGACCTCGTTGCCGGCGACCACCGAGCCGTTGTCGAGCATGTCCTGGCCGCCATCCATGTCCGAAACGAAGCCGCCCGCCTCGCGGATCAGCAGCAGGCCGGCGGCGACGTCCCAGGCCGACAGGCCGGTTTCCCAGAAACCATCCATGCGGCCGGCGGCGACATAGGCCAGATCGAGCGAGACGGCACCCATGCGGCGGACGCCGGAGACCTCCGCCATGACGTTGCGCAGTTCGACCAGGAAATTGCCGTGGTGGCCGCGTCCGAGATGCGGCACGCCACAGCCGATCACCGTGTCGACCAGCTTGATGCGGCCGGCGACGCGCAAGCGGCGGTCGTTCATGAAGGCGCCGCCGCCGCGTTCGGCGGTGTAGAGCTCGTCCATTGCCGGATTGTAGATGACGCCGGCAACGATCTGCCCCTGGCGTTCCAGGGCGATCGAAACGGCAAAGAGCGGGATGCCGTGCAGGAAATTGGTGGTGCCGTCGAGCGGGTCGACGATCCAGCGGTGCTGGCTGTCGTCACCTTCGACCACGCCGCGCTCTTCCATCAGGAAGGCATAGCCCGGCCGTGCCTTCGACAGTTCGGCAAAGACGATGTCCTCGGCCTTGCGGTCGGCCTGGCTGACATAATCGCCAGGGCCTTTCAGCGAAACCTGAAGGTTCTGCACCTCGCCGAAGTCGCGCGACAGCGAGCGGCCGGCTTTCATTGCGGCCTGGACCATGACGTTGAGAAGGGCTGAGCGTGCCATATCGTTGAAACTCCGAGAGCTTGGGGCGGATCAACTCAAATTGGATCGCGCCCGCGCTCCATGTGCTTGTTTCCGAAAAGTCTGCAACTTCTTGCTGCGCTGACCTTCGGTTCGGGATCATGCTTAGATCGGTTGATCGCTTCACGGAAACGCCGAACCGCTCTGTCTCCTTGTTTGTCGCAATTCCCAAGGGAAAGCGCTATGCGCTTTTCCCGGGAAAACCGTTTCACACTTTTCGTGGAATTGCTCTAGTCGGCGCGGCGCACGTAGGTGATTTCGTTGGTGTCGACGATGATGCGCTCGCCAGCGCCTATGAATGGCGGCACCAGTACGCGGATGCCGTTTTCCAGCATGGCCGGCTTGTAGGACGAAGCCGCCGTCTGGCCCTTCACCACCGGATCCGCCTCGGTGATGGTCAGCGTCACATAGTCGGGCAAGGAGATGCCGATCGGCCTTTCGTCATAGAGCTGCACGGTCACCATCATGCCGTCCTGCAGGAAGGCGGCGCGGTCGCCGACGAAGTCCTTGTTCAATTCGAGCTGCTCGTAGCTTTGGGTGTCCATGAACACCAGCGCATCTTCCTGCGCGTAGAGGAAGGAAAAATCCTTCAAGTCGAGCCGGATCTGCTCGACTGTCTCGGCCGAGCGGAAACGCTCGTTGAGCTTGGTACCGTTGATGAGGTTCTTCAGCTCGACCTGGTTGTAGGCGCCGCCCTTGCCTGGCTTGACCGTGTTGGTCCTGACCGCCACCCAAAGGCCGCCATCATGCTCGATGACGTTGCCGGGACGGATTTCGTTGCCATTGATCTTGGCCATAGTGATCTGATCCGGAATGAGATGTTCGCCGAGAAAGCGATTTCGCGGCTCCCAAGACCACAAATCGCCAGAAGAGGCAAGGGAGCGGGCAGGCTGCGGCCATGCGACGGGGATGGAACACCCAGGCCGAGGTCCGGAGGTGCGATGCCATGGCAGCGGTGTCATTCGCTCCGGTTGAGAACCGCACCGATGGATTTGGCGACGGCATCGGCGACCTTTGTCAGTCGATGGATGTGCGGCGAGCGCATGACAACGACGTGCATGGAGAGATCGAGATCACCTGCTTCGACGAGCATCACGCCCTTCGGCAGGTGCTGACGCAGAAGGCGCATGGGCATGAGGCCGAGCCCGTGACCCCGGCGCACCCACTCCATCTGCATGGCCGGGTCCTGGATTTCGGCGGCGATGGACAATCTCCTTGCGTCTTCGCCCAGGACGGCAAGCAGCCGTTGGCGCGCGTCGCAGGGTGCGGGGCTCAAGACCCAGGCGGCATTTGCAAGATCGGGCGCCTGGCCGGAGTGCTTGCCGGCCACAATGCCGAGGCGCTCCGTGCCGATGGCACCTTCGCTGCTTTCGCCGGCGCTTGCCCGCAAGACGATGGCGACATCGAGTTGCCCGTGATCAAACTGGTCGACGAGCTCGGCGCTCCAGCCGGTCTTGAGGCGTAGCGACACGTTTGGAAACAAGGCGGCGGCATTGGCAATGGCCCCCGCCACATCCCTGTCGGAGAGGCCGTGGGCAAGGCCAAGGCGAAGCGCGCCTTCAGGCTCGGCACTGCCGGCGAAGGATTTCAGCGCATCGACCGAAGCGAGAATGTCGCGGCCGCGTGCCAGCACATCCTGGCCTGCCTGGGTCAGCCGCGGCGGCTTCTGCCGCCGGTCGAGCAGCGTGGTGGCGAGCATGTCCTCCAGCCGCTGGATCTGCCGACTCACGGCAGGCTGCGTCAGCGGCAGGCGCCGGGCCACTTTCTGGATCGACCCTTCCTCGGCGAACAAGACAAGCGTGCGCAGTTCCTCGAGCATCCGTTTCTACCATGTTCTATACGCATAATCATTCTTCTTATTATGAATTTGAAATCCGTTGCGTGGCAAGCGATTTTCCTTGCAACGGAAAGGATGACGACAATGAAAGCCATCGAACTGCAGAACCCAGGCGGCATCGGCCACCTCAAAATGGTCGAACGGCCGATGCCGGAACCGGGCCGCCAGGAGATGACCATCAAGGTCAAGGCGACGGCGCTGAACTACCGCGACGTGGAAATCGCGCGCGGTAATTATCACACTGCATTCCCATTGCCGCTGGTGCCGCTTTCGGATGGCGCCGGCGAGGTCGTGGCGGTCGGCTCCGAGGTCAGCCGGTTCAAGGTCGGCGACCGTGTCTGCGGCACCTTCTGGCAGCGCTGGGTCGGCGGCAGCTTCGCCATGGCCGAACCGTCCTACCAGCGCGGCGGTCCCATCGACGGACTGCTCAGCGAATTCGCCCTGCTGGACGAACAGGCGGCCGTGCTTGCCCCGGTGCATCTGAGCGATGTCGAGGCGGCGACGCTGCCTTGCGCCGGCGTCACCGCCTGGCATGCGCTGTTCACCGAAGGCCATCTGAAGCCGGGCGAAACCGTGCTCAGCCTTGGCACAGGCGGCGTGTCGCTGTTTGCGGTGCAGTTCGCTGCTGCTGCCGGCGCGCGCGTCATCGTCACGTCGAGCAGCGACGCCAAGCTCGAGCGGGCAAAACAACTCGGCGCCGATGACGGCGTCAACTATCGCGACAATCCGGATTGGTCGTCGGCCGTCCTGGAACTGACCGATGGCCGTGGCGCCGACCATATCATCGAGGTCGGCGGGCCGCAGAGCTTCGCGCAGTCGCTGAAGGCCGCGGCACGCGGCGCCCAGATCAACGTCATCGGCTATCTCGGCGGCAGCGAGGGGGCGATCAATCCGCTCGATATCTTTCGCCGCCAGGTCAGGGCACGCGGCATACCGGTCGGTTCACGCGAATCCTTCGAGGCCATGAACCGTGCGCTTGTCGTGAACCGGCTGCGGCCGGCGATCGACCGGGTCTTGCCATGGGGAGAGGCAGCGGCGGCCTTTCACCATCTCGAGCATGGCTCGCCATTCGGCAAGGTCGTCCTCGATCACACGCGGTGATTTCGCGAGCCGCCTCAGGGCAGGCGGTTCGCCTTCTGCAGGGCCTGCTTGGTCTGGTCGTCGCCCAGCCCCTGCAGGAAATCGTCCATCTGCGGATCGATGAGACCGGCGCGGCGGGCGACGATGTACCAGGCGCCGGCAAGGACAAGATCCGGATCCGTGCCGATGCCTTGCATATAGAGCTTGGCCAGGCGGTTCTGGGCGGCGACATTGCCGCCCTCCGCCGCTTGCTTCATCCAGCCGAAGCCGGATTTCAGGTCGCGCGCCCCGCCACGGCCTTCGATCATCCAGGCGGCGAGATCGATCTGCGCGGTGTCGTAGTTCTGCCGTGCGGCCTGCGCCAGCAGACGCCTTGCCTGCGCGTCATCGCGCGGCTTGCCGCCGACGCCATTGGCATAGATCTGGGACATCGCATATTGCGCGTCGGCGAGGCCGGTTGCGGCGGCGCGCTCGTAGTAGGATACTGCCTTGGCGAGGCCGGCATCGCCGGGATCCTGCTGGACCAGCATCTGCGCGAAATTGAACTGTGCCAGCCGGTTGCCCGCTTCGGCGGCGGCCTGCATCAGCGCATAGGCCCCCTTCTCGTCCTTCTTCACGTAGCGGCCATCGAGCAGCATCAGCGCATACTGGAACTGCGATTCCGGCACGCCCTGTTCGGCGGCAAGCGCGTACCATTTCGCCGCACCGGCCGCATTCAGCGGCACACCCAGCCCGCGCGACAGGATCTCGGCCACCAGCGTCTGCGCCGCGGGGTCGCCATTTTGGGCGCGGATCAGTGCGAGATTGTAGGCCGTCTTGTAGAGCCCGCGCTGGAAGGCGCCATAGGCGGCATCGGCGGGCTTCGCCCCGAAGCGGTCGGGATTGACGGTGTCGGCCGACGGCAGCGGCGCCGGCTCGGTCGTGGTTGCGGGTTGCGGCAGCGGTTTGTCGATCGGCTTGTCCGTCTGCACGCCGACTTCTGGTTTGGGTTGCGGCAGCGGGACGGTCTCCGCGGCCGCTGCCTGGACCATCAGCACCGCAAGCAGAGCCTGGAGGGGAAGCGTCGCGGAGGGCACGTCAGTCCTCGAAGCGCGGCGCGGTCTCGTCGAGCAGCGCGTTGGCGCTGGCGACCGCCGCCTTGGGATCGGTGCCGTCGGCGAACACGGCGCTCGACAGTGCCACGAATTCGGCGCCGGTGGCGCCCACTGCCTCCACCGAGGCGATGTCGGATCCCGCCATGACGATGCAAGGGATCTGGATCATATCGGCCCACCACCTGCCAAGCGACAGGTTGCGCGGGTGTGGTTCTGGCTTGTTGTCGTAGCCGAAGCGGCCGAAGAAGATGTAGTCGGGCCGCGTCTCGCCAAGCTCGAGCGCGTCGTCGCGCGTCTTGGCGCCGCCGGTGCCGACCATCATTTTCGACTGGAAATGCTCGATCGTCTCGGAGAGTTCGGCCTTGGAGACCTCGACATGGATACCGTCGGCCTGGACGCGGCCGGCTATGCGGGTATCGCCGGCAATGACGACAGCGACGCCCGCAGCCTGAGCTGCCGGCACGATCTCTTCGGCAAAAGCCTGGAAGGAGGCCTCGTCCATGCCGTTCTCCGGCAGGATCAGCGAAGCGACGTCGCCGCCTTCGAATGCCGCGGCGATACGGGCCGCCGGCACGCCGGGCGGCGCGATTAGCACGATGCGACAGCGGTTGGGGGGCGTTGCGTCATTCATGGTTCTTCGATCCCGCGTTTCGCCTATGCCGGGCGAAGATGGTTGGATTGCGGCATAGAGCAAAGTGCCCGCTTTGAACAGGCGGGCAACCGGGATCGCGATTTTGACCCGCCGGGCGTCCGGCGGGCCCGCGTCACTTGATCGGGTGGGGGCTGGCGACGGGCGTTTTCGACTTCCACAGCGTCCAGCCGAGATTCATGCCGGCGGCGGCGATCAGAATTGCTGTGGCGCCGACGATCTGGCTCAGATGCAGCCGATGGCCGAAGGCCACGACATCGACCAGGATCGCGACCACCGGGTAGATGAAGGACAGCGATCCCTGCAGATGCGTAGGCAGCTTCTGGATGGCGCCGTACATCAGGATGTACATCAGGCCGGTGTGGACGATGCCGAGCGTCGCCAGCATGGCCCAACTCCACGCATCGGCCGGAAGCTGGGAAAGATTGGCGAAGGGCGCCAGCATGACGACGCCGACGCAGACCTGGATCAGCGCGATCAGGTGCGGCGGCGTGCCCTTGAGCTTCTTGGTGACAATGGCGGCGACGGCCCAGAAGAAGGCCGCGCCCAACGCCATGACGATGCCGGTAAAATAATCGGTGCCGACATCGCCGGCATCAGGGGCGGCCTGCACGATCAGCACCATACCGGCGAAGGCGATTGCCAGCCAGGTCAGCTTGGTCAGGGTCAGCCGTTCGGCGAAGAACAGCGCGCCGAAGCCGACCAGCATGAAGGGCTGCGTGTTGTAGACGGCGGTGGCGATCGAGATCGAGGCGCGGGAGAAAGCACTAAAGAGCAGCAGCCAGTTGACGACGATGGCGACGCCGCCGAGCGCGGCGATGCCAATGATGCGTAGCGACAGCCTGTTGCGCAGCAACCCCAGCCCGGCACAAATGACCAGCAGCGTCAGCGCGCCGAAAGCGCAACGCCAGAACACCACATCCATGATCGGCTGGCCGGAGAGGACGACGAACCATCCGATCGTTCCCAGGATCGCCATTGCGGCGGACATTTCGACCGTGCCGCGCACTGTATCGTTCACAACAAACCTCCGAACCCGTTGATCTCGCATAATCTCATGCGGCGCCCGAGCTTTCCATCTGATAGAAAAGGTAGTATGGATAAAATGCCTATTTATATTAGGGCATGGCTCCAAATTCGCGAGAAATGTAAAATGCTGGACGATCTCGACCGAAATCTCCTCGAAATCCTGGTCAAGGACGCGCGCACCTCGCTGAAGGACCTGGCTGCCCAAGTCGGGCTGTCGTCGCCAAGCGTTTCGGAGCGGCTTCGACGATTGGAGGAACGTGGCGTCATCCGGGCGTTCACCGTCGAGATCGACCCGCTGGCACTCGGCTATACACTGCAGGCGATCGTTCGCATCCGGCCGCTGCCGGGCAAGCTGCACATCGTCCAGAAGCTGATCGAGGAGATCCCCGAATTTGGCGAATGCGACAAGGTGACGGGCGATGACTGCTTCGTCGCCCGTCTGTTCGTGCGCTCGATCGGCGATCTCGACGGGATTCTCGACCGCATCGCCGACAAGGCCGAGACCAGCACCGCCATCATCAAGGCGCAGCCGATCCGGCGGCGGCCGCCGCCGCTCGACGCAACCGCCTCCCGTGAGAGGGCAAAGGTTTTGCAGGCATCCTGACCAGACTGGTGTCGCCCTGGTTTGCAGAGGGCTGGTCGGGCGAAGGAATGGCATTGGCCAGGCGTGCCCGCTGCCACGCTTACATTTGCTGTCGCTCCGCTCAAAATTCTAGGCTATTCAAGCGTCGATACGCTTCCCTCCAGCCCAGCCCCTCCTCATGTCAGGCCTGCTTCTCGATCCGTGGTTCTACGCGGCTGCCATCCCGGCGGTCATTCTGGTTGGCCTGTCCAAGGGCGGCTTCGGCGGCGCCGTCGGCTTCGTCGGCGTGCCGCTGATGGCGCTGACCATGCCGCCGGTGCAGGCGGCCGCCATCCTGTTGCCGATCCTGTGCTTGATGGACATCGTGTCTGTGTGGACATGGTGGGGCGTCTACGACCGCAAGATGCTGGTCGACATGATGCCGGGCGCCGTCATCGGCATCGGCCTCGGCTGGCTGACGGCGGCACTGGTCACCGAAGAGGCGGTGCGGCTGATCGTCGGCGCAGTCGCCATCATCTTCGTCCTGCGCTGGCTCTACCTCCAGTTTCGCCATGGCGTCGACCACGCGGTCGCGCCCAACCGCATGGCTGCCGCCATCTGGGGAACAGTCGCCGGCTTCACCAGCTTCGTCGCCCATGTCGGCGGCCCGCCGTTCCAGGTCTATGCCTTGCCGATCCGGCTCGATCCCAAGATTCTGTCAGGCACCGCGGCGATCTTCTTTGCCGCCACCAATGCGCTGAAGCTCGTGCCCTATTTCGCGCTCGGCCAGTTCGACACCGCCAATCTGACGGCATCGGCGGTGCTGATGCCGCTGGCGCCGCTGTCGACCATCGCCGGGGCGTGGCTGGTGCGGCGGATGCGCCCGGAAACCTTCTATCCCTTCACCTATGCAACCGTGGCGGTGGTGGCGCTGAAGCTGCTGTGGGATGGCGTCGCCGGTCTGATGTAGAGGTGAGGCGGCCGCACCGCCCTGACCATCACGGCGGTGTCAGGCGGCGCTCGGCACGAGGCGACGATTGCCACCAAGGGCCAGTGTGGCGCCTGCTGCCACGACCAACGCCATGCCGGCAAGGATGCCGATGTCATGCGCGGTCGGCTTGAGCACCATATCGGCGATGATCACCAGCATCACCGCATAGTCGAAGCGAGCCGCGCTCATCATGCGCTGGCCGATGGCCAGAACAGCCGGTGTGACGCCCTCCTTGGCGATCATCGCGCCCATGCGCTCGCCGGTCGGCTTGAAGATGAACATGCCGATCGAAAAGGTCGTGGCATAGCCGATGAGACCGATAATGATCCACAAATCCGAAAAGCCGACCCAGAAGCTGCACATGATGAGGCCGAAGATCAGGGTCAGCATCGACATCGGCGCGAAGAAACGGCCACCCAACTGGCCGCTGGCGCGCATCGCCTGCAATTTTTCCTCGATGTTGCCGGCGCGCTCGGCAAGCACGCCGAGCAGGAACAGCACGAAACCGCCCCCGACCCATAAACTGGCCGAGACGATATGGAGAAATTTGACGATCGCGTACCAGTCCATGGTGGCTCCCTGGGTGTTCTGGAGGGTTCAGGCAGGGCACGATTGGCGCCAGCCGTCAGAGGAGCGAGGCGTTTAGCGCGGCGCGTGTTTCGCAACGATGTCGCGGAAAATCCGGTTCTGTTTCAGCTTCCCGCCAGCGCGCGAAATCGCCTGGATGGGCGGACGCGCTGCCTGGTTTTCTGCCATCGTGAGAAGTGTCGGGAGGGGTTGGTGCGACATCGTCTGGAAACAGTGCCGATGCTAGTGCGCCGATGCCGGGAGCCCGGCGGCGACAGGAATCGCCTGACGATCAACCCATTCCCGCACACGGGAAAAGGCAATTCGGGGGACATATGCAAGGGGTAGCACGGAATTTCTTCACGCTGGCCATTATCTATTCGCTGTGCGGCATGGCGCTCGGCTTGCACATGGCGATCAGCCAGGACCACGGCCAAATGCCGACCCACGCCCACACGATGGTCGCCGGGTGGCTGATGTCGGCGGTCTTCGCCTTCTTCTACCATCTGTTTCCGGCAGTCGGGCAAAAGATGCTCGCCACCATCCATTTCTGGCTGACGGCAATCAGCGGCATCGGCCTGTTGATCGGCCTCTATTTCCTGCTTGCCGGCAATGCCGCGATCGAACCGCTTGTGGGGATTTCTTCGATGGGCTTCTACGCGGCCATGCTGCTGTTTGCCTTCATCGCCTTGCCGGCTGTCTGGAAGAAGGCCTGATTTGAGCCTGGAACGAGGTTCGGGCTGTGCTGTTACGGCACAGGACGGCGGCGTTCGGTCAAAAAACACACGCGCCGTTAAGGCTTCATTAAGCTTTACAGGTGTTTACTATGTCCATCCAGTGATCTGGATTCTTACCGAGTGGTTGGAGCCACTTTGTTTGACGCCTCCCTGTTAAACTCCTGAGAGCCGCCTCATCCGCGGCTCTTTTTTTGTCCGGATTTCAGGGCGCCCGACAGCGGGCTCGCCGTTAACCTTCTGTTAAACATGTGCTTGCCTTCGCCGGGAACGAAGCGCATTTTCAAGCTTCAGTTCTATAGGGTGCTGGGTGTATCGGCAGTGAGCCGAATCGGCCAGCTGTAGGTGCAGGGGGCGTAGCAATGAACGAGCTTTCGAAGGGCAGTGCGAAAACCGTCAAACTGGCGGAGCGCCGGGTTTTCACGCAATCCTTCAAGCCGCTCTACCAGGAAGGCATGGGCCTGGTCGAACAGGCGGCGGAGTATCTCGACGGCAAGGGCCGCTCCGAGGCAAAGAAATTGTCAAGGCTGGGGGCCACGCTCTATGCGGCCGAATCGATGCGGCTGACAACAAGGCTGATGCAGGTTGCCTCCTGGCTGCTTTTGCAGCGCGCGGCGAATTCCGGCGAGATGACCCGCGACCAGGTTGCGTCGGAAAAGTCCAAGGTCCGCCTCGACACTGCTTCCGCCCATGACGAAGCCGCCGGCTGGGCAGAGCTGCCCAAGGATTTCCTCGACCTCGTCACCCGCTCGCTGCGCCTGCAGGCGCTTGTGCGCCGCATGGACGAGGAGATCTATGGCTCCGGCGACGTGGTCGACATGCAACCGATGGCTCGCAGGCCCAATCCGGTTTCCGACCAGATCAGCCTGCTCAACACGGCTTTCGCCCGCGGTTAAGCCTCGGCCTGCCGCTTCGTTTCTGGTTTGTTCACATTTCGCTGGCATCGCTGTCCGCCGGAGGTAAACTCGTCGGATGGGGGAAGCGATTCGCATCATCGGTATTGATCCGGGGCTTCGGCGCACCGGCTGGGGCATCGTCGAGAGCCTCGGCAATTCATTGCGCTTCATCGCCTCCGGCACAGTGCGTTCCGACGACAAGGCGGCGCTGGCGACACGGCTGTGCCAATTGCATGACGGGCTCGCCGAAATCCTGCACACCGCCATGCCGCACGAGGCGGCGGTTGAACAAACCTTCGTCAACAAGGACGCGGTGGCGACGCTGAAGCTTGGCCAGGCGCGCGGCATCGCCATGCTGGTGCCGGCGCGTGCGGGCCTTGTCGTTGCCGAATATGCGCCCAACGCCGTCAAGAAGGCGGTGATCGGCGTCGGTCATGGCGACAAGAAGCAGATCCACATGATGGTGAAGGTGCTGTTGCCGAAAGCCACTTTCGATACCGAACATGCCGCCGATGCGCTTGCCATCGCCATCTGCCACGCGCATCACCGGCAGAGTGTCGCCTACCGGATGGCAGCATTGGCATCGTGAGAGGCTGTTAGGCAATGATCGGCAAACTCAAGGGTACGCTCGACGAGATCGACGAGGATCATTGCCTCGTCGATATCCATGGCGTCGGCTATGTCGCCTATTGCTCGGCGCGCACGCTGGCCGCACTGCCGGCGCCGGGCGAAGCGGTGGTGCTGTTCATCGAGACCTATGTGCGCGAGGACATGCTGCGGCTGTACGGATTCCAGTCGCAGCTGGAACGTGAATGGTTCCGGCTGTTAATGAACAATGTGCCAGGTGTCGGCGCCAAGGTGGCGCTGGCCATCCTGTCGACACTGGCGCCGGCCGATCTCGCCAACGCGATAGCACTGCGCGATATCGCCATGGTCTCTCGTGCCCCCGGTGTCGGCAAGAAAGTGGCCGAGCGCATCGTCACCGAATTGAAGAACAAGGCGCCTGCCTATGCCGGAACTGCCTCGGGCACCATTGGCCTGAAGCAGGAGCTCGGTGAAGGCGTCGCACCGGCGCCCATCACCGACGCCGTCTCGGCACTGGTCAATCTCGGCTATTCGCGCGACACCGCGGCCAATGCGGTGGCGGCAGCGCTGAAGACGGCGGGCGAGGATGCCGATGCACCGAAGCTGATCCGCTTCGGGCTGAAGGAACTGGCGCGGTGAGGGTTCGCTTGTTCAGGTCCTTGCTGTGTGTAAGGAAGGCGCCATGAGCCTGTCCCCCCGTCTCATTGCCCCCGAAAAACGCGGCGAGGATGCCGAGCAGACCTTGCGGCCGCAGACGCTTGACGATTTCGTCGGCCAGGCGGCGGTGCGGGCCAACCTCAAAGTGTTCATCGAGGCAGCCAAGGGCCGCAACGAGGCGCTCGACCATGTGCTGTTCGTCGGGCCGCCAGGCCTGGGCAAGACGACGCTGGCGCAGATCATGGCGCGCGAGCTCGGCGTCAATTTCCGTTCGACCTCCGGCCCGGTGATAGCCAAGGCCGGCGACCTTGCGGCCCTGCTCACCAATCTCGAAGAAGGCGACGTGCTGTTCATCGACGAGATCCACCGGCTGAGCCCGGCGGTGGAGGAAATCCTCTATCCAGCAATGGAGGATTTCCAGCTCGATCTGATCATCGGCGAGGGACCGGCGGCGCGCTCGGTCAAGATCGACCTCGCCCGGTTTACGCTGGTCGCCGCCACGACGCGGCTTGGCCTGCTCACCAATCCGCTGCGCGACCGCTTCGGCATTCCGGTGCGGCTCAATTTCTATTCCGTCGAGGAGCTGGAGCAGATCGTGCGGCGCGGCGCGCGCATCCTGCAAATGCCGCTCGGCGACGATGGCGCGCTGGAGATCGCGCGGCGTGCGCGCGGCACGCCGCGCATTGCCGGACGGCTATTGCGCCGGGTGCGGGATTTCGCCTCGGTCGCCGGCGATGGCCATGTCGACCGCCAGATCGCCGATGAGGCGCTGACGCGGCTGGAGGTCGACGCGCTCGGCCTCGACGCCCTCGACCGCCGCTATCTGTCGATGATCGCCCGGAATTTCGGCGGTGGCCCGGTCGGCATCGAGACGATCGCCGCCGGCCTTTCCGAACCGCGCGACGCGATCGAGGACATCATCGAGCCCTATCTGATCCAGCAGGGTTTCATCCAGCGCACGCCGCGAGGCCGGATGCTGACGGCCAATGCCTGGCGGCATCTCGGCCTCGACGCGCCGAAGGATCTGGCGCAGCAGCAGATCAACCTGTTCCAGGAAGAGTAGCGGCCCCGGCGAATGGACGCGGACCTGCGATCAAGGATCCGTGAATGTCCTTGCGCAAAATCTCCTCATCTTGGCCGGTTTGCCGGCACAATCGTCGACTTTAACGCTGCCTTGCGACTGTCGCCGCGATCAAGTGCCGGAGCCAATCCATGATAACCAGACGCGGGTTCCTGCGCTTTGTCGGCGGTTCCTTGCTGACTGTTGTCGCGTTCAGCGCCTATGCGGTCGGCATCGAACCGATGCTGCTGACGCATGTGAAGCGCTATGCGCTGACGCCACCGCATTGGCCGGCGGGATTGAAGCTGCGCATCGTCGCGCTCGCCGACATCCATGCCTGCCGGCCATGGATGACGCCCGAGCGGATCGCTTCGCTTGTCGAGGACGCGAATGCGCAGCAAGCGGACCTGATCGTCCTGCTTGGCGACTACATTGCCGGCATGCCCCTGGTGACCGGCCGGGTGACGCCATCGCAATGGGCGTCCGCGCTGTCGGGCCTCAAGGCGCCGCTTGGCGTGCTGTCGATCCTTGGCAACCATGACTGGTGGGGCGACGGCTTCGCGCAGCGCGCCGGAGCCGGCCCGACCATAGCGCGCAAGGCCTTGGAGACGGTCGGCATCCCGGTCCTGGAGAACGATGTCGTGCGCCTGGAAAAGAAAGGGCAAGGTGTCTGGATCGCCGGGCTCGCCGACCAGCTGGCCCTGCTCCCGACCAGCGACCGTGCCGGCTTCAAGGGGCTGGACGATCTCGACGGCACGCTGGCCAAGGTCAGCGACAGCTCGCCGGTCATTCTGCTCGCCCATGAGCCCGATATTTTTCCCACCGTGCCGTGGCGGGTGTCGCTGACCCTGTCCGGTCACACCCATGGCGGACAGGTACGGCTGTTCGGCTATTCGCCTATCGTGCCGTCGCGTTTCGGCAATCGCTATGCCTATGGCCACGTCGTCGAGAATGAACGCAATCTGATCGTCTCGGGCGGGCTTGGCTTCAGCATTCTGCCGGTGCGTTTCGGGATGCGCCCCGAAATCCTGTCGATCGACCTCGGCTGAACGGTCAATGCAGCCCGCGGATCACATCCATCACGTCAGGCTCGGCCTTGTCGCCGTTGAAGGCATCGACGATGCCGAAGGCGCCGCCATAGCTCCACACCGACCACGAGAAGCCATGTGCCTCGGCGCGCGCGATCATGTCCCTGACATAGGCGGCCCGGTACGCAGCCGGCATCACATAGGCGTTGCCGTATTCCTGGCGGATCATGCCGAATTCGCCGAGCGTGATGTTTTGCGGCTCGATGCCGTTGGCCTTCGCCCACGCTTCGACCTTCTTGAACGGCGCATCCATCAGGCCGAGCAGCTTGTCGGGACTGTCCATGCCGGCGACCTGTTCGTCGAGATAGGCAAGCAGGCCGCTCTGCAGCGGCCATGGCGCTTCGGCCTTGATCCTGGCGCGGATGGTGTCGAGCGTCACCTCGAGCTGTGCCTGCGGCACCGCGGTCAGCGGATAGGGCAGGCCGGTCACATAGGGGATGAAATCGCCGGCCCAGGTCGCGCCCTGATGGGTGAGCAGGAACGGATCGTAGGAGTGGAAGGTCCAGATGACGTTGTCGTCGGGGATCGTTTTCGGATCGATCTTCTCCAGCGCCGAAGCGGCGGAATAGCAGGCGCCGGTCAGCACCAGGGTCAGTTTCGTGGCCGAGGATCGCGCCGCCGCGAACAGCTTCTGCTGCCGATCCGGCCACAAGCTGGTGCCGTCGCTGTCGCAGTCGACGATCGGTTCGTTCATCGGCTCGAAGGCGACTCGGGCAGGATCTTCGCCGGCCAGCGTGCGGGCCATTTTGCGCACCATGTCGACATAGGCGTCGAAGGCCTGAGGGTCATCCATCACTTCGGCCATGCCGATCTTGCGGCTGCCGCCGGCCGGGATCAAGTGCATGTCGACGACCACCTTCAGCCCGGCGCGGTTGATCATGTGCACCGAGTCCAGCACGCTGGCATAGAGGTCGTCGCGCAAGGCCACGGTCTGGTCGGACAGGAAGGGCGATGGATCGACCGGCATGCGCAGGAAATCGAAGCCCGCGTCCTTCACCGTCTTGAGGTCGTCCTCCTTGAGGAACTTCCGCCATTCCGGATAGGGCAGGATGGCCTTGGCGTCGCCCCACTGCGCCTCGCCCGGCCACGTCGTCCACTGGTCGAGATTGAGGCCGCGCTTCATCATGAAGGTGGCCGCCTGGCCGGGCAGCGACAGAGCCAGCAGCACAAACAGCGCCGTCATCAAGGTCTTGATCATCGCCGTCAACAGTGCCATCGGGTTCATGCGCCAAGCCAGTGCGTGTCGCCCAAAAGTGTGTTGCGGGTTTGGGACAACGGCACGCACGGAAAACAATTGCCTGAAGCGCGCCACGCTTTAGGTGCCCGGTCAGGCCCAAAAAGGAAAGCGCAATGGACGATCATGGTGAATCGGCGGCGTTGCTGGCGGGGCTTTCCGGTGCGCTGACGGAGTTCGGCCACCGGCTGATGGCGCGCGTCTACTATGCCGACACCGATTTCTCGGGCGTCGTCTACCATGCGCGCTATCTCGAATTCTTCGAACGCGGCCGCTCCGACTATCTCAGGCTTACCGGCGTGCATCACACCGAGCTTGCCGACGGCAAGCATGGCGAGAAGATCGTCTGGGTGGTGCGTCGCATGGAGATCAACTTTCGCGGCCCCGCCCGCATCGACGACATCCTGACTGTCGACACCCGCACCGAGGACATATCCGGCGCGCGCATCTTCATGGCGCAGCAGCTCAAACGCGGCGATGAGGTGCTGGTCGAGGCCAAGGTCGAGGCGGCGATCATCGGCGAGAATGGCCGGCCAAGGCGCTTTCCCAGGGAATGGGTGGCGGCGTTCATGCCCAAGGCTTCACCCGCGGCCGACTAATGCATGTCGCCCGAAAGTGGCCCCGGGTTTTGGGGGAACGACATGCATAAGAACAAATACCCAATGCGCATCGTCTGAATCCATTCAGACGATGCGCTTTAGACGGACTGCGACAGCTGGCGATTGCATGTGCCGCGCCACGGGGCGTGGCAATGCGCCGCGCCTTATTCACTAACCCATCCTTAACCATAACGGTTCATGAAGAGATTGGTGAAGATTGGCGTGATCAGGCGCCTTCCTTTCACCAATATTTGCCCCGAAAAGGCCACCAACGGCACGGTTTGGGGTTGTTCCGGTAGCTTCGTGCGAACCGACCACAAGGGATGCCAGGGGCCAGCCGCCAGCTTAGCCCGGAAATCTTAAGGACGTAACGATGGAAAATATCGCACTCGCCGACCCGGGCGCGCAATTGTCGATTTGGGCGCTGTTCAGCCAGGCCAGCTGGGTGGTCAAGCTGGTCATGATCGGCTTGCTCTGCGCTTCGGTCTGGACCTGGGCGATCATCGTCGACAAGCTGGTTTCCTATGCCCGCATGCGGCTGGCGCTCAACCGTTTCGAGCAGGTGTTCTGGTCGGGGCAGTCGCTGGAAGAGCTTTACCGGACGCTTGCCGACCGCAAGACCACTGGCATGGGCGCGATTTTCGTGGCTGCGATGCGCGAGTGGAAGAAGAGTTTCGAGAAGGGCGCCAAAACGCCGCTCGGGCTGCAGACCCGCATCGACAAGGCGATGGACCTGGCGCTGACCCGCGAAATGGAAAAGCTGGAGGGTCGCCTCGGCTTCCTCGCCACCACAGGCTCTGCGGCACCCTTCATCGGCCTGTTCGGCACCGTCATCGGCATCATGACCTCGTTCCAGGCGATCGCCGGCTCCAAGAACACCAGTCTTGCGGTGGTCGCGCCCGGCATTGCCGAAGCGCTGCTGGCGACGGCCATCGGCCTGCTCGCCGCCATCCCCGCCGTCATCGCCTACAACAAACTGTCGTCCGATGCGAGCAAGATAGCGGTGCGCATGGAAGGGTTCTCCGATGAGTTCTCCGCCATACTCTCGCGCCAAATCGATGAAAAAGTGGCCCCCAAGGCCTGAGGAGTAACTGATGGGTATGTCCGTTGGCATGGGAGGACGCGGTGGGCGCGGCCACAGGCGGCGCGGCCGTCACCATGCACTGATGTCGGAGATCAACGTCACGCCGATGGTCGACGTGATGCTGGTGCTGCTGATCATCTTCATGGTCGCGGCGCCAATGCTGACAGTCGGCGTGCCGATCGACCTGCCGGACACGCAGGCCAAGGCGATGAATGCCGATACGCAGCCGATCACCGTCTCGATCAACGCCGCCGGCCAGATCTATCTGCAGGAAACCGAGATTCCGATCGAGGAACTGGTCGCCAAGCTGCAGGCAATCTCGAAGACCGGCTATGAAGAGCGCATCTTCATCCGTGGCGACAAGTTGACCGACTATGGCACGGCGATGAAGGTGATGGCCCGCATTTCGGCCGCTGGATACAAGAATATCGGCCTGGTTTCACTGCAGGAACAGGATCAATAGACGCACGATGAAGACCGGCCTCACCACATCGGTGATCATGCATACGGCGGTGCTGGCCTTCGGCCTGTTCACCCTGTCGGCGCCGGCCGCACTCCCGTCCGCCGATGTCGAGTCGGTGGCGGTCGACATCGTGCCGATGGAAGCCATTGCGCAGACATTGCAGGGCGACAAGAAGGCCGTGATGCATGAAAAGCCGGCCCCCGTGCCGACCCAGCGCCCGGACATCGTGCCGGCAGCGCAGAAGGTCGGCGAGAACAGCGTCGACACCGACAAGCCGGTAACGCCGGAGGCCAAGCCGAAGCCGGTCGAGATGACATCGGCTCCGCCGCCAGCGCCGACCCCGATCGGAAAGCCGAAGCCCGAGGACGTGCCGAAGCCGCAGGAAAAGCCCAAGCCCATTCCGGCAACGGAAGTGGCGCCGGCGCCGACGCCCAAGGAAGAAGTGAAGCCCGAGCCGGTCAAGCAGACGGACCCCAAGCCGACACCGGCCAAGCCGGCGCCGACCCCGCCGCCGCAGGACAGGACCGCGGCAATCGATCCGACGCCCGAGGTCAAGCCTGACGCCGTCGCCGAAGCTATAGCCAAGGAGCCACCCACCGAAGCGACACAGCTGCCGGACTCGGCGCCCGCGCCCGAAGCGCGGCCGAAGCCGCAGCCGGCGCCGGCCGAAAGCGCCAAGGCGCCGGATCGCAAGGATGCCGACAAGCCGGTCAAGGAAGCTTCGTCGAAGCCGAAGTCCGACGACAAGCAGTTCAACGCCGACGAGATCTCCGCGCTGCTGGACAAGCAGAAGCCATCCGGCGGCGGGGCCAAGCGCTCGACCCAACAGGCGTCGCTCGGCGGCGACAAGGATCAGGGCCAGAAGTTGTCGAAATCCGAAATGGGTGCCCTGGAAAGCCAGCTGGGCGGCTGCTGGACCCTTCCGGTTGGCCTTGAAGGTTCGGAAAACTTCGTCGTCGTCGTCCGATTCAACCTGGATGCCTCCGGCAAGCTGGATGGCCGCCCGAATGTCGAGAAGTCGAGCGGAAACCGCCAGTTCGACGAAAGTGCCGTTCGCGCAGTGCAAAAATGCGATGTCACCGGCCTGCAGGTCCCTGCGGGTAAGCAGGACATCTGGGCTGACGTCCGCGTCACCTTCGATCCAAGGGAGATGCTGGGCCTGTAGGCCCGAGTATCCGAAAATCAGTACGAGAAGCGAGAAGACATGAAATCAATCCTCAAGCCGCTCCTGATGATCGCAGCGATGGCGATGGGCATGACTGCTGCCGGCACGTTGCCGGCCCTGGCGCTCGTCGAGCTCAACGTCAACAAGGGCAATGTCGAGCCGCTGCCGATCGCCATCACGGATTTCCAGGGCGGCGATGCACTTGGCGCCCAGATATCCGAGATCGTAACCGCCGACCTGAAGCGCTCGGGCCTGTTCGCGCCGATCGACAAAAGTGCCTTTATCGAGAAGATCTCCAATCCAGATGCTGCACCGCGCTTCGACGACTGGAAGGTGATCAATGCCCAGGCGCTGGTGACCGGCAGCGTCGGCAAGGAGGCTGACGGCCGCATCCGCGCCCAGTACCGGCTGTGGGACACTTTTGCCGGCCAGCAGATGTCCGGTGAGCAGTTCTTTGCCAATGACGCCAATCAGCGTCGCGTCGCCCACATCATCGCCGACGCGATCTATGAACGGCTGACCGGCGAGAAGGGCTATTTCGACACGCGCGTCGTGTTCATCGACGAATCCGGCGCCAAGAACGCGCGCAAGAAGCGCCTCGCCATCATGGATCAGGATGGCGCCAACGTCCGCTATCTCTCGGACGGCAAGTCGATCGTGCTGACGCCGCGCTTCTCGCCGAACCGGCAGGAAATCACCTACATGTCCTATGAAAGCGGTCAGCCGCGGGTCTACCTGTTGCAGATCGAGACCGGCCAGCGTGAACTGGTCGGCAATTTTCCCGGCATGACCTTTGCGCCCCGCTTTTCGCCCGACGGCCAGAAGGTGATCATGAGCCTGCTGCGCGACGACGGCAACTCCAACATCTTCGCCATGGACTTGCGGAGCCGTTCGACGACACGGTTGACCAACTCGACCGCCATCGACACCTCGCCGTCCTATTCGCCCGACGGCAGCCAGGTGGTGTTCACCTCCGACCGCGGCGGCCGCGCGCAGATCTATGTGATGGGCGCCGACGGCTCGGGCCAGAACCGCATCTCCTTCGGCGACGGCGTCTATTCGACGCCGGTGTGGTCGCCGCGCGGCGACCTCATCGCCTTCACCAAGCAGACCGGCGGCGAATTCCAGATCGGCGTCATGAAGACCGATGGCTCGGGCGAGCGTATCCTGTCCTCCGGCTTCCAGCAGGAGGGGCCGACCTGGGCGCCGAACGGCCGCGTGCTGATGTTCTTCCGCGATTCCGCCGGAGGCCCGAAGCTGGTCTCGGTCGACCTCACCGGCCGCAACGAGCAATCGATCCCGACGGCGAACTTCGCCTCCGACCCCGCCTGGTCGCCGCTCCTCGAATAGTTTCGCTCAATTGTCATAGCTGCCAGAAAGGGGGCCTTTGTGGCCCCTTTTCACGTCTTGGTCGCGTTTTGGCCGCATTTACGCCTAGGGTCCGCGCCAAATGTGGCTTCGGCCAATCAGCTGCGGACGGGCAGCCTAAACCAATTTTTAACCGTGTTTCTTGAATGCCGGTTAACCCAAACGTGGTTACTGGGTGATCAACGAAATCACTCGAAATACGAAGGAGAGGCGGCATGGGCCGTATCGCAGCACTTACCAGAAACCCGGTCATGATCGCGCTGGTGGCGATGCTCGCCATCACCGGTTGCGCCTCGAAGAAGACGCCGAACAACGCCGCCGACCTTGGCCTCAACGGCGCCGGCGCGGCAACGCCCGGGTCGGCGAAGGACTTCACGGTCAACATCGGCGACCGCATCTTTTTCGATACGGACTCCACCTCGATCCGTGCCGATGCGCAGACGACGCTTTCGCGCCAGGCGCAGTGGCTGAACCAGTACAAGCAGTACGCCATCGTCGTCGAAGGCCATGCCGACGAGCGCGGCACGCGTGAGTACAACCTGGCCCTCGGCGCCCGCCGCGCTGCCGCCACCCGCGACTTCCTCGTCGCCAAGGGCGTTTCGGCCAGCCGCCTGAAGACGATTTCCTACGGCAAGGAACGTCCGGTCGCGGTGTGCGACGACATCTCCTGCTGGTCGCAGAACCGCCGTGCGGTCACCACGCTCAGCGGCGCCGGCTCCTGAGCCATCGTGCAGCCGACCGGCGTGTCAAAAGAAGGCGCGGCGATCCAGCGGCAAAAATGCAACACACCCTTGCGAAAGGCGGCCTCGGGCCGCCTTTTTCATTTCCGGATGCCCGAAACAAAATTTGGCCGAAGTCTCGGCTCCTGCTATGAGCCGAGGGCGCTTGGCTGGTCCCACTCTGATTGGAAGGCGCGAACAAGCTAACGAAATCACGGCGAGAGGCACATGCATTTGAGATCGGTTCTGAGCGGCACGCTTGCGCTGCTGCTCCTATCAGGCGTCACCGCCTTGGCTAGCGGCTTGGGGGCGAGCGGCACAGGGCAATCAACCGACAGCGGCTTTTCCTTCCATCTGCCGACGATCGAGTTGCCCAGCCTTTTTGGCGAGAAGAAGAAGCAGGATCAGGTTCAGCTGGTGCAGTCCGATGGCACGGCCGTCACCAGCCTGGAAGAGCAACTGCGGCAGATGAACGGCAAGATCGAGGAACTCAATTTCCAGGTCCTGCAGATGCAGGAGCAGATCCGCAAGCAGCAGGAAGACAACGAGTTCCGCTTCCAGCAGCTTGAGGGCGGCACGCAAGGCGGGCAGCCGCCGGCACAGAAGAAATCGGACGCCACTACCACCAATACCAACACCGATGATGTGGCGGCGGCCCCGGCAACGCAGGCGCCGGCCGATGCGGGCACCGCGCCCGCCGCCGGCCAGGACGTCATCGTCGAATCGCCCAATGGCGACCCAGGGAAGCTGATTCCCGGAACGGGAGCGCCGGAAAAGACCTTCGGCACCATCACCGTCGACAAGAACGGCAACGTCATCGATGCCGGCGGCAGCACCCAGGCGACCGCGCCGGCGCAGGATACCGCTCCCGCCGCCGGCGCCCCGGCCAAGGCCGGCAAGTCCGAAGGCACGGTGGTGGCGGCATTGCCGGCCACCAACGACCCTGAGGAGCTCTACCGCAACTCCTATCAGTTCATTCTCTCGGGCGACTACAGCACCGCCGAGCAGGGTTTTCGCGATCATATCTCCCGCTTCCCCAAGGATGCGAAAGCCGCGGATGCGCATTACTGGCTTGGCGAGTCTTTGCTCGGCCAGCAGAAATACCGCGACGCGGCAGAGATTTTCCTCGCCGCCAGCAAGGACTACCCCAAGGCCAAGAAAGCTCCCGACATGCTGCTGAAGCTCGGCGTGTCGCTGGTCGGCCTCAAGCAGCACGACGTGGCCTGCGCCACCTTCAGCGAGATCGGCAAGCGCTATCCCGATATTTCCGGTGCGCTCAAGGAACGCGTCAAGCAGGAGAAGGCTCTGGCTGCCTGCTGATGCTCGACATCGAGCCTGACCTTTCGACAAGCCTTTTTTCGCATATCGATTTTACCCGCGGCGCAGTTGCGGCCGTGTCTGGCGGCAGCGACTCGACCGCCCTGCTCCTTCTCCTCAAACGACATCTCGACCGCATTGCGCCGGCCACAAAACTGCTGGCGGTGACGATCGACCACGGCTTGCGCCCGGGTTCGGCAGCGGAAGCGCAGGGGATGGCGAGGCTGTGCGCCACGCACGCAATCGCGCACCGCATCCTGACATGGTCTGGCCCCAAGCCGTCGACCGGTCTGCCGGCCGCGGCACGAGAAGCGCGCTACCGGCTGCTGGCCGCAGCAGCACAAGCGGAAGGCATCGGCCTGATCCTGACCGGCCATACCGCCGACGACCAGGCGGAGACGGTGCTGATGCGGCAGGCACGCAAAGAAGGATTGACGCGTGAACAGGGCCGAGGCGATGCCGAAACGGCAGGCCGTGGACTTGCCGGTATGGCACCGGCCACCTTGTATGAGTGGCGCAGCTGGATCGTGCGGCCGCTTCTCGGTATGCGGCGCGCGGCACTGCGCGACGTCCTGCGGCGCCGGGATGTCGGCTGGGCCGACGATCCGACCAACGTCGACGCGGCTTTCGAGCGGCCGCGCATGCGCGCTGCGCTCACCGCTGGCGACGACGGCGTGCAGCGCATCGGCGATGCGCTGGCGCTGGCCGCGCAGGAGGGCAACGCACGCCGGCAGGTTGGTCTGGCTGCCGCGGATTTGATCCGCCGTTTCGCGGAACAGCCGGCGGCCGGGCTCATTCGTCTTGACCCGGGCTTGCTGAACACCGGCGGCGATCGGGCGGCCGTCTATGCGCTGCGCCTTCTGCTGGCCACGACCGGCGGGATTGCCTTCCTGCCGGATCAGGCCCGCAGCGAGGCGCTGTTTGGCCGGCTGAAGGCCGGATTTCTTTGCGCCACATTGTCGCGGACGGTGGTCGATTCCCGGCGCGCCGGCATCTTCCTGCGCCGCGAGGCGCGCGGCTTGCCGCCCGCCGCTGCGGTCACCGGGGATACCCTCTGGGATGGCCGGCGGCGCATCACATTGAACGACAGCCACGGCGCATTTTTGATCGCCCCTTTCGGGGCAGCGGCGGCCAGGCGGCTGGCGATCGGTGACGGAAAAACCCCGCCGAGCCTGATGCGCGCCGCGCTCGCCGCCGAGCCGGCGTTGTGGCAAGCCGGTGAATGCCCTGATTTGCCGGGGGATATCCCGGTGCCGAGGGCGGTTGAGGCGCGGCCGGTCGTTGCGTCCTTTGCCCGCTTCCTGCCGTCCTTCGATCTGGCGCCGGCGTGGGCCGTCGCCGGGCTGATTGGGGCTGCCCCAGTGCCGCCCTTGCCTTTCAGCGGCCACAGTGCCGATTGATGATGGGCTAAAGCTTAACCCAGACGTGCTGTTATGCTTGGCAAGGGGAGGCGCTCTCCCTATGTTAGGCGCAAGTTTCCTCTCATGACGTGTGTCCGCGCTGTGGACGCCAACGGGACAATTGATGAATCCGAACTATCGAAACCTCGCGCTCTGGGCGATCATAGCGGTCTTGCTCATCGCCCTGTTCAATCTGTTCCAGACGCCGCAGACGCGAGGGGCTTCCAGCGATGTGCCTTATTCGCAGTTCCTGCAGGACGTCGCGGCCGGCCGGGTCAAGACGGTTACCATCGCGGGCGAACGCATCACCGGCACCTACACCGACAATGCCAGCGGCTTCCAGACCTATTCGCCCGGCGATCCGTCGCTGGTCCAGCGGCTGCAGGACAAGAACGTCACCATCAATGCGCGGCCTGAGACCGACGGTTCCAATTCGCTGTTCGGCTATCTGATCTCGTGGCTGCCGATGATCCTCATCCTCGGCGTCTGGATATTCTTCATGCGCCAGATGCAGTCCGGCTCCGGACGAGCCATGGGCTTCGGCAAGTCGAAGGCCAAGCTTTTGACCGAGGCGCATGGCCGCGTCACCTTCCAGGACGTTGCCGGCGTCGATGAAGCCAAGGAAGATCTGGAAGAGATCGTCGAATTCCTGCGCGATCCGCAGAAGTTTCAGCGGCTCGGCGGCAAGATTCCGCGCGGCGTGTTGCTTGTCGGCCCTCCGGGAACCGGCAAGACGCTGCTCGCCCGCTCGGTTGCCGGCGAAGCCAATGTGCCGTTCTTCACTATCTCCGGTTCGGACTTCGTCGAGATGTTCGTCGGCGTCGGCGCAAGCCGCGTCCGCGACATGTTCGACCAGGCCAAGAAGAACGCGCCCTGCATCATCTTCATCGACGAAATCGACGCCGTCGGCCGCCATCGCGGCGCCGGTCTCGGCGGCGGCAATGACGAGCGCGAGCAGACGCTGAACCAGCTGCTGGTCGAGATGGACGGCTTCGAATCCAACGAAAGCATCATCCTGATCGCCGCCACAAACCGGCCCGACGTCCTCGACCCGGCGCTGCTGCGTCCAGGCCGCTTCGACCGCCAGGTGGTGGTGCCGAACCCCGACATCGTCGGCCGCGAGAAGATTCTCAAGGTGCATGTGCGCAACGTGCCTTTGGCGCCCAATGTCGACCTCAAGGTCGTCGCTCGCGGCACTCCGGGCTTCTCAGGTGCCGACCTGATGAACCTCGTCAATGAATCGGCGCTGATGGCCGCGCGGCGCAACAAGCGCCTGGTGACCATGGCCGAGTTCGAGGACGCCAAGGACAAGATCATGATGGGCGCCGAGCGCCGCTCGTCAGCCATGACCCAGGCTGAGAAGGCGCTGACCGCCTATCACGAGGCCGGTCACGCCATCCTGGCGCTCAACGTGCCGTCGGCCGATCCGCTGCACAAGGCCACCATCATCCCGCGTGGCCGGGCGCTCGGCATGGTCATGCAGTTGCCGGAAGGCGACCGCTATTCGATGAGCTACAAATACATGATCTCGCGCCTCGCCATCATGATGGGTGGCCGTGTCGCCGAGGAGTTCAAGTTCGGCAAGGAAAACATCACCTCGGGCGCCTCTTCGGACATCGAGCAGGCGACCAAGCTGGCGCGCGCCATGGTCACGCGCTGGGGCTTTTCCGACAAGCTCGGCCACGTCGCCTATGGTGACAACCAGGAAGAAGTGTTCCTCGGCCATTCGGTGGCGCGCACGCAGAACGTCTCGGAAGAGACCGCGCAGATCATCGACGCCGAAGTACGACGCCTGATCGACGAGGCCTATTCGACGGCAAAATCCATCCTGACCAAGAAGAAGAAGGAATGGATCGCGCTGGCGGAAGGGTTGCTTGAATACGAGACGCTGTCCGGCGAGGAGATCAAGCAGTTGATCGCCGGGCAGAAGCCCTCGCGCGACCTCGGCGACGACACGCCGCCAAGCCGTGGCTCGGCCGTGCCGAAGTCGGGTGGCCGCCGCAAGAAGGGCCCCGAGCCGGAAGGCGGCATGGAGCCGCAGCCGTCAAGCTAGCAAACCATCGATATCAAAGAAAACGCCGCGGGCTTCAACCTGCGGCGTTTTGCTGTTCGGCGTTGGGTCACAGGCCATGCGGCGCGAGCGCGCTTGCCTTGCCCGGGCGCTGCCTGTCAGTCCGGCCGGCGTTGCTTGCCACACCTGAGAGCGGGATCAGGGCATTGTCCAGCTCGATACCGAATTCGGTGATCGAGTATTCGACCCTTGGGCGGAACTTCGGGGAAGACCGCGCGGTGGACGATGCCGTCGGCTTCCATTTCGCGCAGCTGCTGGATCGGCATCTTTTCACTGATGTCAGGCGCCAGGCGCTTCAAGTCACCGAAGCGCGCCGGCGCCTTGTGGATCTGCCAGAGCAGCAACGCCTTCCGAGGCCTATATCAATCTGATCGATGCCAGCAAGGCTGCAGGCATCGACACTGAACTCGTACTGTCGATGCAGCGCCTGATGCAGCGCGGCGTGGCGGCCGGCAACTGTCGAATGCAACAAAAAGCCCGCGAAACTGACGCCTCGCGGGCTTTTGTTTGTCTAGCTACGTGACGCTCAGGTCTTCAGCTTGGCGTTGCAGAGGCTGTAGAAGCCGCCGCCCTTCTGGATCCACTTCAGGCCGCCAAGCGCGTTTGCGTCCTTGAGGGCATAGTACTGGTCGAGACAGGTATGCATGCGGCCCTTTCCGGGGGTCTCGCTGGCATATTTCGGAGAGATCGCAGACGGGAAAGTGACGCCCTTGGGCGCAACAGTCGTCGGCTTTGCCGGCTCCTTGGTGTAACTTGCCTCGCTCGGAGCGGGCACGGTGTCGTCATCCGACGCGCCGGCACCGCATTCGGTCTTGCGGAAGTCGTTCCACTTCATGCCCTTCAGCGTGTTGGCCGTCTTGGCAGCCTGATACTTGGTGCTGCATTCGGCCATGGTCAGACCCTTGTCGGCGGGAGCCGCGGCAGCCTTGGTGGTTGCCGGCTTGGTATCGGCAGCGGCGGATGCGCCGGCGCCGCACTCGGCCTTGCGGAAGTCGTTCCACTTCTGGCCGTTCAGCGTACCGGCAGCCTTGGCCGCCTGGTACTTGGCGCTGCATTCCTTCGCCGTCAGGCCCTTGGCCGTGCTGTCGGTCGCCGCGGCGGCCTTGGTCGCCTTGGCCGGTTTCGTTTCGGCTGCTTTCTTGGTGTCGGCTGGCTTGGTTTCGGTGGTGGCTGCGGCGTCGGTGCCGCACTGCGCCTTGCGGAACTGGTTCCAGGTTGCCCCGGCCAATGTCCCCGCGTCCTTGGCGGCGTTGTACTTCGTGCTGCATTCGGCCATCGTCAGTGCGTTGGCTGGCGCGGCCAGGAACAAGGTCGCGACGGCGAGGCCGGTCAAAGTGGCAAGTCGGTGGATGAGCATAGCGTTTCTCCGTTGCAGCAGCCCATGATACGTCCCTGCAAATCAATAACGCTCAACGGGCGGTTGCGCCAGATGCCAAGTCGCGTATATATCGCTGAAATTCGGCTCCTCCCGATAAGGTGATGAAATTGTTGCCGGGTTGCCGATTCAAAGCAAGATTTTCCAGGTGCATCTGCGCTGAGAGGCTCGCATAACTGGTATATTGCAGCGTGGCAGTCCCAGCATGTT
Source organism: Mesorhizobium sp. P2_A8 (assembly GCF_056404935.1). Taxonomy (NCBI): domain Bacteria; kingdom Pseudomonadati; phylum Pseudomonadota; class Alphaproteobacteria; order Hyphomicrobiales; family Phyllobacteriaceae; genus Mesorhizobium; species Mesorhizobium sp. P2_A8. The sequence continues at coordinate 990,356 of NZ_JBFUDB010000001.1, forward strand.
GGTTGCATCCAGGTTGTGTGCAGTGCACAACAATGGTTTTCTAAGGATTGGTAACATATGATCACACAATGTGATCATGGCGTGCTGGCCAATTGTGGCATGACGCGCCGGGAAGAACTGTCGAGGAATCTGGCTAGCATGGCAGGGAATTATTTCGGCACGGACGGCATTCGCGGGCGCGCCAACAAGTTTCCGATGACCGCTGAAATCGCGATGCGGGTCGGCATGGCCGCCGGCCTCTCCTTCCAGCGCGGCAGTCATCGTCATCGCGTCGTGCTCGGCAAAGACACCAGGCTTTCCGGCTACATGATCGAGAATGCGATGGTGTCCGGCCTGTGCGCCGCCGGCATGGATGTGTTCCTGCTCGGCCCGATCCCGACCCCAGCGGTCGCCATGCTGGTGCGTTCGCTGCGAGCCGATATCGGCGTCATGATCTCGGCCTCGCACAATCCCTATTACGACAACGGCATCAAGCTGTTCGGCCCCGACGGCTACAAGCTCTCCGACGAGATCGAGGAGCGCATCGAGGGCATGCTCGACAAGGATATCGAACTGGCGCTCGCCGATTCCGACGGACTTGGCCGCGCCAAGCGCGTCGACGGCGTGCATGACCGCTACATAGAATTCGCCAAGCGCACCTTGCCGCGCTCGATGTCACTCTCGGGCCTCAGGATCGTCGTCGATTGCGCCAATGGCGCGGCCTACAAGGTGGCGCCCGAAGCGCTGTGGGAACTGGGCGCCGAAGTCGTCGCCATCAATGTCGAACCCAACGGCTTCAACATCAACAAGGAATGCGGCTCGACCCATCCCGCCGGCCTGCAGAAGAAGGTGCACGAAGTGCGCGCCGACATCGGTATCGCGCTCGACGGCGATGCCGATCGTGTCGTCATCGTCGATGAAAACGGGGCGATCGTCGATGGCGATCAGATCATGGCCTTGATTGCCGAATCCTGGCACCAGAGCGGGCGGCTTGCCGGCGGCGGCGTCGTTTCGACCGTCATGTCCAATCTCGGTCTCGAGCGCTTCCTCGGCGACATGAAGCTGCAATTGCACCGCACAAAGGTCGGCGACCGCTATGTCGTGGAGCATATGCGTGCACACGGGCTGAATGTCGGCGGCGAACAGTCGGGCCATATCGTGCTGTCGGACTTCTCGACCACCGGCGACGGCCTGGTTTCGGCGTTGCAGGTGCTGGCCTGCATCAAACGGCAGGGCCGGCCGGTCAGCGAACTGTCGAAGAAATTCGAACCGGTGCCGCAGCTTTTGAAGAACGTCCAAATTTCCGGTGGCAAGCCGCTTGAGGAAGCTCCCGTCAAGGCAGCCATCGAAGACGCCCGTCACCGCCTCGGCAAGTCCGGGCGGCTGGTCATCCGCCCATCCGGCACAGAGCCGCTGATCCGCGTGATGGCCGAGGGCGACGATCCGCAACTGGTCGAGGCCGTCGTCAACGACATCGTCGAAGTCATCTCGGAAACGCGCAGCGCCGCCTGATCCCCAGCGCGCCCGGAGGCGTCGCGCCCAGCGCGCCGGAGGGTGTCGCGCCGTAGCACCTCCACCCGCTCAAAGCCCGCCTTTCCGGCGGGCTTTTTTGTTGGCCGGCGGCGATCCCGGCCTCCGGAGACCGCGCGCCGCTTCCTCAAAAGTTTCGAGATTCGTGGTTAAGCAACAGGGTTAAACGCCTTTTAACCTTTGCAATTCATTATCCACGACTGAAAGCCAATCGCATTTCGGACACGATGGCCGTTCCGAACTTCCTAGGGGTGACAAGCATGTTCAATACAGCAAGAAAGGCCCTGTTCGCCGCGCTGTTCGCGGGCCTGGCCTGGCCGGTGTTCGCAGCCGACCTTCAGGAGCCGGTGGTCGAAGAGGCTCCGCCGCCGGTTTACGAGCAACCGGCCGATGTCGGTGGCTGGTACATTCGCGGCGACCTTGACTATCACAAGTCGACCTTGCGCGGCATCGACTACATGACTTACACCATCGATCCCTGTAACTGTACGGTCACCCCCGGCAGCAAGAGTTTCGACTTCGGCAAGCTCAAGGGCGGTTTCTCGCTCGGTGGCGGCGTCGGCTACAAGATCAACGATCACTTCCGGACGGATCTGACCGCCGATTACTGGTTCAAGTCGAACTTTGATGGCGGTACCTCGGATCTCCTCACGACCTCGACCGAGGTGTCGAAGATGAGCGCCCTGTTGCTGCTCGCCAATGCCTATGTCGATATCGGCACCTGGCACGGCATCACGCCTTACGTCGGCGCAGGTATCGGCGGCGCGCGCGTCAAGTGGGATACAGTCTACGACCCGAACACCACCGAGACCAATCCCGGAGCATCCAACTGGCGTTTCGCCTACGCCCTGATGGCAGGTGCTTCCTACTGCCTGACGGACAAGGTGATCCTTGATGCGGGCTATCGCTACAGCCACATCCAGGGCGGCCGCATGTTCGAATGGGATGCGAGCAGCGCCGGCCCTGGCTTCGACGACGGCATCAGCACCCACGAGGTGCGCGGTGGCCTGCGCTATCAGTTTGGCGGCAACAACGGTTGCTCCGTTCCGGTGGCCTACCAGCCCGAACCCGAGCCAGTCTACACCAAGTAACACTTGCTTTGCTTGAAAGTTCGCGAACCGCCCGGCATCAGCCGGGCGGTTTTCGTTTGGGTCGCCTGGAATGAAAGTTTCCGCCGGAAATGAATTCGCTAACGCTCTGTTAGCCTTAACCAGCACTTAACCACTATGGTTAACAATGATGCCTGAAACGATGGCTGCCGTTGCAATTGCTGGCGGCGCCAAATTCGGGAGTCGGGTACCATGACACTCACATCGCGTATGTTGCTGGCGCTTGCCGCACTCGGCCTCGTGCCGCTGACGCCCGCACTCGCTGCCGATTACGATCCACCGATCTATGTCGACCAGGCGCAAGACTATGTACCGGTCGAGGTCGGCTCGGGCTGGTATTTGCGCGGCGATGTTTCTTATCTGGCGCAGAAGAGCTTCGAGAATGAGGATTTCGCCTTCACGCCGGCCAGTTTCAGCGACAAGGAAGATCCCATCTTTGCCAGCATCGGCTTCGGCTACCATTTCAACGACTATCTGCGCGCCGATCTCAATCTCGGCTATCTGCCCGGCAACAAGATCGGCGTCGGCTATGATGATACCGGGATCGTGTTGCCGCCGGCAACGTCAACCGAAGCATCTGCATCGTTGAAGAATTACGCCTTCTCGGGCATCCTCAACGGCTATGTCGATCTTGGCACCTATGTCGGGATCACGCCCTATCTCGGCGCCGGTATCGGTGTTGTCCGCAGCACGCGCAAGCTTTCGGCGACCTATTTCACCGACAACCTTGATCCCACCGACGATTTCGTCCTGAACGACGACAAGACCAAATACTCCCTGGCCTATACGCTGAATGCGGGCCTTGCCTATCAGGTTTCCAAGAATGTTTCCGTCGATCTGGGCTATCAGTATTTTTCCGCCCCCGACGCCGAATATGTGACGGCCGAAAGCCTGACTTCCTTTCCGGTCCACAAGGGGATCAGCAACCATCAGATCAAGCTCGGGCTGCGCTACGATCTCTGGTAGCAGGCTCGGTTCGGATGAAGACAATGACGGCGGATCTCTTCGGTCCGCCGTTTGCTTTTGAAGTCACGACATCCTGATCGCCGATCGCCGGTATCCCGGCAGCGACAAAAACTTTCCTCTTGACGCCCGAAGCCCGAACGAATATCGCCGTCCGTGGGCCACCCCTCCCCAACGAGGGGCCACTATCTGGAAGGATAGACCACGATGACGACACATACGAAGCCCGGACTCCGTCCGGCAAACCCCAATTTTTCCTCAGGTCCCTGCGCAAAACGCCCCGGCTGGTCGGTCGAGGCGCTGAAAGCGGCTGCGCTCGGCCGCTCCCACCGCGCCAAGATCGGCAAGACCAAGCTCGAACAGGCGATCGAGCTGACGCGGGAAATCCTCCAGGTTCCGGCCGGCTACCGCATCGGCATCGTGCCGGCGTCGGACACCGGCGCGGTTGAGATGGCGCTGTGGTCGCTGCTCGGCGAGCGCGGCGTCGACATGGTCGCCTGGGAGAGCTTTGGCTCCGGCTGGGTCACCGATGTGGTCAAGCAGTTGAAGCTGGCCGACGTGCGCAGGATCGAAGCCGGCTATGGCGAACTGCCGGATCTGGCGAAGATCGACTTCGATCGCGATGTGGTCTTCACCTGGAACGGCACCACCTCTGGCGTGCGCGTCCCGAATGGCGATTTCATTCCTGCGGATCGCAAGGGCCTGACCATCTGCGACGCGACTTCGGCCGCCTTTGCACAGAGGCTCGATTTCCAGAAGCTGGATGTCGTCACCTTCTCCTGGCAGAAGGTGCTGGGCGGCGAAGGCGCGCACGGCATGCTGATCCTGTCGCCTCGAGCCGTCGCGCGGCTGGAGACCTACAAGCCGGCGTGGCCGCTGCCGAAAATCTTTCGCCTGACCTCGGGCGGCAAGTTGATCGAAGGCATCTTCAAGGGTGAGACCATCAACACGCCGTCGATGCTGTGCGTCGAGGACTATCTCGACGCGCTGCACTGGGCGAAGTCGATCGGCGGCCTCGAGGCGCTGGTCGCCAGAGCGGATGCCAATGCCGCCGTCCTCGACGGCTTTGTCGGCAAGTCGTCATGGCTCGGTCATCTCGCCGTCGAGCCGGCGACGCGGTCGAACACCTCGGTCTGCCTGTCCTTCACCGATCCGGACGTGTCCGCGCTCGACGCCGACGGACAGGCGGCTTTCGCCAAGGGGCTGGTGTCAGTGCTCGACAAGGAAGGTGTCGCCTACGACATCGGCGCCTATCGCGACGCACCGCCCGGCCTGCGCATCTGGTGTGGCGCGACGGTCGAGACGTCGGATCTCGAAGCGCTGCTGCCCTGGCTCGACTGGGCCTTTGCCGCGCAGAAGGCGTCGCTCAAGGCTGCGGCCTGAGTCCTCCCCTGAAGGGAGGATGGCCGGAGGACGGGGTGGGGTCATCTCCACCCAGCTCTCACCATCCAAACAAGATTTGGCCGCGTCGGCCGCAACAACCCAATCCCGGCGCTTCGCGCCGACCCTTCCCAAGCGGGAGGGACGCCAATCGCAAAGGATCAAATCCATGCCCCGCGTTCTCGTTTCAGACAAACTTTCTCCCACCGCCGTGCAGATATTCAAGGATCGAGGCGTCGAGGTCGACTATCTGCCCGACCTCGGCAAGGACAAGGAAAAGCTCGCCGAAGTGATCGGCCAATATGATGGCCTCGCCATCCGTTCGGCTACCAAGGTCACCGAAAAGCTGATCAACGCCGCCACCAATCTCAAGGTCATCGGTCGCGCCGGCATCGGTGTCGACAATGTCGACATCCCGGCGGCGAGCCGCAAGGGCATCATCGTGATGAATACGCCCTTCGGCAACTCGATCACCACCGCCGAACATGCGGTCGCCATGATCTTCGCGCTGGCCCGCCAGATCCCGGAAGCCAACGCCTCGACCCATGCCGGCAAATGGGAGAAGAACCGCTTCATGGGCGTCGAGATCACCGGCAAGACGCTGGGCGTCATCGGCTGCGGCAACATCGGCTCGATCGTCGCCACGCGCGGCGTTGGCCTGAAGATGCATGTCATCGCCTTCGACCCGTTCCTGTCGGACAAACGTGCCGAGGAACTCGGTGTCGACAAGGTCGAGCTGGATGAGCTTTTCGCCCGCGCCGACTTCATCACGCTGCACACGCCGCTGACCGACAAGACGCGCAACATCATCGACGCCGCGGCGATCGCCAAGATGAAGAACGGCGTGCGCATCATCAATTGCGCGCGCGGCGGGCTGGTCGTCGAGGCCGACCTGATCGCGGCGCTGAAGAGCGGCAAGGTGGCTGGCGCCGGCGTCGACGTGTTCGAGGTCGAACCGGCCGAGCAGAACGCGTTGTTTGGCATGGAGAACGTGGTGGCGACACCGCATCTCGGCGCCTCGACGGCGGAAGCCCAAGAGAATGTCGCGCTGCAGGTCGCCGAGCAGATGGCCGATTACCTGATCAAGGGTGCCGTCTCCAACGCCATCAACATGCCGTCGATCACCGCCGAGGAAGCGCCGCGCCTGAAGCCCTTCGTCAAGCTCGCCGAAGTGCTCGGCGCCTTTGTCGGCCAGGTCACCGAGGATCCGATCAAGGAGGTCGAGATCCTGTTCGACGGCTCGACCGCGACGATGAACACGCGCGCGCTGATCAGCGCCACACTTGCCGGGCTGATCCGGCCGCAGGTCTCCGACGTCAACATGGTGTCGGCGCCGATCATGGTGAAGGAGCGCGGCATCATCGTCGCCGAGGTCAAGCGCGACAAATCGGGCGTGTTCGACGGCTACATCAAGCTGACGGTCACGACCGAGCACAGGACGCGTTCGATCGCCGGCACCTGCTTCTCCGACGGCAAGCCGCGCTTCATCCAGATCAAGGGCATCAACCTCGACGCCGAGGTCGGCCAGCACATGCTCTACACCACCAATGCCGACGCGCCGGGCATCATCGGCCTGCTCGGCACGGTGTGCGGCGAGAACGGCGTCAACATCGCCAACTTCCAGCTTGGCCGCAACCGGCCGGGCGGCGATGCGATCGCGCTGCTCTATCTCGATGCACCGTTCCCGGAGAACGTGCTGGAACAGGTCAAGGCGCACAAGTCGATCGCTTCGGCCAAGCGGCTGCAGTTCGACATCAACGCGATGTGATCCCGAGCTGTTGCGAAAGATCGAAAGGCGCGGCCTGGCCCGCGCCTTTCGTTCGTTCATCGTGTTCTGGCTGACGGCAGTCTCGCTGCCTTGCGCCCGCTGTATTCGGCAAGCCCGATGCCGCCCAGCACAAGCACCAAAGCGAGTGCCTGATAGAGCTGGAACGTCTCGCCGACGATCAGCACGGACAGCAGGGTGCCGAAGATCGGCACCAGGTTGATGAACAGGCCGGCGCGGTTGGCACCGATCAGTTCGTTGCCCCTGATGTAGAAGATCTGCGAGATGACCGAGGCGCCGATCGCGGTATAGACGATGACCGCCCAGCCGCGCGCGTCGGGCACGATGACCTTGCCGGCGGCGACCTCCCACAGGAAGAAGGGCAGCGAGGTGACGAGGGCGGCAACCGACAGGGCCAGCATCAGGCTCTGCCAGTGCATCACCGGCTTCAGCCGCAGTCCGACCGAATAGCCGCTATAGAGAAACACCGCGACCAGCATGATGGCGTCGCCGAAATTGAGCTCCAGCGTCAACAGCCGGCGCGGGTCGCCGTGGCAGGCGGTCAGGACCACGCCGGCGATGGTCAGCACGACGCCGACAATCTGCGCCCAGTTCACGCGCAGGCGGAAGAAGACGAAATTGGCGACGATGATCAGGATCGGCATCGCCGCCTGTTCGATCGAGACGTTGATCGCAGTCGTGTAGTTGAGCGCTGTGTAGAAGATCGTGTTGAACAAGGTGAAGCCGCTGGCGCCAAGGGCCGCCAGCACGAGCCAGTGCTTGCGCACCATCGGCCAGTCCTCGCGTATCGTCTGCAAGCCGATCGGCAGCATGATCGCCACGGCCAGCACCCAACGCAGGAAGACGAGCGTCATCGGCGAGACGTGGTCGACCGCCAGCTTACCGGCCACCGAATTGCCGCCCCACAGCAAGGTGGTGAGCAACAGGAATATGTAGGCGCTTCGATACATCGCGGGATTCCGGCCGCCAGAGGTGAGCAGCGGTGTTTGCCGGCCTATTGCCCCCTTCGGCCCAAGTAAATGATGTCAAAGCCGAAAATTGTTGTGCCTCAGCGCATTTTTGGCGGCAAAGAAAGGTCGCGCTCACGAGGTCTTGACGTTATAGAGGCCTGTCGTTTCGAACCATATTCAAGCCGCTCGGCGGCGTCTCAAGGGAAAAGAAACATGGCCAATGTGGTGGTCGTCGGCTCGCAATGGGGCGACGAAGGCAAGGGCAAGATCGTCGACTGGCTGTCGGAACGCGCCGATGTGGTGGTGCGTTTCCAGGGTGGCCACAATGCCGGCCATACGCTGGTCGTCGACGGCAAGGTCTACAAGCTGTCCTTGCTTCCGTCGGGTGTCGTGCGGCAGGGCAAGCTGTCCATCATCGGCAATGGCGTCGTTTTCGACCCGCATGCTTTCGTCGCCGAGGTGGCAAAGCTCAAGGCGCAGGGTGTCGACGTGACGCCGGAGCGCCTGAAAATAGCCGAAAACACAGCGCTTATCCTGTCCCTGCACCGGGAGCTGGACGGATTCCGCGAGGACGCCGCCTCCAACTCCGGAACGAAGATTGGCACGACCCGTCGTGGCATCGGCCCCGCCTATGAAGACAAGGTGGGCCGGCGCGCAGTGCGGGTGATGGATTTGGCGGATTTGGAAACGCTGCCCTTGAAGGTCGACAGGCTGCTGACGCATCACAATGCGCTGCGTCGCGGGCTTGGCCATGCCGAAGTCACGCATGACGCCATCATGCATGAACTGACCTCGGTCGCGGCCGAGATCCTGCCCTATATGGACCGGGTCTGGAAGATCCTCGACGACAAGCGCCGGGCCGGCGAGCGCATCCTTTTCGAGGGCGCGCAAGGCACGCTGCTCGATATCGACCACGGCACCTATCCGTTCGTCACCTCGTCGAACACGGTCGCTGGCCAGGCGGCCGCCGGCTCCGGCGTCGGCCCGGGCGCCATCGGCTACGTGCTCGGCATCACCAAGGCCTACACGACGCGCGTCGGCGAAGGCCCGTTCCCGACCGAGCAGAAAAACGAGATCGGCGAGTTTCTCGGCACGCGCGGCCATGAGTTCGGCGTCGTCACCGGCCGCAAGCGCCGCTGCGGCTGGTTCGACGCGGTGCTGGTGCGCCAGGCCGTCGCCGTCAACGGTATCAAGGGCATCGCGCTGACCAAGCTCGACGTCCTCGACGGGCTGGACGAGATCAAGGTCTGCACCGGCTACCGTCTCGACGGCGAGATGATCGACTACCTGCCGGCCAGCCAGGGCGCGCAGGCGCGCGTCGAACCGGTCTACGAGACGCTGGAGGGCTGGAAAGGCACCACCGCCGGCGCGCGCAGCTGGAACGACCTGCCGGCCCAGGCCGTCAAATATGTTCGTTACATCGAGGAGCTGATCGGCGCCCCTGTCGCGCTCCTATCCACAAGTCCGGAACGGGACGACACGATACTTGTGACCGATCCGTTTCAAGACTAGTTTCTCAGCCTTTCCGGGGCATCGCGGCTGATTTGCGGGGGCCGGCCCGGGAGCAAAATACAGGTCGACCGAAGCATGGCAGATTTCGTTTCTGTTCTGAAAAGGCAGCTCGACAAGCACGGCGAGCCGGGACTCGATACGCGCAAGCGGATCTATGACGGCGCGCGTTCCGCGCTCGAAAAGAAACTTGCGGAGTTTTCGCCGCCGCTGTCCGCCGAGGTCATAGCCAAGCAGAAGCGCTCCCTGGAAGACGCTGTCGTAAGTGTCGAGCGGGACTATGCCAAGAGCGGTCCGGAGACCGACCCGCTGGCGGAACTGGAACACATCTTTTCTTCCATCGACCGCAACAAGAACCAGCCGAGCCATACACGGCAACCGGCGAAGGCAGAACCGACCTGGCCGCCGCCGCCTCTCGGCAAGCCGGAACCATATCGACCGGCGCCACCACCTGTCGCCAAGGTCGAGCCTAGCTGGCAAAAGCCGACAGCGGCGCCTTCTGCTCGCGCTGACACGGCCCTTCCGGGCATGGACAGCGAGGAGGTGGCCGACGACGGGGTCGATGTCTTTTCAAGCAACGAAGAGCCGGTGTCGGATACTTTTGAGCGCCTGAGCCCGGCAGAACGCAAGCGCAGCTATGGCGGGCTGATCGCCGCCATCGTCGCCTTGCTGGTCGTTGCCGGCGGTGGCTATGGTATCTGGCTGAACAAGGACGCCTTCGGCAAGATGCTGGGACTTGACGGCAGCACCAAGGTCGTCAAGACCGAACCGGTGAAGCCGGCGCCGGCCAAGCCGGCAACCGATGCCGCGGCAACGCCGCCGGCGCCAGCAGCTGCCGGCACAGAAACCGAAGGCACGAAATTCACGCAGCGGCTGACGCCACAGGGCAGCGAAGTCGATCCCGGCCCGGCCGGCGGACAGAGCGGCATCGGCGAAGGCGAATCGGTCGCCGCGCTGACCACGCCGCCCTCGGCGACGAACGCGCCGGCGGTTTCCGCCCCGGCTACCGGCACCCCGGCCGCGGCCGCACCCGCCGCAACGCCGCCGCCGGGTACGGCACCCGCAACGCCACCTGCCAGCGGAGCGCCCGCTGCGCCGGCTGATGCTGCCGCCACTCCTCCGGCACCGGCAGGCGCCACGCCGCCAGCACCGGCGGCCGCGCCCGCGCAAACCGCGCTGCCGGTCGGCCAGAAGGCGATCTTCTATGAAGAACGCACCAGCACCGCCCAGGGTTCGGCGGAGCCCGGCAGCATCGTCTGGTCACTGGTGCAGGAATCGCCCGGTGGCGACCTGCCGCCGGAGCCGGCAATCCGCGCTGAGGCAACCATACCGGGCAAGGACATCCAGTTGCGCATGACCATCCGCCGCAACACCGACCAGACACTGCCGGCCAGCCACATCATCGAGATGATCTTCCTGACGCCCGACGGCTTCGAAGGCGGCGGTGTCGACAACATTCTGCGTGTCGCCATGAAGAGTTCTGAGCAAGATGCCGGCAGCCCGCTGATCGGCATCCCGGCCAAGATCGCCGACGGCTTCTTCCTCGTCGCGCTCAACGACACCAAGGCCGATGAGGACGCCAACATGACCTTGCTTCGCGGGCAGGACTGGATCGACGTGCCGGTCGTCTACAAGACCGGTCGGCGGGCGCTGCTGACCATGGAAAAGGGCATTCCCGGCGAGAAGGTGTTCGACGAAGCGATCAAGGCCTGGCAGGCGAAGACGGCGGGCTGAGACGAGAGCGCCTTAGGCGACATCAAAACAGCCGATATTTGGCTTGGGGCAGTCCTTTGCGTCCGACATGGTCGTTCCAGCTTGCAATGGCTTCGTTGTTCTCTTCTTGCCCATTGACGCGTCTTTTTCGCCGAGATCGCTTTCACAATACCCATCTCCGCGGCGCAAGAAATGTTGATGCCCAACGCTTTGGCGTCTTCGATCAACTGCGAACTGATGGCCGACGGATTTTCGCCGACTTCGATTGAAGCATGGAGTTCGCGTCCCTTTATGCGTCCAATATAAGGCCCGCGAACACCATTACCCTTCCATCTCCTCGCGCAGCATCTCCAGTTCCAGCCACTCTTCCTCGAGCGCCGCCAGTGTCGCGCGCTCCTTGTCGAGGGCGGCGATGGTCTTCTGGAACGAGGCCGGATCGCGCTCGTAATAGGCCGGATCGGCGATGTTGTTCTCAAGCCTTGAGATGGAAGCCATCACGGCCTCGATTTTCTTGGGCAGGGATTCCAGCGCGAATTTCTGCTTGAACGACAGTTTCTTCGCCGGCCCCTTTGGCGCCGCGGCCTCACTTTTGGCCGTCACTGGGGCTTCGCCGGCTTCGGCCTTCGGGCGAGCCTTGCGGTCGTCGAGCTTGGTGCCGCCACGCTGTGCCAGCATGTCGGAATAGCCGCCGGCATATTCGATCCAGCGGCCGCCGCCGTCCGGAGCGATGATGCTGGTCACGGTGCGGTCGAGGAAATCGCGGTCGTGGCTGACCAGGATGACCGTGCCGGCAAAGCCGGCCACCAATTCCTGCAGCAGCTCCAGTGTTTCCATGTCGAGATCGTTGGTCGGCTCGTCGAGCACCAGAAGGTTTGCCGGCCGCGCCAGCACGCGCGCCAGCAAGAGCCGCGCCCGTTCGCCGCCGGAAAGCTCGCGCACCGGCGTACGTGCCTGCTCAGCCTTGAACAGGAAATCCTTCATGTAGGAGACGACATGGCGCTGCTCGCCATTGATGACGAGGTTCTCGCCGCGTCCGTCGGTGAGATATTGCGCAAGCGTCTCCTGCGGGTCGACCGCCTCGCGCTTCTGGTCGAGTGTGGCGATCTCCAGATTGGTGCCGAGCCGCACCGAACCGGCGTCGGGTTGCATCTCGCCGGTCAGCATCTTCAGCAGCGTCGTCTTGCCGGCGCCGTTCGGCCCGACCAGGCCGACGCGATCGCCGCGCTGGATGCGGGTCGAGAATCCCTTGACCACGGTGAGGTCGCCAAAGCTCTTCTCGATGTTTTTCGCCTCGATCACCAGCTTGCCGGATTCGGCTGCGTCGCTGGCCACCATGGTTGCCGAACCTTCGGCGCCGCGATGGCCGCGGAAGCGCTGGCGCATGGTCTGCAGTTCACCCAGCCGGCGCATGTTGCGCTTGCGCCGCGCCGTCACGCCGTAGCGCAGCCAGTGCTCCTCGCGCACGATTTGGCGCCCGAGCTTGTGCTGCTCTCGCTCTTCCTCTTCCAGCACAAGGTCACGCCATTCCTCGAAATGGCCAAAGCCCTTGTCCAGCCTGCGGGTTTGGCCACGATCGAGCCAGACGGTGGCGCGCGATACGCGCTCGAGGAAGCGGCGGTCATGCGAGATGACGACGAGCGCCGAGGAGGTGCGGACGAGTTCCTCTTCCAGCCACTCGATCACCGAGAGATCGAGATGATTGGTCGGCTCATCAAGCAGCAGAATATCGGGCTCCGGCGCCATGACGCGGGCGAGGGCGGCGCGCCTGGCCTCGCCGCCGGAAAGATCGTTCGGTCGCTCCTCGCCCGACAGGCCGAGATGCTCCATCAAATAGCTGGCGCGATAGGGATCGTCGGCGGGGCCGAGCCCCGCCTCGACATAGGCGCGGACCGTTGCAAAACCCTCCATGTCGGGCATCTGCGGCAAATAGCGGACGGTCGCCGAGGGCTGGCGGAACACCTCGCCGTCCTGCGGTTCGATCAGGCCGGCGGCGATCTTCAGCAGCGTCGACTTGCCGGACCCGTTGCGGCCGACCAAAGCGATCTTGTCGCCGGCCGACGCGGTCAAGGCGGCGCCATCGAGCAGCGGCGTGCCGCCGAAGGTCAGTTTTATCCCGTCGAGATTGAGAAGAGGCGGGGCCATGTCAGCTTTCAGGTAGGGGATAAGGGTGAGCTAGCAACAACGCGCGGCCATGGCCGAGCGTGACTTCGAGGCGACCCCTGACCTCGTTGGAGATGGTCAATGACGAGCCGAACGCCACCTTGACGTGATCGAGCGGCCATTTGGCGCCGGTGACTGTCAGGCCGGAAAGATCGGAAAAGCCGAGCACCGAAAACAGCGTGCCGTCGGCATAGTCGAAGCCGGCTTTCCCGGGCAGCAGCGGGGCGCCTTCCTGGGCGCCGCTGCTCAGAAGCATCCTCGTCCCGGCCTCGGCCAGCCGCAGGGCGAGCGCCAGATGCAGGAAGGCGTGGTCGGCGCGCTTGCCGCCGAAGGCGCCGGCGAGCACCAGGCTGGTCGCGCCGCGCTCCAGCGCGGCGGCGATGGCCAATTCGCCATCGGTCTTGTCCTTCTCCGCCGGGAAGGTCCGGCGGGGTACGGCGGCGAGATCGTCCGGCAGGTTGGCGGGCACGGAATCGAAATCACCCACCCACAGTTCCGGGACAAGACCCAGCAGCCGCGCATGGCCGATGCCGGCGTCGGCGGCGATGACGCGGGAGCCTGCGACCTGGCGGTCGAGCCGGGGCGTGTGGATGAGATCGCCGCCAAGCAAGATGGTGAATGTGCTCATATCGTGTGGCCCTTACCAGCCCGGCACGGGAAACGGAAGGCCGGCAAACTCCCACTTGCGTGAGGGATCGGCCGGGCCTATGTGTCGAAACGCTCTAACGGGGTGCCGGACGCGATCTTCGCGGACCGGCTGAGAGGCAAGTCGCCAACCCGCTGAACCTGATCCGGTTTGTACCGGCGGAGGGATTAGACGTTTCGGACAGTCCGACGCCTCAATTCCTTTCAATTCGAACGAAGGAGGCGCCGATGCGCACGCTTTTATACTCTCTTGTCTCTGCGATGGCTGTGGTCCTGTCCGGGCCGGCCTTGGCCAAGGACAAGCTCACCATCTACACTTATGAGAGTTTCACCGCCGACTGGGGTCCGGGTCCCGTGGTGAAGAAGGAATTCGAGGCCGAATGCGGCTGCGATGTCGACTTCGTCTCGGTCGCCGATGGCGTCGCGCTGCTCAACCGCGTCAGGCTGGAAGGGGCATCGACCAAGGCCGACATCGTGCTCGGCCTCGACACCAATCTGACCGCCGATGCCAAGGCCACAGGCCTGTTTGCGCCACATGGCGCGGTGTCCGATGTCAGTGTGCCGGGCGGCTGGAGCGACGACATTTTCGTGCCTTTCGACTATGGCTATTTCGCCGTCGTCTACGACACCGAGAAGCTGAAGAGCCCGCCGAAGAGCCTGAAGGACCTGGTCGAAGGCAGTGCCGACGACAAGATTGTCATCCAGGATCCGCGCACCTCGACGCCGGGCCTCGGCCTGCTGTTGTGGGTGAAGTCGGTCTATGGCGACAAGGCGCCGGAGGCCTGGGCGAAGCTCAAGGCGAAGGTGCTGACCGTGACGCCGGGCTGGAGCGAGGCCTACGGCCTGTTCACCAAGGGCGAGGCGCCGATGGTGCTGTCCTACACCACCTCACCGGCCTATCACATGGTCGCCGAGAACACCGAGCGTTACCAGGCGGCGTCGTTCGAAGAGGGCGAGTATCTGCAGATCGAGGTCGCCGGCATCACCACCACAGGGGCCAAGAATCCGCTGGCGGAAAAGTTCATGGCCTTCATGACCGGACCGAAATTCCAGGATGCCATCCCCGAGACAAACTGGATGTTTCCGGCCGGCAAGACCGACAAGCCGCTCAACCCGGCCTTCGACAAACTGGTCAAGCCGACCAAGACCTTACTGTTCAGCCCCGAGGAGGTCGCCGCCAACCGCAAGGCCTGGGTGGATGAATGGCTGGCGGTGATGAGCAAATAGGCTGTGGTAAACTGATCGAAGATGAGTGCTCTACGGCGCCCCCCTGTGTCCTGCCGGACATCTCCCCCTCAAGGAGGGAGATTGGCAGCTTGGGAGCTGGCGCTCGTCCTGCGACATCTGAGATTAGTGACGGCTGATCTCCCCCCTCGTGGGGGAGATGTCCGGCAGGACAGAGGGAGGCGCGAAGGAACGCGGCGCCCGCTGAACTCCAGTCAATGGCAGGTCTCGGGTCAGGCGGTCCAGCGTGCAACGCGCGTCCTCTGACCCCCGCATCAGCGCCGGTATCATCGCGCTTGCCGCCATCGCGCTGCTGATCGGCGGTGCGTTTGCCGGACTGCTCGTCGAAGGCGTTCACGATTTCTCCGGCGCCTGGGCAGCCTTCAATCCTTATCTCCTTCGCGTTGTTCGCTTCACTTTGTGGCAGGCCGTACTCTCGACGCTGCTTTCGGTGGTGCCGGCATTGTTCGTGGCACGCGCGCTGTCGCGGCATCCGCGCTTCTTTGGCCGCGCCTTCATCCTGCAGCTGTTCGCCGTGCCGCTGGCGCTGCCCGCCATCGTCGCGGCACTCGGCATTCTGGCGCTTTATGGCCGCGCCGGCAATTTCGCCGGCGTGTTAAGCGTGATCGGCGGTGGAGACTGGCCGGGCATCTATGGCCTGTCGGGTATCCTCATCGCCCATGTCTTCTTCAACCTGCCGCTCAGCGTGCGGCTGTTCCTCGAGGCACTGCAGACCATCCCCGCCGATCAGTGGCGGCTGGCGAGCCAGCTCGGCATGGGGGCGCGGCCGGCGTTCCGGCTGATCGAATGGCCAACGTTGCGTGCGGCGTTGCCGGCTGTCGCCGGGCTTGTCTTCATGCTCTGCATCACCTCGTTCACGACCGTGCTGACGCTCGGTGGCGGGCCGGCCGCGACAACGCTTGAAGTCGGCATCTACCAGGCGCTGCGCTTCGATTTCGATCCCGCGCGCGCCGTGACGCTGACCCTGCTGCAGATCGCCTTGACGTTTGCCGTCGTGCTGGCGCTGACGCGGCTTGGCGCCAATGTGGTCGGCGACACCAATCTGCCGGTTGCGACACGCCGCTATCTTTCGGTCAACGGGGCCGAGACCTCACTGAACGTCGTGCTCATCGTTCTGACGCTGCTGTTCGTTGCCGGACCGATGGTCGCCACGGTGATGGCCGGGCTTGGCGCCGATCTCGGCCGGCTGGCCGGTGAGGTCGCCGTGCGGCAGGCGACGCTGACCAGTGCGGTGCTCGCCTTCCTGTCGGCGCTGCTTTCCGTGACGTTGTCGCTGGCGCTGACCATGGCGCGCCGGGCGCTGGCGTTGAACCGCCGGACTGGTCCCAAGACAATGCTGGAACACGCCGCCGATACCGGTGCCGGTTTTGTCCTCGTCGTGCCGCCGATCGTCGTCGGCGCGGGCTGGTTTCTGTTGCTGCGCCATGTCGGCGATGTCTTTGCCATCGCCCCGGTCATGGTCGTCACCGTCAACGCTGTGATGGCGATGCCGTTCGCACTGCGCGCCGTCCGTCCCGCCTATGATGCGGCGAGCGAACGTCATGAACGGCTCTGTGCTCAGCTCGGCATTGCCGGCTGGAACCGGTTGATCGTGGTTGACTGGCCATCGCTGCGGCGGCCGCTCGCCACGGCTTTCGCTTTCGCCATGGCGCTGTCGCTTGGCGATCTCGGCGTCATCGCGCTGTTCGGCAGTGATTCCGTGCAGACGTTGCCCTACCTTCTGCTGGCGCGCATGGGCAGCTACCGCACGCAGGACGCCGCCGGCCTGGCGCTGTTGCTCGGCCTCGTCTGCCTCGCGTTGATCGTAGCGGCGCACTGGCTTGGAAGGGAGAAGGATCGGGATGCCTGACGGGGCGGCCAGCAGGTCTGAAAAGGGTGTTCCGGTGCGGCTGGACCAGGTGTCGTTCAGCTATGGTGACGCGCCGCTTGTCTTCGATGTCGATTTCGCCGCGTCGAAAATCACCGCCATCATGGGGCCAAGCGGTTCTGGCAAGTCGACGCTGCTCAACCTGGTGGCCGGCTTCGAGACGCCGCAGTCAGGCCGCGTGCTGATCGGCGGCGCCGATGTCAGCGCCGAGCCGCCGGCAGCGCGAGCTGTGTCGATGGTGTTCCAGGAAAACAACCTCTTCGCCCATCTTTCCGTCGAGCAGAATGTCGGGCTCGGCCGCTCGCCATCGCTGCGGCTGACCGAAGCCGACCGCGCCGCGATCGCCGAGGCGCTCGAACGCACCGGCCTTGGCGGCAAGGAAAAGCGCCTGCCGCGTGAACTCTCCGGCGGCGAGCGCCAGCGCGTCGCCCTGGCCCGCGTCCTGGTACGCAACCGGCCGGTGCTCCTGCTCGATGAACCCTTTGCGTCGCTCGGCCCGGCGCTGCGCGACGACATGCTGGATCTGGTGGCCGCAGTCCACGCCGAACGGGGCATGACGGTGCTGTTCGTCACCCACCAGCCGGGGGATGCCCGCCGCATCGGCGAGCACGTGGTGTTTCTGGACAACGGCGTTGTCGCGGCAACCGGCAAGGCGGATGATTTCTTCACCGGGGCTGGCCCGGAAGCGTTCCGGCGCTATGTCGGTGCAAGCGCCGGGAATGCCGTATCACGGGATGTTGCCCGGAAGCGGACATAATTTACGGTCAAACCGGCTCCAGGCGATGTGGCGTTTGCTTGCCATGAGTGGTGGAGTGTGGCTAGGTCCGCCTCACCGGTCCGGCACAGGCCGTGATTTGCCTGCAGCATCCGCCGCCCGCCCCGAGGGACGCGCGACGGATGCTGCAGCAGTTTGAGATAGCGCATGACACGTTCCGAAGATCGCCCCCGATTTTCGTGGCCATGCGCAGGGACCCGAAAGGAAGCCGTTCTGGCGATCGGCGTTGACAGACTACGAATGAATCCGCTGGCGCGCTTTCTTGCGCTGGCCGGCTTCGCCGTGGCGCTGGCGAGCTGCCAGATGTTCACGCCGCCCGAGGTTCAGGAATCCGGCTTCCAGCCTTCCGACAGGCCGATCACCGTCGACAATGTCGCCGCCAACAGCAAGCTCGCCGAACTGGCCAAGGCGCAGCATCCGCGCATCCTGGCCACCTATGGCGGCGAATATTCCGATCCCAAGCTCGAGCGCATGGTCGCCAAGGTGGTCGGCAATCTGACCGTCGTGTCGGCCAACCCGACGCAGACCTATCGCATCACCATCCTGAATTCGCCCAACGTCAACGCCTTCGCACTGCCGGGCGGTTATCTCTACATCACGCGCGGCCTGCTGGCGCTGGCCAACGATTCGGCCGAGCTGGCCGCGGTCATCGCGCATGAGATGGGCCACGTCACCGCCAATCACGGCCTGCAGCGCCAGCAGCTGGAGGCCGAGGAAGGCCTGGCGACCAAGGTGGTTTCCGATGTGCTCGGCGACAGCCCGACCGCTAAGGCGGCGCTGATCCGCGGCAAACTCAGGCTGGCGCAATTCTCTCGCAACCAGGAGCTGGAGGCCGACGCCATCGGCATCAAGTCGATCGGCGAAGCCGGCTACGATCCTTTCGCCGCCGGCCGCTTCCTGCAGTCGATGTCGGCCTATACCGACTTCCGCTCGATCAGCGGCGCCACCGATGCCAGCCTCGACTTCCTGGCCACCCACCCCAACACCCCGCAGCGCATCGATCTGGCGCAGCGCCATGCCCGTCAGTTCGGCGCACCTGGCGTCGGCACACGCGACCGCGATTCCTTCCTCGCCGGGATAGACGGCCTGCTCTATGGCGACACGCCCGAGGAAGGCTATGTGCGTGGCGAGACCTTCCTCCATCCGGGCCTTGGCGTGTCCTTCTCGGTGCCACAGGGCTTCATCATCGACAATTCGGCCGCGGCTGTGACAGCAACCGGGCCTGGCGACATGGCCATCCGCTTCGATGGCGTCTCCATCGACAAGAATCGCGCGCTGACCGACTATATCCGCAGCGGCTGGGTGGCTGGCCTCGACGACAGCAGCGTCAAGCAGGAGACGATCAACGGCAATGAGGCGGCGACCGCGCATGCCGGCGCCGAAGGTTGGCAGTTCGACATCGCAGTGATCCGCGCCGGCGGCCAGGTCTACCGGCTGCTGACTGCGGCACCATCCGCCAGCACCTCGCTGGATACCGTAGCGCGTTCGGTCAGCGGATCGTTCCGTATCCTAAGCGCGGCGGAAAAGGCGGCCCTGAAGCCGCTGCATATCCGCGTCGTCACCGTTCAGCCCGGCCAGACGATGGGTTCGCTGTCCGCCCAGATGGTTGGTGTCGACCGCAAGCTCGACCTGTTCCGCGTGCTCAATGCGCTGTCGCCCGGTGCCGCGGTCTCGGCCGGCGACAAGGTCAAGATCGTCACCGACAAGTAAGACGCGTGCTGCCGGTCAGGCGGCAGTCGCCAGAAACTCTGGGTTCTGCTTCACCAGCGCGACCTTGAGCTTTTCCATGGCGCGCGCCTCGATCTGGCGGACACGTTCCTTGGAGATGCCGAGCGTCTCGCCAAGCGCTTCCAGCGTCGCACCCTCGTCGTTCAGCCTGCGTTCCTCGATGATCCTCAGCTCACGCGCGTTGAGCGCGCGAAGCGCTTCCCTCAGCCAGAGCGAGCGGCGCGCGACATCGATCTTGTCGCCGACGATCTCGTCGGGCAGCGGATCGTCGGAGACTAGGAAATCCATCCGCTCGGTCGAACCCGCGTCATCGGCAATTGGCATGTTGAGCGAGGAGTCTGGCGCCGACAGCCGCGAATCCATCATCGCCACGTCAGCCTCGGAGACGCCGAGTGCCTCCGAGACTTCGCGGTAAAGCGTTGCGTTGGACAGTGGTTCGGCGCCGTTGGCCAGCCGCGCCCGCAAGCGTCGAAGGTTGAAGAACAGCGCTTTCTGCGCCGAGCTGGTGCCGCCGCGCACGATCGACCAGTTGCGCAGGATGTAATCCTGCATCGAGGCACGGATCCACCACGTCGCGTAGGTTGAGAATCGCACCTCGCGCTCGGGCTCGAAGCGGGCGGCGGCCTCAAGCAGGCCGACATGACCTTCCTGGATCAGATCGCCGAGCGGCAGGCCGTAATGACGGAATTTGGAGGCCATTGAAATGACCAGCCGCATATGGGCAACCGTGATGCTGTGCAGCGCGTTCTGGTCGTTGTCCTCTTTCCACAGTAATGCCAGCCGATGTTCTTCGTCACGTTCGAGGTAGGGAGCCCTCATTGCCGCGCGGACCATGATCCGTCCTGCCGTGTCTTCCATCATGAGGCGCTCCCTGGGTCAGGCGATGCGGATGACTTTGCAAACTTGGCAGGCGCCCGGGTTGAAATCGCGGCGTCGTGCCCTAGAAAATCCAAAACGTGCCATGCATGAGAATGGTTCCGTGGCTGTTGGTGGCTGGATTGTGCTGCTGGAGGGATTCCGGCGATGATCCGCGATGCCCTCGATCTCCGCCAAAAAACGCTATTTCGAGAATCTGGTTTCAGAAGTCGGTTATTTTTGAAATCCTGTTCCTTATTTTTCCGACTTGTATCTGTCAGTTTCCAGCGCTCACAACATGCCGGACAGCCGGCCAAGGACGGGATCACAGAAAAATGAAATGGCTCAAGTCGCTTATCATCGCCGGAACGCTGCAGGCTCTGGCTGTTACCGCCGGTCATGCCGGCGCCAATCTCGACCAGATTAAGCAGGCAGGCGTCATCAAGGTCGGCACGGAAGGCACCTATGCGCCGTTCACCTATCATGACACGTCCGGCGCACTGGTAGGCTTCGACGTCGAAATCGCCAAGGCGATCGCCGACAAGCTCGGCGTCAAGGCCGAGTTCCTCGAAGGCAAGTGGGACGGGCTGATCGCCGGCCTCGATGCCAATCGCTATGATACCGTCATCAACGAAGTCGGCATCACCGACGCGCGCAAGGCCAAGTACGACTTCTCCGATCCCTACATCGCCTCCAAGGCGGTGCTGATCGTGCGCGGCGACAACACCGACATCAAGACCTTCGCTGATCTCAAGGGCAAGAAGTCGGCGCAGTCGCTGACCTCGAATTTCGGCAAGCTCGCCGAGACCAATGGTGCCGAGCTCGTCGGCACCGACGGCTTCGACCAGTCGATCCAGCTGCTTTTGACCGGCCGCGCCGACGCCACCATCAATGACAGCCTGTCGTTCCTCGACTTCAAGAAGCACAAGCCCGACGCCAATGTGAAGATCGCCGCGCAAGAGGAAAACGCCGACTATTCCGGCGTCATCGTGCGCAAGGGCGATCCGGAACTGGTTGCGGCGATCAACAAGGCGCTGGCCGACATCAAGGCCGACGGCACCTACAAGAAGATTGCCGACACCTATTTCGGCCAGGACGTTTCGAAGTAATTTTTGAGTGAGGCCGGTCGCCGGCCCATGCGATATCAAGCGGCGAGCCGTCTTTGACGGTTCGCCGCTTTTGTCGTGATATGCCGACAACATTCGCGCTTTGATGAAGCCGCCTCGACCATTTGGAGGTCTTACGTGCCGCACTGGCTGCAACTGATGCTGGAGTCGCTGCCCTCGCTCTTGTGGGCGGCGCTGATCTTCACAGTGCCGCTGACGCTGCTTTCCTTCGTTCTGGGCTTGACGGTTGGTCTGGGTGCAGCACTTGCCCGCCTGTTCGGGGCGAAGCCGCTGGTCGCGCTTGTGCGCTTCTATGTCTGGATCTTCCGCGGCACGCCGCTGCTGGTGCAGCTGTTCCTGATCTTCTACGGCCTGCCGTCGGTGGGCATCCTGCTTGACGCCTTCACCGCCGCGTTGATCGGCTTCACGCTCAACATCGGTGCCTACACGTCGGAAATCATCCGCGCCGCAATAGGCTCGGTGCCGAAGGGCCAGTGGGAAGCCGCCTATTCGATCGGCATGACCTGGAGCCAGGCGATGCGGCGCACCATCCTGCCGCAGGCTGGGCGGGTCGCGGTGCCGCCGCTCTCCAACACCTTCATCTCGCTGGTCAAGGATACGTCACTGGCCGCAGCGATCACTGTGCCGGAAATGTTCCAGGCGGCGCAGCGCATCGTCGCCACCACCTATGAGCCACTGATCCTCTATGTCGAGGCGGCGATCCTCTATCTGGCGATGAGTTCGGTGCTGTCGGCCTTGCAGACGCGGCTGGAAGGACGACTCAACCGCTATGGCGGCTTCCTGGAGGCGCGCTCATGATCGGCCTCACCAACATCGAAAAGCGTTTTGGCGACAATCTCGTACTGAAGGGCGTGACGGTCGCCATCGCCGAAGGCAGCGTCACTGCGCTCGTCGGCCCATCCGGCGGCGGCAAGAGCACGCTGCTGCGCTGCATCAACCTGTTGGAGATTCCGACCTCCGGTACAGTGCGCATCGGCGACGAGACGCTCGAATTCCGCCCTGGCGGCAAGGTCGCGGCCAGGGATATCCAGCGCTTGCGCCTGCAGACCGGCATGGTGTTCCAGAACTTCCAGCTTTTTCCGCATCGTACCGCGATCGAGAATGTCATGGAGGGGCTGGTGACGGTGCTGAAATGGCCAACGGAGCGGGCACGCGAGCGGGCGCTGGCCCTGCTGGAAAAGGTCGGCATGGCGCACAAGGCCGACGCCTGGCCGGCAACCCTGTCGGGCGGCCAGCAGCAGCGCGTGGCGATCGCCCGGGCGCTTGCGCCGTCGCCGAAGGTGCTGCTCTGCGACGAGCCGACGTCAGCGCTCGATCCGGAACTGGCGCAAGAGGTGGTCGACGTCCTCGGGAAGCTGGCCAGCGAAGGGACGACCATGGTGATGGCGACGCATGATCTGCGCCTCGCCTCCAAGATCGCCCAGGAAGTGGTGTTCCTCGATGCCGGCGTCATCGTCGAGAAAGGGCCGGCCGGCGTGCTGTTCGGCAATCCGGAGCACCAGCGGACCAGGCGTTTCATCGCAACGCTGAAGCAGGAGGCGGAAAAGGAAAGTGGAGGTGACGCGTAGGCGCGGGTATCCCCCAACGTCATCTTCCCGAGAAACAAAAACCCGGCGCGAGGCCGGGTTTTTCATGACTTCAAAGGCGAAGAACTCAGGCAGCTTCTTCCTGCTCGGCTTCCTCATTGTCGGCCTTGGCGCCGCGCTTGGGGCCCTTGTTGAGATTGACCTCGATCAGGCGCACGGCTTCGGTCTCCGACATGCGGTTGACGGCCGCGATCTCGCGGGCCATGCGGTCGAGCGCCGCCTCGTAGAGCTGGCGTTCGGAATAGGACTGCTCCGGCTGGTTGTCAGCGCGGTAGAGGTCGCGCACCACTTCCGAGATCGAGATCAGGTCGCCGGAATTGATCTTCGCATCATATTCCTGGGCGCGGCGCGACCACATGGTGCGCTTGACGCGGGCGCGGCCCTGCACGACCTTCAGCGCGCGCTCGACATAATCCTCCTCCGACAGCTTGCGCATGCCGATGGAGGTCGCCTTGGCGACCGGCACCTTCAGGCGCATCTTGTCCTTCTGGAAGTCGATGACGAACAGTTCCAGCTTGTGCCCAGCTACTTCCTGCTCGTCGATCGAGACGATCTGGCCGACGCCATGCGCCGGATAGACGATGTACTCGCCAGTCTTGAAACCGTGACGCGCAGCGGTGGACTTCTTCTGCGGGGTGATCGTTGCCATTACGCCCTGGACTCCTTGTTGTGGTACCGGCGTCCTGCCGGCCCGAACTCGCGCGATCGGGGAAACCGATCGTTAGCCGCACAACAGATGAACCCATCGGAAAAAGCCGGGACCGGCCAACCGCAATAGTGCGACCGCCTGGCCCAGATCGCTCTGGTCCGGAATGGGATTTTCACCTTTCAGTGATTTGGGGCGTCTGCGCCATAAATCGACGTTGTGTCACCGGCATGTTTGGCTGATGTAACACAAAAAGTCGGAAGAATCAAGGTTTTGCTGCGGAAGCGAAGGCCACAGCTTAGCGCCGCCTGTCAAGGCGGTTCATGCGACGGGCCTCTTACCTAGCGTAATACCGGCCTTTGCGGCCGTGTTGTCAATCGCCTTCGCCGGGCTCGGCGGAGAAGTACTTCTCGAACTTGCCGGCCTCGCCGTCGAAGGATTTGGCGTCGGCCGGAGGTTCCTTCTTGGCGGTGATGTTGGGCCATTTCTCGGCGTATTCGGTGTTGACCTGCAGCCATTTGTCGAGGCCGGGCTCGGTGTCGGGCTTGATTGCGTCGGCCGGACATTCCGGCTCGCAGACGCCGCAGTCGATGCACTCGTCGGGATGGATGACGAGCATGTTCTCGCCTTCGTAGAAACAGTCGACCGGACAGACTTCGATGCAGTCCATGTATTTGCATTTGATGCAATTGTCGGTCACGACATAGGTCATCGGTCGGCTCCGCGAAGTCCCATTTTTGTTGGGCTTTTTCCGTGAGGTAACGCCTTTGTCCGCCGCATGCAAGGGCAGCCTTTGCGGGTGCTGCCGGCGTTCCGGAAATGGAATTCCAGACGGCAGGTCCAGCGGAAGCCTGTCACGTCCTGCAGAGTACGTTGTTTGCCGGGTTCAGCCTTTGTTTTGTGCGTGTCGTTGCCGCAAAATCACCGCGCACATTTGGGTGACCTAGGTCAGTCCTCGCCGAGCAAGCGGTCGGTCTGGCGGCGTTCCTTCTTGGTCGGGCGGCCGCTGCCGGCCTCGCGCAACGCTGGAATTGCATCAGGCGGGGCTTCGCCCTTCGGCGCGGGCGGCGGCGAGATATCCTCATACAGCGTGCGGGCTTCTTCGGCAGGGCCGCGCCGCACACCGGGGTTCAGCACCTTCCAGACGAAGATGCGCCGCTCAAGGGTAATGGTCAGCACGTCGCCAGGCTTGACCATGTCGGAGGCCTGCGCTGCTTTGTCGCGATTGATGCGCACGCGGCCGGCGACCACCAGTTTCGCCGCCAGCGAGCGCGATTTCACGGCGCGGGAGAAGAACAGCCACTTGTCGATGCGCTGGCGGTCTCGGGCAGCCGTGGGGGCAACCATCGCAGCGAGCCGGGCCTACTTCTTCAGCTGGTCGCGCAATGCGGCGAGCTTGGCGAAGGGCGAGTCCGGATCGTAGCGCACCGGGCGCTCCTCACGCGGCTTCGGCTGGAAGGCGGGCTTTGCGCCGCCCTTGGCCCGATCGGGGCCGCCCCCCTTGCCATCTGGCCTGCCACCCTTCCAATCAGGCCGGCCATCGCGGCGGTCGGGACGCTCGCCTTGCGGCCGGCCCTCACGCCTCGGTTCGCCTTCGGCCTGTGGCTTGGGCTTGAACTTCGAGCGATCGAAGCGCGGCTTGCCGGCCCCGTCGCGCCGTCCCTCGTGGGCCGGACGTTCTCCCGGCGTGGCCGCCGTCTGCGCGCCAGCGGCATCGGCCGGTGCATCGCTTCGGCCGCGAGCGGCCGGTCCGTTGCGTGGGCGATTGTTGCGGCCGTCGCGGTTGCGCGGGCGCTGCTCGAAACGGCCCTGACGCCACAACAGGATGGGTTTTGGCGCCTCGGCTTCAGGAGCGGCCTCGCCGGCGGCCGCTTCGGCCACGACAGCAGGCTGCTCTGGTGCCGCTTCCGTCGCGGGCGCGGCTTCGGAAATTGGCTCTGCAGAGGCGACCGCGACAGGCTCGGCTTCCGCCTCTGGCTCCGGAGCCAGCACGGGTTCGGCAGGCACTCCGGCGATGGCCTCCGGTGCGGCCTCTTCCGTGGCTTCTGCTGGAACTCCGGTTTGTTCTTCCGCGACAGGCTCGGCTGGCGCTTCGGTGGTGGATTCTTCAGGAATTTCAGCGACAGCTTCAGCAACGGCAGCCGGCTCCGACGCTTCGACCGCTGCCGCCGTGGCTGCGTCCGTTGCCTCGGCTTCAGCTGCCTTGGCCTGCTCTGCTCGTGCCGCCTCTTCAGCCGCCAGCTTCGCAGCCGCCGCTTCGCGCGCGGCATTGTCCTGCGCTTCGAGCCGCGCCTTGACCTCGACCGCCGGCTTCGGCTCGGCACGGTAGCCGAGACCTTTCAGGATCTCTTCCATGTCGTCGGCGGTGGCGCCAAGGATCGACATCATCGGCGGCGTCACCATGAAGGACTGGCCGTCATAGGCGCCATCCGGCCGTTGGCCGAGGCCAGGCTTCCAGTTGGTCGCCGGACGGATCAGATCCGCCAGCCGCTCCAGAATGTCGATGCGCACGGCGCGGCGGCCGAGATTGCGGTAGCCAGCAAGCTTGTAGAAGCTCTTGTCGAAGGTCGGATCGATGACCACTGAGGTGCGGCCAGAGGCGAGCGCATGGACCACGTCGCCAAAGCCGGGCTTGTCCTTGCCGTCGTTCTTCAGCGCCCACAGCAAGGTCACCAATCCGGCGGGCGCAGGCTTGATCAGCGCCGGCACGAAGACATGGTAGGCGCCGAAGCGCACACCGAGCCGGCGAAGCGCGGCGCGGCCTTCCTGGTCGAGCGACTTCATCTCCTCGGCGATGTCGCGACGGTTGATGAGGCCGAAATTCTCGACCAGCTGGAAGGCGATGCCGCGGCCGATGCCGGCAATCTGGTCGGCGTTTTTCAGGTCGACAAGCGGCTTCAGCAGCAACTCGATCTGGAAATTGACGAAACGTTCGGCACGCGCCGCGACCTTGTCGCGCGCCGGGCCGGTCAGTTGTTCGTCGGCCAGCAGCACCAGGCGTGGCTTCAGCGCGTCTTCGCCAGCGACCAGCGTGCCGATCGGGGCGCCGATCCAGCGCAGCGTGCCGTCCGAGCCGAGCGCGATGTCGCCATTAGCGCAGGCGCCGAAGCGTTCGGCACGCGCCTCGAATTCGGCTGCCAGCGCCTTCTGGGCGGCGGTGCGCACGGCCTTGGCGTCTTCGCCGCCGGCGGTCTGGTCAGCGGTGAAGCGGAACCCTTGCAACTCGCCGACATGATGGCCTTCGACAAGGACGGTTCCGGTGGGACTAATTTCGGCTTCAGGCATGGTATTTTCTCTAAGGCGCCGCATGAGGACGGAAGTCCTGCGGTCTACGAAGCGTTTCGTCAACCGCTCATGCAGCGCATCCGACAATCTGTCTTCGATTTCGCGCGTCTTTTCCTGCCAGTGTGCCTGATCGGCCAGCCAGCCGGGCCGGTTAGACACGAATGTCCAGGTGCGGATCTGGGCAATGCGATGCGAGAGCGTGTCGATGTCGCCCTCGGTGGTGTCGGCACGGCGCACCTGCTCGGCCATGTAGTTTTCGTCGACATGGCCGTGCCGGGCGAGGTCGGTATAGATCGAAGCAATGAGGTCGGCATGCTGGGCCGGCGCGATCTTGCGGTAGTCGGGCAAGGCACAGGCTTCCCACAGCAGCGCAACGCGTTTGGCATCGGTGGCAAGTGCGCGGATGTCCTCGTCGCGCGACAGGTGCTCGAGTGCCTGCGCATCGACGGCAGGCAATGCCCGCGTCAGCCCCTCGACCGGGGCGTTGGTCTCGATCGAGCGCTTCAGCGCGTCGAGGCTGGCGAAATCGAAATGCGCGGTGCGCCACTGCAGCACCTTCACCGGATCGAAGTCATGCCCTTCGATCTTCTTGATCAGCTCTTCGTCCAGCGGGTCGACCTGGCCAGTGACACCAAAGGTGCCGTCGCGCAGATGCCGGCCGGCGCGGCCGGCGATCTGGCCGAGCTCGGCCGCCGTCAGGTTGCGGTACTGATAGCCATCGAACTTGCGGTTCTGGGCGAAGGCGACGTGATCGAGATCGAGATTGAGCCCCATGCCGATGGCGTCGGTGGCAATGAGATAGTCGACATCGCCGGCCTGGAACAGCGCCACCTGCGCGTTGCGGGTGCGCGGCGAGAGCGCGCCGAGCACGACGGCGGCACCACCCTGCTGACGGCGGATCAGCTCGGCGATGGCATAGACCTCGTCGGCGGAGAAGGCGACAATCGCCGTGCGCCGCGGCAGCCGCGTCAGCTTCTTGGAACCGGCATAGGCAAGATGCGACAGCCTTGGCCGCGTCACCACCGAAACACCCTTCAGCAGGCGCTGCAAGATGCCGTGCATGGTGGCCGCACCAAGCAGCAGCGTTTCCTGGCGGCCGCGCAGGTGCAGGATGCGGTCGGTGAAGATGTGGCCGCGCTCGAGGTCGCCGGCAAGCTGCACCTCGTCGATGGCGACGAAGGCGGCATCGGTCTCGCGCGGCATGGCCTCGACGGTGCAGACCGAATATTTGGCGCCGGCCGGCTGGATCTTTTCCTCGCCGGTGATGAGCGCCACCTTGTGCGCGCCGACCTTCTCGCAGACGCGGCTATACACCTCGCGCGCGAGCAGCCTGAGCGGCAGGCCGATGATACCGCTGTCGTGCGCCACCATGCGCTCGATGGCGAGATGGGTCTTGCCGGTGTTGGTCGGCCCAAGCACGGCGGTCACGTCGCGGCCCGACAGGATCAGCGGCTCGGTGTGTTTCGGCTGAATGTTCATCGACCTGGAAATAAGGCTTTCTGGCCTCTCGTTGTCGGGAGCGTGCCTTAAGTGGCGCGCATGACAGGCGACACATAAGGATTTCGAGCGCGAAGCGAAAGCGGAATGTTCCACCGGCGGCTCGAAGTCGACTGTGTCACGCTCCAGATCGGTTGCGGATTAACAGTTGGAACGAGTCTGGAACGAATAGGCGACGAATCAGTGACTCGACCAGATTCAGCTTTTGTTCACGGCTACATGTGGATTTTTCGACCCCGAGTCTCACCACATGCTGAATCATTGAACTGGCCCGTTTCATGCAGGGCGAGCTTTGTCGTTAACCTTTGCCGGCGAACAACTATAGCCGCTTGGTGCGCCTCACCCAAGGTTATGAAATTGTTGATCTTTCCTAATCCGTGTTAAGGTTTTGGCAGGCGATTCCGGCTGCCATCGTTAACGTTCCGCTCAAAGCCGGAACGAATCGGCGACGAATCAGCGATGCCCGAATATTCCCGTTTCGTTCACCCCAATATCTTGTGTTGTGAACAGCTTGTCCACCGAGAATCCACAGGTTGTGATGGGTGTATCGCACAGGCCAGCCGACGGCTGTTAACCTCTGCGCGCCGGATTATGGCAGGGACCGGCCGGGCGCGTCGAAAGTACAAAGCCGCCAACGAAAAACGGACCGGTTTCCCGGCCCGTCGATCTTGCTGCCCAGAGCGACGCGTCTCTTTTATCTTGACGCAATTCCGGACGGAAACCGCTCCACACTTTTCCTGGAATTGCCTCAGGCGAAATATTGACCGCCATTGGCCGTGATGGTCGAGCCGGTGATGAAGCCGGCATCTTCTGACGCGAGGAAGACGACGCAGCGCGCGATCTCTTCCGGTTCGCCGAGGCGACCGACGGGAATCTGCGGGATGATGCGCTCGTTGAGCACCTTCTCGTCGATCGCCTTGACCATTTCGGTGGCGATGTAGCCGGGGCAGATGACGTTGACGGTGATGCCGGCGCGGGCTCCTTCCTGGGCAAGGGCCTTCGAAAAGCCGATGTCGCCGGCCTTGGCGGCGGAATAGTTGACCTGTCCGGCCTGGCCCTTCTGGCCGTTGATCGAGGAGATGGTGATGACGCGGCCGAACTTGCGGTCGCGCATGCCGCTCCACAGCGGATGCGTCATGTTGAAGACGCCCGACAAATTGGTGTCGATGACCTCTTTCCACTGCTCGCGCGTGATCTTGTGGAACATGGCGTCGCGGGTGATGCCGGCATTGTTGACCAACACCGAGACCGGACCGAGGTCGGCCTCGACCTGCTTGATGCCGGCGGCGCAGCCATCGTAGTCGGCGACCGACCATTTGTAGACAGGAATGCCGGTCTCGGCCTTGAATTTCGCCGCAGCGTCGTCATTGCCGGCGTAATTGGCGGCAACCGAATAGCCGGCGGTCTTCAATGCGATCGAGATCGCCGCACCGATGCCGCGCGATCCGCCCGTGACGATTGCTACCTTGCTCATGCGTTTCCCCTTTTTGGTATCTTGGTATCGCCCTGTTGTCGGGCTTGGCAGGCACTGGATACTGACCGCTAAAGCGCGTCGCGCTGAAATAAATTCAGGCGACGCACTTTGGCTGTTTGTTTTTATGCATGTCGTCTTCCCAAAACCGCTGCACACTTTTGGGTGTGCATTCGCGCCGCCGGTCAGTGATATCGTTTAGAGCGCTTCCACGCACATGGCGACGCCCATACCGCCACCAATGCAGAGCGTGGCGAGGCCTTTTTTGGCGCCACGGCGGCGCATCTCGAAGACCAGCGTGTTGAAAACGCGAGCGCCGGACGCACCGATCGGGTGGCCGATGGCGATGGCGCCGCCATTGACGTTGACGATCGAGGGATCCCAGCCCATGTCCTTGTTGACGGCGCAGGCCTGCGCGGCAAAGGCCTCATTGGCCTCGACCAGGTCGAGATCGCCGACCGACCAGCCGGCCTTTTCCAGTGCCTTGCGCGAGGCGGGGATCGGGCCGGTGCCCATAATCTGCGGATCGACGCCGGCGGTTGCCCAGGACACGATGCGCGCCAGCGGGGTGATGCCGCGCCTCACGGCTTCCGCTTCGCTCATCAGCAGCGCACCAGCGGCGCCGTCGTTGATGCCGGAGGCGTTGGCAGCGGTCACGGTGCCGTCCTTGTCGAAGGCCGGCTTCAGCTTGGTCATGGCGTCGATCGTGGCGCCGTGGCGGATGTACTCATCCTGGTCGACAATTGTGTCGCCCTTCTTGCCCTTGATGGTGACGGCGACGATCTCGTCCTTGAATTTGCCGGCCTTTTGTGCGGCCTCCGCCTTGTTCTGCGAGGCGAGTGCGAACTGATCCTGATCGTCGCGGGTGATCTGGAACTGGCGAGCTACGTTTTCGGCGGTGTTGCCCATGTGGTAGCCGTTGAAGGCATCCCACAGTCCATCCTTGATCATGGTGTCGATCAGCTTGAAGTCGCCCATCTTGACGCCAGCGCGCAGGTGCTGGGCATGCGCCGAAAGCGACATCGATTCCTGGCCGCCGGCGATGATCACCTTGGCATCGCCGGAGGTGATCTGCTGCATGCCGAGTGCAATGGCGCGCAGGCCCGAGCCGCACACCTGATTGAGGCCCCAGGCGGTGGTTTCCTTCGGCAGGCCGGCATTGATCGATGCCTGGCGGGCCGGGTTCTGACCCTGAGCGGCGGTCAGCACCTGACCGAGGATCACCTCGTCGACCTCGCCCGGTTCGACACCGGCACGCGACAGCAATTCCTTGATGACAACGGCCCCGAGTTCATGCGCCGGCGTGGCGGCGAAGGCCCCGTTGAAGGAGCCGACCGGCGTGCGCGCGGCACTGGCAATGACGATGGAAGCGGACATTTTCTTCTCCAGACTTCAAGGGTGTTGTTCTGTCGTTGAGGACTTTTCTTGCCCTTTCCAGAACCCAAGTCAAACCGGAAATGGGCATGGCGCCCATGCGCGGCAAGCAGGTCGCGCCTTGCGACGGCGGTTGCTGCGCAGCATTATTTTGCCCGCTATGCAGCATTTAGTGATCCCGCACTGCACAAACTGCTTGGAATTATGAGGCTTTTGCGCATATCCTCAAAAAAGGCACAATCGTTACCGGCGGCTTACTCTGGGCGCGCCGGTGTCCCCGGGAGGATGCAGATGGCCGCGAAAGACGATCCGATCATCATCAAGAAATACGCCAATCGCCGCCTCTACAACACCGGCACCAGCACCTATGTGACGCTCGAGGACCTCGCCGAGATGGTCAAGAAGGGCGAGGAGTTCACCGTTCAGGACGCCAAGACCGGCGACGACATCACGCATCCGGTGCTGACGCAGATCATCTTCGAGCTGGAGAACAAGGATGGGCAGAACATGCTGCCGATCCCGTTCCTGCGCCAGCTGATCGCCTATTATGGCGACCAGATGCAGATGATCGTGCCGAGCTTCCTCGAACAGTCGATGCTCGCCTTCTCCAAGGAGCAGGAACGTTTTCGCGAGCAGATGAAGGGGGCGATCGGCAAGTCGCCGCTGGACATGATGAAGATCGCCACGCCGATCAAGGCGCTGGAGGAGCAGACACGCCGCAACATGGAAATGTTCCAGAATGCGATGCGGCTGTTCACGCCGTTCCCACCGGCCGGTTCCGGCCCGTCCGCTGCGCCGACGCCCGAGCCGGCCAGGAAGGAAACGCCGGAAAAGCCTGACGACCTTCAGGAACTGAAGGACCAGATCGCCGCCATGCAGCGCAAGCTCGACACGATGTCGTGAGCGTTTCGGAGCGAAGATCCGGTAGCTCGCGCACAGTGCTGTCGCGACGCTACGGCAGCACTCCTTCATAGCGACCGCGCGGCCTGATGATACTTCCGCTCGTTATCTGTTCGACCGTGTGGGCGGCCCAGCCGACGCTGCGTGCGAGCGCGAACAGGCGGAACGGTGCATCGCGCGGCAAGCCGAGGCTGCGCGTCAGCACGACCATGGCGAAGTCGATGTTCGGGCGTGCGCCGGTCGCGGCAAAGGCCGCATCGCGCATCGATTGCGAGAGATCATCGATCTCGATCGCGCTCAGCAATGCCGCTGCCCGCGGATCGCCGTCGGGATAAAGCGGGTGACCAAACCCCGGCAGCGGCCGGTCATGGGCAAGCCAGCGCCGGATCGCCGCATCGGCGCCGTGCCGCGCCGCATCCTCGGCCAGTTGCATCACCGCTTCACCGGCGCCGCCATGACGTGGCCCCGATAGCGTCGCCAGGCCCGCGAGAAGACATGCCGCCAGCGACGCCCCGGTCGAGGCCGCGACGCGGGCGGCGAAAGTCGATGCGTTCAGTTCGTGGTCGGCGAGCAGGACAAGCGCGCGGCGGATCGCGTCCGCTCCCGTCGCATCCACCGACCAGTCCTGCGCCAGCCGTTGATGGACTGGATCCGACCCCGCCGATGCACCCAGGGCGCCGGCCAGCATGCCGACAGCGTGCGCGGCATCGGCATGCAGCGAGGTGGTGCTGCGCCCGAGCGATGGGCGCCCCTGGCCGGCAAGCACGGCAAGGCGTGCAAAGGCCGAGGCTCGGCCGGCTTGATGGGGCGCATCTGGCGACGGTGCTGTGAAAACCACCGGTCCAGACAGAGCCCACAGCACTGCAGCAGTTTCTTCCAGTGTGGCACTCGCTGAAAGCGCTGCGGCGTCCTGGCCCCGATAGACAAGACGACCGTGAAAGACGGTCGAGATCGAGGTGACGAGCGACGGTTCACCCCAGGCGATGGCACTTTCGGCGATGGCCGCCGGGCTCCGTCCGCGCGCCCGGCGGGTGGCCAATGCGGCAATGTCGTCGGCGCGATACTGGCTTCGGCGTGGGTCGGTCCGGTCTGGCCGCATGCCGATGCGGCCACGGCTGACATAGGCGTAGAGCGTCTGCGGCCGCACCCTGAGCCTTTCCAGCGCCTCTTCCCGTGACAACCATTCCGACAGGACCTCGATCCTCCTACATATTGATTCTATTGATCAAGATTGATGAGCATATTGACTAGCCTTATCTCCGATCCGGGAACGGTTCAAGGAGACAGGCTATGGCGAATGGGCTCGATGACGTGGTGGCGGCGGAAACCGTCCTCTCCGACGTGGACGGTCTTGGCGGCCATCTGACGATCCGGGGTCATTCGCTGCCGGAACTGGCCGGGCGCTGGCGTTACGCGCAGGTGGTTCGCCTGCTGCTCGACGGCTTTTTCGATGATCTTCCCGACGACGCCGAATTGGCGCGAGCGCTGGGCCAGGCGCGTGCGGAAGTGTTCGAGCGGCTCTTGCCCTCACTGCCCTTGCCGGCATCGCTCGATGTCTACAGCGCCATGCGCGCTGGGATTGCGCTGCTGCCGGACGGCGAAACGTGGACGGACGCCTTACTGCTCATCGCGGGGCCGGCTGTGCTGACGCCGGCCTTGCTGCGCCTGCAACACGGCGAGAAGCCAATCGCACCGGACAGCCGGGCCGACCATGCCGCCGACATGTTGAGGATGCTCAACGGCAGTGCTGCCTCGCCGGCGCTGGCGAAGGCGCTGGACACCTATCTGGTGACCGTCTGCGACCATGGCCTCAATGCCTCGACCTTCGCTACCCGCGTGGTCGCGTCGACGCAGGCCGGCCTGACATCGTCCGTGCTGGCCGGGCTCGGCGCACTCAAGGGGCCTTTGCATGGCGGTGCGCCCGGCCCGGTCATCGAGATGCTGGATGCGATTGAGGCGCATGGCGATGCCGCCGGCTGGCTGCGCGACGAGGTCGCGCATGGCGAGCGCATCATGGGGTTCGGTCACCGGATCTACCGCGTACGCGATCCGCGCGCCGACGTGCTGAAGGCGGTGGTGCGGCAACTCGGCAGCCAAGGCGAAACCGGTCGCCGACTGGCTTTTGCGGAGACAGTGGAGCAAGCCGCGCTCGACGTGCTGCGGATCGCCAAGCCGTCGCGCTCGCTGCAGACCAATGTCGAGTTCTACACCGCGCTGCTGCTCGAGGCGGCGGGCTTTCCGAAGGAGGCATTCAGCAACGTCTTCGCCGCCGGGCGTGTCGCCGGGTGGATCGCCCATGCCCGCGAGCAGCAGACGACCGGACGGCTGATCCGGCCGCAGTCGCGCTATGTCGGGCCGGTGCCGGACCTCGTCGCCTGAAGCTTCGCTTTTGCAGAGCGGGGCGGCCCGCCGAAGGACGGAGCGATCCGGCCGATGTGCTTCCGGCGAGGGGCTGCGCGGTCGCTCATGACAAAAAGTTCATCTCGCTGCATAAATCCCGCCGCTGTTATTGCGTCGCATTGAGCATATATGCTGCACTGCAACATAAGCTCACTCTTGCCGCAACCAGAGGACTCCACCCTTGGCCGCCAGAAAAACCGCAGTTATCACCGGCTCCACATCGGGCATTGGCCTGGCCATCGCTCACGCCCTGGCGGCTGAAGGCCACGCTATCGTCGTCAACTCCTTCTCCGATACGGCCGCCGACCACGCCATCGCCGATGCGATCGCCAGGCAGCACGGCGTGAAGACCGCCTACATCAAGGCCGACATGTCCAAGCCGGGCCAATGCCGGGCGCTTGTCGCCGAGGCGGCCGAGACATTCGGATCGGTCGATATTCTCGTCAACAATGCCGGCATCCAGCATGTCGCACCTGTTGAAGACTTCCCGATCGAGAAGTGGGACGCCATCATTGCCATCAACCTTTCATCGGCATTCCACACCATTGCAACCGCGATCCCGCTGATGAAAAAGGCCGGGGGCGGCCGGATCGTCAACATCGCCTCGGCGCATGGCCTGGTCGCGTCGCCGTTCAAATCGGCCTATGTCTCGGCCAAGCACGGCATCATGGGATTGACCAAGACGGTTGCGCTCGAGTTGGCGCGTGAAAAGATCACCTGCAACGCCATCTGCCCCGGCTATGTGCTGACGCCGCTGGTCGAGGCGCAGATCCCCGACCAGATGAAAACCCACAAGATGGACCGCGAGACAGTCATCCGCGAGGTCATGCTGGACAAGCAGCCGACCAAGGAATTCGTCACGGTCGAGCAGATCGCGGCAGCGGCGGTGTTCCTGTGTTCCGACGCGGCGGCGCAGGTCAACGGCACGCATCTCTCGATCGACGGCGGATGGACCGCGGCGTGAGGGGCGAAATTTTCTCACCCACCCAAAGGGACAGATCAAGGACGACGCCATGACGAAAAACGGCAAGGCGGAGGAGACGAAGAAGATCAACATCGCGCTTCAGGGTGGCGGCTCGCACGGCGCCTTTTCCTGGGGCGTGCTCGACCGGTTGCTGGAGGACGGCAGGCTGGAGATCGCGGCGGTGTCCGGCACCAGCGCCGGTGCCATGAACGCGGTGGCGCTGGCCGACGGCTTCGTGCGCGGCGGGGTCGACGGCGCGCGGCAGAAGCTCGACGATTTCTGGCGTGCGGTGGCGGCAAAGGGCCGGTTCAGCCCGGTGCAGCGCATGCCGTGGGATGTCGCCTGGGGCAACTGGTCGATCGAGAACACGCCGGGCTATTTCTTCTTCGACACCATGTCGCGGGTGTTTTCGCCCTATGTCGCCAACCCGCTCGGCCTCAACCCGCTGCGTGACGTGGTGCAGCAGGAGATCAATTTCACCAATGTGCGCGCCTGCAAGTCGATGGAACTGTTCATTTCGGCAACCAATGTCGAAACCGGACAGTTGCGTGTCTTTTCCGATGGCGAGATCGATCTCGACACGGTGATGGCCTCGGCCTGCCTGCCGCAATTGTTCCGCGCCGTCGAGATCAAGGGCGTTCTTCCCTATTGGGACGGCGGCTATGGCGGCAACCCGGCGCTTTATCCGTTCTTCAAGACGGCGGCGACCGAGGATGTGCTTCTGGTGCAGATCAATCCGGTGGTGCGGGAGGGAACGCCGAGGAGCGCCAACGAGATCCAGAACCGCATCGACGAGATCACCTTCAACGCCGGTCTGTTGCGCGAATTCCGCTCGATCGCCTTCGTCAAGGAACTGATCGCCGCCGGCCGTCTGCCGCATGGCGAATACCGTGACATCCGCATGCACCGCATCGATGCCGACGAGGCGTTCAAGGACCTGTCGGCGTCATCGAAGGTCAATGCCGAATGGGCGTTCCTGACCTATCTGCGCGATCTCGGCCGCACCGCCGCCAGCGACTGGCTGGAAGAGAACTACGATGCCGTCGGCAAGCGGCCGACGCTCGATCTCTCCGGCGAACTAGATGACGGCTTCAAGCCGGTGCGTGGTCCCGCACCCGGCCGGCGGGTCAAGGAATTCCTTGCGGCGCGCAAGAAGCCCGAGGCGGAACGCCGCCGGGCTTGACCGAAATCTCGACACTGCTCGGCTTCATCCAGCTTTCAAGGTCAGACCGATCACGTTGACCAGGGCAGCGGCCGCCTGCCGCTGCACCTCGGGATCGCTGATCCGCGCCTTCATGCCTTCCAGCCCGTCCAGCAGCATGTCGGCAAGCAATTGCGTCGACAGGCCCTTGGCCGCTAGATCGACGCCGTTCCTGGTTGCCTCGTCCTGAATCGCGACAGCGATATGTTCGACCAGACCGCCGCGCCAGCAGCCGACCAGATCGCCAAGGCTCGATTTCATGTCCACCAATTCGGCGCCGTGCGGCGAGGCAACGACCGCGCTCATCATCGAGATGAATGCCTCGTCGATGGCTCGCATCATGCGTTCGGCGAAAGCGCCGTCGCCGGCCAGCGCCATTTTTGCCGCTGCGACCGAGCGCGACAGCACCATCATGGCGATGGCGCGGAAAATGTCGGTCTTGTTCTTGAACAGGAGATAGAGCGCCGGGCGTGACATGTCTGCGGCGCGGGCGATGTCGTCCATGGTGGTGCGGGAGAAGCCATAGGCCAGGAACACCTTCATCGCGCCATCCAGGATACGGACGCGTTTGGGGTCGGTGGCGGCGATGTCTTCGGTCTGATTCATGGAGCAACATTATCCTGCAAAATCTCAATTGACAAAATGACGTAATTTGTCAACCTGTTTGAAGGCGAAATGACCGGTTGGCCATTTCGCCTCGGGCTGTGGACGACAACAAAAGGGTATCCCCATGCGCCTCACCGTCGATGGGCAGTCATTCGACATCAACGCCGATCCGCAGATGCCGCTGCTATGGGCGCTGCGCGATCTCATTGGCAAGACCGGACCGAAATTTGGCTGTGGCATCGCCGCCTGCGGCGCCTGCACCGTGCATGTCGACGGCCAGCCGGTGCGCTCCTGTTCGCTCCCGGTCGGCGAGGTCAGCGGCGCCATCACCACCATCGAAGGCATCGCCACGGCGGACAAGCTGCATCCGGTGCAGCAGGCATGGCTGGAGGAACAGGTGGCGCAATGCGGCTATTGCCAGGCCGGCCAGATCATGAGCGCGGTGGCACTGCTCGACCAGGTCGCCGACCCGAGCGACGCCGACATCGACAACGCCATGGGCGGCAATCTCTGCCGCTGCGGCACCTATCCGAAGATCCGCTCGGCCATCAAGAAGGCTGCAGCGCTCAAGACGGCGGGGCTCTGAGCATGGCCAGTGTCGGAAAGATCGCCCGCCGCACGTTTCTGATCGGCGCGGCCGCCGTCGCGGGCGGCGTTGCCGTCGGCTACTACTATTATCGAAGACCGTTTCCGAACCCGCTCGAGGCCGATCTCGGCGAGGGTGAGGCGACCTTCAACCCCTATGTGAAGATCGGCGCCGACAACACCATCACCATCGTCGCGCCGCGCGCCGAGATGGGGCAGGGCATCTCGACCACGCTGGCCGTCATGGTCGCCGAAGAACTCGATGTCGGTCTCGACCAGGTCAAGGTCGAGCATGGCCCGGCGTCCTATGCCTATTACAACGCAGCGATCCTGGAAGAGGGCGGTCCGTTCGCCTTCTTCGACGAGAGCATGACGGCGCAGGCGGTGCGCTCAGGTCTCGGCGTGGTCGGCAAGCTGCTTGCTCTCCAGGCCACCGGCGGCTCGGCTTCGGCGCGCGACGGCTTCGACAAGATGCGCCAGGCGGGCGCCACAGCGCGGCAGTTGCTGATCGCGGCGGCGGCGCAGAAATTCGGCGTTGCCGCCGCCGATCTGGAAACGGCCAATGGCTCGATTGTCCACAAGGCGTCTGGCAAGTCGCTGACATATGGCGCGGTCGCCGCGGCCGCCGCCGCGATGGCGCCGCCGGCCGAAGTCAGGCTCAAGGACAGAGCCGACTGGAAATTGCTGGGAAAGCCGCAGAAGCGCATCGACATGCTGGCCAAGGTTACCGGCGCGCCGATCTTCGGCATCGATGTCAGGCTGCCGGACATGCTTTACGGCACGGTCAAGATGAGCCCTCGCTTCTGGTCGAAGCCGACCAAGGCGAACCTCGCAAAAGCCGAAAAGATGCCTGGCGTAATCAAGATCGTGCCGCTCGAGACGAATTACGGCCACGGCTTCGGCATCATTGCCGAGAACACCTGGGCCGCGTTCAAGGCGGCCGACGCCATCGACGCCCAGTGGGCGGATCCCGAATATCCGCTCAGCAGCGCCGCCATATCAGACGTGCTGAAACAGGCGCTTGGCACCAAGGGCTCGGCGATGCGCGACAATGGCGATGTCGACACCGCCTTCGCCGACGCGCCGCGCGAAAGGATCGTCGAGGCAGACTATGCGGTGCCCTATCTGGCGCATGCAACGATGGAGCCGATGAACGCCACGGCGCGGTTCAGCGATGGTGCCCTCGACATCTGGTGCGGCAACCAGGCGCCGACCCTGGTGCGGCAGCTCTGCGCCAACGTGGTCGGCATCGAACAGGACAAGGTCACCGTCCACACCACCTTCATGGGTGGCGGTTTCGGCCGCCGCGTCGAGATGGATTACGCGCTGTGCGCCGCGCTGATGGCGAAGGAGACAGGCGGGCGTCCGGTCAAGGTGACCTGGACGCGTGAAGAAGACATGCGCCACGACGCCTACCGGCCGGCGGCGGTCGGCAAGTTCCAGGCGCTGCTCGGCGAAGACGGCATGCCGGTCGCCGTCGACATGAAAATCGCCTCGCCATCCATGATAGCCAGTACCTTGCGCCGGCTGTTCCCATCGATATCGCCGCTTGGGCCCGACAAAAGCATCGTCGACGGTGCCTATGACCAGCCCTACACCATCCCGAACTATCGGGTCAGCGGTGTCGCCGCTCCTGTCTCGATTCCCGTCGGCTCCTGGCGATCGGTCGGCAGTTCGATCAACGGCTTCTTCCACGAAGGGTTCATGGACGAGATCGCCGCTGCCGGGAAAGTCGATCCGGTCGAGATGCGCAAGACGCTGATGGCCGCCTATCCTTCCGCCGTGAAGGTGGTGGAGAAGGTCGCCGCGATGGCGAAATGGGGCGAGGTGCTACCCGCCGGCACCGCCAAGGGCATGGCCTTCACGCTGTCCTTCGGCAGTTGGGTCGGCGAGATCGTCCAGGTGGCTGACACGCCGGCCGGCATCCGCATCGAGAAGGTGTGGATCGCCGCCGATGTCGGCACCGCGCTCGATCCGGGCATCATCGAGGCGCAGCTGATTTCCGCCGCCATCTACGGTCTTTCGGCGGCAATGGGACAGGAAATCACCTTCGCCGACGGCATGGTCGAACAGTCGAACTTCCACGATTTCGACGCCATGCGGATCTTCCAGTGCCCGGTCTTCGAAGTCGCCATCCTGGAAAATTTCCACAAGATGGGCGGCGTCGGCGAGGTCGGTACACCACCGGCGGCACCGGCGCTGGCCAACGCCATGTTCGCACTCACCGGCAAGCGCATCCGCACGCTGCCACTGTCGAAGACGGTGGCCTTCGCATGAAGAGGCTCCTCATCATGCTGACGCCTGCTGCCATGCTCGTCCTTGCGACGCCGTTCGCAGTTGCACAAGACAGTCTGGCGCCGGCGCCGGCGCCAGTCGACGCAGCGAAAGGCTTGTCCGAATGGGACAAGATTTATGCGGTGTTCTCGCATCCTCGCTGCGCCGACTGTCATGTCGCGGACGACCGGCCGCGATGGTCCGGCGTGCATTATGGCGGCACGCGCATTCACGCCTTCAACGTCCAGCGCGGTGCTGACGGATCGGGCTTCGGCAATCCGGTCCTGCGCTGTACCACTTGCCATTTCTCCAGCAATTCCAATGGATTGCACGGGCCGCCCGGAGCCGAAAACTGGCGTCTGGCGCCGGCCGAGATGGCCTGGTTCGGCAAATCCTCAGCCGAAATCTGCGCTCAGATCAAGGATCCGGCGCGCAATGGCGGTCGCAGTTTGGAGGATATCGCGCTGCATGTTCGCGACGACAGGCTGGTCGGCTGGGGCTGGACGCCCGGGTCGGATCGTGAGCCGGCTCCGGGCTCGGCCGAAGCAACCTTCCAAACGATCGAAAACTGGATGGCGGTGGGTTCACCTTGCCCGGTACCGTAATGGTCTTGCAACTTTAAGGCTATATTGCGGTGCAACTTTGATGTAGAAACGCGCTTCGCCGATCACGGCAAATTGAACACGGCCTGGCGCGCACCCATATCGGCGACGCGCCCGCGTTATGAGGACGCTGGCCGAATCCGCAGTGGAAAAAACGACGATGAGAATCAGGTTTCACAAGCTTGCAGCCGTTGTTGTGCTCATTGGTTTCGCGGCCTGGATGGCGACAGGTGAGTTTTCGTCGGTCGGCAGCGTCGCCGCCAACAAGGCCAAGGCAGCCGAAGTCGAGCAGGCCAAGGCGCCGAACGCGAACAAGCCCAAGGCGGCGGAAGCCGAGCCGAAAGCACCGCTGCGCACCGTCGCGGTGGTGACGCCGCCGCGCAAGACCTATGCGCGCGCCATCCGCATTTCGGGACTGACCGAAGCCGATAAACGAGCGGTGCTGGGCGCGCGCGTTGCCGGTGTTATCGACAAGCTGCCGGTCAGCCAGGGCCAGCACGTCAAGACCGGCGATCTGGTAATGATGCTTGCCGCGGAAGAAAAGATCTCGATGGTCGACAACGCCAAGCAATTGGTTGTGCAGCGCCAGGCCGAGTTGGAAGCAGCTCTGCGACTGATGAAAACAGGCAATTTGCCGAAGCTGCAGCTCGATACCGCGCGCTCGAACCTGACCTCGGCGCAGTCGCTGCTGAAAACGGCACAGGCCTTGCTCGACCGCAATGAGGTGAGGGCGCCTTTCGACGGCGTCATCGACCGGGTGCCGGTGGAACTTGGCAGTTCCATCATGGAGGGCGGCGAGGTGGCAACCATCCTCAAGCTTGATCCGGTCATTGCCCGCGGCGAAGTCAGCGAGCGCGACCTGCGCTACCTCAAGCTCGGCGACAAGGCCAATGTCCGTCTGGTCAGCGGCCAGACGGTTGAAGGCACCGTGCGCTACATCAGCCGCGACGCTTCGTCGGCGACGCGCACCTTCCGCGTCGAGGTGGCAATCCCCAATGCCGATGGCTCCGTGCCGGCCGGCATGACGGCGGAAATCGCGCTCAACGCGCAACCGACCGACGCTGTCTTGCTGCCGCGCTCGGTGGTGACGCTCGGCGACAAGGGCGACCTCGGCATCCGTACCGTCGGCAAGGACAACAAGGTGGCGTTCTTTCCGATCGACCTCGTCGACGACACGCCGACCGGCCTCGTGCTCGGCGGCATCCCGGCCGATGCGCGCATCATCGTTGCCGGTCAGGAACTGGTGAAGGAAGGCGATGTGGTCAATGCGGTCGAGGCGGACCAGGCGACCATCCAGAAGTTGCTGGGCGAGGCGCCTGCCGGCACGCAGTAGCAACAGTCGCGACAGACTAGCCCTGGGCGGGGACAATCGGCTGCGGCGCAGCTCGTGAAATTCAAGAACAGGCGTTAGCCATGGATATCGTCAAACTTGCGATCAACAATGCCCGCCTGACCATCTCGGTCCTGGTCTTCCTTCTGCTGGCCGGCTGGGTCGCCTATCAGTCAACGCCGAAGGAAGCGGAACCCGACGTTCCGATTCCGATGATGTATGTCAGCCTGATCTATCAGGGCATTTCGCCCGAGGATTCGGAGCGTCTTCTGCTGCGGCCGATGGAAAGCAAGCTGAAGAGCCTGAAGGGCCTCAAGGAAATGCGCTCGGCCGCCTTCCAGGGTGGCGGCTATGTCCTGGTCGAGTTCCAGCCGCAGACCAATCTGGCGACGGCGCTGCAGGACACGCGCAGCAAGGTGCAGGACGGCAAGGCCGACCTGCCGCAGGCGGCCGAGGAGCCTGTTGTCACCGAGGTCAACATCTCCGAATTCCCCGTCCTCGTCGTCACCCTGTCGGGAGAGTTGCCCGAACGGGTGTTGACCGCTGCGGCGCGCGAACTGCGGGACCGGATCGAGGAAGTGCCCGGCGTTCTCGAGGGCTCGTTGCAGGGCGCGCGAGACGATCTCGTCGAAGTCGTCATCGACCCGATGAAACTGTCTTCCTATGGGCTGCAGCTCGATCAGCTGATCGGTGCGGTCGGCGCGTCCAACAGCCTGGTCGCCGCCGGCAACATCGAGGGCTCGGAAGGCAAATACGCGGTCAAGGTGCCGTCGCTGATCGAGACGCCCGAGGATGTCGCGGCTCTGCCGGTGGTCGCCGGTCCCAATGCCGTGGTGCAGGCCAAGGACATCGCGACGATCCGCTCGACCTTCGCCGATGCCGAGACCATCACCCGCCTCAACGGCAAGCCGGCGATCGCCATCGAAGTCAAGAAGCGTATCGGTGCCAATCTGATCGATACGCTCACCAAGGTGCGGGCCGTATCGGATGCGTACGTGAAGACGATGCCGGAAGGCATGAATGTCACCTACACGCAGGACAAGTCTGTCTTCGTCAACCAGTTGCTCGGCGATCTGCAGAACCACGTCATGATCGCCGTGATCCTGGTGTTCATCGTCATTCTCTATGCGCTGTCCGGCCGCGCCTCGCTGCTCATTGGTCTGGCCATTCCATCGTCGTT
The DNA here is from genome assembly GCF_056404935.1 of Mesorhizobium sp. P2_A8. Classification (NCBI taxonomy): domain Bacteria; kingdom Pseudomonadati; phylum Pseudomonadota; class Alphaproteobacteria; order Hyphomicrobiales; family Phyllobacteriaceae; genus Mesorhizobium; species Mesorhizobium sp. P2_A8. Next base: position 1,033,578 of record NZ_JBFUDB010000001.1, read on the forward strand.
CCTGATCGGCATCCTTCTGCTGGCGATGATGGGCTACACGATCAACATGATCGTGCTGTTCAGCCTTATCCTGGCCGTCGGCATGCTGGTCGACGACGCCATCATCGTCACCGAGTTCGCCGAGCGACGGATGAGCGAGGGCATGCCCAAGGCGGAAGCCTTTGCACTTGCCGCCAAGCGCATGGCCGGTCCGGTCATCGCAGCGACCATGACGCGCATCGCCGCCTTCTCGCCGCTGCTGTTCTGGCCGGGCATCATCGGCGACTTCATGAAGTACATGCCGATCACTCTGATCGTCACGTTGTCGGCCTCGATGCTCTATGCTCTGGTGTTCGCTCCGACGCTGGGCGCGATCTTCGCCAAGGCGCCGCAGCACCATGAGGATGACAATCGCGACGGCTGGTACATGGCCATCGTCAAGCAGGCGGTGCGGTTCCCGATCACCGTGGTCTTGCTGACTGTTGCGCTGCTGTTCGGTGTCGGCTTTGCCTATTCGAAATACGGTGCTGGTGTCGAGTTCTTCCCAAGCGTCGAGCCCGACTATGGCCTGCTCTACGTGCACGCCCGCGGCAATCTTTCGCTGACCGAAATGGACACCGCGACGAAGATTGCCGAGAACCGGCTGCTCGGCTGGCCGGGCATCAAATCGGTCTATACCCGCGTCGGCAAGACGCAAGGCGGCGGCCAGGATGTCCCCGAGGACGTTGTCGGCGTCATCCAGTATGAATTCATCGACTGGCGCGAGCGCAAATCGGCGAACCAGATCCTGGACGAGTTGCGTGGCGTCATGGCCGGCATTCCCGGCGTCGATGTCGAGGTGCGCGTGCCCGAAGCCGGTCCGCCGACCGGCAAGCCGATCCAGATCAGGCTTTCGGCAATTGACCCCAAGGGGCTCGACGACAAGGCGCGCGCCGTCGCGGCTCGCATTGGCAAGGTGCCCGGCGTCATCGATATTTCCGATGGTCTGCCGCCGCCTGGCGTTGACTGGGCGCTCGAGGTTGACCGCGCCAAGGCGGCGCAGTACGGCATCAGCCCGACTTCGGTCGGCACCGTGGTGCAGCTGGTGACCAACGGGCTGAAGCTCAGCGAATACCGACCGGCAGGCGCTGACGACGCCGTCGATATAAGGCTGCGTCTGCCTGAAGATCGGCGAACGCTGTCGTCGCTCGACGAGCTTAGAGTGCAGACCGCACAAGGCTCGGTGCCGATCTCGAATTTCGTCGTGCGCAAGCCGGAGCCGACTGTCGGTATTCTCAACCGCATCGACGGCGCCCGCACGGTGGTCGTCCAGGCCAACGTGGCCGCCGGCACGCAGGTTGCAGCCGTACAGGCTGAGGTCACCAAGGCCGTCGCTGATATGGATCTTGGCAGTGGCATACGCTGGAAGCTGGCCGGCTCCAACGAGGATAGCGCCGAGGCCAGCGCCTTCCTTGGCAAGGCCTTCGGGGCGGCGATCTTCCTGATCTTCCTCGTGCTTCTGATGCAGTTCAACAAATTCACCAGCGTGCTGATGGTGCTGTCCTGTGTGGTCATGGCGACGATCGGTGTGTTCCTGGGGCTGCTGTTGACGGGAGAGGCATTCGGCATCGTCATGTCGGGCATCGGCGTCATCGCGTTGGCCGGTGTGGTGGTGAACAACAACATCGTGCTGATCGACACCTATGACCGGCTGCGCGAAGAAGGCTGGGACAAGATGGAAGCGGTGTTGCAGACCTGCAGGGAACGCGCCCGCCCGGTGGTGCTGACGGCGGTGTCGGCGATTCTCGGCGTGCTGCCGATCGCCTTCGGCCTCGGTCTTGAAATCTTCCATCACGAGACAACGATCAACGCGCCGTCGACGCAATGGTGGATTTCTCTGTCGTCGGCGATCGTCTTCGGCCTGTCCTTCGCCACCCTGCTGACGCTGGTGGTGACGCCGTCGATGCTGATGATCTTCACGCGCAGCAAGAACAGCCGCTTCTACGCGTTTTTCCGTCGGATATTCCGGCGCGGCAAGGGAAAGGTTTCAACCGGCACGCCGGGCCTGGATGTGGGTGACGAGCCGGCCATCGCTTTTCCAAAGGCGGCCGAATAAACCTGTCTGCGAACCACTGACAAAAGGGCCGCCCGGAACAACCGGGCGGCCTTTTGCATTGTCCCCCAAGGGCAATGCGACGAGTTGTCCCCGGAGCAATGCAAAAGCATTGTCTCGTAGCAACGCCAAAGCGTTGTGTCGTAGCAAACGTCGAAGCGCGGGGTTCCCATGCCGATCACCACCATTATCATCATCGTCCTGATCCTTGTCCTCATCGGCGCGGTGCCGACATGGCCGCATTCGCGCTCCTGGGGTTATGGGCCGTCGGGCATTGTTGGCGTGGTGCTGGTGGTGCTTCTGCTGTTGCTGTTGATGGGGCGGCTCTAAGCCGCCTTTTCAGTCGTAGAGAGGCTTTTCAGTGTGAAGAGATGGGGCGGGGCATGCGATGGCCGCGCACGCGCCGTCCATATCAGGCAGCCTTCGCAACGCCCTTCATGGTGGTGATGCCGATGTCCTCGAGAGCCTCGGCGATCGCCTGATCCAGCGGCGTGTGCGGGATCGCATCGATGATGCCTTCCAGCCTTGCCGAGGCCAGCTGATGCGGCTCGAAGCGCAGGTAGGACATCGAGACGATCTCACGCCACATCGCCACGAACGGGCTGCCGGCGCGCAGCACCCACCAGGCCATCAAGGTCATCTTGAGCGGGCGTCCAAGCGCCGTCTCTGCCGCTGCCTTGATCTCCCGGTCGGTGACGGCATGGCCCGGGAAGTTCAACGCTTCGTAGGAGCCGAGCTTGTCCAGGTTTTGCGCCAGTCCAACGAAAGCCTTGGCCAGATCCGGGAGGTAGGCCCATTCATGCACCAGATCGACCGGGCCGGGCGCGGTGTAGATGCCCTTGTTCATCTTGGCGGCGACGACCAGATCGAACCATGAGCCGCTGCCGGAACCGCCGAAGAAGTCACCGGCCCGCAGGAGAATGGTGCGGACGAGGCCCGCGTCGGCCTCGCGGCGAAACAGGTCTTCCATGGCGACGCGGATGCGGCCCTTCTCGGTCGTCGGGTGGAATGGGGTGTCTTCGGTGATCACTGCTGGTATCGGCGAGCCGAAATTGTAGACGTTGCCCGGAGCAAGGTGCAAAGCGCCGTTCGCCCGGCAGGCGGCCATGACGTTCTCGGCCATCGGCAAGCACTTGACCCATTCGGTGTAGATCGGGTTGAGGCCGTTGAAGATGATGTCGACACCTTCCGTGGCACGGATAAGCGCTTCGCGGTCGAGCCCGTCACCGGCAACGGCCGTGGCGCCGTTGAGTTCGGCCGGTACCTTGCCGCTGCGGGTGACGGCGCGGACATCATAGCCGGCGTCGATGAAGGCCCTGGCGACCACGCGGCCGAGCCGGCCATTGGCACCGAGAATTGCGATCTTGGTCATTTTTCGTCTCCGTGTTGATGTTTGCAGTCCGAATATGGTCCCCTCGCATGCGAATGGAAATTGACTATGGATGGGGTTCTGATAGTCAGAAATGAATGACTGAAATCGACTGGAATCTGATCAAGAGTTTCGTCACCGTGGCGGAAACCGGCAGCCTGTCGGCGGCCGCGCGAAAGCTCTCGGCAAGTCAGCCGACGCTCGGCCGTCACATCGGCGAGCTCGAACAGGCGCTGGGTGTCACGCTGTTCCGGCGTGGGCGGCGCGGCTATGAACTGACGGAAGCCGGCAGCACGCTGTTCGAGCGCGGCAAGGCGGTCAGCGAGCAGGCAAGCGCCTTTTCATTGCTCGCGCTGGGTTCGGTCGAGGCGATCGAAGGTACGGTGCGCATCGCTGCCAGCGAGGTGGTCGCGGCCTATGTGCTGCCGGAGATGACGACGCGGCTCGGTATCGAGGAGCCCGGCATCGAGGTCGAGATCGTTGCTTCGAACCAGGTCGAGAACCTGTTGCGTCGCGACGCCGACATCGCCATCCGCATGGTCAAGCCGGCGCAGAATGAGCTGACGGCGCGCAAGGTCTGCGATATTCCGCTCTGCGCCTGCGCGGCCAGATCTTATCTCGACAGGCGCGGCCGCCCGCTGGAGCCCGCCGACCTTGTCAACCACGACCTGGTCGGCTTCGACCGCAGCGATGACATTATCCGAGGCTTTACCCAGTATGGCATTCCCGTCGCCCGCGGCAGTTTCCGCTTCAGGGCCGATAACCAGATTGTCTTGTGGGAGGCGGTGCGGGCGGGAAACGGCATCGGTCTCGGCCAGGAGCCGCTGGCCGACCGTGATCCATCGGTGGAGAAACTGCTGCCTGGCCTGCCACTGCCGGTGCTGCCGGTGTGGCTGGCCATGCATCGCGACGTGCGCACCAGCGTGCGCATCCGCCGCGTGGCGGATTTTCTCTACGAGGAACTGAAGCGCTATTCGGCCGGCGCGGCCGCGAATTCGGCGCGGTGAGCGAGCCCGGCCATCAGCAACACGACGATCAGCAGTCCCGACATGGCAATGAAGATCGGGCCGAAGCTTGAATGTTCGGCAACGAAGCCGATCGCTGACGGCGCCACCAGAATGCCGGAGTAACCCATGGTGGTGACGACGCTCATGCCGGTGCCCGACGACATGCCTTCCTGATTACCGCCGGCCGAGAAGATGATCGGCACCATGTTGGCGATGCCGAAGCCGCACAAGGCAAAGGCCGCGATGGCGAGCCAGGGCGAGGGTGACAGGCCGGCCACCAGCATGCCGGCGGCAGCGACGATCGCCGAGCCGCGCAGCGTCGTCACCGCGCCGAAGCGATTGCGGACGCCGTCGCCAAAGAAACGCATGATCGCCATGACGCCGGAGAAGGCAGCGTATGCGAGGCCGGCAATGGCGAGGTCGGCGCCGAGCTCCTGCCGCAGATATAGCGCCGCCCAGTCGAGCACCGCGCCCTCGGAGATCATCGTCAGCAGCGCCATCAAGCCGACGAGGTAGACCAGCGGGTTTGCCGGCAGCGTGAATTTATGATGCTCGGCCGCCTGCGGCCTGTCCTCGCCGACCAGATGGCCAACCGCCACCGCGATCACAGCGAAGGCAAGCGCCGTCACCACGGCTGCGTGGGTGAGGTGGCCATAGTTCTGGATGGCGAAGCCGCCAAGCGCGCCGCCGGCGAAGCCACCAAGGCTCCAGAAGCCGTGCGAGGACGACATGATGGCGCGGGAGAGCCGCCGTTCGACCACCACCGCATTGGCATTCATGGCGACATCCATGCCGCCGATCGAGCCGCCGAAGACGAACATGGCGATGGCCGCCAGCGGCACGTTGGGCGCCAGCGCCACGACCAGCAGGCCGAGGCTGCCGCAGAGACCGAACCAGCGCAGCACGCTGCGCGAACCGTGTTTCGAGATCAGATGGCCACACCAGGTCATGGCGGTGACGGCGCCGGCGCCGAACAGCAGGATCAGCAGGCCGAGCGTGAACTTCGTGATCTCCAGCCTGGTCAGGAACACCGGGATCTGCGGCGCCCAGCTGCCGGTCAGGAAGCCGTTGGCGAGGAAAATAGCCGCCACGGCCCATCGTCCGCGAATGGCAGTCAGCATGGCATTTGACGCGTTCATAAGGCGAATCCGGTCCGAAAATGGCTTCCGGCGGCAAATTAGATCGATTCAATTTACAGTCAAGCACTCTCTCGGGGAAAGCGTTTGGGCCAAACCTGGCCCTTGGAAGCGATCGAGGGGTATCCGGGTTGAACGAGTGCGGTTCATCGTTTCACGGAAAACGCCGAACCGCTCTATCTCTTTGTTTTGACGCAATTCCCCAAGGGAAAGCGCTACGCACTTTTTCCGGGAAAACCGTTTCACACTTTTCCTGGAAATTGCTCTAGTGGTCCCGGGGCCGCCTTGCCTCGAATTCGGCCTTCTTGGCGTCCGAGGCTTCGGTCTGGTTGAGCGCCTGCCACTCGGTATAGGGCATGCCGTAGACGATCTCGCGCGACTGGTCCTTGCCGAGGTCGACGCCGTCGGCATTGGCTGCTTCGCGATACCAGTTCGACAGGCAGTTGCGGCAGAAGCCGGCGAGGTTCATCAGGTCGATGTTCTGCACGTCGTTGCGCTCGCGCAGATGCTCGACCAGGCGGCGAAAGGCGGCAGCCTCGAAATCGCGCTTCTGCTCGTCGCTGAGTTCGGTCATCGAAACCTCCTTGCGGCTCTAAATCGGCCCGGTGCGGGAGCCGAATTGCTTGACCACATGTATATCGGGACGGTGGTCGATCGCGTCAACGATCGGCGCCAACCGCTGCGCCCACGCGATCGCGCCCTTCTGGTCTGATATCAGGTCCTGGCGGATCTCGATCAGCACATGGGCGAAGCCATTGACGATGGCGTGCTTGTACATGGTGTCACCGCGCAAGGCGCCGTCATAGGGTTCGTTGTCGCCGACCACGAGGCTCTTGTCGGCGGCCAACATGTCGATCAGCGGCCGAGCCACCCGGTCATCCAGATCCCACAGGATGCCGACATGCCAGGGACGTTGGATCCCTTGCATGGCCGGGGTGAAGGAATGCACAGAGAAGATGAAGGGCGACTGGGCGGAGGCCTGCGCGACCGAGGCGATCATGGCGCCGACGGCGTCGTGATAGGGCCGGTAGAAGCGGTCGAGCCGTCTTTCGCGCTCCGCGGCAGTAATCGGGTAATTCCCGGGCACAACGGTGCCGTCGTAAAGTTGGCGAATGAGCGTCGGGTCATCTTCGCCGCGATTGGGATCGATCAGCAGTCGCGAAAAATTGGCCAACACCGCCGGCACGCCGAGCAGAGCAGCCAGTTCGCGCGTCACCGCCTCGACGCCGATGTCATAGGCGATGTGGCGATCGAATTCCGCCGGCGGCAGGCCGAGGCTGCCATAGTCCTCCGGCAGGTCGCGGCGGGCATGGTCGCCCAACAGCACAATGCCTCGCTTGCGGTCGCCTTCGACGATGTCGACAGGCGCGAAAACTGTGGATCGGGTCATTGGCTGGAAATGGTCTGTTCGCTGGCTTCCGGGGAGGGTGCTATCGTCATTCCACGAAGACGACGCTTGCGCAATGCCGTTGTTTGGCCAAGGTTTCTGCGGAAATCTGGCAGAAGTCGGCGAATTGTGCGCCGGAGCCTTTCTAAATCGATTGGAATTGAACAAAACGGTGCGTTGACATGCGCCCGGACTTTTCCGAAAAGGGGCGCAGAGAGATGCTGATGTGGTTCTTGAGGGGTTTTCGGATGGTTTCCGCCGGCAGGCAGCGCATGCGCTCTGCCTTTGCCATGCCGCTCCTGACCCTTGCCGTGGGCCTGTCGGCGATGGTCATGGCCCCGCCGGCGCGTGCCGATTTCCGTGTCTGCAACGCCACGCAGAACCTGGTCGGCGTCGGTATCGGCTATCGCGCCAAGGCCGGCTGGATCACCGAGGGCTGGTGGCACATCGAGGGATCGACTTGCAAAACGCTGATCGAAGGGCCGCTGTCATCAAGGTTTTACTATCTTTATGCAGAAGACGCCGAGCGCGGTGGACGCTGGGACGGCCCGATCAACATGTGCGTGGCTGAAAAAGAGTTCAAGATCGCCGGCGTAACCGACTGCGTCGCCCGGGGCTTCCAGCGCGCCGGATTCCAGGAATATGACACGGGCGAACAGGCAAGCTGGATGGTCCAGCTGACCGATGAGCCCGCAACGGGAGGCGCTCCAGCCGCCCCGGGAACAAACAGTCAATGAGACGTAGCCGCAAGGTCAAGATCCTAGCCACCATCGGTCCGGCCTCTTCTTCCGAAGAGATGCTGAAGAAATTGTTCGAAGCGGGCGCCGATGTGTTCCGCATCAATATGAGCCATACCGACCATGAGCTGATGCGCACGCTGGTCGGACGCATCCGCGCCGTCGAGGAAGCGGTCGGCCGGCCGATCGGTATCCTGGCTGACCTGCAAGGCCCGAAGCTGCGCGTCGGCAAGTTCGCCAATGGCAAGGAAGTGCTGACCGTCGGCCAGACCTTCACGCTCGACGACAATCCGGAGCCCGGCACATCGACCAGGGTCTATCTGCCACATCCCGAAATCCTGAGTTCGGTCGAAGCCGGTCATCGCTTGCTGATCGACGACGGCAAGCTCGAATTGAAGGCGGTGAGAAGCGGCGACGGCAAGTCGATCGTCTGCACGGTCATTGCCGGCACCACGATTTCCGACAAGAAAGGCGTCAGCCTGCCCGACACCGATCTGCCGGTCGGCGCGCTGACCGAGAAGGACCGCAAGGACCTCGATGCCGTGCTGTCCACGGGCGTCGACTGGGTGGCGCTGTCGTTCGTGCAGCGGCCGGAGGATCTGGCCGAAGCGCGCAAGATCGCGCGCGGCCGGGCGCTGATCATGGCCAAGATCGAGAAGCCGCAGGCGGTTGCCCGGCTGGCCGAGATCATCGAGCTGTCCGACGCGCTGATGGTCGCCCGCGGCGATCTCGGTGTCGAGATGCCGCTCGAGGCGGTGCCCGGCATCCAGAAGCAGATCACGCGCGCCGCGCGCCGCGCCGGCAAGCCGGTGGTGGTGGCGACGCAGATGCTGGAATCGATGATCACAGCCCCCGTGCCGACCCGTGCCGAGGTGTCGGATGTTTCGATCGCCGTCTTCGAAGGCGCGGACGCCATCATGCTGTCGGCGGAGTCCGCCGCCGGCGCCTATCCGGTCGAAGCGGTGGCGATGATGGACCGCATTGCCACCAAGGTCGAAACCGATCCGACCTATGCCGGTATCATCAACGCGCAGCGCTCCGAGCCGGAAGCGACCGGCGCCGATGCCATTTCGCTGGCCGCCCGCGAAATCGCCGAGACGCTGAAACTGTCGGCGATCATCACCTACACGGCGTCCGGCAACACCGGCCTGCGCGCCGCCCGCGAGCGTCCGCAAGTGCCGATCATCGCGCTGTCGCCGATCCTCAACACGGCGCGGCGGCTGTCGCTGCTGTGGGGCACGCATTGTGTCGTCTCCCCCGATGCCAGCGACCTCGACGACATGGTCAACCGCGCCTGTCGCATCGCCTTCGACGAAGGTTTCGGCAAGCCGGGCGACCGCGTCATCATCACCGCCGGCGTGCCGCTGAGGACACCGGGTTCGACCAACATGCTGCGCATCGCCTATGTCGGATCGGACGTGCAGGCCAGCCGGTAAACGGGGTCGCCTGAACCACGAGAGCGGTTCATCGTTTCACGGAAACGCAGAACCGCTCTATCTCCTTGTTTTGACGCAATTCCGGACGGAAAACCCTTACACACTTTTCCTGGATTTGCTCCAGGCGTGATCAGGTCGGCGCGAGTTCGGCCTGCGGCACCTTGATGTCGGCGCATCTGCCGGCGCCGTAAGCGTCGCCGGCGATGCGCGCCTCCACTGGCCCGGCCAGCGCCTGCAGATCGATATCCTTGCCGGCGACCTTCTCGATGGCGCCGACGACGAGGTCGGGCGCGATCCAGTCCGGCTTGTGGCCGAGATTGTGCACCCAGACGAGTTCGGCGCCGGCTATGTCGCGGACGAGGCCGACCGAATGAATCTCCGCATAGACGACCTTGTCGCGGTCGCCCGAAATGACCACGGTCGGCGTCTTGATCTCGTTGTAGTGCGAGGCGGCGCCAAGCGCATAGCGGTAGAGCCCGGCGACATCGGTGGCGTTGGCGCGAAACGCCGATGGCCGCAGCACCAGCGGGATCGAGCCCAGGCTGAGATAATTGTCCGGCACCTTGTTGGGCGAGAACACGCAGGTCGTGGCATCAGCCATCTGCAGCGTTCCCGCCGGATAGGCCAGCGTCTCGGAAAACAGCCAGCCGATCACCGGAATGGTCGTCAGATCATAATACCAGGAGGTTGCGCCGCCTGGCCAGGGATGGGTCGCCGGCGCGAGGAAGACCAGCCCGAGCGTTTTGTCCGGATGCTCGTGGCCAAAGGCCGTGGTCACCGCGCCGCCGAAGGAATGGCCGACGATGACAGCCTTTTTCATGCCGAGATGGTCCATCAGGGCGGCGATGGTGTTGGTCTGGGCCGACGGATCCTCGTTGTTGCCCGGGCCGCGCCCCGACCAGCCGAACCCCGGCCGGTCGAAGAACAGCATTTCGGCGCGGCCTTCGAGCAGCGGCCGCAACGGCAGCATCTGATCCCTGAGATTGGCGCTGGCGCCGTGGATGAAGACGATCGGCGGCAGGTCTGCATTGGCCGGCGCCGGAACATGGACATAGTGGATGCGGGCGCCCCCGATGTCGGCAAAGTCGCCGATCGACGGATTTCGCCGCTCGATCAGCCACGAGCCGACGCGGGTGACGGCGACAAGGCCAAAGACAAGCGCCATCAGGAAGGCGAGGGCAGCGTAGATCAGGTTCATGCGGGGGAAATACGGGCTGGAGGTGAGTTAGTTCTGGGTATGCCTGATATTTTCAAGGTGAGGCCGGCCTGCGACGGGGCGTCCTGTGCTCCCGGTGCTCACGTACCCAAAAGTACGCCCCGCTCCGGTTCTCGGACACCGCCATTCTCGGCTCGGCCTGACCTGAATCTCAGCATGCCCCGGCGGGAGATCGGGCCATCAAATACCTTCGCCGGCAAGCTCTTCCGAAATCGTGGCGACCTGGTCCTGGGCGCTGCGCATCATCGGATAGATGGCCAGCACCTTCTGCCAGGCCTCGAGCGCCGATTGCTTGTGGCCGGTCAGGGCCATGATCTGCGCCAGGCCGGACAGCGCACCGAAATGGCGCGGCTCGAGCTGCAGTGTGTGGTCGATGTCGGACATCGACTTGCCGAAGTTCTTCATCATGAAATGCACGGTGGCGCGCCGGTTCCAGCCTTCGGCATAGGTCGGCTGCAAGGTCACCACCTGGTCAAGGAAATCGAGCGCGACGTCGAACTTCTGGCCCTCGATGGCCTTTTGCGACCATTGCATCATCAGGTCGATCGAGGCGCTGCCGGATTGGGACCACTCGTTCCAGATGTTGCCGGCAATGCGCTCGGCCGCCTTTTCGTTGCGCTCGCGCTTCAGGTCGCTGAACAGCTGGTCGAGGCGGGCCTGCTTCGTCGTCGCCACCGGCGGCGCGTCCGGAGCGGCCGGTGGCGCGACTGCGTCATCCGCCCGCGCCGGCAAGGACATGGCGCCGGAAAGAAGCAGGGCTGTTAAGAATGCAAAAAGAATCCGCATCGCCGGACTCTAGTCCCGGGCGGCGGAACGTCAAACTGAATTTGGCGTGAAAGGCTGGCAGGGCCAGCAACAAGCATCAACTGGGCGGAGGCAACACGCCTCCGGCCGCAAACTCAGCCCTGGCGTGCCTTGTAGCGCGGGGCGGTCTTGTTGATGATGTAGACGCGGCCCTTGCGGCGAACCAGCTGGTTGTCGCGGTGACGCGCCTTCAGCGCCTTGAGCGAATTCTTGATCTTCATGGTCTTGCCTGTCGGTGTGGACCCATCCGGGTCGAAATTTTAAGGCGCGCCAGAAGACGCGCCTTTGAACTGTGGGTGGCTCATAAACGAGGAGCCTTGTCCGTGTCAACCGCAAGCATGCCTCGCCTCCCCATATCATCAAATATCCGCCATGTCGGCCTTGCGGCATTGCTCGGCCTTAAGCCGGCTGGGATGATGCGGCCGCCGTGAAGTGATTTGGGGATGACCATGCGCCTGATGTTGCTGTCCGCCTGCCTTGTCTTGCTGGCGGGGGCTTCGGTCGCCCGCGCGCAGGAATGCGACCGCGGCGACGACAGCCAGCAGATGATGAACGTCTGCGCCGGCGAGGATTACCAGGCGGCCGACGCCAGGCTGAACAAGGCCTACCAGGATCTCATCAGCTCGGATGACGCTGACAGCAAGAGACTGCTGCAGGCGGCGCAACGGGCGTGGATCACCTTTCGCGACGCCGAATGCGCTCATTCCACCGCAGCCAGCGTGGGCGGCTCGATCCATTCGATGGAAGTTTCACAGTGCCTGACCAGGCTGACCAATGACCGCATCAAGCAGCTCGCTGCCGCGGCCAATTGCGAAGAAGGGGACGCGAGTTGCGCCACTCCCGACGAGGACGAGGGCGTCGACGTGCAATAGAGCGTTTCTCAGGTCAGGAGCGAAGGCTGATCCGGGTGAAATGGCCCATCTTGCGGCCGGGGCGCGCCTCGGCCTTGCCGTAGAGATGCAGCAACAGATCGGGCTCGGCGAGAAGCTTCGGGACACGCAGCACATCGTCGCCGATCAGATTTTCCATCACGCAGTCGGAATGGCGGTCCGGGCTTCCAAGCGGCAGACCGGCGACGGCGCGGATGTGCTGCTCGAACTGCGAAACGATGCAGGCGGCTTCGGTCCAATGGCCGGAATTGTGGACGCGAGGCGCGATCTCGTTGGCCAGCAGCGAGCCGTCAGCCAGCACGAAGAACTCGACGCCGATGACGCCGACATAGTTGAGCGCCGACAATATCTTCGATGCCGCTGCTCGTGCCGCTTCCGCCGTTTCGGGCTTTATGGCAGCGGGCAAGGTCGATGTATGGAGAATGCCGTTGCGGTGGACATTCTCGGCCGGATCGTAGGCGGCGACCACGCCGTCCAGCCCACGCGCGGCGATCACCGAAATCTCGCGCTCGAACGGCACGAAGCTTTCGAGGATCAGCGGCACATTGCCCATCGCCTCGCAGGTGCCGGCAAAGCCGCCCGCTTCCATGTTGCGGAAGACACGTTGGCCCTTGCCGTCATAGCCCATGCGCCGGGTCTTCAAGATGCCGCTGCCGCCGAACGCCTTCAGCGCCACCGTCAGCTCGTCGTCATTGCCGACCGGGCGGAAATCCGCCGTGGCAATGCCGATGCCATTGAGGAATGTCTTCTCGCTTACCCGGTCCTGCGCCACATCAAGCGCGCGCGCCGGCGGATAGACCGGAACCTTGGCGGCAAGTGCGCTGGCGGCCGCAACCGGAACGTTCTCGAACTCGTAGGTGATGACGGAACTTGCCGCCGCCAGCTCGGCAAGAGCGGCCGGGTCGTCATAGGCGGCTGTTATCTGTCGGTTGGCGACCTGTGCTGCCGGGCAATCCGGCTGCGGCTCCAGCACCACCGAGCGGTAGCCGAGCCGGGCGGCGGCCATCGCCAGCATGCGGCCGAGCTGACCGCCGCCAATGATGCCGATGGTCGATCCGGCGGGCAGGCTCATGGCGTTTCCGTCGGTTCGGTTGCGACCTTGGCGGTCTGCGCGGCGCGCCAGGCATCCAGCCGCGTGGCAAGCTTGTTGTCGTAGAGTGCCAGCACGGCGGCAGCCAGCAGCGCTGCGTTGGTGGCGCCAGCCTTGCCGATGGCCAGCGTACCCACGGGAATGCCGGCCGGCATCTGGACGATTGAGAGCAGCGAATCCTGCCCGGAGAGCGCCTTCGATTCCACCGGCACGCCGAGCACCGGCAGCGGCGTCATCGCCGCCGTCATGCCTGGCAGGTGCGCCGCACCGCCGGCGCCAGCAATGATCACCTTGTAACCGGCCGCCTTGGCACCCTTGGCAAAATCATAGAGCCGGTCTGGTGTGCGATGCGCGGAGACGATCAGCCGCTTGTGCGGGATGCCCAGTGCCTCCAGCGTTTCGGCGGCGTGGCGCATGGTCGCCCAGTCGGACTGGCTGCCCATGATGATGGCGACGTCGGCGCGTTGATCGTCCAAGTCCTTGCTCCCCGGCGACAAACGCGCGCCTTAGCGGAATTCGGGCGGTGCCGCAAGGATACGTGGCCGTCGCTGTCGTTCGGCAAGGCGAAAAGTGCTCCCCGGGAGCCGAGATATCAGACGCCGGCGCGCTCGGCTTCGGGTGTGGAGACCAGCAAGGCCGAAGCGGCGTTGGCGGCGGTGACCGCCGCCCGCATGACCTCGCCACGGGCAAGCGCCGCGGCCAGCGCGCCGACGAATTCGTCGCCCGCACCATGCGTGCTAACGACCTTGACGGGGATGGCCGGCAACGCGAAGGCCCCACCGCTCCGGTCGCAGCAGGCGACGCCCTCGCCGCCCGCCGTAACGATTGCTGTCGGGCAGAGATCGACCAGACGCCGCGCCGCCTGTGAAGCGCCTTCCAGTGTTTCGACCACCGCCAGGCCAGCCAGGAATTCCGCCTCGATGGCGTTGACCACCAGGATGTCGACGAGCGCGATCAACTCGCCGGAGAGTTTGCGCGCGGGGGCGGCGTTGAGCAGAATGCGGCCACCCTGTGCCTTTACCGCGCGTGCAGCGGCAATGTTGGCGGCTTCCGGTACCTCGTTCTGCAAAAGCAGCACGGAAGTTTTTGCTACCGCATCGGAGGCAGCCGCGATGTCCTTGTCACCCAGCGTCAAATTGCTGCCGGAGACGATCACTGCGCCATAGTCGCCGCCTTCATCGAAGATCGCCACGCTCATGCCGGAGCCGGCGCCCGGCGCCACCCGAACGAAGCGGCGGTCGACGCCGGCACGATCGAGATTGGTCAGCAGCGCCGTGCCGAAATCATCGTCGCCAACCGCGCCGATCATCGCCGCGCGCATACCGGCCCTCGCCACCGAGACCGCCTGGTTGCCGCCCTTGCCGCCGCATTTCGGGTGCCAGGCATGGCCGGTCACGGTCTCGCCCTTGCGTGGGCGGTCGGGGGCGTCGACCATGATATCGTAGTGCAGGCTGCCGAACACGGTGACCAGCGGCGTTGTCCTCATGAGCCCCGGTCTTTTCGTTTCGATGCCACCGCCGACATGGTGCGACCGAGATTGCGCTCCGCCGCCTGATAGTCGCGCTGGGCCACTGCCACGAACAATGCGTCGAGGATGTTAAGCTGGGCGATGCGCGCCGCCGCGTTCTCCCCCATCAGCGGCGAGCCCTGTGCAGTCGAGCACAGCACGATGTCGGCGACCGCGGCCAGCGGCGAGTTGTCGTAATTGGTGATGGCCAGTGTCCGGGCGCCGTTCTTGCGGGCCAGCTGAATGGCGTCGATGACGGCTGACGTGTTGCCTGAATGCGAGAAGCCGACAGCGATGTCGTCCGCGCCGAGCAGCGAGGCCGACATCAGCATCATGTGCGAATCGTCGTAGACCGATGCGCGTATGCCGATGCGCAGGAATTTGTGCGAGACGTCGCGCGCGATCTGTGCCGAACCGCCGACGCCGTAGAAGTCGCGATTCGCTGCGCGGTAGAGCAGATCGGCGGCACGGTCGAAATCCTCGATGTCGAGGATGGCCAGCGTTTCCTCCAGCGCCTGGATGGAGGTGCGGAACACCTTCTGCACGATCTCGGCCGAACTGTCATCGGACGACAGTTCCTGGTGCATTTCGGCGGTCGGCAGGCGGCTGTATTCATAGACGGCGGTGCGGAAGTCCCGATAGCCGGAGAAGCCGAGCTTCTTGGCGATCTTGACGACCATCGCTTCCGACACGCCGGATTCCTCGGCGATCTGCTTCAGCGGAATGCTCTCGTCAAAGCCGCGTCGGCCAAAGACGGTTTCCACCACCTTTGCCTCCAGCGGGGTGAGATGCGGCATCATCATGCGGATGCGCGGTCCTACCGCTTTCAGGTCCAGCCCGCTCAAGGTCATCCACGCCCCCTCGTCACACGATCGATAAGCATCGCGGCGAGGATTATAAGACCAGTTGCCAGAAGCTGATAGAAGGACTGCACGTTCATCAGCGTCAAACCGTTGCGCATGGCGCCGAGGATGACGGCGCCCAGAATGGTGCCGACGACGCTGCCCTTGCCGCCCATCAGCGAGGCGCCGCCGATGGCTGCGGCAGCGATGGCGTCCAGCTCCCAGAGATTGCCGAGGATGGGTTCGGCGGCACCCAGCCGGCCAATCAGGATCTGCGCGGCAAGGGCCGCCAGCAGCCCGGAGATCATGTAGGCGGCGATCTTGGTGCGGGCGATCGGAACGCCGGCAATATAGGCGGCCTCCTCATTGCCACCGACGGCAAGCAGATATTCGCCGAAGGGCGTCTTCTTCAAAACGACCCAGGCGACGACAGCGACGCCGGCAACGATGATGACCGCCAGCGGCAACCCGAACAGCGAGCCGTTGAAGATGGCGCGGAAGCCTGGCGGAAGGCCGAGCACCGGATTGCCGCCGGTGTAGATCAGCGCCAGCGCCCGGTAGGTGCTGAGCGTTCCCAATGTGACGATGAAGGGCTGCAGCCCGACATAGGCGACGAGCACGCCGTTGACGAGACCGCAGGCGAGGCCAATGGCAAAGCCGGCGGTGATGGCGAGCGGAAACGGCACCCCGGCAACCAGCATCGAGGCCGAGATGACGGCCGAGAGTGCCGCCGTCGGCCCAACCGACAGGTCGATGCCGCCGGAGATGATGACCAGCGTCATGCCTAGCGCCAGGCAGGCATTGATGCTTGACTGCTGCAGGATGTTGATCAGGTTGCGTTCGGCGAAGAAGCCGGGCACCAGCGCGCCAAAGACGGCCAGGATCACGACAAGGCCGATCAGCGTGCCGGCGTCGCGCATGGAAAACGCGCGCAGGAATTCGGCCCGTGGCTGGACAAGAGTGGTATCCGACATATCCGTCACCTACTGCCTTGCCGGCTCTGCGGCCGGCGTTTGCGTTTGCGGGATGGCGTGCGCCGCGATCGCCTGTTCGCTGATGTCGGTTCTGTCGAGTTCGGCGGCGATCGTGCCGTCGCGCATGACCAGCACGCGGTCGGCAAGCCGGATCACCTCGGGAAGCTCGGAGGAGACGACGATCACAGAATGACCTTCGGCGGCGAGTTCCTCGATCAGGTGATAGATCTCCGCCTTGGCGCCGACATCGATGCCGCGCGTCGGCTCGTCGAACAAGAGGATGCGCGTGCCCGCCGCCAGCCAGCGGCCGATGATCGCCTTCTGCTGATTGCCGCCGCTGAACAGCCGGATCGGCCGGTCGAGCAGGAACGGCCGCAGATTGACGCGGCTCATCTTCTCGGCAGCAACCTGTTTCAGCCTGATGTGATCGATGACGCCGCGCGGCGCGAACACACCCATCGACGCCAGCGCCATGTTGCTGGTGATCGACCGCAGCGGCACGATGCCCTCGCGCTTGCGCTCTTCCGGCACCAGGCCGATGCCTGCGGCAATCGCGTCGCGTGGGCTGGAAAATCGCGTCGCTCTGCCGTCGATTGCAATCGTACCGGCGGATGCGCGGTCGACGCCGGCCAGAAGGCGCAGCAGTTCGGTGCGCCCTGAGCCGACGAGACCGGCAATGCCGAGCACCTCGCCACGGTGCAGGTCGAACGAAACGTCGCGGACTTTCGTGGCCGAGGCCAGGCCGCGCACGCTCAGCGTGATCTCGCGGGAGGCATGGGAGCTATGGTGCTCCTGTGCCAGCTCGCGGCCGACCATCATCGCCACGACCGCTTTCTCCGACAGGCTTGCCAGATCGACGGAATCGACAACGACACCGTCGCGCATGATGGTGGCGCGCCCGCAGATGCCGAACACCTCGTCCAGCTTGTGCGAGACATAGACAACCGCCACGCCGTCACGCGCGAGCCCTGTGATGACTTCGGCGAGGCGCTCGAACTCGCTCGGCGTCAGGCTCGATGTCGGCTCGTCCATGGCGACGATGCGGGCGCGGTCGAGCAGCGCGCGGGCGATCTCGACGATCTGCCGCTGTGCCACCTTCAGAGTGCCTAGGGGTGCAGCCGGATCGATGGAAGGATCTATTGCAGCAAGAGCGTCGGCGGCGCGGCGCTCCTGCTCTCGTCGGGCGACGAAGATGCCGCCGCGGGTCAGCGGATGGCCGAGAAACATGTTCTGGGCGACGCTGAGGCGCGGCACCTGCTGCAGTTCCTGATGGATCATCGCGACGCCCGCCGCGCGCGCCGCCACCGGATTGGCGAGCGTGACCGGCTTGCCGTCGATAAGGACGCTTCCTGCCGTCGGCCTGTAGACGCCCGACAGAATGCGCAGCAGCGTCGACTTGCCGGCGCCGTTCTCGCCGAGCAGCCCGTGGATTTCACCGGCTCCGACCGAGAAGGACACGTCGTTGAGCGCACGCACGGCCGGAAACAGCTTGGAAATGCCTGCGAATTGCAGTCGGGGTGACATGAGGTTCTATTCTCCGGGGAAGGATGCCAGCCGCGAGCGAAGTGCTCTGGCCGGCACCCGCCGCCCGGCCCTATCCTTTTGTCCTACTGGCCCGCCGCGGCGTCCTCGAGCAGTGCCTTGCGCACGGCGTCGCCCGCGCCGGAATAGCGGTCGGCATTGTCCTTGGTGATCAGCGCCTGCGGCGTGGCCACGACACGGGGCAGCTTCTGCCCGGCGACCAGCCTCAGCGCCGTTTCCAGCGCCACCTCGCCGGTCAGCACCGGGAAACTGTCGACAGTGCCGGTCAGTTCGCCAGCGCGGATCGAGGCATAGGCGTCGGAGATGCCGTCTGTGCCGAACACTGCAACCTTGTCCTGCAGGCCGGCGGCTTTGACCGCTTCGACGATGCCCAGCGCCATGCCGTCATTGTTGGCATAGAAGCCGATCAGGTCGGGGTGCTGCTGCAGGATGTTGGTGGCCGCGTCATAGGAGGTCTGGCGGTCCCAGTTGCCGGGAACACTGGCGACGACCTCGAACTTGCCGGACTCGCTAATGGTGGTCTTGAAGCCGTCGGTGCGCTGTACCGCGGCGTAGACGCCGGCCTGGCCTTCAACGATGGCGACCTTGCCGCCATTCGGACGGTTCTTGATGAACCATTTGGCGACGCGCACGCCATTGTCGCGCTGGACATTGCCGACATAGTGTTCGGCTTGCGGGATGACTGCGTCGTTGACATTGACAACCGGCACATTGGCGGCTTTGGCCTGTTCCATGATCGGCTGCAGATTGGCGTCCGTCTGCGGCGAGACGAGCAGCACGTTGTAGCCTTGCGTCACCAAGCCCTCGGCGATGGTGAGCTGGCCGAGCTGATCGCCTTCGCTCTGCGCCGCCTGATAGACGACGGGCACGCCGACCTTGTCGCCGAATGCCTTGTAGCCCTCACCGAGCGAGCGCCAGTATTCATTGGTCAGCGTCTTGGAGACGGCGCCGGCCTTGGTGCCGTCGGGCAGCTTGGGCAATGCACCGAACTTGGTCTCGACCTGCGACCAGTCGATGCGGTCCTTCTCGGTATCGGAATTGAGCGGTGCAAGCTCGGCTGAAAAGGCCGAGCCGATCGACAGCGCCATCAAGGCAGCGGCGGTGGTGGCTAACAGAAATTTCATTGCATTCCTCCCTTGTTGAAAAACGGTGGCCTTGTTGAAAACGGTGGCGGCTCTCGACGCCTCAGTTTTCCTGGACGCCTCAGCCCTCCGGACCGAGCATGATTTCCTGAATGATGGCCTGTGACGTCACCGCGTCCTGGCGGTCGACAGCGGCGGACAGGCGATTGTCCTGGTCGATCCGGTCGACGACGCGCAGCATGCGCTTGACGGTGGCAATGTTGACTTCGCACTCTTGCACCGGATCGAGCCCGGTCATGTCGGGGAAGGTGTCGAAATAAATGGCGCCGGCGTAGCCGTCCTTGCGGATCTGGCGGAGCAGTTCGATCGTCTGCAGCGTATGCACGGCGCCGACCATCAGGCCGTCGTCGCGCTTGGCGTAGCCGTCATTGAGATGCACGCCGAGCAACTTGCTGTGCCGCGTCACCAGGGCAGCGGCGAAGGCCGGCTGCTCGTCGGCATAGAGCACATGGGCGAAGTCGAGCGTGACGCCGAGATTGGGCAGGTCGACCTCGCGGATCGCCAGCAAGGTCGTCGCTGCATCCGGCATCAGGCTGTAGGAGCGCGGCTCGTTGGGTTTGTACTCCAGGCTGATCTGGCAATCGGGGTCATGCGCAGCAACTTCACGAATTCCGTCGATTTCGTGTTGCCATAGTGTCGCATAGTCGGCCTGGAAGGCGTAATCGAAGCCATCCTGTCCGAGCCACAGCGTCATCAGGTTGGCGCCGGCCGCGCGCACTGCGTCGATGCCGGCCTTGGTCAAGTCGATCGCTTCACGGCGCACCGCCGGGTCGGGATTGGTGAAGGCTCCGAGCTTGAAGGCCGGGTTGGAGTAGTAGCGCATGGCAAAGCCATTGATCGAGAGGCCAAGATCACCAAGGTTCCGCGCGATTTCGGCGGGCTTTTCGCCGACATGATCGGGGAAATTCAGATCAAGGTCGGTCAACCCGGCAACCTTGGCGGCGCGTGCCGCCATCTGCATCAGTGACGGCTTGCCGGTGAGATCGGGCCACTCGGCCTGTGGCCGCGAGGCAAAGGAATTCAGGCGCGTGGCGAAGCGATTGGCTGTCATGATCGACCCTTCAATTCTCATAACTTCACACAAACACGAATATTTGTAAAGTTATTGTTTTGAAGGTCTACGAGCGGTGACCCGGCAACAATCCGGCCGGACCGCGCCGCGCAAATGCGCGCCATGAGCAGGCGATTTCTCAGCTGGCGCCGTACACGGGAGGAGGACCTGTCAGGGCGGTGGGATCAGCAAAGGGGCATGATCGTCCTCACTTCGCCGCTTTGCGGAAGCGGGCGACGAAATCGTCGAGTTCGGGCCGTTCCATGTCCGAGATCGCCCAGTAGGAGAAGGCGCCGTCGCTCCAGTGCACCAGAGAGAAGCCGCCCGACGAGAGGTCGTCCGGCGCGGTGGTGCCGCCGCCCTGCTGCGGTTCGGCGACCAGTGTGATCAGGTGCTCGCGGTGACGGTAAACCAGTGCCGGCACCGGCCGGTCGGCGATTACCTCGACCCGGCCGCCGATCAGTGCATAGCCATCCTGGGCAAGGTCCGGCGCCGGCGGCGACACGCCCACTCGGGCGTCGAGCCACGGCTTCACCGTGTGGCGGTCGGACGAGACGACGTCGATCGGGCTGGCCGCAAGCAGGCTGCGGCGATGACCGCTGGCGACCCCTGCTGCGAAATTGTCGGACGCGGTGTTGACCATCACCCATTGCGTCGCCCCGCTGGCCAACACCGCGCTGACCACGATCGAAGCTGCCAGCGCGCGCCAGTCAAACGAGCCGAAACGGCGCGCCCCTGGCAGGGTCTGCTGGGGCGAACGTGTCTCGGCGTTTCGTCTCTGGCCTCCCCCGATCTGGGCAATCAACCCCGGTTGAGCCGACGGCGTGCCCTGCTGCGGCTCCGCCGGCTCGTCTTGCGCATGTTGAGCTGTGACTGCCATGCCGATCGCCGCGATGCGGGCCTGAAAGGCGTCGCTGACGTCGGGGCGCGGCAAGCGGCTGACTGCCGCCTGCAAGGCGACGATGCGGGCATGCTCGGCGGCAAGCTGCGGGTCGGCGGCGATACGCCGCTCCACCGCCAGCACTGCGGCCGCGTCGAGTTCGCCATCAACCAGGGCATGGATCATCAGCCTGATGCCCTCGGGATCGTTGGGCAGTCCGTCGTCATGGTTGGTCATGGCGCTCTCCCCAGTTCAGACACAAGCAGGCCGCGGGCGCGGGCCAGCCGCGACATCACCGTGCCCATCGGCACGCTGAGCAGGGCCGCTATCTCGCGGTAGCTGAGGCCGTTGATATCGCGCAGCACCAGGGTCTCGCGAAACGGCTGCGGCAGTGCCGCGATGGCCGCCTCCAGCGCCGCCGTATCGGCCCTGGCGATCAGGCCCGCCTCCGGGCCGTCTGCGTCCGGCAGGCTGGTGCCGTGCGCCGTCGCCATCTCGTCGAGATCACCGAGATCGCCGACGGCCAGCACGCCGCGCGGCCGGTTGCGCGACATCCAGGTGTAGGCGGTGTTGCGCACGATGGTTAGCAGCCAGGCGCGGGCGTTGCCGCCGGCATAGCCGGCGATGCCGGCATGTGCCTTCACGCAGGCTTCCTGCACCACGTCCTCGGCATCGGCGGCGTTGCCGGTCAGCCAGCGGGCGAGCGCAAGCGCGTCGCCGAGATGGGGCAGCACCACCTCGCCAAAGCGCTCGGCCAAGGCCTTTTCGCTCAACACAGCAGCATGATCCGGCACTCCGGGCAGGTTCTGCCATGCGCCCTCAGGGCGCGACGGTGATCTTGCCCTGCATGTGCGGGTGAAGCCCACAGAAATAGGCAAAGTCGCCTGCTTTGGTGAAGGTGAATTCATATGTGTCACCGGTGTCAAGCGCCTTGGAGCGGAAGGAGGAATCGCTGGCGACGACCAGATGCGGAATGTCGTCGTCGTTTCTGAAGGTCACGGTGGTGCCGGGCTTGATCGTCAACTCCCGTGGCGTGAATGCGAAATTCTCGATTTTGACCATCGACGCATCGGCCGCGTGCAGCGGCTGACAGGTCGCCGTGGTCAAGGTGAAAGCCGTGAGGATCGCGGCCATGTGCCGGGCCGGAAGGCGTATGCAGATCATGGTGATTTCCCTTCAGGCTCAAGCCAGCGTCGAGTCGATGATGGCAAGGTCCTGCCCGCCTTGCTTCACGGAGACGGTGCTGGTCCCGAGCAGGCCGCGCAGCTGGCCAGCCGGCACGGTCATCGGTCCGGGCGAGGCGGCGGTGCCCGGCGCCGGCTGCGGGAAGGCGGTCGAGCGCGCGGTGTGGAAGGTGACGTTGCCTTCCACCTTCTGCATGATCTGGTGGATGTGGCCGTTGAGCACGGTGACCGAGCCGAAGCGCTTGAGCAGGCCGAGCGCCTGTGCCGCGTCGTCGGTGCCCCAGCCCCATTCGGGATAGACGGCCCAAAGCGGGATATGGGCGAAGACGACGATCGGTGTCGAGGCGCTGACCGCCTTCAGGTCGTCGGCCAGCCACGCCAGCTGCTCGGCGCCGAGATTGCCGAGTCCGCCGGCCTTGAGGTTGACGACATTGATCAGGGCAACGAAATGCACGCCGTTCTGGTCGAACGAATACCAGCCGGCGCCCTTGGTGCCCTTGCCGTAACGGTCGAGATAGGCCTTGCCGTTGCCGTCGTCGATCAGATCGTGCTCGCCCGGCACGTAGTGCACGTCGAAGCCGGCGCCGCCGATGATCTCAGCCGCGTTGTCGAACTGTGCCGGCTTGGAAAGATGGGTGATGTCGCCGGTGTGGATCATGAAGGCGGGCTTATGCGGCAGCGCCTGGATCTTGCCCATTGCCTCCTTAAGCGTGTCGATTGCATGCGGGTTGGCCGCCTTGTCGAAGCCGATATGGCTGTCGGAGATCTGCAGGAAGGTGAAGCCGCTGGCCATGGTCTCGGCGGCCTGTGCGGCGCCAAGCAGGTTGAGCGACACCGGCACGCCGCCTGAAATCGTCCACAGCACGCCGGTGCCGGCCCAGATCATGCATTCCAGCGCGTGGCGGCGGCTGAAGCCGTCGCGTCCGCTCTCGTCATCGTGGTGATGGGTCATGTCGGTCTCCTCAACGCCAGGAGTGGCGTATGCTGAGGAGACCCGGGGTCGCGGTGGTTTATTCCCGGCTGCTACAGGTCCGGCCGTTCACGGGTTCGTGATGGCGCGCGTTGATGACGCCAGCCTGCAAGCGTCTAGTCCGGCCAGCGCAAGGCGCCGGACGAATCCTTGCGGACAGGCTTCATGGCGTCGATGGGCCGGTCGCCGGCGGTCAATATGGTTCGCAGCCGTTCGGCGACGATCTCCGCTTCGCCGGGATGCAGATTGCACGGGTCGAGGAAGAAATGGCCGCGTTCCACCTCATGATTGCGCACGATGATAGGCGGCGAGCCCGCGGCCAGGGCCGAGGCGAGGCCGGCGGCGGTGAACCGGCTCTCGGGCGACACGAAGATCTGCAGCCGGTCGAGCGGATTGGCGGTCGGGTCGGGAATGATCCTGGCAACGATGCCCGGCAGTCCCTGCAGCGTGTCCTTCCACAGGTTGAGCGCTGCCTCTTCGCGCCGGCGGATGCCGTCATGGTCACGCCTTTCCCAGGCTTCCAGTGCGGCCATGGTGCCGGCGATGCTCTCCTTGCCGACCTTCATGGCGCGTGCGACGCCGCGGTTCTGCAGATAGGCGGCGCGCACCAGATCCTTGCGACCGGTGACGATGCCGCTGGTTGGTCCACTGAGGAATTTGTGCCCGCTGTAGATGACAATGTCGGCGCCGCGCGCCAGGAAGCCGCGCAGATCATATTCGGAAGCCGCGTCGACAATCACCGGGACTCCCCTGGCGTGGCAGATCTCGCAGAATTCCTCCAGCGACAGCATGCCGTACTGCACGGTGTGGTGCGCGACGACATAGAGGCCCGCCGCCGTGCGGTCGCGGATCGCGTCGCGCACATGGTAGTCCTGGGTCACGCTGACCGTGCCGGCGGGAATGGTCTTTGCTCCGGCCAGCCGGATCGACTGGTCGATCGGCGCGCCGTAATTGACGATGTGGCCGAGCTGGACGATGACTTCCGACTTGAGGCCTTCGGTGTCGTCCGGCAGGCGCTCGATGGCGAGCAGATTGGTTCCCGTCATCGCGCCGGCGATCGCCATGGTGATGCCGCTGGCGCAGCAGGCGGTGATGAAGCCTGCCTCGCCGCCGGTGAGGCGTGCAACGACTGTGCTCGCGGCACGTTGCAGATCATCCATCTCCACCCATTGCGAGGCCATTTCAGACATGGCGGCGATCGCTTCCGGGACGATGATCGATGCGCCAAGCGCGGTCATCGTGCCGGAGACATTGATGATCGGGCGAAGGCCGAGCCGTTCGCGGATGGTGGTGTTGGAGCCGTCGGCGGAATAGGTTTTCATCTCTCGGATTCCATTTCTAAAAGTCAGGCGGCGATCTCGACGACCGCCTCGATTTCGACGGTGATGTTTCCGGGCAAGGAGCCGACGCCGATTGCCGAGCGGGCATGGCCGCCGATATTGTCGAAGACATCGGCGAAAAGGTCGGAACAGCCGTTGACCACTTTCGGGTGGTCGCTGAAGGTCGGTATCGCATTGACGAAGCCGAGCAGCTTGACGACGCGCACGATACGGCCGAGATCGCCGGCGGCGGCATGCATGACGGCGAGCAGATTGAGGCCGGTTAGGCGGGCATGCTGATAAGCCTGCTCAACCGTCACGTCCTCTCCTACCTTGCCGGTGCAAAGCGTGCCGTCGGCCCGCAGCGGCCCCTGGCCGGACAGGAAGATCAGCCGGCCGCTTTCGGCATGGGTGACGAAGTTGGCGATCGGGGTCGGCGGCTCGGGCAGCGTCAAGCCGAGTTCGGCGAGCCGGATATAAGGCGTCATCAAATGCTCCTTGCGACAGCTTTCGCTGTCCGGTGTCAGAAATGCGAGGCGCGGAAGCGCGCCAGGAAGGTGCGCAGGCGTTCGTTGGTGGTCTCCGCCGCGAGAATCTCCTTCGGTGGGCCGACGGCGCTGACGCCGCCATCGGCCATGAAGACGATACGGCTCGAGGCGTCGCGCGCGAAGGCCATTTCGTGCGTCACCATCAGCATCGTCATGCCGTCCTCGGCGAGGCTGCGCACGACGGCCAGCACCTCGCCGACGAGTTCGGGGTCGAGCGCCGAGGTGATTTCGTCGAGCAGCAGGATCTTCGGCTCCATCGCCACGGCGCGCGCGATGCCGACGCGCTGCTGCTGGCCGCCGGACAGTTCGGCCGGCAGGCTGTCTGCCTTGTGGGCAAGGCCGACCCGGCCGAGCCAATGCTCGGCGATCGAGCGCGCCTCTGCTTCGCTTTTGCCCCGCACCTTGCGCAGCCCGAGCATGATGTTGCCGGCCGCCGTGAGGTGCGGAAAGAGGTTGAAGCTCTGGAACACCATCCCGGTTTCGGCGCGCATCGCGGCGAGATCGCGTTCGCTGCGGCGCTGACGGGTTCCCGGGTCGCGGAAGCCGACCTCCTTGCCGTCGATGCGGATCGAACCGCTGTCGTAGCTTTCCAGGAAGTTGACGCAACGCAGCAGCGTGGTCTTGCCGCTGCCCGAGGGGCCGATGACCGTCACCACCTCGCCGCGCGCCACAAGCAGGCTGACCGAACGCAAGACCTGGACGGCGCCAAAGGATTTGGAAACGTCGCGGACGTCGAGAAGGGCCGGGGTGTCGTTCGAACTTGTGGACATTGCTATTCCCGGATGAAGGAGAAACGCCGCTCGAGCCGCCGGCTGGCGAGCGAGAGGGCATAGTTGACCGCGAAGTAGATGAGCGCACCGAGGATGTAGAGCGGCATGGCCTCATAGGTGCGGCCGATGACCTGGTTGATGGCCTGCATCAGGTCGGTGATGCCGAGCAGCGACACCAGAGCGCTGCCCTTGACCGCATCGGTGACGCCGTTGATCCAGGGTGGCAGGAAGCGCCTGAATGCCTGCGGGAAGATGACGTAGGTCAGCCGTTGGCGAAAGGTCAGCCCGATCGCCATCGCCGCTTCCGACTGCCCTTTCGGGATGGAGCCGACCGCGCCCCTGAGGTACTCGATGACCTGCGCCGTCTTGAACAGAGTGAGCGCAAGCACGGCGGCCCAGAACGACGGCAGATGAAGCCCGATCGCGGGCAGGCCGTAATAGACGAAGAACATCAGCACCAGGATCGGAATACCGCGGATCGTGTCGCTGAAGATGCGCACTGCCCAGCGCAGCGGCGCCGGACCATAAACCAGGCCGACGCCCAGCAGGACGCCGGCGATGAGCGACAGGACCACGACCAGCAGTGACACCCACAGGGTCAAGGCGAAGCCTTGGGCGAGGAACGGCAAGGCATAGGCGATCTGGGTCAGCATGTCAGCGCGCCGCCCTGAATCGGCGCTCGACGAGCCGTAGCGCGAAGAGCAGCGCATAGCCCGTCAAGAGGTACATCGCCGTTGTGACCAGGTAGACCTCGACGATGCGGAAGGTGTTGAAGTTGATCCACTGGGCGCCGTAGGTGAGCTCGGGTACCGAAATGACCGACGCGATAGAAGTGTCCTTGAACAGCGAGATGAAGGTGTTGGACAGCGCCGGCAAGGTGATGCGCAGCATGGTCGGCAAGCGCACATGGAGCAGTCGCTGCCATGGCGTCAGGCCAATTGCCTTGCCGGCGTCGAGCTGGCCACGCGGAACCGCTTCGAGACCCGAGCGAAACACTTCGACCAGGTAGGCTCCGCTATAGACCGCCAGCGTCAAGATGAACGAGGTCTGGGCGCTGTAGGCGAGGTCGACCACGGTCGGCAAGCCGTAGAAGACGAGGTAGACGAGCAGGATCAGCGGCACGTTGCGGATGAATTCGACATAGGCGGCGATGGCCGATCTCACCACGCGCCCTGCCGAGACATACCAGACCGCCAGAACCAGGCCGATGACGATGCCGATGGCGATCGAGATGACGGCCAGTTCGAGACTGAGCAGCAGTCCGCCCCACAGCTTGTCGAAATGCCGCCAGATCAAGTTGAAGTTGAGGGCATAGCCCATGCGTCCGCCTCAGTGCGAAGGGCCGTCGAGGAGAAGCTGGCGGAAGGGCGCCGAATGCTGCCCTTCCGCCAACTGGATCAGATGACCGGAAAACCAGGATGGCGGGCCGGTGGCTCCTGTCCGAAGTAATCCTTGAACGCGGCGTCGTATAGCGCCGTTTCGTGACCGAACATGGCGATGGTGAAGGTCTGATTGACGAAGGTCAGCCAGTCGAGATCGCCTTGCCGGAGCGCCGCGCCATACAGCATCGAGAACCAGCTCTTGCCGGCATCGAAGTATTTGTCCGGATTGCGAGAGGCAAGCCAACGTACGGTCGAAAGATCAACCGCGGCAGCATCGACACGCTTGGCTTCCAGCGCCTGCAACACGTTGGCCTGGGTGTCGATCTGCATCACCTGCGACTGCGGCAGAGCTATGTGCACCGATGCTTCGGCATCGACGTTCTGCAGGATCGAGACGCGTGTCGCCGAACCAGCGGCAAGCAATTTGTCGAACGTCTTGTTCTCGGCGGTCGGAAGGGTCAGCAAGGCGACACCCTCGACATAGTAGGGCCGGGAAAAATTGATCAACTGCGAGCGCTGGGCGCTCATGGTCATGAACTGGATGGTGATGTCGACCTTGTTGGTGGTCACGTTGGGAATGCGCTGCGCCGGGTCCTGCATGACGAATTCGACCTTGGTCGGATCGTCGAAAAGTCCCTTGGCAAGAATGCGCGCCATGGTGATGTCCATGCCGACCAGTTCGCCGGCATCGTTCTCGAAGTGCCAGGGCGCGTTGGTGCTGCCGGTGCCGACGATCAGCTTGCCGCGATCGAGTACAGTGCGCAGCAGACTGTCGGGTGCTGCTTGGGCAGCAGCCTTCTGGGCATCGACGGTTGCCAGCACGCCAGCCGTGGCCAGTCCTGCCATTCCCAATTTCAGAAAATCACGTCTTCCGGATGTGTCGTTCACGGCGACCTCCTTTCGTGTTGTGTTCCCCTATGCACAGGCAATACACGCATCGTTGATTTTCAGGGCGATTGTCTCTTACAAGAGACGTATGTATCCTGTACAAGACAGATACTAACACGAGGAATCGACAATGCAAGATGGCAGTGCCTTGGCAGTTTCAGCCGGCGAGAAGATTTCGGGCTCCCGCGAAAAAGGCCTCAACCGGGTGCTCGAGATCCTGGAGTTTCTTCATACGACGCAGCGGGCGATCGGCATTGGCGATCTTGCCAAGGGGGTGAACGCACCCCGCTCGACGACCTACACGCTCGTGCGATCGCTGGTCGATGCCGGCCTGCTGGAAATGGCAGGCGACGGCAATCGCGTCTACTTCGGCAAGAAGCTCTATCTCTACGGAATGGATTATGTGCGGGGCAACGACCTCTTGAGGCGCGGGCGCCAGGAGGTCGACAATCTGTCGCGCGAAACAGGAGAAACCTCGGAACTGTGTATGCTGCAGAGCGGCCGCTATACGATCGTCCATTCAAGCCCGGGCACCAGGCCGTTCCGCATCAGCTCCGCCACCGGCCTGCAGATACCGCTGCCCTGGACCGCTTCGGGACGGCTGCTTCTGGCGGGCTTCGAACAGGCCCGGATCCAAGACATGGTATCCGAAGATGATCTCATCCTGCCGGACGGCCGCAGATTGCTTCTCAACGACTTCGTCGCCGACATAGCGAAGGCTGAAGCCACCGGCTATTGCGTCACCTCGGGCCTTGTCGATGCGTATACGAAATGCCTCGCTGCACCCGTCTTTTCAGGGCCTGGCAAGGTCGAGGCGACGATGTGCCTGGTGGTTCCCATCGACACGTCCGAGGAGCGGACCGGCAGTCTCATCGGCCTGCTGCGCGACCGCGCCGCCAGGCTTTCGATCGCCGGATAAGCGCAAGACGAGGGGGCGCGACCGGGCTCTGCCGTCACGCGATGATGTCGGGAATGATCTTGTCTTCCAGCGCCATCAGCCGGTCCTTGAGGAACAGCTTCTTCTTCTTCATGCGCTGGATCTGCAGCGGGTCGCAGTTCGTGGCGATCATCGCGTTGATCGCCGCGTCGAAATCTGCGTGTTCCTGCTTCAGCCGGGAAAATTCGAGGCGAATATCGGCCTGTTCCTGATCGGACATTCTCTACCGTCTGCACGTCTGCGGCGCCCAAAAACTGGGCCTGATTGGGCGGGGCCGGGGTCTTTTGTCACCGGCGCGCAGCCCATATCACATTTCACATTGTCGTGGAATGCTACCACGCAGCATTCGACATCGCTGCCGGAAGGTGGCACACTGTCACCGTGCCGTCACAGAAGCGAACCTGCGGTGGACGCGCCGTGACGGCTGCAATCGAGGAATCCATGAAAGGGAGAACCAATCATGTCTCTTGCATCCCATCTTGATGAGTTGCAGCGGAAACACGGCGACATCGAGCGCGAAATCGATGACGCGATGAACCATCCATCGGTCGACGACCTCGAAATCGTGAATCTCAAGCGACGCAAGCTGGCACTCAAGGACGAGATTGAAAAACTGAGAGCGCAACCGACCACGCATTGATGCCCTCCTGACATAGCCGATCACGATCCACGGCCTCTCTTGCCGGCGGCAGCTGCCGCCGGTGTGTTGGGTTTTGATCTCCAGACACTGGGCTATCTCAGTCGAGCCTGCACTTCCATTCAGCTCAATTTCCACTTCGGCCGTCGCCGGATCGTGGGTCGTTTCTGATTCCGGCGGCGGGCCAATTGCGGCCAGTGGCGACCTGTCGCCATTGACAAGCCATCTTTGCTCCTCCACCTCATGCCCGGACCATAGCGCATCGGCCCAGGGCGTCTTTGTGCGTCCAAGTGGACACATGGCGCTCCAGAGACAAAAGGCTGCCGGCATGACCGGATATTTTTCCTCTCCCTTCCCCCGCCGCACTTCGGTCGGCGTCGATGTCGGCGGCGTGGTCGTCGGCGGCGGCGCGCCTGTCGTCGTGCAGTCGATGACAAACACCGATACGGCCGATGTCGACCAGACGGTTGCGCAAGTTGCCGCGCTGCACCGCGCCGGCTCCGAGATCGTGCGCATCACCGTTGATCGTGACGAGAGTGCCGCCGCCGTGCCGCGCATCCACGAAAGGCTGGCGCGGCTCGGCATCAACGTGCCGCTGGTCGGCGATTTCCATTATATCGGCCACAAGCTTTTGGCCGATCATCCGGCCTGCGCCGAAGCGCTGGCAAAATACCGCATCAATCCGGGCAATGTCGGCTTCAAGGACAAGAAGGATCGGCAGTTCGCGGCAATCGTCGAGATGGCGATCAGATACGACAAGCCGGTGCGCATCGGCGTCAACTGGGGTTCGCTCGACCAGGAGCTTTTGACCCGGTTGATGGACGACAATCAGGCCCAGGGCTTCCCGCTGACGGCGCAGGAAGTGACGCGCGAAGCGATCGTGCAGTCGGCGATCCTGTCGGCCGAAATGGCGGAAGAAATCGGCCTTGGCCGCGACAAGATCATCCTGTCGGCCAAGGTCAGCGGCGTGCAGGACCTGATCGCCGTCTACACCGAACTCGCCACCCGCTCCAACCATGCGCTGCATCTTGGCTTGACCGAGGCCGGCATGGGTTCGAAAGGCATCGTCGCTTCGTCGGCCGCGATGGGCATTCTGCTGCAGCAAGGCATCGGGGACACCATCCGCATTTCGCTGACGCCGGAGCCGAATGGCGACCGCACACGTGAAGTGCAGGTGTCGCAGGAATTGCTGCAGACCATGGGTTTCAGGCAGTTCGTGCCGATCGTCGCCGCTTGCCCCGGCTGCGGCCGCACCACTTCCACCGTGTTCCAGGAACTGGCCCAGAACATCCAGGCCGATCTCAGGAAGAACATGCCGGTGTGGCGGGAAAAATATCCCGGCGTCGAGAACCTCAAGGTCGCGGTGATGGGCTGCATCGTCAACGGCCCGGGCGAGTCCAAGCATGCCGACATCGGCATTTCGCTGCCCGGTACCGGCGAGACGCCGACGGCGCCTGTCTTCGTCGATGGCAAGAAGGCGGCGACGCTGCGCGGGCCGTCGATCGCTGCGGATTTCGAGAAAATGGTCGCCGACTATATCGAGCAACGGTTTGGTCGCGGCAAAGCCGCGGCAGAGTAGATCAAAATGCCGCGTTTCCTCTGGGCGGCGCTGATTTTGTTGTGCGGACCGGGCTGGTCGACGCAGACTCAGGCCGATCCGCCGCAATCCGCCAAGCAGAGGCTCATCGACAAGGTCTGCACCCTGATCCAGGCCCATGCCGATCAGAACGGCCTGCCGCGGGACTTTTTCGCCCGGCTGATCTGGAAGGAAAGCCGTTTCGATCCTAACGCCGTCAGTCCGGTCGGCGCCGAAGGCATCGCGCAGTTCATGCCAGGCACTGCCAAGATGCGCGGCCTTGCCAACTCGTTCGACATCAACCAGGCGATTCCGGCCTCGGCGAAGTATCTCGCCGAAATGAAAGCCAGCTACGGCAATCTCGGCCTGGCGGCGGCCGCCTACAATTCCGGTGAAAGCCGGGTCTCGCGCTGGCTTGGTTCCGGCGGTTTCCTGCCGATGGAGACCGAGAGCTATGTTTTCGACATCATGGGCGAGCCGGTCGACATGTTCACTGACCGGGCCTATGCCGGCAAGGTCGAGCCGCTCGATGCAAAAGTGGATTTTGCCGTGGCTTGCCGCAGGCTGCCTGTGATCATGTCGCAGACCGTGGCGATGGCCTCGATCAATATTAAACCGTGGGGCATCCAGGTGGCCGGCAACTTCCGCCGCAGCGCCGCGATCGGCCAGTGGCTGCGGGTAAGAAGCCGGTTTCCGGTCCTGCTCAGCGGCCATGATCCGGTGGTCAGCCGGGTGCGCACGCCGATCGGCCGGCGCGGCATCTATGCGGTCAGGATCGGTGTTGATGACCGCGCCGCCGCCAATGTCATCTGCCAGAAATTGCAGAGCGTCGGCGGAGCGTGCGTGGTGGTGCGCAACCGGTAGTCTAACGTGCGACCTCGAAGTCGACAGCAGCCTGCTTACGCCGCTCGAATGCGCCCGTCGCATCCAGCAAAGATTTCAGTTATAGCGGCGGCCATCATTTGGCTGGGGCGACAGCGCTGCCTCCGACGAGCGGCATGGGCGTTACATGTTCGATGGATACATTATCTGTGGCACGCCGAGAACCGGAAGCACCTTGCTGTGCAAGCTTCTGGCTTCCACCAAGACGGCCGGCGATCCTCACTCATTCTATCGGCGGCAGGACGTCTCGGAGTGGGCCGAAGACTGGAACCTGCCCGATCGCGACACGATGAGCGAGCTCGAATTCAATGTCGCCTATCTCGATGCGGCAATTACCGCGGGCAAGGGTGGAACAGGCATTTTCGGGCTTCGTTTGATGCGCGAAAACCTGGATGAGCTGTCAGCAATCCTCGGTCAGATTTTCCCACGGCTTCCGTCAGACGAAGCGCGTTTCGAAAAAGCATTCGGCCATGTTCTCTACATACATCTCTCGCGTGAGAACAAGCTTGCGCAGGCTGTCTCCCTGGTCAAAGCCGAGCAAACAGGTCTCTGGCATATCGCTCCTGATGGCACCGAGATCGAAAGGGTCGCACCCGCAAACGAGCCGCACTATGATTTCGGGCGGATCAAACGTGAGCTCACGGCGCTCGAGGCCTATGACGCGGCCTGGAACATTTGGTTTGCAGAACAACGCATAATTCCGCTGCGGGTTGGCTATGAGCGCCTTTCAAGCAATCCGGCTGCAGCATTGCAGGGCATCTGCGAAGCCCTGGGCGTTCAAGCGCCGAATGCCGAGGATGTAAGCCCCGGCGTTGCAAAGCTCTCCGACCAAACGAGCCTTGACTGGATGCGCCGCTATCATCTGGATGCAGCCGTCTGATGCATCGATGGAGGCGGCTAAGCCGTCTTCGCCACCACCGTCTCGCTGAGCCAGGTGCCGATCTTGGTGCCGAGGCGGTCGGGCGAGACCGGCTTGGGCAGGTAGTCGTCCATACCGGCTTCGATGCACTTGTCGCGGTCGCCCTTCAGTGCATGCGCGGTGACGCCGATGATCGGGATGTGGGTGCCCGACGAGGTCTCGATGGCGCGGATGGCGCGGGTCGCTTCGTAGCCGTTCATCTCCGGCATCGAGACGTCCATCAGGATCAGCTTGGGGCGCAGCGCCCGGTACATCTCGACCGCCGTGCGGCCGTTGCCGGCAATGCGGTAGCTTAGACCAAGGCCGTTGAGGATCTGGCCGAACACCAGCTGGTTCACATCATTGTCCTCGGCAATGAGGATGTCGATCGGGCCGTTAGGCGTGGCCGCCGATTCCGGCGCGGTGGCGACCGGCTTTGCCGGGCCACGGATAACGGTGAAAGCGGGCGGCGCAACCGGGGGAGCCTGCACGATCGGTTCGCGGACGAACTGCGCCTTGCCGACCTGCGAGCGGGCTTTCTGGACCACCGAGATGACGGTGCCGAGCAGGACTGCGGAGCGCGCCGGCTTGGTCAGGTGGGCGGCGATGCCGAAGTCGATGATCATCTTGCCGAAATCGACCTGGTCGACCGAGGTCAGCAACACTACCGGAATGGAAGCCAGCCGGCTGTCGGAAGCAATGGCCCTGGCGACGTCGGCGCCGTTCATGCCGGGCATCTGGTAGTCGAGAATGATGCAGTCGACGGCGGCTCCCAACTGAAAGGCGCGATCGAGGAAAGCCAGGCCCACGGCACCGCTTTCGGCGGCGGCGCAGTCGAAGCTCCAGCTTCTGAGCTGCTCGAGCAGGATTTCGCGGTTGACCGGATTGTCGTCGATGACCAGCACGCGCGCGCCTGTGACGTCGACCGGCACGATTTCGTCGCGCGCCGCGGCATGATGCGCGGGCAGCGGCACCGCGAACCAGAACACCGAGCCGCGGCCGATCTCGCTCTCGACGCCGATCTTGCCGGCCATCAGGTCGACGAGGCGGGCGGCGATGGCGAGGCCGAGGCCGGTGCCCTCGTGGCGGCGGGTCGACGAACCGTCGACCTGGGCGAATTTCTCGAACACGTTCTGGAGTTTCTCGGCCGGTATGCCGATGCCGGTGTCCTCGACGCGAACCTTGAGCTGGACCACGTCATTGACGATCTCGCCGCCGACATCGATCAGCACATGACCCTTTTCGGTGAATTTCACCGCGTTGCCGAGCAGGTTGGTGACGATCTGCCGGAACCGTCCGGCGTCGCCGACGACATGGGCCGGCAGGCGCGGGTCGACCCGCACGATCAGTTCGAGATTCTTTTCGGCGACGCGCGCCGACACCAGCGTCGCCACGTCCTCGACCGCCTCGGAAAGACGGAAGGGGGCAGGATCGAGGGTGAGCTGGCCGGCATTGATCTTCGAGAAATCGAGGATGTCGTTGATGATGGTGAGCAGCGCGTTGCCGGATTTGACGATGACGTCGGTGAAGGTCTTCTGGCGCGCCGTCAGGTCGGTCTTGGCCAACAGTTCGGCCATGCCCAGCACGCCGTTCATCGGCGTGCGGATTTCGTGGCTCATATTGGCCAGGAATTCCGACTTGGCGCGGTCGGCGGCCTCGGCCTTGAATAGGGATTCGGCGGATTCGGCAAAGGCGCGGCGGATGGCCACTTCCATCGGGCGGAAGATCCAGAAGGCGACGATGGCAAGGGCGGCGAACAGGATGCCGCTTGCCCACAGCAGCAGCCTGTCGCTGGAGGCATCGGCCAGATGGCGCTCATCGTCCATGGCGGTGCGGACGCGGACCAGCATGGGCTGGGCAAACAGGTCATTCTGGTTGCGGATTTCGCGATAGCTCCATTCGTCGACCTTCTGCGCCATCGACATCAGGTTGAAGTTGCGCACCATGTCGCGCGGCGACCAGAACAGGTCGCCGTTGACGGAAGCGGATTCGAGCTCGTTGATGGTCTTGCCCGAAAGGCGTGACCTTATCGCGGCAAGCTGCTCGGTCAGCGTCTCGATCTCGCCGGTCAGGCGCTCCGAATGGCCGCGCGCCGATGAGGTGAGGGCATCGCGCGTCTCCGCCCGCCAGGCTGTGCCGGTCGTCTCGGCAAAGCTGGTCGCGTTGCGCAGGTCACGGGTAAAGACGACGAGGTTGCTGCTCAGCGTATCGATGTCATGTCGAAAGGAATTGACACGATCGAGCGCTATCATGATCGCCGCTGAAGCCAGCGCGAAAATCAGCAACCCTGAAATATAGCGGATCCGGACCGACCGGATGAAAGACGAATATTCCGGCATGCGCAACCCCAACACATACGCACCATTTTAATGGTCGGGATTACGCTTCATTTACATTAAAATTTCGTTCGTGTGTGGACTCGAACCATGCGCCGACGCCGTGCTCGAAACGGCTGGCGAAAACGATTGGCAAGCCGGCTTGATTGTATCCGGCCTGAAACAGACCCACACCGACCCGACTTAACCCTGAAACGAAAAGATCATATCGAATGACCACCAACAACTATGCGCCCAAGAAAACTCAAGTGCCTGGAAAACGTTCGCCATGGCCGGTTTCGCCATTGCCGCCTCGATGAGCGTGGACGGCATCACCTTCATGGAGGCATGATTGGCCGCCAAGGGGCTCTATGCGATGGCCGCGACTATTGCTCGTGCATACCTCGATCTCACCAAGGCGCCGTGTGACGCGGAGAAGCAAGCCGCTCCATCAACCGACAGGAAGTTGCCAGAACGAGAAGCTGCTGATGGACGTCAGCCGCAGTAACGAAGTGTAATCGGGTTCCCGCTACAACAAGGCTCAAATCACGCAAGACCGCCGATCGATCCGATCAGGATTGCAACGGTCTTGCCCAATGGAAGTCGCCGCTATGGACATCGCCTCGAACAATCATGCGAACAGCCATCTGATGACGTCACGGCGCTTTGCGCCTCTCTTCTGGACGCAATTCCTGTCCGCCTTCAACGACAATTTCCTCAAGAACACGCTGGTGTTCCTTATTCTGTTCACGCTGGCGGCGGACAAGGCGGCGTCACTGGTCACCCTGGCGGGTGCCGTGTTCATGGCTCCCTTCCTGCTCTTGTCCGCCCTTGGTGGCGAGATCGCCGACCGCTTCGACAAGGCCCTCATCGCCCGGCGGCTGAAATTCATCGAGATCGCCGCTGCTGGCGTCGCGGTCGTCGGCATCGCGCTGTCGTCGATCCCGGTGCTGATGGTGGCGTTGCTGATGTTCGGCATCATCTCGGCGCTGTTCGGACCGATCAAGTACGGCATCCTGCCGGATCATCTGGAGCGCAAGGAATTGCCCGGTGCCAATGCCTGGATCGAGTCGGCGACCTTCGCCGCCATCCTCGGCGGCACCATCGCCGGCGGCATCGTCTCGGCCGATGGCATAGGCGTCTCGGTCTTCGGGCCGATCATGATGATCCTCGCGGTCAGTTGCTGGTTTGTCAGCCGCTACATCCCGTCCACCGGTTCTGCGGCCCCCGACCTCGTCATCGACAAAAATATCTTTCGCTCGACCTGGCGTCAGGTCGACGGATTGCGTGGCGACAAAAGAATCTGGCGCGCCGGACTGATGACGTCGTGGTTCTGGCTGATCGGCGCCATCGTCCTTTCGATCCTGCCGACCCTGGTCAAGGATTCGCTCGGCGGCAACGAGATGGCGGTCACCGTCTATCTCGCAGTGTTCGCCGTATCGATCGCCATTGGCTCCGCCATTGCCGCGTGGATGTCGCAGGGCCGTATCGTGCTCTTGCCTGCACCCGTCGGCACGGCGCTGCTTGCGCTGTTCGGCCTGGACCTGGCCTGGACCATCTGGAGCATGCAGCCATCGCCCAGGGCAGAAACCCTTGCCCTGTTCTTCGCCGGGCCAAACACGATCCATGTTGCGATCGACCTTGCCGGCATGGCGATCGCCAGTGCCTTCCTTGTGGTGCCGACCTTTGCCGCCGTGCAAGCCTGGTCACCTGAAGCGCGCCGCGCTCGCGTCGTCGCGGCCGTGAGCATCGTCAATGCAGGCTTCATGACGGTCGGCGGCATACTCGTCGCCGCGATCCAGGCAGCCGGCGTCTCCACCGGAGCCATCCTGTTCGGCCTCGCCGCGCTCAACGCCGTCGCTGCCTGGCTGATGCTGAAATACCTGCCGACCAACGCGTTCCGCGATTTTGTCTCCATCCTGTTTCGTGCGTTCCACCGCCTCGAAGTCGAGGGCATGGAAAATCTCAAGGCCGCCGGCCCGGCACCCATACTGGCGCTCAACCATGTCAGCTTCCTCGATGGTCCGTTGGCCCTGACGCTGACCGATGAAGAGCCGGTCTTTGCCATCGACCACACCATTGCCCAGGCCTGGTGGATGAAGCCGTTCATGAAACTCGCCCGCGCGCTGCCGCTGAACCCATCCAAGCCGATGTCGACCCGCACGCTGATCAAGATCGTGCAGGGCGGCGACCCGCTGGTCATTTTCCCGGAAGGCCGCATCACCGTCACCGGTGGCCTGATGAAGGTCTATGACGGCGCCGCCATGGTGGCCGACAAGACCGGCTCAATGGTCGTGCCGGTGCGCATCGACGGGCTGGAGAAGAGCTACTTTTCGCGGCTCACCTCGCAGCATGTGCGCCGCCGCCTGTTCCCGAAGGTCAAGGTGACCATCCTGGAACCGGTCAAGCTCGAAGTGCAGCAGGAGCTTAAGGGCCGCAAGCGTCGCGCTGCGGCGGGTGCCGCCCTCTACCAGGTGATGTCGGACCTCGTCTTCCGCACACAGGACATCGACACGACTGTCCTGGAAAAGATCATCCAGACGGCGAGCGAGCGCGGCATGAAGCAACTCGCCGTTCAGGACCCGGTCACCGGTTCGCTGAGCTACGGCAAGCTGCTGACGGGTGCCGCAGTGCTGGGCGAGAAATTCGAGAACCTGTATGCCGGCCAGCAGACTCTGGGCATCATGCTGCCCAACGCCAACGGCTCCTGCGCGACGCTGCTCGGCGTCATGTCGGCCGGCAAGGTTCCGGCGATGATGAACTTCACCGCCGGTGCTGCCAACATCCTGTCCGCCTGCAAGGCCGCCGAGGTGCGGACCGTGCTCACGTCGCGCGCCTTCATCGAACAGGCCAAGCTCGGCGCCGTCGTCGAAGAGCTCGGCCGCTCGGTGAGCATCGTCTGGCTCGATGACCTGCGGGCTACCATCGGCCTCAAGGACAAGCTGCTCGGCCTCTTGCGCAAAAGCGCGCCGCGGGTCGCCCGCAAGCCCGACGATCCGGCAGTGATCCTGTTCACGTCCGGTTCCGAGGGCACGCCCAAGGGCGTGGTGCTCACCCATCGCAACATCCTCGCCAATGCCGCCCAGGCCGCATCGCGCATCGACTTCCATTCGGGCGACAAGGTCTTCAACGTGCTGCCGATCTTCCATTCCTTCGGCATGACGGCGGGCACGGTGCTGCCGTTGATCTCTGGCGTGCCGGTCTACTTCTACCCCTCGCCGCTGCACTACCGAATCGTGCCGGAACTGGTTTACGCATCGAACGCGACGATCATCTTCGGGACCGATACGTTCCTCGCAGGCTATGCCCGCACGGCACACCCTTACGATTTCCGCTCGGTGCGCTATTGCTTTGCTGGCGCCGAACCGGTCAAGGCGGCGACGCGCATGACCTATATGGAGAAGTTCGGCCTGCGCATCCTCGAGGGCTACGGCGTGACCGAAACCGCGCCGGTGATTTCCATCAACACGCCGATGTACAACCGCTCCGGCAGCGTCGGCAAAATCATGCCGGGCATGGAGTATCGCCTAGATGCGGTACCCGGCGTCGATGACGGTGGACGGCTTTTCGTGCGCGGCCCCAATGTCATGGCGGGCTATCTCAGGGCCGAGAAGCCGGGCGTGCTCGAACCGCTGGCAGATGGCTGGCATGACACCGGCGACGTCGTCGCCGTCGATGAGGCCGGCTTCATCACCATCCGTGGCCGTGCCAAGCGCTTCGCCAAGATCGGCGGCGAGATGATCTCGCTGGCTGCGGTCGAGGCGCTCGCGGGCGAATTGTGGAAAGGCTTGCTGTCGGCCGTCGCCACCGTGCCGGATGCCCGCAAGGGCGAAAAGCTGATCCTCATCACCGAGGCGGCCGGCGCCACCCGCGCCGAGTTCCTGACCTTCGCCAAGGCCAACGGCGCCATGGACCTGATGGTGCCGGCCGAAGTGCGCGTGGTTGCGAAAGTGCCGGTCCTCGGCTCCGGCAAGCTCGACTTCGCCGCCGTGACCAAAATGGTGCGCGGCGAAGAAGAGATGAAGATCAAGGCGGCTTGAGCCGTTCGTAACCAATGGCCGGCGGACCAAGCCGGCCCGTTGGCCCTCATTGAGCACCAGAGGTCGTCTTTTGGTCAGCGATGCCGGTTTCCGGCGAAGGTCCGCTTACGAGCGCCAAATCGGCGTGGCAAAGGCTTGTTTGGGTCAGTTCGCGTCCATGCATTGGGGGCGCCTGCGTCCGTTCATGGCGCAAAGCAGACGAATTTCGCAATCCGATCGGCCGATGTCCTGGTTGGCCTGACGTCAGCTGGTCCGCGCCGCCACGAATATCGCCGCTTCCTTTAGCAGCAAGGCACGCTCGCCATAGGGCGCGAGCAATTCATGCGCCTGTTCGACAAGTCCATGAAGCTGGCTGCGTGCCCAGTTCGCGCCATGCAGCGCCACCAGCGTCGCCTTGCCGGCAGCGGCATCCTTGCCGGTTGCCTTGCCCATCTGGCTGGCATCCGCGGTCAGGTCGAGCAAATCGTCGGCAAGCTGGAAGGCAAGGCCGATCGCCGAGCCGAATTCGGCCAGCCGCTCACGGTCCTCGGCAGGAGCGCCGGCGATCAGCGCGCCCGCCTCGCAGGCGAAGCGGATCAGCGCTCCGGTCTTCATCGCCTGCAGCCGGATGATGCCGGCCTCGTCCGGCGGCGCCTGTTCGGCCTCAAGGTCGAGCTTCTGGCCACCGACCATGCCGCCAGCCCCAGCCGCGCGAGCCAGCGCCAGCACCAAGGCGGCCCGCCGCTCCGCCGGCAGCATGGTCGCCTCGTCGGCAATGATGTCGAAGGCAAGCGTCAGCAAGGCGTCGCCGGCCAGGATGGCGGTCGCTTCGTCGAAGGCCTTATGGACGGTGGGCTGGCCACGACGCAGGTCGTCATCGTCCATGGCGGGCAGATCATCATGGATCAGTGAATAGCAATGCACGCACTCGAGAGCGGCCGCGATGCGGAGTGCCGCCTCGCCGTCGGCGGAAAAAAGGGCCGCACTTTCCATGACCAGGAAGGGGCGCAGGCGCTTGCCGCCGTTCAGCACGCCGTGGCGCATGGCCGCCATCAGGCGGTCGGGGCGCGCTATCTCGCCCGAAAGCGCGCGGTCGTCGAGCAGCCGCCGCAGCAGCACCTCGACGGCTGCTGCACGTCCAATGAGCGCCATTTCGAAGGCCATTTCGTCGTCATTCGTCATGGCCGGGACCGGTAGCCGACACTCAGACGTTGCGCAAGAAGCCAAGCGCCATTATGCCGGAGCAGGGAGAAGCACGGGTTGGGCGGCTTGGCGGAACCGATCGTCGATCATGAAATCGAAAAGCTGGACATGGCGACGAGATCGCGGGGCGTGAACCGCCGCAGTCTCAAGCGCTGGGTCCGGCGCGGCATCGTCGTGGCCGCGGTGCTGGCGCTGATACCAACGGTGCTGACGCTGCTCTATCTGCCGTCCTTCGTGCATCCGGTGTCGACGCTGATGCTGAAGGACCTTTCGACGTTTTCCGGCTACGACCGCCGCTGGGTGTCGATCGACGATGTGGCGCCGGTGCTGGCCAATTCCGTGATCATGTCGGAAGACGGGCAGTTCTGCTTCCACCGCGGCGTCGATCTCGGCGAGCTGAGGGGCGTCGTCGACGATGCGCTGGCCGGCGAGGCGACACGCGGCGCCTCGACCATCACCATGCAGACGGTCAAGAACCTGTTTCTCTGGTCACGGCCGCTGGGTTCGGTGCGCAAGGTCGTCGAACTTCCGCTGGCCGTCTATTTCGACGCGGTGATGTCGAAACGGCGCATCATGGAAATCTACCTCAACATCGCCGAGTGGGGACCGGGCATCTATGGCATCGAGGCCGCGGCACAGCACCATTTCGGCATTTCGGCAAAACAGCTGTCGCGGCGGCAGGCCGCACTTCTGGCCGTCTCCTTGCCAAATCCGATCGCCCGCAATCCGGCGAAGCCCGGGCCGGGCCTGAGACGGCTCGCCAATCTGATCGAGCGGCGCGCCGGCCGCTCCGGCGCCTATGTCGGCTGTCTCCAGTAGCCAGCTCAAAAAAATTCGCGGCAGTGCTGGCCAAAACGGTGCAGGGCGTGTATAGGCACCCGACTTTCTCAGATTCCGGCCCCGACACGGCCCTTTCACGAGGGCGGGCGGGGCTTTTTGACCATGTAATGGAGCATATCCATGGCCGTTCCGAAACGAAAAACCTCTCCGTCCAAGCGCGGCATGCGCCGCTCGGCCGACGCCCTCAAGGCCCCGACCTATGTCGAGGACAAGAATTCTGGCGAAATGCGCCGTCCGCACCACATCGACCTGAAGACCGGCATGTATCGCGGTCGTCAGGTGTTGACGCCCAAGGAAAGCTGAGACCAGCTTTTTTGAAGTCTTGAGTTACCGAAAGACCGGCCAGTGGCCGGTCTTTTTGCGTTTGGCGACCCGCCCGGCCGCATCGCGACGCGGTGGCGGCAACCCTCCAGGCCTTGATCCCTGACCTGTCCTCGCGCTGTTCAGCCCGGGTGTCCGCCAGCCGTATCCGGACGGATAACTGGCGAAAGCGCGGTCATTGCTGCCCGATGGCCCGTCGAGGCGGCCTCTCCCAAAACCAACTGCCACCGAAGAAGCCCTCTGCCAGAGCGGCAACTCTCGATGTTTTTCGGCGTACATGGGATTGCATGTGACGATTTCTTATGCAAATTTCCATTTTATAGTCGTAAAGCAGCAAGAATTGGGAATTTGATGTGGGATTTCGTCAGCACGAGTGATCTCGATGACACCGAACAGGCGGTGCTCTCCCAGCTCAAGGTCGATGGGCGGATGTCTAGCGTCGACATCGCCAAGCGCATCGGCGTCACGGAAGCGACCGTGCGGCGGAAAATGGCCCGGGTGCTCGAGGATCCGGATATCTGCATCCAGGCTGTCGTGCGCCCCCTGCGCAGCGATGTCGGCATCGCCGCCATCGTCGGGCTCGACGTCGACCGGGAGCACATCATCAGCGTCGCCAGGAAGCTGTCGGAATACTCGTTCGTCGACAGCGTCTATGCCATGACCGGGCCGTTCGACATCATCATCCAGCTCACTCTGCCATCAACGACCAGCCTGCACGACTTCCTGGTCAGCGAACTGTCCAATGTTCCCGGGATCAAGGATTCCGAGAGCTACATGATCGGCCGCGTGTTCAAGCACAGCGGCCGGGCCTACCAGCGCAGCAAAACCGAAGAAAAAGAGGGTAACAATGGTTGAGTTCTTTTCCGCATCGCGCCGCCGCGTCCTCTCACTGCTCGCCGCCGCGCCGCTTTTCCTGTCATTCACCGCAGCCTCCCATGCCGATGATCTGATCGGCCAGATCAAGCAGCGCGGCACCATCGTCGTCGGCACCGAGGCCGCCTTCGAACCGTTCGAATTCGTGCGCGACGGCCAGATCGTCGGCTACAACAAGGACATTCTCGACTATGTCGTCAGCCAGCTCGGCGTGAAACTGGACCAGCTGAACCTGCCTTTCCAGGGGCTGCTGCCGGGTCTGCTGGCCAAGAAGTTCGATCTGATGGCGACCTCGACCGGTATCAATGCCGAGCGGGCGGCGAAATACGCCTATACGCGGCCGACGGGTTCGTTCGAGAACGTCATCGTCGTGCGCGCCGACGAGGAGCGCATCAAGAAGCCGGAAGACATCAACGGCATGGTGGTGGCGACACAGCTCGCCTCATCCGTGCAGCCGATCATCGAGGCCTATGACAAGGAGCTCAAGGACAAGGGCGGCAAGGGCGTCGGCGAACTGAAGCTGTTCACCTCCTTTCCCGAGACCCACGTTGCTCTGGCCTCCGGCCAGGTCGATGCCATCGTCATAGCCTCGCCCTCGGCGGCCGTGCTGATGAAGAATGTTCCCGACACCTACAAGGTCGTCGGATCGATCGGCGAGTTCTCCTATCTGTCCTGGGTCGTGCGGCCGGAGGACAAGGATTTGCGCGAATTCATCAACACCAAGATCGGTGAACTGAAGGACAGCGGCAAGCTGAAGGAGCTTCAGCTCAAATGGTTCGGCTTCGAGATGAAGACGCCCGCCGAAGGTTATTTGCCGGCAGGCGCGCTCTGAGCCGGTCGACCCTTGACCATGTTTGGCGCGGCGCGAGCGATGGTTGCCGTCGCGACAATCACTTGCGCCGCCGCCAGACAGTGCTTCGCTTGTTGGAGCTGAAAAATGTTCCATTTTTCAAGAACACTGACCTTCCTGCCGCAATTCCTGACCGGCGCCGGCATCACGCTCGGCGTCTCGGCGCTGGGGTTCCTGGCCGGCACTCTGATCGGCTTCGGCCTGCTCGCATGCGGCAGGTCGCGCTGGCGCGTGGTCCGCTGGATCGGCGCGCTTTACACCAGCTTCATTCGCGGCACGCCGCTGATCGTGCAGATATTCGTGGTCTACTATGTGCTGCCGGGCCTGGTCGGCATCGACCTGCCGCCGCTGCTGGCCGGCGTGCTGGCGCTCAGCTTCAACAGTGCTGCCTTCGTCGCCGAGATCCTGCGCGCCGGGCTGACGCGCATTCCCACCGGCCAATATGAGGCGGCCAGGGCGCTTGGCCTGAAACCGCCGGTGACCTGGTTCAAGATCATCATGCCGCAGCTGTTCCGCGCCATCATCCCGCCGATGGTCAACGAGTTCACCATGCTGGTGAAGGCGTCATCCATCCTGTCGGTGATCGCCGTGGTCGAGCTGACGCGCACCGCGCAGAACATCATGAATGTCACCTACCGGCCGGTAGAGGCCTTCTGCATCGCGGCGGTGCTGTATTTCATCGTGCTGTTCT
Source organism: Mesorhizobium sp. P2_A8 (assembly GCF_056404935.1). Classification (NCBI taxonomy): domain Bacteria; kingdom Pseudomonadati; phylum Pseudomonadota; class Alphaproteobacteria; order Hyphomicrobiales; family Phyllobacteriaceae; genus Mesorhizobium; species Mesorhizobium sp. P2_A8. The sequence continues at coordinate 1,077,762 of NZ_JBFUDB010000001.1, forward strand.
CCTGCAGCCTGCTGACCAGGCATCTGGAACGCAAGGCGGAGGGCGCTCGCGCATGAGCTTCGACTTTTCCGTCATAGCAGACAATTGGCAGATACTCGCCAAAGGGTTCGGCAACACGGTGCTGATGTGCGGTGTGGCGCTGCCGCTCGGCTTCGCGCTCGGCATCGTGCTGGCACTGGTCAGGCTGCGGGGCGGGCGGCTGCCTGCTGCGATCGTCTCGGCCTATGTCGAAATCTTCCGCAACATCCCGTTCCTGATCCAGATCTTCCTGCTGTTCTACGCCTTGCCGATGTTCGGCATCAGGCTGTCGCCGGTGGTGGTTTCAATCGGCGCGCTGTCGGCCTATGCGAGCGCCTATTCCGCCGAGATCATCAGAGGGGCGATCCAGTCCATCTCAAGTGGGCAGGTCGAGGCAGGCTATGCGCTGGGGCTGCGCTACCTCACCATCTTCCGCAAGATCCTGGTGCCGCAAGTGGTCGGCTACATCCTGCCGGCGGCCACCAACCTGACCATCACGCTGATCAAGGAATCGGCGATCCTGTCTGCGATCACCGTTCCCGAACTCACCTACATGGCCCAGAACATCATCGGCCGCACCTTCTCGCCGGTGGAGATCTTCACCGCCATCGCATTGCTGTACTGGGGGCTGACCGCCCTCGTGGCAGCGATCTCGCGCAGCCTGGAGCACAGGCTGCAGCCGCATCTCGCAGCCCGCCGTGGCGCCTAATCCAAAAGCCTTTCAACACAGAGGAGACCCCATGTCCAAACTCACCACCGCGCCGCGCGATGTCTTCCAGACATTCATGAACTTTCCGCTGGTCGAGGACCTCGACACGCTGAAGGCCGACGTCGCCATCATCGGCATGCCCTACGGCGATCCCTACACGATCGACGAGCTGATCAACGACCAGACCAATGCGCCGACCGCGGTGCGGCGTGCCTCGCAGCGCATCAGCCAGGCACTCGACCGCTATGATTTCGATATTGGCGGGCCGGTCTTCGATGGCAGGGATATCAGGGTTGTCGATGTCGGCGACGTGCCCGGCGATGCCGCCGATCATGTCGGGCACTACAAGCGGGCCGAGGCAGCGATCCGCAAGATCCGCGCCGCCGGCGCCTTGCCGATCACCATCGGCGGCGATCACGGCATTCCGATCCCGATCTTTCGGGCGCTCGATGGCGAGGGCCCGATCACGCTGGTGCAGCTCGACGCCCATCTCGACTGGCGCGACAATGTGAACGGGGTCAAGGAGGGGTATTCCAGCACCATCCGCCGGGCTTCCGAAATGGCGCATATCAAGGACATTTTCCAGGTCGGCATTCGCGGCCAGGGCAGTGCCCGCACGGAAGAGGTCCAGGCGGCGCGGGCTTATGGCGCCAACATCATCACCACCAACGAATGGCAGGATATCGGCACCGCCGCGCTGCTCAAGCGCATCCCGGATGGCGGACGCTACTACCTGACCATCGACGCCGATGGTCTTGATCCGGCCGTGATGCCGGCGGTCGAGGGACCGCAGCCGTGCGGTGTCAGCTATCGCCAGACGATCGAACTGATCAAGGGCCTGTTCGCCAAGGGCCGTGTCGTTGGCATGGACATCGTCGAGATCGCGCCCGCCCGCGACATCAACGAGATCACCTCGATGACCGCCGGCCACATCATCCTCAACGTCATTGGTGCGGCCGTGCGCGCCGGTCAATTCAAGCGCTGAGCCCGCTATCTCGTCGTTTGATGCAATTCCGGACGGAAAGCCGTTTCACATTTCTCTGGAATTGCTCCGTGTCAGCCGAGCGCTCGGCTGACACGGTTGTTGCATCCGGTCTTTCACCGTGTTCGTGGCTCCTCACGAAAAATCTTGACGGCGTGCCCGTGGCGCATTCTACAAAGGATTGCCCCCATATGGAGACGCCAGATGTTCGGTGCCGTCCCGCTTTTGATCGTGCCTTTCGTGCTCTACAATCTCGGCCTGCTCGGAATATTCGGCGGCGGGGACGACCCGTGGGCGAACGAAATCTTCTCGTTCAGCATGATGTCGGGCGGCGTGTTCTCGATGACGCTGGGCGACCTGATGGTGCTGCTCGGGCTTATCTTCCTTTTCCTCGAAATGGCGAAGTCGGTGCGAACGACCAATGCCTCGATCATGGACCATCTTCTGTCGACGCTGGTCTTCGTCGCGTTCCTGGTCGAGTTCCTGCTGGTGAAGGGTGCGGCACATTCCGTGTTCTTCACGCTGATGGTCATCGCGCTGTTCGACGTGCTGGCCGGATTCGCGGTGTCGATGCGGTCGGCCAGTCGTGACATAAATCTAAACTAGGGCCAAGGCCTCAGCCTGGATCGGCGGTGAAGCCGGCGGCCTCGATGCCGGCGATGGCGGCGGCTTCGTCATTGTCCGAGGTATCACCGGAAATGCCGACGGCGCCAATGATGGCGCCGGCCTTGTCGCGGATCAACACCCCGCCGACGACCGGCAACACGCGACCGCCAGACACGTCCGAGATGCCAGCAACGAGGTGCGGGCGCTCCTTGGCGAAGGCCTCGACCCGGCGCGAGCCCATGCCGATGGCCAGCGCGCCATAGGCCTTGCCGGCCGACATTTGCGGACGCAGGAACGAGGCGCCATCCTGGCGCTGGAAGGCGACCAGATGTCCGCCGGCGTCGAGCACCGAGACGCCGAGCGGCTTGAGCTTGAGATCGGCACCCCTGGCAAAGGCAGCATCGATGATCTCAACGGCTTTTTCGAGCGACAGTGCGGTCATGGCAGTCTCCTGGTTGAAACGCGTCGATCATCGACCGTCGACGGGCACGGCAAAATCCCGGTTTCGGTTGAAATAGCTTCGCATGAAGAGGCGGAATGGAAAGCGGCGTTCACCGACACCATCCGGACATGGCGCCATCGCTATGGCTCCCCTCTCTTTGTTTGACGCAATTCCCCAGGGAAAGCGCTGCGCGCTTTCCCCGGGAAAACCGTTTCACACTTTTCCTGGAATTGCTCCAGACGTGCCTGGAGGAGGGCTATTTCTTCTTGGTGCGGGCCGGCTTCTTGGCGGGTGCCGCCGGCGCGTTGGCAAGGTCTTCCGCTTCCTTGGCGAGACGCAGCGCCCGCAACTTGTTGGTTTTGGCCTGGCGGGCGTCGCTCTCGGCGACGTATTCGGCCATCGCCTTCTGGCGAACCGTTGCCGCCTCTTCCTGCTTCTTGAAACGCAGGTCAGCACGCGCGCGGGCGGCATCCCGAGAGTTCTCAACCAAGACCTTATCCAATCCCGTGAATTGTGATTTTCCGCCTGTTCTAGCAGAGCCGGCCCCCAAACGGGAAAATAAGTTGGTCAAGCGGCCGGGCTGGCGGCGAGGGACTTGCTGGCGACCACGGCCTCGTAGGCGGCCTGCAAAGTCGCGCGGATAGAAGGACCAGTCGCCGTATCGAGCGGCCTGCCGAGATGCTCGTGGCGCAACTCGTCCATGAACTTGTCCCACATTGGCGGCCCGCCTTTCTCCAGAAGCTCGGCGCGGATCGAGAGTTCCTCGCTGACCGGCAGCCAGACACGGCCCCAGGCGCCGAGATGGGCCAGGATCGGCACCAGTGTGATCGCCATCTCGGTCAGGCTGTAGATCGCCTTCTGCTTGTGGCTGGGGTCGTCTGCCTTGGTCAGCATGCCCAGCCCCATCAGCCGCTTCAACCGGTCGGCAAGGATGTTGGAGGCAATGCCTTCCATCGATCCATTGAGCAGTTCGCGAAAGTGCCGCCTGCCACCGAAGATCATGTCGCGGAGGATGATCAGGCTCCAGCGGTCGCCGAAAACTTCGAGCGACAGGTTGATCGGGCATCCGGACCGGCGATCCATGCTCATGAGATTTTCTCCAAAAACCGGTTGCATTATCTTATCAGTTTTACTATTGTGCAACCGATTGCAAAATGCAATCAGTTTTGCAAAACGGGAGACTGCGCCATGACGACGATCGAACGTCCCCAGATCATATCCGAAGCCTTTGGCGATCGGGCAAACCCGCCGCTGTTGCTGATCATGGGAGCGATGGCTTCGATGCTCTGGTGGCCGGAGGCGCTGTGCCGGAAACTGGCCGATGCCGGCCTGTTTGTCATCCGCTACGACAATCGCGACACCGGCCGCTCGACCAAATATCCGCCGGGCGAGCCGCCCTACACATTCGACGACATGGCCGACGATGCGATGCGTGTGCTCGACGACCACGGCGTCGGCAAGGCGCATGTCGTCGGCATGTCGATGGGCGGCATGATCGCGCAGCTTGTGGCGCTGAAACACCCGTCCCGCGTCGCTTCGCTGACCGTCATCAGCAGCTCACCCGTGGGGATCGACACCTCGCATCTGCCGCAGACGAGCGATGCCTATATCAAGCATTCGGCTGAGGGCGCGAAAGTCGATTGGTCGGATCGTGGCCAGGTGATCGATTTCGTGGTCAAGGACGCGCAGGCGATCGCCAGCACCGCGCACCCATTCGATGAGGCTCGGATGCGAGCTTTTGTCGAGCAGGATTACGACCGCTCCGGTGGCCTGCTGAGCGCGACCAATCACTTCATGCTTAGGGGTGGCGATGCGTGGAAGGGTCGGCTGCGCGAGATGACGGCGCCACTGCTGGTCATCCATGGCATGGCGGACCCGATCTTTCCGGTCGAGCACGGCGAGGCGCTGGCCGAGGCTGTCGCCGGTGCGAAAATTCTTCGGATCGCAGGCGGCGGCCACGAGCTGCATCCGGACGACTGGACGATGATATCTTCCGCCATCGTCGGCCACACCCAAGCCGGTTGAGGCGCGCCCCGCGCGGGTCTTGACGAGCAAGGTCTGTGGCAATAGTTAAGTAAATGCTTCAGTGATTAATCCTGGCAATCAGTACGGCACCGGCCACCGACGCATCCCGAAACAGACGAGCAAGAAATGTCCCTGACGCTTCATTTCCATCCGCTGGCCTCCTTCTGCTGGAAGCCGTTGATCGCGCTGTATGAGAACGGCATACCGTTCACGCCTGTCATCGTCGATCTCGGCGATCCCGAGTCGCGGGCGGCCTTCCTGAAGATTTCGCCGACCGGCAAGATGCCGGCTTTGCGCGACCATGCGCGCGACCGCACGGTGCTGGAATCGACCATCGTCGTCGAATACCTCGCCGCGCACCATCCGGGGCTGGTCGACCTCGTTCCCGCCGACGTCGACCTCGCGCTGGCAGTCCGGCAGGCTGATCGTTTCTATGATTTCTATGTGCAGGAGCCGATGCAGAAGATCGTCGGCGACCGGTTGCGGCCGCAGGACAAGACCGATCCGTTCGGCGTCGAGCAGGCCCGCGCCCAGCTGCGCAATTCCTACGCCATCATCGAACAGGACATGCGGACAAAGACCTGGGCGATGGGTGACGCGTTCACCATGGCCGATTGCGCGGCGTCTCCCGCGCTGTTCTACGCCAACAAGGTCGAGCCGTTCAGCAACGAGTATGCTGCCGTAAAGCGATACCATGACCGCCTGGTGCAGCGCCCTGCTTTCGCCCGCGTGATCGAGGAAGCGCAACCCTACTTCAAGTTCTTCCCCTACAACAACGGCTGATCGCGATGCTGCACGATCCTGCCCAGATCGATCTGATGTTCCAGGCGCTCGCCGATCCGGCGCGGCGACAGATGGTCGACCGGCTGTCGCGCGGCCCCGCTTCGGTCAGCCAGCTGGCCGAGCCGCTGGCGATGTCGCTGTCGGCCGTCGTTCAGCATCTGAACCTGCTGGAGGCCAGTGGCCTCGTGCGCACACAGAAGCTCGGCCGGGTACGCACCTGCCAGATCGAACCCAAGGCACTGAGAGCGGCCGAACACTGGATCAATGAGCGGCGTCTCGCCTGGGAGCGCCGGCTGGATCGGCTCGGCGATTTTCTGGCCGAGACCGGCGATGACACCGAAGGAAACTGAGGAGCCCATCATGACAAAACGTTCCGTCGTCCATTCCACTTTCGTCATTGAACGCAGCTACCCTGCGTCGCCCGCAAAAGTCTATTTCGCGTTGAGCAATCCGGCGGCAAAGCGGCGCTGGTTCGCGGACCCCGACAATCCGATACCCGGCCGGTACGACATGGACTTTCGTGTCGGCGGCAAGGAGGTCAATGCTGGCGGACCCAAGGACGGGCCGATCTACGTCTACACTGCCACCTACCAGGACATCGTGCCGGATCAGCGCATCGTCTACAGCTACGACATGCTGTTTGGCGAAACCCGCATTTCGGTTTCGCTGGCAACTGTCGAACTTCTTGCCGAGGGCACGGGCACGCGGCTGGTGCTGACCGAGCAAGGCGCCTTTCTCGACGGCCATGATAATTCAGCCACACGCGAACACGGAACGGGCGAGCTGCTCGACGCGCTCGGCGCATTCTTGCGGAAGGAGGGCTGATCTGCGCCCCAGGTGTTGTCCTGGCCCAACGGGTCAGGCTTCCCAGAACTGATCGAGCCAGATGTTGAGTTTGAGAAAGCCGGCAATGCTCACCGTGTAGACGCGCCTGGTGCCTTCGGCCTTGGCGTTGACCAGCCCGGCATCGAGCAGCACTTTCAAATGTTGCGAAACGGCTGGGCGCGATACGGGCAAACCCGCGGCCAATTCGTTGACGGTTTTCGGGCCGCGGCGAAGTTCTTCCAGAAGATGGCGCCGGTTGGGATCGGCAATCGCCATGAAGGCGTCGGAAAAGATCATGCTGTATTTGTGAGGCAAAGCCTTTCGAATCTCAACCGTCTGCTTCTGCTTTTCTTCTGGGATCAAGTCGCAATGCTTCCGGCGTCACCGAACGGTCGGCCGGCTGCGTCTTGAAGGCGTCACGGTCGCCGATCGGTACCGGAGCACGGCGGCTGATGCGCAGCAGTGTATAGCCCGCCAGGCAAAGATGCGCGAAGGCAGTCGCCAGGAACAGGCCCTCGGGGCGCATCCAGCCCATCAGGGCGGCTGCCAGCAGAGGTCCGATCATCGTGCCGAAGCCGTAAAGCAGCAACAGGCCACCCGACACCTTGACGAAATCCTCGGAGCGGGCGTGGTCGTTGGCATGCGCCACAGCGATCGAATAGAGCGTATAGGCGAAGGCACCATAGGCGGCAGTGCAGACGATGACGAAGACACTGGAGCGTGGCTCGAACAGGAAGATCGCAATGGCGAACAGAGCCGCGCCGAAGGCAGCACCCGCCAGAACGAAGCGCCGGTCAGTCTTGTCCGAGAGACGCCCGGCAGGAAGCTGCATGGCTGCACCGGCAACCACCACCAGGCTCATCATCAGCGCGATCTCGGCCGTGGAGATGCCGATGCGGGCGCCATAGACCGCGCCAAGCGTGCCCCAGGCGCCGTTGGCGATGCCGATCAACAGGCAAGCGACAGCCGACACCGGCGAATTGGCATAAAGGCCTTTGACGTCGAGCGAGACATCCTGCAGCGGCTTGGGGTGTGAAGCGGTCGAGACCGCGGTCGGAATGAGCGACAGGCAAAACAGGATGCCGGTGATCATGAACAGCGATGCCGACTTCACATCGCCGCCGGCGACGATCATCTGTCCGCCCATGATCGAGGCATAGGTGACCATCATGTAGAGGCCAAAGACGGTGCCGCGGTTCTCGTTGGTGGCCTTCTCGTTCAGCCAGCTTTCGATGACCATGAAGGCGCCGGCCATGGTGAAGCCGGTGAAGGCGCGCAGCAGGATCCAGACATACTCGTCGATGATCAGCCCGGTGAGCAGCGCCACGATGGCGCCCGACGCGGCAAAGGCGCCGAAGGCACGCACATGCCCGGCGCGGCGCACGATGCGCGGTGCAAAGAAACAGCCGGTGACGAAGCCGCCGGCCCAGGCCGTGCCCATCAGGCCGAGCGATGCGGTCGAGAAGCCTTCCAACTGACCGCGCAGGGGCAACAGCAGCCCGTGCAATCCAGACGCCGCGAGCAGGAAGGCGGTGCCGCGAAGCAGCGAGAGGATCGGTCGGTAGGTTGCGAACATTGTTTGATCCGGCTCGGGTTGGCGGGGCGCTGGGTCTGAAGACAGTCGCATTCGGGCTTTTCGGCGGCGAGTCTTGCGCCCGTGTCTATCCGCGGCGGAACAGCGCCTCGGCGGCCGATTTGGTGCTGTCCTTGGCCCTGAGCTCGTTCTCCAGGCGGGTGATCTCATCGCGCAGGATGCCGATCCGCTCGGTCAACTCACCGACCGAAAGCAGCGACAGGTCCTGCCCGATCTCGTGCGGGCGCGCTTTCTTCTTGGGTTCGTCGTCGAAGATCGCCATCGTCGCTCTTCCCAGATTGGCCATTTGCCTGATTTGGCAATCAGCATACATAGGGCAGGGGCGTCGATGCAAACAGCCGATCGGACAACGGCGAGGAAATCTCATGGCGAGCGGACAGAAAATTCCGGCAAGAATGACGGCCATCGCGATCTCGGAGCCGGGTGGGCCCCGGGTGCTGAAACCCGAAACGCGTGACGTGCCGCAGCCCGGCCCCGGCGAGATCCTGATCAAGGTGCATGCCGCTGGCGTCAACCGGCCCGACATCCAGCAGCGCAAGGGCGCTTATCCGCCGCCGCCCGGCGCATCCGACCTGCCGGGCCTCGAGGCCTCCGGTGAAGTGGCCGCGCTTGGCGATGACATATCGCGCTGGCGCGTCGGCGACCGCGTCTGTGCGCTGACGCCCGGCGGCGGCTATGCCGAATATGTCAAGGTCCACGCCGGCAGCGTGCTGCCGCTGCCGGCCGGCTTTACCCACACCGAAGCCGCGGCTGTGCCGGAAAACTATTTTACCGTCTGGCACAATGTGTTCGAGCGCGGCGGCCTGAAGAGCGGAGAGACGCTGCTCGTCCATGGCGGCTCGTCCGGCATCGGCACCACGGCGATCCAGCTTGCCTCGGCTTTCGGCGCCTATGTCATCACCACCGCCGGCAGCAAGGAGAAATGCGACGCCTGCCTGAAGCTTGGCGCTGACCGGGCGATCAACTATCGCGAGGAGGATTTTGTCGCCGCGGTGAAAGAGGCAACGAGCGGCAAGGGCGCCAATGTCATTCTCGACATGGTCGGCGGCGACTATGTGGCGCGCAACTACGAGGCCGCCGCCGGGGAGGGTCGCATTGTCCAGATTGCCGTGCAGGCCGGCGCCGTGGCGAGCGCCGACTTCTCGAAGATCATGGTCAAGCGGCTGACCCACACGGGTTCGACGCTGCGGCCGCGCACCGTCGAATTCAAGGCGGCGATCGCGGCAGCGCTGGAGGCGCAGGTGTGGCCGTTGCTCGGCACCCGCAAGGTCGCTCCCGTCATGGACATGATCTTCCCGCTCACCGAGGCCTGGCGGGCGCATGAGCGCATGGAGGACGGGGAGCACATTGGCAAGATCGTGCTCGACGTCGGCTAGGACGCATCGAGATACAGGTGATTGATGCCGGCCTGCAAATGGCGCCTTCCTGCGCTTCCTGAATCTCAACACGTCCCCGGCGTGCGTCTCGCTGCCTACAAGATGAACAGAGGCTTAATGGTGCAATGCAGCATTTGCATCATTGCTATGCAAAATCAGCCGTTCAAGTCCCGCTCGATGATGACTATTTGAGCATCACCGAAACGAACAACCCATTTGGAGGACTACCATGAACCCGATCCGCGCTTTCCGTAACTGGCGCATGTACACCGAGACCGTGCGTGAACTGAACCGCCTCAACGCACGCCAGCTCAGCGATCTCGGCATCAACCGAGCCGACATCGAGAAGATTGCCCGCAAGACCATCTGACGTCGGGCAGGGTCCGCTCTGAGACGCGGACCCTGCTGTAGAAGCCAGAGCCGCATCAGACGGGCTATCCGTCGCGGTTCCGAACCCGCTGGACCCAGTCCGGCGGGTTTTGTCGTTTTGGAGACCGGATGGCGAGGCGGGATCGACCGCGGCCTCGGCCTGTACGGGGTCGGGCAGGGCTGCCCGCCGCTCGATGTTGCGATGGCCAACGCTGCAGACCGGCCTTTTCGATCTGACGCCGACTGAAGCGCGCCTGTTCCGGTAGCCGTGGGGTGCACGGTTTCCGGCCAGTGACATCCAAAAACATTGCGAAGCGGCGACAGAGCGGTTATACAAGCCGCGAATTTCCCATTTTGGTGGCTCTAAACCACCGCCCGCGCGGGAACGCGGGCGAACGAGAAGGATTTTTTGCAATGGCCAATACGCTGCTGATGCCCAAGGCGACCGCCGTCTGGCTGGTTGACAACACCGCGCTTTCTTTCGAGCAGATTGCGCAGTTCTGCGGGCTGCATCCGCTCGAGGTCAAGGCGATCGCCGACGGCGAATCGGCGCAAGGCATCAAGGGCATGGATCCGATCATGACCGGCCAGCTGAGCCGCGACGAGATCGCGCGCGCCGAGAAGGATCCGAACCAGCGCCTGAAGCTTTCGGACCCCAAGGTGCGGGTGCCGGAATCCAAGCGCAAGGGTCCGCGCTACACGCCGCTGTCGAAGCGCCAGGATAGGCCGAATGCCATTCTGTGGCTGGTGCGCAACCATCCCGAACTGAAGGACGCGCAGATCTCGCGCCTCGTCGGCACCACCAAGTCGACGATCGAGCAGATCCGCGAGCGCAAGCACTGGAACTCGGCCAACCTGCAGCCGATGGACCCGGTGACGCTGGGCCTCGCTTCGCAGATCGACCTCGACATGGAAGTCAACCGCGCTTCGCGTGGTCGCGAACAGGCGCAGCCGGTCGGCGACACGCTGTTGCCGGCGGCCTTGACCGAGCGGCTGGTGCCGGCTCCGGAGAAGCCGAAGGACGAGGATGCCGAACTCGACGCCAACGCCGTCTTCGCCAAGCTCTCGGCCTTGAAGTCGAAGAACACGGACAACGAAGACGAGTAAGGTTTCCGACTGCCCAAGAAAAAGCCCGCTTCGAGCGGGCTTTTTTGTGCGATCCGGCAATCTCAGAGCGGTTCGTCGTTTCACGGAAACGCAGAACCGCCCTATCGCTTTGTTTTGACGCAATTCCCAAAGGCAAAGCGCTACGCGCTTTTCCCGGGAAACCCACACTTTTCCTGGAATTGCTCTAGGTTCGCGCCGATCGGTCCGGTGCCATGCCGTAATCCTCGCTGCGCTCCACCGCGCGGTAGAAGTCGGCAAGCTGCTTGCCGCGCTCCGGCTTGAAGATGCGGCCGGCGATGATCACCGAGGCGATGCGATCGATGCGGAAGGCCCGAAAATCATCGCGCATCTCGCACCAGGCGACCAGCGTCCACACCTTGCCCCAGAACCACAGGCCGAGCGGACGGACATCGCGGGCGGTGCCGCGGCCGGCCTCGTCGCAATAGTCGATGGTCAGCACCTGGCGCTTTTCGACCGCACGTTCGATCAGGTCGATCGCCTCGCGGGCGGCGTCGCTGACCACCCACATCGGCGTGTGGATCTCGGTGCGGGCGATGCGGTCCTTCTCGGCATCCGGCAGCACCGCACCGATCTTGATCAGCGCCTCGTCGGCGGCGCGTGCCATTGCGGCGCCGCCAAAGGCGCGCACCATGCGGGCGCCGGCAACCAACGCGACGATCTCGTCACGCGTGAACATCAGCGGCGGAAGGTCGAACCCCTCTCTCATCATGTAGCCAACGCCGGCCTCGCCGTCGATCGGCACTCCGGTCGACTGCAGGTCGGCGATATCGCGGTAAATGGTTCGCTCGGAAACCTCGAGCCACGTGCCGAGCTTCTGGGCGGTGACCAGACGGCCACCGCGCAGATGTTGCACGATCTGGAAGAGCCTGTCAGCGCGGCGCATCGTATGGTCCCTCGGCGTTTATGGTTTCAGCCCTTCGCGCTTGCGCTGCGCGGCGACGAACGCCGCGCCGAAGGACAGTTTTCTGGTGGTCGGCGTCTTCGCATCGAGCACGCGCCAGAACGGTGCGATATCGCTCAGTGTCATGCCGCGTTCGAGATCTTCGTTGGCTGCCTCGGCGACGGTGCGCAGATGATAGCCGATGGTGATTGGGCATGTCACTTCGGCGCCATGCTCGATGGCAAGTGCTGTCCGCAGCGCACGGACATCCATCTCGACACCTTCCGGAATTGAGCGGATGAAATCATCGACCTGGCGCGCGGTCGGCACCAGCATCGGCTGGCCCTCGATGACATCAGCCATCGTGCGCGGCGTCGGTTTCACGCCGTTGATACCTTGTGTGTTCAATCTGTCGTTCCAGCTTTTCATCGATCGTCCTCTCGACCCCGATGCACAGCATCTCGATTTCGCACCATTGCACGTACATCCTGACAGCATACTGTCAGGATGCTTCAGCATATTCCTTGGCGAACAGCGTCCGCATCTGCGCGAGATCGCTGCCTCTTTCGGGATAGAGCGTCTTCAGAAAGGCGAGCGCGAATGTGCCGGGCGCCGAGCCTGGCGCGGATACGACTTTGCCGTCGGCGACGGCATGCGGCACGTCCTGATAGTTGTCGTCGCCGGCATAGCCGGCTTCATGACCGTTGATCCAGTCGCGGCCGTTGCTGGTGTGCCTGGCCGTCTCAAACAAGCCGGCCCGGGCCAGCGCCAGCGTGCCGGCACAGATACCGCCGACCACGCCGCCGCGCGACGCTACGGCGGTGAGCAGTTCTGCCGTATCCGGTGGCGCCTCGCCCGCCCACTGGTCGGAACCGATGACGGCGATGGCATCGAGATCGGCATTGTCACCAATTTCGGCCGAGCGATCGGGCGTCAGCCGAAACCCGCTGATCCCGGTCACCGGCTTGCCGTCTGATGTCAGCGATACGGTGCGGGCGCCGAACCATTCGACCGCCGATGCCGCCAGCAGGCCATATTCCCAGTCGGCAAAGCCTTCGATGAAAAGAAAGCCGATTGTCTTCTGTTCGGGCATGAGCTCGCTCCATCCCTCGCGCGCCGGACCACTTATCTGGGCGTTGGGGCGCCCACATCCAACCGTTGTGTCGAAAAATTCGTCTCAATTGCCGCGATGGCGACGTTCCGAATACATGTCCGGCCAGCCGATATCCTTGCGAAGGTCCGCTGGCAGCGAGTTCATGAACCGCTGGGTGCGGATTTCGTTGCGCATCGTCCGGATCTTGCCGACATAGTGCTGCATGCCGCGCAGAATGGTAAAACCGTTCATGGCTAGTCTCCTCTCTCTGAATGGAGACACTATCGCATACCCCTCCTGACAGCAGTCTGTCAGGAGGATGGCAGGGCGCGGACGATAGTTGCGACTGGGTGCCTATGCCGAGGAAAGGCACCGTTTTCGCTGCATCGGACGGCGGCCCGCAACAGGCTCGGCGGCTGAGATTGTTCACAGCAAGGATACTGTCGAGGTTCCACTGTTTAATCTCTGGCGACGGACTGTCCGGATACGCGGCCTTCAGTGACGTGGCCACAGTTCTGATATGGAAGGAGAAAATTCTTCCCCCAAAAACAGGGAGACGACCATGAGCCTGCAACTGACAGGAATCCATCATCTGACCGCCATCACCGCCAATGCGCCTGGAAATCTTCATTTCTATACGAAGGTGCTGGGCTTGCGGCTGGTCAAGAAGACAGTAAACCAGGACGATACCTCGGCCTACCACCTCTTCTATTCCGACGGCGAAGCGACACCGGGCAGCGACCTCACCTTCTTCGATTGGCCGGTTGGCCGTGAGCGGCGCGGCACGCACAGCATCGTGCGGACCAGCCTCCGGGTCGGCAGCCAGGAAAGCCTTGCCTGGTGGAAGCAGCACCTGACCGGCGAAAACATCGTGACGAGTGAGATCGCCGACGTTGGCGGCTACCCCTGCCTGGATTTCGAGGATCCCGAGGGCCAGCGCCTGCGTCTCGTCAGCGATGGCGGCAAGGGCGATAGCCATCCCTGGGCGCAAAGCCCGGTGCCGGCCGAGCACCAGATCCGCGGGCTCGGGCCGATCGTCATCAGCGTTCCCGACATCACCAACACCGAGGCGGTGGTGACGCAGGTAATGAACATGCGCAAGGCTCGCGACCATGCCTCGCCAGAGGGCCAGGTTCACGTCTTCGAAATGGGCGAGGGCGGCCCGGCGGCGGAGTTGCATGTCCTGGTGCAGCCGGGTCTGGCGCCGGCACGGCAAGGCGCCGGTGCGGTCCATCACGTCGCCTTCAGGGCGCCGGACCAGGAGACGCTGCATCAATGGACGGCGCGGCTGGCCGAATTCCGTCTGCCGTCGAGCGGCGAGGTCGAGCGCTACTATTTCCGCTCGCTCTATTTCCGCGAGCCGAACGGCATCCTGTTCGAGATCGCCACGGACGGGCCGGGGTTCACCGCCGACGAGCCGCTGGAAACGCTGGGTGAAAAGTTGGCCCTGCCGCCGTTCCTCGAACCGAAGCGTGCCTCGATCGAGGCTGGCCTCAAGCCGCTGAAGTAGATTGCCCCGGTCAAGGGTGGGTGCCGCGTACCCGGTTCGGGATCGCGGCGTCCATTCTCTCCCGGGGAATGAACGAGGCGCTTTGACAGCCGGCCGCGTTGCTGTTCAAAGGCGGCATGTCGAAACTTCTCGCGCTCGTCATTGTTGGCATCATGATCATCCAGCTGATCAAGCCGCTCGGCTGGCCGGGGCTGAAGCGGCGCAGCGATTTCTGGAAGCTGGCGCTGCTGGCGATGGCGGCGATTTCCATAACGGCCGTGCTCGGACATTGGACATAGCCCGCACTGAGCAAGGCCGCCGCCAGTCGTTCAGCTGGCAAGCACCGGGCCGACGAGATGCTCGGCCCAGGCCCGGTAGCCGGCTTCCGAAGCGTGAAATCCGTCGGAGGCAAAACCCTCTTCAGGATTCGTGATCGGCAGGCGCGGTGCCGGCACCGCGCCGCGCTCCAGGCAAAGGCGCTCGCCCATCCGGTTCATTGCGGTGGCGCGGATCTCGAGGATCTTGCCGAGCAGCGGCGGCATCGCCGGCGCCCGCGTGAACTCCAGCACCGGCGACCACACCACGCGTGCCTCCGGCCATTTGGCGCGCAGCGCGTAGAGCAGGCCGCCGAACTCCTTCTTGAAGCGCGGCACCGAGTGAAAATTCTTGGTGTCGTTGGTGCCGATGGCGAGCACGATATGCGTCCACGGATCCGCCGACAGATTGGGCAGGACGTGGTCGCGGATCTGGCCCGAGGTTGCCGAATTGAAGCCGGCGGCCCGCCAGCGCACGGCGCGGCTTGTACTCTGCGCAATCAGCACGGCGAGTTGCGCGGCAAGTCCGTTTTCCGAATTGCCGATGCCGACTGAGGCGGCCGAAGAATCCCCCAGCACCAGAAGCGAGATTGGCGGCGCCTTGCCGGCGAGATCGTGCATGACCGGCCCCTGCGCCGGAAGCATGCGCGTGGTGCGGCGGCGCACGCCGAGGCCTTGCCAGACATAGACCGGGTAAGCGAGCCAGGTGAGGAGGGCGAGAAGGCGCTGCATGCGCATCCTTTAGCGCATGTTGCGCCTGACGTGAACGACCGGCGGATGCCTGTCGCGTGCCCTAATCGCGACAGGTCTCCTGTGTTCCAGACCTGTGGCCATATTCATCATGCAGCCGTACCCAATCCATCAGGCCGTGGTAGGGGCCGGCTTCGTTGCGGCCCTTCGGCGTCATGTCGAGATAATCATACGTGCCGATCAACGCCTCGCCGCCACGGGCGCGCGACATGAAGGTGAGGAAGATGTCGCCAGTCTCGTCCCGGTAGAAAACACTGGTGCCGGGGAGCTCCTTCGACGTTCGGGGACGGGTCTCGAAATTGTAGGTGGTATCGCCAGCGGCGATCTGCTTGTCGGTGAAGGAGACCTGCATGTCGAAGTTGAAATCCGAGGCATAGGACGACACCCAGTCGAACTTCCAGCCCATGCGCTGCTTGTAGGGCAGCAGTTCGGCCAGCGGCGCCCGCGAGACCACGACCAGCGACACGTCGTGATGCCTGAGATGCTGGTCGGCGCCGTCAATATGGTCGGCAAGGAACGAGCAGCCCTCGCAATGATGATTGCACCCCGGCCCGAACATGAAGTGGTAGACGATCAACTGGCTGTTTCCGGCAAACAGGTCGGCCAGTCTTTTCGGCCCTTGCCCGGTCTCGAAGACATAGTCCTTCCGGATTTTCAGCCAGGGCAGTTCACGCCGTTCAGCCGAAATGCGCTCGCGAAGCCGCGTCAGCTCCTTCTCGCGGGCCAGATGTGCCTTGTGCGCCTGGAACCAGTCTTCGCGCGAAACGACCTTGTTGCGATGCATGAACCTCTCCCTGTCTGTCATCCCAAGGACGTTCGGGATGGGCGAAAGCCGACATCGCCGGTGTTGTTCGAGCATGATCTTCTCCGAAAACCGGATTTCACTTTTCGGGATCATGCTTCAGCGCCGGAGAGGAAATAAGGACGGAGAAGCCCCATCCCAAGCCCAGGCACGCCACAAACAAAAACCCGGGCGCAACGGCCCGGGTTTGAAGGAAGAGGGAAAACCTGTCAGGCGGCCTGTTCCAGGCTCGCCTTCCATTTTCCGAGTGCCGCTAGATGGTTCATATGGGCGCGGTGGGTGAAGGCGGCCTGACCGGCGGCGACGTTCGACGCCTTGCCACTCCATGCTTTCTGCGGGGCGGCCTGTAGCGCGCGGCCATAGGAAAAGGTCAGCTTCCACGGATGCGGCCCGATCGCGTTGATGGCGTTGAGGTTGGCGGTCGCTTCCTCGTCCTCCTGGCCACCAGAGAGGAAGGCGATGCCCGGTACCGCCGCCGGCACGGTCTCGCGGAACAGTTTTATGGTCTTTTCCGCGACTTCTTCCGGGCTGCTCACCTTGCCCGACTTCTTGCCTGCCAGCACCATGTTGGGCTTCAGGATCGTGCCCTCGAGCACGACACGCGCCGCATGGAGCTCGTCATAGAGCTTGATCAGCGTCGCCTTCGAGATCTCATAGCAGGTGTCGATGTCATGGGCGCCGTCCATCAGCACTTCCGGCTCGACGATAGGCACGATGCCGGCCTCCTGGCAAAGCGCCGCATAGCGGGCGAGCGCATGGGCGTTCGAGCTGATCGAATTGGCCGAAGGCACGCCCTTGCCGCTGTCGATGTCGATCACCGCGCGCCATTTGGCGAAGCGGGCGCCGAGCTTGTGGTAGTCGGCAAGGCGTTCGCGCAGGCCGTCAAGCCCTTCGGTGACGGTGTCTCCGGGGAAGCCGGCCAGCGGCTTGGCGCCGGCGTCGACCTTGATGCCGGGGATGGCGCCGGACGCCTTGATGATGTCGACCAGCGGCGTGCCGTCGGCGGCCTTCTGGCGGATCGTCTCGTCGTAGAGAATGACGCCGGAAATGTACCGGGTCATCGCCTCCCTGGCGCGGAACATCATCTCGCGGTAGTCGCGGCGGCTGTCGGCGGTCGATTCGACGCCGATGACGTCAAAACGCTTCTTGATGGTGCCGGAACTTTCGTCGGCGGCCAGCAGGCCCTTGCCATCAGCCACGATCGCGGCGGCAATGTCTTCGAGACGTTCGCTCATTCTGCTTCTCCTGAAACGGTTGTTTCCGCGCTTAACGGAAGTCTACCGCCAAAGGAATGGCATCGGAAAGCTCGAATCGATTGAAAGTCTTGAGAGCCCCCGTCGGCTCTCCTTGTGTTGATCGGGTTGTTCGTTTCAGCCGCATTCGCTGCCAGCCAGGCGTTTCCGCCTGGCTGCAATTGCTTCAGCGCTTCAGCACGTCGACGCCGGGCAGCGGCTTGCCCTCCATCCACTCCAGGAAAGCGCCGCCAGCGGTCGAGACATAGGTGAAGTCGTCAGCGACGCCGGCATGGTTGAGCGCCGCCACCGTATCGCCGCCGCCGGCAACCGAGACCAGCTTGCCGGCCTTGGTGCGCGCCGCCGCGTGCTTCGCCGCCGCCACCGTCGCATGGTCGAAGGGCGCGATCTCGAAGGCGCCGAGCGGACCGTTCCAGACCAGAGTCGCGGCGCGGTCGATCCATTCCCCAATGGTCTTCACCGTTTTGGCGCCGACATCGAGGATCATGCCGTCGGCCGGCACATCCGAGATGGCGACGGTTTCGCAGGCGGCACCCGCCTTGAATTCCTTCGCGACGACGCCGTCGACCGGCAGGATGATGGCGCAGCCGGCCTCGGCCGCCTCGATCATGATCTGCTTGGCGGTGTTGGCGAGGTCATGCTCGCACAGCGATTTTCCGACATCGGTGCCGCGCGCGGCGAGAAAGGTGTTGGCCATGCCGCCGCCGATGACCAGTGCGTCGACCTTCTTCACCAGGTTCATCAGCAGGTCGATCTTGGTCGAGACCTTGGCGCCGCCGACAATGGCGACGACCGGACGGACCGGATTTCCCAGACCCTTCTCCAGCGCTTCGAGCTCCGCCTGCATGGCGCGGCCGGCGAAGGCCGGCAACAGACGCGCCAGCCCTTCCGTGGAGGCGTGGGCGCGGTGCGCCGCGGAAAACGCGTCGTTGACGAAGATGTCGCCACCGGCGGCAAGCCTTTCGGTGAAGGCCGGATCGTTTTTTTCCTCGGCCTTGTAGAAGCGGGTGTTTTCGAGCAGAAGCACATCCCCCTTGTCCATGGCGGCGATGGCGCTTCCCGCCGTGTCACCGACGCAATCGCTGGCGAAGCCGACGGGGCGGCCGAGCACCTCAGCCGTCGCCCTGGCAATCGGCTCCAGCGAGAATTCGGACGAGGGACCATCCTTGGGGCGGCCGAAATGGGCGAGCAGGATGACCTTGGCGCCTTTGCCGGAGAGCTCGGCGATGGTCGGGGCGATGCGTTCGATGCGGGTGGCGTCGGTGACCTTGCCGTCGGCGACGGGCACGTTGAGGTCGACGCGCACCAGCACGCGCTTGCCGCTGATGTTGCCGATGTCGTCGAGGGTCTTGAAGGCGGCCATGCGGATTCCTTTCGCGAAAAATCGCCGGGACCATACCCCGCGCCAACGATGATGCAAGGCTTAGGCCGTGGCGGAAGCGAAATTTTGAAGTCCGTGCCAAGGCTGGGCCGGCAGGCGGACATGAGGCAGCGCGAACGATCGCCGTGTCAGCTCTCGGGCGTCGCCTTTTCCGCCGCCGGCTCCGGCGCCGGTTTGTCGTCCGCCCGCGTCTCTGCCAGTTGCGTTTCAGTCGGCTTGCGCCAGTTGCGGATAAAGGCAGAGAGACGGTCGCTTATCTCGCCGGCGCTCAGGAAAACTGGCACCCGCGCCACCGGCGCGGTCGGCTCGAAGGAAAGGCCGAGGCCTGTGATCTTGCCCTTGTCGTCGACGTCGCGGACGATCAACTCGATCGAGCCGAGCAGCACGCGGTCGGCATATTCGGCATGGCCGCCGAGCCGCGTCGTGACCAATGCGCCGACGGTGAGCTTTTGTTCCGCTTCGGTCAGGCCCGGCGCATAGGCCGCCTCCAGTTCGGCGGCGGAACGTGCCGGGTCGACGGCGAAAGCACCGAAGAAATCGGCATCCTCGGGGTCGACCACCGCGCGGCTGGCGAACAACTTGTCGAGCAGGCGTGGATAGCGGTCCGGCACGAAGATGTAGACCTGGTCGCCGGCGGCGAGCCGGCCCATGTCCTGGAAGCGCATCGAGCGGCCGTCGCGCAATACCAGCGAGGGCCGTGCCCAGCGCGGGATGCGCTCGCCGCGCGCCACCGGACTGCCGTGTGCGACGCGATAGGCAAGAAGCTCGTGATGGGCGGAGCCCGGCAATTCCAGCTCGACCTTGTCCAGCGGGCCAAGGCGGGCCGGCACGATCAGGCCCAGGCGGCGCGCCAGCGGCCCGACCGTCCAGCCCTGGATGACCAGTGACACCAGCACGATGATGAAGGCGGTGTTGAAGATGACACGGCCGTTTTCCAACCCGCCGAGCAGCGGGGTGATGGCGAGCAGGATCGACACCGCGCCACGCAGGCCGACCCAGGAGACGAAGGCCACCTCGGGCCGCGGCAGGCGGAACGGGATCAGGCAGAGCCAGACGGCGACCGGCCGCGCGACAAACATCAGGAACAGGCCGAGCGCTACAGCCGGTACCATGATCGCCGGAAACTGTGACGGCGTCGCGAACAGGCCGAGGATCAGGAACATGATGATCTGCGCCAGCCACGACATACCGTCCTGAAAGCGTTTCAGGATGGTGACGGCGCGGATGTCGGAATTGCCGGCGATCAGGCCGGCGATGTACACCGCCAGGAAGCCCGAGCCGCCAATGGCACCGGCGGCGGCAAAGATCATCAGCGACAGGGTCAGCACGAAGATCGGCAGCAGGCCGTGATCGAGATTGAGCCGGTCGACGAGGCGCACGATGGCGAGGCCGCCGAGCACGCCGACGACGGCGCCGAGGCCCATATTGACAAGGAAACCGAGGAACAGGCTGGCGACCAGCACATGGGCCTCGGGGTTGACGTGGGCGGCGATGATCTCGACCAGCGTGATGGTCAGGAAGATGGCGATCGGATCGTTGGTGCCGGATTCCACCTCGAGGGTGGAGCGCACCCGTTCGCGCAGATTGATCTCGCCGGCGCGCAGCAGGAAGAACACCGCCGCGGCATCGGTGGAGGCGACGGCGGCGCCGAGCAGGAAGGATTCCAGCCAGGTGAGGTCGAGCAGATAGTGGGCGGCGGTGCCGAACAGGCCTGTGGTGAGAAGCACGCCGAAGGTCGCCAGCGACAGGGCCGGGCCTGCCGCCTGCCGCAAGGCGTTGAGCGGCGTACCGAAACCGGAATCGAACAGGATAACGGCCAGCGCCAGTGAGCCGGCAAAATAGGCGATCCGGGCGTTGTCGAACTGGATGCCGAGACCGTCTGTTCCGGTGGCCAATCCGATGCAGAGGAACAGAAGCAGAAGCGGGGCGCCGAAGCGGAAGGCGATCAGGCTCGAAAACGCGGCGGCGACAACAAGCGCTGTGCCGACCAGCGTGACGAGATAGATCGCATGCTCCATCGTGAAATCAGCCCCTCAAATTCACCTGTCTCCTGGTTTACGGCAGAGTGGGGCGAAGACGTGACCAGTGCAAGGCGGCAGGGTGGCTTTTTGCCCTATGCCGCTGATTTTCGGGCGCTTTGGCGCTCAGGACACAATTTGAGAAGGCGCACGGCGCTCTCATGAAAAACGCCCGGACAAAGCCGGGCGTTTCAGGTCTCGAAAAGAAAGCGTTGCGATCAGGCGATGGTCTTGCCGAAGGCGACGGCAGTGTCGGACATGCGGTTGGAGAAACCCCATTCGTTGTCGTACCAGGACAGCACCGAAACGAAGTTGCCGTCCATCACCTTGGTCTGGTCGAGCGCCATGATCGAGGACCGCGGATCGTGGTTGAAGTCGATCGAGACGTTCGGGTGATGCGTGACGCCGAGAATGCCCTTCAGCTTGCCGTTGGAAGCGGCGATGACCGCTTCATTGATCTCCTGGACGGTGGTTGACCGCTTGGCGATGAACTTGAAATCGACGACCGAGACATTCGGGGTCGGCACGCGGATCGAGATGCCGTCGAGCTTGCCCTTGAGGTCGGGCAACACCAGGCCGATCGCCTTGGCGGCACCGGTCGAGGTCGGGATCTGCGAAAGTGCCGCGGCGCGGGCGCGGTAGAGATCCTTGTGCATGGTGTCCAGCGTCGGCTGGTCGCCAGTGTAGGAATGGATCGTCGTCATCATGCCCTTTTCGATGCCGACCGTCTCGTGCAGCACGGCAGCCAGCGGGGCCAGGCAGTTGGTGGTGCACGACGCGTTCGAGATGACGATGTGGTCCCTGGTCAGCTTGTCGTGGTTGATGCCGTAGACGACGGTGAGGTCGGCGCCTTCGGCCGGAGCCGAGACGATGACGCGCTTGGCGCCGGCGGTCAGGTGCGCGGCGGCCTTGTCGCGGGCGGTGAAGATGCCGGTGCATTCGAGCGCGATGTCGATGCCGAGTTCCTTCCACGGCAGCTGGGTCGGGTCCTTGATCGCGGTGACCTTGAACGTTTCCTTGCCCACGGTGATCTGGTCGCCGGATACAGAGACTTCGTGCGGGAAGCGGCCATGCACGCTATCGTAGCGCAAGAGATGGGCGTTGGTCTCGACCGGGCCGAGGTCGTTCACCGCGACGACGTCGATGTCCTTGCGGCCGGATTCATGGATGGCGCGCAGGATGTTGCGGCCGATGCGGCCGAATCCGTTGATGGCAACTCTGACGGTCATTTTTCTCTCCCTGGGAGCTGGGGGCCAGACGATGGGTCCGCAGCTTCATAGCGGCGGAAGCGGAAAGAATCCAGCCGCAGCGACGTGGATTTAAATCGATTAGGTTGGGCCAGCCCGGCGAAATCGCCTTGCGCGGTTTCGCCGGAGCATTTTTGTTTCATGCATGTCGCTGTCCCAAAACCGCGATACGCTTTTGGGCGACATGCATAGGCCTTTACTTGCCGTGCAGGCGGGCTTCCGCTGCTTTCGCAGCTGCATCGGCAGTGATGCCGAAATGCGGATAGAGTTGCTCGATGGTGCCGCTGGCGCCGAAGCCGGTCATGCCGATGAAGATGCCATCGGAGCCGATGAGATGATCCCAACCCTGGCGGATGCCGGCTTCGATCGCCATCTTCACCGGCGCGTTGCCGATCGTCTTCTTGCGGTAGTCGTCGCTCTGCTTGTCGAACAGTTCGAAGCAAGGCATCGATACGACGCGGGTCGGATGACCATGCTTTTCCAGCAATTCGCGGGCGGCGAGCGCGATCTCGACCTCGGAGCCGGTGGCGAAGATCGTCACCGCGGCCTCGCCGCTGGCGGCGGCCAGTTCGTAACCGCCCTGGCTGCTCAGGTTCTTGGCGACGAATTCGGTGCGCACCGTCGGCAGGTTCTGGCGGGTCAGCGCCAGCGTCGAGGGCGTCTTTTCCGACTCGAGAGCGATCTGCCAGCACTCGGCGGTTTCCACCGCATCGGCCGGACGGAAGACATTGTGGTTGGGGATGGCGCGAAGTGCCGCCATATGCTCGACCGGCTGGTGGGTCGGGCCGTCTTCGCCCAGACCAATGGAATCATGGGTCATGACGAAGATCGAGCGGATGCCCATCAGCGAGGCAAGCCGCATCGACGGGCGGGCGTAGTCGGAGAAGCACATGAAGGTGCCGCCATAGGCGATGAGACCGCCATGCAGCGTCAAGCCGTTGATCGCGGCGGCCATGCCATGCTCGCGTATGCCATAGTGGACATAGCGCTGGCCGTAGTCGTCCGGCGTGATGTTCTTGGTCTGGCTGGTCTTGGTGTTGTTGGAGCCGGTCAGGTCGGCGGAGCCGCCGATGGTCTCGGGCACGGCGCCGTTGATGACTTCGAGCGCCATCTCGGACGATTTGCGGGTAGCGACCTTCGGCTTGTCGGCCGAGAGCTTCTTCTTGTAGTCGGCGATGACGGCATCGAAGTTGGACGGCAGCTTGCCACTGAGGCGGCGCTCGAACTCAGCCTTCAGTTTCGCATCGGCCTTGGCGAGGCGGCCTTCCCAGTCGGTGCGTGCCTTGACGCCGGTCTTGCCGGCGGTGCGCCAGGCGTCGAGGATGTCGGCCGGAATCTCGAAGGGCGGCGAATCCCAGTTGAAGAACTTCCGCGCGCCGGCGATCTCCTCGGCGCCGAGCGGCGAGCCGTGCGCCTTGTTGGTGCCGGCCTTGGTCGGCGCGCCGAAGCCGATGGTCGTCTTGCAGGCGATCATCGTCGGCTTGTCGGAATGACGGGCGGCTTCGATGGCGTAGGCAATCGCTTCGGGATCCGTGCCGTCGATGTGGCTGGCGTTCCAGCCGGAAGCCTGGAAGCGGACGACCTGGTCGGTGTTGTCGGCGAGCGACACTGGGCCATCGATAGAGATGTTGTTGTTGTCCCAGAAGACGATCAGCTTGTTGAGCTTGAGGTGGCCGGCAAGCGCGATGGCTTCCTGGCTGACGCCTTCCATCAGGCAGCCGTCGCCGGCCAGCACATAGGTGTAGTGGTTCACCAGGTCGTTGCCGAAGGCGGCGTTCATGATGCGCTCGCCGAGCGCGAAGCCGACCGAATTGGCGAGGCCCTGGCCGAGCGGGCCGGTCGTCGTCTCGATGCCGGTGGCGTGACCATATTCAGGGTGGCCGGCGGTCTTCGAGCCCAACTGGCGGAAGTGCTTGATCTGGTCGAGGGTCATGTCCTCGTAGCCGGTCAGATGCAGCAGCGAATAGAGCAGCATCGAGCCATGGCCGGCCGACAGGATGAAACGGTCGCGGTCGGCCCAGTGCGGGGCCTTGGGATCATATTTCAGGAAGCGCGTGAACAGCACCGTGGCGATGTCGGCGCATCCCATGGGCAGGCCGGGATGGCCGGACTGAGCTTTTTCGACAGCGTCCATGGAGAGAAAGCGGATCGCATTGGCCATCCGGTCATGTTGTTCACGCGACGTCATGGTTCCTCCAGAATTGGGGGTTTGGGGGCTTGGGAGAGCCTTGAAAAGGGTGCGCGACACATAGCAGGCGCGGGGTTTTAGTCAACAAATCGGTGCGCCTTTGCCGGTCTTGTGAAGCCGGCGGCGGGCCTACATTAGCGTTAGCAGGGGACAGTCGCGAGAGCTTTGTTGACGTTGCCTTCACCCGGTGCCTAATGTTTCGCGGATAACGCGTTCTGAACGCGAACGATTCGGTGATGGGCAGGGCACAGGACGAAGGCCATGACCGGGGAAGCCACACTCAAGGAAGTCATCGCGAGGCTGGGCAAGGCCATCGAGGGGCTGGAAAATGCCGTCGCCGCCAAGCTCGAGCACGAACGCGATTACTCGGAAGCCGAGGCCGAGGTGCAGCGGATGAATGCCGACCGCTCCCGGCTGGCGCAGGAACTCGACAATTCCGAAGCGCGCGCCGAAAGGCTGGAAGACGCCAACAAGGAAGTATCGCGACGGCTGGTGACCGCCATGGAAACCATCCGCGCTGTGTTGGACAGATAGGGGGCTGGACAGGTGGCACAAGTCACGGTTTCCATCGACGGCAAGCAATATCGGATGGCCTGCGACGAAGGCCAGGAAGAGCATCTGATCGATCTTGCCGAACGCTTCGACCGCTATGTCCTGCATCTGAAGGACTCCTTTGGCGAGATCGGCGACCAGCGGCTCACCGTCATGGCCGGCATCATGGTGATGGACGAACTCTCGGAACTGCAGAAGCGCGTCAAGGGAATGGAAAGCGAAGTGCTGACCTTGCGCAAGACGCGCGACGACGCGCTGACCAAGGCCGACAAGAACGACGGCGTGCTGACCAATGCCCTTGGCGCGCTGGCGCAGCGGATGGAAGACCTGACGGCGACGCTGGCGGTCAACAAGGCCTGAGGCGGCACGCAGCCTTTCTGTCCATCCCAAAGCTCGCATGCGCCAGCGTTGCCCGTCGGCAGCACAAAAATACTCGTTCTGCCGCCGACAAGAGTTTCATATTATCTCGCGGTCACGATTTTTGCGCTAAGATGCGGCCATGCCGGAGCGTGGACGCCTCGATGGCGGCGTGATTTGCCGCCCTCCGTCCTCCCTGCTGGCGAGATTTGTTACAGGGGAGATGTGCCATGAGCCTTCGTATCAACGACATCGCGCCGGACTTCACCGCCGAGACAACACAAGGGACGATCAAGTTCCATGAATGGATCGGTGACGGCTGGGCGATCCTTTTCAGCCATCCGAAGAACTTCACCCCGGTCTGCACGACCGAGCTTGGTACGATGGCCGGGCTGGAGGGCGATTTCAGGAAGCGCAACGTCAAGATCATCGGCATTTCGGTCGATCCGGTCGAAAGCCACGGCAAATGGCAGGACGACATCAAGACGGCGACCGGCCATTCGGTGAACTATCCGCTGATCGGCGACAAGGACCTCAAGGTCGCCAAGCTCTACGACATGCTGCCTGGCGGCGCCGGCGAGACGTCGGAGGGCCGCACGCCCGCCGACAACGCCACGGTGCGGTCGGTCTATGTCATCGGGCCGGACAAGAAGATCAAGCTGGTGCTTACCTACCCGATGACCACGGGCCGCAACTTCGACGAGATCCTGCGCGCGGTCGATTCCATGCAGCTGACCGCCAAACACCAGGTGGCGACGCCGGCGAACTGGAAGCAGGGCGAGGATGTCATCATCACCGCCGCGGTTTCCAACGAGGATGCAATCAAGCGTTTCGGCGCTTACGAAACCATCCTGCCCTATCTCAGGAAGACCAAGCAGCCGACCGCCTGACCGCGACCCTTCGGAACGGTTTTTGGCTTTCTCGCTCCTGCGAGCGAAATGATACTTGACTGGGTCACCCGAGCGGACAACCATGCTCTTCTCGGGTGCCGGTAGAGAAAATCATTCCTGCCGACCAAGGTGCGCCGCGTCCGAACGGATTCAGGCGACACACTGTAGGTCTTTGTTTTTATGCATGTCGCTCTCCCGAAACCGGGGCCACTTTGGGCGACATGCATCAAGGGTTGGGGAAACCGAAATTGGACGTAGCTTTGGCCAGGCCGCAGGTCAGCGGCTTCTACGACAAGCCAACCGGGGCTATCCAGTATGTCGTCGCCGACCCGGCAACCAAGCGATGCGCCATCATCGATCCGATCCTCGACTTCGACGAGAAGTCCGGCGCCACGGCGACCGGGAATGCCGATGCCTTGCTCGACTTTGTCAGCGAGCAGGGGCTGAGCATCGAGTGGATCCTCGATACCCATCCGCACGCCGATCATTTCTCGGCGGCACATTACCTGAAGCAGAAGACCGGAGCGCCCACGGCGATCGGCGACAGGATCGTCGACGTCCAGAAACTGTGGAAGGCGATCTACAACTGGCCGGAGTTTCCCGCCGACGGTTCGCAGTGGGACAGGCTGTTTGGAGAAGGCGAGACCTTCCGGGTCGGCACCCTTCCGGTCAAGGTGCTGTTCTCGCCCGGGCACACGCTGGCCTCGATCACCTATGTGATCGGTGATGCCGCCTTCGTCCACGATACGCTGTTCATGCCCGACAGCGGCACGGCGAGGACGGACTTTCCAGGCGGCAGCGCCGCGCGGCTCTGGCACTCGATCCAGGACATTGTGGCGTTGCCTGACGAGACGCGCGTTTTCGTCGGCCATGACTATCAGGCCGGTGGGCGCGAGCCGTTGTGGGAAAGCACGATCGCCGAGCAGAAAGCCGGCAACATCCATCTCGTTGCCGCGCGCACCGAGGCTGATTTCGTCGCCCTGCGTGAAACTCGCGACAGGACACTGCCGATGCCGAGGCTGATCCTGCATGCGCTGCAGGTCAACATGAATGGCGGACGGCTGCCGGACCCGGAAGCCAATGGCCGGCGGTATCTAAAGTTTCCGCTCGACACTTTTGGGTCGCCGCATTGGCGCTAATCCTGTTTTTGTTTCTGCCCGCAGTTGATCCGCGGTGCTGCCGCTTACACCGCGGTGACTGGCAGCGCGTGGTCGTAGTTCAGGTCGGTAATTTCAGCGGGATTGCCTGCCCAGATGACCAAGGGATCGCTAATCTTGCGAACAATGCACGCGCTCAACATAAAGGCCGGCTGATCTCCCAAGCCCTTGAGCGCGCCGATAGGAAAGCCGGGAACAATAGAGGCGTTGTGCCAATGATCGGCGCGAACCATTTCGAATCCGGTGTGGACATTAAACAGTCCGGTCCAGGCATATTTGGAGAATCGGAAGAAGTCCCACGGCTCCTCGTGAATCGGCCACGTCTGGTGGCTTTGGATATAGGCGATGCCACCTGGCTTGAGCGCCCGGTTCAGTTCCAGTGCCGCCTTCCAAGGCATTAGCAAATGTTCGAAGGTCGAGGCAGAAAAAGCAAAATCGAATCGATTGTTCAATTCCACCGGCAGATTGTGAGCATCGCCGACAACATCGACGTTTGGGCCAGCCATGATATCCAGCCCAACATATTTCAGTTTGGGCACGAACATATCGCGCCGTGATATTCCACTTCGGGCGCGGCTTCCGATTTCCAGAATCGCTTGACCTTCCTGAGCGTCCCGAATGATCTGCATGAAATCAACAAAAATGGATGACGCCTGCATTTGCTGCTCGAGCGGAAGCGCCGTGATTTCAACGATATGGAGTTGCCTGCCGTCCCTTATCGCGACCACAGTACCATCTGCGAGGTCGATCGGTTCCGGCACATGAAAAATGGCCATCCAGCCCCATTCTCCGGCCGATTCACCAAACACGTCGACGACGTCCGGGCGGGACATGGGAACCGACGCACCTTGGTGCTCGATGCCATTGACCACTAGAACCGGCTTTCCTGTCTCAGACCAGCCAATCACGACCAACGATCCGAAATGTTGCCTAACCGAATCGATAGCAAAACGCATGATCAGCTCCACCCTATGATGGTGCTTATAGGGGCGCTCGCTGTCACAAGGAAGCCGGCAATGCGCCAAGGCGGAATCGCTAGCGTGCAACTCGCAGGGCTTCGAGCCAGCAGACCGGGCCTGATGCGGCGCCAGTTTCCTGACGCCGCCGTTGTGTTTGTTTCGGGGACGAAGCTGGCTTTACGCCGCGGGCTGGACCTCGATGGTGCGCAGCGCCTGGGTCTGGCGCTTGGCGGCGGCCTTGACCGCGTCCTGCACCTTCTCGAAGGCGCGCACCTCGATCTGGCGCACGCGCTCGCGGCTGATGTCGAACTCGGCCGACAGCTCTTCCAGGGTCAGCGGCTCCTCGGCGAGGCGACGAGCCTCGAAGATGCGCCGCTCGCGCTCGTTGAGCACGGCAAGAGCGCCCGACAGCATGCCGCGCCGGTTTTCCAGCTCGTCCTGCTCGATCAGCATCTCTTCCTGGCTTTCGTGGTCGTCGACCAGCCAGTCCTGCCATTCGCCGGATTCACCTTCGCTCGCCCGGATCGGGGCGTTGAGCGAGGCGTCGCCCGACAGGCGCCGGTTCATCGACACCACTTCGGCTTCGGAAACGTTCAGCCTTGTGGCGATCTCGGCGATCTGGTCGGGCTTGAGGTCGCCGTCGTCGAGCGCCTGGATCTTGCCCTTCACCTTGCGCAGGTTGAAGAACAGGCGCTTCTGATTGGCGGTCGTGCCCATCTTGACCAGGCTCCACGAGCGCAGGATGTACTCCTGGATCGAGGCCTTGATCCACCACATGGCGTAGGTCGCGAGGCGGAAGCCACGCTCGGGTTCGAATTTCTTCACGGCCTGCATGAGGCCGACATTGCCTTCCGAGATCACTTCGCCGATCGGCAAGCCATAGCCGCGATAGCCCATGGCGATCTTGGCGACGAGCCTGAGGTGGCTGGTGACGAGCTTGTGCGCGGCGGAGGTGTCCTCATGCTCGGCATAACGCTTGGCGAGCATGTACTCTTCCTGCGGCTGCAGCATGGGAAAGCGGCGGATTTCTTCCAGGTAGCGGCTGAGGCCGCCTTCGCCGGAAACGATACTGGGTAATGACTGGGCCATGATAGCGCCCCCTCTCTATTGGAGTGATGCCCCCGAAACGCGGCGGGCATGTGACGCGAGCACCAAAAGGCTCGCCCGCGACATCAGATCTTATACAGGAACAAAACCAGAAAAGACAGGCGTTTGTTCAACACGAAACAGTGTGTCACGCTGAAGTGAACAATGCCAGTCAGGTTTTTTGATGGCTAGCTTGAAGCTTGTTGGTGACCGGTTCAGAGCTTGCGAAAGCCGTTGACGAGTTCCTCCATGTCCCTCGGTGTCGGCGCCTCGAACCTCATCGATAAATGGGTAGTCGGGTGGCGAAATGCAAGGAGCCAGGCATGCAAAGCTTGCCGGGAAAATGCCTTGACCTGGCTTTTCAGCGGTTCGGGCAGGCGGTTGGCCTTGGTGCGGAAGGCCTGGCCATAGTCGGGGTCGCCAATTACCGGATGGCCGATATGCGCCATGTGGACGCGGATCTGGTGGGTGCGGCCGGTCTCAAGCCGGCATTCGACCAGGCTGGCGGTGGCGAACTCCTGCTGATCGACCCCGAAGCGCTCCCGCACGGCAAAGTGGGTGACGGCATGACGGGCGTCGTCGCGTCCTTCCGGGACCACGGCGCGGCGCACGCGGTCGGCGGCACGGCCGAGCGGTGCGTCGACCGTTCCCGTCGGCCTTTGCGGTATGCCCCAGACCAAGGCCAGATAGGCGCGTTCGAGATCGCCGGTCAGGCCGTGATCGGCGAAGGCTTCGGACAGCGACTTGTGGGCGCGGTCGGTCTTGGCGACCACCATGACGCCACTGGTCTCCTTGTCGAGACGGTGAACGATGCCCGGCCGGCGCACGCCGCCGATGCCGGAAAGACTGTCGCCGCAATGATGGATCAGCGCGTTGACCAGCGTGCCGGTCCAGTTGCCGGCGCCGGGATGCACGACAAGGCCAGCCGGCTTGTTGATGACGATCAGTTCGTCATCCTCATAGAGCACATCAAGCGCGATGTTCTCGCCCTGTGGCTCCGCCGGCTCCGGCTCCGGCATGGCCACCGAGACGCTTTCGCCCGGCGTCATCTTGCGTTTGGTCTCACTGATGGGCTTGCCGTCGACCGAGACCGCGCCCTGCCTGATCAGCATCTGCACGCGGCTGCGCGACATATCCGGGCCGAGGCTCGCTGCCAGCCACTGGTCGAGGCGCTGACCGGCCGCATCCGCGCTGGCCACCAGCACGGTGGGGGCTGCCGCGATGAATTGGTCCTCTATCAATTCAGGGGCCTCTTCGCTATGAGCGCTCATTGAAAAACCGTTCCGGACTATTTGCCATGGCCAGCCCAATTGCCGAGGAAGACCAGGAGAAACCACTCGACCCCGAGGTCGAAAAGGTGCGCAGGAAACTCGTCCGCTTCGTCGGGATCAATCTCGGCCTGCTGTTCCTTGCCCTTATGGTGGTGATCGGCGCCCTTGTCTACAAAGCGCGCAACGCACCGCCGGCGAACCCGGCGCTGGCCAGTGACATCCAGGCGCCGGCCGGCGAGCCGGTCAGTGGCGACATCGTGCTGCCCGTCGGCGCCAAGGTGGTCAGCCAGTCGCTGTCCGGCAATCGCGTCTCCATCGACGCCGAGCTCACCGACGGCAGTCGCACGATCTTCGTCTACGACATGACAGAGCGCCGTCTGATCGGCCGTTTTGCAATTCGCAACAAATGAGCGGGCGGCAACACAGGAGCAAGCCTCAGGGATGACCGGGTTCGCCGAACATCGCCGCGTCGCGACCGTCGCCCTGGTCGTCGCCAGCTATGACGAGGCGATTGCCTGGTATGTCGATCGACTGGGTTTCCTGCTCATGGAGGATGTCGATCTTGGCGGCGGCAAGCGCTGGGTCACTGTGGCGCCGGCCAACGGGCAGGGCGCCAAGTTGCTTTTGGCCGAGGCTTCCGACGAGGCACAAGGGAAAAGCATCGGCAACCAGACCGGGGGCCGTGTCTTCCTGTTTCTCGAAACCGACGACTTTACCCGCGACCATGCGGCGATGCTGGAGAAGGGCGTCGAATTCCGCGAGGCGCCGCGTTTCGAGCCCTATGGCACGGTGGCGGTTTTCGCCGATCTCCACGGCAATCTTTGGGATCTGATCGAGCCGAAAACGTAGGCTTGTGGCCAGTTTTTCCGCGATGCGCTAAAGCGGCCGAACCCCAGTTGCTTTTTCCCAGCCGTCAGCCTATATCGCCGGTTCTTGAGCGCGCCCATCGTCTAGCGGTCAGGACACCGCCCTCTCACGGCGGGAACAGGGGTTCGATTCCCCTTGGGCGTACCAAGGATTTCCGTCTCCAACGATCGTTCAATCCAGGCGGCATTCGTCGCTTCTGGCGCAGCGGGGCCGATTGCATTAGCATTCGCATCATGGATCGAGGCACGGCTCAAACGGCGCGCAGAACGTCGGACCCTGACTAGGTCCAGACCGGCAGGTGATGCCGCGCGGGGAGGAAGGCCAATGCAGAAACTGCAATCGCAGGGTGTCCATCACATCACGCTGGTCGGCGCCGGGCGCCAGACCTCGATCGATTTCTGGGAAGGCGTGCTCGGCATGCCGTTCATCTTCGAACAGCCCAATCTCGACAAGCCCAGGGAAAGCCACCTCTATTTCGATCCGGGCGACGGCCGGCTGGTCACCATCTTCACCGACGAGAGCCGCACGCCGGAGAAGCGACGCACGCCGACCGATCCGGGTTGCGTCCATCACATCGCCTTTTCGGTGTCGCGCGTCACCTTCCTGCAGGCGGTTGCCCGGCTCGACGAGCGCGGCATCAAGCACAGCGGCGTCAAGGATCGCGGCTTCATGGATTCGATCTATTTCGAGGATCCGCTCGGCCTACTGATCGAGCTCGCCTCCTACCGCTTCGAGCCGCCGGCGGGCTTCACCCATGCCGACGTGCTGATGGAAGCGCACAGGCTGCGTGTCGCGCGCGGCGACTACAATATTGCCGAAGTGCATCTCGCCGATGCGATCCAGGCGCTGGTCGAGCGTTCCCGCGCAACCTTGTCGGATGACCGGGCACCGAAGAACCCATACTGAACAAAACCAGAGGGAGGAACAAATGGCCAAGACAGCGACGAAGAGCGTGAAGAAACCCGCGGCCAAGGCAGCCGCCAAGCCGGCGGCGAAAGCGGTGGCAAAGCCGGCGGCAAAAGCAGCGGCCAAGCCCGCTGCGAAGGCCAAGCCGAAGCCGGCGAAGAAACCCGGCGTGAAGCTCAGCATGCTGAAGCCCAGTGTCAACAACATGACCGTTCGCGTGTTCGCGCGCGCGGCCGGGCTGGGTGCCGACGAGACCGATGCCTGGGGCCACACCCGTTCGCCGGAATTCACGGCGCGAAACCCCTCGCATTTGACGCCAATGATCGAGGACAAGGGCCTTCCCAGAGGCGTGTTGTGGGAGAGTTGCGCCATCATGCAATACCTCGCCAACAAACACGGGCTGGAGAAATTCTACCCTAAAGCGCCGGCCAAGCGGGCGATGATCGATAGTGCTATGTTCTACCTGGTCGGTACGCTCTACCCCTATGTGGCGCGCGCCACCTATCCGTTCCTCGGCTTTCCGCAATATGCCGGCGAGGTCGGCCACAGCGACGCCCACCCAGACAAGAAGTCCGAAGCCCAGAAGGCCGCGATGGCCGCGATCGCCGAGCCGCTGGATGTCTTCCACAGCTTTTTCAGGGACGGCAAGCCGTTCATCGGCGGCAAGAGCCCGTCGATCGCCGACATCCGCCTGGCGGCGACACTCGAGTTCCTGGCGGTCATCGACTATCCACTGCCCAAATGGGCCAAGGAATATATGGCGGCGATCGAGAAGGCGCTCGGCAAGGCCTATAGCGAGCCGGCCGGCGACGTGCGCGGCTACATCGCCCATGTGAAGTCGCAGGCCCAAGCCTGAGGTTAAGGGGGTCTGAGGTTAAGGATTCGTTAACCAAAGCCCTGTCTACTGCCGATAATTCACCCCCCCGACCACGGATGTACTGGCGCCGAGGTGGAAGGAAAGGTCGGCGCAATGCCGGCCTTTTTGCTTTCGCTCGTTATCGCCGCACATGATCGAGCAGGGATGAGGCCAAGCAAGCCTCGTCGGGCGTCGCTTTTTTGGCGTCAACTTTTGCCGAGAGATATTGTCATTGCCGGCGTTGGCCCTACCATCCATTTCGGCAGTCCGGCATGGATTGCCGGTCAGGAGTGAGACGAGGGCTCGCGATGAAAAGCGTTGTGAGGCAGGTTGCGATTGCGGGCGTGATGCTGGCGGGCGCTGTTCATCCTTCCAATGCCGCTGAACTCAACACCATGAGCGATGTCGGCGCCGCGATCCAGGCATGCTGGACGCCACCGGCGGATGCCGGGACTGCCAGCGTTACCTTGAGTTTCAGCTTCAAGCGGGACGGCACGCTGATCGGCCCACCAAGGCCGACGGCCATCAAGGTGAACGGCGACGCCAAGGCAAAAAAATCATTTGTCGACGCCGCAACAACGGCCTTGCAGAACTGCCTGCCCCTGACCTTCTCACCGAAGCTGGCGCAAGGGGTCGCCGGCAACGTGTTCACGTTGCAATTCGCTTCCCCCAAGTAAGCCAACAAGCACCTCAGGGGTGGTGCTCGCGGCCCGTGGCGGCTCAGTGATGATTGCGCCTTGCCTCGGCATGCCGGGCCAGGTCAGGCGTCTCGAAGACGTAGTCGTTCCAGGCCGATTCCGGGACATGGCCGGCCAGATAGCATTCCAGCAACAGCCTTTGCTCGGCGTTGAGAGGCCTTGGCGCGCGCTCGTGATCCAGCCCCAGCGAGTGAAACAAGTTTCTTGTCAGGTCCGAGACCGTGAAGTGGATCGACATCTGCGTTCTCCTTTGGCCATCAACGCTGAAGGTCGGGCAAAGGTTTCAAAAGCAGCGGGCGGTAACGACGGATTCCGCCCCATCGCGCTGCGGACCCTCGGCGATCGTCGGCCTTGCCGGATTGTTTGGGAGCTCAGCCTGAAGGTGCGCGTGGTTGGCCCAGCCTTCTTCCCGGGCAACTGACCGCTGGCCCTGCCGATTGGCGGAAGGCTGGTTGCAGGGGCTGTCCCGATCTGGCTGGAACATTAGCCTGGTCGGGAACAGAGGGGCGCTCACGGCGTTGTGATCGACATCAGGCAGGAGAAACGCCATGGCCACGTTCAGGGAAATGCGGGTGCTGGAGATCGTCGAAGACGGCTCCCTGACCACCGAACAGAAAATCGCTGAACTGCGCGAGATTGAATCCGAGGCGCGTGGGCTGCAGCGGGCTGCCTCGGAGAGCTCGATGGGCGACGAAGACGGCTGGCAGGACGATTTGCGCCAGGTGCGTTTTGCCCTCGACAAGCTCGGTGCGAAGGAGCCCAAAAAGGGCGCCGCCTCGCTCTGAACACAGAGCTTGCTGACAGGCATTTGCCGATCAATCTGCTATTCGCAGACCATGCGAGCTCTCTTGCCGGGCTCGCTGACGTTTCTGCACGTCAGCAGCTTCGCCGGTTCAGTCGAGGAAGGCGGTGTCGAGACCCTCGTCCGGTGCCGCCTTGGCGCGGCATGGCTCACGACCCTGCGCTCGGAAAACCGCGGTGGCGGCTGCGGCGCTACCGGAAAGGCGCCTTCTTCAACCTGCCCGTATTCGACATGTGGTGGCGGCCGGTCCCAGAAGCGCCGGACATCGAGTGGCCTCGGGATGATGACTGTGCCGTCATAGCTGCGTGAACAGCCGCCGCCGAAAAGCAGCGCCAGCCCCATGAAAAAAGGCAAAATCCGTCCAAGCATCCGCAATATCCCTTGGGACTTATATAGCGGCTTCGATCCCGCCGGCAACCCGGCGGAATAGCGCTGGCCGTGTCGGCCGATATATCTAACCGATCGTTAAGGTTAGCGGATCGTTAATGCTTCTCGGGCACATTCCGCCGACGGACCGCGAAGGAGGGTTCGGCCTTGGTTTCGGGGTGGGGATGGCATGGCGGAAGCGGACGACACAATCGGCGCGCGCGGCAAGCGCGGGCCTCGCAAATCGGCAGCGCATGGCGACGATGGCTTGTCGTCCGTTGCGGACATGGATTCGAGTGACACGCTTCGCCAACTGGTTGAAGCCGGTTCGGACTGGGTCTGGGAAACCGACGCCGAGTTGCGCTTCTCCTGGCTTTCGCAGAACTACCGGGCTGCCACCGGCATCGACCCGGCTGCTGTGCTTGGCCGGTTCCGCTTCGACTTCCTCAATCAGGACCTGAACGGTGACCGCAGCGGTGCCGCGCATCTGGCGGATCTGCAGGCGCAGCGGCCGTTTCGCGATGTCGTCCATGAACTGAAAGGTGGCCGCGCCGATTGCCGCTGGATCCTGACATCAGGCTTTCCAAGGTTCGATGGCGAGGGAAGATTTGCCGGTTATCGCGGCATTGGCCGCAACGTCACAGCGCTGGCCGCCGCCTTCGGGACCCTGGAGCAGAGACCGCCGACGGACGGCGAACCCGCCGAGCATCTTACCGATCTCGAGCGGACGATGGACGCCATGCACATGGGCGTCGTGCTGCTGGATGCGAGGCTCGACACGCTGATCGTCAACAAGGCCTATCGCGACCTCTCCAGGATTCCGGAAGGTGCCGTGACCGTCGGCGCTCCGTTCAGCCTGTTGATGGAACTCAACCGCCGCAATGGCATCTATGGCGATATCGACGAACAGCAATGGCAGCGCTACCTCGCCACCCGCATGGAGGAGATCCGCGCCGGCTCGGTGGCGCCACGCGAGTTTCTCCACGCTGACGGCAGAACCATGATGTTCTCGGTCACCGCACTGTCCGGTGGCAAGCGCCTGCTGACCTACTACGACATCACCGAGCTGAAGCTTCGCGACGCCGAAGTCGAGAACGCCAATGCCAGGACCACCGAGACCTTCGCCAACCTTCGTACGATGGTCGACCAGATGCCGATCGGTGTCCTGGTCCTTGATGCCGATTTGCGCGCTGAAGTCATCAATCGTGCGTTCTACGATTTCTGGCAGATCGACGCCCGGCGGGCCGAGATCGGCTGCAGCTTCCGTGAACTGATGGACGCCAGCCGCGACGTCGACCCATTTGGTTCCGACGACGTGACATGGCAGCGGCATATCACCGATCGCGAGGCGGAAATCAGGGCCGGCACAGCCGGATCACGGCAGTTCCCGCGCAATGACGGCCGCACGCTGATCTCGTCGATGGCGCCGCTCGCCGGCGGCAAGCGGCTGATCTCCTATGTCGACGTCACCGACATGAAGGATCGCGAGGCCGAACTTGCCGACGCGCTGGAGAAAGCGCGGCTGGCGGAAGCGGTGATCAACGCCGTCAAGGATCCGATCTTCGTCAAGGACGATCATTTGCGGTTTGTGTTCGTCAACGAGGCCTTCGCTGCCTTGTTTGGCCAGACCCAGCAAGCCATGCTTGGCAAGCCCGGCGGCGATTTCCTGTCAGGGCGCGACGTCGCGCTTTTCGAACAGAGCGAACGGGACGTGCTTGCCACCGGGCGCGCTTACGAGGTGGAAGAAAATTTCGAGGCCGATGGCGCCAGCCGCTCGCGCATCGTCAGGAAGAGCCGCGTTGGCATGCCAAGCGGCCGCAACTACGTCGCCGGTTTCCTGTTCGACATTTCCGACATGAAGCGCCGCGAGACCGAGGCCGAGGATGCTCGCAAGCATCTCGCCAGCGTGCTGGAATCCTTGCCGGCGGCCGTGATCATCTACGATCGCGACGACAAGTTCGTTTTCGCCAACCGCAAGATTCAGGATACGCTGCCGGCTTTGAAGCCGGCATGGCAGCCCGGCTGCACACTCCGCGAAGCGCTCATTCTCGGCCATTCGAACGGCTATTTCCGCTCAAGCGGCGACCCGCAAGTCGACAAGCTCTACGACGACGACGCCGCCCGCTGGCTGGACGCGATCCTCGCCCGCTATCGCTTGCCGAGTTCCTCGTTCGAGCGCCTCAATCCCGACGGGCGCTGGTATCAGGTCTACGACATGCGGACCGACGATGGCACGTTCATCGGCGTTCGCGTCGACATCTCCGAGATCAAGAGCCGCGAAAAGGCGCTGCGCGACAGCATGCGCCAGATCGATCTGTTCCGGCACGTGCTGGATGAGTTGCCGGTGGCCGCCTTCATCAAGGCGCAGGACCTGAGCATAGAGTTCGTCAACAAGGCCTGGTGCGCGATAACCGGCCTCGCCAAGGAAGACGTCATCGGTCGAACCGACCGCCAGCTGTTCGGTGCGCAGGACGCCGATAGCTACAGCCATGACGACACCGAAGTCGCCGTGAGAGGCACAGTCAAGGAGGTCGAGGAACCCGTCACCCATCGCGACGGCACGGTTCGGCAATTGATGACGCGCAAGAGCCGCCTGGTAGCGCTGGACGGATCGGTGCACCTGGTCGGTTCGAGCACCGACATCACCGACGTCAAGGCGCGCGAGCGCGCGTTGGAGGAGAGCATGCGCGAGAACGAGGTGTTCCGCAGCCTGATCGACAACGTGCCGGTGTCGATCTACGCCAAGCGCTCCGACCTCAGGCAGTTCTACGTCAACAAGGGCTGGTGCGATCTGACCGGCTTCGCCAAGGAAGAGGCGATCGGCAAGACCGACATCGAGATCTTCGGGCCGGACGGCCAGGCCTTTGTCGACAGCGACCTTGCGGTGCTGCGCACCGGTGAAACCCAGGAGGTCGAAGAGACGGTGACCGCAGCCGACGGCAGCGTCAGGCATCAGTTCGCCCGCAAGGGGGCGATGATCGCCTCCGACGGTTCGCTCTACCTGATCGGATCGACCACCGACATCACCGAGCTGAAGACGCGCGAGGCCGAGCTGCGCGAGGCGCGGCAGCGCGCCGTACTCGCCGACCGCGCCAAGTCGGAATTCCTCGCCAATATGAGCCACGAGATCCGCACGCCGATGAACGGCGTGCTCGGCATGGCCGAACTGCTGGCCAAATCGGACCTCGATCCGAAACAGAAGACGTTTACCGACATCATCGTCAAATCGGGCAACGCGCTGCTCACCATCATCAACGACATCCTGGATTTCTCCAAGATCGACGCCGGCCAGCTGGTGCTCGATCCGGCGCCCTTCAACCTTGCCGAGGCGATCGAGGATGTGGCGACGCTGGTGTCGACACGCGCCAAGGAAAAGGACCTTGAGCTCATCGTGCGCATCGAGCCTCGTCTCGAGAGCCTGTTCGTCGGCGATGTCGGCCGCATCAGACAGATCGTCACCAACCTGCTCGGCAATGCCGTGAAATTCACCGATGAAGGCCATGTGCTGGTCGACGTTACCGGCGAAAGGGTTCCGACCGGGACAAAACTGACGATCTCGGTCACCGATACCGGCATAGGTATCCCCGAGGAAAAGCTAAAACTGGTGTTCGAAAAATTCAGCCAGGTCGACACCTCGTCGACGAGGCGGCACGAGGGAACCGGCCTCGGCCTTGCCATCACGTCGCGGCTCGTCGAACTGATGGGCGGCGACATCGGTGTCGAGAGCGCCGAGGGCAAGGGCTCGACCTTCTGGTTCTCGGTCACGCTGCCTAGGGCCGGACAGCAGAACGGGCAACGCATCATGCCTGTCGACGTGACCGGCGCACGCGTGCTGATCGTCGACGACAATGCCGTCAACCGGGCCATCCTGACGGAGCAGATGACATCGTGGACGTTCGATTCCTGCGCAGCCGAAAGCGGTGCCGAGGGTCTCAAGGTGTTGATCGCCGCCGCCGCCTATGGCGTGCCGGTCGACTGCGTCGTGCTCGACTACCAGATGCCGGGCATGAGCGGCGCCGAAATGGCGCGGATCGTGCGCAACACCGCCGGCCTTGTTGGCACGCCGATCATCATGCTGACCTCGGTCGACCAGTCGCTCGCCAACACCAGCTATCGCGATCTCGGCATCGACGCCCAGTTGATCAAGCCGGCGCGGTCATCGGTGCTGCTGGAGACGCTGGTCGCCACCATCCAGCGGCATCGCCACAACACGACCGACACCCAGCCGCCGGCAGCCGGGATCCCTCCACGCAGCGTCGCGCGGCCACAGCAGTCGACACCGTCGGAACAAAGGGCGCTGCTGCAGCCGCCCTCGGTGCGCCCCCGGCCACCCGCGACGGGCGGCGGCGACAGGCTGGATATCCTGGTCGCCGAGGACAATGAGGTGAACCAGATGGTCTTCACCCAGATTCTCGGCGAGACCGGGTATGGTTTCGAGATCGTCGGCAATGGCCGCAAGGCGCTCGACGCCTTCGGCCGGCTCAACCCGTGCATGATCCTGATGGACGTCTCGATGCCGGAGATGAACGGGCTCGAAGCCACCGCCGCCATTCGCCGGCTGGAGGAAGAAACCGGCACGCATGTGCCGATCGTCGGCGTCACCGCGCATGCGCTGAAGGGCGATCGCGAACGCTGCCTGGAGGCCGGCATGGATGACTATCTGCCCAAGCCGATCAGCCCCAGGGCCCTTCTCGAGAAGGTCGAACGCTGGGTCGGTGTCAGCCGCCAGGCTCAGCGCAACGCCGGCTAAAGGCCGGCGTCGCCCCCTAAAGCGCGTCG
This sequence comes from Mesorhizobium sp. P2_A8, assembly GCF_056404935.1. Classification (NCBI taxonomy): domain Bacteria; kingdom Pseudomonadati; phylum Pseudomonadota; class Alphaproteobacteria; order Hyphomicrobiales; family Phyllobacteriaceae; genus Mesorhizobium; species Mesorhizobium sp. P2_A8. Next base: position 1,117,580 of record NZ_JBFUDB010000001.1, read on the forward strand.
CATTTGAACGGATCCAGGCGATGCGCGCTTCAGATCTTTGTTTGCGCACGTCGTTCTTCCCATGACCGGGGCCAGTTCGGGCGACATGCATTGGCCGCGTTGTGGTAGATTCGGCGGAGATTCGCTTTGCGCGCCGATGCAAGACTATGGCGCGATCGCACCATATCAAAGGCGGCGTCCAGCCGAGACAATGGCCACATCGAATTCCGCTCCTCCAGTTACGGGCGGGAGCAGCGACCGCCGGCATGAGACAGCGTCAACCTACCCCAACGGACCTGTTTTCGGCGATGGCCCGGCCACAACATGTGGTCGAGAGCAACGCGCTCCCGTCCGGATTTTCTTTGCCGAGCCGGCGATCGCGAAACCGCAGACCGGTCTCGAGTTGAAACGGTGCAAGTGCCTGATTCCGGGCGCAAAGCCGGGCTCCGTCGCGAATGCCGGCCGGCCGGCATTTTCCCCACTCCGATGACGCGTTACCGGGGTGACATCAAACTGTCATGCGACTGTAATAATCGAAGGCTATTGGCCTCAGCGGGCGCCGAGAGGAATGGCGCCGAGAGACCATCTTCCGAACAGGAGCAGGCCACATGAGACATTTCATCCGCTCGGCGGCCGTTGCTATTGCAATGGCTACGGCGTCCACCTTCACCCTTTCCGCGGCGATGGCAGCTGATCTTTCCGGCGCCGGCTCGACCTTCATCTATCCGGTGTTCGCCAAGTGGGCCGACACCTACAAGAAAGACACCGGCGTCGGCCTCAACTACCAGTCGATCGGTTCGGGCGGCGGCATCAAGCAGGTCATCGCCAAGACTGTCACCTTCGGCGCCACCGACAAGCCGATGTCCGACGCAGACCTGGAAAAGAACGGCCTCGTGCAGTTCCCGATGGTGATGGGCGGCATCGTGCCGATCGTCAACCTGACCGGCGTCAAGCCGGGCGAACTCATCCTTGACGGCAAGACGATCGCGCAGATCTACCTCGGCGCCATCACCACCTGGGACGATGCCGCGATCAAGGCGCTGAACCCGACCCTGACCCTGCCGTCGACGGCCATCGCCGTCGTCCACCGTTCGGACGGCTCGGGCACGACCTTCAACTTCACCAACTATCTGGTCAAGCTGTCGCCCGACTGGAAGGACAAGATCGGTTCGGACACGGCGGTCGAATGGCCGGTCGGCGTCGGCGCCAAGGGCAGCGAAGGCGTTGCCAACACCGTCAAGCAGACCGACGGCGGCATCGGCTACGTCGAGTATGCCTACGCCAAGCAGAACAACCTGTCCTACTCGAAGATGCTGAATGCCGCCGGCAAGGTCGTCGAGCCGTCGCTCGAATCCTTCGGCTCGGCTGCTTCGAATGCCGACTTCAAGGGCGCGAAGAACTTCAACGTCATCATCACCAACGAGCCCGGCGACGCCACCTGGCCGATTGCTGCTTCGACCTGGGTGCTGATCCACAAGACCCCCGACGACGCCGCAGCGACCGGTGAAGCGCTGAAGTTCTTTGCCTGGGCCTACAAGGACGGCAAGGAAACCGCCAAGGCGCTCGACTACGTCTCGATCCCCGACAGCGTCGTCGACCTGATCAAGGCCTCGTGGAAGGCCGACTTCCAGACCGACGGCAAGCCCATCTACGTCGGCGAATAATATCCCCTTGAAGGAGCGCCGCGCCGCGGCGCTCCTTTTCCCTCCACTCAAAAGAGCCGAGCTTCACATGAGCGCTGTCCAGGAAGCCTTGCCAGCCATTCGAGGTTCGCGCGACGCGACTGTCAGGCGGTTCGCGCTGACCGACGCGATCTTCCACGGCATGACCCGGGGCGCCGCCATACTGGTGCTGGTCCTGCTCGGCGGCGTTGCGATCTCGCTGTTTGCCGGCTCCTGGCAGGCCCTGTCGACGTTTGGCTTCTCCTTCCTGACCAGCGAGAGCTGGAATCCAGTGACGGAGAAATTCGGCGCACTGGCGCCAATCTATGGCACCATCATCACATCCGCCATCGCCATCCTGATTGCCGTGCCGCTCGGCATCGGCATCGCCATCTTTCTCACCGAACTTTGCCCGCGCCCGCTGCGGCGCCCGATCGGCATGGCGGTGGAACTGCTCGCCGGCATCCCCTCGATCATCTACGGCATCTGGGGCCTATTCGTGCTGGCGCCCTTCCTGCAGACGACCGTGCAGCCATTCATCATCGGTGCGTTCCACGGCATTCCCGGTCTTAACAGCCTGTTTGCCGGTCCGCCCTACGGCATCGGCCTGCTGACGTCGTCGCTGATCCTTGCCATCATGGTGCTGCCTTTCATCACCTCGATCACCAAGGACGTCTTCGACACGGTGCCGCCGGTGCTGAAAGAGTCCGCCTACGGCATTGGCTGCACGACCTGGGAAGTGACCCGCCGCGTGGTCATTCCCTATACAAGGATCGGCATCATGGGCGGCGTCATGCTCGGCCTCGGCCGCGCGCTCGGCGAAACCATGGCGGTGACCTTCGTCATCGGCAACGCGCACCGCATCAGTTCCTCGCTGTTCGCGCCGGCGACGACGATTTCCGCCACCATCGCCAACGAATTCACCGAAGCCGTCGGCGACCTCTACACCTCCTCTCTGGTGGCGCTCGGCCTGATCCTGTTCGTCATCACCTTCCTGATCCTCGCCATCGCACGCTACATGCTGATGCGCATTGACGCCCGCACGGGAGCCTGACCGATGTCGACAGCCACATCGCTTCACCAGAGCCGCAAGCGGAAGAATGCCGTGATGATGACGCTCTGCGTCGCCGCCGCGGGCATCGGACTTGCCTGGCTGGCGCTGATCCTCGGCGCACTGGTCTACAAGGGTACTGCCGGCCTGTCCTTCGACGTATTCACGCAGATGACGCCGCCGCCCGGCGACGCCGGCGGCCTGCTCAACGCCATCTATGGCAGCGTGGTGATGACCATCATCGCCGTCATCGTCGGCACGCCGATCGGCGTGCTGGCCGGCACCTACATGGCTGAATACGGCCGCTTCTCGAAGCTCACCACCGTGGTGCGCTTCATCAACGACATCCTGCTGTCGGCGCCATCAATCATCATCGGCCTGTTCGTCTACGAACTGATGGTCCGGCCGATGGGGCATTTCTCGGCGATTGCCGGCGCCGTCGCGCTTGCCATCCTGGTCATCCCGGTCGTCGTGCGCACCACCGAGGACATGCTCAACCTGGTGCCGAACGCGCTGCGCGAAGCCGGCACCGCGATCGGTGCGCCGCGCTGGGTGGTTATCAAGTCGGTCGCCTACCGCGCTGCCCTGTCCGGCATCGTCACCGGCATATTGCTGTCGATCGCCCGTATCTCGGGCGAGACGGCGCCGTTGCTCTTCACGGCGCTCAACAACCAGTTCTGGTCGAGCAATCTCAACGCGCCAATGGCCAGCCTGCCTGTGACCATCTTCCAGTTCGCTCTCAGCCCTTACGAGGAATGGCAGCAACTGGCCTGGACCGGCGCACTCATCATCACATTGACGGTTCTCGCGCTCAGCATCTTTGCGCGCAGCCTGACAGGACGCAGAGAGGACAAATGAGCCAGATGTTGTCTCCAGACATGACGATCGCCGCCGAGGCAACCGCCAGCAAGGCCAAGATCGAAGTCAAGAACCTCAACTTCTACTACGGCCAGAGCAAGGCGCTGAAGGACATCACGCTGTCGTTGCCCGAGCGCAGCGTCACCGCCTTCATCGGTCCTTCGGGCTGTGGGAAGTCGACGCTGCTGCGCGTCTTCAACCGCATCTACGAACTCTATCCCAAGCAGACCGCCGAGGGTCAGGTGCTGCTCGACGGCCAGAACGTTCTGGACCGCTCGCAGGACCTCAACCTTTTGCGGACCAAGATCGGCATGGTGTTTCAGAAGCCGACGCCGTTCCCGATGTCGATCTATGAAAACATCGCCTTCGGTGTCAGGCTCTATGAGAAGCTCAGCAAGTCGGAGATGGACGGCCGCGTCGAGCAGGCGCTGAAGCGTGCGGCTCTGTGGACCGAGGTCAAGGACAAGCTCAACGCCAGCGGCCTCAGCCTCTCCGGTGGCCAGCAGCAGCGGCTCTGCATCGCCCGAACCGTGGCGGTGAAGCCGGAAGTCATCCTGCTCGACGAGCCGGCCTCGGCGCTTGACCCGCTGTCGACCGCCAAGATCGAAGAACTGATCGACGAGTTGCAAGCCGACTACACGATCGTCATCGTCACCCACAACATGCAGCAGGCGGCGCGCGTGTCGAAGCAGACCGCCTTCATGTATCTGGGCGAACTGGTCGAGTTCGACCGCACCGAGAAGATCTTCACGTCGCCCCGCGAGAAGCGCACGCAGGACTACATCACCGGCCGCTTCGGCTGAGCTCAGGCATACGAGGGACAGGATCATGGGCGAACACACAGTCGCTTCTTTCGACGAGGATCTCGGACAGATCAGCAGGCTCATCAGTGACATGGGCGATCTCGCCGGCTCGATGGTCGGTGGTGCCACCAAGGCGCTGCTGAATTCCGACAACGCGCTGGCACAGCGCGTTGTTTCAGACGACGCGATCATGGACGCGCGCCAGCGCGAGCTTGATGACCGCGCCATCACGCTGATCGCCAAGCGGCAGCCGATGGCCGACGATCTGCGCCATGTCGTCGGTTCGATCCGCATGGCCGGCGATCTCGAACGCATTGGCGACCTTGCCAAGAACATCGCCAAGCGCGTCGGCACCGTCGGCCTCAGCGTCACGCCGCGCGACCTGTCGCATTCCATTGACGGAATGGCGCAGCTGGTGCTGATCCAGGTGCAGGGTGTCATCGAGGAATATGCGGCGCGCGACGCCGCGGCCCTGGCGAAACTGCGCGCAGACGACGAGCGCATCGACGTCAAATACACCTCCGTGTTCCGCGAACTCCTGACCTACATGATGGAAGACCCGCGCAACATCACCGCCTGCACGCATCTTCTGTTCTGCGCCAAGAACCTCGAGCGGATCGGCGATCACGTCACCAACATCGCGGAGAATGCGTATTATGTTCTGACCGGTACGCAGTTGCCCGCCAATCGTCCGAAGCAGGACGAGACGGCAATGTCCGCGCCGGCGGCATGACGACAGGGGTGACCAGCCGATGATCGCGCCACGCATCATGGTGGTGGAGGACGAGGAGCCGCTCGGTGTGCTGCTCCGCTACAATCTGGAGTCCGAGGGTTACCAGGTCGAGGTGGTGACGCGCGGCGACGAGGCCGAGATCCGGTTGCAGGAGAACGTCCCCGACCTTCTGGTGCTCGACTGGATGGTGCCGGCGGTTTCCGGCATCGAACTCTGCCGCCGGCTAAGGATGCGTCCTGAGACCGAGCGGCTGCCGATCATCATGCTGACCGCGCGCGGCGAGGAAAGCGATCGTGTGCGTGGCCTCTCGACCGGCGCCGACGATTATCTGGTCAAGCCGTTCTCGACCCCCGAATTCATGGCCAGGGTCAAGGCGCTGCTGCGCCGCGCCAAGCCGGAAGTGCTGTCCAGCGTGCTCAAGGTCGGCGACATCGTGCTCGATCGTGAATCGCACCGGGTCTATCGCAAGAAGAGCGAGATCCGGCTCGGACCAACCGAGTTTCGCCTGCTCGAGTTCATGATGCGTCATCCCGGTCGGGTGTTTTCGCGCAGCCAGCTGCTAGACAATGTCTGGGGCGAGACGATCTACATCGACGAGCGCACGGTGGACGTGCATGTCGGCCGGCTGCGCAAGGCGGTCAACAATGGCCGCATGCCCGACGTCATCCGTACCATTCGTGGGGCGGGATACGCGATCAGGGAAGATTGACTCCCGTCTGATTCACGCGACGTTCTTGCCGACGATGCCGGATCTTGTGTGAGTGCCAAGCGCGAAAATTTCCTGGTCGACGAAGGTCAGTGCGCGCATGGCGCAGCCTTCGCGGATCAGTGGCAGTTCGTTCGGCTCGGTGTCGAAGGAAATCGATTTCGAGTGCTGGCCGCCTGCGGTCTGGGCAATCGCCTCGCGCAATGCCGGCTCGATCAGGTCGAAGGCCGCGGCGCTGACACCGACCATGGCGACCGGCGCCGGATCGATCAGCGCGAAGAGGCTGCCGAGACCGTAGCCGAGCGCTTCGCCGGCCTTGCGATAGGCCTCGCGCTCGGGTCCATCGCTTTCGCGGGCCGCGGTCGCCAGGGCGCGCATATCGGCGTCGCTGACATCGGCGACTGGTTCTGCGTCCTCACTCATCTGCCTTGCGTTGCGCCAGATGGCGTAGTTGCCGGCATAGGCCTCGACGCAGCCGCGCCGGCCGCAGCGGCACAGCGCGCCGTTCGGCCGATGGATCATGTGGCCGAACTCGCCGCCCGAAGAATGGGTACCGGTGAACAGTTCGCCCTTCAGCACCAGGCCCATGCCGATGCCGTGCGACAAAAGGATGGCGATGAAGTCGTCGCGGTAGCGATCAGGGTCGCGCCAGCGCAGCGCCACCGCCATCATGTTGCAGTCGTTCTCCATGGTGGCGGGAATGCCGAACTCGTCCTCGAGTATGTCGGCGAAGGCGATATCGGTGTGCGGCGTGATCGGCGACCACAACATGGCGCGGGCACGCGTGTCGGTGATGCCCTGGATCGCCAGCGCGATGCGGGCGACATTGCGGACGTCGAGATCGGGGTCTTCGAGGCGTCGCCGCACGATGGCGACGCATTCGCCGACCAGCGCGTCGCGCGACATGGTCAGCGTGTCGAGCCGGCGCTGTTCCTCGGCGATCACCTGGCCGGCATAGTCGATGACGGCGACGGAGAGGAAGTTCAGCGACAGCACCACGGTCATCACTGCCGCTGCTTCCGGATTGAGGCTGAGGCCGACCTGCGGCCGGCCGCGTTTGAGCGAGCCGGCCTCGCTCGGCTTGCTCTCGGCCAAGATGCCTTCGCCGATCAGGTCGGAGGAGATCGCCGATATGGTCGAGTGGCTGAGGCCTGTGGTCGCGGCGATCTCGGTGCGTGACGGCTGTCCGGCGCGACGCACGGCCGCAATCACCATCGCCCGGTTGCGACGGCGCAGATCGTCGTGGCGGATTCCGACCGACATGTTTTTTCACATCCTCCCGGTCGCTGCAGCCTTTCGTGCCCCCCGAAGGCTGTCAGCGAAGCCTGAAGCGCGAAGCACCTCAGGCACTTGTTTCCGCGCATGTCGCCCAAAACCGCTACGCACTTTTGGGCGACATGCGCTGATCAAATTCTGGCAGAAGCCTGCCATCCTGTCATTATTTATTCCGGGGCTCGAAAAAAATTCAGAGAGACATCAAAATCCATCAGAATCGATGTTGACAGCGTTCGGCTGTTGGATCAGTATTTTTTCGAGGCTCGAAAAAATAGAGCTTCTGTGCCGGCCTACGGGTCAGTTTGGTCGCGCCATACGCGGCGCAGGGAGGATAATATGAAAAGATTCACAGCCGCCATCCTGGCGGGTGTCGCCATGTCGCTGACGCTCGTGTCGGTCGCGCAGGCGAAGGACAAGGTCATCGGCGTGTCGTGGTCCAACTTCCAGGAAGAGCGCTGGAAGACCGACGAGGCCGCCATGAAGACGGCGATCGAGGCCGCCGGCGACAAGTACATCTCCGCAGACGCACAGTCCAATCCCGGCAAGCAGCTCACCGATGTCGAGAGCCTGATCTCGCAGGGCGCCAATTCGCTGATCATCCTGGCGCAGGATGCCTCGGCCATCGGCCCGGCGGTGCAGAAGGCGCTGGACGAAGGCATTCCGGTCGTCGGCTATGATCGGCTGATCGAGAACAAGGACGTCTTCTATCTGACCTTCGACAACAAGGAAGTCGGCCGCATGCAGGCCCGCGAAGTGTTCAAGGCCAAGCCGGAAGGCAACTACGTCTTCATCAAGGGCTCGGGTGCCGACCCGAATGCCGACTTCCTGTTCTCGGGCTCGATGGAAGTGCTCAAGGAGGCCATAGACAGCGGCAAGATCAAGAATGTCGGTGAGGCCTATACGGACGGCTGGCTGCCTGCCAACGCCCAGAAGAACATGGAGCAGTTCCTAACCGCCAACGACAACAAGGTCGACGCGGTGGTCGCGGCCAATGACGGCACCGCCGGCGGCGTCGTCGCGGCGCTGACGGCGCAAGGCCTGGCCGGCACCGTGCCGGTCTCGGGCCAGGACGGCGACCACGCCGCGCTGAACCGCATCGCGCTCGGCACGCAGACCGTGTCGGTGTGGAAGGACGCGCGCGAACTCGGCAAGAATGCCGCCGAGATCGCCTCGCAGCTGGCCGACGGCAAGAAGACGGGCGACATCGCCGGCGCCAAGGACTTCACGACGCCGGGCGGCAACACCGTCAAGTCGCTGTTCCTGACCCCGGTTGCCATCACCAAGGACAATCTCAACGTCGTCATCGACGCTGGCTGGATCAAGAAGGACGAAGTCTGCGCGGGTGTTGCCGCCGGCACCGTCGCCGCCTGCAACTAATAGCGGCCGAACCTGCTCGATATCAACGCCGCGGCCCAAAGGCCGCGGCGTTTTCTCAAAAGTTTTGTGTTTCCGCATCAGGCGGATAGCTTCTAGGCTGGGTTCCGGCATCCGCGTCAGACGGCAAGCCGGTGGGAGGAAATCATGACCGACACGACGTCCAACCCGCAGGTCGACACCGCGCGCGCGTCGGAACTCGGCGTGGTCGCCCGGTTCCTGAAAGCGACCGAGATCGACACCCGCATGCTCGGCATGGTCGGCGCGCTGCTGATCATCTGGATCGGACTGCACGTCATTTCCAGCCTGCGCCTTGGTGTCAATCCGCTCGATTTCGACAGCCGCACCTTCCTCACGCCGCGCAATCTGTGGAACCTGTCGGTGCAGACATCCGCGGTGGCCATCATGGCCTGCGGCATGGTGCTGGTCATCGTCATGCGCAACATCGACCTGTCCGTCGGTTCCGCCGAGGGCCTGATCGGCATGGTGATGGGCTTTGCGCAAGTGCATTTCCTGGTGCGGTTCGTCGGGCTCGAACTCGGCAATCCATGGATCTGGGTTCTGGCATTGGTCATCGGCCTGGCGCTCGGCCTGCTGATCGGCGCCTTCCAGGGTTTTGTCATCGCCTATCTCGAAGTGCCCGCCTTCATCGTCACGCTGGGCGGCCTGCTGGTCTGGCGCGGTGCCGCCTGGTGGGTCACCAGCGGCCAGACGGTGGCGCCGCTTGACGGCACTTTCCAGCTGATGGGCGGCGGGCCGGCGGGATCGATCGGTGCGACCTGGAGCTGGGTTGTCGGTATCGTCGCTTGCCTTGCCGTGGTGTTTGCGCTGTTCAACGGCCGCGTGCAGCGGAAGCGTTTTCGGTTCCCGCTGCGGCCGATCTGGGCCGAGACGCTGCTCGGCGCCGTCACTTGCGCCGTCATCATGGGTGCGGTGTGGCTCGCCAATTCCTATCCATGGCCGATCGGCATCGTGAACAGATACGCGGCGGCCAACAACATCATCGTTCCCGAAGGCGGCCTGTTCATCGCCCATGGCATCGCCATACCGGTGCTGATGGCGGTCGCGGTCGGGCTGGTCATGACCTTCATCACCAACCGCACCCGCTTTGGCCGCTATGTCTTTGCCATCGGCGGCAATCCGGAGGCTGCCAATCTCGCCGGCATCAACACGCGCTGGATCACCATGAAGGTGTTCATGATCATGGGCGTGCTGGCGACGATCGCCGCCGCGATCTCCTCGGCCCGGCAGAATTCGTCCACCAACGTGCTTGGAACGCTTGATGAACTGCTGGTCATCGCGGCCGCCGTCATTGGCGGCACGTCGCTCGCCGGCGGTTCGGGAACGATCATCGGCGCCATGCTCGGCGCACTTCTGATGCAGTCGCTGCAGTCCGGCATGGTGCTGCTCGGTGTCGACTCGCCGCTGCAGAGCATCGTCGTCGGCGCCGTGCTGGTCATCGCCGTCTGGCTCGACACTGTCTATCGCAAGCGCGTCTAGGAGGCATGGCCATGACTGACAAGACTGATCCCGCCGCCACCGCGCTGATCGACATGAGGAACATATCGATCGCCTTTGGCGGCATCCGCGCCGTTGACGACGCCTCGATCGATCTTTTCCCCGGTGAGGTCGTGGCGCTGCTCGGCCACAACGGTGCCGGCAAGTCGACTTTGATCAAGATCCTGTCTGGCGCCTACAAGCGCGACTCAGGCCAAATCTTCGTCAATGGCGAGGAGGCATCGATCTCCAACCCGCGCGACGCCAAGAAATACGGCATCGAGACGATCTACCAGACGCTGGCGTTGGCCGACAATGTCGATGCCGCCGCCAACCTGTTCCTCGGCCGTGAACTGATGACCGCCTGGGGCACGCTCGACGACGTTGCGATGGAGGCCGAGGCGCGCAAGGTGATGGGTCGGCTCAATCCCCGCTTCCAGCGCTTCAAGGAGCCGGTGATCAAGCTGTCGGGCGGACAGCGGCAATCGGTGGCGATCGCGCGCGCGATCCTGTTCAACGCCCGCATCCTGATCATGGACGAGCCGACGGCGGCACTTGGTCCGCAGGAAACAGCGCAGGTCGGCGAGCTGGTCAAGCAGCTCAAGTCCGACGGCATCGGCATCTTCCTGATCAGTCACGACATCCACGACGTGTTCGAGCTTGCCGATCGGGTCTGCGTCATGAAGAACGGCCAGGTCGTCGGCACCGCGCACACCACCGATGTGACCCAGGACGAGGTGCTCGGCATGATCATTTTGGGCAAATGCCCACCCGGCGCCATTCCGGGGCCAGGCGCGCTGAAAATCGCCGCCTAGAGCCTGTTCGAGTATGATCATTTCCGAAACTTGGGACTACTCGTCGGGATCATGCTCCGGCCTGCTGGCAGGCAGTATCGCCCTGGCCGGACGAGCATGCCGGTCGCCGGTTGCCGGTCATGTGATATGCCAGCTGTCATGATGGCTTGGCCTTGCCATTGTGTTGGCACGGCGACTTGCCCATAAAGGTCCGACATTGCCCATGGACCGCATCATACGTTGAAGAAGCTTTTTCCAATCGTCGCGTTCATCGCCGTTGCGCTGATCAGCATGACGATGGCGGGGTTGGCCTATTTCGCGACCCAGGAGGCCGCACGCATCAAGTTCGAAGCAACGGCCGACGATGCGCTCAACCGAATCGAGAGCCGCATCGACCTGCATCTGTCGCTGCTGCGGTCGACCCGGGCGCTGTTCGATGCCCGCAACGGCGATATCTCCCAGAACGAGTTCAAGGCGTTCTTCAACGCACTCGATGTCGACAACAATTTCGCCGGCTTGCGCGGTATCGGCTTTCTCAGGCTGGCCAAGGCTGGCGACGAGGCTGCGGTCGAACGCGATATGCTGCACGACTGGGGTGTCAGCCACCCAATCTATCCTGATACCACGCAGCCCTGGCGTACCCCCATCGTGCTGTTCGAGCCGCTGGACCCGTCCAACCAGACCAGCATCGGCTACGACATGTTCAGCGAACCGGTGCGGCGCGCGGCCATCGAAAAGGCAATGTCGGACGACCAGCAGCACGCCAGCGGGCTGGTGCAACTGGGCCAGAATACGGGTGCTGCGCAGACCTTCACCGGCTTCTTCGTCTTCGTGCGGCTCAATGTCGAAACCGCACCCGATGTCATCAATGCGTCGAGGTCCTCGACGGCCGGCTTTCTCTATGCGGCGTTTCGGGCCCGGGACCTGTTCCAGATAGCGCTCAGCCGCTCGCCGCTGCTGCCGGTCAACACCGAAATCTACGACGGCGCGGTGAGTGGTGACAATCTCTTGTTCCGGTCAGAGACGCCGCCGGCTTCCTCCTTCGGGGACAGGCTGCTGATCACCCGCAAGATCACGGTGGCCGGCCAACCGTGGACGGTCCTGTTCCGGCCGACAAGCGCCTTCTCGCAGCCGTCGTCGCGCGCCATTCCGGTGCTGCTGGGGCTGTTCGGACTGCTGCTGGCGGGCGCCATCGCGCTGGTGGCACGCTATCAGGAGCGGGCCTATGAGGCGGCCTCGCGTTTGCACGAAACGACAGAAAAGAGCCTGCTCGAAAAAGACCTGATGCTGCAGGAGATGAAGCATCGCATCAAGAACTCGATTACCAGGGTGCTGGCGATCGCGCGCCAGACGGCTTCGCGAGCCACTGACGTCAACGAGTTTTCCTCATCCTTCTCCGCCAGGCTGCAGGCGATGGCGGCATCCCAGGACATGCTGACGCGCTCGCGCTGGCAGAAGGCCGATCTTGGCGATCTCCTGCGCATCGAACTCGGTCAGGTGTTCGGCAAGGAGCTGCCCGAAGAGCTGTTGTCGGGACCGGAGGTGCTGCTCGACGAAACCACGACGCAAGCGCTCGGCCTGACTTTCCACGAACTCGCGACGAATGCCCTGAAATATGGCGAAGCCGGCAATTCAGTTGGCGCGCTCAAGGTCGACTGGTCGGTCGAAGGACGTGGGCGCGACAGCGTGCTGGCTCTCAATTGGCGGGAAACCGGGCAGAAGAAACTCGAAGCGCCCGCCAAGACCGGATTCGGCACCAAGCTGATCGACCTCAACGTCACGCGCGAATTGCGCGGTACGATCCATCGCGATTATCGCGATGACGGATTGAATGTGGAGATCAGAATTCCGCTGACGGCCTAGGGCCTTGTTTGACGCAATTCCGGACGGAAAACCGTTTCACGCTTTTCCTGGAATTGATCCAACAGCGACCATCGGGCGAACAAAAATTTAGCGTCCAGACATCGAAAATCCGGAGGCCGGCGGACCGGTCTCCGGATCGACATTTCGATTATCGCCGAACTAGTTGCAGCGAGCCGTGTAGATCCGGCCGCGATGATCGCGATACTGGCAATAGCCGTTCTGCAGCCTGCGAACCAGCAGGCCGGATCCGGCACCGACAGCCGCGCCGATCAGCGCGCCCTTGCCGCCGCCGACCAGGCCGCCGATGCCGGCGCCAATCAAGCCGCCGCCAACGACATCCTGCTCGGTGCTGGTGCAGCCGCTGAGGGCAGCCACCGCAATCATGGCAATAATCATCTTCCGCATAGAGTCACTCCTCACTTGGTGTCCACACTTTTGGTAAGCTCCAGCAACCATTTAGCACGAAATGACGGCCTTTGCTGCTCGAATTTATTGTTGGCTAAGATAGTCTTTTTCTGGGCGCACCGCGCTCGATGCCATCACGACGTTGGAAATTTCCAGGGAAGCATCGAGTGTGCCATCCGCACGCACGTTCCAGACGATCTGATCATAGTCGTCTTCGAGCGCCGGATCGACGGCAAGGCATTTGGCGACGATGCGCTGGGCCTGCCCCTGCACGTCGCCCATGGCGAACGGCCGTTCGGCGACACACTGGTCGGCGGTCTCGAAAACGCTAACCGGTATCTGGAGTTCACGGCAGTCGGCCATCGTGTTCGAGCAACCGATAACCAGCAGCAATGCAGCGATGTGTTCCATGGCGACATGTCCTCTCGCCATAGTAACGGTCGATGGTCGCCAAAGTTCCTGACCGCCGGGCCGCCGAGCGAAATAACGCGGCGCGATGGGTAATTCCGGCGCTGGCTGCGGTTGCAGGCGCGGGGATGGACCTCAGGAGACCAACTGCAACAGGACGACCGCGACGATCACCGTGGTCAGACCCAGGCAGGCAAGGCGCAGCGAGATGTGAGAAGCCGCAGGTGGCGGCGGCGCGGACGCGTCAGAGTCCTGAAAGCCGCCCATCGAAATCCGAGCGGCCTGCTCCAGTCTGTTCATGTCGGCAACCATCAAGCCATTCCTCCCGCACCATACTGCAAGTCCTGCTGCGGCAATGTCCGGCGGCGCGGCGGGTTCCAGCGGTGTCTGGGAAAAACAGCATCCGCTTTTATGGTGAATAGCCGGTTAAGGACGAGCTGGCGAAGGCGCGCGCTCATTCCGTCTCGAAATTGCCATGAGGAACGACAAGGCGGTATTCAAGGCGGTCCGGCATTATTTCAAGCGTCGCGGTTCCGTTCAGCGAGGCGGGCACGACTCGCTCAAGCGCGACACTGCCGAAGCGCTTCTGGCTGCGCTCGATGTCGCTCGCCGATATCGCTTCGGCCCATATCAGCGACAGCGCGACGCCCTCGACAGCGGTTTCAAGATCGGCCGTTACTTCGACGAAGCCGTCCGCATGCGAAAGGGCGCCATAGCTGACCGAATTGACGGCGAGTTCATGTATGGCAAGGCCGATGTGCAGCGCGGCGTTGGGATTGAGATAGGGATTTGCGCCGCGGAAGCGCAGGCCGTGCGACGGATCCACCCCGTTGCGACCGACTTGGCCCGACACCAGCTCGCGAAGTGCCGCGCCCCGCCAGTTGGAGGACGTCACCAGATCCTGGGACGAGGCCAGCGATTGCAGCCGGCCGCGAAAGCGGGTCAGGAAATCAGCGATGCCATCGGAATAGCGCCCGGTCTGGGTGGCTATGCTTTGAATGATCGCCAGGAGGTTCTTCGAGCGATGGCTGACTTCGCGCAACAGCGTCGTCAGGGTCTGCTCACGGCGCTTCTGGTCGGTCGTTTCAACCATGGTGGTGACGACGCCCTGCACTGTGCCGCCATCGCCATGGTCGGCGTCGACCCACACCTGAAACCAGCGAAAGCCGTCTTCGGCGGGAACACTGATTTCAAGGCGTTGCGGATTGCCGGATGCGATGACGTCGCGCTTGGCCGCACCGATGCGGTCGACCTGCGCCGCTGGCAGGATGCCGTTGCCGTCAGCGGTGTCGGAAACCCAGGGCGCACGCATGTTGCGCGCCCATACCGTTTTCATTTCGCGATCCTGATAGAGAACGGAAATGCCGGCATTGTGCAGCGCGTGGAGAAGAGCCCGGCCAAGTTGCATCCCGCTTTCGGCAGGATGCAGCGCGATGACTTCATCGCTCTGCACGTTGTCTTTCCTATCTCCGGTTCTGGAACGCATCGGCCAATCTGTCCACCCAACTCAGGGCTGAAGGCTGAACGGCTCACTGTGAAATGGGTTCCAACGAGGGTTACCCGAAAACCGGGCTCCAAAAGCAGTCCGCCGAGCGGCATCCGTTTAAGGATACCGCCCGGCGGTGGCTGGAAACCGTTTGAGGGGTGCGGCTTCCAGTGTTCGCTCGGATGATCGCTCGGTCGTCACGCCCGTTTGAACAGGCCGGCAAGAAGCGAAATCACCAGGAAAGCGAGAAAGATGAAAAACAATATCTGCGCTATGCCGGCAGACGTGCCGGCGATGCCGCCGAAACCAAGCGCGCCGGCTATGATTGCCACGACGAGAAATACGAGCGCCCAGTAAAGCATGATCCATCTCCTTCGAATGGTGCGATGAAAACGTGGTTAGATGCGGTTTGTTCCACCATTTGCCGAAAAAGGCGATGCCTGCAAATCGTTCTGAGCAGGGTGGCGCCGGTAATTCGCTGGTGACGGGTGCGGCATGCCAAAAGACCGCCTGATGCATCGCGTCAGGCGGTCCTTGATGTGGCGTCGTCAGGAAGTGCTGCGGCCTTACGCGGCGGCTTTCGCCTGGCGATCGAAGAACAGCGCCTGGCTGATCAGTGCCTTGACCATATCAGGGTTGAACGGCTTGGTGACCAGGAAGGCCGGCTCAGGGCGTTCGCCGGTCAGGAGACGCTCGGGAAAGGCGGTGATGAAGATCACCGGCACCGATGTCGACGACAGGATCTCGTTCACAGCCTCGATGCCCGAACTGCCGTCGGCAAGCTGGATGTCGGCCAGCACCATCTTCGGACGCGTCTTGGCGAACATAGTCACCGCCTCGGCATGAGTGCGCGCCGTTCCGACGACGCGATGGCCGAGGCTCTCGACCATTTCTTCTATATCCATGGCGATCAGCGGTTCGTCCTCGATGATCAGTACGTCCGTTGCCACCTGGCGGGATATCTCGTTGCTTGCCTGGGCAAGCAGCTCTGAAAACTCCTGGTCGCCGACATCGAGAATCTCGGCGGCTTCGTCTTCGCTGAAACCTTCGACGGCGACGAGCAGGAAGGCCTGGCGCGGGCGCGGCGCAATCGCATTCAGATTGGCGGCGGCGCGCTGTTCCCATGCTGATTGCGGCTGCTCCTGCGGAACGCGGATGGCGACCGATGTGAACAGCTTGGCGAAAACCTTGTACAGCGCAATGCGCTCGTTCGAAGCCTCGGGAAAGATATCGACATCGGCGATGATGGCCTCGAGCATCGCGGCGACCAGCGCGTCGCCACTCTCCTGCGATCCGGAAACGGCCCGCGAGAAGCGGCGCAGGAACGGCAGATGTGGTGCGATGGTGGCGGATAAGCTCATGGTAAGACGTCTCCCTCAGAATGACGTGATTGCATATTGCAGGTCAAGCTGATTGCAAGCCCCGGTAAACAACGCGGGTCTTGAGAAAAAGTTCCGACCTTGATGGAACTAAAGCGCCGGGACGGCGTTTGAATTCGGGATGGGCAACCAGACGAGGGTGTCGCTTGCGTTGTGTCGAGTAACATTGTGAGCGGCTTGGGCGCTGGGAATACAAGGGCAAAATGAAGGATATGACGAAAGATATTCTGGCTGGCGTCGCGGGCAGGCGCCGGAACGGTTCCGGTGACGCACTCGGGCCGAACTCCGAAATCGGACGCAAACTTAAACAATATTACGACGAGCTGGTCTCTGACGATGTGCCGGATCGCTTCGCCCAGTTGCTCAGTCAGCTGGAACAGGCCGAACCCGCACAGAAGAAGGACTGAGGCATGGCAGCGGTCTCCCAAGGCTTCAAGACCGATCTGCTTGGGGCAATCCCGAGCTTGCGCGCCTTTGCCGTGTCGCTGACGCAAAATGCCGACAAGGCGGACGACCTCGTCCAGGAAACACTGGTCAAGGCCTGGGACAAGCATGAGAGCTTCCAGCCCGGCACCAATCTCAAGGCGTGGCTTTTCACCATCCTGCGCAATGAATTCTATTCGCAGATGCGCAAGCGTGGGCGTGAGGTGCAGGACAGCGACGGTATCATGACGGCCAGGCTTGCCGTTCATCCGGCCCAGCATGGCCAGCTCGACCTGAAGGATTTTCGCGGCGCTCTCGAACAATTGCCGGAGGACCAGCGCGAAGCCATCATCCTCATCGGTGCGTCGGGCTTTTCCTACGAGGAAGCCGCCGAGATTTGCGGTTGTGCGGTCGGGACGATCAAGAGCCGCGTCAGCCGGGCCCGCACGCGATTGCAGGAGATCCTGAAGATCTCCGGGGAAGACGAGTATGGTCCGGATGCAATCTCGGCTCAGGTAACTGGCTCACCGGCCAGCTGACCTGCGATCGCGAGGCGCGATCGCACCAAGGTGTGGTGATGTTCAGATGAATGCTGGCCTGCAAACGCCGGTTTCTGCGCTTCCGGTGCTCACGTACTTTAAGTGCGCTCAGCTCCGGTTCTCGAAAACCAGCATTTCGGCCAGACCTGAACCTCTACACACCTTAAGTCGGGATCGTGTCGCAACCGGGAGCAGCGCGCCCGCAGGCCGCCGCCACGGCTTGCATGAGGTCATCACCCGAATAGGGCTTGCCGACCAGCCTGACGCCGGGAAACGATGCCTTGATTTCATCGGGATCCGAATAGCCCGAGGCGAACACGAAAGGGACCCCCGCGGCGCGCAGTCCCGAGGCGAAATCGAGCGTCGAGGTGCCGCCCAGCATGAGGTCGACGATGGCGGCGTCGAAGTGCGTGGCGACCTGCCGGCCGTCGATCTCGGCCAGATCGCGAGCGATCACCACCTCGCCGGCGCCATGGTCACGGCAAAGCTGCTCGACATCCATGGCGATGAGAAATTCATCCTCCAGGACCAGAATCCGCAATCCGTCAAGCAAAGGGGGCACAGGCAAAGGCTCCTCGAAACGCACCGAAAGTCATGATCGCTATTTGGTGAGCTGTCATTTAAAAAAGACATGTGCCCGCCCCGGAACCTCGATCTGCGCAACGCGTTTGACACGCAGCCTTCTGAAGACCGGGCTACTCGAAGAGGGGTCGAAATGTCAGGCCAGACCGGTCGCGCTTTCTCCAGCCGCCAATATCCTTGCGAGAACTGCCCGTTGCGGCCGTTACCGGTTTTCCGCGACTTCGAAAAGCAGGAACTGGCCTTCATCAGCAAATTCAAGAAGGGCGAGCTCGCCGTCGACAAGGGAGCCACGGTCCTGGTGGAGGGAAGCCACAGCGCTCATCTCTACACCGTGCTCTCCGGCTGGGCGTTTCGCTACAAGCTGATGCGGGACGGCCGCCGCCAGATCCTCAACTATCTCATGCCCGGCGATCTGATCGGCCTACAGGGCAGCGTGATGGGCGAGATGCAGCATTCCGTCGAGGCCCTGTCGCCGATGCTGCTGTGCGTTTTCGAACGCGAGTATCTCCACGAGCTCTACCGCAACCATCCCGGGCTGGCCTACGACATCACCTGGATCGCATCGCGCGAAGAGCGCATGCTGGACGAGAATCTGCTCAGCCTCGGGCGCCGCAGCGCAATCGAGCGTGCCGCCTACCTTATCGCCTTCATCGGCAGCCGGGCCAAGGTCGTCGGACTGAACGGCAAGCAATCCGTCCAGATTCCAATCACGCAACAGCACATCGCCGACACGCTCGGCCTGTCGCTGGTTCATACCAACAAGACGATCCGCAAGCTGATGGATCGCAAGCTGATTGTCTGGCGCGACGGCGGTTGCGAGGTCACCGACAATGAAGGGCTCAAGCAGCTCGCCGGCTGGGAAGGGCTGGGCGAGGCGCGCCGGCCGCTGATCTGACGAAGCGACTTTCGCGAGGCGGTCGGATCGGGTGCGCGCGCAGGCGTTTTCGGCTACTTTGTCCCGGTTCTCGGAACCTTGAGACATGCGGCGCGTTTGAAATCAAGCAATCACAAGGAGTTAAGCAATGGCAACTGCCGCAGGAAAGACCGCTAACGAAGGCCGGCCGAATTCAGACCTGGAAGCCGATATCAGGCAGTTGAAGGCCGATATCGACAAGCTAACCAAGCAGCTGGCCAAGACCGGCGAGCATGGTTACGGCACCGCGCGCCGTGCGGCCACGGAAGGGGTCGAGCAGCTGCGTGCGCAGGGCGAAGCAGCCTTTGACAGTCTGCGCGGCAACGCCAAGGATATCGAAGCGCAGATGATGGCAAGCGTGCGCGAAAAGCCGGTGACGTCACTGGCGATCGCTGCCGGCGTCGGCTTCCTCTTCGCGCTTCTCGCGCGTCGCTAGTCGCATACCAGATGGGAATGCTGGCATCCCTCATTTCCGGTCTCGCCTCTGGCGAAACCGTTGCCGCCATGCGCCGTGCACGCACGGCGGCAATCGTTTATGGGCTCGCCGCAATCGCTGCACTCTGCGGCCTCGGCTTTCTGGTCGGGGCAGCTTACATCTGGGCCGCAACCCGCTACGGATCGCAAGCGGCCGCGTTGGGCTTCGGCGCCGGGTTCCTGGTGCTTGCCGGGCTGATCCTGCTGATTTACCAGATATCCGCAGGCGCGCGCGCCCGGCGCCGGGCGCAACGACGCAATGCCGACATGAAAGCGATAGGCATCACCGCCGCGCTTGCCGTGCTGCCGGCACTGCTCAAGGGAAAAGGCGGTCTCGGCGTCATTCTGGGTCCGGCCGTGGCGCTGGCCGCCTACGCCATCTACCGCGAAAACGTGAAACCCGACGATTCGGATGAAGACGAGCGGAAGTAAGGTCGTCGGTCTCCCCCGGGTGAATTTGGGGATCCGAAAACCGGCTTCCACTTTTGCTTCGCTGACCTTCATGATCTGTCACTTCGACAGATCTTCCAGCGGCATCGATATCTGGCAAAACACGCCTTCCGGCCGGAACTCATGGATCACTTCGCTTGAAATGACCTTGGCGAGGCTGCGGCGAATGAGGATCGAGCCGAAGCCGTGTCGCTCCGGCGGAGCGACTTGCGGGCCGCCGCTCTCGCGCCAGGTCAGCACGAGGCGTCGGGCACCCTTCCTGCCTTGCGTCTTCCAGTCGAGATCAACCTTGCCGGACGCCACCGACAGCGAGCCATATTGCAGCGCATTGCTGGCCAGTTCGTGCAGGATCAGGCCAAGTCCGACGGCCTGGTCGGGGGACAGCAACAACTCGTCGCCGGAGATCGTCATGCGTGGCTGTTCGGTCGTGTCGAACGGCCTGACCTCGATCTGGACGAGTTCGCGGATACCGATGCCGCGCCACTCGCGGTCGGACAACAGATTGTGGGCGATGCCCAGGGCCTGAAGCCGGGAGCCGAAGGCTTCGAGAAATTCACTCGGCTGGCGGGCATGCCGCACGGTCTGCGTCGCCAACGCCTGGACGGTCGCCAGCGTGTTCTTGACGCGGTGGTTGAGCTCGCGCAGCAGCAGCCGTTGCCGCTCGTCGCCAAGCTTGCGCTCGGTGATGTCGTAGTTGACGCCGAAAATCAGTGTCGGCCTGCCGTCGCCATCGCGCTCGATGACACGGCCGCGCGTGGCGAGCCAGCGCGGTGGATGAAAGTCCTTCACCCGGTATTCGCCGAAATAGTCGTCGCTGCCGGTTAAGGCGTCACGAAAGCGGGTTTCGGTCTGGTAGACGTCGCGTGGATCGATGGCGGTGAGGATGTCGCGCGCCCGCAGCCGGTTGGAGCGCGGCAAGTTGAACAGCTCCGACAGCAAGGTGTCGCATTCGATGATGTCGGTGCGGATGTCCCATGCCCAGCTGGCGAGCGAAGCGGCATCGAGCGCGATGGCGCGCCGCTTTTCCTCGCGCACGAGTGCTGCCTCGGCGATGGCGCCGCTGCGGGTCGCATCCTTCAAGGTGAACAGACTGGCGGCGAGGCCGGCGAGCGCCTTCAACTGCTCAAGCCTGGCGCGGGACGGAAAGGCATGCGGCTTGCGGTCGAGCACGCACAGCGTGCCGATGCGGGCGCCCGCCACGATCATCGGCGCGCCAGCATAGAAGCGCACATGGTGCTTGCCGGTGACCAGCGGGTTGGCCTTGAAGCGTGGGTCCGTCGTTGCATCCGTCACCACCATCGGCTCGTCGCCGGCGGCAATGGCATGGGCGCAGAAGGATATGTCGGTCGCCGTTTCGGTCTCGTCCAGACCGACACAGGATTTGAACCACTGCCGCTGGTGGTCGACGAGCGTCACCAAGGCAATGGGCGCGTGCATCGCCGCCGCGGCAAGGCTGCTTATGCGGTCGAAATCCGGATCGGCCGCCGTGTCCAGCACCTCCAGCCCCTGCAGCACGGCAAGCCGGTCCTCGTCCTTGACCGCGCGCGCAACTTCGGCCGGCAGATCCGGCACTGTTTCCGCCTTGCTATCCACCCAAGTCCCCAATGCCCCGTCCTGGTCTTGCCCGCTTCACGGACCTGCCGGCCTGCAACCAGCCGGCTTCCCGGAACCATCCTAGCGAGGAACCGTTACCCGACCGTGTTTTGCCGAGCGCGCCAGTCGGCGCGAAACGAGACAAGGACCGACAATGGTCAAGATCATTCCTGAAAACAAAGCGCGTCAGGGCCGGTGGGGCTGGCACGGCTTGCGTATCCTGATTGCCGCGCTGCTTCTGGCCTTCGTTGCCTGGGGCATCGCCGAAATCTATGGTGAATTGGCCAAGACGCCGGCAACAGAGCAAGGAAGCGCGCCAAGCGGCTAGATTTTCAACTTTCATCGTCCGCGGTCGCATCAGGCAGCCTTTGCCTCGGCGATGCTGGCCGGCACCAGGACATTCAGCGCGCCGGGCCGGATTTCGATCGTCGTCTCACGGTCAAGCCTGACCAGTTCACCATCCATGACGGCGCGAAACCTCCTGCTGCCCGAATGGATTTTCAGGACCGTTCTGTCCGCCTGATGGATTTCCACGTGCTCGTTGTCGCGCCACTTGCCGCGCGCCATGTTGAAGAAGAATTTGACCAGTTCGGCGCGCTGTTGCGCCACCGTGACATAGACTCCAAGCACGCCGCCCGCCGGGTTGTCGGCGTAAGGCAGGTGACCTTCACCGAACAGGTTGTTGGTGATGCCGATGCCGGTAATGCGGGCCGCCATCTCGGCTTTGCCGATGCTGAGCGTCACATTCATCGCCGGTGGATTGTTGATCGTCGCCCAGGCCGCCCTGGCCGAGGCGCGGATTTTTCCCAAGCGCGAACCGAATTCCATCTTCTGGCGCAGTTGCACCATCTTCGCATGCATGCCGATCGAGAACTGGTGAACGAAGGGCCGGCCGTTGGCGGTGGCTATATCGACCGCGATGATTTCGCCGTCAGCGAAGGATTTCAGCGCGGCATCGAGCGACTGTGGAATGCCCAGCCCGCGTGCGAACAGATTCATGGTGCCGGCGGGCAATATGGCGAGCGCCTTCCTGGTGCCCATCAGCCGAGCGGCCGCGGCAGAAATGGTTCCGTCGCCGCCGCCGGCCAGTACGACGTCGACGGAGCGGCGCGATGCAGCGCCGTCGAGCGTCTCCACCACGTCCTTGCCGTCAACAATTTCAATGCTGAGCGAGTGGCCTGCCGTTTCCAGGGTCTGACGCATCTTGTCGGAGAAAACGGCAAGGTCCGTGTTGCGCAAGGTGCCGCCGTCCCGGTTCAGCACCGCTGCAAATTTCATGCCCCGCTCCGTCATTCAATCGCAATTGGGCCGGGACAGGCCCAGCCACAGGCTGAAACGTGACGAAGCGGGAAAGGTTCCGTTTCAAGAGCAGCGAAATTCACACGACGCATTTTACGGCCGCCTCGTATATCCCCCTGGTTTTCACCATCGGCGCGCATTTTTTTGTCGGAACAACAGCATGGTCACGACGTTGTGAAGCTGTAGCAGATGCCGCGTCCGTCCCCTCAGTGAGGGTTCAACTGGGCGTGGCGTGCACGAAATCACGCACGAGGAGAGACTGACATGATCCGCAACCTCTTAGCCACGACTGCAATCGCAACGCTGGTCGCGACCGGGGCTTACGCGCAGAGTGCGACAACCGCGGCGCCAGCGCAGACCCCTGCCGTCCAGGAACCAGCCGCCGCTCCGGTGCCGAGCGCCGAAGGCAGCATCGTCACCAACATCATCGGCGAATCCGTCTACAACGGCACCGGCGATGACGCCGAGGACATCGGCAAGGTCAGCGATGTCGTCTTCGACAAGGAAGGCCAGGCCAAATCCGTCGTCATCGGCGTCGGTGGTTTTCTGGGTGTCGGAGCGAAGAACGTCGCTTTCGACTATGGCAAGCTGCAATGGGCCGAGAAGAACGGTGACCGCTGGCTGGTCGCCCAGACGACCAAGGACGAACTGACGGCGCAACCGGAGTTCGACAGCAAACCCTATGCGCCGGCTCCTTCGCCTGCTGCATCGACCGATGCAACGGCGCCGACGGCGCCGGCGACGACGGATACCGCGCAGACGCCTGTCGATTTGAATGCTGCTCCGGCTGAGGCGGTGAAGCGTGCCGACGGCAATCTCGCCACCAACATCATCGGCGAAACCGTCTACAACGGCACCGGTGATGACGCGCAGAACATCGGCAGCGTCAACGACATCGTTTTGACGAAGGAGGGCAAGGCCGAGTCGCTGATCATCGGCGTCGGTGGCTTCCTTGGTCTTGGCGCCAAGAATGTTGCCTATGAGTTCGGCAAGGCCCAGTGGGCCGAGAAGAACGGCGACCGCTGGCTCGTAGCCCAGACCACCAGAGAAGAGCTACAGGCGCAGCCGGACTTCAACCGCAAGGCCTATGACCCGGTACCGGCGACGACGGCGTCCAATGAGCCCGCGGCAACGGCGCCGGCCGCTGCACCGTCCGGCGCCACGGCGGACAAGACGGCGGAGGCTACGACACCCGATGCCACGGCTCCGGATCAAACTCAGACGGCAGCTATCGACAAGTCGACACTGACCGAGATGCCAGTTGGCGAAATCCGAGGCGATGAACTGAAGGGCACGACAGTCTACGGCGCCAACGACGCCAAGGTCGGCGAGATTGGCGACGTCGTGCTGGCACCCGACAGCAAGACCGATGCGGTGATCGTCGATGTCGGCGGCTTCCTCGGCATTGGCGAGAAGGAAGTCGCGATCGGCATGGATAATCTCAAATTCATGACCGACAAGGACGGCAAGAAGTACCTGTACACGACCTTCACCAAGGAACAGCTCGAAGCGCAAACCGCCTACGACAAGGGCAGCTATGCCGAGAAACGCGACCAGCAGCGTCTGATCGTGCAGTAGGAACGAATAATGGCAGTAGGGCAGTAGGGTTGCGGCCGTCGGCTTACCTACTGCCCTCTCCTTGTCCTCTGCTGACATAACCCACGACGCCGTGCTCGGTCAGTTCGGCCAATGCCAACGACTGGTCGAGATGTTCGGCTCGCCAGGCAAGCAGTCGTTCGGCGAACCCCAGCCGCACGGCCTGATGGGCAGGATCAGCGGCGAGGCTGTTCAATTCACCCGGATCGCTTTCCAGGTCGAAAAGCAGCGGCGGCAGGCCGCCGCCGAAATGCACATACTTGAATTTTTCCGTGCGGATGACGGCGAGGTTGCACTGGCGTGAGGCGATGCCGAAATGCCGTTCGCCCTCGCCTCCGGCAATCGAGCGGAAATCGAATTCCCAGTGCGCGGCATCGCGCCAGACTGACGGCTGCTCGCCCTTGATGAACGGCTTCAGTGAGTGTCCATCGAGGTGCGGAGCGGCATCTTGACCAAGCAGGTCGAGAAGCGTCGGCAAAATATCCACCGCTTCGGTGAAATGATCGACGCTACCGGCCGCCTTGCCTTGGCGCGGGTCGCGGATGATCAGCGGAATGTGGTAGCTGCCGTCGAAGTAGCCGCCCTTGCCCAGCATGAAATGGTCGCCCATCATCTCGGCGTGGTCGGAGGTCAGCACGATGATGGTGTCGTCCCAGGCGCCCGCCGCCTTGACCGCTTGCCAGATCCGGCCGAGCTGCGCGTCGACCTCGGAGATCATGCCATAATAGATCGCGCGGACGCGGCGAAAGTCGTCATCGCTCCAATCATGCACCTTGCCGCTGGAGCCAGGACGGAACTTGGCCTGCTTCTGCTGGCCGAGATCATAGGCGAGATAGGGATGGCTCTTTGCCTCGGCCTGCCAGCTCGCCGCACGGCGGAAGGCGGCACCGTCGGCTGGATCATACAGCGTGTTGTATGGCTCCGGCACGATGAAGGGTGGGTGCGGGCTGATGAAGGAGAGATGAGCGAACCACGGCGTGGCCTGCTCCTGCTCACCGAGCCAGCGCATGAATTCGCCGGTCAGGAAGGCCGCTGGCGTTGCGTCCTTCGAGTAGACGGGCGGTGCGTTGCTGACAGTGGCCTCCACCTTGCCGCCGTCGTTCACCGGGCGATGGATGTCGGGAGATCCGGCGCTGACATCGATGCCCCGCTGCTTCAGCCAGGACAGCCACTGCTTCTGATGCTCGGGTAGCAACTGGCGCACCGTGAATCCCGGCAGCACGCCCTCATAGCTTTGCAGCCGCGGGTCGCTCGGCGCCAGCAGGCGCGGGTCGAGCGACACGTCGGTGTAGCCGAACAGCGTCGGATCATAGCCGAGGCTGCGGGTATGCAGCGCGATGTTGCCGTGACGGGCGTCGAGCGGTGAGCCATTGCGGCAAACGCGGTTGTTCATCTGGTAGAGGCCGGTGTAGAGGCAGGCGCGGGCCGGCGAGCAAGGTGCTGCGCCACCGTAGTGCCGCCTGAACAGCACACCGTCGGCCGCCAGCGCGTCTGCATTCGGGGTCTTCACCACCGGATGGCCGGCGGCCGACAGGCAATCACCGCGCCATTGGTCGCATGTGATCAGGAGAATGTTCGGGCGCCTGGCTTTTCCTGTCACTCGCGATACCCTTGTCCCATGATGGTCAAACGCCGATCATGGAACCGAATTCCGGCCATGGCGCAAGCCTGACAAGTTTATCAATTGGTGAACAGACTTCTTTAGATTGTTCACTTTTACAGCACAGTCCATTCTGCGTTTGCCGCCTTTGCCGCATGCGGTCGCGTCCTCATATTGGCGTGGACAGCGGCAAGGGCCGCACCAGCACCAAGGGAAGGAGCAAGACAATGCTCGACCAGATCAAGGGCCTGCATCACGTCACCTCGATGGCCAGGGATGCCCGGCAGAACAATGATTTCTTCACCAGGAAACTCGGTCAGCGCCGGGTCAAAAAGACAGTCAATTTCGACGCGCCTGACGTCTATCATCTCTACTATGGCGATGAGGCCGGCACCCCCGGTTCGGTGATGACCTATTTCCCGTTTCCCGACATCGGCAAGGGCCGTCATGGCGTCGGCGAAGTCGGCACCACGGTCTATTCGGTGCCGGAAGGCACGCTCTCCTATTGGGAAAAGCGCTTCGCCGATGAGGGCGTCACCGGCTTGTCGCGCGAAGAGACCTTCGGCGAGAAGCGTCTGGCCTTTGCCGGTCCCGATGGCGACGGTTTCGCGCTGGTCGAGGACAAGGCCGACAGCAGAGCGCCGTGGGCAAAGGGCGGTGTTCCCACTGATGAGGCGATCCGCGGCTTTCATTCCGTGTCGCTGCGCCTGAAGGATGGCGGCGCCACCGCGGAGCTGCTGAAGTTCATGGGTTACGAGGAAATCGAAAAGTCCGGCAACGTCAGGCGATTGGCGGTGAAGAACGGCAATGGCGCAGATGTCGTCGACATCGAATCGCTGCCGGCTGCCGCCTTCGCCGATCTCGGCGCCGGCTCCGTCCACCATGTCGCCTTCGCCGTCGAGAACCGCGCCAAGCAGCTCGAAGTGCGCAAGGCGTTGATGGACACCGGCTATGGCGTGACGCCGGTGATCGATCGCGATTATTTCTGGGCGATCTATTTCCGCACACCGGGTGGCGTGCTGTTCGAAGTCGCCACCAACGAACCGGGTTTTGACAGGGATGAGGATACCGCTCATCTCGGTGAGGCGCTGAAGCTGCCGACGCAGCACCAGCACCTGCGGCCCTACCTCGAACAGCATCTGCAGAAGCTGGAAGGCTGAGATCATGAGCAAGGACGCTTACATTCACAAGCTGCTGCCCGGTTCACCGGGCGGTCCGCTGCTCTTCGTCTTCCATGGCACGGGAGCCGATGAGAACCAGCTGCTGTCGCTGGGGCGCGATCTCGCGCCTGAGGCGACCATCATCTCGCCGCGCGGTGATGTGTCGGAACAAGGTGCTGCGCGCTTCTTCCGCCGCACCGGCGAGGGCGTCTACGACATGGACGATCTGGCGCGGGCGACAGACAAGATGGCCGGCTTCGTCAAGGCCCATGTCGAAGCGGCAAAGCCTTCGGCCGTGTTTGGTCTTGGCTATTCCAACGGCGCCAACATCCTGGCCTCGGTGGTGTTCGCCGCGCCGGCAGTGTTCGATGCCACGGTGCTGATGCACCCGCTGATCCCGTTCGAACCGGAGGTGAAAGGCAGCCTTGCCGGTCGCCACATTCTCGTGACCGCCGGCAGGCGCGATCCGATCTGCCCACCGAACCTGACCACGCGGCTCGAAGCCCATTTGCGCGCCGACGGCGCCGATGTCACAGTGGAGTGGCATGAAGGCGGGCACGAGGTGCGGCCAAACGAAATCGAGGCGGCACGGCGTCTCTTTGCCGGTGCCATCCAGGGAGTATAGCGATGCCGGACCAACTGCCTGAAATCGAACTGGAGGATCGCGGTTCCAAGGGTCGCTATGTCCTGCGCGGGCCTGATGGCGCCGAGGCCGAGATGACCTTCACCAAGATCGGCGAGCACCAGATCATCATCGACCATACAGAAGTGCCGGACGTCTTTCGCGGCCAGGGTGCCGGGCTTCGGCTCGTCACTCGCGCCGTCGAGGATGCGCGTGCGGCGGGCAAGAAGATCATCCCGCTTTGCCCCTTCGCCAATGCCCAGTTCCGCCGCCATCACGAATGGGCCGACGTGCTGAAGCAGTAGGATCGGCCGGCATTTTTCGATCGGAACGGCGCGACATCAGGCTGTCATCCCGCTGGCTTTGGCCGCCGGGATGGCTTTGGCATTTGCACGGGTAGCGCATCTTGCCCAAGTGGATATGATATATCGCAGCCACCGCGCCGACAAACGAACCGAATGATCCCCCAATGACCGAAACCGACCTCGTTCCCGTCTTCGACGGCCACAACGATACGTTGCTCAGACTCTACCAGTCCAAAGACACAGACGTCGAAAAGCTGTTCCTCGAGGGGAAATCGGGCGGCCACATCGATCTGCCGCGCGCGAAGGCCGGCGGATTTGCCGGCGGCATGTTCGCCATCTTTCCGCCGCCCGTCGAGAAATCCAGGCGCAGCGCCGTGCCGCTGGCGCCGAGCGATGCAGAGCCGCTGCCGCCGGAGGTTCCGCGCGCCGATGCTTTGACCTCGACGATCGCTATGGCCTCGATCCTGTTCAGGCTGGAACGAGCCGGAGCGCTCACCGTCTGCCGCAGTGCCGGCGATGTGCGCAACGCCATGGCGCAAGGCTCGATCGCGGCGGTGTTCCACATCGAAGGCGTCGAGGCCATCGATCCCGAACTCACCATGCTCGACGTGCTGCATGCCGCCGGCCTGCGCTCGCTCGGCATCGTCTGGAGCCGGCCGAACGCCTTCGGTCATGGCGTGCCGTTCCGCTTTCCGTCTTCGCCGGACACCGGCCCCGGGCTGACCGATGCCGGCAAGGCGCTGGTCAAGGGCTGCAACCAGCTGAAGATCATGATCGACCTGTCGCATCTCAACGAGAAGGGCTTTCGCGATGTCGCTGCGCTCAGCGATGCGCCGCTGGTCGCCACCCATTCCAACGTGCATGCGATCTGCGGCCATTCGCGCAATCTCACCGACTGGCAGCTCGGCGCGATCCGCGAGTCGGGCGGCATGGTCGGGTTGAACTTCGCCACCGGTTTTCTGCGCGAGGACGGCCGCATGAATGCCGACACCAGCCTCGACATCATGGTGCGCCATGTCGATTCGCTGCTGCAGGCGCTGGGGGAAGACGGTGTCGGCCTCGGCTCGGATTTCGACGGCGCCATGATCCCGGCCGTCATCGGCGACGTCGCCGGCCTGCCCAAGCTGATCGATGCGCTGGCGGCGCGCGGTTTCGGCCGCGCGCTGATCGAGAAGATCGCCTATCGCAACTGGCTCAGCATGCTCGAGAAAACCATAGGTTAGAAAGATCTATTCGAAACCTATGCGCTTCAGCCAGTCCTTGCCAACGCCACGATCCCGGATGATTGGCAGCGGATTTTCCGAATCGAGCCGCGCGCAGATGCGGTAGACCTCAAGCGTCTCGGCGGTCATCTCGCCACGCTTGTAGAAGAACATCGCGGCGGCATAGCGTGTGCGCCCGGACCATTTCTCGCCGAACGGCGTGTTGACCAGCTCCCACTGTTCAGCTGCTTCCAGTTCGGCTTCGTCGGTCATGGTCAGAAATCCGCCGGCGGATTGGCGGTGCGGCGGTCGAGCTTGATGAAGGGCCGCGCCACCACCTTGGCCCGCTTCATCAGCTTCTGGTACTGCAGCTCGCGCATGGCGTAGATCTCGACCCAGAGGTCCTCGACCATGCTATCACCGTACGGCCGCGCCAGCGAGGCGATGGCGATGTTGCGCTTGGCCATCGGTGACCACATGGCGGCGCTGACCAGGCCGACCTCCTCGCTTTTCTTGTAGTAGACGATGGCGTGTTCGGCGGGGATGTTGCCTTCGATCTCCAGCCCGACCAGCACATGACGCAGCTTGCGTTTCGCCCTGGCTTCGAGGATGGCGCGGCGGCCGTTGAAATGACCTTTCTCGAGATCGATCATGAAGCCGAGGCCGATCTCGTCTGGCATGCGCAGGCGATCGGCGCGGATGGCGTGCTCGGCGGTGGTAAAGTCGGCATTGGCGACGATCAGCCCGGCCTCGAGCCTCGCGCGGTTGAGCGCGGTGTAGCCGATGGCGCTGATGCCGCGCAGTTCGCCCGCCGTCATCAGCCGGTCCCACAGGCTCAGCGCCTTGTCGACCGGCACGAACAGTTCGTAGCCGAGATCACCGGTGAAGCCGGTGCGCGAAATACTGACGACGCCGCCGTCATGCGGGAAGTCGGCTAGGTCGAATATCTTCAGCTTATCGACGCCGGCGAAGCCGGCATCGCGCAGCACCGCGAAGGAGGTCGGTCCCTGCAAAGCGAGGCCCGCGACGGCCTCGGTCTCCTCCTCGACTGTTGCGTCGAAGCCGATGGCACTGTCGAGCAGCCAGGGGAGATGCCGCTCTTGCGAACACAGCCGGAAGCGCGTCGACGACAGCCGGAATAGCGTGCCATCGTCGAGGACAAAGCCCTCGTCGTCGCACCACGCCGTGTAATGGACGCGGCCGGGGTTTAGCTTGGTGACATCGCGCAAGGTAACGCGGTTGAGGAAGGCTTCGGCGTCCGGCCCTTCGATCCGGTATTTGATCATCGGCGAAATGTCGAACAGCGCCGCCTGACTGCGGATGACGAAATATTCGAGTTCCTCGTCCCACAGTGAATGCGGCGCGCGGTAGCCGGCCCAATTGTACCAGTCCTGAGTTTTGGCCAGTGCGTCGATGCGCGGCTGGAACGGCGTGCCGAGCCGAAGCGTGCGGAAATGGCCTTGCGCGGCGATGTGGGCGGAGATGGGCTTGTTCTTGGTCGCCTGGGCCATGGCTTACCCCTTCATCGCGATGATGCGCCGCGCGGCGTTGAGGCCGGGAGCGCCGGAGACACCGCCGCCGGGATGCGAACCCGCGCCGGCCAGGAAAAGCCCATCGACGGTTGTATCGTAGCCTGACCAACCCGAGACGGGCCGCGCGATGAGCATCTGGTCGGCCTGCAATTCACCGTGGTGCCAATGGCCGCCCGGCATGCGATAGCGCGTCTCGATGTCGGCTGGCGTGAGCAACTCGGTGTGGACAATGCTCTTGCCGATGCCAGGCGCATAGGCCTCGAGCTGCGCCATGATCGCCTTGAGGAATTTCGGCCTGCCGGCAGCCCAGCCCTCTTTCAGCGCGTAGGGCGCGTATTGCACGACCGCCGACAGCACGCAGGCGCCGCCGGGTGCGAGCGACGGGTCGGCAAGGCTGGGCAGCGTGATCTCCATTACCGGCTCGGCCGAGAACTCGCCATATTTGGAGGGGTTGAAGGCGCGTTCGACGTAATCGGGCGAGGGGGCGATGACCAGCCGTCCCTTGTGGCTGGCGGTATCGACACCAGTGAATTGCGGTGGCCGGTCGAGCGCCAGATTGAGCTTGGCGGTATCGCCCTTCATGCGGATATTCTTCACCTTGCGAACGAAGCCGGTGTCGATCTCGCGCGGCCCGACGAGGTCGAGGAAGGTGGTCGCCGGATTGATGGCGGAGACGATCGTCCTCGCGCGCAGCACCTCGCCATTGTCGAGCGCGACGCCGACGGCACGGCCGTTCTCGACGATGATCTTCGCCACCGGCGCCGATGTGCGGATAACGACGCCGGCCTTTTCCGCCGAGGAACGGATGGCGGCGACAACCGCGCCCATGCCGCCTTGCGGCAGTATCTGCGCGCCGGTAGCCCCGCCGGTCGCGCCTGCCAGCCGGTAGTAGAGGCCGAGCAATGAGGTCGGCGAGCGCGGGCCGAGATGACTGCCAAGCGTCGCATCGAAGGCAAGCAGCCCCTTCAGCCGGTCGTCATCCAACTGCTCGTCGAGCAGATCGGCAACGTTCATAAGCAGCACGCGCAGGAAGTCGCGCATATCTTCCTTGCCGAGTTTTTTCAGCGCCAGCGCGGTCTGGCCGAGTGAAGCGGTCTCGAGCAACGACATGCCGGCGAGATCGGGCGGCCGACGGGAGAGGAACGGTTTCAGGATGCCGGCATAGCGCAGCAACTGCGCGCGCAATTCCTTCCAGGCGGACTGCTCGGACGAATTGGAGCCGGTCAGCACCTCGCCATAGGCGCCATGCAGGATCAGCGGCGGGCCATCCTTCGACAGCGCAACCGATGGCATGAAGTCGGCGCGGGCGATTCTTAGCCCGTGCTTCTCAAGATCCAGCGTCTTCACCACGTCGGGATGCAGCCGGTTCAGCAGATGGGCGACGGAGGAGACGCGAAAGCCTGGCGCGAATTCCTCGGTGCGCGCGGCGCCGCCGACTTCGCTTCCGGCTTCTAACACCAGCAGCTTGCGGCCGGCTCTCGCCAGCGTGGCTGCGGCGACGAGGCCATTATGGCCGCCGCCAACGATGATCGCATCAAATGACGTCATGGGCCGGGCTCATATGCGAGGTCGATTTGGCGAGGTCGCGCAGGATTTCGGCCGCGGCATTGCGGCCGGGCGCGCCCATGACACCGCCGCCGGGATGGGTCGAGGAGCCGCACATATAGAGGCCACCAACCGGCGACCGGTACTGCGCGTAACCCGGCACGGGACGGTTGAACAAAAGCTGGTCGAAGGTCAGTTCGCCCTGGAAGATGTTGCCCTCGGTGAGGCCGACCTCGGCCTCGATCTCGCGTGGCGTGCGAACCTCCATGTGAACGATGCGGTCGCGGAAACCCGGCGAGTACTCGGCGATCTGCGAAATCACGCTTTCGGCGAAGCCGTCGCGGTCGGCATCGGTCCATTCTCGACCGCCAATCTTCGGTGGTGCGTATTGCACGAAGCAGCTCATGAAGTGCTTGCCGGGTGGCGCCATGGTCGGGTCGAGCGTCGTCGGGATGACCATGTCGAGGAAGGGATCCGCCGACCAGCGGCCAGCCTTCCAGTCGTCATAGGCGCGCTCCATGCGCTCCATCGAATCGGTGAAATGCATGTCGCCGCGATACACCGGCGAATCCTTCGGCAGGGCCGGGAATTCCGGCAGCGAATCGAGCGCGATGTTGACCTTGCCGGACGAGCCGCGGATCTTGAAGTTCCTGACCCGGCGCAGGAAAATGTCGGGCAGTTCCTTCTCCTCGACCAGCTTCAGGAAGGTGCGCTTCACATCGGCATTGGAGACGACGAGCTTGCCGGGGATCTCCTCGCCGCCGGCCAGCACCACGCCCTTGGCCTTGCCGCGCTGGACGAGCACATGATCGACCTCGGCGCCGGTGCGGATGGTTCCGCCCGACGCCTTGAACGACGCGGCCAGCGCCTTGGTGACGGCGCCCATGCCGCCGCGCGCATAGCCCCAGGCGCCGACCGAGCCGTCGACCTCGCCCATATAGTGGTGCAGCAGCACGTAAGCCGTGCCGGGCGACATCGGGCCGAGCGCTGTGCCGATGATGCCGGACAAAGCGAAGTTTGCCTTGATGACATCGGTCTCGAAATATTCGTCTAGGAACTCCGAGATCGACATCGTCCAGAAGCGCAGCGTCAGCGCCATCTCCTCGGCCGACAGCCCGGCGAATTTCTTGCCGAGATAGAGCAGTTCACCGAGATCACGCGGCCGCAAACTGGTCGGGTCGGGCGCGGTGCGCATCAGAAGCGGCTGGATAAAGCGGCACTGCCGCGTCACGTCGCGTGCATAGCGGTCATAGGCTTCGGCATCGCGTTTCGAGAAGCGGGCGAATTCGCGCCGGTGGGCATCGTGGTCGCGGTAGTTGGCGAGGTAGTCGCCGTCGCGGGTGAACACCGCACCGCCCTCGTAAGAGATGACCTGCAGGCCGAAGCGCGGCAGTTCCAGGTCGCGCATGATCTCGGGGCGAAACAGCGAACAGACATAGGAGCAGTTGGAATAGAGGAAGCCCGGCGTCAATTCCCGGCTGGTGGCGGCACCGCCGACCCAGTCGTTCTTCTCGACCACCAGTACGTCGAGGCCGGCGCGCTGCAGGTAGCAGGCGTTGACCAATCCGTTGTGTCCGCCGCCGATGATGATCGCATCCCAAGCTTTCATTTTGGCCCAGTCTTCATTCTGACCCGCTCTTCATTTTTGCGTGATCTGTTCCCGAATGCGCGGAATTTGGCATGGCAGCCGCTATTTTGTCCAGCCATATTGAATGAATGTTCAACAAATGGTGTTGCGTTTTGCCCTGTATGCGCTACGCTTTGCCGGCAATCGAAAGTGCTCAAATCGGCTAATGGGGCCGAGGTGCGATGATCGAAACGGCAGCAGCCGAGCCTGAGTATGACGACACCGCCATCCGCTTCCTCGAGGCGCTGTGGGGCGATGGCTACCTGTCGCCGGGCGGGCCGGACGAGGTCGACCGGGTGGTCGAAGGGCTCTCGCTTAAGGGCAAGACAATTCTCGACATCGGCTGCGGCTCGGGCGGCATCACGCTGCATCTGGTCGAACGCCATGGCGTCGCCCACGCCACCGGTTTCGATGTCGAACAGCCGGTGATCGAAACGGCGAGGAAGCGCGCCGCTCGCGGGTTCACGGATCGCGCCAGCTTCGTTCAGGCCCCGCCGGGACCGCTGCCGTTCGCCGATAGCTCCTTCGATGTCGTCTTCTCCAAGGATGCGCTGCTGCATGTGCCGGACAAGGAGGGCCTGTTCGCGGAGATTTTCCGGGTGCTGAAGCCGGGCGGCGTCTTCGCCGCCTCCAACTGGATGATCTCGCATGACGGCGAACCGTCGTCCGAGATGAAGGCCTACGTCGCCGCCGAAGGCTTGTCGTTCGCCATGGCGTCGCCGGCGCGTTACGCGCAGGCGATGCGCCGGGCCGGCTTTGCAGATGTCACCGTCAGGGACCGCAATCCCTGGTACCGCGACGTCGCGCGCGGCGAGCTGGAAAGACTGAAAGGGCCGCTCTATCCGACGGTCGCGGCCGTGGTCGGCGCCGCCTATGTCGACAAGAACATCCGAACCTGGGAAGCCATGCAGAAGGTGCTTGACAGTGGCGAACACCGTCCCACTCATCTTCGCGGGTGGAAGCCGGATGCAAAGGGATAGCCGGCGATGCTGGAGACCATCACACCCATGAAGACGGCAGAGGCCAGGGACCCCGTTCTTGAACCGGCGCGGAAAACCGAATCCGAGAAGCGCGGCCGCAAGGCCTCGAAGGAGGTCAGGCAGCTTCAGCTCATCGAAGCGACGATCGATTCACTCGCCAAGCGCGGCTATTCGGAGACGACGATGGCCGATGTCGCCGACGGTGCGGGGCTGTCGCGCGGCATCGTCAATTTCCATTTCGAGAGCAAGGAAAAGCTGCTCATTGCGACCTTGCAGTACATGTATGACGAGTACTCCGCGCATTGGCGCAATGCCCTGCAGAAGGCAGGGGATGATCCCGCCCGCCAGCTCCAGGCCCTAGTCGCGGCCGATTTCGACCGCTCGATCTGCAACAAGCGCAAGCTCGCCGCCTGGTGCGCCTTCTGGGGCGAGGCCAAGTCACGGCCGACCTATCAGGCGCTGAGCAGCGCCCGCGACGCCCTCTATCAGACCATCTTCATCGACCTGTGCGCGACGCTCAAGCAGAGCGGCGACTACGCCTATGAGCCGCAGGTCATGGCGCTGGCGCTCAGTGCCATGCTGGAGGGGTTGTGGCTGCGGTTGATGATGGGGACCGAGGACACCACCCGCGAGACTGCCTTGCAAGCGGCCAATGAATTCCTGTCGGCGGCATTCCCCAAACACTATCCGGGGAAGGCCAGCGGTGCGACGAAACCATAAGAAAATCAGAACAAGACAGAGGATGGAACAGCAATGAAGACATTCACTCGACGCTTGACATTGACCCTGGCACTGGCTGGAACGCTGGCGGCGTCCGCCGCCGCATTGGCGATCGCGGCCGACAAGGACCTGATCGTGTTCGACTGGTCCGGCTACGAAGACCCGAGCTTCCATCCGAAATATGTCGAGAAGAACGGCGACTCGCCGACCTTCGCCTTCTTCGGCGACGAGGACGAGGCGTTCGAGAAGGTCCGCTCGGGCTTCAAGGCCGATCTCGGTCATCCCTGCTCGCAAAGCGTGATCAAATGGCGCGAAGCCGGCCTGCTGCAGCCGCTCGACACGTCCAAGATCACAGGCTGGAAAGACCTCAATCCCGGGATCATGGCGATGAAGGATCTTGCCACGACATCGGACGGCAAGGCCTGGTTCATGCCCTGGGACTGGGGCAACACGCAGGTGACCTACAATTCCTCCAAGATCGACGCCAAGGACGTGCAGTCGCTGAAGGCCTTTGCCGATCCCAAGTTCAAGGGCCGGGTGTCGATCGGCGACAATGTCGACGACGCCTACGCGCTTGCCAGTCTGGCCATCGGGCTGAGGGACTGGACCAAGATGACCGACGACCAGTTCAAGCAGGCATCGGATTTCCTGCGCCAGGTGCACAAGAACGTGCGCTCCTACTGGACCGACACCACCGACGTCGTGCAGTTGCTGAGCGGCGGCGAGGTCGATCTCGCCTGGGCGTGGAACGATGCAACCGTGCAGTCGGTGGCGGCCGGCGTGCCGATCAGGGCCAAGAAAGACACCGACGAAGGCATCTCGACCTGGGTCTGCGGCTACGTGCTGTTCAAGGACGCGCCCGGCAATATCGACAAGGCCTATGACTATCTGAACGCGGTCAACGATCCGGAGACCGCCAAGGTGCTGGTCAAGGACTGGGGATACGGCCAGGCCAACGCCAAGGGCATGGCCGGCGTCGACCAGGCGATCCTGAAGGACAAGGGCTATGACGACGTGCAGAAATTCGTCGACAAGACGCTGTTCCAGTCGCCGGTGCCGTCGGACCTCAAGCTCAAGATGATTGCCGAATTCGAGAAGATCAAAGCCGGTTATTGAACCCGTTTGGAGTGTCGTCCGCCCGCCGACATGGCGAGCGGACGGGCTCGCCAAGGCCGCCGAATTCTCCTAACCTCGCAGCGATCTTTTTCGCGATGGGGGAGTTTCGCGCCATGAAGTCAGTGCTACGCAGCCTTGCCCTCGCCGCCGCGTGTTTGATCGGCGCCGGCGCGGTCTATGCGTGGGCGGAAGGCGGTGGCGACCTCGTGGTGTTCGACTGGTCGGGTTATGAGGATCCTCTGCTGCACCCCGCCTACGCCGCCAAATACGGCGCCGAGCCGACCTTCGCTTTCTTTGGCGACGAGGACGAAGCCTTCGAGAAGATGCGCGCGGGCTTCAAGGCCGATATCGCCCACCCCTGCTCGCAAAGCGTGGTCAAGTGGCGCGAGGCCGGCATGCTGCAGCCGCTCGACACCTCCAGGATCGCCGGCTGGAAAGACCTCAATCCCGGCATCATGGCGATGAGGGATCTCGCCACCACCGCCGACGGCAAGGCCTGGTTCATGCCGTTCGACTGGGGCAACACCTCGCTGCTCTACCGCTCCGACAAGGTGACGGCTGATCAGGCACAGTCGCTCAGGATCTTCGCCGATCCGAAGTTCAAGGGCCGCGTCACCATCGGCGACAATGTCGACGACGCCTATGCGCTGGCAAGTCTGGTCATAGGCCTCAAGGACTGGACCAAGATGACCGACGCACAGTTCCAGGAGGCGTCCGCGTTCCTGCGCGACGTGCACAAGAACATCCGCTTCTACTGGACCGACGACACCGACCTCAACCAGGCCTTTGTCGGCAATGAGGTCGACCTCGTCTGGGGTTGGAACGAGACCTTCGTGACGCTCAAGGGTCAAGGCATGCCGATCGCCATGAACCGCGACACCAAGGAAGGCATTTCGACCTGGGTGTGCGGCTATGTGCTGATGAAGGATGCGCCGGGCAAGCTCGATGAAGCCTATAATTTCCTCAATGCCGTCAACGCACCCGCGGTGTCGGACTACATAGTCAAGACCTTCGGCTATGGCCATGGCAATGGCGCCGGCATGGCGGCTATCGACCACAAGGTGCTGGCCGACCGCGGCTTCGACGATCTCGACGCGTTCCTCGACAAGACGCTGTTCCAGCAGCCGGTGGCGCCGGCGCTCAAGCAGCGCATGGTGGCCGAGTTCGAGAAGATCAAGGCCGGCTATTGACGAGCGAACCGGAAAGGACCCACGTCGTCATCGTCGGCGCCGGCTTCACTGGCCTGTCGGCAGCGCTTGAGCTGAAGGCCGCCGGCATCGACTTTCTGCTGCTCGAGGCGCGCGACCGAGTCGGCGGGCGCGTCGAGTCCAGACAGAACGGGCTTGGCGAGCGCATCGACAGCGGCGGCCAGTTCCTGTGCGAGGACATGCCGGAACTGATGGCCATGGTTGAGGCGCGCGGCAAGACGCTGGTTGAGACCTATCTCGATGGCGACTTCGTCGCCCAACCGGCGATGTCCGCCCGGGAGGGGGAACGCGCCTATGCCGGCTCGATGGTGATCCGCGACCGCATGAATGCGATCGCGCCTGACGATCCGGCGATTGCCGGCCTGACCGTCGCCACATGGCTCGATGGCCAGAATGATCCTGCTGACGCCAAGGCGGTGTTCCGTTCGATGATCCAGGGCCTGTGGTGTCAGGCCCTGGAAAAGCTGCCGTTGTGGCACCTGATCGACAATGACCGGCGCATCACCAATGAGGTGACGGAGCTGCAGTATTTCGTGCGCGAAACCATGCATTCGCTGGCCGACGAACTAGCCCGCGATCTCGGCGACCGGCTGCGGTTGAGTGCAGCGGTCATGGCGATCGACCATGGGCCGGGAAGGGTTCGTCTCGCATCGGCGGCGGGCACCGTCGAGGCACGGACGGTGTTGATCGCCGTGCCGCCGACGCTGGCCGCGAAACTGGATTTTACGCCGCCGTTGCAGGCTGGCCTGCAAAGATCCCTGGCGGTCTGGCAAAGCGGCGCGGTGATCAAGGTGCTGGTGCGCTATCCCACCGCCTTCTGGCGCGACCGCGGCCTGAGCGGCATGGTGATGTGGCGCGACCTGCCGGGGCTCTTTGCCTGTGATGTCGGCAAGGACGACGATCACGCGGCGCTGGTCGTCTTCGTCGGCGGGCCGCTCGCCTTGCGCTGGCGCGGACTCGGCGATGCTGGATTGCGCGCCGAGGTGACGGCGAGGCTGACGGAAGCGCTTGGTCCGGAATCGGCAGACATGGCCGATTTCAGCTTTCGCGACTGGACGGATGATCGCTGGAGCGGCGGCGCCTACGGCGATCTCATCATCGATGCGACGGCGACCGACGCCGAGCATACGCTTCTCACCGGCGCGCCACCGGTGCATTTCGCCAGTTCAGAACTGTCGCCGTCATTTCCAGGCTATGTCGAAGGCGCCATCGTCGCCGGACGCATCGCAGCGCGCAAGATCATGGCCGAGCTTCAAATTCTTGGCTGAGCCTGATCTCTGGACAAACGGTTTCCGCTGGTCCGAGAAAACCGGTTCCCACTTTCGGGATCATGCTCCCCTTGTTTTGACGCAATTCCCTAGGAAAAGCGCTACGCGCTTTTCCCGGGAAAACCGTTTCACACTTTTCCTGGAATTGCTCTAGTCGGCCATAGCCACCAGCGCCTCGGGATCGTAGGCAAGGCGGATCGAGGTGCCGACCGGGATGTCATCGGCGCCGAAATCGTTGGTCTCGGTCACCGACAGCGGCTTTTCCAGTCCCGGTATCTCAACGATCAGATGGGTGATCTCGCCGAAATAGTGGCGTTCGACCACCTTGCCGGCGACCTCAAACTTCGCCGTCGCATTGTCCCACAGCACGCGCAGGCGCTCCGGCCGGATGCCGAGCGTGGCTGTGCCACCATTGCGGACGAAGGCCTTGGGCTTGTCGGTCTTGACGCGGCCAAAGCCCAGCGTGTCGACAACCAGCGAGGCGCCATTCTCCTCGACAATTTGCGCCTTGACGAAATTCATGCCGCCGAGGAAGTCGGCAACCTGCCTGTTGACTGGCCGTTGGTAGATTTCCTTCGGTGAGGCGACCTGCGCTATTTTTCCACCAAACATCACCGCGATGCGGTCGGACATGGCGAGCGCTTCATACTGGTCGTGGGTGACCAGCACGAAGGTGATGCCGACCGCCTGTTGCAGGCGGCGCAGTTCGACCTGCATCTGCTCGCGTAGTTTCTTGTCGAGCGCCGACAGCGGTTCGTCGAGCAGCAGCACCTTGGGGCGCATCACCAGAGCACGGGCGAGCGCGACGCGCTGCCGCTGACCACCGGAAAGTTCTGTCGCCAGGCGCTTGCCGAGGCCGGTCAGCGACACCTGCGCCAGCGCTTCCTCGACCCGACGCTTTTCTTCGACGCCCTGCAGCTTCAGCCGCTTCAGCCCATAGGCGACATTCTGCTCGACATTGAGATGCGGGAAGATCGCATAGCTCTGGAAGACCATGTTGGTCGGCCGGCGGTTGGCCGGGATGCCTTCCATCGGCTGGCCGCCGACCGAGATCGAGCCGCTGGTCGGATTGTCGAAGCCGGCGATCATGCGCAACAGCGTGGTCTTGCCGCACCCGGACGGACCGAGCAGCGAGAAGAATTCGCCCTCCATGATGGTCAAGGAGGCGTCGTCGAGCGCCTTGAACGCGCCATAGCTGCGAGTGACGCTGCGGATTTCGATCATCGCTCGTTCCGGCCTGGACCGGTCTTCCTGGGGAGGCTCGACTTTGGGCAGGTCGATTTGCGGCTGCTCAGGCATAGAGGCCTCCCTCGTTCTGGGTGCGTCTGGCCGCGCGGCGACGCAGGATTTCGGCGACGGTCATCAGCACGAAGGAGGCAACCAGCAGCAGCGTGCCCAGCGCCAGCACGCCGGGCAGCTTCGCAGCGAAGCGCAGCTGGCCCCAGATGTAGATCGGCAGCGTCGCATCGGTGCCGGTGAGGAAGAAGGCGATGATGAACTCGTCCAGCGAGATGGTGAAGCAGACCAGCAGGCTGGAGATGATCGCTGGCGCCACCATCGGCAGCGTCACCCGGCGGAACGTGCCGAAGGCACTCTCGCCGAGATCGGCGGAAGCCTCTTCCAGACTGCGGTCGAAGCCTTCGAAGCCGGAGGTCAGCACCGTCATCGAATAGGGGATGCAGACCAGGACATGGCCGAGCACGACGGTGAACAGCGACAGGCTCAAGCCAAGCTGCAGCATCACCAGCAGCATCGAGATGGCGACGATCACTTCGGGCAGCACCAGTGGTGCCATGATCAGGCCGTTGATGGTGCGGCGGCCGGGATAGCGGTAGCGGGTGATCGAACGGGCGGCGAGGATGCCGAGCACGGTGGAGAGGATCGCGGCCGACACCCCAACGATCAGACTGTTCCAGGCGGCGTCGAGCAAAGCCGGGGTGCGGGGCAGATCCTCGTACCAGTGCAAGGTGAAGCCGGAGAGCGGAAATTTCGGCGTCGCCGCCGTGTTGATCGAGAAGATCGGCAGGAAGATGACCGGTAGGTAGAGAAACACGACGTAGAGGAACGCGTAGGCCGGCAGCCAACCGCCTGACAGGAAGCGCCGCACCGCCGTCATCGCGCCAGCCTCTGCAGGGCGCGGATGATGAGCACCGTGGCGCCCGCCATCAGCGTCACGATCAGCATGGTGGTGACGGACAGGGCAGCACCGAGTGGCCAGTTGGAAGCCTTGCCGAACTGCGCCTGGATGGCGTTGGCGATCATGACGCCGTCCTTGCCGCCGACGAGTTTCGGTGTGACATAGTCGCCGACGGTCGGGATCATGACGATCAGCGCCGCAGAAATCACGCCCGGCGCCGACAGCGGCAAGGTCACGCGCAGGAACGAGCGCAGCGGGCCGTCGCCGAGATCGGTGGCGGCTTCGACCAGCGTGCGGTCGACCTTTTCCAGCGAGACAAAGATCGGCAGGATGGCGAAGGCCGCCCAGGCATGGGTGAGCGTGATGATGACGGCGGTCGAATTGTAGAGCAGCGCAGTCGATGGCTCGTCGATGATGCCAAGGCCCATCAGGCCGGAATTCAAGACGCCGTTGTAGCCGAGGATGACCTTCCACGACATGACGCGCAACAGATAGCTGGTCCAGAACGGGATGGTGATGAGGAACAGCCACAGGCTCTTGTGGCGGCCGCCATGGAAGGAAATGAAGTAGGCGATCGGATAGGCCAGGATGACCGTGAACAGACTGACCGTCAGCGAGATGTAGAGCGAGCGCCACAACAGGTCGCGGTAGATCGGCTCGGTCAGCGCGACGCGGTAGTTCTCCAGCGTGAAGGTGCGGTCGATGGTGAGGTAGTTCTGCGTCCAGAAGGAGTGGGCAATGACAACCAGGATCGGCAGGACGAGTAGGACAAGCGCGTAGATGAAGGTCGGGCTGATCAGGGCAAGGCCCTGGACGGGTTCGGATTGCAGAAGGGCATTTCGTCTGGCCCGCGTCATCCGCAACGGGGGCGACCCTTCCGCCGCCGCCGTCATTGCAGGACTCCGGGTGTGATGTCGGTTGCTGGCCTGGACTGTCCCGCCATGCGGCTCCCATTGTGCTGGCGCCGGTTCCTTGTTCTCCTTGCCGGCTTTCTTTCATCATGCGCGCATCCGCGGATTGAAATCAAGCGCTATTTCTGCGATATTGATTGAACGGACATTCAAAATTGAGTGAAGAAAGCTGGCATTTCCGGCATTTGACGCTGAGTTTCATGCCTGAGAAATTCGATTGGATGATGTGGAGGCGATTGTGGCTGCTGCGAGAGATCTGAGAACGACGGAACCGGCTGATATCGGTGTTGACGATGCCGTCGAGCTGGCCAAGCGCCATCTCATCCAGCCATGGCCGTTCGCCGGCTCTGTCGGTGCCGAAGCGCGCGCGTTGATCGGCGAAGGCGACGGCATCTACATCACCGACAGCGCCGGCAAGCGGCTGATCGACGGGCCTGCCGGCATGTGGTGCGTCAATGTCGGCCACCGTCGCGAG
Source organism: Mesorhizobium sp. P2_A8 (assembly GCF_056404935.1). NCBI lineage: Bacteria > Pseudomonadati > Pseudomonadota > Alphaproteobacteria > Hyphomicrobiales > Phyllobacteriaceae > Mesorhizobium > Mesorhizobium sp. P2_A8. The sequence continues at coordinate 1,160,129 of NZ_JBFUDB010000001.1, forward strand.
GAACTCGCCAAGGTGATGTACGACCAGGCGATGGCGCTGTCCTACAACACGCCGTGGTACACGATGAACGCGCCGTCGGCGGAACTCGCCCTGCGCATCGCCGGCCATGCGCCAGGCGATCTCAGCCACGTCTTCTACACCACAGGCGGCTCTTCGGCCGTCGAGACGGCGCTGCGCTTCATGCAATTCTACAACAATGTGCGCGGCCGGCCGGAAAAGAAGCTGATCCTGAGCCGGGGCGGCGCCTATCACGGCTCGACCTATCTGTCGGCCTCGCTCAACGGCCGTCCGCGCGACCGCGACTGGATGGACGGCGCCGACGAACTGGTGATCAAGCTGTCTTCGCCCGATCCGTTCCGCCGCCCGCACGGTATGAGCCTTGCCGCCTTCACCGATTTCCTGGTCGATCAGTTTCGTGACACGGTCGCCCGCGTCGGCGCCGACAGGATCGGCGCTTTCGTCGGCGAGCCGGTGCAGGCATCCGGCGGCGTCGTCGTGCCGCCCGACGGCTACTTAAAGCGTATCCGCGAGATCTGCCGCGACAACGACATCCTCTATGTCTCTGACGAGGTGGTGACGGCCTTCGGCCGGCTTGGCCATGTCTTTGCCTCCGGCGACGTGTTCGGCATCGATCCCGACATGATCACCTTCGCCAAGGGCGTCACCTCGGGCTATTTCCCGCTTGGCGGCGTCATCATCTCGGAGCGGTTGCTGGAAGAGTTGCGGCGCTCGAATCACCCCGACGCGATGTTCGGCCACGGCCTGACCTACACCAGTCACCCCGTCGGCTGCGCCGTGGCGCTGAAGAACCTCGACCTGCTGGAAGAGGGTGTGCTTGCCCATGCACAGGACGTCGCGCCCTATTTCCAGGCGCAGCTGAAGACGCTGGAAGAGCTGCCGCTGGTCGGCGAGGTGCGTGGCCTGGGGCTGATGGGCTGCGTCGAATGCGTCGCGGACCGCGAGAGCAAGGATCCGCTGCAGCTCGACAAGGATGTCGGCAAGCGCATCGACGCACATTGCCACGAGCTTGGCCTGCTGGTCCGGCCGCTGATCAACATGTGCGTGATGTCGCCGCCGCTGGTTATCACGCGCGAGCAGATCGACGACATGGTCGGCATCTTGCGCGAGGGCATTTCGCGCACGATGGATGATTTGAGGAAGGAAGGGGTGTGGCGGGGATAGTCCCTTCTCCCCGTTCCACGGGGAGAAGGTGCCGGCAGGATTAGGGGCGGCGCTCGCATTGGCGACTGGCTGCACCCGATGCCCTGCCTGTGTAGTTACCTCACAAGCCTGGTGCTGCCCCTCACCTGCCTGCCGGCATCCTCTCCCCGTATAGTGACGGGGGAGAGGGGCACTCTCATCGATGGTTTCGCCAATTGCTGGGCGTTGCAAAACAGAAGGCTACGATCGCGACCTGAGCGCGTCGTTCAGATTCCACATATCCTTCTCGTCGGGTGCGGTCTCCAGGCCAAGCACCGGCAGCATCTTGCGCAGATGGTCGTGATGCGTACGCACGCCATATTCGAGGTCCGAGAGATAAAAACCCTCGAAGGCTTCGGACAGCATGGATTCGTTTGACCACACCGAAAGCTGGACGTCCTCCGACATCGTATCGCGATCGATGCGGAAGGAGAGATAGCGGGCGGCGGCCTGCTCGCGGCTCTCGTCGCGGTAGCGATAGATGGCGCCGCGCAGCAGGGTCTGCCCGGTCGACAGGGGGAACTCCTGGTAGAACTGCACCGATTCCGGCATCACCGAAATGACCGCATTGGGGAAGATGCCGTAATAGACCCAGGCCTTCTTCAGATAGTCGGGCAGATGCGCCGGCTCGGGCGCGATCTTGACGTAGTTCCTGACGCTCCAGCGGCGGCCGGCATGCGGGTTGTAGGTGGCAAAGGAGCGCGACACGCCGTTGATGAAGGGCTCGTCGAAATAGGTGGCGCCGTAGAGATCCTGCAGGGCGGGATGCGCCATGGCAACGTGATAGCCCTCATTGTCGACATCGCGCACCGACTTCCAGTTGACCGGGGTCTTCTGGGTCCAGATGCCCCAGGAGGGCACCATGTCTGCGGCGTTGTAATGCGCGAACTCGGGCTCGATCGGCTTCATCAGCTCAGCCACTGAAGGCTGCGGCCCGCCATTGCGGAAGCGGATGAAGATAAAGCCCATCCAGACCTCCAGATCGAGCGGCATCAAGCCGAATTCGGTCTTGTCGAGATCGGGGAACGAGCGCGGGCGTGCAGCACCGCGCAGCGAGCCGTCCAGATTGTAGACCCAGCCATGGAACGGGCACACCAGCGCATTCTTGCAATTGCCCTGGCTGTCGGCGACGACGCGGCTGCCGCGGTGGCGGCACATGTTGTTGAAGCCGCGCACGGCGCCATCCTTGCCGCGCACGATCAAAGCGCGTTCGCCAACCACGTCCATGGTCAGGTAATCGCCGGCATTCGGTATGTCCGAGACATGTCCGACGATCTGCCAATGGTTGCGAAAGACGAGCTCCTTCTCGAGCTCGAGAAGGGCATCGGAATGGTAACTCCAGCCCGGTAGTCCCCGCCGGTCCCAATCGTTGGGGATCGCCACGTCACGGAGGTGCGGGTTCATAAACGTCTCTTCTTTTTGTTGAATACTCATTCAATAGAAACATATTTTTCATTGAAATGCAATGACTTGTGAAAATTCAACGACTTTCAGGATGGAATCTGCGTGTCGTCTGGAGCCAAAATCCGCGCGGCTGTCGGTCCGGAAAATCCCGAAGAATCCGGGTGTTAGTCATGGTTTCAAAGGCGCTGTCCCGACACGAACTCGCGAAGCAAACGGAGCGGAGGACAAAGCGCCTTGCAGGGGCAAAAAAGGCCTTGCCGCTCGCTGGCTTTGACTGCGTTCCGGCGGCGCGTTGACCACGGCAATCAACGTCGGATCCGGGCGAAGGATCATCCTTCGAGAAGATATGCGAACTGAGTGACCGCTTTTGCCCGATTCTGCCCGAAACACTGTTTCAGAACCCGTTACATTGCCAGTCTTGCGTCACCTTCGCGCTGTTACACAGCTCAGCTAAGTTCGTTTCATCGCCAAAAAGAAACTCAGCGAAGGGGAAGACGATGTTTGCGAAAATCCAGACCACCCGCGGTGAGTGCCGCTTCCAGGCTCCAGAGCGCAATGACCGCCGTCCGAAACTGGCGCTGCGCCAGCGCGCCAGCGACCACCCCATGGCGATGTTCATTATGCTGGCCGCCTGTGCGTTCATCGGCATGGCGTTCACGCCAACAATCGGGCCGGCCTTCGCCTCGTTGAATCCGCCAGCCAACGTCGTTGACGGCGCGCAGACGACGACCAAGACCGCGCGTCTGCCGGTGCCGGCGATCGACCTCGCCTGCAAGGGCCAGGCCTGGGGTGCCGAGAGCATCGATTGCCTGCGCGCCATCGCCATGCAGTCCGGAGCGCACAAGACCCGCGCGATCCGGATGATCGCCAATGCCGCACCGTTGACCGGCACGCCGAACGTTTTCTGATTTTTGTCGAAGCCTGATCCCGAAACCGGTTCCCATCTTGGGATCAAGCTCCGACCTCCCCGAGCGCTGCCTCCAGCGCGCTCTTCTTTGGCTCCCCGCCGCGACGTCGGCCGGGGGCCTCTTTTTTTATCCTTTCAATGCAGCCTGTTCGGCAATGGCGGACAGCACGCTGCGTACGTCCAGCGTGCTGAACGGCTTCTCCAGGATCTGCGGCCGCTGTTGCACGGGCAAGGCCTCGATTTCGGCTTTCGCGCCGATCAGGTCGCCGGTGACCAGCACGAAACGTCGTGCCAGATCAGGCTTTTCGGCAAGCAGCTCGCGATAGATCGATATGCCGCTGATGCCTGGCATGCGCAGGTCCGAAAAGACGATGTCGGGCGGCATGTGGCCGCTCAAGGTGGCGGTGCCCGATTCCCAGACAGGAACGATCCGCGACTTGATGCCCATCAATTCGAGAATGTCGGAGAGCGAGCCGGCGACATCCGGCTCGTCATCGATGATCAAGGCATGGCGCAAGCCGCTCGAGCGCGGCTGGTTCTCGCCGGCGCTGGCGACGCCGGCCGCGATGGGCGGCAGCTGGACGACGAAACGCGCGCCCCTCGGCACGACTTCCTCGAACCAGACATTGCCATTGTGCCGCTCGATGATCGATTTTGAGATCGACAGGCCGATGCCGGTGCCGACACCGACCGGCTTGGTGGTGAAATAGGATTCGAAGATGCGGCCGCGGATCGCTTCAGGCACGCCGGGGCCGTTGTCCTCGACCGAGAAGCAGGGGTTGGCACGGTCGCTGCGGAACGTCCGCACCTTGATCAGCCGGTCGCCGGCGACGCCGGCCAATGCATGCTGGCTGTTGATGAGGAAGTTGGCCGCCACTTGGGTCACATGGTCGGCATCGGCCATGACCAACAGCGGGCCGGCGGCGAAATCGGTGTCGATGATGATGCCGCTTGATCGCGCGCCGTAGGCGGTCACCTCGAGGGCTGCGCGGATCACCTGGTTGAGATCGGTCTCGGCCTGTGCCGCGGGATGAAGACGGACCATCGACAGGAAGCTCTTGACGATGCGGCCGCAGCGCTCGGCGGCGGCGCGCACTTTCTCGGCACGCACCTTGGTCTGCGGATCGGAGGCGAATTCGTGGAGCAGCGTCGATTGCGCCACCACCACGGCCAGCGGGTTGTTGAGTTCGTGCGAGACGCCGGCCAGCAACGAACCCATCGCCGCCATCTTCTCGTTCTGGTGCAGCTTCTCGCGCTGGCGACCGATCTCCTCCTCGGCGCGCAGTTTGTCGCGCAGGTCGCGGATCGAGCCGAAGATCAGGCGGCGGTCGGCGACCCGCATCTCGGTTGCCGTCAGCTCGATCGGGAACACCTCGCCGGCGGCGTTCTGGGTCACCGTCTCAAGCCGCTGGCCGACCATCGGAGCGCCGCGGCCGGACATGTATTCGGCCCCCGACGAATAGCCCTTGCGGTAGTATTCCGGCACGACGGTGTCGAGCAGGTCCTTGCCGAGGATGTCGCTACGCAGGAAGCCGAACATCTTCTCGGCGGCCGGGTTGAACTCGATGATCGAGCCGGTCTCGTCGATGACGATGATGGCATCGAGCGAGGCCTGCAACATGGTGCGGCGGATGACCTCGCTGGCATGGGCGTCGGAGGGCGATCGCTCGATAGCGTCGCCGATAGCGAGCGCGATGATGTGCAGCGTCGCTTCTTCCTCGTCGGTCCACTCGCGCTCGTCGACGCAGTCATTGACCGCCAGCGTGCCCCAAAGATGGCCGTGCGCGAAGACCGACACCGACAGGAACGACTTGATGTTCTGCTTTTCGAAATCGGTTCTCAGGAATCCTTCGAGGTTGCGCGTATGCCCGGCGAAGATCTTGCCTTGCCGTTCATCCTCGGCCACCCGCTCCAGCAATGGGTCCGAATTGACGACCGACTGCATGATGACGGTAGGGGATGCCAGTTCTCCACCGAAGTCGGGGTCGATCCAGTAGGCCGCGACAGACTGCGCGAAGCCCTGTCCGGGCAGTTCGCGCAAGCGGAACAGGATGCCGCGCTGGCATTCCATGGCACGGCACAGCGTCTCCAATATGCCTTCCATCTCGCGCTGCCAGTCGCCAGCCTCGCGCAGCCGGCGAACGACACGCACGGCCGCCATCGCCGCGCCCTGCCTGAGCCCCTGCATATCCGTGCTTGCTGCTTCAGCGGTCATCTTCTGCCGTCATTCCAGAGTCGTGCCAATTTCGATCGACGAGCAACGGCCGCAAACCGAACCCTCTGGCCTCGGTGCTCAGTTGCCGTCGCCGGTCGGCAGCGAGAAGATATAGCCTTCGCCGCGCACCGTGCGCAGGAATTTCGGATTGGCCGGGTCCGTCTCGATCTTCTTGCGCAGCCGCATGATGCGAATGTCGACCGCGCGCGACGATTCCGGGTCTTCGGTGAAGCCGATCGCCTCGGAGATCGCGGCGCGGGTCAGCAGCCGGTTGGCGCGGGTCAGGAAAACCTCCAGCACATCGAATTCGCTCTTGGCCATGTCGATCACCGCGCCATTGACGCCGGTGACCAGCCTGCCGTCGAGATCGGCCTGGAAAGGGCCGAAGGCAACGGAGCGGCGATCCGTCGAGGCCTTCTTGCCCTGCGGCTCCTGCGGCTGAGGGACCCGGCGCAACACGCTGCGGACCCTCGCCAGCACCTCGCGCAATTCGTAGGGCTTGACGATGTAGTCGTCGGCGCCGAGTTCCAGCCCGACGATGCGGTCGAGCGCGGTGCCCGCGGCGGTCGCATAGATGATGCCGATCGGCAGCCGCGACCGCAGCCAGCGGCCGAGCGAGAGGCCATCCTCGCCCGGCATGGCGATGTCGAGGATGGCGAGATGGAACGACTGCGTTTCAACGAGGCTGCGCGCGGCGGCGGCACTTTCGGCGGTGACCACGTCATAGCCGGCGGCACCCAGATACTCGGCGACCGCGTCCCTCAGGTCGGGCTCATCCTCGACGATGACAATTCTTGCCCGCACGATGCTTTCGCTCCCACTTTCAGTGGAAAGTAGATTGGGTATAAACATGATGTCCAGCACTCATATCCGGTTGTCAGGGAACGGTTGGAAAATATGGCCGCACGATCCGTCATTGCGCTCGTTTCCGTCGCCGAAGTGGTCGCGACCGAACTCGCCGACCATCTCGATCGGCGGGGCCACGATGTGCGCCAGGCGCGGCAGCCATGGGAGGCCGAATCGCTGCTGTCGGGAAAGGGCATCGACGTCGTCGTCGTCGGCGACAGCGTCAGCCAGGCGGACGGGCGGGACCTGCTCAGGCGCCATGGCGGCGAGGGCGGGCCGGATTTCATCCTGATCTGCCGGCCGGCCGATCTCGTTGACAAGGTGCTGGCGCTCGAGCTTGGCGCGGCCGACGTCGTCGAGAGCCCGCTCAATGTCAGAGAACTCGCCGCCCGTGTCGGCGGCCTGCTGTCGCGGCGCGGCAGGGGCACCCAGGAGCTGATCGTGCTGGAGAACGCGACCGTTGATCTGAGATCGGCCATGGTCATGCATCGCTCCGGGACGGAAGAACAGCTTTCGCCCGGTCAGGTGGCGCTGCTCAGGCTGTTCCTGGCCAGTCCGCGCAAAGTGCTGACACGTGACGACATCATAGCCGCGGCACCGGCCGAAAACGCCGACGCCTTCGATCGCTCGATCGATTCGCGCATCGTGCGGCTGCGCCGCAAGCTCGACACCGACACCATCACCACAATACGCGGCGCCGGCTATCGGTTCGATCCGCCGCAGCAATTCGCCGACTGACGAACGGGCGCTGAGGCCATCTCTTCGGTTGAGCATCGGATTCTCCACTTGGATCCGATGCCCCCGACGCTCAGCGCACCACCAGCAGCGATGGCCCCGATGGCATGTCATTGCCCATGGTGAGTTCGCTCGCATGGGCGCGGTCCCTGAGCAGCACGGTGACAACGCCGGCAAAGCCGAGCAGGCCCTGCGCGTAAAGCAGTGCGGAAAGCACCGAAGCGGCAAATTTCGTTTTCATCGTACCAGTTCCCCAAATGTGTGTTGCAGGGCTCTTCAGGATACTCCCGAAGAGCCCGCGCCGCTCAGGAGCCCCCCGTCGCGGCGCGGGCCTTCGGTCCTCTCGGCAGCAAGTTGCCGGAGGGGCCGCGCATTCTCGTCAGCCTAAGACCGACCCGCCAGAGGGCCTTGAGCCGAGCGATGCGCAGGCTGGAAACAATCCAGACCGTGGCGAAAAACAGTGCGGCATGCAGTGTCGAAATCTCGCCAGACGTCATCGCGCCGAGGCTTGTCAGCGGGTTGCCGACAACCGTGCCGACGCCGCCGATGACCGTTGCCGCGATGCTGATCCTGAGAAGCCAGGACAGTGCGTTCGATTTCGTTTCCATTTTCGTTACCGGCTGTTTTCGTTGCGTCAACTTTGCTGGCGGCCCGTATCCGGATCATGCCGCTCGAAGCTGCGCTCTGTTGCAGGTTGGTTTCGGGATTGATGGTTCTTCTTTCGTATGTAGGAAATTTGCATTTAGTTTAGGGACAAATACTCATGTTTTTGGGGATCACGGTCTCGCCAAGAGGCAGCGTCTGGTCCCTATTTCGGCTCCGTGGACGGCACTGCTTGTTAACCAGGGGAAACAGATTCGAAACACAAACGCGCATTTCGCGAAATCTGCTTGAAACATGATGCTGGGATAAGCGGCCATCGAATTGGAGCCGGCCAGCCCGGCAGAGAGAGGGGACATCATGAACACCGCCATTTCCGCCAAGCTCATCAACATCACGGCCGCCGCCCTGACGGGTGCAGCACTTCTGCTCGGCGCCGGCTCAGGCGCTGCCCATGCCGCCAACAAGATCGTGGCGCGGGTTTCGCTCTCGCAGCAGATCATGGAAGTCTCGGTCGACGGCCGGCCGGCCTTCGCCTGGAAAGTTTCCACCGGCGACGGGGCACATGTGACGCCGACCGGCTCGTTCAAGCCGACGCGCATGCATGCGATGTGGTATTCGAAGAAGTACGACAACGCGCCGATGCCGCATTCGGTCTTCTTCAGTGGCGGCTATGCGGTGCATGCCACCAATGCAATCAAGCGCCTTGGCCGGCCGGCTTCGCATGGCTGCGTGCGGCTGCATCCCGACAATGCCGCAGATTTCTATCAGCTTGTCGAAATGTTCGGGCCAACCAACACCAGCATCCTCATCGTCAAGTAGCAGGCTGTGGAACGGGCCGGCCACCTGCCGTGCCTCGTTCGAGACTCCCGCAGGAAAGCTTCTCGGGTATTGAGTGCAGCTTAAACCGACGGTATTGAGCCCAGCCCAAAAAAAGAGGTCGGAATTTTCCGGCCTCTTTTTTGTCATCTGCCTTTACGCAATTCCGGACGAAAACTGCGACACACTTTTCCTGGAATTGCTTCAGTCCTGCAGTGCCGGCATCAGCTTGGGATCCGGCTTCTCGGCGTGGTGCGGCAGGTCCTTGCTGGCGATGAAGGTGTAGAACATGGGCACGACGAAGAGCGTGAACATGGTGCCGACCAGGATGCCGGTGAAGATCACCAGGCCCATCGAGTAGCGGGCCGCGGCGCCAGCGCCGCTGGATGTGATCAGCGGCACCACACCGAGCGCCATGGCCGCCGTCGTCATCAGGATCGGCCGCAGGCGCACCTTGGCCGAGGCGATGATGGCGTCACGCCGCCGCATGCCATGGGCCTCGCGCTGCTGGTTGGCGAACTCGACCAGAAGGATGCCGTGCTTGGTGATCAGGCCGATCAGCGTGATCAGGCCGACCTGCGTATAGATGTTGAGCGTGCCGAGGCCCAGATTGAGCGGCACAATGGCGCCGAAGATGGACAGCGGCACCGCCATCATGATGATCAGCGGGTCGCGGAAGCTTTCAAACTGCGCCGCCAGCACCAGATAGATGACGATGACGGCCGCCGCAAAGGCGATCAGGATGGTGTTGCCCTGTTCCTTCTCCTGCCTGGACTGGCCGGAGTAGTCGATGAAGAAGCTATCGGGCAGGTTCTCCTTGGCGATGTCCTCCAGCGCCTTCAGCCCGTCGCCGGTGGTGACGCCGGGCAGTGGGAGCGCGGAAATCGTCGCCGAGTTCAGCTGGTTGAACTGCTCGATGGCGGCCGGTGCTGCATTGTTGGATATCTTCACCACGGCCGACAGCGGCACCATCTCGCCGGTGACGCTGCGCACGAAGTACTCGCCGAGCTTTTCGGGATTGTCGCGGAATTCCTGCGGCACCTGCGGGATGATGTCGTAGCTGTTGGAGTCGCGATCGAACTGCGCCACTTCGGCACCGCCGACCAGCAGCGTCAGCGTCCGGCCGATATCGGCGATCGGCAGGTTTAGTGCCGCGGCGCGGTCGCGATCGATGGTCACCGTCACCTGCGGTGCGTCATAGGCCATCGAATTCTGCACGACGATGAAGCGGCCGGAGGCCTGCGCCTTGTTCTTGATCTGCTCGGCCACCTCGTACACTTCCGAGGAATCGCCGGTCGATCGCACCACCATGGCGATGGGCAGGCCGCCACCGGAGCCCGGCAGCGTCGGCGGCGCAAAGACGAAGGCCTGGACACCCGCCACCTTGGCGAGACGGGCCGTAATGTCGGCCTGCAATTCCTTGGAATTACGCTTGCGTTCCGCCCAGTCCTTGAAGGCAAAGCCGACGAAAGCGCTGTTTGTCTCGCCGCTGAAGGCGACGGCCGAGAACTGTGCCCGCGTCTCGGGAATATCCTTCACAAGGCCGAGCATCTGGTTGACGTATGTCTCGGTGTAATCGGACGTCGCATAGCGTGGCCCTGTCACAATCGAGAGCAGAAATCCCTGGTCCTCTTCCGGCGCCAGTTCGGTCGAGGTCTTGGTGAACATGAAGCCGGTCACGCCGACAAGCGCAAGCACGATGATCAGCGTCAGCGGACGATAGTTCAGCGAACCGGTGACCGCCCTCTCGTAGACGTGCTCGACCCGTGCGAAAGCGCCGTCGACAATGCGCTGGAACCGGCCGGGCGTGCCAGACTTCAAGAGGCGCGCCGACATCATCGGGGTGATGGTGACGGCGATGACGCCTGACAGCACCACGGAGCCGGCAAGCGTGACGGCGAATTCGCGGAACAGCGCGCCGGTCAGGCCGCCGGTGAAGGCCAGCGGCGCGAACACGGCGGCCAGTGTCATGGTCATGGCGACGATGGCCGAGGCGATTTCGCGCATGCCACTGAACGCCGCCTGCATCGGCGTCATATGGTCTTCTTCCATGTGGCGATGGATATTCTCCACCACCACGATGGCATCGTCGACGACAAGGCCGATCGCCAGCACCATGGCCAGCAGCGACAGAAGGTTGATCGAATAGCCGACCGCAAACAATAGGAAGCAGACGCCGATGAGCGACAGCGGGATGGTGACGATCGGCATCATCACCGAACGGAAAGAGCCAAGGAACAAAAGTATGACGACGATGACGATGGCAACCGCCTCGGCGATGGTCTTGAACACCTCGTCGATCGAGGCGCTGATCTGCCCGGTCGCATCGTAGACGACTTCGATCGTCATGCCCTTCGGCAGCGTCTCCTGAATCTGCGGCACGAGCTTGGTGAGCGCCGCCGCCGTGGTCAGCGGGTTGGCCGCTGGTGTCGGGAAGATGGCGAGGAAGGTGCCGGGCTTGCCGTTGAAGCTAACCCTGGTGTCGGTATTCTCGGCGCCGAGTTCGACGCGGGCGACGTCGCGCAGCCGTACCACATTGCCGTCGGTCGAGCGCAGCGGCAGCTCGGCGAACGCTTCCGGCGTCTGCAGCGTCGAGCGTACTGTGATCGACGAGACGACATACTCGTTCTGCGTATTGCCGGGCGCCGACAGGAAGTTGGAATTGTTGATCGCCGTCAGCACGTCCGAGGCCGTCACGCCGCGCGCGGCAAGCTTGATCGGGTCGATCCAGACGCGCATCGAATATTCCTGGGCGCCGAAGATCTGCACGTCGGCGACACCTTCGACCGTCGACATGCGTGGCCGGATGACGCGCTCGATATACTCCGTCAGCTGCTCCTTCGTCATGTTCGGATTCTGCATCGAGATGTACATCATCGCGAACTGCTGGCCGGTGCCCTTGACGATGACCGGGTCCTTGGACGCGTCTGGCAAGGTGCCGCGAACGCCCTGGACCTTGGACAGCACTTCGGTCAGCGCGACGTCGGGGTTGGAGCCGAGCTTCATCTGCACCGTCACGGTGCTGGAGGAAGGACGGCTCGACGAGGTGACGTAGTCGATGTTTTCGGTCGAGGCGACGGCGCGGGCGATCGGGGCGGAAATGAAGCCCTGTATCAGGTCGGCGCTAGCGCCTGGATACGCCGTCGTGATGGTGATCGCGGTTTCGTCAACCTTCGGATACTGCCGGATAGACAGGTTGAAGATGCCCTGGAAACCCAGGAGCAGGATCATGCATGCCAGGACGGTCGAAAGGACAGGCCGGCGAATGAAGATATCGGAAAAACTCATTGCGGGTCGGCCTGCTTGTTTGCCGATTTGGTCGGGTCGATGGTGTTGTCGACGGCTACGGACATGCCATTGAAGAGCCGGTTCTGACCGGCGGTAACGACCTCGTCACCGGCCTTCAGCCCCTCGACGATCTCGACCATGCCTTGATTGCGGCGGCCTGGCTTGACGAAGACCTGCGACAGCACCAGCGCAGGTTTGTCGCCTTCCGCCGCCGGCTTGGCCGGATCGGCAGGCTTGTCCGCCGGCTTTGCCGCATCGGCGGCAGGCTTGGTTGCATCAGCCGTTGGCTTCATGGCATCAGCCGCCTTGGTGTCTGCAGGCTTGGCGTCCGCCGGTTTTTCGGTTGCCGACGAAGTGGGCTTTTCTTCCGGCTTGGCTGTCTGCGCGGGCGGCGCTCCAGCGGGCTTCGCCGGCTGCACCACGAATATGTAGTCGCCATAGAGGCTGGTCGTCAGCGCCGTTTGCGGCAGCGTCAGCACATCCTGCTCTTCGGGCAGTTCGACACGAACCTGCACGAACTGGCCAGGGGTCAATTTGCCTTCGGTGTTGGCGACCTCGGCCCGGACGTTGACCAGCCGGCTCGAAGGGTCGATTTTTGGGTCGATGCCGCGAATGGTGCCGGCGTAGGGCATCTCGCCGCCGCCGATGCCCAGCCGCACCGTCTGGCCGATCTTCAGCGAAGGCAGCTGTTGTTCCGGTACCGTGAAATCGACCCGCATCGTGTCGAGATCCTGTAGCGTCACCACTACGGTGCCGGGCGCCAGGTATTGGCCGAGTTCGATTTTCGGGATACCCACCGTGCCGCTGAAAGGCGCCGTCAGCTGCTTCTGGTCGAGCACCGCCTGCAGTTTGTTCACTTGCGCGGCGGTTGCCGATGCGGTTGCCCGCGCCGTGTCGAGTGTAGCGTCCGCATTGACGCCGCGCCTCTGCAGTTCAATGGCGCGCGTCAGCGCCATCTGGACGACCGCCACTTGCGCCTTCGTCGCTTCTAGATCGGCACGCTCAACCGCACCGTCGAGCTGCAGCAGGACTGCGCCGTCCGCAACCTTCTGATTGGCGTGAAACAGGATCTCCTTGACGATGCCGGTGGTTTCAACCGTCAGATCGACACCACGCACCGCCCTGACCGTACCGATCGCCTCGACTCCCGGTGTCCAGCTCGACGGCTTGGCGATCGTCGTCGACACGGTCGCCGCCGGTGGCTTCATCGAGGCGAAATACTGCTTGATGCCGTTGTCGCGCAGGAAGTTGAAGCCGACAATGCCGCCGACCACGACGACGAGGACGAGCAGAACCAGGGCGATGATGACGATACGAAGGATGCGCTTGAACAAGAAAGTCCCCTCAGTCGAAATCCGGCGCGAAGCTCGGACATCGGGACACATATCGACTGCAGGTCCCGATTTCAAATAGTGGCGGTCTTACTGTACCGTCTGGACGGTCTTGTCAATTGGGCCTAAGCTTGCGATGGGAGGGGCCATGAAAGCTCCAAGATCGAATTCGCGTGAGAAAATCCTCGCCGCGGCGGCCGATGTCGCACGAGAAACCGGGCCAGGCAGCCTGTCGCTGGAAGCGGTCGCCAGCCGTGCCGGCGTATCGAAGGGCGGCTTGCTCTACAATTTCCCGACCAAGGCCAAGTTGATGCAGGGACTGGTCGAGGGCTATTTGCGCGAGTTCGGGCAGGCGCTCGAAACCGCCAACAGCAGGGACAAAGGCGAAAACCCGCTCGCCGTCTACATCAGGCTGTCGGCGGACGATTGCGAGGACAAGCAGCCGTCGGCTTCCTGGATCTTTTCGGCGATCGCCGAGGATCCCGATTTTATGACGCCGATAAAGACATTCAAGCGGCAGCTTTTCGAACGGCTGAAGGGCGAGACGCAGGATCTGAAATCGCTGCTGGTCTGTTATCTCGCCATCGAGGGGCTGCGCAGCATGAACCTCTTCGATGCGGATGTCCTGTCTAAAGACGAGCGCCAGCTGCTGGTATCGTCCCTGCTTGAGATCGCGGCATCGCCACAGACCCCCAAGGACACCGATCAGGGCTGATCCAGGCAGGCCTTGCCGCTCTCCGGGTCAAACAAGCGAAGTGCAGCGTCGTCGAAGGCGAAGCTGCATGTTTCACCCTTGGCAAGCCGGGTCCGTGGCGGCAGGCAGGCCGTCAGCTGCTGCGCGCCGATGCGAGCCGTGGTGACCAGTTCGGGTCCGGTCAGCTCGGTCACCTCGATCTCCACTGGCAACGACAACTCCGTTGCAGCACTGGTCGCCACGCGAAGCGCTTCAGGGCGGATACCAACGACCACCTGTGCGCCGTCACGGGCCGAGTTCCGATAGCGTGCGGGCAAGGGTATCAGCACGTTGGAATCGGCGATGGCCAGCTTTCCGTCGGCGATAGCCGCCTGCAGCATGTTCATCGATGGCGCGCCGACAAAGCTCGCGACATAGAGCGTTGCCGGCTGGTTGTAGATCTCTTCGGGCGTGCCGAGCTGCTCGATCCTGCCGTCGCGCATCACTGCAATCCTGGTCGCTAGCGTCATCGCCTCGATCTGGTCGTGGGTGACATAGACGACCGTTGTCTGCAGCATCTGGTGAAGGCGTTTCAGCTCGGTGCGCATTTCCAGGCGCAGCTTGGCGTCGAGGTTGGACAGCGGTTCGTCGAACAGGAAGACCTGCGGCTTGCGCACCAGCGCCCGGCCGATGGCGACGCGCTGGCGCTGGCCGCCGGAAAGCTGGCTCGGCTTGCGGTCGAGCAAGGTCTCGATCTGCAGCAGCCTTGCCGCGTCGCGCACGGCCTTGTCGCGCTCGTCGGCGGCAACGCCGCGCATCTCCAGCCCGAAGCCGATGTTACGCTGGACGGTCAGGTTCGGATAAAGCGCATAGGACTGAAAGACCATTGCGATGTCGCGGTTCTTGGGATGAACGCCAAGGATCGAGCGGCCGCCGATAAGCACATCGCCGCTTGTGGCTTCGGCCAGCCCCGCGATGATGTTGAGCAGCGTCGATTTTCCGCAGCCCGACGAGCCGAGCAGCACCAGGAACTCGCCGCTCTGCAGTGCGATGTCGATGCCTTTCAGCGTCTCGACACTGCCGTAGCTCTTGCGGATGTCGCGGATTTCAAGCGCGCTCATGTGTGGATTCCTCGAAATGCATCGGCCCGCCATAGTTGCGGGGCAAGGTGGAGATCGCACGCGAGGCGACATGCGTCGCGGCGGAGAGACAGGCCGACAGCGGCTGCTCCTGGGCCAATGCCGCCAGGAAAGCGGCGTTGAAGACATCGCCGGCGCCGATCGTGTCGACAACCCGGACATCGGGCGCCATGGCTTCGACGAGCGCTCCATCCGGGCCGATGGCGATGGCGCCCAGCGGCCCGCGCTTGACGACGAAGGTCGCGCCTCGCCTCATACTCGACCGGATTTCGCGTGCGGCCTCCACTGGGCTCGGCCTTCCCGCCAGGGTCACGGTCTCGACCTCGTTGAACAGCGCCAGCTCGCAGCACGACAGCCATGCGCGCGTCGCGGCGCAATTGGCCTCGGTCCAGCCATCGATCGGCCAGCCGGTGTCGAGCGCGACGGCAATATCGTGGCTGTCCGCCCAGTCGAAAAACGCTTTGTAGTCGCGTGTCAGATCCTCGGTCAGAAAGGAGCCGCACAACAGCGCGTAGCCACCGGAGAGCGCCCTGCCGTCGAGAACGGAAAACACATCGGCGAGACTGAAGCGCGGCAGATGTCCGCGTGTGGTGAAGAAGGTCCGCTCACCGTCCGGGTGCGTCATGCCGACGGACAACGTCGTGCCTTCGGGACGGACCGGCCATTTCTCGGCACGGCGGCCCAAGGCCTCGCGAAGCCAGCGGCCGAACTGATCGTCGCCGACATTGGCGGCAACGGCGAAATCGACGCCCAATGCCTGCCATGCCAGCGCGCTATTGCCGGCCTGGCCGCCGACGCGCAATTCGTCATGGTCGACGACGGTCTCCGTTCCCGCCTTTGGCCATGGCGCCACCGGGCCGACAATCAGGTCGACATTGACGTTGCCGATCACCGCAAGCGGACGCATCACTCGCTCCTGGTGATCTTGGTGGAGCGGACAGGCGTGCCGGCATTGTCGACGCGGGCATCGGCAAAGGCGATCATCAGGCGCTGTGCTAGAGGCAGCATGGCGAACATCGCGGCCATGCCGGAGGCCGGCTTGAACGAAAGCGTGATGGCACCCGCAACAGGCGCTTGCCCGGACGAATCGAAGACGACCAGCGGCGCGCCGGCTTCGACCACGGATATGGCCATGGCGGTCACCAGCTCCGATGTCAGGTCGTTGCCGCGAAACAGGATGACGCCGACGTGCGGGCCAAGCATCTCCATCGGGCCGTGACGCAACTGGCCGCCCTCGAGCGAAAAGCATGGCAGGCGCGACAGTTCGGTAAGGCCAAGCGCCAGCGCTTCGGCGAGACCTTGCAGCCGGCGGCCCGAGGTGACGATGGCCGTCACCTCGTCCAGCGCTGCCAGCGCTTGCCTGATGTCGTTGTCATGTGGCCGATCCAGTGCACTGAGCGCCGCACTCGGGTCTTCGCCGAGTGCGGCCAGGATCGCCAGATGCAGTGCGAAAGTCACGGTCAGGCTGCGGGTGGCGGCGAAGGCCAGTTCGGTGCCGCCGGCGCCGACCAGGCAAGGCACGGTGCGAGCCAGGAACGAGGCGGCTTCGAGTGTCAGGCCGAAAACATCGGCGGTGCTGCCAGCCTCCGCGAACCACCTGACGACCTCGGCGCTCTCGCCCGACTGCGAGGTGACGAGCACGGTCCTGCCGGCCTGCGGCAGTGGCTGGCCGAGCTGTTCGGAAAGCGGCAGCGCCAGGGCATCGATGCCAAGCGCGCGATAGAGCGGCTCGACGGCACGCCCGACGGCGTGCGAGCCGCCCATGCCGAGCAGCAACAGGCGCCCGGTCTGCCGGACCGAGGCGGCGACTTTTGCCGCCATGGCAGCATTCTGTTTGAACGAGGCGATTGCATCGGCATGCTGGCGCGCCATTTCGCGGTCGATGGCGAGCAGTCCGGCCGGCCGGGGTTTTGCTTCAGTCATCTTCATCCTTTCACACCACCGCTGGTCAGGCCCGAGATCAGCGCGCGCTGCATGACCAGGCCGATCAGCACCGGCGGCAAGGCGGCCAGCACGCCGGCTGTGGCGATCAATCCGTAGTCGGAAACACGGCCGCCGGCCAAATCGGCGATGGCGACGGTCAAGGTCTTGGCGCGCTGGTCCGAGGTGAACAGAAGCGCATAGAAGAATTCGTCCCAGGCAAGCAGCACGGCAAACAGCGCCGATGTCGCCATCACGGGCGCGGCCAGCGGCAGCGTGATGATGCGCAAAGTCTGGAACAGACCGGCACCGTCGATCATCGCCGCCGCCTCGATCTCGCGCGGGATCGAGTCAAAGCCCGACTTCATCAGCCACGTGGTGAAGGGTGCCAGAATGGTCAGGTAGACCAGTGCCAGGCCGAAGACATTGTTGAGCAGGCCGAGATATGACAGGCCCATATAGAGCGGTACGGCCAAGGCCACCGGCGGCAGCATGTAGGTGGCGATGACCATTGACAGCGACCAGCCGATCGACGGCGTGCGCGAGACGGCCCAGCCGGCGGGGATCGCGAGCGCCAGGGCTGCGATGGTCGCCATGCCGGCAATCTCGAGGCTGTTGCGCAGCGATGAGGTAAAGGCACCACCGGCGCTGTTTTCAGCTGTCGACAGCAATTGCTGGTAACGGGAGAAATCGGCACTTTGCGGCCACCAGCGCAGCGGCTTGGCGGCAAGGTCGGCGGCCGGCGATATGCTCATGATGAACAGCCAGGCGAGCGGCGCCAGGATGACGGCTGCGAGCAGCAAAGCGCAGGCATGGATGAAGATGGTGAAGGCAGGGCTCTGGCGTTCCATCAGGCGGCACTCCCGGCGGTTTTCCGCACCAGCGCCGCATAGGCGACGGCCAGCACGGTGACGAGCAAGGTGACGATCAGCGCCAGCGACGCGCCGGAGCCGGCGCGCTGGAAGGAGAAGGCCTCCTGGTAGACGAGGATCGACAACGTGCGCGTGCTGTTGGCCGGACCGCCGCGGGTCATCACCCAGATGATGTCGAAGACCTTGAAGGCCTCGATGGTGCGTAGCACCAGCGCCACCATCAGCGGGCCGGCAAGATAGGGCAGGATGACAAAGCGGAAGCGGTTGAACGGCCCGGCGCCGTCGACGAGCGAGGCGGCGGTGATGTCGCGCGGCACCGCCTGCAGCGCGGCCAGCGCGATCAGCGCCACCAGGGGAAAATTCTTCCAGCAGTCGGCAACGATCAGCGCAGCCAGCGCTGTGCCCGGCTCGCCGAGCCAGGAGCGATAGGAATCGAGAAGATGCAGTTGGGTCAGCGCGGCGTTCAGCGCGCCATATTCGGGATTGTAGATGAGCCGCCACAGCGTGGCGTTGACCACCGTCGGCAATGCCCAGGGCAGGATCATCAAGGCGCGCAGGATGGCGCGGCCGTGAAACTGCTGATTGAGCAGCAGCGCCGCGAGAACGCCGATCACCATTTCGGCGGCGACCGAGATCACCGCGAAGAGTGTCGTGGTGACCAGCGTGCGCGAGAAGTTCGAGCTGGACAGCATGTTGGCATAATTGTCGAAGCCGACGAAATTTCCGCCGGTGCCGACCAACTTGGCGTCAGTGAAGGAAAGCCCAACCGTATCGACCAGCGGCCAGCCGATGACGGCGACCATGACCACGAGCAGCGGCAGCATCAGCAGCCACGCACGGGTTGTCATCCAGGTGCCCGACATCGGAGCAGCCCCTCTTCATCCATGGTGATTTCAGACATAGCACGGGCGGCACTGGGCCGCCCGTGGTTGGAAGCAACGTCTCAGAGGCCGCTGTTTTGTGCGGCGGTCTTCAAGGCGTCTTCCGGCGAAGACTGGCCGAGAAGCGATTCCTGGATCGCCTGCTGCAAGGCAGTCGACAGCTCCTGGTACTTCGGCGTGGTCGGGCGCGGATACATGGCGGCCAGACCGAGCTTGGCGGCGGCGATCAGCTCTTCCTGGCCCTTGGTGACGGCCGGGTCGTCGTAGGACGAAGCCCAGATCGGCAGCGAGAGCTTGGCATACTGGTTTTGCGTCGCCTGCGAGGTCATGAATTCAATGTATTTCCAGGCTTCGTCCGGATGCTTTGAGACCGCTGTGACGCCGAGGCCCATTGAGCCGTTGACGGCCGACACCTCGCTGGTGCCAGTAACGCCTGGCGCCGGCACAACGCCGACCTTGCCCGCCACCTTGCTGTCCTTCGGATCGTTGGCCATGTTGTACATATAGGTCCAGTTCAGCGCGAAGGCGGCGTCACCGTTTTGGAAGACCTTGCGCACGTCTTCTTCCAGGAATTCCTTGGAATTGGGATTGGTGAGACCCGACTTGTAGCTGTCGACCATGTATTTCAGCGCTGCGACGCCGGGGCCATTCTGGAAGTCCGGCTTGCCGTCCTTTAGGAAGTCGCCGCCATAGGCGCTAACCAGCGTGGCATAGTCGCAGATCGCGGCCTCGGCCTGCGCCCAGCTCCAGGCTATGGGTGTCTTCAGCAAGCCCTTGTCCTTGATGATCTTGGCCTGTTCGCCGAGTTCTTCCCAGGTCTTCGGCGGCGTCTTGATGCCGGCCTTCTCCAGGATGTCCTTGTTGTAGAACAGGTATTTGGTGTCGAGGATCCACGGCATGCCGTAGTACTTGCCGTCGTACTGGACCGTGGTCCAGGCGCCGGGCAGCACGCCCTTCTTCATGTCGTCGGTGATCTTCGACGACTCATCGACCAGCACCTTGTTGGTGGCGTATTCGGCCGGCCAGATGACGTCGAACAGCACGACGTCATAGCCCCCGCCCGAGCCCTGCGCGAGCACGGTCTTGTCGTGCAGGCCTTCATAGGGGACGAATTCGAGATTGACCTTGATGTCGGGATTGGCCTTGGTGAAGGCGTCCGTCATGGCGCGCACGTCGGCCTCGCTGTAGGCGGCCTGCGCCATGAAAAGCGCATTGAGCGACGTTTCGGCGAAGGCATGGGGAACGAACAGCCCCCCGACAAAGACTGCGCCCAAAAGGGTCTTACCGATCGATTTCAGCATCTTCTTCTCCCATTTCCGATGTTGGCGGGCCGGCAATCTTCATTGCCTTCCCGGGTTGATGTCACGTGACCCAATGCTTCCCGACCGGGGGGCGGCGACAGGGTCCAAAGCCCTGGCCGTCTTGTTTTGCGGTCGGTTTCGCTATTAAGTCAATTCGCTTGACTTAATTAGTCGATCAATATCCTAATGGAGTCAAGAGGGAAACGCCGGTGGACGATATCAGCCCGATCCGCGCCAAAAGCGGCACCAATCAGGAAGGCACGAGTGCGCACAATCGCCGTGTCATGATCGAGGCGCTGCGTCTCAATGGCGCCCTGTCGCGGGCTGATCTGGCACGGGCGACGCAACTCACCAAACAGGCGGTCTCCAACATCATCGAGGATCTCGAAAGCGATGGCCTGGTCATCGCCCTCGATGCGGTGCGCAAGGGCAGGGGCCAACCGTCGACCCCTTACAGGCTGGTTCCCGAGGGGGCCTTCGCCATCGGTCTGCAGATCGACCGCCATCTGACGCGGGCGGTTGCCGTCGACCTGATGGGCAGCGTGCTGGCTCGCGCCGAGGCCAACCTGCCATTCGATGAACCATCGAAAGGCGTCGAGGTCATCCTCGGCCTGATCAGTGGCGTCCGACACGAACTGGCTGAGCTATCCGCCCAATCCGAAGAGAGGCTGGTCGGCCTTGGCGTCGCAATGCCGGGTCCTTTCGGGCTGAAGAACTCGGACGACAAATGGATGATGCCGGCCTGGCAGAAATTTCCGCTGCTGGAGACGCTGGCTGAAGGCACAGGCCTGAATGTCGGCCTGCAGAACGACTCCGCAGCCTGCGCGACGGCGGAACGCATCGTCGGCGCGGCGCACGGCGTCGATCACGCGGTCTGCCTCTACGTCGGCTACGGCATCGGCGCCGGGCTGATTCTCAACGGTGAGCTCTACAGCGGCGGCCATGGCAATGCAGGCGAGATCGGCATGGCGCTGCTGTCGCCGGCCGGACCCGGCTCGACGCCGCTCGAACATCGCGCGTCGCTGGCCTCGCTCTACCAGCATCTCGATCTCAACCCGGCCGACAACGATATCTACCAACAGATTGACGCCCTGGTCATGGTCGAGGATCCCAAGATGACGGCCTGGATCGATGGTGCGGCGCATGATCTGCGCTGGAGCGTGCACCTCCTCGAAACGATCTTCGATCCGCAGACCGTCATCCTGACCAGCGGAGCGCCGGAAGCACTGGCCCGCCGGTTGATCGAGGCGATGCATCCGCTGCTGCCGTCGATCGCCGACCGGCCAGGGCGGAATTTGCCGCGCCTGCAGCTTGGCACCACCGATCCCTGGTCGATCGCGCTCGGTGCCGCCGCGGCGCCTATCAGCCGCGCCTTCGATCCGCTGTTTTCGGCGATCCTGAAGACGCGATCCAGCGGCGCCTGAAAGGGCCGGCCGCCAGGCTTTTCGCCCTGGCGCCTGGGGCACGAGTCGCCGGTCTATGCTGTGATCCTGATCGATGCGGATGGGTGATCGTGCATTTTCACGATTTTCTGGACAGCGCTGCCGCCTGATTTGGCTGGCCGGCATGAATCAAATGCGCAGGCCCGTCGCCCATCAATCGAGTGAAACAGAAATCGCGTTCATGGGGCTATCGCACCATGTCATTTTTCGCGTTTCCAGAGCATCTTCTCAGTCGGAAAGTTCCCTTGCCACCCGAGAATGTCATGTCTGGAGACGCTGAAACACTCCCGATTTCGTTCTACGATGTGATGATCGCCGAGGCTTCCGTTGTCAGTCGTCGCCGAGAACTGATCGCCGCCAGACGTGCGTCGGACGAAAAGGGCGGGAAGAGACCGCCGAATGCGTCGTCGGTGGCGGCGAGCCGTGCGGCCCGGGTCCAAGTGGTGACATCGGGGACGGCGGATGAGCGCGGTAACCCTTATCCCAGAATCGAGGCGGAGCGCGACCTGACAGGCCTTGCGTGTTCAGGCGGAGGCGTTCGTTCGGCGGCATTTTGCATGGGCGTTATGCAGGCGCTGGAGTCCATCACCGAAGAGGACCAGCCGAAGGTGTTCGACAATGTCGATTACCTATCGACGGTTTCCGGAGGCGGCTACATCGGAACGTCGCTGGTCGCCGGGCTGATGCAGACGGATGGTGTTTTTCCGTTCACAAGCACACTCGGCGGCCCGGAGTCCCTCGAGACCCAGCACATTCGGCATTATTCCAACTATCTGGCGCCAAATGGGTTTATCGACGTCATTGTCGGCCTCGTGGTGCTGCTGCGTGGGCTGCTGGTCAACGCGATGATTTTCCTTGCGGCTCTTGTAACGCTTGCCTGGCTGACCATCCTGATCAACCCGACGGAAGCATCACTGCGGCTGCCCATCTTCGAAAAATTGACCGGGGATTCGCAAAGCGTCTTCTTTTGGTCGATCGTTCTGCTGACTGCATTCGGCATTATGCAGATTGGCTATTCGATAGTTGCCTTTTGGCCTTCGAAGCGGGCTGATCGCATGACCACGCTTGTAGAGCGAGAAACGACCAGCCGGGTTTTTGCATTCGTCTTTATCGTGTGCCTGCTGATCGCCTTCTTCGAGTTTCAGGCTTACGTTCTCGCCGGACTCTTCGATGCGGCGAACCCACCAAAGGATTGCAAAGCGATCAACTGGGTCGGGTGCGCCTTGATCCATATGCCGAACTCACTGAGCGGGCTCTGGAGTGTCCTTGTCGGCATGTCGGCCGGGCTTGCTGCCTTCGGCAACAAGCTTATCGCCGTCGTGGTTGCCTCGAAGGGCGACAATTCGTGGACCGGAACCGCTAAACATCTGGCTTCCAAGATCCTGTTGTACTGCCTGTCCGTGGTTGTGCCGGTATTCCTGTGGGTGGTTTATCTAAGCCTGTCCTATGCGGGAATTAGCGGTGGCGGCGCGGCAGCTGTCACCGAAAATGCACGCGAGAACTATGCGATCGTGGCTGGCCTGCTCATTGTCTTCTCATTGCTGGTCACGCCAAACGCGAATTCGCTCCACGGTTACTACCGGGACCGTCTGAGCAGGGCATTCCTTTGGCGGCTCGACAAGCTGAGAGACGGCGCCAAGAGCGAACTTGTTGAAAAAAAGCGCGTGCTCGCTCCCCTGAAGCGATGGCTCAAAGACCGGAAAGCACGAAAACGGGAGATCGATGTCGACCAGTTCAAATTGACGTCGCTGAAGCCCGGCTCCCCAGGAAACTGGGCTGATTCCGTTTGGTTTTCGCCCTATCTGATCATAAACACCACGGTCAATCTGGAGGGGTCGCCCTTTCTCGGCAGGCGCGGTCGCAGTGCCGATGCCTTCTTTCTCAGCCCCCTCTATACCGGCAGCCAGGCTACGGGCTACATCGCGACGGAGTCAGTCGAGCAGGCCGACCGCAATCTCAATCTCGGCACGGCAATGGCTATCTCGGGAGCGGCGGCATCCGCAAATATGGGGGCGAACACCATCCGCGCCCTGACTTTCAGCTTAGCTGCGCTGAACGTACGCCTGGGGTACTGGCTTCCAAATCCGCGGTTCCTCGGTGACCGGTCGGGCCTGCGGGGATGGCTGGCCCATGTCGCGCCCTGGTACTTTGCCAAGGAAGCGATGGGCAGAGTCGATGAACTGACAAGCAATGTCTACCTGACGGATGGAGGCCATTTCGACAATCTGGGCCTTTATGAGCTGCTGAAAAGGCGCTGCAAGGTTATCGTCGTGGCCGACGCCGAGGCCGACCCTACGCTCGATTTCAACTCGCTCATTCGGGTCGAGCGCTACGCACGAATCGATCTCGGCATTCTGATAGATCTGCCTTGGGCCGAGCTTCGACGCTCGAATGCGCAGGCAACCGAGGAGAAGCTGAGCGACAGCCCTACCGATGAGGGGCCGTTCCATGGCTCCCACGTCGCGATCGGTAGAATTGACTATGGAGAAGACGAGCACGGCGTGCTGATCTACATCAAGTCATGCATGAGCGGTGACGAAAGCGACATGATACGCGACTATCGTCGGCGTTACCCGCAATTCCCCCATCAAACGACCTTGGATCAGTTCTTCAATGAAGAGCAGTTCGAGGTCTATCGGGCGCTCGGCTTCCACGCGACGCGTAATTTCTTCATCGGCAAAGATCGTTTTGCCGGCTTAAAGAGTTGCCCGATGCAGGATTGGCCAAGCCTCGTGCGAAGGGCGCTGGCGCTTCTCAACGTGCCGCAAGACGCCGTGGAGAAAATTGTGCAACGCCAGCAGGATGCGATGATTTAGGCGATGTGCCGTTGGCGGCTGCGATGCTGGATCAGCGTCGTTCCCGTACATCACGAGCTACATCTGGCGGCCGCTAGCCTTCGTTGAAGCGGACCGGCCGACTGCTTGGGCTACAGCCCTCCAAGTCTCTTTTTCGACACGACACGTCTTCCGGCAGGCGCCTTAAAAGCATGCGAAATCTGCACATTAGTCTTGACAGAAATACATATGTTCAATACCCGTCAGGCCATTGAACAGCCTGCACTATGGGAGGAACGAGCGGTATGGCTTCCAATGTTTCGTTGACCGGCCTTGCCCGCGATCTCGAGGACCGCGCCAGATCGGGCAAGCCCATTCGCATCGGCCTGATCGGCTCCGGCGAAATGGGCACCGATATCGTTACCCGGGTCGCGCATATGTCCGGCATCGAGATCGGCGCCATCTCCGAGCTGAACCTGCCCGCCGCCAGCAAGGCAGTCGATATCGCCTTCCAGGAAACCGGCCACGCGCGCGAAGTGTCGAACGCTTCGGCGATGACGGCGGCGATGGAGGCCGGCAAGGTGGCGGTGACCAACGATGCCAGCCTGGTCATCGACAATGATCTCATCGACGTGGTCATCGACGCCACCGGCGTTCCTGCCGTCGGCGCCGAGATTGGGCTCCGCGCCATGGAGCATGGCAAGCATCTGGTGATGATGAATGTCGAAGCCGACGTCACCATCGGTGCCTATCTGAAGAGCGAGGCCGACCGGCTGGGAGTCACCTATTCGCTGGGTGCGGGCGACGAGCCTTCCTCCTGCATGGAGCTGATCGAATTCGTTTCGGCGATGGGGCATCCGATCGTCGCCGCCGGCAAGGGCAAGAACAATCCGCTCAACATCGATGCCACGCCCCCCGACTATGAGGAGGAGGCCAAGCGCCGGCATATGAATGTGCGCATGCTGGTCGAATTCGTCGATGGCTCCAAGACCATGGTCGAGATGGCGGCGATCGCCAATGCCACCGGGCTGGTTCCCGACAAGCCCGGCATGCATGGCCCGGCGGCGACGCTTGGCGACCTGTCCAAGGTCCTGGTGCCGCAAAAGGCTGGTGGCGTGCTGTCGAAGGTCGGCGTCGTCGACTACTCGATCGGCAAGGGTGTCGCGCCCGGTGTGTTCGTCGTCGCCGACATGTCACACCCGCGCATTTCGGAGCGCATGGAAGATCTGAAGATGGGCAAGGGCCCGTATTTCACCTTCCACCGCCCCTATCATTTGACCTCGCTCGAAGTGCCGCTGACCTGCGCCCGCGTCGTGCTCTACGGCAAGGCGGACATGGTGCCGCTGGCCAAGCCGACCGCCGAAGTCTGCGCGGTGGCCAAGAAGGACATGAAGCCGGGCGAGAAGCTCGATGCGATCGGTGAATATTGCTACCGCGCCTGGATCATGACGGCGCCGGAGGCGCGCGCCGCCAAGGCCGTTCCCTGTGGCCTGCTGCAAGGCGGCTCGGTGACCGCGCCGATCAAGAAGGGCGAGCTCATCACCTATGCAAATGCCGCTCCCGCGCCGGGCTCCAAGATCGCCGAATTGCGCGCCCGCCAGGACAAGCTCGTCTACGGCTCCTTGGGAGCCTGACCATGGCCGGAGCCAGCAAAGCCGTCGCCGACAGTCGCGCCAACCTGCCCTTCGTCTATCGCCAATACAGCGCCGAGCAGCTCAGAGAGGTGCTGTACAAGATGTACCTCATCCGCCGCTTCGAAGAGGGCGCGGAGGAGTGCTACACGCGCGGCCTTATCCACGGCACAATGCATCTGTCGATCGGCCAGGAAGCCAGCGCCATGGGCATCTGCATGCCGCTTGCCGAGGATGACCAGATCACCTCGACGCATCGTGGCCACGGCCACTGCATTGCCAAGGGCGCCGAGGTCAAGCGCATGTTCGCCGAGTTCTTCGGCAAGACCACCGGTTATTGCAAGGGCCGTGGCGGCTCGATGCACATTGCCGATGTCGGCAAGGGCAATCTCGGCGCCAATGGCATCGTCGGCGGCGGCATCCCGATCGCCGTCGGGGCGGCACTGTCCTCCAAGATGATGAAGACCGGCAAGGTCGTGGTCTCCTTCTTTGGCGATGGTGCCAACAATGAAGGCGCCTTCCACGAGGCGCTGAACATGGCCGCGATCTGGAAGCTGCCGGTGATCTTCGTCTGCGAGAACAACGGCTACGGCATGTCGACATCGACGGCCCGATCGACCGCCGTCAAGAACATCGCCGAACGCGCCGCCGCCTATTCGATGCCGGGCGTCATCGTCAACGGCAACATCTTCTCCGAGGTCGCCGAGGCATCGCACCAGGCTGTCGAGCGTGCCCGCCTGGGCGATGGGCCGACGCTGATCGAATCCAAGACCTATCGCCATCGCGGTCATTCCAAGAGCGACCGCAACCGCTACCGCACCAAGGAGGAAATCGAGGACTGGATGTCGAACCGCGATCCGATCACCCTGTTCGAAAGCGAGCTGCGTGAATTCGGCTTCATCGACGACAAGGGCATCGAGGCCATTCGCGGTGCGGTGGCACAAGAGATCGCCGACGGCATCGAGTTCGCCAAGGCGAGCCCGTCTCCGGACGTCCGCGACACCGGCAATTATGTCTACACGGAGCAGGCTTGATGGACGCGATGGTGCGTGAACTGAGTTACGCCCAGGCGATCCAGGAAGCCATGGCGATCGCCATGGAAATGGACGAGCGCGTCTTCCTGATGGGCGAGGATATCGGTGTCTATGGCGGCGCCTTCCAGGTCACCGGCGATCTGGTCGATCGTTTCGGCACCGCGCGGGTCATCGACACGCCGATTTCGGAGCTGGGTGGGGCTGGCGTGGCGGTCGGTGCCGCCCTCACCGGCATGCGGCCGATCTTCGAGTTCCAGTTTTCCGACTTCGCCACGCTGGCGATGGAGCAGATCGTCAACCAGGCGGCCAAGATGCGCTTCATGCTCGGCGGTGAGGTTTCGGTTCCGGTGGTGATGCGCTTTCCGGCCGGCTCCGGCACGGGTGCCGCCGCCCAGCACAGCCAGAGCCTCGAGGCCTGGCTCGGCCATGTGCCTGGCTTGAAGGTCATCCAGCCGGCGACGCCATACGATGCCAAGGGCATGCTGCTGGCGGCGGTCGCCGATCCCGATCCGGTGATGATCTTCGAGCACAAGCTGCTCTACAAGATGAAGGGGCCGGTGCCCGAAGGCTATTACACAGTGCCGATCGGCAAGGCCGATGTCCGCCGCGAGGGCTGCGACCTGACCATCGTCGCCACCTCGATCATGGTGCACAAGGCGCTCGACGCCGCCGCTGCCCTCGAGGCCGAAGGCATCGACGTCGAAGTCGTCGATCTCAGGACGATCCGGCCGATGGACAAGCAGACCATCATCGACAGCGTCAAGAAGACGTCGCGGCTGATGTGCGTCTACGAAGCGGTCAAGACGCTGGGCATCGGCGCCGAGGTCAGCGCGATGATCGCTGAGAGCGAGGCGTTCGATTACCTCGATGCGCCGATCGTGCGTTTGGGCGGAGCCGAGACGCCGATCCCCTACAATCCGGAGCTCGAAAAGGCTGTTGTGCCACAGGTTCCCGACATCATCGCGGCCGCGCGCGACCTCGTGAAAGGGATTCGCTGAGCGATGCCGACCGAAGTCATTCTTCCCAAGGTCGACATGGACATGGCGACCGGACAGATCTCGCGCTGGTTTGCCGAGGAAGGCGCCAGGGTCAAGAAGGGCGATGTGCTGTTCGAGATCGAGACCGACAAGGCGGCGATGGAGATCGATGCGCCGGCCAGCGGCGTCCTGCGCGACGTCACCGGCAAGGAGGGCGTCGACATTGCGGTCGGCGCGGCGGTTGCCTGGATCTATGCCGACGATGAGGCCTATGGGGACAAGGCGGAGCAAGACAAAGCGCCAATCTCCCCACCCGTGGGGGAGATGTCGACAAAGTCGACAGAGGGGGGCGCTGTCCCGCCTGCGTCTCAGTCTGTCGGGGCTCCCTCTGCCCTGCCGGGCATTTCCCCCGCAAGGGGGGAGATCGGCCAATCGCCTTCGGTTGCGCGCGCAACACCTTTGGCTCGGCGCCTTGCCCGTGAAGCGGGTCTTGCGCTCTCCGATGTTGCCGGCACCGGTCCGCGCGGCCGCGTGGTGAAGGCCGATGTCGATGCGGCGATTGCCGGTGGCGGCGCCAAGCCTGCCGCCAAGGCGGCACCTGCCGGGGCTCCGGCTGCTGCTCCCGCCGCGCCGGTGAAGGCGATGTCGGATGATCAGGTGCTGAAACTGTTCGAGCAAGGCTCCTACGAGTTGGTCCCGCATGACAACATGCGCAAGACCATCGCGCGGCGTCTGGTCGAGGCCAAGACCACAATCCCGCATTTCTACCTGACGCTCGATTGCGAACTCGATGCGCTGTTGGCATTGCGCACGCAGATCAATGCCGCAGCGCCTGTGAAGAAGACCGACAAGGGCGACGCGCCGGCCTACAAGCTGTCGGTCAACGACATGGTCATCAAGGCGATGGCGCTGGCGCTGAAGGCGGTGCCGGATGCCAATGCGTCATGGACCGAAAGCGCCATGGTCAAGCACAAGCATGCCGATGTCGGCGTYGCCGTGTCGATCCCAGGTGGCCTGATCACGCCGATCATCCGCAAGGCGGACGAAAAGACGCTGTCCACGATCTCCAACGAGATGAAGGACCTGGCCAGCCGKGCGCGCAGCCGCAAGCTGAAGCCGGAAGAGTATCAGGGCGGCACCACGGCGGTGTCYAACCTCGGCATGTTCRGCATCAAGGACTTTGCCGCCGTCATCAACCCGCCGCATGCGACGATCCTGGCGGTCGGCGCCGGCGAGGAGCGGGCGGTGGTCAAGAATGGCGAGATCAAGATAGCCACCGTGATGTCGGTGACACTGTCGACCGACCATCGCGCCGTCGATGGCGCGCTGGGTGCCGAACTGCTCGTCGCCTTCAAACGGCTGATCGAGAACCCGATGGGCATGCTCGTGTAGGGTCTACTGATATTCAAGTGAGGCCGGCACCTGCGAATGGCGGTCTTCTGCGCTTCCGGTGCTTTCGTACCCGAAAGTCCGCTGCGCTCCGGTGCTCGAAGACAACCATTCTCGATCCGGCCTGGCCTGAATCTCAACAGGGCGTGGCAACATAAGGCAAGGCCGCCCTGCGAAGTCGGCTATGTCAGAAACGACTTGTCAGGCGCCAACCCCTGACCCATGTTGTAAGTGGATTTCGATCCAAAGGGAGGCCAGCATGCCCGCATTCGACCCATCGGACGTCAAAACCTTGTTCAGCAAGGTGATGGGCGCGTCGCCGTCTGACATCAAGCTGGTGGCGCAGCGCCTGCACGATCACGCTTTCGAGCCGCGCATGTCGGCGGAGGAAACCAAGCAACTGGTCGTGAGCCTCGGCTATGGCAGTCTGGACGCGTTCTGCGCCGACATTGGCCTGCCGGTGCATATCGCCGAGCGCTGGAGCCGTTTTGGTGTTTCCGGCGAGATGAAACAGGTGTTCACGCTGCTTGCGGCCCAGCGCAAACGGGTGGCTGAAGCCGTGGCCGAATTCGAATCCATGACCCATGTCGGCGTCGAGGATTTTTTGCGCGAGCGTGGGCTTATCTAGCTACAGCGCCGAGTTTCAACCGCCCCTCGCCAGCAGTGCCGCGGCCGTATCGCTGTCGGTGATCAGCACATTGGTGCTGACGGCTTTCAGCGCGGCGAGGATCGCCGGAACCTTGCGCTTCCCGCCTGCGGCAAGAACGACGTTCGGCACCTGGCCGACCACATCGAGATCGATGGCCATGACGCGTCCGTTGACCTCGTGGTCGACCAGCCTGCCTGCGGCGTCGACGAAAAAGCACAGGATGTTGGCGACCGCGCCCTTCGCCTTCAGCGAAGCGATGAGCGACGACGGCACGATGCCGTGCCGGAATATGGTGGCGTCGGGCGACATGTCGCCGACGGTCAGCAGCGCGATGTCGGCGGCGGCAGCGCGCTGGCGCACGTCCTGCAGGGTCGGCTGCGCCCACAACAGATCGCGAAGCGAGGGGGCGTCGACCGTCACCGGCGCGGTGATCTGGTAGTTGTCGACTTCGAAAACATCGGCGACCTTGGCGGCGACAATCGACGGGTTGATCCATTGCGAGTGCGGCAGGCTGCCGACGAGCGCCACCACCGAGGCGCGCTTCAATTGCCGGCGGGCGAGGAAGCCGAGGCTCGCATGCAGCGTCGCACCACCGCCGATGGCCAACGTCATGCCATCCCGCATCTGCTCGCCGAGATAGGCCGCGACGGCATGGCCGATCGCCTTTTCCAGATGATCGTGCGCCGAGGGCGTCGGGATAACGACGGCGGCGTTGAGGTCCCAACGCTTCTCGAGCGCGCGCTCGAGGGCCACCTGCTCGGCGGTTGGCGCATTGATCATGGTGACGACAATGCCTTCGGCGGTGCAAGCGGCGAGGGTGCGCATCACCTTTACCCGGCTGACATCGAGCTTTTCGGCGATCTGCTCCTGCGTGAAGCCTTCGACATAGTAGAGCCAGGCCGTCTTGACGTTGAGATCAGACGACACCATCGGCAGGCGAGCCGGTCTGGGTTTTTCCGTGGGCATCGGTCCTCGTCCTCATGAGCCATCACCTGGCCGAATTGTCCTCATCGGAGGAACGCCGGCCCGATGTCAATTGATGCCGGCCCGCCGGCCCGTCGATCGTCGCACAATTCTGTTCATTTGTAATTGACATTGTACATATGAACATATTTTGTGGTTTCACGCGCTGTGTCATCCACCAGTCATATTGCGCCGTGCAGGGAGGAAGAGACGGGAACTGGCCAGGGGCCGGACCGGTCGTGCACAGACAAGACAGGAGGTCTCATGAAGACGCTATTCATCAAACTGCTGGCCAGCCAGCTGGCGCTCGCGGCAACTTTGTTTGCCGGCGTGGCCGGTGCCGAAACGCTGACGCTCTATACATCCCAGCCGGAAGCCGATGCCGCCAAGACTATGGATGCCTTCAAGAAGGCGCAGCCTGGTATCGACGTGACCATCTACCGCTCCGGAACGAGCGACATCCTGACCAAGATGGCAGCCGAATTCGCCGCCGGCAGTCCGCAGCCCGATGTGCTTTTGATCGCCGACGCGGTCAGCATGGAGCTGTTGAAGAAGGACGACCGGCTGCTGCCTTATCCCGAGGCGAAGCTCGACGGCATCGAGGCGGATGCCTATGACGCCGACAAGACCTATTTCGGCAGCAAGCTGATCACCACCGGCATCGTCTACAACACCGCGGCCGCCGAAAAGCCGCAGCATTGGGCCGATCTCGCCAAGCCGGCCTATGCCGATGGCCTGGTCATGCCGAGCCCGCTCTATTCGGGCGCTGCCGCCTACCTGCTTTCGGGCTTCGTCGGCGATGCCAACTATGGCTGGGATTTCTTCCAGAAGCTGAAAACCAACAACACCGTCAGCGTGCGTGGCAATGGCGCGGTGCTGAAGTCGGTGGCGAGCGGCGAGAAGCCCTATGGCATCCTGGTCGACTTCATGGCGATGAACGCCAAGAAGAAGGGCTCGCCGGTCGAGTTCGTGTTCCCTAGCGAAGGCGTGCCGGCGGTGACTGAACCGGTCGCCATCATGAAGACGGCCAAGAATGTCGATGGCGCCAAGAAGTTCGTCGACTTCATTCTTTCAGACGAAGGCCAGAAGCTGGCGCTGTCCATGGGCTACCTGCCGGCGCGCGCCTCGGTCGGTCGCCCCGAATGGATGCCGGAAGGCGTCAAGGTCAAGGTGATGCCATTCGACACCAAGGCAATCGTCGCCAAGACCGACGCTGACAAGGCGAAGTTCTCGGAACTGTTCGGCGGCTGAGCCCGACAATCGCGGCGGTATGCCGTCTCGACGGCATACCGGACCGCTTCGGGCGAACCCGACCGCGTCGGCGATCGATCCCAAGGGAAAGCAATCATGTCACCAAGGATCAGGGAAAGTCGGGGCCAGGGAATGGCCCTGACGACGGCGGTGGCCGTGGTCATCGTCCTGCTTTCCGTGTTGCCGATGCTGCGTCTCATCAAGGAGATCGTCGCACCCGGCGGCACCTTGTCCAGCGTGGCGATAGAGGCCGGATTGAGAAACCCGGCAACCTGGATCGCGACCTGGCACACGCTGGTCGTCGGCATCGGCGGCACGTTGCTTGCGGTGCTGTCGGGTACGCTGGTGGCTGTCCTCGTCGCGCTGACCGACATTCGTGGCCGCAGCGCCCTCGTGCTTTGCTATGTCATGCCGCTGATGATCGCGCCACAGGTGACGGCGCTGGCCTGGCTGCAACTGTTCGGCCCGGCAAGTCCGTTCCTCAAGCTGTTCGGCGCAGCACCCCCGCTCGGCACCAAAAACCCGCTCTATTCCACCTCGGGCATCATCCTGCTGCTCGGCGTGCAGTACGGCCCGCTGGTCTTCCTGCTGGTACGCGCCGGCCTGCGCAAGCTGCCGCGCGAGCTGGTCGAGGCGGCGCGGGCCGGCGGCGCCGACTGGTTCACCGTGCTGGTCACCATCGTGCTGCCGCTGATGACGCCGTCGATCATGGCAGCCGCGGCACTCGCTTTCGTGTCCTGTGTCGGCAATTTCGGCATTCCCGCCTTTCTCGGCATCCCCGCCAACTATCTCGTGCTGCCGACGCTGATCTACCAGCGGCTGGCCGGCGGCGGTCCGGCGGTGCTCGGCGAAACCGCGTTCCTGTCGGTGCTGATCGGCGTCATCGCCATGGCGGGTATTCTCGTCCAGGAGATCATGAGCCGCCGCCGCGACTATCGCATCAGTTCCACCTCGCTGGCGGCCGAACCCTACGAGCTCGGCCGCTGGCGGCCTGTCGTCCAGGCCGGCATGTGGCTGTTGATCGTGGCTGTGCTGTTCCTGCCGCTGTTCGGGCTGGTGCTGACGTCGCTGGTGCCGGGCTACGGCATTGCACTCAATGCCAGGACGGCAACGCTCGACAATTATCGCTTCGTGCTGTTCGAGCATGATGCGGCCAGCCGCGCCTTCTTCAACAGTTTCTGGCTATCGATCGCGGCCGCGGTCTTCGCGGTCCTGGTCGCCGTGCCGATCGGCTACCTCATTGCCTGGGGCAAGCAGCGCTGGGTGCGGCTGCTCAACCTGTCGGTCGAACTGCCCTACGCCTTGCCCGGCGTGGTGCTGGCGATCGCCTCGCTGCTGCTGTTCCTGCGGCCGATTCCGCTGACCGGCATCCAGCTCTACAACACCGTCTGGATCATTCTTTATGCCTATCTCGCCCGCTTCCTGGTGCTGGCGCTGCGGCCGACCATCAGCGGCTATCACCAGATCGACAGGGCGCTGGAGGAAGCTGCCCAGGTGGCAGGCGCCGGGCTGTTCACGCGCATGCGCACGATCATCTTTCCGCTCGTGGCACCGGCGGCGATCGCCGGCGGCCTGCTGATCTTCATGACGGCGCTCAGCGAGCTCACCGTTTCCGCGCTGTTGTGGTCATCGGGGTCGGAAACGATCGGCGTGGTGATGTTTTCCTTCGAGCAGGGCGGCGATTCCAACTACGCGGCAGCGATGTCCGTCATCACCGTGGCAGTCACCTTCGTGCTGATGCTGGTAACCAATCTGCTTGCCCCTCATCTTCCCAGCGGAGTGCTGCCATGGCGCGATTGACCCTGGACCACGTGACCAAGAGTTTTGCCGACTTCGACGCGGTCAAGGATGTGTCGATCGATGTCGGCGACGGCGAGTTCCTGGCGGTCCTCGGGCCCTCCGGTTGTGGCAAGACGACGTTGCTGCGGCTGGTCGCTGGATTCGAGAAGGTGACATCCGGCGAGATTCGCATCGGCAGTGATCTCGTGTCGGGCAAGGGAGGTAGCGTCGCGCCGGAGAAGCGGCGCGTCGGCATCGTCTTCCAGAACTATGCGCTGTGGCCGCACATGACGGTTGCCGAGAACATCGGCTATTCGCTGAAGGTGGCGAAGCTGGACAAGGCGGTCGCGCGCCGAAAGGTCGAAGACGCGCTCGCTTTGGTCAATCTGCAGGGATTGGGCGACCGCAGGCCGGCCAATCTCTCAGGCGGCCAGCGCCAGCGCGTGGCGCTGGCGCGTTGCCTGGTCGCCGCGCCCTCGCTTGTCCTGTTCGACGAGCCGCTCGCCAATCTCGATGTGCATCTCAGGGCCTCGATGGAGGATGAGTTCGCCGCCTTTCACAAACGCACGGGTACGACCATCGTCTACATCACCCATGATCAGGCCGAAGCGATGGCGCTCGCCGACCGCATTGCCGTGATGGACGGCGGGCGGCTGACCCAGCTGGCGACGCCGCGCGAACTCTATCATGAGCCGGCAAATGAAATGGTTGCATCCTTCATTTCGCAAGGCATCCTGCTTCCCGCCGACGTGCTGAGCGCGGAGCAGGCCGGTCTCTGCAAGGTCCGGGTGCTCGGCGCCGAGCTGGCCGTCCGCTGCCGGGCGGGGGAACGGCCGCGCGCCGGCGCAAAAATCTGCTGCCGGGCATCCGATCTCGACGTGTCGCCGGATGGTCCTGGCTTCGACGGCCTCGTCAAGCGGGTGATCTACCAAGGCGGCGCGGCGCGCATCGAATTTACGCCTGCCGCCGGCGCGGATCTCACCTTGCATTTCGAACAGCCCGATCCGGTGGTGCTGGAGAGCGGCGCACAGGCGCGGCTGCGGATAAGGTCAGGCTGGCTCATCCCGGCGGCGGGGGAAGCATGGTGATGATGCTCGACCTGCTCGGCGGCTTTGGGGAAAAGGGTCGCACCAGTCTCGCTGTCAGCAGCGGAAACGATCGCATCCTGCTCGACGTCGGCATCAAGGTCGGCGCGTCTGGCGCCGAGTACTATCCGGCTCTCGACGGTGCGGTCGCCGACATCGACGCGCTGTTTGTCTCGCATGCTCACGAGGATCATGTCGGCGCATTGAGCTGGCTGTTGTCGCAAGGGTATGCAGGTCCGATTTTCATGACGGCGGAGACCCGCAACGAGGCTCCGGCAACACTCGCCGGCTATGCCGAGCCCGGGGATCTGCAGCGGTTTCCCTTTCCCAGCGATCGCATCGAACTCTTTGAGCCCGGCGATACGCTGAAGAGCGGCAATCTCACGATCCGGACGGGGCGGTCGGGACATGTCGTCGGCGGTGTCTGGTTTGCCGTCGACGACGGCGAGTGCCACGTCGCCTATTCGGGCGATGTGGTGCCGGACAGCAACGTGTTCGTGATGGACACGATCCCGCACTGCGATCTGCTTGTTCTCGACGCTTCTTACGGTGCCGATCCGGTGCCGGGGGTGACGCGCGCGCGTGCAATTTCGGAGTGGGTGAACAGACATTCAGACGGATGCCTTTTGCCGACGCCGCTGTCGGGCCGATCGCTGGAATTGATTGCGGCGTTGCCGGGACCGTTTGCCATCCACGCCGGGATGCGTTCATCGCTCCAGGCGCAGATCGGTGCTACCGCAGCTTTGTTGCCCGGTGTTTCAGACTTCTTGCTTCGCCGCTTGCGAGGCGCAGCGGACTGGGCCGATTCCGATCCATTGCCGTCATTGCCTTTGCTGGCGGATGACGGCATGGGTGAGGCCGGACCGTCGTCGCGGCTGCTGCCGCGCGCGGAAGAGGCCGGTTTTCCGGTGCTGCTCACCGGGCATCTGCCATCAGGCTCCCCGGGCGATCTGCTGCACAATGCCGGTCGGGCCGACTGGGTGCGAATGCCCACCCATCCAACGCTGTCGGGCAATGTCGACATTTGGGAGAAGGCTGGGCGCCCCGCAGCGCTCGGTCATTCCTGTGCGACCGATCTTCTGTGCGACCTGCAAAGCCACATCCCGTCGCTGCGCGCACAATGCCGCACCGGCCAGCGCATCACGGTGCCGGAGGCAAGAAAAAGATGAGAATCCTGATCTGCAACGACGATGGCATCGAAGCGCCGGGGCTTGCCCGGCTTGTCACTGCCGCAAACGGATTGAGCGACGATGTCTGGGTGGTCGCACCCGATGGCAAACGCACCGCCGCCGGGTCGTCGCTGACGATCGCCAAGCCGTTGACGATGCGCCGCACCAGGCCTGGCTGGTATTCCTGTTCCGGTACTCCGGCCGATTGTGTGGTGAGTGCGATGACGTGGCTGTTTGCCGATGGGCAAAAGCCGGACCTGGTGCTGTCGGGGGTCAATGACGGTCGCAACGTTGCCGAGGACCTTGCCTATTCCGGGACGCTCGGCATTGCCCGTGAAGCGACCTTCTGGGGCGTGCCTGCCATCGGCTTCTCGCGCGTGAAAAATCCGGATTTTGCCGATGCCGATGACCAGTGGCTGGGTGCGCTGATCGCATCGCTTTGGCAATCGCGCGCGGACTGGGCAAGGGAAGGTCACTGGCTGAGCATCAACCTGCCGACCTCGCTGCCTGCTGAACTCCGGCAGCCACGCATCGGCCGCGACAAGATCGGCCGCAAGGCCGAGATCGTGGAACGCGATGGCGAGCGAACCGTCATCACCGTCCCGGGCGGCCGTGATCATGCCAGCCAGCCGGGCGACGAAAACGGGGCCATCGATGCCGGCTTCGTGAGCATCAACCGGCTGAACTGGTTTGGCGAAACGCGGCTGGACGAATGGTTTCTGGACAGGATCCTGCGCCAGCGGCAAAGCTAGCTGATCACAGGTCTTGATGTCCCACCGAGGTCGTAGATACCGAGTTGTCGCGAATGTCGGGACGGGACAGGTGCTCGTCGAGTCGCGCCAACGCCTCGGTGGTGCGGCCCCTGCCATCCTCTCCTGCGGCTAAAATTGCGTCAATCCAGTGCCTATGCTTGAAGCCGCCGCTATTTCATTCCACATCGGTCAGGATGAAGGACGAGGAACGAGAACGGCGTCGGAATTTGCTGTGGGGCTTGCCCGCCTCGCTGATCCTGCATGCGCTCATCGTAGCGCTCGCGGTCTACAGCCTGCCGAAGCCTCCCCAACAGCCGCAGCAGGAGCAAACCGTAAATGTCGCGCTCGTGCCTCCGCCCGATCAGCCAAAACCGAAGCCTGCTCCTGCACCGCCTCCAAAGGAACCCAAAGCCGAAAAGCCACCTGAACCGAAGGTTGAAAAACCGCCCGAGCAGAATGTCGAAAAGCCGCAACCAACGGAAAAGCAGCTGCGCAAGCCCCCGCCAATCGAGGTTCTGAAGCCTGTTTTTCAGTTCGGCGACAAGAATAGCGGCCCCCGGAAATCCCTGGATGGGGCCAGCGCTCAAGACAACTCGCCCTCGCCGGCCAAGGATGACGATTCGAAGCCGCCTGTCGTGCCGAAGCCTGCAGAAAACCAACCTGCAGCGCCGGCAGATTCCGATCAGCCGCCAGATTCAACTAAGGCCGCCGAGAAACAGGTAACCGCAGCGAAGGACGCCGAGTCCGCAGAGGAGAAGCAGGCAACTTCAAGCCAGGAACTGGACAAACAGCAGGCGGACAAACAAGAGGCAGGAGCGCGAGACGCTGAGAAGCAAACAGAAGCGGCACCAACGCCGTTGGCTGCCACCGGCGGTGAGATCGAGCTTCCCATGTCGGCCGAGACGCCCAAGGCCAGACCCGAAAACGCGCCGAAACCCAGCCCTGCAAAGGTCTCGAAGCCCCGAAGCGGGAGCGCCGGGCGGCCGAATTCTCAGGACGCTGCCGTTGCCGCATCACGCGGCTATTCCAGCCTTCCGGGTGTTCGCAGGCTCAACTCGCAGAGCGCTACTGGCGATGCATTGGCCACGACCTCGATGAGCGGCGTGCCTCGCGATCAGCGTGCTGGCAAACTTTGCGCCAGCGTGTTGCAACAGCAACTGCTGGACGCCTCTTATCTTCCCGTCTTGTTGCCGTTTGTTCGGCTGAAGGCGGGCAACGTCCTTGACGCCCCGGATGTCGCATTCCGCACAACGACAGGATGGTACCACCTGAGCTTCCGGTGCGAGGTCGACACCGATGCGACGAGGGTCTCGTCCTTCGCCTACCGTGTCGGGACTGTGGTTTCGCCCGAAGAAGCGGCTCGCTTTGGACTTCGCTGATGAACTAGGCGGGGACACCGAGCCTGGACAATTGCCGGCTAACGTCATGCCAGTCAGCGCAGACGAAATCGGCACCGGCCGCTGTCAGCCGCGCGCCGTGCCCGGCATATGTATGGCCGCCGCCGGTGTAGCCGATAGCCGTCATGCCGGCGGCAACTGCGCCCTGGATGCCGAAGGGTGAATCCTCGATGACGATGCAGTCGGCAGGGGTGGCGCCCATCTTGTCGGCGGCAAACAGGAAGATGTCCGGCGCCGGCTTGCCGTTCCTGACCATCGAGGAGCTGTAGATCGCGTCGCCGAAGTATCGCGCCAGCCCGGTGACGGCCAGGCTGTGGTTTATGCGCTCGACGGAAGATGACGAGGCGACGCAGCGGTCGCCCGCAAGCGTCTGCATAAATGCGGTGATTCCGGGTGTCGGCTTCAACTCCTGGGAAAATAGGATCTTGGTCTCGGCCCAGATATCGCCGTCTGATGCTGCTGGAAACTGGTGGCCGGTCAATTCCCTGATCTTGGCGATGATATCGGCCTGCTTCATGCCGATGCACTGGGCGATGATGCTGGTGTTGACACCAGGCATGCCATGCTTGTCATAGACGCGTTCATAGGCCCGGGCGGCCAGAGGCTCGCTGTCGACAAGAACGCCGTCGCAATCGAAAATGATAGGCCTTGGTCGCGCCACGCGCTTCTCCCCCGAGTCGATTTCGCACATCGCTATCGGCAAAAAGTCAAATGTTCAATAGTGCGCGTCGAAGCCGTGTTCATAGCTGGCGGAGGGCATCGCTCGCACGCGAGGATCCGAGCGCCCTTTGCATGGCTTGCCGGGACTGGGCGCGATCGGGCGTGATCCAGTTCGGCTCGGCGCCGAGAAAGCGGTCGAGGAAAGCCACCGCATAGGCCGGCATCTCGGTCACGTTCTCGCGATAGGACCACCATGTGCGCAGGTCGTCGGCGCATTTGTCGATGCTCGGCGCGCTGCCGAATTCCTGCTCGTGGATCGCCGAAATCACCGAGACGCAGTAGTTGGTGTAGAGGAATCCTTCCGGCCAGAAGCGGATGATCTCCAGCGTGCCGGCATTCTTATCCGTCTCGATGAGCTGGGTGAGGCCGGAGATCTCCCTGGCTGGCGCCTGCTTGATCAGCTCACGCAAAACGAGGCCGGCGGCAAAGACGATGAAGTCGGCGCGGTCGATCGCGGCGAAGCGTTTCTGCGCTTCCATGATCTCGACCCAGTCGAGAAAAGCCCTGGTGAGCTTGGCTTCGTCGATTTCAAAGCGCACGCCGAATGTGTCCGAGACCACCTTGGCGCTGCCGCGGAAGGTGGCGCGAAACCAGCGCAACTGCCGCAACCGGTGGCGAAGGTCGGGCATCAAGGCCAGTTCGTCCCTAAAGGGGAGATCCATGTTCCGCGTTTCCTGTTCCCGGTCAGGCTAACACAACGGCGCCGCCACCGAAATCGGTTGACGGCCTGTGGATGACCGTGGCCAAGACCAATATCATACATATTGACATTCGCGGAAACAAATGTTCTCACTTTGCTGTTGCCACGCGTCGGTCCAAGGTGCGGTTCAACATAGGCTTCGGGAGGAGAACCGAATGGCGATTTGGCAGTGGGGACTGCTTCTTCTGGTTATTGTTTGGGCGCTTCAGTCGCTCGGCGTCTGGCTGCAGATGCGGCACTATTCGGATGTCTTCAGGGGCGTCACCGACCAATACAAGGACGGCTTCGTCGGAGCCGGCAATTTTCGCGGTCGATTGGCCAAGGGCACCATCGCGCTCGTCGTGGTGACGCCTGATCTGGTCGTGCGCCGCCTGATGGTGATGAGCGGACGCTCTGTCTTCACCAAGTTCAAAAGACATGAAGAATTCGAGGGCGTTCCCCTCGATCGACTCCGGTCCGACCCTGCAGTCATGGGGGAGGGGGAACCCGGTGTGGCCGAGGCCGTGAAGCGGGCGATCGAACAGATCGACAAAACACGGTCGGAGCCGGGGAAGATGCCGGGTCTGTCCGGTTTGAACGTAGCAAGGGCCTAGAGGACGCCGCGCACCGACTGGGATCAACCGGCGGGCGGCATAAGGAGGAGAAATGTCTGTATTTTCGTTGTTGGCGCAGCATGCCGACATGGCCGTGCACAATCTGCATGTCGCAGGTGCCATGGTCTCGGATGCTGCATTGCATGGCAAGCTCGCGGTCGAGCATGCTTCCGACCATCTCGTTGTCCTCGCACAGGCGGACAGCGGACCGATCACCGTCGATCAGTTCAAGGAAAAGCTGAAGGAAGTCCAGCAGGAAGAGCAACTCGGCTGGCTGACCGCCATCGGCAAATATTTCATCGGTATCTTCCAGAAGGGTGGCGAGGTCTTCGCCGGCTTCGTCACCGGCATCATTCCGACGCTGGTCGTGCTGATGACAGCCTTCTACGCCGTCACCGAACTGGTCGGCGAAGAGCGCGTGCATGGTCTGGCGCGCGGCGCCGGCCGGATCGCGCTGACCCGCTATACGCTGCTGCCGCTGCTGGCGGTGTTCTTCCTCACGAATCCGATGGCCTATACGTTCGGATCGTTCCTGGAAGAAAAGCACAAGCCGGCCTTTTATGACGCGGCCGTGTCCTACGTGCACCCGCCGCTGGGCCTGTTCCCGCACATCAATCCCGGCGAATATTTCGTCTGGGGCGGCATTCTCGTGGCGCTGCTGGAGCTGGAAAAGAAGGGCGCCGTCGTCGCCGGTTATCACGTCAAGGTGGCGATCTGGTACGCCATCGTCGGCCTCGTCGTCATCCTGCTCAAGGGCATGCTGACCGAACGCATCACCGCCATCATGGCACGCCGCCAAGGCGTCGAGCTGTAAGGTCGGGGAGGACATCATGGCCAAGACATACAAAGCCGTACACATCTCCCGGGGCAAAACCGGTTGGGGCGGTCCGCTCGTGATCGAACCGACCGAACAGCGCAGCAAGGTTGTTTCCGTCACCGGTGGCGGCATTCACCCGGTGGCGCAGCTCATTGCCGACATGACCGGCGCCGAGGCCGTCGACGGCTTCAAGGCGCCGCCGATCGAAAGCGAGATGGCGGTTGTCGTCGTCGACTGCGGTGGCACCGCACGATGCGGCGTCTATCCGCGCAAGCGCATCCCGACCGTCAATCTGACGCCGGTCGGCCAGTCTGGGCCGCTTGCCCAGTTCATCACCGAGGACATCTACGTTTCGGGCGTGAAGCCGGCCAACATCACAATGGCGGACGGATCCGAAGCGGTCACCACTGCCGGGGGAGCAGCATCGATGAGTTCAAGCAGCAACGCACCTGCGGCGCCGCAGGCGCTGCCAAGCGAAGGCGGTGTGATCGGCCTGATCAGCTCGATCGGCCGCGTCATGGGCCGTGTCGTCGGCATCTTCTTCAATGCCGGCCGCCGCACGATCGACCAGGTCGTGCGCAACGTGCTGCCGTTCATGGCCTTCGTGACCATGCTCATTGGTCTGATCCTGTACACCGGCATCGGTGACGTGCTGGCGCAGCCGATGGGTCCACTGGCCAACAACATCGTCGGCCTGCTGATCATCTCGGCGATCTGCGGCCTGCCGTTCCTGTCGCCCATCCTCGGGCCAGGCGCCGTCATTGCGCAGGTCATCGGCGTGGCCATCATCGGTCCGCAGATCGCCAACGGCACGATTTCGCCGGCAATGGCACTGCCGGCACTGTTTGCCTACAATACTCAGGTGGGCTGCGACTTCGTTCCTGTCGGACTGGCGCTCGGTGAGGCCAAGCCGAAGACGATCGAGATCGGTGTTCCGGCGGTGCTCATCAGCCGCCAGATCATGGGCCCTGTGTCGGTGCTGATCGCCTGGATCGTCAGCCTGATCGTGTTCTGAAGCAATTCCAGGAAAAGTGTGAAACGGTTTTCCATCCGGAATTGCGTCGAAACAAAGAGATAGAGCGGTTCGCCGTTTCCGTGAAACGCTGAACCGCTCTCAGGAAAATAGCAAATGAGGTTCGCCACATGACGGTTCTGTTGAGAACACGGGTCACTGCCATCGGACCCGAAGTGGCGGACCTTGCCGAAGGGGGCGTGGTCATCCTGTTTGCCGATGGCTCGCCGCCGGAACTTGCCGAGGTTTCCGTGCTCCACAAGACGGAGCACGGACCCAGCGACGGCGCGCCTCAGAAGGGCGCGTCGATCACGCTTGGTCCCGTTGCCGCGACCATAACCGCGGTCGGGTCCAGTGCCTGGAGCAAGGTGCTGGAAATGGGCCATGTCGTCATCTCGTTCAACGGCGCCAACGAGGCCGAGAGGCCGGGCGAGATCTGCGCCTCGCAAGTCGATGCGCAAGCGCTCGTGGCTGCGCTCAAGACCGGCGCGATCATAACCATCGCCGCCTGACAGCATTCGCGCCGCGGCCTATGTTGGGAGCGGCGCTCAAAACCAGAGTATTTGCCATGGAACGCTCGACCATCGTCAGAGTGCATGAAGGTCTGCACGCCCGCCCCGCGACGCGATTCGTCAAGCTCGCCAAGGGCTTCGAATCCGATGTCGAACTGGTCAAGGACGGCAAGGCGGTCAGCGCCAAGAGTTCGGTCAAGCTGATGCTGCTGGCCGTCAAGGAAAACCAGGAAGTCACCGTGCGGGCGAACGGCGCCGACGCCATCGAGGCCATCGAGGCGCTGATCGGCTATCTCGAAAATCCAAAGGCCGGCCTCGATGATGAAGCCGAGACGCAGAGCCCGGCGAATGATGCCGGGCAAGACGGGGCGGCTGCGCCGGCGCCCGAACCCGCGGCATCTGGTGGAGCAAACGGCTTGCGTGGTGTCGCCGCAAGCGAGGGCGTCGCCATCGGGCCGGCCTTTGCGCATTTCCCGCCTGATATGGCCGGACAAGGCCGGATGTTGCAGGCGGAGGAGATCGCCGGCGAGATCGACAGGTTCCGCGCCGCCGTCAGCGCCGTCCAGGCGCGCATGGACAGGGCGTTGGCGCAGGACAGTCTGTCGGCCGGAGACCGCGGCATCATCGCCGCGCTCAGGGACATCGCCGCCGACGACAGCCTGACCGGGGAGGCCGAGGGCCTGATCAACGGTGGCAACGACGCGGTTTCGGCCGTCATCACCGCTGCCTCCACCATCGCGGCCGATTTCAGCGCGATCGACGATCACTATCTCAACGCGCGGGCGGACGACGTCCATGCGGTCGGGCGGCAGATCTGCCTGGTGTTGCTTGGGCAGGACGACGTCAGCCTTGAAACCATCCCCGAAGGCGCTGTCCTCATCGCCGACGACATCGGCGCCTGGGACCTGGCGCG
Organism: Mesorhizobium sp. P2_A8; assembly: GCF_056404935.1. Lineage (NCBI taxonomy): Bacteria > Pseudomonadati > Pseudomonadota > Alphaproteobacteria > Hyphomicrobiales > Phyllobacteriaceae > Mesorhizobium > Mesorhizobium sp. P2_A8. The sequence goes on from NZ_JBFUDB010000001.1 coordinate 1,203,819, forward strand.
CGCGCCGCTGAAGCGCATTGGCGGGGTGGTGTGCGGCCATGGCGGCGCCACCTCGCACATCGCCATCATCGCACGCTCGCACGGCATTCCGGCGGTGCTCGGCCTCGGCGACCAGATCAATGCTCTGCGCACGGCACGCGAAGTGGCGCTCGATGGCAACAGCGGCCGCGTGATCATCGACCCCGATTCGGCGACTCGCGCCGAGTTCGCCGGTCGTGTCGAAGCGGCGGCAAAGGAGCGCGCCGGGCTGACTGTCTTCAAGAGCGTGACGCCGAAGCTCGCCGACGGCACCGTGATCGAAGTTGCCGCCAATATCGGCTCGCTGGAGGAAATCGAGGCAGCACAGGAGGCTGGTGCGATGGGCGTCGGCCTGTTCCGCACCGAGCTTCTGTTCATGCGCCATATGCACCTTCCCTCGGAAGACATGCAGGCCGAAACCTATGCGGCGCTGGCCAAGGCATTTGCGCCGTACCCGGTGATCGTGCGCACGCTCGACATCGGTGGCGACAAGCCAATCGCCGGCATCGAATTCCCCGACGAGGAAAACCCCTTTCTCGGCTGGCGCGGCATTCGCATGTGCCTCGACCGGCCCGACATCTTCAAGCGCCAGCTCAGGGCGCTGCTGCGGGCGGCCGTGCACGGCAACGTCAAGGTGATGCTGCCGATGGTGGCCGACATCGGCGAGGTCAGGCAGACGCGCGTGCTGGTCGCGGAATGCGCCGCCGAGCTGAAAGCCGAAGGCGTCCCGCATGCCCCGTTCGACCTCGGGGTGATGATCGAAACCCCGGCCGCCGTGCTGATCGCCCCGGCTTTGGCAAAAGAGGTGGCGTTCTTCTCGATCGGCACCAACGACCTGACCCAGTATATCATGGCCGCCGACCGGCTCAATCCGACGGTGTCGAAGCTCAACGACGTCACCAACCCGGCCGTCATGTCGGCGATCGAAATGACGGCAAAAGCCGGCGTTGCCGCTGGCATCATGGTCGGCATGTGCGGCGAAGCGGCCGGCCGGCCCGATCTCATTGCGACGTTCGTGAAGATGGGGTTGACCGAACTCAGCATGAGCCCGGCCTCGATCCAGCGCGCCAAGAAGACGATCATGGCCCTGGCGGCCGGGGAATAGATCTCCGCCGCCGCGTTGTTTTGCGCAGTTCCGGACGGAAAATCGCTTCCTGGAATTGCTCGAGCGGGTTACGGCAAATGGGCAAGCAAGGTGGCGAAGACGGTGGTCAGTTCATCGATCGGGCTCGCCTTGGCGCAGGCCTGAACAATGCGATCATGACGGATATCGGCGGCCAGGATCGCGATCTCCAGCAGATCCGGCTCCGGCAAGCCGTCCCTGCCTGTTGTCGCAAGGCCGCAGGCCAGAACGAGCGGCGCCAGGCAGTTGATGTCGAGCGCCCGGTCGCCAATCGCCGGCATTTCCGGCGCCGTTTCGGCAAAGCGGACGGGACGCTGGGCGAGACACTCGACCAGCAGCGCCGAACAGGTGGCCGCGATTGCCTGCAGTCCAGCACCCGGCGCGGTCAGAGCGGCCAGCAGATTGCCATGCCGCTTGTGCATCGTGGCATGGACCGCGGCGAAATCGGCTTCGTGGATGCGGGCGTTTTCAATCTTCAGGCCTGCAAGCACCGCCTTGGTCAGATAGTACATGTCGCGTCGGAACAGGCGCTCCGCGCTCAACTGCCGCTCTTGGTTTCCGGCCGGGAAATAGGTTCCAAGGCCTTTTACGGTCGTACCGTCGACCTTTATCGGGCGTTCACGCGGAACAAAGGATTCGGCAATCGACAACGCTTCGTCGACGGCGCTCGCGGCATGGCTGAGCAGGTCTTCTATGCCCTTGCCGGGAAACGGCGGCAGATGGCTGGTGGCTTCGCGCAAGACACTGGCGTCGCCGGTGCCGTCATGGCGGCTCTGGCGGATCATATCGCGAACTTCCCGCAACCGGTCCTTCAGATTGACGCGGACGTCTTCGGAGATTTGTCGCAGCATGGCGATCGCCTCGAAATTCGTGCAGGTGGCCGCCAACAGGGCTCCAGCCACCACCTCTACATTGTTCCTATCGATTGGTAGATCAATAGGGGATATTAGACCAGCAGGCAGAATCGGCGACAGCGCGCTCGGCCATCGCCGTGGGGAGGGATAGATTGGGCAGGCGACGACAGGGCGAAACCGAAAACAGTCGAGGTAAAAGCGAGACGCCCGAGCAGGTCGCTGGCGAAAGCCGGACGGATCGCCTCAGGATTCGCGCCGCCTGGATGTATTTCGTAGAGCAGATGACGCAGAACGAGATCGCCGACGTGCTCGGCGTTGGCCGCGTCACCATCGTGCGCATGCTGGCGGATGCCCGTTCACGCAACGAGGTGAAGATCAGCATCGAAAGCGAATTGTCGGAGATCGTGCGGCTGGAGCGCGCGCTGGAAAAGACCTTCGGGTTGCAGCAGGCGCTGGTGGCGCCGCTTTCCACGCCCGACGCCGATCCGGTACCGGCAATCAGTGCCAAGACGGGCAGTTTCCTGTCCGACACGATGAAATCCGGCATGCGTGTCGGCGTCGGCTGGGGTCGGACGCTGTTCTCGAGCCTGCCCTTCATCAGCGCCAAGTCGCTCGCCGACTTCAAGGTCATTTCGCTGCTTGGCGGTGTCGGCGTCGTGCGTCGATTCAACCCGGCCGAGTTCGCCTGGCGCTTCGCCCAAATCTTCCAGGGCGACGGCTATCTGATCCCAACGCCGGCCGTCGTCGACAGCGTCGAGACCAAGATCGCGCTTGTTGAGCGCTGCGGCCTGCAGGAGGTTTTTGAAATGGCCAACGTGCTCGATGCTGTTTTGCTGAGCGTCGGCGGCATCGCCTCGGCCACCACCTTCTCTCGCGGCGGCTTTCTCAAGGAAGCGGATCGGGAGGCCCTGCTTGCGCGTGGCGCCGTTGGCGACCTTCTGTTCCATTTCTTCGACCGCAATGGCGATCTGGTCGACCATCCCGTCAACAGCCACGTGATGTCGGTGGATGTCGACCGTCTGCGCAAGGCGCCGATCCGTATCCTCACCTCCGGCGGTGCGGAGAAGACCGAGGCGCTGCTCGGTGCCATGACCCTGATCGCGCCGACGATCCTGATCACCGACGAGGAAAGCGCGCGGCGCATGCTCGAGGCTCACGCAGCGCAAGGCTCGCCATGAGGCCCCCGCGCCGGTTGCCCGGACCAGGGCCATCGGCTATCTGACCGTCCAGACACCTGACGCCTGAACGACCAATTAAACGGAGCCACTGATATGACCGACAAGACGATCCTCAAATTCGGCGCCGTCGAAAACGCGGAAGCCGGCGATCTGGCCGGCTGGGTCGTGGTCGAGGGCAAGCCGACCATGAAAACCGCCGTTCAGCACACGACCGAAGACGGCAAGGTGATGTCGGGCAGGTGGCAGGCGACGCCCGGCACCTATCATGCGACCTACACCGACTACGAATTCGTGCACATGATCGCCGGCCGCATCATCATCACCCCCGACGGCGGTGCACCGGTCGAGGTCGGCCCCGGCGATGCCTTCGTGGTGGAAGCCGATTTCAAGGGAACGTGGAAGATCATCGAGCCGGTGACCAAGCATTTTGTCGTCAGGGTCGGCTGAGGCTGCCTGTTCGCGCGGGCCTTTGGTGGTTGACGCCTAGGCATGCCGGCGCGCCGTCTGGTTTTGATTGTACCGCCACTAGAGGAGCGTTGGAGTAGCCTCGTTCTTCTTCTGGCGTCTGGAGCGCAGTTCCTCCAATCGTTGCAGGATGACGAAAAAGGATGGCACGAAAAGAATGGCCAGGCAGGTCGAAGCGAGCATGCCTGAAAAGACCGTGATGCCGATCGACTTCCGCGCGCTGGCACCGGCGCCGGTTGCAAATACCAGCGGCGCCACGCCGAGGATGAAGGCAAACGATGTCATTAGAATAGGCCGGAAGCGGGCACGTGCGGCATCGATCGCCGATTCGACGATAGGCGTGCCGGCGGCACGCAATTCGCGTGCGACCTCGACGATCAGAATCGCATTCTTGGCTGACAGTGCGATGAGCAGGATAAGGCCGATCTGGACATAGAGATTGTTGTCGATGCCAAGGCCATTGAGTACCAGGACTGGCCCCACCAGAGACAGCGGCGCGGCTAGCAGGATTGAGATCGGAGCGAGCCAGCTCTCGTATTGGCCGGCAAGGACCAGGTAGACAAGCAACAGCGCCATTCCGAACACCAGATAAATCTGATTGGCAACAAGCTTCTCTTGGAAAGACAGGGCAGTCCAATCGAAGCCAGTACCGGGCGGAAGGCTATCCGCTACGATCTCCTCCATCAGCTTGATCGAATCACCTGACGAAAAGCCCGTGGCGGGCACGCCCACGATCGACGCGGCGGGGTAGAGATTGTACAGGCTGATCAGCGATGGACCGACGCTGGGTTCAATCGTCAACACGGTTCCGAGTGGGATCATGTCTCCGTTATTGTTGCGGACGGTAAGGCGGCCGATTTCCTCCGGCGTCAACCGGAACTGGGCGTCAGCCTGCACATAGATCTGGAAGACACGCCCGAACTTGTTGAACTGGCTGACGTAGCTCGAGCCGAGATAACCGGCGAGCGTCTGGAACACCTGGTCCGTGGTAAGGCCGAGGGCCTCCACCTTGTCGCGGTCGATCTCGGCCTTGTACTGCGGGACGTTGGCGCGGAACGATGACGAGACGCGCTGGATGCCCGATTGCGTCTCAGCCTTGCTTACCACCGCCCTCATGGTGCTTTGGAGCTTCGAGAGGTCGAAACTGCCATCGCGGAGTTCGATCTGCAGTGTGAAGCCGGCGGCGTTGCCGATGCCCTGAATGGGTGGCGGAGGAAGCACCAGAACAAGCCCGTCGGCCATAGCTGACAGATTCTTGTTGAGAGCGGCGTAGAGCGAAGCGAGGTCCTCGCTCTTGCCGCGCAGACCCCAGTCCTTGAGAATGATGTAAGCAACGCCTGCGTTGGCGAGCGTCGAATTGTTGTCGAGGGCCGAAAGCCCAGCGATGGTGACCACCGTCTCCACGCCAGGTGTGGCCTTGGCGATCTTTGAAACCTGCTGCAGCGTTTCCTGGGTGCGGCCAAGCGAGGCGCCGTCAGGCAGTTGAACCGCAGCCAGCAGATAACCCTGGTCTTCGATAGGGATGAAACCGGTGGCGACGCGCGACATGCCGTAGCCAGCCGCGCCGATGATCATGAGTGCGATCACGCCCGTTACGGCGCTATGGCGCACCATCATTCCGATCAACCGGGCGTAGGCATTCTCGGCACGCTGGTAGGCCGCATTGAAGCCCCGCGCGAAAACATTGCGCTGGTCCGGTGGTACTGGACGCCTAAGCCATGTCGCGCATTGCGTTGGCTTCAATGTCGCGGCGTTGACCGCGCTGATCAACGCGGTCGCTGCGATCACAAGCGCGAATTGCGCGTACATCCGGCCCGTAAGGCCGGGAAGGAAGGCCGCCGGCAGGAACACCGCCAGCAGCACCAGCGTGATACCGATGATCGGCGCAAACAGTGTCTTCATGGCGGCAATGGCGGCGTCGTGGCTCGACATGCCGCGTTCCATGTTGTGGGCGGCCCCCTCGACCACGACTATGGCGTCATCGACGACGATGCCTATGGCGAGCACGATGGCGAACAAGGTGGAAAGGTTGACCGAGAAGCCGAGCGCCGCCATTGCGGCGAACGCGCCAATGATGGTGACCGGTACGGTCGTGGCCGGAACCAGCATCGCCCGCCAATCCTGCAGGAAGACGAGGATGACGATCAAGACCAGCACCGCAGCCTCAAACAGCGTCTTGTAGACCTCGTCGATCGCCTGGCTGACGAAATTCGTCGTGTTGAACGGTATCGCGTAAGCTATGCCTTGCGGGAAGGCACGCGCCAGTTCCTCCATCCTGGACGCGACCCTCTTGGCCACATCGAGCGCGTTCGCGCCGGGTGCCAGAAAGATGGCCATGCCGGCCGCCTGCTGGCCGTCGAGGTTGAAGAACTGTCCGTAGGTCTGCGCCCCGAGTTCAACCCGCCCGACATCGCGAACACGCGTCATATCGCCGTTGGCGCCCGTCTTGACCACAACGGCGCCGAACTGGTCAGGATCGTCAAGGCGGCTGGACACTTCGATCGAATATTGGAAGGACTGGTCGGCCGGCGCCGGCGGAGCGCCGATCTGACCTGCTGTGACCTGTTCGCTCTGCTGTTGAAGTGCTTGAACGATATCTTGCGTGGTCAGGCCGCGCGCCAACATCTTTTCGGGATCGAGCCAGACCCGCATGGAATATTGACCCGCGCCGAATACGCTGACATTGCCGACGCCAGGCAAACGCGAGATTTCGTCTCTAAGGCTGATCGTCGCGTAGTTGCTGAGATAGAGGCTGCCATATTTCCCGTCAGGCGAGGTCAACGTCACGATCTCGAGGATGGCGGTCGACTTCTTCTGCACGTTGACGCCCTGCACCTGCACTGGTTGGGGCAGCCCGGCCATGGCGGCAGAGACCCGGTTCTGAACAAGCACCTGGGCAAGGTCGAGATCTGTACCGATGGCAAAAGTTACGGTCAGGTTGTAGCTGCCGTCGGAGGCGGCGAAGGACTGCATGTAGAGCATGTTCTCGACGCCATTGACTTGCTGCTCGATCGGCAAGGCTACGGTGTCGATGACCGTGCGCGCGCTGGCGCCCGGATAACGGGTGGTAACCGAAACGGTCGGTGGAACCACGTCGGGATACTGCGCTACCGGCAACGCAAAGAGCGAGACGACGCCAATGACGACCATAAGAACGGCTATGACGTTCGCCAGGACGGGCCGTTCGATGAAGAATTTGGAGATCATTGGCCAGCGCCGTTGGCCGGGGTTGCCTCGAGGGTCTTCACCGTCGGTTCGATCTTCTGGCCGGGCACGGCCGTCAGCATGCCAGATATGACGACGCGGTCATCCGCTGTCAGGCCGGAGGTAATGACGCGCAACTCGCCGACCAGTTGGCCGATCTCGACGCTACGCTGCTCGATTGTGTCGTCCTTTCCGGCGACGAGCAGATAGCGGCCGCTCTGGTCGCTGCTGATCGCACGATCCGGTACGAGCAGCATGTCCGGCTGCTCGCCGAGTGGAATGCGCAGTCGGACGAAATAACCAGGCAGCAGCGCATTTCCCTTGTTTTCCAAAACGGCGCGAACCAGAAGCGTACCGGTGGAGGAAGATACCTGAGGCGCCGCATAGTCGAGCGTTCCCTTGTGCGGATATCCAGTCTCGGTCTGCAGGCCGACATCCACCGCTATCTTCTTGAGACTCTGCATTGTGAGACCACGCTTGGCCATTTCGACCCTGATCCGCTGCACGTCCTGCTCACTGACATTGAAATTGACGTATATCGGATCCATCTGGACGATCGTTGCGAGGTCGGAAGCGCTGCCAGTGGCTACGAACTGCCCGACGGATACCTGGCGGGCGGTGACGATGCCGTCGAATGGCGCCTTGACTTCGGTGTAGCTCAGGTTGAGCTGGGCCTGCTTGACGTCAACGGCGTTCTGCTGCTGCTTGGCCACGTCGACCGCAGCGGCAGCGGCGGCCTGGTCCGCCGTCGAAGCCGAAATCACCTTCTGCGCGAGCAAATCCTGCTGTCGCTTCAAGTCGGCGCTGGACTGTTTGACCGAGGCATCGGCCGACGTCTGTCCTGCCTGTGCCTGTTCAAGTGCCAATTGGTAAGGTTCAGGCTCGATGAGGAACAGTCGGGTGCCTGCTTTGACGCTGTCGCCGTCCTTGTAGTCTATTTCCTGAATGAAGCCCGCCACCCGGGCAACCAACGGCGTCGAATTGACGGCCGCCGTGTTCCCCGTCGCCTCAAGATAGGGCGTTACCGTCCGCTTGAGCGGCAGCGCCACGTCAACCTTGGGCGGCGGCGGCGGAACATAGTCATTTTGCTTGTTGCATGCTGAAAGCAGCACCGTCCCCGTAAGCGAGGCTACGGCCAGCGCAATGCGCCATACCAAAAGCATTTGACCCCTCTCAACACTTCACGGTATTTTGATCAAGGTTAGCCACTTTGGAGGGGTTTGTCATGCGAATTGCCTTAAGCGCGGTTTTCCTGGCCATTCAGATGGTTGCAACTCAGGCGCAGACAGCGGCCGAACGTGAGGCTTGCCAGGCAGACTACGAAAAGTTCTGCAAAGGCGTGGAGCCAGGTGGCGGCAAAGTCATTCAATGTCTGACAGAGCATTTGAGCGAGCTGACGCCGGAATGCCAGAAGGTCGTCAAGGCGAACACACCTGGTTAGGATCGCGCGGTGCTCTCCTCCAAGTCGCCGACGACGGGAACTGGCGAGCGACTATGGGCGAAGTGACCAGAAAAGGTCACATTCACGTCCATTGGAAAGAAATCTAGCGTAGTTGTAAGGTTCTATCCGGCTCTACTGCCGCAATCGATATCGATTGGGTCATGCTTGCCGAGCAAGTCGCCGCCGGCATCGAAGATGTGCTCGCTATTTACCAGGTGACTCAAGCCGACGCCACTGTGGGGGCGTTGATCGTTGGTTTGGTTTGATGCCGGAGGCAGTCTCTGCCCTTCGTGCTGCACTTTGGTTGAGCCCGATCTTAAAACAAATCTGGGTACACAAAATGATCGTTGAGACATTGCGTGATGGCCGCGTCGATCTCGGCGTGTTCTCGTCGCCCTGGGCAAGGCCGCCCGGTACGCGGCTGTCATTGCGGGAGGATCGTCAGCCGTTGCGTGAGCTGCCGGCATCATCGTCGACCGCAAACTGTGCTTTCTCTTCCCGCGAAGCGATGTCCTGTCGTCCAAAGAACATGGTGCGCATGACACCGTCGCGCAGCAGTGCGAAATGCACAAGCGCGGCCAAGGTGTGAACGCCGAACAATCCAAGCATGATCCAGACCAGCTTTGCATGGACGAACGCGAAACCCCTTGCCGACAGCGCGCCGACGGATGGTGCCAACGGGACAGGCAAGTTTCCGAAAAGCGGTGCCGGAGGCATGAAAGGCATTGGCCGGTAGCCTAGCCATCCCGTTGTGAGCACGGCAAGAATCATGACGTAGAGCAACATGTGGAAGAAAGTCGTAGCAAACCGCACGGACCGTGAGGTTTGCCTGACAGGGGGCTGGGTGAGGATGCGCCAGCAAAGCCTGAGCACGATGATGGCAAGGATCGTCACGCCGATCGACATGTGGAGCGGAAGCCAGTTCATCATCGCCATTCCCGGCCCGTTCATCGGTCCGAAGGCGACAGTAATCTGCACCGCGAGTGCGATCACGGTCAGCCAGTGCAACAGACGAACGCTGAAATGCCAGCGCAGGCGAGGGTTCTCTCTCACCTCTGGGGCCCGACAGCTATGGAATGCGCGCGCAAGGGTGTGATGGTTTCGTCCTCTCCAACGATCTGATTTCGCAAGAAAGTACGGCGGACTGCAAGACCCACTCCCAGTCGACCCATCGCTGGTTCGCTGCATGCCTGGTGAATGCAACCAATGCCGGCTTGGCATCGGCGGAAAAGAGGAAACAATCCCAGGCTCTTAAGTTACCACCGAAAGGCTCGCCGAGGTCGGCTGCGACACGCCGGGAAACGGCCCGATCTTGGCCGGGCGATGCCCGGACTGGAAGAGGTTGCTGTGGAGGTTGGCGATCCACTGCTTGCCTTCCGTCGTCAACTCCAGATAGCGGATCGCGTCGCCGATATAGGGCTCGACCTGCAGCGTGAAGAAATCCGTGAAGATGGCGCCGAGATCGGCGGCGGTCTTGCAGCCGAGCTTTTCCACCATCCCGATCTCAGAGAACTCGGCAAACAGCGCCGGCAGCTTGCGGTGGTAGAAGGGATCAGCGAGCTGGCCGATCAGGTCCGCGGCCCTGACCAGCGCCGGCTCGGTGTTGGTGACCTGGTAGGCCGGATCGTTCGGCACCGGAAAGCGCGTCATCTCGATCGCCTCGACAATGCGCTCCTCGTTGATGAACTTCGAGGAAGCAAAACGTTGGCGCGCATAGATCTTGGCGCGCTCGATATGATAGGGCGCAAGCACCGCGTCGGAGGTGCCGCGCGGTGGCGTATAGCGGTCGCCGGCCTCGTTAATGACGAAGCTGTCCTCGGTGTCGCCCGGGCACACGCCGTGCACCATGCCAATGTCGTGGACAAGCAGCGCGCAGGTATAATGCAGCCAGTCATCGGGGGTCAGGGATTCCGAAAGCAGCCGGCCGCGGATGATCTGCTGGCCAGCGAGCGTAACCATCAGCGTGTGCTCGATGTTGTGATAGAGGGCGTTCGAATTGCCGATGCGCTCCAGGACAAGGCGGGCCGCCCCGCCTATGTAGCTCGCATATTCCGGATTGCGATGCGAGAAATACTGGAGATAGAGTTCTGACAGATAGTCGCCGAGCCGGTCGGCCATGATGGAGATTGGATTGAGCATGACAATCGTTCCTGACCGCTTTGAAGCATGACAAGTCGCGCCGCGCGGCGGCCATCCTAGCACGTTTCCGGCGTGGATTTTATCTTAGGACCAAAGGCCACCCACCGCCGGTCCGCTGCATGCCTGACCAGAAACGATATCCGCCGGCTCGCAGCGGGTATCACGCGCTCGGCATGCACTGCATCCCGGCCGATCAATGCCCCAAAGTTTGAGGTCTAGGAAATTCACCGTACTAATTTCACAAAAAATTTCGCAAAAAGTACGGCAGTTTCTCTCTAAGTCCTTGAGAACGTTGGTGATCCCGACAGGAATCGAACCTGTGACCTACAGATTAGGAATCTGCCGCTCTATCCTACTGAGCTACGGGACCACGCGGCCCGACACATAGCCGCTTCGGATCGTTTCGCCAAGAGGCAGGCCGAATGCAATTCGGCCAGCCCTTTTGGCAATAAGCATCAGGCCGCCAGTGCGGTTTCAGCCAGTTTCACCCAATAGCTCATGCCGTGCGGGATGACTTCGTCGTTGAAGTCGTAGGCCGGGTGGTGAAGACCGGCGGTGTCGCCGTTGCCGATGAAGATGAAGGCTCCGGGCCGGGCTTCCAGCATATAGGAGAAATCCTCGCCGCCCATCACCGGCTGGATGCCGCGGTGGACATGGGCGTCGCCGGCGACACCGGCCGCGACGTCGCTGGCAAACACCGTCTCTTCCGCATGGTTGAAGGTCACGGGGTAATTCGCCTGGTAGTCGACCTCGATCTTGGCGCCGAACGCGGTCGCCAGTCCGTCGCAGATGGTGCGGATGCGCTCTTCGGACTTTTTGGCGATTTCCTTGCGCAAGGTGCGCACGGTGCCGGCGATTTCTGCCGTTTCCGGGATGATGTTGTAGGCATCGCCGGCGTGGAACTTGGTCACCGACACCACCACGGCCTCGACCGGATCGGTGCTGCGCGAGGCGATCGTCTGCAAGGCGCCGACCAGCTGGCTGGCGATGACGATCGGATCGACCGTGGCGTGCGGCATTGCCGCATGGCCACCTCTGCCGCGCACGGTGATGGTGAACTCGGCCGTCGCCGCCATGATCGGGCCCGGGCGGATGGCGAACTGGCCGACAGGCAGGCCCGGCATGTTGTGCATGCCGAACACCCTGGAGATGTCGAAGCGCTCCATCATGCCGTCCTTGACCATCTCGTTGCCGCCGCCGCCGCCTTCCTCGGCCGGCTGGAAGATCACCGCCACCGAGCCGGTGAAATTGCGCGTCTCGGCGAGATATTTCGCGGCACCCAGAAGCATCGCCGTGTGGCCATCATGGCCGCAGGCATGCATCTTGCCGGGATTGGTCGAGGCGTAGGGCTTGCCGGTGATCTCGTTGAGCGGCAGCGCGTCCATGTCGGCGCGCAGGCCGATGGTGGGGCCTTCGCCCTGGCGGCCGCGGATGATGCCAACGACGCCGGTCTTGCCGAGGCCGGTCACCACGTCGTCGCAACCGAAGGCCTTCAGCTTCTCGGTAACGAAGGCCGCGGTCTTGAAGACGTCGAAGTTCAATTCCGGCGTCTGGTGCAGATGCTGGCGCCAGCCGGCAACTTCGTCCTGCATTTCGGCGGCACGGTTCAGGATTGGCATGATGGTTCCATTTCGCTGTTGGGACAGGCGGGTGTCGTCCGCTGCCTTGCAATTGTGATCGTCAGGCACTTTGCCATGTTGGCGTCACATAGAGTAAATAGCACCGCAACGATGTGGTCCGGTTTTTTGAGGGTCGGACGCATCATGCTGGCGATCGCGTAACGAAATCTTACGGAGCCAGGGGCGACTACGGCAAGAGGCGATTTCGGATTTGATCATGCGGCACAGGCATTTCCTCAAACTATTCTCGGCTGGCGCAATCGTGCTGTCGGTCCTGGCCGGGTCGGCGCAGGCCAATCCGGTCGTTCTGTTCGACCTCAATAACGGCAAGATCCTGCAGCATCAGGACGCGTTCAAGCGCTGGTATCCGGCGTCGCTGAGCAAGCTGATGACCGCTTATGTGACCTTCCGGGCGATCGCGGCCGGCGAGGTCCAGCTCGATTCGCCGATCAAGGTGACCAAACACTCCGCCGCCGAGCCGCCAAGCAAGATGGGCTTCAAGCCGGGCTCGGTGATGCGGCTCGACAACGCGCTGAAGATGATGCTGGTCAAGTCGGCCAACGACATCGCCATGGCTGTTGGCGAGAATGTCGGCGGCTCGCAGGCGGCGTTCGCCGAACGGATGAACGCCGAGGCGACCCGGCTCGGCATGAACGGCACGCATTTCGTCAATCCGAACGGGCTCTATTCGCCGGACCAGTACACGACGGCGCGCGACCTCGCCGTGCTGGTGATGGCGATCCGGCGTGAATTTCCGCAATATGCGCCATGGTTCTCGATCGAGGGCCTTGCGGTCGGCAAGAAGGCGATCCCGAATTACAATCTGCTCATCGGCCGGTATCCCGGCGCCGACGGCATGAAGACGGGCTTCGTCTGTCCTTCCGGCTTCAACATGATCGGCTCGGCGACCCGCAACGGACGCACGCTGGTCGCGGTCGTGCTTGGCGAGAAATCGGCAGTCACCCGTGCCGAGACCGCCGCGAAACTGCTCGATCAGGGTTTTGACACGCCGGCGGCCGGCTCTGCCACCATCGCCACGCTGGCGCCGTACGGCGACACCGTCTCGCCCAACGACATGCATGACGAGATCTGCAAGAAGAAGGCGCCGGCGGAGCAGTCCGAGGCACCGCCGGCGGCTGCCACCAAGGACGTGCCGAAGTCGCCCTACCAGGAAAAGCTCGACCATGTGCCGACGCTGGTAGCCGTCGGCCTCGGCGGCGCCACCGGTCCGGCGCCGAAGGCGATGCTCGACCAGGGTGGCCAGGAATATGCCGATGTGCCGGTCCCGAGCTGGCGTCCCGACAGGCCGGCACCAGCCGGCACCGGTCCGGTCGTTGCCGGTCCCGCTGCGCAGGGCGACCAGCCGGTCAAGGTTGCCAACTAGGCCGATGAGCGGCTTTCCGATCCCAGTCTCGGTGCTGACCGGTTTCCTCGGCGCCGGCAAGACGACGCTGCTCAACCGGCTGTTGAAGGATCCGGCGCTGGCCGACACGGCGGTCATCATCAACGAGTTCGGCGAGGTGGCGATCGACCATCTGTTGGTCGAGCAGGCTTCCGACGGCATCATCCAGCTTTCCGACGGCTGCCTGTGCTGCACGGTGCGTGGCGAACTGGTCGACACGCTGGCCGATTTGGTCGACCGGCTGCAGACCGGCCGCATCGCCCGGCTTGCCCGCGTCATCATCGAGACCACGGGTCTTGCCGATCCGGCGCCGGTGCTGCAGTCGATCATGGCGCACCCGGCGCTTGTCCAGGCCTTCCGGCTCGACGGCGTCATCACGCTGGTCGATGCGGTCAACGGCAATGCCACGCTCGATGGTCATGTCGAGGCGGTCAAGCAGGTCGCCGTAGCCGACCGCATCGTGCTCGGCAAGGCCGATCTGGTCACAGACGCCAGCGACCTGGAAACGCTGCGGGCGCGCTTGCGGCAGATCAATCCGGGGGCCGAACTGCTCGATGCCGCCGACACGGCGACCGGCGTGGCGGCGCTGTTTGACTGTGGGCTCTACAACCCGGCGACCAAATCCGCAGACGTGCGGCGCTGGCTGGGTGAGGAAGCGACGCATGACCATGATCACAATCATGACGGTCATGATCACCAGCATGACCATGACCATCGCCACGATCAGCGCGTGCGTTCCTATTCGCTGGTCCATGACGGCCCGGTGCCGTTTTCAGCGATCGAGATGTTTCTCGACTTGCTGCGATCGACGCATGGCGAGCATCTGTTGCGCATGAAGGGCGTCATCGAACTCAGGGAAGACCCGTCGCGGCCATTGGTGATCCATGGCGTGCAGAAGATTCTGCATCCGCCGGTCCAATTGCGGTCCTGGCCGGATGGCCAGCGCGGCACGCGGTTGGTGCTGATCACGCTCGACATGCCCGAGGACTATATCCGCCGGCTGTTTGCCGCCTTCACCAACCGGCCGTCGATCGACACGCCCGACCGCGCGGCGCTGGAGAACAACCCGCTGGCGATAGCCGGGCATTAAGCCCTAGGTTCGCTGCTCGCCGCGCTCGACCAGAAAACGATGGCCGCCTGAGACCGACGCCGTTTCAATCAGTTGATGGCCACTGTCGGAGCAGAAAGCCGGGATGTCGATGACGGCGAGCGGGTCGGTGGTTTCGAGCCACAGCCTGCTGCCCGGTTGCATCCCGGCAAGGCGCTTCTTCGCCTTGAGCACGGGCAAGGGGCAGTTCAAACCCTTGAGGTCATAGACAGCGTCGTCCTGGGCCAAGGCGAAAAACCTCAGCCGCCGAACATGCCGAGCAGCTTGTTCTTCAACCTCGTTACCCGGCTCTCGTCGGCACTTGCCGCCTGCGTTTCTGCTTCAGGCGCGGCGTCGGTGGGGACTGCTATGGTGGCGGTGGCGACAGGCGCTTCCTTGGCGGTCTTGGCCGCCAATTTTTCGGCTTCGGCTGCTTCCTTTTCGGCCAGGGCCTGCGCCTTCGCGGCTTCCTTGGCCTGCTTGGCAGCCTCTATGGCGGCCAGCCTCTGCTCTTCGGCCTTCTGTTTGGCGGCTTTTTCGGCGTCCAGTGCCGCCATCTTGCGGCCGGCCGGCGAATCGATGCGGCCCATGCGCGCCGTCTCGGTCACCGAACCGTCGGTGTTGAGCGACGGCGGGTCGATCGGCACGCGTTCGCCGCGTGCCCGGCGCTTCGACCAGTCGGAGACGATGCTGGCTTCCTTGATGCCGGCGATGGTCGGCTTCGGCGGGGGCACGCTGGCCTTGAGCGCGCCGTTGAACGCCGCGTCGTAGGTGCTCTGATAGGCGTTGTAGGCGCTCTTCAAAGAATCCGGTTGGGTGGTCGCCGGGCAAGGGCCGGTCGGGTTGAACGTCTGGCCGTCGGCGGCAACCTGGTTGAAGACGTAGCGCTTCTCGCAGACGTCGACCTTCGGCGGCACCTTGGTGACCTCGAAATTGTCGTAGCCAACCTTCAGCATCTTCCAGAACTCATAGTTCGGGTCG
This sequence comes from Mesorhizobium sp. P2_A8, assembly GCF_056404935.1. Classification (NCBI taxonomy): domain Bacteria; kingdom Pseudomonadati; phylum Pseudomonadota; class Alphaproteobacteria; order Hyphomicrobiales; family Phyllobacteriaceae; genus Mesorhizobium; species Mesorhizobium sp. P2_A8. The sequence goes on from NZ_JBFUDB010000001.1 coordinate 1,219,330, forward strand.
TTGCGGTAGCGCGCCATGTTGGCGGCGGTCATGCGGAACGGAAACGCCTGGATCTGGAATTCGGTCTGGCCGCCCTGGAAGGCATCGCGGCCGAAGGCATAGATCTGCTCGATCTGCGCATCGGTCATCGAATAGCAACCTGACGACGAACAGGCGCCGTGCACCATCAGATTGGCGCCGGTGCGGCCATTGGCGCGGTCATAAGCGTTGGGAAAGCCGATGTTGAAGGACAGATGGTAGTTCGAGCGCGGATTCATTTGCGCCGGGCGCACCGTGTAGAAGCCTTCCGGCGCCTGGCGGTCGCCTTCGGTGTATTTCGGCCCGAGCTTGCCCGACCATTTGCAGATGTCGTAGCTCGCGACCATGTCGTAGCGGCCGTTGGTCTTGGCCTTCCAGATTTCGAGCTTGCCCTCTTCCTTGAAGATGCGGGCCATCACCGACGAGGTGCGGACCATGCCCTTCGCCCTCATGTCGGCGAGGATCTTGTCGGGCAGCGGCTTGTTGGCCTCCGGCGCGAAATCCTTCATCGACGAATCGTTGCAGCCGGCCACGGCGAGGGCAGCGATCAGGATTCCGGTGCGGGCAAGCTTGGCGAACATGGCTGCGGATATCGTCTTTTTCTCTGCGCCAAGGCAATTCATGCCAAGGCTACTGCATTGAACGTGTACGGACCCTAAGCCCGTTAACCTTGAAAATTCCTTACCACAAGTGTCGACACGTCCCCTTGCGATAGTCTCATTGAGCCGAATGCAGCGGCAATTTTGTGGCAAAAATGCTCCGCGCCGCCACATTGCGGCGAGCAGGGCAGGGCCATGGTTTAGAGACTGCGACCCATTGCCAGGTATTTCTCGCGGCGCTGCTCGCGGAAATCGGTGTTCGCGCCGGAAAACTCCTTCATCGTCTTGGCGATGAGGTCACCGGTCGCAGCAATTACGGTATCGGCGCCACGATGCGCGCCGCCGAGCGGCTCGGGGATGATGGCGTCGATGATCTTCAGTTCCAGAAGATCCTGCGCGGTGATCTTCATGTTGGTCGCGGCATCCTTCGATCGCGTCGTGTCGCGCCACAGGATCGAGGCGGCGCCTTCAGGCGAGATCACCGAATAGATGGAATGCTCGAGCATGTAGACACGGTTGGCGGTGGCGATGGCGATGGCGCCGCCCGAGCCGCCTTCGCCGATGACCACCGAGATCGACGGCACTTTCAGGCCAAGGCAGGCCGAGGTCGAGCGGGCAATGGCTTCCGCCTGGCCACGCTCCTCGGCACCGACGCCGGGATAGGCGCCGGCGGTGTCGACCAGCGTCAGCAGCGGAATCTTGAAGCGGTCGGCGAGCTCCATCAGCCGCACCGCCTTGCGGTAGCCTTCCGGCCGCACCGAGCCGAAATTGTGCTTCAGCCGGCTGGTCGTGTCGGAACCCTTTTCCTGGCCGATAACCGCCACCGGCTCGCCGCGGAAGCGGGCGAAACCGCCGACGATCGCCTGGTCCTCGCCGAAATTGCGGTCGCCGGCCAGCGGCGTGAAATCGTTGAACAGGCCCTTGATGTAGTCGACGCAATGCGGCCTGTCGGGATGGCGCGCCACCTGCACCTTCTGCCAGGGCGTCAGCGCCTTGTAGGCGTCGCGCAGCGCGTCGCGGGAGCGCTTCTCGAGACGGCTGATCTCGTCGCCGACATCGACCGCTTCGCCATTCTCGGCAAGCTTCTTCAACTCGAGGATCTTGCCCTCGAGGTCCTGCACCGGCTTTTCGAAATCGAGGTAATTGTACATGCGTGAGCGGACCGATACGTCGGAAAGGCGAGGACTGGCAGAACCCTGAAATCCAAGGCTCCGGGCGGTGGAATGTCGTCCTCACATAGCGATATGAGGCCTAGTCGGCAAGCGGATGATGATCGTTGACCAGCCGCACCAGCCGCTCTTCCAGCACATGGGTGTAAATCTGTGTCGTCGATATGTCGGCATGACCGAGCAATTGCTGCACGGCCCTGAGATCGGCGCCGTTCTGCAGGAGATGGCTGGCGAAAGCGTGACGCAGCACATGCGGCGAGATCTTCGCCGAGGCGATGCCGGCCCTTGCCGCCAGCCCCTTCAGGTCGCGGGCAAAGACCTGGCGCGAGAGATAGCCGCTGTCGGAGGCGGCGGGAAACAGAAACGGACTGTCAGCGAAGGCGGGCACCTTGGCGCGGGCGGCAAGCCAGCTCCGCATCGCCGTGCGCGCCTTGGCCGACAGCGGCACCATGCGCTCCTTGTCGCCCTTGCCGCGCACCATGAAGAAACGGTCGTCGCGCTGCGCCACCGTCACCGGCAGGCCGACCAGCTCGGAAACGCGCAGGCCGGTGGCATAAAGCACCTCGACCAGTGCATGCAGGCGCAGTGCCGCCAGCCAATCGCTGTTGCCAAGCGCGGCATCGTTGCCGAGCCTGGGATCGCCGGCCTCAAGTGCTGCGCGGTCGATCAGCCGGCCGGTGTCGGCCTCGCTCATCGTCTTCGGCAGCGGACGGCCCTTTTTCGGACTGTCCAGCGTGCCGGTCGGGTCGTCTGCGCGCAGGCCCTCGGCGTAGAGGAACTTGAAGAACTGCCGGATCGCCGACAGTTTGCGCGCTTGCGACGTCGGCGCGAAGCCGCGCGCGGCGATGTCGTCGAGATAGGCACGAATATCGGCAGCGGCGGCACCGGCAAGCCCGCCATCGATTGCGTCCGAAGCGTCTTCGAGGTCACGGCGGTAGGAGGACAGCGTGTTCTCGGCGGCACCCCGCTCGGCGCTCATCATTTCCAGGAAGGCTTCGATGCGGGCGGCGGTGTTCATGCGGAGTTTTTCTTGGCAGATCGTTTCCGGGGCATCGATCAGCTTTTCTTGGGGTTGAGCCTTTCCGGCGGAATGCGCACGCTCATTTCCGCCTTCCTGGGCTCGACGAACATCACCAACGCGAACATCGTACCATAGGCAATGCCGGCCAGAATCGCGAGGATCACGACAAAGCGAAACAGTGTCGGCATCAATTTTCGCCCGTCTTCTTGTTCTGCGTTTCCAAACCCTGTGCCCTTATGGGACGCTAATCCGGCCAATTCAAGGAAGAAGCTGAGGCTTGCAAGCAACTTCTGATGCAGCCCGGCCAGCCCATATCGGCCTCAGGCTGCTCGCCAAGCTTGACGCAAACGGGCTTTTCATGTCGATACGCCGGCAAAGAGGGCCCTCGAAACATCCGATGACCGCGCTGCCAGCAAATCCTCCAGACGAGAACCACGCCGCGCTGCTTGGCCGGCTGGGCAGCCGTTCCGTCGTCTTCGTCGGATTGATGGGCGCCGGCAAGACCGCGATCGGCCGCAAGGTGGCCGCGATGCTGGCGCTGCCCTTCATCGACAGTGACCAGGAGATCGAAAGCGTCTCGCGGATGACCGTTCCGGAGCTGTTCGAGCGTTATGGCGAGACCGAGTTCAGGGCCCTGGAGCAGCGCGTCATCCTGCGCGTGCTGGAAAACGGCCCGCAGGTGCTGTCGACCGGCGGCGGCGCCTTCATGAACGCGCATACGCGCGAGGCCATCGCTGGCCATGGCGTGTCGGTGTGGCTGAAGGCCGAGCTCGACCTGTTGATGGACCGCGTCTCCAAGAAGCAGAACCGGCCGCTCCTCAGAAGTGCCGACCCGCGCGCCGTGCTGGAGCGGCTGATGGAGGAGCGCTATCCGGTCTACGCGACATCAGACGTCACCGTGCCGACCCGCGACGACCGCAAGGAGGTCATCGCGGCCGAGGTGGTGAATGCGCTTTGCCGGCATTTCGGCATTGATGAGACTGCCGCGACAGGCGAGGTGCGATCGTGAGTGCGGATCAGCCAGTCACCGTCGAAGTCGGCCTTGGCGACCGGACCTACGACATCCTGATCGGCTCCGGTCTGCTGTCGCGCGCCGGTGCCGAGATTTCGCGCCGCCTGCCGGGCACGCGCGCCGCGGTCATCACCGATGCCAATGTCGCTGCGGCGCATCTCGATGCGCTGAAGGCCGGTCTCGAAACGGGCGGCATCCAGCCCGCCGTCATCACGCTGCCGCCCGGCGAGAAGACCAAGAGTTTTGCCTATCTCGAAGAGGCGGTCGACGGCGTGCTGGCCGCCAGGCTGGAACGCGGTGACATCGTCATCGCCTTTGGCGGCGGCGTCATCGGCGACCTTGCCGGCTTTGCCGCCGGCATCGTGCGCCGCGGCATGAATTTCGTGCAGATCCCGACCTCGCTGCTGGCGCAGGTCGATTCCTCGGTCGGCGGCAAGACCGGCATCAACAGCGCGCGCGGCAAGAACCTGGTCGGCGTCTTCCATCAGCCGAAGCTGGTGCTGGCCGACACCGAAGTCCTCGACACGCTGCCGATCCGCGAATTTCGAGCCGGCTATGCCGAGCTTGCCAAATATGGGCTCATCGACCGGCCGGTATTTTTCGCCTGGCTGGAAGAGAACTGGGCGCGAGTGTTCGCCGGCGGGCCGGAGAGGGCGCAGGCCATTGCCGAAGCCTGCCGAGCCAAGGCCGATGTGGTCGCCCGCGACGAGTTCGAGACCGGCGACCGTGCCCTGCTCAATCTCGGCCACACTTTCGGTCACGCGCTGGAGGCCGCCACGGAGTATGACGGAACCCGCCTCGTGCATGGCGAGGGTGTCGCCATCGGCATGGCGCTGGCGCATCGCTTCTCGTCGCGGCTCAACCTCGCCAGCCCCGACGACGCGGCGCGCGTCGAGGCACATCTGCGTGCCGTCGGCCTGCCGTGGCGGATGGCCGATATTGCGGGTGATTTGCCTGATCCCGAGGCACTGCTTTCCTTCATCGCGCAGGACAAGAAGGTGTCGCGCGGTGCGCTGACCTTCATCCTGACGCGTGGCATCGGCCAGGCCTTCATCGCCAGGGACGTGCCGGCTTCGGAAGTGCTGTCGTTCCTGAAGGAGAACCATCCGGGCGAGCAGGAAAGCCGGCCGGGCCAGCAGAAGATGCGGCCGAAATGACCAACGAGACCGGCTGGATCGTCGTCGCTGTCCTTGCCGTCCTCATCCTGCTGGCCGTTGCCTTGCGCACGCGCCTGTTTGCCGCTTTCGGCTATGAACTGTCGCGCATCGAGCCGCAGCGCTCGAGCCAGGACGAGTTGCGCGGCGCGGTCGACGATTTCCGCCGCGACGGCCAGGTGGTGCGCGAGGATCGCGATCGCGTCGGCGGCCTGTTCGATCTCGCCGAGCTCGAAGTGTCCGACATCATGGTCCACCGCACCAACATGCGCTCGGTGAATGCCGACAATGCGCCGGAGGCGGTGGTGCGTGAGATCCTGCAGAGCCCGCACACCCGCATGCCGCTGTGGAAGGGCTCGCTCGACAACATTGTCGGCGTGCTGCACGCCAAGGACCTGCTGCGGGCGCTCAACGAAGTCGGTAACGACTTCTCCAAGATCGATGTGATGAAGATCGCCTCGAAACCTTGGTTCGTGCCCGACACCACGACCTTGCAGGAGCAGCTCAACGCCTTCCTGCGCCGCAAGGCGCATTTCGCCGTCGTCGTTGACGAATATGGCGAGGTCGAAGGGCTGGTGACGCTGGAGGACATCATCGAGGAGATCGTCGGCGAGATCGCCGACGAGCACGATGTCGACATTCAGGGCGTCAAGCAGGAGGCCGACGGTTCCGTCGTCGTCGACGGCACGGTGCCGATCCGCGACCTGAACCGGGCGCTAGACTGGAACCTGCCGGATGAGGAGGCCACCACCATTGCCGGCCTCGTCATCCACGAGACGCAGTCGATCCCCGAGGAAAAACAGGCTTTTACTTTCCACGGCAAACGCTTCGTCGTGATGAAGCGCGACAAGAACCGGATCGCAAGGCTGAGGATAAGACCAGCCGGCGACGCCTAGAGCTCTTTGTTCTGACGCAATTCCGGACGGAAAACCGTTTCACACTTTTCCTGGAATTGCTCTAAAGCGCGTCGCCTTGAAACGAATTCAGGCGACGTGCATTAAGCCCCAGTTTCAATGAATGCCGCCCAAGCCCGCTGCGCACTTTTTGGCGCCATCAGAACCAGCGCAACTACGGAGCCTCATTCTGCGATCTGGCTCGTCGAGCGTTCGTGGATCGTCGCACCCGTTTCAGCGTCGACGGCCGCCAAGCTGACCTCATAACCCCAAAGCCTGCGGATGTGACGAAGCGTGGCGTCGCGGCTGGCATCATCGAGAAGGATGCCGTCATTGACCTTGTGCTGCAGTCGCAGATGTCGGTCGCCGAGCAGATCGACATCCACCACCTGGATGTCCGGTTGGTTCGCGCCGACCTCGTAGCTGTGAGCGAGCGCGGCGCGTATCTTGTCGTAGCCGCGTTCGTTGTGGATGGAGGTGACCTGGCAATGCGGTTGGTCGGCAGCGTCGCCGAGCACAAAGAACCGCCATTTCCGGATCAAAGTCGGACTGAGGTACTGGCGGATAAAGGACTCGTCGCGGTGATCCGCCCAGGCGTCGAGCAGGACCTCGCGCCAGTTGCCGACGCCGGCGATGTCGGGAAACCAGTCGCGGTCCTCGGCCGTCGGCTCGGTCGAGATGCGCTGAATGTCCTGCATCATTCCGAGGCCGAGAGCGTAGGGGTTGATGCCGGAAAAGCGCGGATCGTCGAACGCCGGCTGGAAGACCACGTTGGAATGATTCCGCAGGATTTCGAGCATGGAGCCTTCGCTGATCTGGCCGCGATCGAACAGCATATTCATCAGCGTATAGTGGACGAAAGTGGCGCAGCCCTCGTTCATCACCTGTGTTTGCCGTTGCGGATAAAAATATTGTGCTATGACACGAACGATCCTGATGATCTCACGCTGCCAAGGCTCTAGGACCAGGCTGTTCTTTTCCAGGAAATACAGCAGGTTTTCCTCGGGCAGGTTGAGCGATTTCTTCCGCTCGGGGTCTGGTCCCTTGTCGCTGGCCTTTTGCTGCGACTGCGGCAGGGTCCGCCACAAGTCATTGTAGGAGTGCTCTTCGTATTCGAGGCGCTCGCGAAGCCCTTCGCGCTGCCGCTCCGACGACAGCTTAGGCGGCCGGTGATAGCGGAACACACCCTGCGCCATCAGCGCGTGGGCGGAATCGAGAACAGCCTCGACTGCGGCGACGCCGTGCTGCTCCTCGCAACGGACAATGTAGCCCTTGGCGAAGTCCAGGTAGCTGAGGATCGCCCCAGCGTCCGTCCACTGCTTGAACAACTGATTGTTCTTGAAGAAATGGTTGTGCCCGAGCGCAGCATGGGCCGTCACCAAGGCCTGCAGGGCCATGGTGTTTTCCTCCATCAGATAGACGATGCAGGGATTGGAATTGATGACCAGTTCATAGGCAAGCCCTCGCCCGCCTTTGCGATACAGCAGGTCCTGGTGGAGGAAGTGTTTGCCGAAAGACCAGTGACGGTACATCAGTGGCATGCCGACCGACGAATAGGCGTCGAGCATCTGTTGGGAGGAGATGATCTCCATTTGCACGGGGTAGGTATCGAGATGAAGCTCTTCGACCGCGATTGCCTCGATCGCGTCATAGGCCCGCGACAATGTTTTGAAATCCCAGTCGGACCCTGAGAAGAGCAGGCTGGATTTGCTGGCTTGTCTGGCCATCGGAGCCCTCACGCTCGCTTAAGGGAAGCCGGCTGCCTGCTGAAGAGCTGGCGAAAGACCGGGTAGATATCGGCGGGCGTGGCAATGCGGCTCATCTGGAAGTTCGGCCATCTCAGGTCGATTTCGCTATATGCACGCCATAGCGATGTCCCGTTTTCGGTCGTGCCGAAGATATGGGCTTCACGCTCGTCGATGATCTCGACATAGGCAAAATACTGGCACAGCCGCATGAGCTTGCCGTCGAGCAATGCGATGCATCGCTCGGAATCGCCGGCGAAGTTGTCGCCGTCCGAGGCCTGGGCGGCGTAGATGTTCCATTCGTGGGCGGGGTAACGTTCGGCAATAATGCGGTGCATTTCCTCCAGCGCGGTGGAAACGACAGTGCCGCCGCTTTGCGTGTTGTAGAAAAATGTTTCCTCGTCGACCTCCTGGGCCAGGTGCGTGTGGCGGATGAAGACGATCTCGATGCGGTCGTAGCGCCGTTTCAAGAACAGGTGCAGGAGCACGAAGAAGCGCTTGGCCAGATCCTTTTCACGCTCGCCCATCGAGCCGGACACATCCATCAGACAGAACATGACGGCATTGGCGTTCGGCACAGGTCGGGAATCGAAGCGGTTAAATCGGATGTCGACCGGATCGACATAGGCAATTCGCCGGCGCCGCCGCTCCAGCCGGTCAAGCTCCTCGCGCAATGCCGCAATGCGCTGGCGCGCCGCTGCGCTGCATGGCACCACCTCAAGCATGGCGATTTCCTTGAGGATCGCGTCCAACTCCTCCTGCTTAGGGCGCCTCAGCGCAATGCGTCGGCCGTGGCTATTACGCATCGTGCGCCCAACATTGATGTTGGTCGGGGAGCCGGTAGCGGCGAAGCCAGCCCGGCGCGGCTTGAAAGCTAGGATCTCCTTGAGGTTGAGCTTGACCATATCTGGGAGTTCGAGATCCTCGAAAAAAAGATCGAGCACCTCTTCGCGTGACAGCACAAAACGAAAGTCGTCTTCAGACGCCGTGTTTCCCGGGGACGACGCTCCCGCGCCGCCGCCCTGGCCGGACTTGGGGATCAGGTCTCCAGGGGAGAAATGCCTGTTGCCCGGCAGGATGTGCTGGCGCCTGCCGCTGTTCCTGGCGTTGTTGAAGCTCGGCTCGGCCGTTCCTCTTTCGGGCATGGGCACGGCGTGCTCGGCATCCACGTCGGCGATCCTGCCGGTGCGGATCTGATCGCGTATGCTCCGCTTCAGCTCCTCGCGCGCACGCCTCAGAAAGCGCTGGCGATTGCCTAGGCTCTTGTCCTTTGGATTCAGACGGCGGTCGATGAAGATCGGCATGGAACCACCCGGGCTCTCTCAGCCCGCCTTGTTCACTCGCATGTACCAGTCCACAAGGCGACGCACCTGCCGCTGAGTGTAGCCGCGCTCGACCATGCGCTGCACGAATTCATTGTGGCGTTTTTCGGTGACGCTGTCCTGCTTGGAACCGAAGCTGATCACCGGCAAGAGATCCTCGACCTGTCCGAACATCCGCTTCTCGATGACTTCGCGGAGTTTTTCATAGCTGGTCCATGACGGGTTGCGGTCGTGGTTTCTTGCGCGCGCGCGCAACGTGAACTTCACCACCTCGTTGCGGAAGTCCTTGGGATTGGCGATGCCGGCCGGCTTTTCGACCTGCGACAATTCCTTCTCCAATACCTCGCGATTGAGAACCTGTCCGGTGTCGGGATCCTTGTAGTCCTGATCCTCAATCCACGCATCGGCATAGGCGATGTAGCGGTCGAAGAGGTTCTGGCCATATTCGCTGTATGATTCCAGATAGGCCTTCTGAATTTCGTGACCGATGAACTCGGCATAGCGCGTTGCCAGTTCCGACTTGATGAACTCGAGATAGGCAGCTTCCGTCTCCTTCGGAAACTGCTCGCGCTTGATCGCCTCTTCCAGGATGTACATCAGATGCACCGGATCGGCAGCCACCTCCTTCGTATCGTAGTTGAATGTCTGCGACAGGATCTTGAAGGCGAAGCGTGTGCTGACGCCGGTCATGCCTTCGGCGACGCCAGCCGCGTCGCGATATTCCTGAACCGACTTCGCCCGGGGATCGACGTCCTTCAGGTTCTCGCCGTCATAGGCGCGCATCTTGGTGTAGAGCGGCGAATTGTCATGCTCGGCAAGGCGGGTCGAGACGGTGAACCGGCTGAGAATGTCCAGCACCTCGGGGGCACAGGGGCTGGCCGCCAATTCACTCTCCCGCAGCAGCTTTTCGTAAATCTGCCTCTCTTCGGTGATCCGCAGGCAATACGGCACCTTGACCACGAGGATGCGGTCGAGAAAGGCCTCGTTGTTCTTGTTGTTCTTGAACTGCTGCCATTCCGATTCGTTGGAATGGGCCACGATGATGCCCTGATAGGGAAAGGCGCCGAAATTCTCGGTACCGTTGTAGCTTCCCTCCTGGGTCGCGGTCAGCAGCGGATGCAGGACCTTGATGGGCGCCTTGAACATTTCCACGAATTCGAGCAGGCCCTGGGTGGTCCGGTTCAGTCCGCCGCTATAGGAATAGGCGTCCGGATCGGACTGGCTGAAATTTTCCAATTGGCGGATGTCAACCTTGCCGACCAGGGCCGAGACGTCCTGATTGTTCTCATCGCCGGGCTCGGTCTTGGCGATGCCGATCTGGCGCAATCGCGAGGGCATCAGCTTGACCACGCTGAACTTGGAAATGTCACCGGACAGTTCGTCGAGGCGCTTGGCCGCCCATGGCGAGATGAGCCCGTTCAGGCGGCGTCGGGCTATGCCGTATTTGTCCTGCAGCAGGTCGCCCATGCGATCGGGATGGAAAAGGCCAAGTGGCGATTCGAAAACCGGGCTGATCTGGTTACCGACCTTCAGCGTGTAGATCGGGCGCTGCTCCATCAATTTCTTCAGCCGTTCGGCCAGAGAGGATTTGCCGCCGCCGACAGGGCCGAGGAGGTAGAGGATCTGCTTGCGCTCCTCGAGTCCCTGCGAGGCATAGCGGAAATATCCGGCGATGCGCTCGATCGTTTCCTCCATTCCGTAGAAGTCGGAGAAGGAGGGATAGACCTTGACGGTGCGGTTCGAGAAAATGCGGCCGAGCCGTTCGTCCTTGCTGGTGTCGACCAGGTTAGGCTCACCGATTGCCTCGACCATCCGTTCAGGCGCCGAGGCGTACATCGATTTGTCCTCTCGGCAAGCAAGGAGATATTGCTGGAGGCTGATTTCTTCCTGGGCCGCGTTCGCATAGATCTCCGAAAACAGATCGAAGACGTCGGACTGATTCTCGCGCATGATATTTTGCCCTCAGAGCCGTTCCGGCTGTCAGCTGGCTCATCCTATATTCAACTGCCGGGACGCATTGTGGTTCCCTTCACATGAAGGAGAGCGCGTGCATCTGGCATTGAAACCCGGGACACCACCCATGTGGCTAAAATGCTTACCTGAATACTTAGGTGGTGATGGCCAGATGAGACCGTCAAGGGGTAGATATTGATTTCGTGAACTGAACTGCAAGGGCAGCCCATTTGATGTGGCCTGATGCTGCGAGAGTTGTGACCCGATGCGAGTTCGACGAAGCCCGGTTGATCCGGCCTACAGCGGATGAGCACGCAAAAGCTCGAGTGCCATTCGACAGTCGGATCGATGATCGATCGCCGACCCAGACCTCTGAATATTGCCAATCCGTAACTGGACGCTCGCCGCGCCTGCGGGCACTGTTGGCCTACGCGGTCGGGAGACCATGATGATCGATCGACGAAGCCTCATTCTGGCCTCCGTGGCGGTGATGCTGCCATTGGGAGCATCGGCCGCTTGGCGGCCGCGACAACCCGCGCCAAAAACCTTCAACTATGGGCCGGCCAAGCTCGACATCTATGCGTCGGATGGTGCAACCGGGCTGCCGGTCGTCTTTTTCGTCCATGGTGGCACCTGGCAGTTCGGCAATCGCAGCCAGGTCAACACCAAGCCGGCCTTCCTGCTCGCCAATGGGTTCTGTTTCGTCTCCATCGACTATCGCATGTTGCCCGAGGCCGATGTCGCCACCCAGGCCGGTGATGTCGAAAAGGCATATGCCTATGTGCGCGCCAACATCGCCCAGCATGGCGGCGACCCGAACCGCATTGTCGGCATGGGCCATTCAGCCGGCTGCCATCTGATTGCGCTGACCGGCATGCGCGGTGGGCTGCCTGGCATAGCTGCGCTCATCCTCGACGACACCAGGGCCTATGATCTCGCCTCGCTTTCCAGGAATGGCGGCATGGTCCGGGCCTATGCACGTGTCTTTTCCGACCCCACGCAGTGGGCTGCGCTGTCGCCCGCCAGTTACGTCGATGGCCATAAACATCCGCCGACGTTCATCGCCTATTCGCGTGCTTCGGGCCGTGGCGAGGAGTCGAAGGCCTTTGCCGCGCGCCTGCGCGCCACCGGCACCAAGGTCACTGTCTTCGACGGCAGCGCCTATACGCACATGTCGATCAACCGCGATTTCGGCGCGGATGGCGACGCGCTGACCGCCGCCGCGCTGGCGTTCCTGAAATCGACGGTCGGCTGATGCCTGCCCATAAGCAGGCGTCGTAAGAACTGGATCAGATCAAAAGTGCTGGCGGGATATTGCTGCGCGGGCGCCTGCCGGTGCAATTGCTCTCTTAGATGGTCAAGCGGGAGAGAATTTCATGAACGGCGCCGATGTCCTGTGTGACGTGCTGCTGGCCAATGACGTGACGGTCTGCTTCGCCAACCCCGGCACGTCCGAAATGCATTTCGTTGCAGCACTAGACCGCAAACCCGAGATGCGTTGTGTGCTCGGCCTGTTCGAGGGTGTGGTCACCGGTGCCGCCGACGGCTATGCGCGCATGACCGATCGGCCTGCCGCGACCCTGCTGCATACCGGTCCGGGATTGGCCAACGGCCTGGCCAACATGCACAATGCCCGGCGCGCGCTGAGCCCGATGATCAACATCGTCGGCGACCACGCTTCCTATCATCTGCCGCTCGACGCTCCGCTCACCAGCGATATCGAGAGCCTTGCGGCGCCGATGTCGAACTGGGTGCGCCGCATCGCTGGCCCAGACGATGTCGCGCCGGCGACCGAGGCGGCATTCCGCGCCTCGCTGACGCCTCCAGGCGTAACTACCCTGATTCTGCCGGCGGATGTCGCCTGGGGCGAAGTCGGCGCGGCCTCAGTCGGCAAGGTAACGCTGGCACCGCCGCCTGCCGTCAACATGGACGCCGTGCGCACCGTCGCCGCGGCGATCCGCGCCGCTCCGGGTCGGGCCGGCATCATCGTTCGCGGGCGAGCGGCGAGAGCGGATGCACTCGCCATCGCCGGACAGATCTCGACAGGCAGCGATGTCCGTCTGTTCAGCGAGGTTCTGACCGCCCGGATGCAGCGTGGCCGCGGGCGTGTCGCGCCGACACGCATCCCCTATCCGGTCGAAGCCGCCACGGCTGCGCTGTGGGATATCGACGTTCTGGTCCTGGTCGGCGCGAAGGAGCCGGTTGCGTTCTTCGCCTATCCGGGAAAGCCGGGACGGCTGGTTCGGGAGGGCTGCCAGGTGCTGACGCTGGCCACCCATGGCGAGAATCTCAATGCGGCGTTGGCAGCACTCCGCGACGAACTCGGCGTCAAGCCGTCGCAACAGACGGTGTTCGCGACCGCCTTTCCCGACGAGGCAACGCCCAGCGGAAAACTGACCGAGGATGCGATCGCGCTGTCGGTGGCGCGAAAGCTGCCGGCCGATGCGATCATCTGCGACGAAGCGGTTACCTCGGCGCGGCGTTTCTTCGCGCTATCGGCCTTCGCCGCTCCTCACGACTACATGATGGGCACGGGCGGATCGATCGGCGGAGGCATTCCGATGGCAACCGGGGCTGCGATCGCCTGTCCCGATCGCAAGGTGATCAATCTGGAGGCCGACGGCAGCGGCATGTACACGGTGCAGGGGCTGTGGACGCAGGCCAGGGAAAAGCTCGACGTGGTGACGATCGTCTTTTCCAACCGAACCTATGCGATCCTGCATGGCGAGATGCGCAATGTCGGGGTCGGAACGATCGGCGAGAACGCCAGGCGAATGCTCGATCTCGACCATCCGTCGCTGGACTGGGTTTGCCTGGCCAAAGGCATGGGCGTGGAGGCGGCTCGCGCCGACACCTGCGAGCGGTTCAACGCGCTGCTGGACAGCGCCTTGTCGCGGCGCGGACCGTTTCTCATCGAAGCGGTGCTTTGAGCACAGCCAAGGCGGAACCGACCTACCAGCGGGTCTTTTCGCCGGGAGCCGCCGGTTCGATCGCCAGCGCATGCACGCCGGCCTTCAGTTCGTCGGCAAGCAGTTCGTTGACGGCGCGGTGGCGGTCGATGCGGCTCATGCCGGCAAAGGCGGAAGCGACGACGCGGACGCGAAAATGGGTCTCGCCGGTGCCGTCATAGGCGCCGTGATGATCGGAGCCATGATGGTGATGTCCGGCATGGAGATGGCTTTCGTTGATGATGACCAGCCGGTCCGGCGAAAATGCCTTGTTGAGCTTGTCTTCCATGGTCGCCTGTATGGACATCGCCATCTCCCTTCACCACATATGGCTGGCGCAGCAGTCCACAAACCGCAATCGGTCCTCGCAAAAGCCACTGCCGCGCAACAAAATCAGCCATTCGCCTGCTTTATGCCGCGATTCAGCGGTTAGGGCGATCATCGCGAAAATGTCAATTCTTGTTTCGCATTTGCGAACGCCCCATAAATGGGTGAGATGAAGCCGTATCCCAAATATTTCGAGAAGATTCGCGTCCGCCCCGACAAGGACGCGGAGCTGAAGTCGCACTCGCCTATCTGCCAGTGGGACGGCTGCAAGGAAGCTGGCACCCATCGTGCGCCGGTCGGACGCATGAAGGAGGGCGAGTATTTCCGCTTCTGCTTCGACCATGTGCGCGAGTACAACAAGGGCTTCAACTATTTTTCCGGCGTGCCGGACACAGAGGTCGCGCGCTTTCAGAAGGAAGCAATGACCGGCCACCGGCCGACCTGGAAGATGGGCGTCAACGGCGCCTCGACGCGTTCGTCGCCCGAAATGGCGCAGATGCGCTCCGGCCGCGCCGGCTACTACAACCGCATGCGGGACCCGTTCGACCTGTTCAAGGGGCCAAAGGATCCGCGCGAGGCGCGCGAGCGCAAGGCCAAGCCGCTTGAGGCCAAGGCGCTGGAAACGCTTGGCCTTGATACAAAGGCGACTGGCAAGGAGATCAAGGCGCGCTATAAGGAACTGGTGAAGCGTCACCATCCGGATGCGAATGGTGGCGACAGAGGTTCGGAAGACCGGTTCCGCGATGTGCTGCAGGCCTATCGCGTGCTCAAACAGGCGGGCTTGTGCTGAGCGACCATACGGTCGGTGTCGTTTTCCAACTTTCATAAGGTTGGAAAAGGCTCTAAGACCGCCCCCGGACAAAATCGATTGCCGGCGAAATCAGGCTTTTCGCCCGTGGAGACGTTGAGAGATATGAACAAGGTCGATCGCGACATCGCCAACCTGCCCGACACGACGGTGTCGGTGAAGGAAAAATTCGGGTTCGAGTCCAAGATGGTGGTGCCGGCCTATTCGGTGACCAGCGAGCATGTGCCCGACATCGATCCGGACTATCTGTTCGACAAGAACACGACGATGGCGATCCTCGCCGGCTTTGCCTACAACCGCCGCGTCATGGTGTCGGGCTATCACGGCACCGGCAAGTCGACCCATATCGAACAGGTCGCCGCCCGCCTCAACTGGCCTTGCGTGCGCGTCAACCTCGACAGCCATGTCAGCCGTATCGATCTCGTCGGCAAGGACGCGATCGTCGTCAAGGACGGCCTGCAGATCACCGAATTCCGCGACGGCATCCTGCCCTGGGCCTACCAGCACAATGTCGCGCTGTGCTTCGACGAGTATGACGCCGGCCGTCCGGACGTGATGTTCGTCATCCAGCGCGTGCTGGAATCGTCGGGCCGGCTGACGCTGCTCGATCAGAGCCGGGTCATCCGTCCGCATCCGGCCTTCCGGCTCTTCTCGACTGCCAACACGGTTGGGCTCGGCGACACCACCGGTCTTTATCACGGCACCCAGCAGATCAACCAGGCGCAGATGGACCGCTGGTCGATCGTCACCACGTTGAACTACCTGCCGCACGACAACGAGGTGAACATCGTGCTGGCCAAGGCCAAGCACTATCGCGACAGCAAGGGCAAGGACATCGTCAACAAGATGGTGCGCGTCGCCGACATGACGCGCTCGGCCTTCATCAATGGCGATCTGTCGACCGTCATGAGCCCGCGCACGGTCATCACCTGGGCCGAGAATGCCGAGATTTTCGGCAATATCGGCATGGCGTTCCGGCTGACCTTCCTCAACAAGTGCGACGAGTTGGAGCGTTCGGTGGTCGCCGAGTTCTACCAGCGCGCCTTTGGCGAGGATCTGCCGGAATCAGCTGCGAATGTGGTGCTGGGCTAAGCAGAGTCTCGATGGCGGGTCCGGGCGACAACACGCGCAACAAGTCGAAGACGGGGTCTGAAGCCGACAGCTTCAAGCGCGCCGTCACCGTCTGCATGCGCGCCATCGCCGGTGACAAGGAACTCGAGGTCGGTTTCGCCAAGGACAGACCCGCACTTGCCGGCAGCCGGGCGCGGCTGCCCGAACTGCCGAAGAAGGCGTCGAAGACCGACATCGCCATCACCCGCGGCCTCGGCGATTCCATGGCGCTGAAGCGCGCCTGTCACGATGCGCGCATCCACACCAAGCTGGCGCCGGAAGGCAAGCAGGCCCGCGCCGTCTATGACGCGGTCGAGCAGGCCCGCGTCGAGGCTATCGGGAGCAGAGCCATGCAAGGCGTCGCCGACAATATCGGCTCGATGCTGGAGGACAAATACGCCAAGGCCAACCTCGTCGACGTGAAGGACAAGGCGGACGCGCCGATCGAGGAAGCGCTGGCGCTGATGGTGCGCGAGAAGTTGACCGGCCAGCCGATCCCGAAGAGCGGCGAGCGGCTGGTCGAGCTCTGGCGGCCCTGGGTCGAGGAAAAGGCGAGCGCCGATCTCGACGGACTTTCGGCCAAGCTCGACGACCAGCAGGCCTTCGCCCGCGTCGTGCGCGAGATGCTCGCCTCCATGGAAATGGCCGAGGAACTCGGCGACGACCAGGAGACGGAAGACTCCGAGGACAATGACGACAACCAGCCGCAGGGCGAGGAGCAGAGCGAGGAGGGCGGCGAAGAGGATTCCGGCTCCGAACAGTCGCAGTCCGAGGATGCCGAGGCTTCCGCCGACGACGAACAGTCGGCCGAGACGGAAGCGTCCGACGCCACCGCCGACGATCTGTCCGACGATGACGATGCGGATGCCGAAACGCCCGGCGAGGCGCGCCGCAACGACAATCCCTTCACCAATCTGCCGAAGGAAATCGACTACAAGGTCTTCACCACCGCTTTCGACGAGACGGTCGGGGCCGAGGAGCTTTGCGAAGAGGAAGAGCTCGACCGGCTGCGTGCCTTCCTCGACAAGCAGCTTGCCAATCTGTCCGGCGTCGTCGGGAGACTGGCCAACCGGCTGCAGCGGCGGCTGATGGCGCAGCAGAACCGGTCGTGGGATTTCGACCTGGAAGAGGGTTACCTCGACCCGGCGCGGCTGGTGCGCGTCGTCATCGACCCGATGCAGCCGCTGTCCTTCAAGCAGGAACGCGACACCAAATTCCGCGACACGGTGGTGACGCTGGTGCTCGACAATTCCGGCTCGATGCGCGGCCGGCCGATCACGGTCGCCGCCACCTGCGCCGACATCCTGGCGCGGACGCTGGAACGTTGTGGCGTGTCGGTCGAGATCCTCGGCTTCACCACGCGGGCCTGGAAGGGCGGGCAGGCGCGCGAGAAGTGGCTGAAGGACGGCAAGCCGCCGAACCCGGGCCGGCTCAACGATTTGCGCCATATCATCTATAAATCCGCCGATCATCCGTGGCGGCGGGCGCGGCGCAATCTCGGCCTGATGATGCGCGAGGGCCTGCTCAAGGAAAACATCGACGGCGAGGCGCTGCTGTGGGCGCACAACCGGCTGATCGCCCGGCCGGAACAGCGCAAGATCCTGATGATGATCTCGGACGGCGCGCCGGTTGACGATTCGACGCTGTCGGTCAATCCGGGCAATTATCTCGAGCGCCATCTGCGCGCCGTCATCGAACTGATCGAGACGCGCTCGCCGGTGGAACTGCTGGCCATCGGCATCGGCCACGACGTCACCCGCTATTACAGGCGCGCCGTCACCATCGTCGATGCCGAGGAACTGGCCGGGGCCATGACCGAGCAACTGGCTTCGCTGTTCGCCGAGGAAAGCGCGCGCGACTCGCGGCGCGGCGGCATGCGGCGCGCCGGATGATTTTTTCGCGCGGCGGCTTCCGGCAGACGCTCTTCGCCGCCATCGCCCTGCTTGCCGGCGTGGCTTCGGCACAAGCCGGGTCGGCCGGGTCGACCTCGGTGGAACCGGTCGAAATCTCGGCCCGTCCGATTACCGAATTCCAGATTGGCCGCGCCGACAAACAGTTCGGCCCATTCGAATTCGTCGGCGGGCTGGAGATGACCTCGCCGACGCGCGATTTCGGTGCGCTGTCGGCCTTCCGTTTTCTCAAAGCTGGCAGCGACTTCATCGGCGTTGCCGACACCGGCTTCTGGTTCTTCGGAACAGTGATCCGCGACGCCGACAAGCGGCCGTCCGGCATCCAGAATTTCCGCATGCAGCAGATGGTCGACGAAACGGGCCAGGCGATCGACAAGAAATGGGAGGTCGACGCGGAAGGCCTCGCGGTCAAGGATGGCATCGCCACCGTCGGCTTCGAGCGCAACCAACGCGTGGCCCAGTTCAAGATCGATCCGGCTGACATGAAGGCGCCGTTCAGACAGCTGGACTTCCTGGTGCCGGCTCGGGAACTGCGCCAGAACCGCGGCTTCGAGACCGTTACCCATGCCAATGTCAACGGCCAGCACGAGGGCGGGCTGGTCGTGGTCTCGGAAAAGAGCCTCGACAACGCCGGCAACATCTATGCCGCTATCATCGAAGGGCCGCACAAGGGCGTCTTCACCGTCAAGCGCAACGGCGATTTCGACATCACCGACGGCGCCTTCCTGCCGGATGGAGACCTGCTGTTGCTGGAGCGCAGCTTCTCGATGGCGAGGGGCGTCAAGATGCGACTGCGGCGCATCTATGGCGAGAGCGTCGAAAAGGGCGCCGTCGCCGACGGGCCGGTGCTTCTGGAAGCCGACATGGGCTACCAGATCGACAATATGGAAGGGCTCGACGTCTGGACCCGCGACGACGGCGCGCTGATGGTGTCGCTGATCTCCGACGACAACCACTCGATCCTGCAGCGCAACCTTTATCTGGAATTCATCCTGCACCAGGATTGAGCGTGACGCCGAGGATATCTGCTGGCGGCCGCATGCAAGCGGCGCTGCAATCCTGGGTTTCACTCTGGCGGTGCTTCCTGGACCCTCGCAGTTGGTTCCGGATCGATGATCCCTGTCCTCGCATGGCGAGTATTGATTAGCCGCTATGATCTGCATGTGGTTAGAAAAGCACTTTTCAATGGCTGTCGGAACGAAGCTGGGCACCATGGTAAAATAGGCGGTGTTCGACGTACCAAACTGCGGTTGATGGGTCGCTGCGGTCGCGGAGAAAGAAAGAGTTTATGGAAGACGTCGCACGATGGCTGGCGGAACGTCCGTTGCAGGACAGCGTAAAGACCCTGTTTGCCGCTTTCTGCCCCATGATTGTCCAATCGGGAGTTCCGCTTTCGCGCTGCTCTCTTGCGCTGGAGGTCCTGCACCCCGAGGTCAGTGGATGGCAGCATATCTGGACCCATGAAAGCCAGTCCTTGCGCAAGAGTGACAGGGCGAACGCCGCAACATCTCACGCCTATCTGAATAGTCCGACGCGCATCGTCGATGAAACTGCGCAACCATTTCGCCGAAGGCTCAACGAGCCCCTTCAGGACATGCCGTTGCTGGAAGAACTGTGGTCAGAGGGAGCTACGGATTACGTGATGTATCCGCTCCCGTTCCTGGATCGATCGCGAACTGCTGTGATCTCCTTTGCCACCGACAATACTGGAGGGTTTGACGACACCCATCTTGAGCGACTGGAATTGGCGTCCAAGATCCTGAGCCCCTATGTCGAGCGCCACGTTTTGCGCCGTATCGCAACCGACCTGCTCGATACCTATGTCGGTCCTCGCGCAGGACAGCGCATCATCGAGGGCCGGGTGGATCGGGGAGGTCTGGAATTAATCGAGGCAGCCATTTGGTTCGCCGATCTTCGCGGCTTTACCGTTCTGTCGGAGCAAACCGATATCCCGGATGTCTTGCGGTACCTGAACTCATGGTTCGAGACCATCGGCGAAGTCGTGGAAGCCCATGGCGGAGAAATCCTCAAATTCATGGGCGATGCGGTGCTGGCCATCTTCCCCACCACGGCTGAGCATGATCGAGCAGGCGCTTGCCGCATGGCGCTGGCGGCGGCCCAGGAACTTGGCCGAAGGACCGACACAGCCAATGCCGAGCGCCGGGAACGTGGCCAAGCGCCTGTCACCCATGGTCTCGCCCTGCATATGGGCGAGGTCGCGTACGGCAATGTGGGCGCCTCCCGCCGGCTTGACTTTACAGTCATCGGTCCTGCGGTTAACCGCGCCAGTCGCCTGTTGGAGCTTGCAAAGAGCCTCGACCGCCTCGTGCTCATTTCGGATACCATTGCGCGGGAGGTCGACATACCATTGGTCGATCTGGGCAAATACCGCTTACGGGATATCGAACATGAGCAACATGTTTTCACGCTGAGCCAGAGCTAAGCCTGGCAAAGGCAAGCCGTTCCGGGAATCTCGGGACGGCACTGAGAGTTTGCCCTCAAGACCTATTTCGTCTCATTCGGCGCTGGTCGGTTCTCCCTGACGCTCAAGTGATACGGATACAACCTTCACGCCCCGGCCGGCGGAGCTAGCATCGACCTGCGGCCGCTGTCGCGTCATTCCTCATTCGTGTCTCTGCCGTCTTCCCGCTTCGGGACGTGGTCGCCACGCTCTGTCAAACACTTTAGTCCACACTTGACAATTAATGCTGGGGAAGGGATACTCAAGTCCATGCTTAACTATTCCGAGATCGACAGCATCTTGCGGGCTCTGGTCGAGCCCACCCGCCGCCAGATCCTGGAAAGGTTGAGCCGCGGACCGGCCACTGTCAGCCAGTTGGCGGAGCCGTTCGGCATGACGTTCGCCGCCGTGCTGCAACATCTGCAGACGCTGGAAGCCTGCGGGCTGATCCGCAGCGAAAAGATCGGGCGGGTGCGCACCTGCCGGATCGAACCGGGCGGGCTTGCCCCGCTCGCCGACTGGATCACGGAACGCCGCATACCGGCGGAACGTCACCTCGACCGTCTTGGCCAGATCCTGGCCGAGACAGACCAATTGTCCCCGAAAGTTCAAGATCAGGAAAAGGACGAACAGACATGAACCAGATCGCCCCCGTGAAGGACGAGCATTCCGTCATCCACTCCACATTCACCATCGAACGGACCTATCCGCAATCGCCGCCCCGCGTCTTCCATGCCTTCGCCGACAAGGCGACGGTGCGGCGCTGGCGGGTCGAAGGCGATGGTTTTGCCATCGCCGAATTCAGCTTCGATTTCCGTGTCGGCGGTGGCGAGGTGTCGCGGTTCAGCTATGCCGGCGGCCCGGAAGTCCGCCTGGACGCGCAGTTCCAGGACATCGTTGCCGACCAGCGTATCGTGTTTTCCTACCGGATGGCGATCGGGCCGCAGCCAATGTCGGCATCTCTGACGACCGTCGAGCTGACGCCGTCGGGCAATGGCACGCGGCTGACCTATACCGAGCAGGGCGCCTTTTTCGACGGTGTCGATTCCGCCAAGGGACGTGAAGAAGGAACCCGCGGGCTGCTGGAAGCCCTTGCGGCGGAACTCCAGAAGTCGACGTAAGCCGGTCCGCCGTCCGGCTCCAATCAGGGTCGCGAGCCGTTGGTGGCGATCCAGATGACATGGCGCGCGCCCCGCTTGCCGTTGGCGCGCGTGTTGACTTCCTCGACCACGAAGCCTGCCTGCTTCAGCCGCCGCGTGAAGCCGCTGTCGGGGCCTTGCGACCACACCGCCAGCACGCCGCCCGGCCTGAGGGCGGTGCGTGCGGCTCCGAGGCCCTGCAGGCTGTAAAGCGCATCGTTGGACTTGTGGACAATGCCTTCCGGGCCGTTGTCGACATCGAGCAGGATGGCGTCCCAGGCCGCAGGCTCCGACCGTATCGGCCGGCCGACGTCGGTCTCCTCAACGGCGACGCGCGGATCGTCGAGGCAGCCGCCAAACAGCTCAGCCATCGGGCCGCGTGCCCAGGCGACGACCGCCGGCACCAGCTCCGCGACAACAATTTCGCCATCGTCGCCCAACTCGGCGAGAGCGGCGCGCAAGGTAAAACCCATGCCGAGTCCGCCGATCAGGATCCTCGGTTGCCGATGGCCGGCAATCCTTTGGCAAGACAGTTTTGCCAGCGCTTCCTCGGAACCGCTGAGGCGGCTGTTCATCAGCTCGTTGCCGCCGAGCATGATCGAGAATTCAGAACCGCGCCGCTTGAGGCGCAGTTCCTGCTGACCGTCCGGTGTCTTCGCAGAGTCTAGCTGGACCCAGGGGATCAAGGGCTTACTCTCTGCCGCATTCCACTTTTCGGGATCACGGCCTAGACCGCAACCGCCGGCTGACTCCAGCGGGCGGCGAGCAGCCGGTAGGGGATCAGCGCCACTACGGCGATGATCAGCTTCACGCTGAGGTCGCCAAGTGCCCAGGAGATCCAGCGCATGGTGTCAACATGGAACACGCCCATCAGCGGTGCGCTTTCGAGCGCGAAACTGTCGTTGGGACCCGCGAAAGCGAAAGCGGCAGAGAAAGCGACAGTAAAGAACACGGCGGTGTCGAACACCGACCCGACCAGCGTGCCGACGATCGGCGCCCGCCACCAGCTTTGCCGGCGCAGCCGGTTGAACACGGTCACGTCAAGCAACTGCGCGCAGAGGAACGCCGCGCCTGACGCCGCCGCGATGCGCACCAGGCGGTCGGCCGCGGTCTCGAATTCGATCAGGCCGTGGCGGAACAGGAAGGGCGGGATGAGGATCGAGCAGACCACCGCCGTCATGAAGCCGACAAAGACGATCCTGCGCGCCACGGCAGGCCCGTAACGGCGGTTGGCGAGATCGGTGACCAGGAAGGAGAAGGGATAGGTGAAGGCGCCCCAGGTCAGCAGGTCGGCCAGCGACAGGCCGCCGATCTGGCCCTGCATCGGGAACTGCACGAGAATGTTCGACGCCACGACGACAAGCGCCATGGCGGCCACGAAGGGCAGGTATCGCGAGAAGGAATTCATTTTTTTATCCTGGGTAATGGAACCAGCGGAGCATCATGCCTGTTCGGGCGATGCTCGCTTCGCATTTGAGCATCGGATTGCCGAATCTTGTGGATTCGATCCGATGCCCAAGGCGGTCGTCCCCCGCCTTTGAACGATGTTACGCAGCCGGCTGGTCGGCGAGCTTCTTGGCGATCTGCTTCTTGAGCAGACGCGCGCGCTGCGACAGTTCCGTGACGTCGGCCTTGGCCAGGAAGGCATCCAGACCGCCGCGATGTTCGACCGAACGCAGCGCGTTGGCGGAAATGCGCAGGCGCACGTTCTGGTTCAGCGCTTCTGAAATCAGCGTCACTTTGACGAGGTTCGGCAGGAAGCGACGCTTGGTCTTGTTGTTGGCGTGGCTCACATTGTTGCCGGACATGACTGCCTTGGCAGTGAGTTCGCAGGTGCGGGACATTGTTCTAACCTTCAGTTCTCGGGGTCTGCCAAACCTTTGTGCCCACGCCGGGTGGCGCGCGGTTCTGGTCAGGCGGCCTTATGGAAAAAGTTGGCGTTCCATAGTTGCATTTCGCAGGTGCGTCAAGCTCCGGCATGCCCACGGATGCGCCCGGCATTTCATATTAAGGCCGGAATTCATCCTATAAGCGGTCTCATAGGGACATGCCAGCCCGGAGTTGCCCGCCTCCGGCCAAAAATCAAGGACCCGATGGCGCCATGCTTCGTTCGTCTCACGCCCTTGCCGCCGTGCTTGCCATTGCCTTGCCGTCCGCCGCCGCGGCGGCCTCGCCGCAGTCGTTCAAGGGCGAGTACACGGTGTCGTTCCTTGGTCTTTCCATAGCGAAATCAACGTTTTCCAGCCACTATGAGAACGGCGCCTACGCGATCGACGGCAGCGTACGCGCTGCCGGTCTCGCCAAGCTGTTCGACGATACGCAGGGCACGGTCTCGTCCAAGGGCACGATTTCGGGCAAGAAGATGGTGCCACAGGCGTTCCGTGCCGACTACACCTCCGGCAAGAAGGCCTCGGTGGTCGATATCCGCTTTGCCAATGGCGCGGTCACCTCGACGCAGGTCATCCCGGCGCCGGGCAAGCGCGATCCCAAGAGCTGGGTGCCGCTCGGCGCCAGCGACCTGGCATCGGTGCTCGATCCAATGGCAGCCACCGTCATCCATGCCGACAGCCTCGACCAGGTCTGCGGCCGTACGGTGAAGTTTTACGACGGTGAGATGCGCGCCGATCTGACGCTGACCTACGCTTCGAAAGGCACGATCTCGGTGCCGGGCTACAAGGGCGATACGATCACCTGCCGGATGGGTTTCCAGCCGGTGGCGGGCTACCGCAAGGGCCGCAAGGCGCTCAACTATCTGAAGAACCGCAGCCGCATGATGGTGACGTTTGCGCCGCTCGGCCAAACCGGCGTATATGCGCCGATCCACGCCACGGTCGGAACGCAGATCGGCACCTTGACCATCAGCGCCGGACGTTTCGAAGCGATACAATAGGCGCGTCACTGGGGACAGAATGGGACGCGCTACTGGAGACAGAATGGGGCGCGCAACACTCATCGGCTTTTCGGCGGTCGCCATGTGGGCGCTGCTGGCACTGCTCACGGATGCATCTGGAAAAGTGCCGCCGTTCCTGCTGTCGGCGATCACCTTCTCGATCGGCACCGGGGTTGGGCTTGTCGCGCGGCTGTTCATGCCGGCCGCCGACAAGAGCCAGAAGATACCGCCGCAGGTCTGGCTTATCGGCATTGCCGGCCTGTTCGGCTACCACTTCTTCTATTTCACCGCGCTGCGCAATGCGCCGGCGGTGGAGGCGAGCCTGATCGCCTATCTGTGGCCGCTGCTGATCGTGCTTGGTTCGGCGCTGATGCCGGGCGAGCGCCTGGCCTGGAACCATGTCGTCGGCGCGCTGCTCGGCCTTGCCGGCACCGTGCTGATCGTCACCAAGGGCGGCGGCCTCGCCTTCGACGCCCGTTACGCCTTCGGCTATGCCATGGCCGCCGTCTGCGCGGTGCTGTGGTCGTCCTATTCGCTTCTGTCGCGGCGCTTCCCGTCGGTTCCGACCAGCATCGTCACCTGGTTCTGCGCCGCCACCGCGGTGCTGTCGCTCGGCTGCCACCTGGCGCTGGAACAAACGGTGCTGCCTGAGGGTATCAGCCAATGGCTGGCCGTGCTCGGGCTTGGCTTGATGCCGGTCGGGGCGGCTTTCTACGCCTGGGACATCGGCGTCAAGCGCGGCAACATCCAGGTGCTTGGCGCGGCAAGCTATGCCGCGCCGCTCCTGTCGACGCTGGTGCTGATCGCGGCGGGCGTTGCCGAGCCGTCGCTGCGCATCCTCGCCGCCTGCGTGCTCATCACCGGCGGGGCGGCACTGGCGGCAAAGTCGCTATTCCTGCGCAAGCCGGTCGCTACCGAAAGCGGAGCCAAGGCATGACGATGCCGTTTCCAGGCGGCATCGACGCCAACGCCAATGCGACGCTGATCTTTTCGCTGGTGGCGGCGGTGATTTACGCTTTCACGCTTGGCATGCCGCCGACGCTCGCCCGTTCAGCGGCAAAGACGCTTGCCGTGGCAATGCTTGCCGTGCTGGCGGCGCTGCAAGGCCGCCCGCTGCTGCTGGTCGCCGCACTCACGCTCAGTGCCGTTGGCGACGCCTTCCTGTCGCGCGATGGCGAAAAGGCCTTTCTCGGCGGGCTCGCCAGTTTTCTCGTAGCCCACATCGTCTATGTCGCACTGTTCCTGCGCAGCGGTGGCGGCCTGGAACTGCTTGGCGCCGAATCGTGGCGCGAGGCGATTGCGCTGGCCATGGCCGTGTTCGCGCTCGTCATGCTGGTGGCGCTCTGGCGGCGTGTTGGTCCCGGCCTGCGCGTTCCTATCGTCGCCTATATCGCGGCCATCCTGGCCATGGGCGTTTCGGCGCTGACGACAAGCAGCGTCTCGATTGTCGGCGGTGCCCTGCTGTTCATGGCATCGGACGGGTTGCTCGCCGCAGAAAAATTCCTGGTGGCCGCCATCTCGCCGCACCGCGTCTGGATGCGGTTCTCGGTCTGGGGGCTCTACTACGCCGCCCAGCTCGCGATTACCCTTGGGTTCTTGCTGACTTAGGATTGTTTCGGCCAGCCCGGCTCGGCCAGCTCGAAGGTGGCAAATTCAAAGCCAGGTGCGACGGTGCAGCCGACCAGCGTCCATTCGCCCAGGCTGCGCGCCGATTGCCACCAGCCTGCCGGCACGACGAGTTGCGGCCGCTCGCCCGCCGCCAGCTCGATGCCGAGGACCTGCTCGAACACGGCGCCATCTTCCTCACTCATCGACAAGGCCAGCGGGGCACCGGCATGGAAATGCCAGACCTCGGTGGCGTCCTTGACCCGGTGCCAAGCCGATACCTGGTGCTGCTCGAGCAGGAAATAGATCGCGGTTGAGTGGCCGCGCACACCGCCGGCGCCATCGCGAAACGTCTCCGCATACCAGCCACCTTCCGGATGCGGCTTCAGACCGAGGACCGCTATGATTTCGTCTGCGCTGGTCAAGGGTTCCGGGCCTCGCTTAGAAATTGTCCTTGCGCTTGCGGATTTCGGCAAACACCTCGGCGTCCGAGGCTTTCTCCAGCCCAAGATGTTTGCGGATTGCCGGGTCGTGCCAGCGCAGAAACGGATTGGTCGACAGTTCCTCACCGATCGTCGTCGGCAGCGTCGGCCTGTTGTCGGCCCGCAGCGCCTCGATCCTGGCGGCTCGTTCCTTCAACGCCGAATTGGTCGGGTCGATGGTCAGCGCGAAACGGGCGTTGGAGAGCGTGTATTCGTGGCCGCAATGGATTGTGGTGGCGGCGGGAAGTGCTGCGAGCTTCTTCAGCGACTCGTACATCACCGGCGGCTTGCATTCGAACAGCCGCCCGCAACCCAGCGCAAACAGCGTGTCGGCGGTGAACGCCACCTTCGATGCCGGCAAGTAGTAGGAGACGTGGCCGGCGGTGTGGCCGGGTGTGGCGATCACCTCGATCCGCTCATCGCCGAGGTGAATGACGGAACCCTCTTCGACGGTTTCATCGATGCCGGGGATCTTCGCCTTTTCCGCTTCCGGGCCGACGATGCGCAGCTTGAAGCGCTCCTTCAGTGCCAGATTGGCCTCGACGTGATCGACGTGGTGATGCGTGGTCAGGATCATCGTCGGGGTCCAGCCGGTGCGCTTGAGTGCGGCCAGGATCGGCGCTTCCTCGGGCGCGTCGATGATCGCGGTCTGGCCGCTTTTGGGGTCATGCACCAGCACGCCGAAATTGTCGCTGCGGCACATGAATTGTTCGATTTCGACCGGCATCGCATCTCTCCGTTGTCGCCGCAGACATAGGGCGACGGCACGCCGATGTCATCCCGGAATGTCGAATGACATCCGGTAACGTCGGGCTCATCGAGGCCTTTTGTTGAAACCCGCCGATATCACGGCTACATCCCTCGCATGCATTCCGACATCGTCGATCTTCGCTCCTTCTATTCGACAACGCTCGGCCGGTTCGCCGAGCGCTCGATCACCATGGCGTTGTCATCGATCTGGGCTGCCGTACCCAACGAGCGGCTGGTTGGCCTTGGCTACACCTTGCCGTGGCTGGAGCGCTTCGGCACCGATGCCGAGCGGGTCTTCGCCTTCATGCCGGCAACACAAGGTGCCGTGGTGTGGCCGGCGACGGGGCCGACGGCGACGGCATTGGTCTTCGACGAGGAGCTGCCGCTGGTCGATTCCTGCATCGACCGCATGCTGCTCGTCCATTCGCTCGAACATGTCGAAAATCCGCGCGAAACGCTCAACGAGATCTGGCGGGTGCTGTCGCCGGCGGGACGCGTGGTCATCGTCGTGCCCAACCGGCGCGGCGTCTGGGCGCGCTTCGAACATACGCCGTTCGGCAATGGCCGGCCTTTCTCGCGCGGCCAGCTCACGGAACTGCTGCGCGAGACGAATTTCACGCCTGCGTCCTGGTCCGACGCGCTGTTCTTTCCGCCGTCGCGGCGGCGCTTCATGATGCGCTTCCACAATGTGCTGGAACGCGTCGGCCGGCGGCTGTGGCCGATCTTTTCCGGCGTCATCGTCGTCGAGGCGCAGAAGCGGCTCTATCAAGGCGTGCCAGCCGCCCAGCGCGGCTCGCGCCGCGTCTTCGTGCCGGTGCTGTCGCCACATGGCGCCACCCGGCTCGGCCGTCTCACTGAGGCCGGGGATGCCAGGCCATCGGCTGCACAGGTGACGGCTTCGTGATCGCGGCAAGAACGTCCGGGGTCTTTTCCCTACCTATCTGTCGCAAGTGGGCTCGCGTCCCATTTGAACGACGGATGCCTTCAAGTATCTCCATCCGGTGTCAGCACTGTCATTGAACGCAAGGACCTCGGGTATGGCTGATCAACCGTACAATGCCGTCACCGTTCAGCCGGTTGCCGTGGCGGTCGAAGCCAGCAGCCTGCGCGATCAGGTGGCGACGATCAGGCAGGCGCTGAGAGGATCGCCGGTTCGCAAGACACTGCTCTGGATGTCGGTTGGCATCATGGCCGTCATCATCGCAACGTCGATCGGCCAGGTCCTGCTCAACCGCTGGAATCAGCCTTTCTACGATGCGCTTGCGCGCCGTGACATGGCCGCCTTCCTGCACCAGCTTCTCGTCTTTGCGGCAATCGCCGGTGGGCTTCTGGTGCTCAATATCGGCCAGACCTGGCTCAACCAGATGATCAGGCTGAAGCTGCGCGAGGCGTTGACGGTGGATCTGATCGACCAATGGATGCGGCCGGCGCGCGCCTTCCGGCTGGCCAATGCCGGCGCCATCGGTGTCAATCCCGACCAGCGCATGCAGCAGGATGCCGCCCACCTGTCGGACCTGTCGACCGATCTCGGCGTTGGGTTGCTGCAGTCATGCATCCTGCTGGTGTCCTTCGTCGGCGTGTTGTGGCAGTTGTCTTCGGGCTTCGTGTTCCATATCGGCGGCACCTCGCTGGCCATCCCGGGCTACATGGTCTGGGCCGCCATCCTTTATGCCGGCACCGCCTCATGGCTGAGCTGGCTGGTCGGACGGCCGCTCATCCGCCTCAACAGCGACCGCTACACGCGGGAAGCGGAGCTGCGCTCGTCGATGGTGCGCGTCAACGAGAATGTCGATGCCATTGCGCTGTACCATGGCGAGGCCGACGCCAGGCGACGGCTCGGGTTCGACCTTGATACGGTGCTGGGCGCCATGCGGCGCATCTACAGCGCCCAGATCAACCTGTCCTGGGTGACCGACACCTATGGCTGGATCACCGTCGTGGCACCCATCCTGGTCGCTTCGCCGGTCTATTTCTCGGGCGATATCAGCTTTGGCGGGCTGATGATGGCGGTCGGTGCCTTCAACCAGGTCCACTCTTCCCTGCGCTGGTTCATCAACAATATCGGCGGCATTGCCGACTGGCGCGCCACGCTGATGCGCGTCGCCGACTTCCGCATCGCGCTCGATGAAACCGATGTGCTGCACGACAAGGAAAGGCGCATTGCCTTCGGCGAAAACGCCAATGGCAGCCTGACTTTCGAGAAGCTCGAAGTGGCCTCGCGGGACGGCTGCACCAGGCTCGCCGACCAGCATGTCGAAATCCGCCACGGCGAGCGCGTCATGATCACCGGCGATCCGGGCGCCGGCAAGACGTTGTTCTTCCGCGCCATTGCCGGCCTGTGGCCATGGGGGAGCGGACGGATCGGCCTGCCGGCGGGAGAGACCCCCATATTCGTGCCGCGCGTCCCGTATTTCCCGGCCGGTACGTTGCGCGAGGTTCTCGATCACCCGAACGGAACTGCGCCGGCGAATGACGCCGACATTTCGGCGGTGCTTGCCGAGGTCGGGCTTGGACGGCTGTCATCCTCACTCGATCGTAGCGCGCGCTGGGAGCATGAGCTGGCCGATGACGAACAGCGTTCGCTGGCCTTTGCCAGGCTCGCCTTGCGGCAGCCGAAATGGGTGATCATCGACGAAGCCATGGACGCGTTCGACGGACCCTCGTTGCGACGCGTGCTGTCGATGCTGGAGAAGCGTTTGCCCGGGACCGCGTTTCTCAACATCGGACGCGGCCAGCACAACAATCATTTCTTTCCGCGCGCGTTGACGATCGTCAAGGATGCCGACGCACCGGCCCTGAAACCTGTCCGGGTCAGGGCCGGCGCCATCGACCCGCCGCCGGCTGGCGCCCGCCGCAAGAAGTAGGCTGTTTTCCCGGGCTACCGGCTCCAGCTTTATTTTGCCGTGATCGCGAGGGAAGCTTCCCCGGAGAAACAACCCTGGCGTCGGCCATGCTTGATGCTCTGCGCTTGCTTGCCTGCCTTGCCTGCGCCCAGGCCGCTCCCATCGCCTCGCCGCCGGATGGCCTGGCGGTCGACGTCGAGCTGGTGCTGGCGGTCGATATTTCGCTGTCGATGGACGAAAAGGAGTTCGCCCTGCAGCGCGCCGGCTATGTCGAGGCGTTGCGGCATCCCGATTTCATCCAGGCTGTCCGCGCCGGCAATACCGGCCGCATTGCGCTTGCCTATTTCGAATGGGCCGGCACGGTGCGTGATGACGCGATCATCGACTGGCAGATCATCGACAGCGCAGAGACCGCCAACAGCTTTGCCGAAAAGGTCGCGGCGCGTCCGTTCCGCAGCTTCCGCGGTACCTCGATTTCCGGTGCGCTGGCTTTCGGGACCGAGCTGTTCGACCGCACTTCTTTCGAGGGCGAACGCAGCGTCATCGATATTTCCGGCGATGGCCCCAACAATATCGGGCCGCCGGTCACCACGACGCGTGATGCGGCAATCGCCAAAGGCATCGTCGTCAACGGCCTGCCGATCCTGATCAACCCGTCGCCGACCTTCAGCCATCTCGACCAGTATTATGCGCAGTGCGTGACTGGAGGGCCTGGTTCCTTCGTGCTGCCGATCTATGCGGCCGTCGAGTTTTCGACAGCCATCCGCCGCAAGCTGATCCTGGAGGTCAGCGGCATTCAGGAGAAGACCAGGACCATCCCCGTCGATGCTGCCGCGCCTGTCGATTGCCTGCAAGGCGAGCGGGACAGGCGGTTCTTATCCGATCCGTATTTTCCCGAGCTCGACCGATGAGCTCTGCTGCGACGACGGGCCTCAGGCCGGCCGGGCGCCGAACTTCTGCCGAATCTCATCGTGGAGGTCGCGGCGCCAACGCCGGCCATAGACATAGCCGTTGATCAGTTCGGGCAGCGAATAGCCAAGATCTTTCGACGAACGGTTGGCCATGTAGCCCGAGAAGGCTTCCGGGATCCGACACTTCAGAATATCGGAAATGATCTGCCGCGTGATCATGTAGGGCGGAATATGTGGGTAGGAGCGGGCAATATTCGGGTGTTTGCGCATCAGGTTCGCATAGGCTTCGACATAGCCGCGGCGACGTCGCGAAATCGAATTCTCCGAATTGTGCTTCGTCCAGTCGATGTTCTGGGACAACTGCGCACCGAAGCGCCGGGCAAGGCGGAGCAGCAACTCCCGATCCTGCATCCGGGCGATGTCGCTGTCGTAGCCGCCGATGGCCAGCAAGGCCTCGCGGCGCGCTGTTATCGCCGATCCCGCGATCAAGATCGTCTCCGCGACCAGCGTCCGCTCCAGCGTGCCCGGATTGAGGAATGCATCGCGATTGATGCAATTGGTGGCGCGTCCGCCCTTCAGGGAGACGTAGGAGCTGATCAGCACTTCGAGAGCCGGATCGGCATCGAACCAGGTCAGGGTCTGTTCAAGCCTGTGCGGCAGATAGACGTCGTCGGAATCGAGGAACGTCACGATGGGTGCTCGCGCTCTCTCGATGCCCGCATTCCTGGCGGCATTGGCCCCTCGCCATTTCGCGCCGACATAGATCAGTCGCGGATCGCGAATGCCGGCCAGCGCTGCCGCGGTTCCATCCGTCGAGCCATCGTCGATGACGATATGCTCGAACTTCGACATGCTCTGGGAAAGTACGCTTTCGACAGCGCGTAATACCGCTTCCCGCCTGTTGTGGGTCGGCGTGATCACCGTGATGAGAGGAGCGTGCTCTGTGTTCCCGGTCATATAGCGTCAGCCGTTCCAGCACGAAAAATGCGCTTCCTGCCAGGTCTTTCGATCTTCAGGACGGTCAAATGGATCGGACTCCCTTCCATATTCCCTCGTATAGAGGATGAGGCTACAGAAAACAGGCGTCCGTGTCACCCCATTGTGCTGCTGCTCGATGCGCGTGAAATGACGATTTCCAAGTCTAGCGCTTCAACTGCAACACTATTGCGGCGCGATATGCTTGCAAATCGCCTCGCTGCAACGACGACGCATCGATAGCGAATCGCATGCATTCCATTACGTCGGACGTAATCGCATCGCGGCTGGTATTTGGACAGATTGCCGTTGCGAGACCGGTTGGTCGGCCTCGGTTGCAGAGGGAGTACAGTCATGACTGCTTACGCCGTTGCCCATATGCGCCAAGCCCGGATGGGTCCGCAGATTGTCGAATATCTGCAGAAGATCGATGCCACGCTGGAACCTTTCAGCGGCCGTTTTCTGGTCCATGGCGGCGATGTGGAGGTGATCGAGAACGACTGGCCCGGCCACCTGATCGTCATAGAATTTCCCGACAGGCAGCATGCACGCGGTTGGTACAATTCGCCCGCCTACCAGGCGATCCTGACGCTGCGGACTGACAATTCGCAATCGGATGTTGTGTTCGCCGAGGGCGTCGAACATCCGCATAAGGCCACCGATGTCCTGAAGTAGTCTATTGGTGGAACAACTCAACTTCGCGTTTTCGTAACTACCGTCTCAGCAAGAACACCGCCTGTTGGCCGAAGAAGTTCCAAAACCACCACGGCATCGACAGGCCAATCTTCTGTCCATTGGCGTCGAGTGCGGTTGCTTTCTCCACTGTCGCGCCAAGCTCGTCGCACAGGTTGACGAAGTCGCGGATGGTGCAGAAATGGATGTTGGGCGTGTCGTACCAGGAATAGGGCAGGTCCTTGGTCACCGGCATGCGGCCATTGAGGAACAGCGACATGCGCACCCGCCAATGGCCGAAGTTGGGGAAGGACACGATGGCGCGGTTGCCGATCCTAAGCAGTTCGTCGAGAACCAGCTTCGGGTTGCGGGTGGCCTGCAGGGTCTGCGACAGGACGACGAAATCAAAACCCTTGTCAGGATAGAATTCGAGATCCTTGTCGGCATCACCCTGGATGACCGACAGACCGCGCGCCACGCATTCGTTAACGCCACGCTGCGACAGCTCAAGTCCGCGGCCGTCGACCTGCTTGGTGTCCTGCAGCAATTCGAGCAGCGAGCCATCGCCCGAGCCGACATCGAGCACGCGGGATTGCGGCGGGATGAGGTTGGCGACGACCTCGAGGTCGACGCGCTGGTCGCGGTTGACGCTCACGATTTCGCCTCCTGCCTGGTGCATGATCCTGATCCGAAAAGTCTGCAACTTTGCAGGGTCATGCGCTGAGCCCTCTCGCCCGTGCTGCCGAGCCGATGAAGCCATTGATGGCGGCAAACAGTTCAGGCTCGTCGAGCAGGAAGGCATCGTGGCCACGGTCGGTCTCGATCTCGACGAAGGATACCGACGCGCCGGCTGCGTTGAGCGCGTGCACGATCGAGCGGCTCTCTTCGGTCGGAAACAGCCAATCCGAGGTGAAGGACACCAGGCAGAAGCGGGTTTTGGTGCCGGCAAAGGCATCCGCCAGCCGGCCGCCATGGTCGGCGGCGAGATCGAAATAGTCCATCGAGCGCGTCATGTAGAGGTAGGAATTGGCATCGAAACGGTCGACGAAGGTCATGCCCTGGTGGCGCAGATAACTTTCGATCTGGAAGTCGGCGTCGAAACCGAAGGTCAGCGCTTCGCGATCCTGCAGATTGCGGCCGAATTTCCGGTGCAGGGCGGCTTCGGACAGATAGGTGATGTGGGCCGCCATGCGCGCCACCGCCAACCCCTTTTCCGGGCGTTTGCCGTGCTCGAAATATTTGCCACCGTGCCAGTCCGGATCGGCCATCACGGCTTGCCGGCCGACCTCATGGAAGGCGATGTTCTGCGAGGAATGGCGCGCGCCGGTGGCAATCGGCAGTGCCGAGAAGACGCGCTCCGGATAGCTCGACGCCCATTCCAGCACCTGCATGCCGCCCATCGAGCCGCCGAGCACGCAAAACAGTTTTTCAATGCCGAAATGGTCGATCAGCATCTGCTGCGCCCGCACCATGTCGCGGATGGTGATGATCGGCAGGTCGAGCCCATAGGGCTTGCCGGTGGCGGGGTTGGTCGAGGCCGGGCCGGTGGAGCCCAGACAACCGCCGATCACGTTGGAGCAGATGACGAAGAAGCGGTTGGTGTCGATGATCTTGCCGGGGCCGATCAGCACCTCCCACCAGCCCGGCTTGCCGGTCACCGGATTGGTGCTTGCGACGTGCTGGTCGCCGGTCAGCGCATGGCAGACGAGGATGGCGTTGGAGCGGGCGTCGTTCAGCGTGCCGTAGGTCTGGTAAGCGATCTGGAACGGCGACAGCAGGGTGCCGGCATCGAGCTTGAGTGGCTTGTCGGGTCCAAAACGCAAGACCGGGCTCGACGGTTGGTCGGCCTCGTTGTTGGTTTTTCCAGCGCGCAGAGCGGCCATATCATCCATCTCACACTTTGAATCCACGCACCGTGCTTTTCGACGATCGATGCCGATGCGGCGTCCGGCCGGCGCGGACAACAAAAAACCGGCATTGCGGTCGCAAAGCCGGTTACAGGATGCAAACGGCCCTTTAGCAAGTTGTTTAACGTGGCTGCAAGCCGACCGGCCAAATCACCACGGAACTGTCAGCGTTCTTCTAGAACTCGCCCGCCACGCCGTCAATGCCGGCGGCCGGCACAACTGCACCTCTCGACATTGCCGACCATGGCTTGTATTTCCGCTGCGGCTTCCCCGCGGAAGCGTTCTCGACGGATTTTTATGACATGAGCCAGACACCGGACAAGGCACGTCCAACCCCGCGCGCGGGCATCATGGACATCGACGCCTATGTGCCGGGCAAGAGCACGGCGCCCGCCGGCGTCGCCAAAGTCTACAAGCTGTCGTCGAACGAGAATCCGCTCGGTCCGTCGCCGAAGGCGATCGAGGCGGCGCGAGAGATTGCTGGAAAGCTCGACGTCTATCCCGACGGCACCGCCAGGCGGCTGCGTGAAGCGATCGCCGAGGTGCATGGCCTCAACCCGCAGAACATCATCTGCTCCAACGGCTCCGACGAAATTCTCGGCCTGCTGGCGCAGACCTATCTCGCGCCCGGCGACGAGGCGATTTTCACCGAACACGCCTTCATGGTCTACAAGATCTACATCCAGTCAGCCGGCGCCACTCCGGTCGAGGTCAAGGAGACCGACGAGCGCGCCGACATCGATGCGATGCTGGCCGCCGTCACACCGCGTACGAAGATCGTCTTCCTTGCCAATCCCAACAACCCGACCGGCACCTATGTGCCGTTCCAGGAGGTGCGCCGTCTGCATGCCGGCCTGCCCAGGCATGTGCTTCTGGTCCTCGACGCGGCCTACGCCGAATATGTCCGCCGCAACGATTATGAGGCCGGCATCGAACTGGTCGGCGGTGCCGAGAACGTGGTGATGACCCGCACCTTCTCCAAGATCGGTCTGGGCGGGGCGCGGATCGGCTGGATGTACGCGCCGATGCACATCGTCGACGCCATCAACCGCGTGCGTGGCCCTTTCAACGTCAATGCCACGGCGATCGAGGCCGGCATCGCCGCAATCCGTGACCGCGATCACGTCCAACGCAGCGTGATGCATAACGAGACCTGGCTCACCTGGTTGAGCGAGGAATTGAGCAAGCTCGGGCTGCGGGTAACGCCAAGCGTCGGCAATTTCATCCTGATCCATTTTCCCGACGACCAGAAACATTCGGCGGCGGCGGCGGACGACTATCTGACGGCGCGTGGCTATATCTTGCGGCGCGTTTCCGGCTACGGCTTTCCCAACGCGCTACGGATGACCATCGGCACCGAAGAAGCCAATCGTGGCGTTGTCGCCGCTCTCACGACATTCCTGAAAAGCTAGAACACCATGACATCACCGATGTTTGAAAAGATCGCGCTTGTCGGCATCGGCCTGATCGGCTCGTCGCTGGCCCGTGTCATCCGCCGCGAGGGCCTGGCCCGTCACGTCGCCATCTCGACACGCAGTGCCGCGACGCTGGCGCGGGCGGAGGAGCTTGGGCTCGGCGATTCCTACACCGCCGATGCCAAAGAAGCGGTCCGCGATGCCGATCTGGTCATCGTCTCGGTGCCGGTCGGCTCGTCCGGCGCAGTGGCCGAGGAAATCGCGCCGACGCTGAAGAAAGGCGCCATCCTCACCGATGTCGGCTCGACCAAGGCATCGGTCATCGCCCAGATGCAGCCCTATGTGCCTGATGGTGTCCATTTCATACCCGGTCATCCGCTGGCAGGCACGGAAAAGTCTGGTCCCGATGCCGGTTTCGCCGATCTGTTCGACAATCGCTGGTGCATCTTCACCCCGCTGCCCGACACCGACCCGGAGGCGCTGGAACGGCTGTCGGAATTCTGGCGCCGCTGCGGCGCCAACATCGACACGATGGACCCACAGCATCACGACATGACGCTGGCCATCGTCTCGCACCTGCCGCACATCATCGCCTACAACATCGTCGGCACCGCGGACGACCTGCAATCGGTGACCAAGTCCGAAGTGATCAAATATTCGGCCTCGGGTTTTCGCGATTTTACCCGTCTTGCCGCCTCCGACCCGACCATGTGGCGCGACGTGTGCCTGCACAACAAGGACGCGATTCTTGAAATGCTGGCGCGGTTCTCGGAAGACTTGGCCTCGCTCCAGCGCGCGATCCGTTGGGGCGACGGCGAAAAACTCTTCGATCTGTTCACCCGCACCCGTGCGGTTCGCCGCTCGATCATCGAGGCCGGCCAGGACATCGACGTGCCCGATTTTGGCCGTCAGGCGGTCGAGCATCCTGCGAAGAGCTAGCTGCCCGATCCAGGCTAGCCTGCTGGCCAGTGGTTCGCCATCATCGCCAGCGTCTCGGCGCGGTTCGGCGCACCCAACCTGCCGCCGAAGCGCTGGCATTTGAGTGCGGCGGCCGCACTGGCAAAACGCAGCGCCAGCTCGACCGGCATTGCTTCCGCCAGCCCGACGGCAAACGCGCCGTGAAAGACATCGCCGGCCGCCAAGGTGTCGACCGCCTTGATCTTCGGCGCCGCGACATGGCGGGACGATCCCGTCATTCGATCGAACCACCAGGTTCCTGCCGCGCCGCCGGTGACCGCGACAAATGCATCGCTGCGCCGGGCAAGCACCTCGCAGGCTTGGCGCGGATCCAGTTCCGCCCCGCACAGAATGCGCGCCGCCGGCTCAGAGGCGACGACATGGGATGCCAGCGGCAGCAGTTGCTCCAGCACATCCCTCGGCGCGGTATCGGCATC
This sequence comes from Mesorhizobium sp. P2_A8, assembly GCF_056404935.1. Lineage (NCBI taxonomy): Bacteria > Pseudomonadati > Pseudomonadota > Alphaproteobacteria > Hyphomicrobiales > Phyllobacteriaceae > Mesorhizobium > Mesorhizobium sp. P2_A8. The sequence continues at coordinate 1,256,763 of NZ_JBFUDB010000001.1, forward strand.
GAGGATCGCCGGCCGGCCAATGGCGCGCGCCGCCTCCAGGGCAAGAGCTGCCGCACTCGGCCAGCGGACATCGACCAGCACGGCATCGAATGCGGTGAGGTCGGCGGCCGGCAGAGCACCGGGATCGGCCTGGGCGAGCCTGTCGTAGAAAGGTACGATGATTCGCTCGCCATGCGCGTCGACCAGGATCGAGGCCAGTGCCGAGCGAGCGCCATTGACGCGGCGGACATAGGCGCAATCGACACCCTCGGCTTCGATGGCGGCAACGAGATGATCGCCGACCGGATCGTCCCCGGCGCTCGCCCACAGCGACACCTTTGCCCCCAGACGATGCGCCGCGCAGGCCGCACTGGTCGCCATGCCCGAGGCGATCTGGACGCCGTCGGAAGCGATGAACTTGCCCTGATGGAGGGGCAGCGTCTCGACCCGCAAGATGGTGTCCAGCGTCAGGGCGCCGACACTCAAGAGCCTCACGGGGTGGTTCATTTCGAGGGACTCATGCGGCGCACTTCAAGTCTCTGCCTGATGCATGTCGTTGTGCCAAAACCGCTGCGTACTCTGGGCGACATGCACTATTCAACCGGCTTGATCTCGCCCAGCGGGATGAAGCCGAGCGAGGCCTTGCCTTTGACCACCTTCAGCGGCATCGACGGTTCGCTGCCGAGCAGCGCCAAGGCACCAAAGCCTTGTTCGATCTGACTTTTCTGCTCGGGGATGGCGGCGCCGAGGATGGCCGCCACGGCTTTCGGATCCTTCAGCCGGATCATCAGGTCGGCGTCGATCAGGCCTTCGGCATCGACCGACAGCGGTCCGGACACAGTGATGCGCGCCGTCCCCGACGACAGGTCGAGGTTGCGGATCTCGATCGCCTGGCCGCGCAGGCTCTTCACTTGCGTGCCGATCAGCGCGACGCCGTTCTTCAGCGTCACGTCGCCGCTGGCGTCGAGCGCCGGCAGCACGCGCCCACCGATCGCTTCGGAATCGATCTCGAGATCGCGGAAGTTGCCGAGATAGTCGATATCCCTACCGTTCGGCTGCAATTGGCCGTCCGCCTTGCCGGCGCTGAACAGTTGGACCGGATCGGTGTCGTCGGCCGGGTCGGTCTGGCCGGACAGACCGTCTGCCTGCAGCGAGATCCGCCGTGGCAGCGGCCATGACAGTTTGACGTTGGCCTGCAGATTGTCCCAGTCGATCCACAGCGGCACCATACCCGGAACGGAGGTCCTCAGCGGACCGCGCAGATCGGCAACCGGCGACAGAGGCTGGGTGATCTGGGCGATGGCATTGAAGCTGCCGGCCGAGGCGGCGATGTTCCTGGCATCGTCCTCATAGGCGAGGTTGTCGCAGGAGATGGCAAAGCTCAGGGGATAGCCGCTGACCTGGAGATTGGCGCAGCCGGCCTCGACGCCATTCTTGTTGAGCGTGGCCACCGCGCGGTCGGCTTCGCTCTTGACCCGTCCGGCCAGGTAGAACCAGCCGCCGCTGTAGATCGCGAACAGCACGACGACGAACGCCACAAGCCACAACAGGCCGCGTCGGCGTTTCGGTTGGTGTTCGTCACTTGACGTCATGCTTTGGCTCTCGTTAACGCATGGATGTTGTAGGCGGACTCTCGATTCCGACAACAATAGGTAGACAGAGGCGGACGGAAAAACACCGGTTCCGGTGCGGTGTTGCCATTCTTTGCAATCAGGCGCGGCGATATGGGCGATTTTTGGGTGTTTGGCTATGGATCGCTGATCTGGCGGCCGGGTTTCGCGCATGTCGAGACACAGCGCGCGCGCCTGCACGGCTACCGGCGCTCGCTGTGCGTCTATTCCTTCGTGCATCGCGGCACGCGCGAACGACCGGGGCTGGTGCTCGGCCTCGACCGTGGCGGCTCCTGCGTCGGCCTGGCGTTCCGCGTGCCCGGCGAATTGCGCGACGAGGTGATCGCCTATCTGCGCGAGCGCGAGCTGGTAACCAACGTCTATCTCGAACGCACGCTCAAGGTTCGCCTCGACGGTGGCGGCACGGTCGAAGCCGTGGCCTACATCGTCGACCGCCAGCACGAGCAATATGCCGGCGCGCTTGACGCGGCGGACGCGGCGGCCGTGGTGCGGGGCGCGGTCGGCCAGTCCGGCAACAACGAGGACTATGTGCTCAGCACGCTGGAGCACCTTGAAGCGCTGGGGATAAGCGACCACTGGCTGGAGGACGTGGCTAAGCGAATCGAGCTCTAAGGAACGACGTGCGGCTGCTACATAGCGAAAATCTGCTTTCCGAGATCGGCGCGGTCCAGGCTGTCGGCGACGGCGAGCTTGAACGAGGCCAGCGGATGAAGCCCGCCGACCGGAACATGGAAATCCGGTCGGCCGAAGACATCGATGATCTTGCGCAGGATCGGGCCGTCGGCTTCGACCGGTGGCGAGAAGAAGTAGCGATAGATATTGGCCCTGATTTCGAGGCCGCTGAGCAGCACGTCGAAATTGTGCAGCTCGTAGCGTTCCGGGCTCATGCCGCCATTGATGACCATCTGGCCGCCGAGCGCGAGGCTGCGGATCAGTTCGCCGCTGACAGGCCCGCCGACATTGTCGACGATACCGCTCAGTCGCGCGCCTCCGGTCATATCCAGAACCGTTTCCCGGACTCCGGCCTTGAGGTTCGATAGATCGAGGATGGCGGCTGCGCCGAGCGTTCTCAGGTCCAGCCCGTCATGGGTGCGCCGCACCACCGACAGAACATTGATGCCGCGCCGTTGGGCAAATTGCATGACCATTGTGGATACCGACGAATAGCCCGCCGTAACGGCCAGCCACTGGCCCGGCTGGACGCGGGAATCTTCCAGCAGGTCCCACGCCGTAATCGGGTTGACCATCTGTCCGGCGCGTTCAAGCGGATAGTCCGCCGGCAACGGGATCAGCCATTCGGCCGGTACGGCGGCATATTCGGCCCAGCTGTTGTAGTAGCTGAACGCAACCAGTGTGCCGGGTTGCAGGGCGACGTTGGCGCCCACCCGCTCGACGATGCCGGCGCCATGGTTTCCCGCGACCTGGCGTGGAAAGAGCGGCTTCTTCGGTTCGGGGTAGAGGTTTTCGATGAACAGGAAATCGCCCGGGTTGATCGATGCCGACACCATCCTGACCAGCACCTCATTGTCGCCGATCTGCGGGACGGGAATGTCGTCGAGATAGAGCACATCCCGCGGCGAGCCGATTCCATCGAACACGATTGCCTTCATTTCAGCCTCCAATGGCAAGCTCCGGCGCGACAGCCGCGCCGACGATGCCGGGAAGCTAGGACGGCAGCCAAAAAATCCGAATTGGCAGATTTGACAATCTATGTGCTAAAACTGCCAAACTTGCCGTACTGCAGAATCTGTCGAAAGAGATGCGATGAGCCCTGTCCACGTGGTGATCTGGTTGCCGTCGACCTTCTATTCGGCGGTCGCCGCGACCCTTGTCGAGATGTTCGACATGGTGAACACCATCCGCGGCGAGCAAATGATCTCCTTCGAATTCGTGGCACGGCAACCAGATGCCGCCACCACGCCCGGGATTTCCTTTCAGACGAAGCGCGAGCCATCCAGACGGATGGACGCGCTGATCCTGCTTGCCATGCCCGGCGTGCAGATACCGCAGCTGACTGCCGCGCTGGAGGAAGAGGGTCGCCATGCCGTGCCGATAATCGCCAGGGCGCAGCGCGAGAACGCCATCATTGCCGGGCATTGCGGTGCCGGCTACTTCCTCGCCGAGGCCGGCCTTCTCGATGGCAAGCGGGCGACGATCTCGTGGTGGCTGAAGACGGATGCGCGTCGCCGCTTTCCGAAGGTGCGTTGGGACGCCTCCCGCGTCCTTGTCCAGGAGGGGCGCATCTACACTTGCGGCGGCGGCTTTTCCGGCCTCGAACTTGGCCGGGCCCTGCTCAGGGATCTCGGCTTTGCCGAGGAAGAACGCCTTGTGCGCAAGCTCCTGGTGCTGCCGCCGTCACGGCAGGTGCAGACGCCTTATGAGTTTCCGCTGCCGGACCAGCCTGTGCCCGCGCCGTTCCGCGACCGGATCGAAGCGCTGTCTAACAGCCAGCTGCGGCGGCTGGACCTTGCTTTTCTTGGCAAGGAGCTGGGGCAGACGCCAAGGACGCTTGCCCGTCGGTTCTCCGAGGAATTGCATACGACGCCCGGGCGCTGGATTCAGGATCAGCGCATCGAAGCGGCGAAAACCCTGCTGGAAAGCACCAGGCTTGGTGTTCTCGAAGTTTGCTATCAGGTCGGCTATCGGGATGCTGCCTCCTTCAGCCGGCTGTTCGCCCGCGCGGTGGGCCTGCCGCCTGGTGAATACCGGCGTCAGAACCAGTAAGCGACCTGTCTGCGAGGCGCAGGCTTTGGAATCCGCGACTGGCTGGAAGAAGCGGCATCGCGCCTTTGTGAAGTGCTGGCTCTGCGGAAAAGGCGGCCAGGCCTTTGACCTCGACATTGCGGGACCTAGGTTAGGGTCCGAGCCTCATTGGGCAGCATTCGCCCACCACCAATCACCCCGGAGATACGCCTTGCAGAAACGCCGTCTCGGTCGCACCGACCTTTCCATCGCGCCGCTGGTTCTGGGCGGCAACGTCTTCGGCTGGACCGCCGACGAGAAAACTTCATTCGACCTGCTCGACCGCTTCGTCGGCGCCGGCCTGAACGCCGTCGATACGGCCGACGCCTATTCGCGCTGGGTGTCGGGCCACAAGGGCGGCGAATCGGAAACCATCATCGGCAAGTGGATGAAGGACCGCGGCAATCGCGATCAAGTCGTGGTGGTCACCAAGGTCGGCTCGGATATGGGGCAGGGCCACAAGGACCTGTCCGCCGCCTATATCGAAAAGGCCGTCGACGCGTCGCTGAAGCGGCTGCAGACCGACGTCATCGACCTCTATCTGTCGCACTGGCCGGATCCGGCCACGCCCTATGAGGAAACCCTTGGCGCCTACGAGAAGCTCCTCGCCAAGGGCAAGATCCGCTATGCTGGCTGCTCGAACCTCGACGCCGGCCAGTTGCGCGCGGCACTCGATGTGGCGAGCCTGCGCAGCCTGCCACGCTACGAGGTGCTGCAGCCGGAATACAATCTCTACGATCGCTCCTCCTTCGACGGGCCGTTGCGCGATCTGTGCGCGGCTGAGGATATCGGCGTCATCACCTATTTCAGCCTGGCCAAGGGCTTCCTCAGCGGCAAGTACCGCAATGAGGCCGATCTCGGTCAAAGCCCGCGCGGCGGCGGGGTGAAAGACTACCTCAATGCGCGCGGCGCGCGCATCCTCGCAGCACTCGATGCCGTGTCGGCCAGGCATTCGGCAAAGCAGGCGGAGGTGGCGCTTGCCTGGGTTATCGCGCGGCCAGGGGTCACCGCGCCGATCGCCAGCGCCACAAAGCCTGAGCAGATGGACAGCCTGATCAAGGCGGTGTCGCTGAAGTTGACCGCAGACGACATGGCCGAACTGGACAGAGCGAGCGGCTGAAAGTTCCTTCGGCCGCTGCACGCACGAACGTCCAAGACTGCCCTCTTGCCTTGCCATACCGTCCTTCGCACGTGGCAAGGCAGAGGATGAGATGACTGAGCCGCTTCTTTCGCAGCCGGATCTTTGGCGCCAATTGCTCGGGCTGGTGCTTGCCGCCACCGTCGTCATGGGCAGCCCGGGGCCGGCAACGATAAGCGTCACCGCCGTTGGCGCTGCCTTCGGTCTGCGCCACTCGCTGCGCTATGCCTGCGGGATCATCCTGGGCACGATTGCCGTGCTTCTGGTGGTGGCAACCGGGGTGGTGGCGGTGCTTGCCTCGATGCCGAAGCTGGCGCCGGTGCTGGCTGGCGCGTCCGCGGCCTACATCCTCTATCTCGCGTTCAGGATCGCCACCGCTCCGCCACTGGCGGCGCGCGCCCGAGAGGCTTCGCGCCCAACATGGCTGGCTGGGTTTCTCTTGGCTGTCGCCAACCCAAAAGCCTATGTGGCGATCGCCGCCGTGTTCGCCGGCGCCTCGTCGGCCGGCGATATCGGCATGTGGCCCAAACTGACTGTTCTCGCCGTGATGATTGTTGCCATCCATGCCTTGTGGCTCGTCGCGGGCGCGGCGTTCGCGCGCTTCCTGCGCAGGCCGGCCGCGTCGCGGATCATCAACCTGGTCTTCGCCGCGACGCTGGTGTTGACCACCGCGCTGGCCATGGTCTGCTAAGTGTCGACTCGCGAGCCTTTCAAGCTTTCGCGCCGAGTTCCCGCAGCCGCTTCATTGCCGTTGGCGGAAAGGCCGGCGGGTTGGGTGCGCGGGATGCCTCGATGAGAAGCTGGTCGCAGGCAGCCTCCGTCTCACCGATCAGCCGGGCCATGAATTCGTCCTTGTTCAAGCCGGGCGGGATCGGCGGCAGGAACCGCGCCTTGATCGTGCCGGGGTAGCGCAGGAATTTGCGGCGCGGCCAGTAGAGACCGGCAACATGGGCGACCGGCACCACCGGAACGCCAAGCTGCGAGTAGATTTCAACGATGCCGTATTTGTAGGCCGGCTCGTCGCCCGGCGCGCGGCGCGTCCCCTCGGGGTAGATGATCAGCTGGCGTGGGTTGCGCGCCATTTCCTCCTTGGTGGCGGCGACCACCGCCTTCAACGCCTTCGAGCGGCTGCCGCGGTCGACCGGGATCATGCGCATCTTCATGATGTACCAGCCGAAGAACGGGATCCAGGTCAGCTCGCGCTTGAGGATGTAGAGCGGGTCCTGCAGGAAAGGGAAGAAGGCGATGGCATCCCAGAAAGACTGGTGCTTGGGCGCCAGGATGAAGGAGCCTTCGGGCAGGTTTTCCTGGCCGGTGATGTCGTTGCTGGTGCCGGCAATCTTGTCATAGAGCCACATGCAGGTGCGCGACCAGAATTTCGGCACGAACCAGGCGCGGTGGCGGGGCGACAGGAAATAGTAGGGGGTCCAGAGGATCATCTGGACGATCAGATTGACGTAGAAGACGAAGTTGAACGCCAGCGATCGGATATAGAGCATGCGGGAGGCCCGGTGAGGAGGTGTGCGTTGGTTACACCAAGCGCAGGCAAAAAGGAAATGGCCGCAAGCCGCTCTGACCGGCAAAGAAGAACGAGCGCCGTTCGGCAGGCAGCCCGGTTCCGCTACACCAGTCGCGCCAGCCGCTCCCTCAGGCGCGGGGCGGCAAAATCGAGAAAAGCACGCAGTTTGACCGGCAGTAGACCGTGGCCCGCATGCACCAGGCTTACCGGCCATGGCTCAGGCTCGAACTCCTGCAGAAGGACGAGCAGCGTGCCTGACCGCAGCGCGGCCTCGATCTGGTAGGAAAGCACCTTGGTCAGCCCGACACCGGCAATCGCCGCGTCGATGGCGGCTTCGGCGGTGTTGACCTGAAGCCGCGAGCGGACCTGGACCGGGACTTCCACCTTGCCCTTGGTGAAGGTCCAGGTGGCGGCGGAGGCAAGTCCCTCGAAAGTGATGCAACTGTGTGTTTCCAGATCCTGCGGGGTCGTCGGCGTGCCATGTTCGGCGAGATAGGCCGGGCTCGCGCAAACGACGCGGCGGATCGAGCCGACGCCAATGGCAACCAGGCTCGAATCGGGCAACCGGCCGATCCGAATGGCGAGGTCGAAATGGTCCTCGACCAGCTGGGTTATGCGATCTGCAAGCGTCAGGCGGATGTCCACGTCGGGATAGGCCGCGAGAAAGCCGGTGACGACCGGCAGCACGTGCAGGCGGCCAAAGACCACCGGGGCGGTGATGGCCAGTTCGCCGGTCGGAGCGCTGTATTCGCCGGCTGCCGTGCGTTCGGCCTCGCCGACGTCATCGAGAATGCGACGACAGGCGGCAAGATAGGTCTGGCCGGCATCGGTCGTCGTCAGCCGGCGCGTCGAGCGGTTCAAGAGGCGTGTATTCAGATGCCGTTCCAGTTCGGAAACCTTGCGGCTGACCGTCGCCAGCGGAATGCCGAAACGGCGCGCCGCGGCGGAAAGGCTGCCGGCCTCCACTGCGGCGACAAAAAGCGACATGGCTTCGAGACGATCCATAGCTTCTTCCAGAAAGTGGAAGGACGGATTGCGAATATGTCATCTGCATTTGAAGGATGGAAGGCTTTATATCGGGGTTGGCCTGGCTGCAGCAAGGCCTCGACGAGCAAGGAGCTACCATGTCTGAAAGCCGGCCGCCGATACCGCCCTTCACAGCCGAGACCGCCGCGCAGAAGGCGCGCATGGCCGAGGATGCCTGGAATTCGCGCGATCCGGCCCGGGTGGCGCTTGCCTACACAACCGATAGCCGCTGGCGCAACCGCGCCGAGTTCCTGCAAGGCCGCGATGCCATCCAGGCTTTCCTGACGCGCAAATGGAGCCGCGAACTCGACTATCGGCTGATCAAGGAGGTCTGGGCTTTCCACGGCAACCGCATCGCCGTGCGCTTCGCCTATGAATGGCACGACGACAGTGGCTCATGGTTCCGCAGCTATGGCAACGAGAACTGGGAATTCGACGAACACGGGCTGATGCGTCTGCGCATCGCCAGCATCAATGACCTGCCGATCGGCGCGGCGGATCGCAAATATCACTGGCCGCTCGGCCGGCGGCCGGACGACCATCCGTCATTGTCGGAGCTCGGGCTTTAAGATCGTCCGGGCAAGGAGGCTTTCATGAATGCTCACGCTTTCACCAGCGACGTCGCCTTCACGCCGACCGTCAAGGCGATCCAGGCTCGCAAGGGGTCACGCCAGTCCTATGCTCGCGTCGAGGAGCGTGGCGGCTGGCAGGCCGTCATCACACCTGATCTTGCCGCCTTCATCGAGATGCAGACCAGCGTCTTCCTGTCGACGGCCAATGGCGATGGCCAGCCCTATATCCAGCATCGCGGCGGACCCGCCGGCTTTCTCAAAGTGCTGGATCAACATACGATCGGCTTTGCGGATTTCTCTGGCAACAGGCAGTTCATCACGCAGGGCAACCTGGCCGACAATCCGCAGGCTTTCCTGTTCCTGATCGACTATGCCCACCGGCAGCGCATCAAGATCTGGGGCTCCGCGCGGGTCGTGGAAGGCGACGCCGAACTGACGGCGAGGCTGATGCCACCGGACTACAAGGCCCGCCCCGAGCAGGTCATCCTGTTCGCGGTGTCAGCCTGGGATGCCAATTGCGCGCAACACATCCCGCAGCGGTTCGAGGCGGCTGACGTGGCAGCGGCGCTCAGCGAACGGGACAGGCGTATCGAGCGCCTTGAACAGGAGATCGCACGCCTCAAGGGGACTTCAGGCACTGCCGCCGAGGCAGGTGCTGCCGCCGGCGAATGATGGTTCAGCCGCCGGCCGCAGTTTCGGCCAGCGCGATGCCGTCGGGTGTCGGCTTCATCGGCACGATGCCGCGCGCCAGCGCCAGCAGATATTTGTTGTATTCGGTGAACAGCACGCGCAATGCCCGCGGCTTGGTCAGCCAACTGCCATTGTCGAGGTTGGTGTTGACCACCGGATAGGGCTCGAGCTTGGCGCCATGCAGCAGCCGGCCCATTTCCAGCAGGCTGCGCGGCATATGATAGTTGTTGGTAACGAGGATCACCGTGCCGTAGGCATGGCTCTCCACCCATTTGGCGCTTTCCTCGGCATTGCCGATCGTGTCCAACGCGGCTCGGTCGATGTCGACGCAACAGGAGAACAGTCGCTTGTCGCCACCGATCGCCGCCTGCAGTTGGCGGCGGCTGGCGGAAGGATGCACGCCGCTGATCAACAGCCGCTCGCCCTTGCCGGACGCCAGCAGATCCATCGCGGCGTCGAGGCGGGACTGGCCGCCGGTCAAAACGATGATCGCGTCGGCCTTGGCCGGATTGGCGGGCGTCGTCAGATGGCTGACCTTGTTGGCGAACCAGCCAAAGCCGCCGGCAAACAATGTTGCGAGGATGAGCAGGGAGAGAGCGGACACGCGCAACGCAGCCTTCAGACGGCTGAGCTCGCCGTGGGCACACGAACGGGCAACCATCACTGGCATAGGCCCAGCCGTTCCGGTCGGTTCCCGCGCGTCCATCGCCATATGGTTAATCCTGAAATGCGGTCTTGGGTAGCTGAAAGACGCAATTTGCGTTACGCCAATTCTCCATCCGTGATCACCCTGTCTGTATCGATCTGACTGTTTCGACCTGGTCCTGCTTTCGAGCGACGTGGATTAGCCGGCATCCGGCTGGCGAACGTCGATATCACTGAGATAGGCGACAACAGTGGCATGGGACGTCGCGGCCGTCAGTCCGCCGATCACCAGCACCATGAGAACGACGCCGAGATAGCCGGCCGAGCCGATGGCGAAATTGCCGAACAAGGCGGTCGCCTGGTCGGCCTGCGGCGTCGCGATGTTGCGCGACGACCACCAGGAAAAGACGATGAACACGAGCACTGCGGCGGCTCCGCCGGCAGCGGCCCCCTTCATCCCGGTGACCAGGAAATGCCGGCGGAATTCGCGGGCAATGAAGCGCGCCTCGGCGCCGACGAAATGCAGCACCTCAATGATATGGCCATTGCCAGCCATGGCGCCGCGCGTCGCGAACACCACGGTCAGCACCGTCGCCGACAGCATCAGCGCCAGCACGGCGATGCCGATGGTCACCGTGGTGCGGGCCATGGCCACCAGCCGGTCGACCCAGGTGCGGTGATCGTCGAGCGATGCACTTGGCAATTTCGGGGTGATCGCGGCGCGCATGGCGACGAAATCAGGCGGGCTGCTCTCGTCGATGGTGACGATGATCAGGCGCGGCACCGGCAGCTCGTCAATGTTGAGGCCAGAGCCCAGCCAAGGTTCCAAGAGCCTCGCGGTCGCCTCGCGATCGATGATCCGGGTCGCCTTCACGCCGGGGAATTCGCCGGCGATCTGCGAGGCCTGGGCAAGAGCTGCCTCCATGTCGAGGCCGTCGACCGGTTTGATCTGGATCGTCGCCTCGCGCGAAATCTGGTTCTCCCAGACAGAGGCCGTGTCGCGCACCAGCGTCACCGCGCCGAAAGTCAGGCAGGACAGGAAGGTCATGATTGCGATGACCAGCACCAGCGCCCGGCCGGCGATGTTCTGTGCCGGCACGATCGGTGCCATCCTGCGCTGGGCACGCGGTCTTGCCTCGGCGTCCTGCTCCCGTTCCTCAAGATGTTCGGCGGACAGCTCAGTCATAGATATCCAGCCTTCCGCCGGCCAGGATCATGCGGCGTGCGTCGACCTGTTCCATCAGGCCAAGGTCGTGAGTGGCGATCACCACGGCGGTGCCGAGACGATTGAGCTCGATGAACAGCCGCAGCAGGCGTCGCGCCAGCGGCGGATCGACATTGCCGGTCGGCTCGTCGGCCAGCAGGATCTCCGGCTGCTCGATCAGCGCCCGCGCGATCGCGGCGCGCTGCTTCTCGCCGCCCGACAGAACCGGCGGCAGCACATGCATGCGCTCGCCCAGCCCGACCCATTTCAACAGCTCGGTGACATCGGTGCGGTAGCTCGCCTCCTCGCGCCCGCGCACGCGCAGCGGCAAGGCCACGTTTTCATAGGTGGTCATGTGGTCGAGCAAGCGAAAATCCTGGAACACCACGCCGATGCGACGCCTCAGATGCGGCAGTTCGGTGCGCGAGATGCGCGAACGGTCCTTGCCGAAGATGGTGATCAGCCCGCGCGTCGGCTTCAGCGACATGAACAGCAGGCGCAGCAATGTCGTCTTGCCGGCGCCCGAAGGCCCGCTCAGGAACTGAAAGGAGCGCTCCGGGATGTGCAAGGAAATGTCGCGGAGGATTTCCGGACCCATGCCATAGCGGAGGCCGACATTTTCGAAGCGAATCAATTTCGACGACCTGAAATGCGCGGCTGCAGTGAGCCAGCCTGTTCTGGGAAAAGACCATCGGCCGGCATGGTTAACCGGCGGTTAATTTCTGGGCTCTTTCGGCTCGTCACGAGGGCTCCGGTGGGGAAGCGTTAACCATTTGTGTTTACGCAAAAGAAACGAAAAGCGAACACGTGCTGCAATGCTGGTGCCATGATGGCTGACGATCGAACCGCGCGCCCGGTTTCCGGCGAAATCATGACCGATCCGGCGGCAATTGCCGCAGCGGACCGGTTCATGCGCGGTCCGGCGGCAGATATTGTCGATGCCGACTACGTGGTGATGCCACGCCTTGTCCCCGCCGCGGAAAGCGTTTCGCCGCTGCCGCGTGCGATCGTCACGCCGTCCATCGAGGGCATGGACATGCTGCGCAAGCCCGAGGCTCCGGTGGAGCGGCCGCCGGCCTCGCGCGGCGGACCGATTTTCTGGATTGCCGGGATTGGCGCCGCCTTGGCCGCCTTCTGGGTCTCCGGCGGGCATGCGCTGGTGCGCCAGGCGCCGTTCCTGTCCAGCGCGCAGGCGTCGGCACTGAGCATTTCCGGCGTCACGTCACGCGTCGACGCCTCGGGCCAGAATCCCGTGCTGTTCGTCGACGGCGAGGCGGCCAATGACGGCGCGAAACCGGCGCCGCTGCCGCCGCTCGAAATCCGGGTGACCGGCAATGATGGGCACATGACCCGCTATACGTTGGGGACATCCGGCCGTTCGCTGGCGTCGGGCGAAAGATTCGGCTTTGCCAGCCGCCTCGACGTGCCTAAGAACGGCGTAAGGACCGTATCGGTCACTTTCGCGCAGTAGGCGATCACCGGGGAACAACCATCTATGCCCATCGTACGCGGCAAGGACATCGAAGTCCTGTTTTCGGCATCGGCGATCGCACGGCGCAATCTCGAACTCGCCAAGGAGATCGCCGAGCACGACTATCACGACCTGCTGGTGATTTCGGTGCTGAAGGGCTCGTTCATCTTCGCCGCCGACCTGATCCGCGCCATGCATGATGTCGGGCTGTCCCCCGAGGTCGAGTTCATCTTCATTTCCAGCTATGGCGCCGGCACCACCAGCGGCGATGTGAGGGTGCTGCGCGACATCGACAATGAGGTCGCCGGGCGCGACGTGCTGCTGATCGACGACATTCTCGAATCGGGCAAGACGCTGAGCTTCACCCGCGACCTGATGCTGTCGCGCGGCGCCAGGAGCTGCGCCATCGCCGTGCTGCTCGACAAGCGCATGCGCCGCCAGACCGCGCTCAACGCCGACTATGTCGGCTTCGACTGTCCCGACTATTTCGTCGTCGGCTACGGCATGGATGTCGCCCATGCCTTTCGTGAGTTGCCGTTTGTCGGCGTCGTCAAAGGTGATGTGTGAGGCCCTTTGATAATTCTACACCGGCCACCTGACGCGGCTTTCTGTGATTCCGGTGCTCACGGACCCGAATGGTCGCTTCGCTCCGGTTCTCGAAAACCACGCCATTTGACTCGCCGGTGCGAATTCTGAAAAGGCCTGGCGCCTTCAGGAAAAGTCAACTTTTCGCCGCCAAATATGGCGGCCATGGCAAAGCTTCTGATCGTCGAGGACGATGAGTCCGTCCGCACCCTGGCCGCCCGCGCGCTTGAACGTGCCGGGCACACAATCGACGTCGCCGCGGACGGCGCGCAGGGGCTTTCGCTGATCCGGGCCGCGCTTGGCCGCTACGATCTCGTCATCTCCGACATCCGTATGCCGGAGATGGACGGCATCGAGATGGCGATTGCGGCGGCGGCACACTTCCCGTCGATGAAGATCATGCTGATGACCGGCTATGCAGACCAGCGCGAGCGAGCCGAGGAGTTGAACGGCGTAATCCTCGATGTTGTGCAGAAGCCGTTTACGCTGGCCGAAATCCGCTCACGCGTCGAACGGGCGCTTATCTGCTTCGCCTGATCAGGCCGGATCGGTGGCAGCGAGCACGGGCGGAGCGCTCTTGCGGCGTTCGGAGTTGAGGGCGAGCAGGCCGGCGCCGATGATGAGGGCCGCGCCGATCACGGTCGTCGACCTGGGCACCTCGGCGAAGAACAGGAAACCCCACAGCGGCGACCACAGAATGCCGGTGTATTCGAAAGTGGCAACGCGGTTGGCCGGGGCCATCCGGTAGGCCTGCGACAGCAGGATCATGCCGGCGGAGGCGACGAAACCGCAGGCCGCCATCTTGAGAAAATCGGGCAGCGTCGGCGAGAGCCAGGGCCGCACCAGGAATTCCAGGCTCGGGTGGACGGCGTGGGTAATGCCGGCAAGATGAAATGCGCCGGCAACCACGGCCGCGCCAACCAGGTAGGCGCCATTTTGATAGAAGGCCATGACGGTCGACGATTCGGTATCGCCGATCTTGCGGGCCATCAGCTGCGAAAAGCCGTAGAGCGCCGCCGAGCCCAGTGACAGCAGCGCCGCCCAGTCGAACAACCCGGCGCCGGGGCGCAACATCACGAGGACGCCGAACAGCCCGATCAGCACGGTCGCCATCGTCTGCCAGGAGACGCGCTCGCCAAGATACGGCCCGGCCAGCACCATGATGAACAGCGGCGCCATGAAATAGAGCGCCACCGCGTCGGCCAGCGGCAAGGCAGCGATGGCCAGATAATACACCGTATAGGAGGTGAACTGGATGAAGGCGCGCATCGTCAGCATGCCGAATCGCTTCGACAGGATCGCTGGCAAGCCGACATCGGCGTGGACGAGTACAATCAGGATCGGCAAGGCAACGATCGAGCGGATGGCCATCACCTCGGTCACCGGATAGCCGCTCGATACGGCTTTGACGAGGGGATCCTGCAGCGAGAAAACCAGCACGCCAAGGCACAGGCTCAGGATGCCAAGCACCATCCGATTCCGCATCTGCCGTCCAGGCTCCCTGTAAGCGAAAAAGAACCCGCCACCGTTTCGGGCAGCGGGCATGAGTGAGGACTCTTCGAATTGGTCCGCGGCCGATTTCGCAGCCGCATATCCAATGGGAGAGGCGACTATCGTCCGGCGTTTGACATGTTGCAAACGAATTGGAATGATATCAGCAATCAAATTCCCTTATGGCGGATTTCATGCGGCCGAACCTCGACAGCGACCTCCTGCGGACCTTCGTCGCCGTTGCCGAAGCCGGCAATTTCACCAGGGCGGCGGAGCAGGCCGGCCGCACCCAGTCAGCGGTATCGATGCAGATGAAGAAGCTCGAGGACCTGATCGGCGACAGCCTGTTCGAGCGCGGTTCGCGCGGCGTCGCGCTGACGCGGCGCGGCGGCGAACTCATCGTCAACGCCCGCCGCATCGTCTCGCTGCTCGACGAGACGGCGGCGTCGATGGCGGCAGCGCCGCTTGGCGGGCCGGTGCGAATCGGCATTCCGGAGGAATATGGCCACGCCATCCTGTCACGTGCGCTCGGCGCTTTTTCGAAGCGCCACACACAGGTCGAAGTCACCGTGCGCTATGCGCATTCGGGGGCGCAGGTGGCGGCGCTCGCCGCCGGCGAACTCGATCTCTGCGTGGTTTTCGAATGGCAGGATCCTGCTGGCGGCGAAGTGCTGATGCACGATCCGACCGTGTGGGTGACATCGACCCTGCACCACATGCATGAGGAGCAGCCGGTGCCGATCGCGCTCTACAACCGGGCGGGCTGGTGCAAGGACTTTGCCGTCAAATCGCTGGAGCAGCGCGGCCTTGCCTATCGTGTCGCCTATACGAGCGACACCACCGGCGGCCTCAAGCTCGCCGTCACCTCCGGGCTGGCCATCGCGCCGATCTCACGCAGCAACATCCCTGCCGGCTGTCGCGAACTGACGTCCGCGGATGGGTTCGGCGACATCGATTCCTCGAATGTGGTGATGCACCGCAACCCGAATGCCTCGGGCGAGGCGATCGATGGCATGCAGGAGGCAATTCGCGAGGCGTTCGTCAACAGGCTGGGTTAGTGCATGTCGCCCAAAAGTGTGCAGCGGTTTTGGGATAACGACATGCACAAGACAAAGACTCAGCCTCCGGCATCCTCGTAGAAATGCAGCCGGTTGCCGAACGGATCGGCGACCGATACCTCGCGGGATTTCCACGGCGTCTCTTCCAGGCCGGGCCTGGCGAAGCGGTAGTTCTTGCCGATCAGTTCGCGATGAAATGCTGCGATGTCCTCGACCTTGATGCGCACGGCAACGCCAGGCGCGCCATCGCCGTGGTGCTCGCTGAGATGCAGCACACACCCGTCGCGGCCGGCCGCCATGTAAAGCGGCGCGTTGTCGTCGAAGCGATGCTCCCATTGGACCTCGAAGCCGAGGAAGCCGACATAGAATTCACGTGCCTTGGCGATGTCGAAGATGCGCAGGATGGGCGTGACAGTGCCAAGTGTCGGCATGGTGTTGTAACCGTTCGGGGTGTTCGGATGGGGTTGGACGCGGCGCGGCGATTCCTATTTCAGCTCCAGCAGCCGTTCCAGATAGCTGCGTTCGATGTCGGGGCTGAGCGCATTGCCAAGCCGCTTGCGGATCGCTTCCAGAATCTGGCGGGCGCGCTGCACGTCGATCTCGTCCGGCACCTTCACCGAATCGCCGAAGTCGGGACCCTGGCTGGCGCGTGGCCGCCCGAGCGGATCACGATCGGCGTTCTGCTGGCGGCCGCCTTGCTCGCTGCCGCCCTGGTCGCCCTGCATCGCCTGCAACTGCTTCATCATGTCCTTGGCGCCCTTGCGCAGCGCTTCCAGCGCCCGGCCCTGGTGGCCGACCGCCTGATCGCCTTCGCCTTCGCCGAGCGCCTGTTCGGCATTGCCCATGGACCTGCCGGCCTCGCCGAATCCCTCATTGGGCTCCATGCCCATGCCTTCGAGCCCCTTCTTCAGCTGCTCAAGGTCGTTTTTCAGCTGGCCCTGACCCTGCTGCAGCTGTTTCAGCGCATCGGCGAATTCCTGCGGTGTCATGGGCTTCGGCTGACCATCCTCGCCGGACTTGCCGTTTTCGCCCGATTGACCTTGCTCACCGTCCTGGCCGAGCTGCTCGTCGCGGTTCTGTCCGCGCTGGCGCTCGCCGCGCTGCATCTGGTCCATGCGGAAGGTGTCGTTCATCATCTCCTGCTGGCGCCGCAGGATCTCGCCGAGCTTGTCCATCTGCTGGCGCATCTCGCTGTCCTGCTGGCCGCCTTGCTGCTGACGGCCGGCCTGAAGATTGTTCATCATGTCCTGCAGTTGCGACAGCAATTGCTGCGCCTTGTCACGATCACCCGACTTCGCCAGGTTCTCGATCTGGTCCATCATGCGGTCGATATCGCTCTGGCGCAGTTCCTGGCCGTTCTGCTGCATCTGCGGGGCGTTGGGATTCTGCTTGGCGCGTTCCGCGAATTCCTGCAGGAACTGGTTCATCGCCTCGCGCAGTTCCTTCATCGCCTTTTCGATTTCCGCGTCGCTGGCGCCGTTCTTGATGGCGTCCTGCAGTGCCTGCTGCGCCTGGCGCAGTCGCTTTTCCGCGGCCGAGAGATTGCCCTCCTCGATGCCGAGCGCGATCTCCCAGAGATAGGACACTTCGCTGCGCAACTGGTCGTCGGTGGTAGCCATCTTCAGCCGGCTGCGGGCGCTCATGATGGCGAGGTAGTGAGACATGTTGTCGAACGTGTCCTCGGGCCGCAGCGTGATCGCGTCCATCAGGTCGAGCACGCGCGGCTTGGCGTTGGCGTCGAGCGCCAGCAGGCGGCGCTGCTCGATCACCGCCCGCGCCAGCGGATTGGCGAATGGCCGCTGCGGCATCAGCAGCGTCTTGGTCTCGCTCGACGCGGTGTGCCCGGCATCGTCGGTGGCGACGAGCGTCAGCGTGATGCTGTCGCCGGCCCAGACATGTTCGGTCAGGTCCTTCGACGTCCTGGCGGCGTTCGACTTGCCGCCGCGGCGCGGCAGCGACAGCGGCATTTCAGGCGGACCATAGAGCGGATGCGCATTGGGCGCCTGTGGATCGGCGAGCGCGAAAACCGCTTTGGCATTGGCGGCGCCATAGTCGTCATCGATCTGGTAGTTGAGTTCGAAGGCGCCGTTGGCGGCGCGCTTCGGCTCGCCGACAAAGCGGATCTGCGGCGGCTTGTCCGGCATGACCGCAAAGGCCCAACGGCCGAGCGAATTCTCGCCTGACGTCAGCGTCAGCGTGCCGTCGCCGGTCAGCTTGCCGGTGAACTGGCGCACCTTGGACGGCGTCGCCGGGCTTGCCGCCGGCTTGGCCGTGGCGGCGGCCTGCGGGCTGGCCGGATCGATGGCGCGGGAATTGCCATTCTTGTCGGCAAAGGCAAGCGTTTCCTCGCCTGAGCCGCCGGTCACGCGCAACGACACGTCGCTGCCTTCGGGAACGGTGAAGGTCGGCGTCGTCTGGTTGGCGTCGGCCGTCAGGAAGATCGGCGGCTTGCCGGTGTAGGCTGGCGGTGTCACCCAGGCGTCGATGCGCGGCGGCACGATATCGTGCGCGCCATGGGCGCTGAATCCGTCGCCTATCCTGCCGCCCGACGGCCCGAAGGAGAAGGCAAACGCGGTGACGAGCAGAAGTGCCGCCACGGCGCGCAGCCCCCAGGGATCGCGCTCCGGCACGTGTGTGCGCGGCAGGTCGGCGCCAAGGCTGTCGAGCTTTCCGGCCATGCGCTTCTGGTGCTCGCGCCACAGCGCCTGCGAGAAGCTGCTTTCCCTGCCGCTTGGCCGGTCGGTCTGCACCAGCACCGGGCTGTGCAACAACTCATTGGCCGCTTCGATCCGGCGGTCGACTTCGGCCGCGCCGGGTATCCGGAAGAAACGCAGCGGATAGAGTGCCGCCAGCGCCGCCACGCCGAATGCGGCGACGAGGCCGATGCGCGCCACGTCCGGCAACCGCGAGAAAATGCCGAGCCAGGAGACGCTGAGGAACAGGCTGGCGACGATAACGAGCGGAAGCAGCAACGGCCAGCCGCGTTCGACCGTCATCGAGACCCGCGTCGCCAGCCGGCTCAAGGCAAGGCGCCCGGCCAGGCCGCGATCGCTGCTGAAGGTGGGTCGTTCCGTCATCGGCCCTTCCATGGGGCGGGCAGGATAGCCCAAGCCTCACGACTCGAAGAATACCAGCAAACACGGCAAAGGCGAGGCAGTTTGAAAAAACGTGAAGCCGGCCGTGTGATGGTTGCAGTCAGAACGTCGCGGGGTTTGCATTCGCGCCGCAGACCAGCACGGCGATGCGTTCGCCCGGTGCTGGCGCATAGCGTCCGGACAGCACAGCCGCGAAAGCGGCGGCACCACCCGGTTCGGAGATGATGCGGACCCGGTTCCACAGCGCCTTTTGGGCAACGATGATGTCGTCGTCGCTGACCAGGATCGAACGTTCGACAAAGGCTTCGGCAATCGGGAACATCATTTCACCGACGCGCTTTGGCGCCAGCGAATCGGCGGCGATCCCTTCGGCCGGCGCGTCGACGGGTTGGCCGGCCTCGAAGGCGCGGTAGAGCGTCGGTGCCCCCTCCGGTTCGACTGCGATGATGCGGATGCGGCCGGCGAACCAGGCGGCGACGCCGCCGATCAGGCCGCCGCCGCCGACGGCGACCAGCAGCGTGTCGATCTGCGGCAGGTCGCGCTCTATCTCGAGCCCGAGCGTGCCCTGGCCGACCAGCGTTTCCTCCTGGTTGAAAGCATGGATCTGCAAGGCGCCGGTTTCCTCGGCGAAACGTTCGCTGGCGGCCAGCGCCTCGGCATAGCGGGCGCCACCGACAACCAGTTCGGCGCCGTAGGAACGGATCCGCTCCAGCTTGGCGGGCGGGCTCACTTCAGGAACGAAGATGGTCGCCTTGTGACCGAGCCGCATGGCGGCATAAGCGACTGCGGCGCCGTGATTGCCACCCGATGCAGCGACGACGCCGGCCTTGGGAACCGCTCTCTCCAAAAGATTGGTGAAGGCGCCGCGCGCCTTGAACGAGCCGGAATGCTGCAGGCATTCGAGCTTCAGGTCGATCGCCAGCGGCGGCCGGTCGAAATCGGCCATGTCGACGCCCAACACCGGTGTGTGGCGCACATAGGGCCGAATGCGCGGTTCCATCGCGGCAATGCGTTCGCGTGTGATCGTGTTGCCGTTGGTCATCGACGTCTCCCGGGATTGACAGCAATTAGTAACTTGGCAAAATGGCTAAATGCAAGAGGTTGATGTCTTTAAGGCGATCGCCAGCGAACGCAGGTTGCAAATCCTCGACTGGCTGAAGGATCCGCGCGCGCATTTCCCACGTCAGGCCGACGGCGATCTGGTCGAGGATGGCGTTTGCGCGCTGCTGATCGCCGAGAAGCTCGGCATCACACAGGCGACGCTCAGCGAGCACATGCGCGTGCTCACCCAGGCCGGCCTGCTGCGTGCCAAGCGCATCAAGCAGTGGACGTTCTACCGCCGCGACGAGGACAGGATCGCCGACACCAGGGCGCTCATCCAGAACAGGCTGTAGGGTCGCTGTCCGGGCGTTGTGGCCCGGGCAGGCGTCTATGCGAGCCAGTCGGGTACCGAATCCAGCCCGATCAGATCGTCATAGGTCAGGCGCGGACGCACGATGTGGAACCGGTCACCGTCGACCAGCACCTCGGGCACCAGCAGGCGGGTGTTGTAGGTCCCGGCCTGCACAGCGCCATAGGCGCCGGCGGTAGAAACGGCGATCAGGTCGCCGGCCTTCAGCCTGGGCAGGTCACGGTCGAGGCCGATATAGTCACCGGTTTCGCAGACCGGGCCGACGACGTCGACCAGCATGCGCGGCGTGTCGGCCGGCGGCTGCACCACCGCCCGAATGTCGTGGAAGGCATCGTAGAGCGTTGGCCGGATCAGATCGTTCATGGCGGCGTCCACGACAAGGAAATTCTTGGCGTCGCCCTCTTTCACGAAGATCACTTCGGAGACGAGGATGCCGGCATTGCCGACGATCAGCCGGCCGGGCTCGAACATCACCTTGAGCCCAAGCTTGGTGACATGCTTCCTGACGATGTGGGCATAGGCATCGGGCAGGGGTGGTGGGTTGTTGTCGACGCGGTAGGGGATGCCGAGGCCGCCGCCGAGATCGACATGCTCGATGGCATGGCCATCGGCGCGCAATGCGCCGACCAGATCGACAAGCAGGGCGAAGGCGTCGTCAAAGGGCTGCAGCTCGGTGATCTGGCTGCCGATATGGGTGTCGATGCCGGTGACCTTCAGACCCGGAAGCTTTGCGGCCCGGGCATAGACCTGGCGCGCCCGCTGCCACGGGATGCCGAACTTGTTCTCGGCCTTGCCGGTGGAGATCTTCTTGTGGGTCTTGGCGTCGACATCGGGATTGATGCGCAGCGAGATCGGCGCCACCTTGCCAAGTGCCGCGGCACGCGCCGACAGCAGCTCCAGTTCAGGTTCGGATTCGACATTGAAGCAAAGGATGCCGGCGGCGAGGGCGAAGTCCATTTCGCGCGCGGTCTTGCCGACACCCGAAAACAGGATCTTGCTTGCCGGGATGCCGGCGGCCAGCGCCCGGCGCAATTCGCCTTCCGACACCACGTCGGCACCGGCACCGAGCCTGGCCAGCGTCCGCAGCACTGCCTGGTTGGAATTGGCCTTCATGGCGTAGCAGACCAGCGCGTCGAGCCCGGCGAAGGCCTGGGCAAACACCCGGTAGTGCCTGGTCAGGGTGGCCGTTGAATAGCAGTAGAACGGCGTGCCGACCTGTGCCGCGATATCAGGGATCGCGACGTCCTCGGCATGCAGCACGCCGTCGCGGTAGTCGAAATGGTTCACGAGAGTGGTTCCGGAAAGTTGGAGCACGATGGGACCGGGTTTGGAAAGACTCCCCGCGGTCTCATCGGCGCTAGATCAGTGGGTCGAGGAAGAACTTCTTGTCCTGAACCGGTTTTTCCGGCTCCGGCGGCACAGGCTGGTGCGCCTTCGAGGCATCCTTGCGCGCCTGGACGGCTGCCTCATAGGGCGTGTCGAGACCGCCCCTCCTGCCGCAAGCCGAGACGGCCGCAATCGCCACCAGCAGCGTCAGCGTCACCAAAATCCTGCTTCCGGTCATCGATCCATCCGTCCGAAACTTTTTCCAGCCGCCGCTTTTAGCCGAGTTCTCAGCGTATTGCACCCCGGGTTCACGCCTTTGCGATGCGCTTTTTCCAGCCGCGAATCTGCTTCCTGACTTCCGACGGCGCGGTGCCGCCGAAACTGGTGCGGCTCTTGACCGAGTTCTGCACCGCCAGCACCGAAAATATATCCCCTGTGATGCCGGGATGGATCGACTGCAGGTCTTCCAGCGAAAGCCTCTCCAGCCCCACCTTCTTCTCTTCGGCCAGCGCCACCGCCCGGCCAGTGACGTGATGTGCCTCGCGGAACGGCAGTCCGAGCGTGCGCACCAGCCAGTCGGCAAGGTCGGTGGCGGTCGCGTGGCCGGAGCCGGCGGCCTTCTTCATCGCCGCAGCGTTGATCGTCATGTCCGAGACCATGCCGGTCATCGCCGCCAGCATCAGGTCAAGCGTCTCGGCGGCATCGAACACCGATTCCTTGTCTTCCTGCATGTCCTTGCCATAGGTCAGCGGCATGCCCTTCATCACCGTCAGCAGGCCGACCAGATGGCCGGTGACGCGGCCGGTCTTGCCGCGCACCAGTTCTGCGGCATCGGGGTTCTTCTTCTGCGGCATGATCGACGAGCCAGTGGAAAAGCTGTCCGACAGTCTGACGAAGCCGAATTGCGGCGTCGACCAGATGATGATCTCCTCGGCGAGCCGCGACAAATGCGTGGCGCAGATCGCGGCAAGAGCGAGGAACTCCAGCGCGAAATCCCGGTCCGAAACGCTGTCCAGCGAGTTGCGCATTGGCTCGCGGAAGCCGAGCGCCTTGGCCGTCTGGTGGCGGTCGATCGGGAAGCTGGTGCCGGCAAGTGCCGCGGCACCGAGCGGGCTTTCGTCCATCCGTTCGATCGCGTCGCGGACGCGCGAGAGGTCGCGCGAAAACATCTCGACATAGGCCATGCAGTGATGGCCGAAGGTCACCGGTTGCGCCGCCTGCATATGGGTAAAGCCGGGCATCACCGTCGCCGCATGCTCCTCGGCCCGCGCCAGCAGCGCCGCGATCAGCCCTTTCAACGCCTCGGCGACGCGAAAACACTCGTCCTTGACCCACAGCCTCAGGTCGACCGCGACCTGGTCGTTGCGCGAGCGGGCGGTGTGCAGCCGGCCCGCTGCAGGGCCGATCAGGTCGGCGAGGCGAGCCTCGATATTCATGTGGATGTCTTCCAGCCGGGTCGAGAACTCGAACGTGCCGGCTTCGATCTCTTTCAGAATCGTGTTCAGCCCGTGAGCGATCTTTTCTTGATCGGCCGCCGAAATAATGCCCGTTTGCGCCAGCATCTCGCTATGGGCGATCGAGCCTCGGATGTCCTGCGCATAGAGTTTGCGGTCGAACGAGATCGACGCGTTGATCGCTTCCATGATCGCGGCCGGACCCGAGGCAAAACGTCCGCCCCACATCTGGTTGCTGGTCTTCTTGTCGCTCATCGCTATAACCCGTGCTTCGGAGCAGTTTTGAGAAAATGGCAGACGGTAATAGATTCTTCCCGGCCCCGCGCCTGATCCTCACCGCTTTGGTGGCGGGCGTGCTGGCCGGCGCGGTCGCGGTATATGTCAGCGAGAGCCGGTCTGGCAACAACGCACCGGCACAAGTGGCCATCGGCGACAGCAAGGACGATGTCGCCTGTGCCGCCAAGAGCGACCGCGCCAAGAAGATCGCGGCCTCGGCGACTGGCGAGGTTGCCGCGCTGTTGCCAGCCGATCCGCCGCAATCGTTGAAGGCGCTCGCCTTCAACGGTCCGGACGGCAAGCCGATGACGCTCGCCGGTCATGCCGGCAAGACGGTGCTGCTCAATCTGTGGGCGACGTGGTGCGCGCCATGCCGTGCCGAAATGCCGGCGCTCGATACGCTGCAGAAGGAAAAGGGCAGCGATGCCTTTCAGGTGATCGCCGTCAATGTCGATGCCGGCGACGATGTGAAGCCGAAGAAGTTCCTCAGCGAGACCGGCGTCGAGACGCTCGGCTACTACCGGGATTCGACGATGGCGCTGTTCAACGACCTCAAGACGCGCGGCCTGGCGCTTGGTCTTCCCGTCACCATGCTGATCGATGGCGAGGGCTGCCTGATCGCCCATATGAATGGCCCGGCCGAATGGTCGGGGCCGGACGCCAACCGGCTGGTCGAGACGGCGCTCAAGCCCGAAAGCCTCTGAAGCGCATCGCGTCTAAACGGGTGGTGCGCTTCAAACACTGAACCGCTTTAGGCCCTGTTCAGACCGAGTGCAGGCGCGGGTGCGAAGGCCAGGACGCTTCTGTCGCGCTCGCCAGCGGCGTCATTGCCGACCCGGGGTGCGACGACACCGGTCAGGTCGCCGAATTCCTCGATGAGGCCGGGCCTGCCGATATAGTAGCCCTGGCCGATCTCGCAGGCTTCGGCGTCGAGGAATTTCAGTTCGCCGAGCGTCTCGACACCCTCCGCCAGAACCGGCAGGCCGAGGCCGCGACCAAGCCCCAGAACGGCGCGCACGATTGCCGCGACCTGACCGTTCTTGTCGACGGATTTTATGAAGGAGCCATCGATCTTGATCTTGTCGAAGGGAAAGGCACGAAGGTTGGAGAGCGAGGAATAGCCGGTTCCGAAATCGTCCATGGCCACGCGCACGCCCAGCGCCTTGACCTGCCGCAAGGTCGCCAGCGCGCGCGGCATATCCTTCACCAGTGCGGTCTCGGTGATCTCCAGCTCCAGCCTGCCCGGCGCAAGACCGGAATTCAGCAGTGTCTCGTGGACCTTGCGGCTGAAATTCGGATTGTGAAGCTGCACCGCCGAGACGTTGACGGCCACCGTCAGTGGATTTTCCCAGCGGGCGGCTTCCTCGCAGGCCGCCGTCAGCACCCATTCGCCAATCTGGCCGATGGCTCCGCTGTCTTCGGCCACCGGAATGAATATCGTCGGGGGCACGTCGCCGCGCGTTGGATGCCGCCAGCGGATCAGGGCTTCGAAGCCGACCATCTTTCCGCTGCTGATCTCCTTCTGCGGCTGGTAGACGAGATAAAACTCCTTGCGCGCGACGGCCTGGCGCAGTTCGTGCTCCATCACGCGTTTGTCGCGGGCCTCGGCCCCCATCGAGGCCTCGAAATACCGGTATGTGTCCTTGCCTTCGGTCTTGGCCCGGTAGAGTGCGGTATCGGCGTGGGTTATCAGGCTGGCCTGGTTTTCGGCATCCGATGGATAAAGCGCGATGCCGATACTGGCTGACACGAGGCCGCCGCCGACTGACAGCCTGTTTTCCTCGCGCATCGCGTTCAGCACGGCGTTGGCGATGCGGCCGGCCTCCAACGGGTCGGTCAGGTTTGGGGCGATGATGGCGAATTCGTCGCCGCCCAGCCGCGCAACCATCTGTCCTTGACGAAGAATGCCGGTGACGCAATGCGCAACCTTCTGCAGCATGGCGTCGCCAGCGCCGTGCCCGTACAGGTCGTTGACCTCCTTGAACCGGTCGAGATCGAGCAGCAGAAGCGCCAAATGGCCGCTTTTCCTGACCCGGCCCATCGTTACGATTTCCATTTCGAGCCGGCTGGAAAAGCTGCGGCGATTGGCAAGTCCGGTCAATGGATCGAAATGGGCAAGGCGCAGGATCTCCTGTTCCGCCTTCTTGCGCTCGCGAATGTCGCGGACTGCAATCACGTTGTGAGGTTTGCCACAGTAGTCAATGGTCCTGGCGATCAGCTCGACGGGAATGCCCGTGCCGTCGTGGCCGCGCAATTCGGCCTCATGCGGCTGCTCGCCGAAGCCAGACATATCGGACCCGAAGAGGTCGTCAAGCTGCATCTCGTTCAGCGTCACGGTTGCCATGCCCGTCAGCTTCGCCATGCTGTCATTGGCGCTGATGATGCGGTTGCCGTCGCAGACGATCAGACCCTCCACGGCGGCGTTGGCCAGACCGTGCATGCGGTCGGCCTCGAGCTTCTGGCGGCGGAAGCGCAGATCGATCCAAAGTGCCGTGCCCGAGAGAATGAGGATCACCAGGCTGGCGGCCGCTACGGCAAAGGCCTGCGAAGTGGGCTCGATCGTGTATGGCGATATCTCGATCGAGGAATCCGGGACGATGGACACCGCGCCCATCGCGATGAAATGCAAGGTGCAGATCGCCAGCGTCAACAGCACCGCGCCGCCCAGTGTCGCAGACAGCGATGGGCGACGCAGGACAACAACGAGTGCCAGGGCGGCAAGCGATACCCCCGCCAGCAAGGAGATCGCCACCAGCAGAGGGTTCCATTCAATCCGGCCCTGCACCTCGAATGCCGCCATGCCGATGTAGTGCATGGTGGCGATGCCACCGCCAAGAATGGCGCCGCCGACGAGATAATGGTCGAGCCCGTTGCGCAATGTGGCGACCCACATGCCGCCGGCGGTCAGGACGACGGCGGCGGCAAGCGAGAGCGCGGAGAGTTCCGGGTTGTATGCGTTGGGTATTCCCGGCGTGAACGCAAGCATGGCGATGAAATGCGTTGCCCAGATACCAAAGCCGGTCGACGCCGCCGCAATCATCAACCAGGCAAGCCGGTTTCGATTTGTCGATCTGCCGACGTGGTGAAGCAGGTTGACGGCAGAAAAGGACGATATCCCGAGATCAACGCGGCGAGCGCGACCAGTCTCAGATCGTGTTCGTTGACGATACAATTGTAGACCGTCAGCATCTTCTCTAACCTGATCTATCGGAAATGAAGAAGGCAATATGATAATATGATTGTGATTGATTAGCGCTTGGCCGTTGAAGGATCGATTAAGCACCCTGCAACCCTAGCGTGCTTTCCAGGGTAGGGCGGCTGCGGGAGATCAGGCCGTCGTCCGGATTGACGCGGTTTCAATGGGCCGGATCTGCTTCAGAGATCGGGATTCATGGATCTTAGAAGCTCTGGCTCGTCACGCTATGCCAGACGCCAAGCGGCTGGTCGAGGCGGCACTGGGCCCATCAGGCTGAGCGCAAAGCGGTCGGCGGTCGTCGACAGCTCTACCATGCTCATTTGATCGCTGAGCCGGCTTGGTATTTTCTCTCCGTGGTCTTTCCGGCTCGAGGGAACGCTAGTTTAGCCGGATTTGAAGTTCACGAAACAGCAATAAAACCGTTGTCCGATTGTCATGGCCGACACATATTGCCTTTGCGGGAGTGCCCCTTTCGCCAATGACAAACGGGAGATGAAACATGAAGTTGTTCGGCTTCGCGGCCGGTGTTGCCGCCACCTTGACCATGCTTTCCAGCACCTCCGCTTTCGCCGTCACCCAGATCAGTTGGTGGCATGCCATGACCGGTGCCAATGCCGAGGTGGTCGACAAGATCGCCAAGGATTTCAATGCCAGCCAGAGCGACTATGAAATCCTTCCTGTATTCAAGGGTACTTATCCCGAGACGCTAAATGCCGGCATTGCTGCCTTCCGTGCGGGTCAAGCGCCCGACATCATCCAGGTGTTCGATGTGGGTACTGGCGTCATGATGGCCGCCGAAGGCGCGATCAAGCCGGTGGCCGAAGTGCTGACCAGCGCCGGCATGACCTTCGACAAGAGCCAGTATTTGCCCGGCATCGTCGGCTATTATTCGAAGCCGGACGGCACCATGCTGTCCTTCCCGTATAACTCCTCCTCGCCGATCCTCTACTACAATAAGGACATCTTCCAGAAGGCGGGGCTTGATGTGAACAACCCGCCGAAGACGTGGAACGAGGTGTGGGAAGACGCCAAGAAGATCAAGGCGAGCGGCGCAGCCTCCTGCGGCTATACCTCAACCTGGTTGACCTGGATCCACCTTGAGGCCTTCGCTGCTTGGAACGACGTTTCCTATGGCACCAACCAGAACGGGCTTGCCGGCACCGACGTCGAGCTCAAGATCAATGCGCCGATCTTCGTCAACCATTTCCAAGCGATCGCCGACCTGGCCAAGGACGGCACTTTCAAATATGGCGGCCGCACCTCCGAAGCCAAGCAGATCTTTCTTGCCGGCGAATGCGGCATCTTCACCGAATCGTCGGGTGGCCTTGGTGACATTGCCAAGTCAGGCATGAACTATGGCATCGGCCAGCTTCCCTATGATAGCGACGCCAAGGGCGCACCCCAGAACACCACACCGGGAGGCGCCAGCCTGTGGGTGTTCGGCAACAAATCGGACGAGGAATACAAGGGCGTTGCAACATTCTTCGCCTACCTGTCCAAGACCGAAGTGCAGGAATATCTGCATCAGAAGTCGGGTTATCTGCCGGTGACGCTCGCTGCCTATGAGGCCACCAAGAAGTCCGGCTTCTATGACAAGAACCCGGGTCGTGAGACGCCGATCCTGCAGATGCTGGGCAAGGCGCCGACTGAGAATTCGAAGGGCGTGCGCCTTGTCAACCTGCCGCAGGTGCGCGACATCGAGAACGAGGAGTTCGAGAAGATGCTGGCCGGTCAGCAGACCGCCCAGCAGGCGCTCGACAACGCGGTGGCACGCGGCAACAAGGCGATCCAGGAAGCGATCGGGAACTGAAGCGATTTGTCTCAGTTAAATCTCGTCCACGCAGACTCGCGTGGACGATTTCCTGAATAGCGAGGGAAATCACCCTGTCTCCACGCGTCGCCTTTCCCAACAAGACCCTGCCTTACCTGCTGGTGGCGCCGCAACTCGCCATTACGCTGATCTTTTTCTACTGGCCGACCGGTCAGGCGCTCTACCAATCGATGCTCAGAGAAGACCCGTTCGGACTGAAGAGCAAGTTCGTCGGGCTTGCCAATTTCCGAAAGGTGCTGGCCGACCCGGCCTACCTCAATTCGATCAAGGTCACGGTGGTGTTTTCGCTGGCGACCGCGATCGTCGCCATGGGGGTGGCACTGCTGCTTGCCGTCATGGCCGAGAAGGTGGTGCGGGGCAAAGGACTCTATCGCACGCTGATGATCTGGCCGTATGCGGTGGCGCCGGCGATTGCCGGCATGTTGTGGCTGTTCCTGTTCAACCCATCGATCGGTTCGCTGGCCTACGCCTTGAGAGGCCTTGGTATCGACTGGGACCCGTTGCTCAACGGCAACCACGCCATGATCCTGCTGGTGTCTGCAGCTGCCTGGAAGCAGATCAGCTACAATTTCCTGTTCTTCGTCGCCGGACTGCAAGCGGTGCCGAAGACGCTGATCGAGGCGGCGGCCATGGACGGTGCCGGGGAGACCAAGCGCTTCTGGACCATCGTCTTCCCGCTGCTTGCGCCGACGACCTTTTTCCTGCTGGTCGTAAACACCGTCTATGCCCTGTTCGACACCTTCGGCATCGTCCATGCAGTCACCGGCGGCGGGCCGGGAAAGACGACCGAGACGCTGGTCTACAAGGTCTACAATGACGGTTTCGTCAATCTGATCCTGGGCGATTCGGCGGCGCAGTCGGTCATCCTGATGGTCATCGTCATCTCGCTCACGGCCATCCAGTTCCGCTATGTGGAACGCAAAGTCCACTATGGCTGAGGGCGAGCGATGATCGGCCAGTCCCCGCTCCGCACCGTCATCGCCCACGCGGTGCTCATCCTCGGCATACTGATCGTCGCTTTCCCGATCTACTACACCTTCGTCGCCTCCACGCAGACGCTGCAAACCATCCTCAAGCCGCCATTGCCGCTCTTGCCCGGCGACCAGTTCTGGAACAATTACAGCGAGGCACTGTTCGGCGGTGTCGGCCGCATCGGCGGCGTCAGCGTCGGTCGATTGCTGCTCAACACCACGATCATGGCGCTCGGCATCGCGGTGGGGAAGATTTTCATCTCGATCCTGTCGGCCTATGCGATTGTGTTCTTCCGTTTTCCGCTGCGGATGGTCTTCTTCTGGCTGATCTTCATCACCCTGATGCTTCCCGTTGAGGTGCGCATCCTGCCGACCTACAAGGTGATGGTCGATCTCGGTATGATCGACACCTATGCCGGCCTGATCATCCCGCTGATCGCCTCGGCCACCGCAACGCTGTTGTTCCGTCAGTTCTTCATGACCATTCCGGGCGAACTGGTCGAGGCGGCGCGTGTCGACGGCGCCGGGCCATGGCGGTTCTTCTTCGATATCCTGTTGCCGCTGTCGCGCACCAACATCGCGGCGCTGTTCGTCATCCTCTTCATCTATGGCTGGACGCAATATCTGTGGCCGCTGCTCGTCACCAACAGCAACGACATGAACACCATCGTCATCGCGCTGAGGAAGATGGTGTCCTTCGCCGATGCCGACACCCAGTGGCATCTGGTCATGGTCACCGCGATGCTGGCCATCGTGCCACCGATCCTGGTCGTGGTGCTGATGCAGCGCTGGTTCGTGCGCGGACTGGTCGATTCCGAAAAGTGAGAAGCCGATGGCGACCGTTGATCTGAAGGATGTGAAGAAGGTCTATCCCGGCGGCGTCGAGGCCGTGAAGGGCGTCTCCATCGGCATTCCCGACAAGGAGCTCTGCGTGCTGGTTGGGCCATCCGGCTGCGGCAAGTCCACGCTTTTGAGGATGATCGCCGGGTTGGAGACCATTTCTTCCGGCACTGTCGCTATCGACGGCAAGATCGTCAACACGATCGGCCCGACCGAGCGCGACATCGCTATGGTGTTCCAGAACTATGCGCTCTATCCGCATATGAAGGTCTACGACAACATGGCCTACGGGCTGCGCAATCGCGGTACGCCCAAGGACGAGATCGACAGCAGGGTTCGCTCGACTGCCAGGGTGCTGGAGCTTTCCGCGCTGCTTGACCGGCGCCCGCGCGAGCTTTCCGGCGGTCAGCGCCAGCGTGTCGCCATGGGCCGCGCCATCGTGCGCAATCCGAAAGTCTTCCTGTTCGACGAGCCGCTCTCCAACCTCGATGCCAAATTGCGCGGCCAGATGCGGGTCGAAATCAAGAATTTGCAGCGCTCGCTCGGTGTCACCTCGGTCTATGTCACCCACGACCAACTGGAGGCGATGACCTTGGCCGATATCCTCGTCGTCATGAATGGCGGATTGGTCGAGCAGACGGGCGCGCCACTCGACATTTACGAGAAGCCGGCCTCGACCTTCGTCGCCTCCTTCATTGGCGCGCCGCCGATGAATCTTCTGCCCCTTTCGCAAGGGCCGGCTGGCCCGGCACTGACTGATGGCAAGACGATTGACTTTGCGCCTGCGAACGCCGTCACGCTCGGCTTCCGCCCCGAGGATGCCGACGTCACCTTCGGTGCCGAGGCACCGTCCGGCGCGCTCATCCTGCCGGCCATGGTCGAGGCGGTGGAACGGGTGGGAGCCGAAAGCTTCCTTCACTGTGCGGCAGGCGGCAACCGCATCGTCGTGCGTGTTGCCGGCCGTGCAACAGCCAAGCCCGGCGACCAGTTGCGCGTCGTGGCCAAGGCCGAGAAACTTCACTGGTTCGACGGGACAGGAAGACGCTTGTAGCCCGGACGACAATCGGCGGCCAAAAATACGAGCAGCAGTGAGAGAGGGAGGCGCCTGACAGGTGGCCCGGCAAACAGGCCCACGAGTCATTTGCAGACCCTCGTTTTGACCGCTAAGCTTCTCTTCCTGGACCATCTTTAGCCTTTATCTATGCCAAGGACTGCATGCCGCCCGAAACCAGAGTGCGTGAACATTTCGCCATCGATCTCGCGCAGCGCGCCGGCGAGATCGGCCTGAAATATTTTCGCGATCTCGACAGCCTTACCATCGAGAGCAAGGGCCATCAGGACATGGTTTCGCAGGCCGACCGTGAGGTCGAGCTGTTCATCCGCGCGGCGATGAAAGCTGCCTATCCGGACGATGGCATTGTCGGCGAGGAACATGCCTCGGTCATCGGGTCGACCGGGCATGTCTGGGTGATCGATCCGATCGACGGCACGGCGAATTTCGTGCGTGGCATTCCAGCCTGGTGCGTGGTCATCGCCTGCGCCAAAGATGGTGATACCGTCGTCGGCGTCATCCACGAGCCCTCTACCGGCGAGACCTTCCATTGCCGCAAGGGCAGTGGTGCGTTTCTCAACGGCAAGCCAATCAGGGCAAGTGTCGTCACCAGCCTGACCGAAGGGTCCGTCGGCACCGGCGTCTCCAACCGCGCCGAGATGCAAAATATCGTTATGCTCATCCGCTCCCTTATTGCCGAAGGCGGCGTGTTTTTCCGCAACGCTTCGGGTGCGCTGATGCTCGCCTATGTCGCTGCCGGCAGGTTGCTCGGCTATGTCGAAGAGCACATGAACGCCTGGGATTGCCTGGCCGGCATGCTCTTGGTGGAAGAAGCCGGCGGCACGATCGTGAAGCCGGACCCGAGAACCGTTCTGGAGAAGGGTACGCTGGTGATCTGCGCCGGCAACGGTGTGTTCGCCCAGATTCGCGACCTTTGCATCGAACCCTTCAAGCTTTGATCAGAACCGGTCCGCGCTCCGGAAAGYCGATGCCGACATTGTCGCCCGCCTGAAACGGCCCATCGACGTTGCGCGACAACACGAACACGTCGCCAAGCCCCGTGGCAACGACCAATTCGAGATGGCTGCCGGCATAGGTGACCTTTGCGAGCGTGCCTGCGATCGTCTGCGGCGTGCCGGCAGCGCCGATCTCGATGCGGCTCGGGCGGACGGCTAGCTTCGCCGGGCCGGCCTGGTGGCCACGCGCAGGCAGTTTCAAGGCAAGCGAACCGACCCGGACGGCCGCTTCGTCCCCTTGCACCGAAACCACCTCGCAATCCAGGATGTTGGCTTCGCCGATGAAGTCGGCAACGAAAGCGTTGGCAGGCGCATCGTAGAGTTCGCGCGGCGTACCGTCCTGCGCCACCACCGCCTTGTTCATGACGATGATGCGGTCTGAAACCGCCAGCGCCTCTTCCTGGTCGTGCGTGACATAGACCACGGTCAGCCCGAGCTTGGTCTGGATCTCCCTGATTTCCTCGCGCACATGCCGGCGCAGCTTTGCGTCGAGGTTGGAAAGCGGTTCGTCGAACAGCAACACTTGCGGTTCGAGCACCAGAGCGCGCGCCACTGCCACGCGCTGCTGCTGACCACCCGACAGTTCGCTGGGCAGGCGCGCCTCGAAACCGGTCAAGCCGACCAGTTCCAGCCCGGCGCGGGCACGGGACGCGACCTCCTTCTTGTCATGGCCGGAGAAGTGCAGGCCGTACGAGACATTTTCCATCACCGTCATATGCGGGAACAGTGCATAGGACTGGAACACCATGGACACGTCGCGGTCGGTGGCCGGCAGCCGAGTCACATCGTCGCCGCCGATCAGGATACGGCCGCTGGATGGCATCTCCAGGCCGGCGATCATACGCAGCGTGGTCGTCTTGCCACAGCCGGAGGGTCCGAGAAGCGTCACCAGCTTCCCGGCCTCGATCGCAAGTGAAATGTCGTTGACCGCCGGCGTGCTGGCGCCGGGATAAGTCTTGGTGACATGCTCGAAGGTCACAGAGGCAGCGTTGCCGCGAATTTCGGCCATCACCCGGCTCCCGCTATTGTCGTCTGGCCGCCTGGCGTTGCCGGCAGGCTGACATTGGTGCGCACGCTCCAGCCGCCGTCGCCCTTCTGGATACCGCGCCGGCCGATATTGCGGCTGCCGACGACCAGTTGCATCAGGCCGATGACCACCAGCATGACGACGATCAGTACCGTCGAATAGGCGATGGCGATGCCGTATTCATTGTTCTCGACACGTCCGACGATGTAGCTGGTCGAAAGATCGTAGCGCGCACTGACCAGGAAGATGACGGCGCTGATCGCGGTCATGGCGCGCACGAAGGAATAGACGAGTGCCGCCAGCATTGCCGATCTCAGCAATGGCAGAATAACGCGTCTGAAGGTCTGCCAGGAGTTGGCGCCAAGTGTCAGCGAGGATTCATCCAGGCTGCGATCGATCTGCGACATCGAGGCGACACCAGCGCGTACGCCGACTGGCATGTTGCGGAAGATGAACGACAGCACGAGGATGATGCCGGTTCCAGTCAGTTCGATCGGCGGTACGTTGAAGGCTATGATGTAGCTGACGCCAATGACGGTTCCTGGAATCGCGAAAGACAGCATGGTCGCGAATTCGAAGGCATTCTTGCCACGGAAGTTCTGGCGGACGAGAAGATAGGCGGCCAGAAGCCCTATGCCGGCTGTCAGAGGCGCCGATATCAGTGCGATCTCCATCGTCGTCCAGAACGAACTCCACGCCGACCCCGACCAATGGATGCCGAATTCATTCCAGCCGACGGAGAACGCCTTCTTGTAGTGCTGTAGGGTCAGGCTCTGATCGACCCCCCACAACCGGACAAAACTGCCGTAGAAGATGACCGCGTAGACCAGCACGGTGAACGCCGTCCACAGCCCGGCGATCACATAGAGCGCGCGTGTCAGCCCGTCCGGCAGGCGCGGATGGACGCCTGCGTCGCCCTTGCCGGTGACGGTGGTATAGGAACGCCGGCCGATCCAGAAGCGCTGTGCATAAAAGGCGCCAAGCGTGAAGCCTAGCAGCACCAGCGCCAGGATCGCCGCAAGTGCCGCATCGTTCTGCGCGCCGACAATGGCGAAGAAGATTTCCGTCGACAGGACGTCGTAATTGCCGCTCAGCACCAGCGGGTTGCCGAAGTCTGCCATGCTTTCGATGAAGCCGAGCAGAAAGGCATTGGCGAGGCCTGGCCGCATGAGCGGCAAGGATACGGTCCAAAAGGTCTGCCAGCGGCCGGCGCGGAGTGTCTGTGAGGCCTCTTCCATCGACGGGCTGACGCCTTCGACAACGCCGATCAGGACCAGGAAGGCGATCGGGGTGAAGGCGAGAACCTGGGCGATGAGCAGGCCGGGAAGGCCATATACCCAGCGTGTTGGCTGGATGCCGAAGACACCGGCGACGCTCTGGGTCACCGTGCCCGACAGTCCGAACAACAGGATGATGGCAAGGCCGATGACGAAGGCCGGCGTGATGATCGGCAACACGGTCAGCGCACGCAGCAGCTTGCCGTAGCGGAAACCCGTGCGTGTCACAACGAGTGCGAACACCAGCCCCAGAAACATGGTTAGTAGCCCGACGAGTACGGCGAGCAGCAGCGAGTTCCAGGCCACGCCGCAGCGGCTGCCGCCGGCGAGACAAGACAGGCTCCACAGACGCGAACTGAACAGTTTGGCCAGGAACGCGACAAGCGAATAGCCACCGTCGTCGGTCTGCATGGCGTTGGCCAGCATCATCAGGAGCGGCATGAAGATGAAGATGGAAACCACCGCGACGACAAACCCGATCGAACTGACGACGAATACGTCACCGCCGACGGCACCGCGCGCTGCAAGGCCAAGGGTGAGCAGGAACAGAAAGGCGCCGCTGACCAGCAGAGCGCCGTAACCCATGCCGAACTGGCGGTCGCCAAGATCCCCGAACAGGCTGGTCAACCAGCTGAACTGCCAGCCGCGCAACCCGATGGCGAAGCCTTGGAACAAAAGCCAGCTAAAACCGGCAGCGCCGATAATGATCAGCACCCGGCCGAAAAACGGATCGGATTTGTTGCGGCCCCACAGAAGCAGCGGCGCTGCCAGCAGGAAACCGAGCGGCGCCAGCCACATTTTCTCGCCCTTGAGGACCAGAACCAGCGCTGGTGCGAATTTGCTGTCGAACGGGTAGCCGTGGAGCAACCATGACAAGCCGAAGAACCCGTCTTCGATGCCGTACCATGGCAGCAAAGCAAAACCCACCCAACCGACCACCATCCAAAGGATGGCGGTCGGCTCAAGTAGCCCGCGGGTTTGGCGAAAGCGCATCTGCTATTGCGGCAGCGATGCGACCTCTTCGTCCCACTTTTTCAGCAGGCGCTTGCGCTCTTCGCTCGATCCATACTTTTTGAAGTCGTAGTCGATCAGTTTGATGGCAGCTAGGTCAGGCGCCTTGTCGGAGGTCTTTGCCGCCTTGTTCGACGGAACCTGGAACGACCCTGCATCCTGCGCCGTAGACTGGACATCGGCCTCGAGCGCCCAGTCGTAGAATTTTTTCGCGGCTTCGATGTTGCGGGCGCCTTTGATGATCGATTCCGAGCCGATCTCGTAGCCGGTTCCCTCGCAAGGGGTGACCGGAACGATCGGGAAGCCGGCAACGACCTGCGACACGGCGTCGTGGATGAAGACGATGCCGATCGTGGTCTCGCCAAGCCCGGCGGCCTTGATCGGCGCCGAACCCGACTTGGTGTACTGGTTGACGTTCTTGTGCAGGGCTTTCATGTACTCGAAACCCTTCTCCTCGCCGAACAGCTGCACGATCGTGGCAAGCATGTTGTAGGCGGTCCCTGAGGAATTCGGGTTGGCGACCTGGATCTGCCCCTTGTACTCCGGCTTGATCAGATCGGCCCAGCATTTCGGCTCGGGCAGATTGTTCTTTGCCAGCAGATCCTTGTTATAGCCGAAGCCCAGCGCGCCGGAATATATGCCGACCGTTCGGTGGCCGGATGTTTCCGCCTGCTTGATCGCCCAGGGCTGCAACTGGTCGAGCAGGGGAGACTTGTACTCCTCGGTCAGGCCCTCTTCGGCCGCCTGCAGATGCGGGTCGCCGGTGCCGCCCCACCAAATGTCACCCTTGGGATTGGCGGCCTCGGCGCGTAGCTGCGCATAGATTTCGCCAGCGCTCTTGCGGGTCATATCCACGGTAATGCCGGTCTTTTCCTCGAAGGCCCGCGCCGTCTGCTGGCACCAGACCTCGTCAACGCCGCAATACATAGTCAGGCTTTCAGCGGACGCCGATGACGACACGGCCCACATTCCGGCGGCAAGGATGCCGGCGCCAAGAATTGCCCGTCTTGTCATTTTGAATACCTCCCTAAGTTATTTGCCGACTTATGAAACCTAGATAGGCGCAAAATACAAGTTGTAAGGTCGCTCGGGAATTTTGTTCCCCAAGGCCTGGCGAATTTGATGCATTTGACTGGTTGTTGTCATGCGGTATCCCTTCCCCGCGTGGCGCTGCCCCGGGGTCTGTACCTTTGCACGGACACCGGCTGTTAAAAAAACTGCAAGCCGCCATTGACGCGACAGTCAACCATCGGGCCACGCAATAGACGGGCGAGATCATTGCACGGGACAGCCGCCGCGCCTGAACACAAGGACGCGGTCGCGTCGTTCATGGCCGTTCAGGCGAACACATGCGCCTTTCCCGATACGGTCAGCCGGACGATCTCGCCGACCGCCGGCGCGTCCATGCCGGATTTGCGCAGGACCAGCGGCGTGTTGCCGATCGCGGCCGCGTCGGGCGGATCGGCGCTGTTCAGAAGCCGCACCGCGATCGTGCACATCGCGCCGGCGAATTCCGATTCCGTCACTTCGCCGAACAGCATGTCAGGGGTGCCCGACATGCCTTCGCGCGATGTTCTCTTCAGGGCAATCTGCTCGGGCCGCAACATGATGCGGGCAACATCGCGTCGCTCATTTGTGTCGACGGCGATGCGGCCAAGCGGCGAGTTTGCGAAACCATCGGATATCTTTGCCGGCAGGATGATGGCGTCGCCGAGGAACTCCGCGATCATCCTGTCCTTCGGCTTGAGATAGAGGTCGCGCGGCGTGCCCACCTGCGAGAACTTGCCGTCGCGCATCACCGCGACCTGGCTGGCGAAGGACAGCGCTTCGGCCTGGTCGTGCGTCACCAGGATGGTGGTGATGCCAGCCGCCTCCAGAAGCTCGGCCACCGCCTTGCGCATCGATGCGCGCAGGCCGGTATCCAAGGCCGAGAACGGTTCGTCCAGAAGCATCAGCCGTGGCTTCATCGCCATGGCGCGGGCCAGCGCCACGCGCTGCTGCTGGCCGCCGGAGAGCTCGTGCGGGCGGCGTTTGAGGATCGCCTTGTCGAGCCCGACAATGTAGGCGAGTTCGACGATGCGCTCGGAGCGCTTGTCCTCGCTGCGGCCCATGCCGAAACCGATATTGTCGCCAATGGTCAGATGCGGGAACAGGGCGCCGTCCTGCGCCACCACGCCGATGCCGCGACGATGTGCAGGCACCGCACTGCCATCCATGGCCAGCACCGCGCCGTCGAGCGCGATGCTGCCCTGGTCGGGAGCCTCGAAGCCGGCGATCAGCCGCAGCAAGGTCGTCTTGCCGCAACCGGACGGGCCGACGATCGCCGTGCGGCTGCCGCTGGTGACGTTCAGATCGACGCCGGCAAGTGCGGCCACCGGGCCGTAGTGCTTGTGCAAGCCGCTGATTTCGAGAAAGCTCA
Source organism: Mesorhizobium sp. P2_A8 (assembly GCF_056404935.1). NCBI lineage: Bacteria > Pseudomonadati > Pseudomonadota > Alphaproteobacteria > Hyphomicrobiales > Phyllobacteriaceae > Mesorhizobium > Mesorhizobium sp. P2_A8. The sequence continues at coordinate 1,294,715 of NZ_JBFUDB010000001.1, forward strand.
TCGTCCGGCCATCCGTTTCGACTGGACATAGAGCAGCCAGGTCAGGGGTAGCGACATCGCTACCATGATGAAGGCGTAAGGTGCCGCCGAGGCATAATCAATCTCGCCGCTGTAGGACCAGAACGCCATTGCCAGGGTGCGGGTGCCGTTCGGCGCCAGCATCTGGGTGGCGGTCAGTTCGTTCATGATGCCGAGCGCCACCAGCGCCATGCCGGCTGCGGCACCAGGCGCCGACAGGCGGATCGTCGTCGACCACAGCGCCTGCAGCGGCGGTCGCCCGAGGCTGGAGGCAGCGCGTTCGAGCTCGACCGGCGCCTGCGCGATCGATGCGCGCAGGCTGACCAGCGCGCGAGGCAGGAACATCAGCGCATAAGCCACCAGGATGGTGAAGAGGGTCTGATAGAGGGGCAGGGCGATGCGCACGGTGATGGTGACCAGCGCCAGCGCGATGACGACCCCCGGCAACGAGCCGACGATGTAGTTGCAGCCCTCCAGCAGGCGCTGCAAGGGTCCGGGCGCGCGGATCGAGATCCAGGCCATCGGCATGGCGGCGACAGTGGCGAGCAGGGCGCCGGCAATCGCCAGGAACAGCGTCTGGCCGAGCGCCAGGCCGATCTCATCGAACCGCCAGACAGCGGTGCCGCCGGCGGCGAGCCAGCCGCCGATGGTGACGAAAGGCACGCCAAGCGCCAGCAGCGTGGTGGCGACGAACAAGAGCAGGCATGGAATGGTGGCGCGTCCGAGGCTCGCACGCTGCTGGTACCGTGCGGCGCCGGAGCCGACACGGGCATAGCGCTCCTCGCCGCGCACGAGCACTTCGAGGCCCAGAAGCACGAAACAGCAGCTCACCAGCACGCCGGCCAGCATGTTGGCCGCCGGCCCGTTGAAGGTCGACTGGAACTGGTCGACGATCGCCGTGGTGAAGGTGTCGAAGCGAATGAAGACATAGAGGCCATATTCGGCCAGCAGATGCAGCCCGACCAGCAGCGAGCCGCCGCAGATGGCGAGCCGCAATTGCGGCAGCACGACGCGCCAGAACACGCGCCAGGGCCCAAGGCCGAGTGCTGCCGCGGCGTCCTCGAGGGCGGGATCGAGACGGCGCAATGCCGCCGACACCGGCAGATAGAGGAACGGGAAATAGGCGATGACGGAAACCAGCACGCCGGCCCACAGGCCGTGCAGCCTTGGCACCATGGTGATCCAGGCATAGCTGTGCACGAAAGCCGGGATGGCGAGCGGTGCCACGCACAGCCAGGCCCAGAGCCTGGCGCCAGGTAGGTCGCTGCGCTCGGTCAGCCAGGCCAGCGTCACCGACAGCACAATGGCAATCGGCACGGCCAGCAAGACCAGCAAGACAGTGTTGACCAGAAGCTCGCCGACACGCGGCCGGAAGACCAGCGCCGCGACGGTTTCCCAGCCGGTCTGCACCGCGATCCAGATGATGAAGGCAAGCGGCAGCAGCGCCAGCAGCGAAACGAAGATGGCGGCGACAACCAGCCAGGGTGCCGCGCGTCGCCGAGCCCTTCGGCCTGTGCCCACAGGCAGGCCCGAGCGCGCGAGATCGACCGCAGACTGCATCAGATCAGACGCCGTGCCGTGGCCGTCCAGCGGCAGCAATTGAAGGACCGCAATTGCGGTCGGGAACACAGCGTGTCGTCATCGACGAATGCCATCTCGAAAAACAAAATCACTCCCGCGGAAAGTGAGTTCCCGCGGGAGCGTGGTCGGTTGTCCTTTTAGGACGAATGGCAACTAAAGCAAGCCGGCTGCGGTCATCAGGTCGGTGACCTTCTTGGAGTTCAGCGTCGTGGCATCGACCTTCGGCGCCTGCAGATCGGCGAGCGGCACGAGCTTCGGATTTGACTCGGCACCCTTGCCGACCGCGTATTCGAAGGAATCGCCGGTCTTCAAGATCTCCTGGCCGCCCTTGCCGGTCACCCACTTCAGGAACGCCTGGGCTTCCTTCGGATGCTTGCTGGAGGCCAGCACGCCACCGCCGGAGATCGAAACGAACGCGCCCGGATCCTGGTTCTTGAAATAGTGCAGTTCGACATTCCCGCTGTTTTCGCCGGTCTTGGCCTGATCGCCGAAATAGTAATAGTGGTAGATCACGCCGCCTTCGATCTCGCCGGCATTGACCGCCTTCATCACCGTGCTGTTGCCCTTGTAGGCGGTGAAATTCGTCTTCATCGCCTTCAGCCAGTCCGCCGTGGCGGCCTCACCCTTGAGCTGCAGCAGCGCGCTGACGATGGCCTGGAAATCGGCGCCGGACGGCGAGGCGGCCCAACGGCCCTTCCAGCTCGGATCGGCGAGATCGAGCATCGACTTGGGCAGCTGGTCGGCCGTCAACTTGGTCTTGTTGTAGGCAAAGACGGTGCTGCGTGCGGCGACGCCGACCCATTTGCCGCTGGCTGGCTGATAGTCGTTGGGAACTTGCCCCAGCGTGTCGGCGTCGACCGGAGCGAACAGGCCGGCGCTTTCGACCAGCACCATGGCCGGCGAGTTTTCGGTCAGGAACACGTCGGCCGGCGAGGCAGCGCCTTCGGCGACGATCTGGTTGGAGAAGTCGCTGTCGCCGCCATTGCGGACAGTGACCTTGATGCCGGTTTCCTTGGTGAAGCCTTCGGCCCACGCCTTGGTCAGGTTTTCATGCTGAGCGTTGTAGACAATGATGCCATCATCTTCCGCCATCGCCGGGCCGGCGATCAGGCTGATTGCCAGCGCGGTGGCGCCGACGAGGGTGGAAAGAGCGTATTTCATGGCATTGTCCTCGATCTCGGGGGTCTTGCGTCTGTCACGGCTGCACCTATCGATACCTGACAGGGATAGTCAACATTGTCTTGCCGATTTTGATCAACCGCCGGGACGCAAACTTTCGTGATTTGCCGGTAATTTGGCTTGGACATTATTTCGCCGGCCACGTAACAAATCAGCGCCGAGACGCGAAAATCGGGGGAGTAACTCTTGTGACCGGCAAGGATGAGGCCGAGCTTTCCCGGCTGATGCGGGCCGCGATCGCGGGAGATGAAAGAGCCTACGCCGACTTTCTGCACCGGATTGCCGCGCTGGTTCGCGGTTTTGTCAGGCGCAAGATCGTGCAGGGCGGGGTCGATCCCGAGGATGTCGTGCAGGAAACCTTGCTGGCCATTCATGTGAAACGACATACCTGGCGCCAGGATGCGCCGGTGCTGCCGTGGGTCTATGCGATCGCCCGTTTCAAGCTGATCGACGCGTTCCGGCGGCGCGGACGGCGCATCGAGATCGATGTCGACGACATCGCGGAGACATTCGCCGAGCCGGAAACGGAGACCATCAGCGAACGCGACATCAACCGGGCATTGGACGGCCTGTCGCCGGCACAGCGTTCCGTGGTCTCGGCCGTGTCGGTGGAAGGGCGGTCGATCGGCGAGACGGCGGCAAAGTTCGGCATCAGCGAGACGGCGGTGCGTGTGTCGCTGCATCGGGGGCTCGCCGCCATAGCCAAGCGATTCGGGCAGGGGCGCTTCGGGCGGGAATGACATGAGGACGGACGATCTCATCAAGGCGCTGGACGCCGATGCCCGCAGCAAGGCGATGCCGCTGCAATCGGTCTGGTGGATGGCCGCCGGTGCGGCTGTTGTCATCGCGGCCATCGTTTTCCTGCTGACGATCGGCCCGCGCCCGGACTTCATGGCCGCCGCGCACACCATGCGCTTCCTCTCCAAATTCGTCTTCACCATCGTGCTTGCGGTCAGCGCCTTTGCCCTGATCCGCGCCTTGTCGACACCCGGTGCCCAGACAGGCCAGGCAATGGCTGGGATGATCGCCGCGCCGCTGTTGGTAGCCGTCGCCGTGGTTCTTGAGCTGTTAGCCGTGCCCGAGGCCGACTGGGGCACACGGATGGTCGGCTCCAACATGATGATCTGCATGGGCTTCATTCCGCTGATCGGCATCGGCCCGCTTGCCATCTTCCTGTGGATGCTGCGCTATGGCGCACCGACACGGCCGGTGCTTGCCGGCGCGATCGCGGGCCTGCTCGCCGGCGGGCTGGCGGCGACCTTCTATGCCGCGCACTGCGTCGACGATTCGCCGCTTTTCGTCGCCACCTGGTACACGATAGCAATCGCGGTTCTCGCGATGCTTGGCGCGCTCGGCGGGCGGTTTTTCGTGCGCTGGTAGCACCCCGCCGCACTCGCCGCCCCATGCACACCGATCCTTAATCATGCCGGCAATTGTTTGTCGGTTGGTGATGGCTCCGGCATGCCGGACGCAACCATTCCTTAAAATCGATCCGCCAAGGTTGTCGCGACAACATGCGTTTGCGCACGGGGGTGGCACGTATCGTGATGTGGCGAGGCTTGACAGGCCGAAAATCTCTTGGGAACGCAGGGTTGGCGGTGCTCGTGGCCGGCCTCTGCGTCGTGACGGCCTCGATCCTGCTGTCGCACCTGGATCTCGGCACCGAGGCGCTGAAACTCTGCCTGCAGGTCGCGGTGGGGGTGGCGGTGGGTGCATTGTTCCTCGCCGTCCTGTTCAACCGCCGGGTCAGCGAGGATCGCCGGCAGATCGCGGAGAGCGAACAACGCTTCCGCCGCGCCATGGAGGATTCGGCGATCGGTATCGTCGTTGTCGGCCTCGACGGGCGCATTCTCGAGACCAATCCGGCCTTCGCCGCCATGCTTGGCTACAGCCGGGAAGAGGTCGAGGCGCTGACCTTCTTCCAGATCACGCATCCCGACGACGTCCAGATCGGCCGGGAAACGATGGGCGCTCTGAAAGCGGGCACGGTCAATTCCTTCCACTTCGAGAAGCGCTACCTCAGGAAGGACGGCACCCCGATCTGGGCCCATCTCGCCGGTTCCGTGATTCGTGACGAAAACAGCGGCCATCCGCTCTATCTCGTCTCGCAGATCGAGAACATCGACGCGCGCAAGCAGGCCGAGGTGCGCATTGCCGAAGCGGAAACGCGCTGGAATTTCGCGCTGGCCGGCGCCGGTCAAGGCGTCTGGGACCTCGACATGCGCAAGGGTGGCACGACCTATTCCTCGACCTGGGTCAAGATGCTGGGCTATGCGGACGGCGAACTCGACGGCGACCCCGACCACTGGCTGACGATGATCCATCCCGACGATCGCGAGACCGTCGCCGAGGCGGACCGCGCCCATCTCGACTGCAATACGCCCTACTTCGAAGCCGAATTCAGGATGCGCCACAAGGATGGCCACTGGATGTGGTTCCTCGACCGCGGCAAGGCCATCGAGCGTGACGAGGAGGGGCGGCTGGTCAGGGCCATCGGCAGCCTGACCGACATCACCCGGCGCAAGGAGACCGAAGCACGCCTCACAGTGTCGGCGGCAATGCTGGCCGATGAGAAGGAGCGGCTGAGGGTGACGCTGCAGTCGATCGGCGATGCGGTCATCTGCACCGATGCCGCAAACCGCATCACCTTCATGAACCCGGTCGCCGAAAAGCTGACCGGGGTGGCCGGCGGCGACGCTCTCGGCAAGATGCTTGGCCATGTCTACTGGGCGGTCGACGAGGAGACGGGACACCGGATCGGCGTGACCCGACCCACGGTCGGCGGCCAGGCGCCCGCCGACCAGAACAGCCGCGCGGTTCTCATCCGGCGCGACGATACGCGCTGCAGCATCCGTCAGGTGGTGTCGCCGATCATCAACGATCGGAACGAATTCTGCGGACTGGTCATCGTTTTCCAGGATTTTACGGATGCGCGCGCGCTGCAGCGCCAGCTCGCCCATGCCGCCGCGCATGATGCGCTGACCGGCCTTGCCAATCGCTCGAGCTTCATCCGCGCTATGGAGGGACTGCTCGACCAGGCGCGCAAGGACGGCACCTCGGGCAAGGGCAGCGGACATCAGTTCATGTTCATCGACCTCGACCATTTCAAACTGGTCAACGACACCGGCGGCCACGCAGCAGGGGATGCCTTGCTCAAGCGGGTTGCCGAGGCGGTGCGCGGCGTCCTTGGTCCTGAAGACACGGTCGCGCGTCTGGGCGGCGATGAATTCGCGGTGATTCTGAAATCGGGTTCGGCAGCCGGCGCCAAGATCGCGGCGCGCTCCATCATCGATGCGATCGGCGGCCTGGACTTCGCCTGGGATGGGCGTCCTCACGTGATCGGCGCCAGCATCGGGCTGGCTGCGGTCGGCGCCAATTGCGGCGAAGTCGATGAGATCATCGCGAGGGCCGACGCCGCCTGCTATGCGGCCAAGGCGGCCGGCCGCGGATGCGTTTGTGTGGCACCGGACGACAACCGTTCAAGCGACGGGACCGAGACGCCGCTTGCGGCGGCATCCTGATCCGGTCGATCAGCCCCAAACCTGACTAGCGTGTTGGAACGGGGTGCTCGCCGCGATAGTCGTAGAAACCGCGTCCGGTCTTGCGGCCGAGCCAGCCAGCCTCGACATATTTGACCAGCAGCGGGCAGGGGCGATATTTCGAGTCCGACAGGCCGTCATGCAGGACCTGCATGATCGACAGGCAGGTGTCGAGGCCGATGAAGTCGGCCAGCTGCAGCGGCCCCATCGGATGGTTGGCGCCGAGCCGCATGGCGGTGTCGATGGCATCGACCGAGCCGACACCCTCATAGAGCGTGTAGATCGCCTCGTTGATCATCGGCAGGAGAATGCGGTTGACGATGAAGGCCGGAAAATCCTCGGAAACCGTGATCGTCTTGTCGAGCTGCTTCACATAGGTCTTTGCCGCCTCGAAGGTCTGGTCCTCGGTGGCGATGCCGCGCACCAGCTCGACCAGCTTCATCAGCGGCACCGGGTTCATGAAATGGATGCCGATGAACCGCTCCGGCCGGTCGGTCTGCGCGGCAAGCCGTGTGATCGAGATCGACGAGGTGTTGGTCGCCAGGATCGCTTCGGGATTGAGCTGCGGACAGAGCTGGGCGTAGATCTTGCGCTTGACCGTCTCGTCCTCGGTCGCCGCCTCGATCACCAGATCGGCGCCGGCAAGATCGGCCATCGTCGGCGCGGAAGCGATGCGCGACATCGCCTCGTTGCGCACCTTCTCGTCGAGCTTGCCGGATCCCACCTGACGGGCCATGTTGCCACTGATGGTGGCGATGCCCTTCTCGATGCGGTCGGGCGATATGTCGTAGATCAGCACCTTGTAGCCCGAAAGCGCGGAGACATGGGCGATGCCGCCGCCCATCTGGCCCGCGCCGATGATGCCGATCGTCTCGATCTTGCTCATTACACCGATCCCGTCAAAAGGCCTTTGCGGCCTGCTTTTTGTGCGGTGCAAACTAAAAGGGCGGGGCGACTTCGTCTACCCCGCCCCTCACTATTTAATACGCTTTGGCAGAAAGCGTCAAAGTGCCTTCTGCAGCTCCGGCAAAATGACGAAGAGATCGCCGACGAGACCGTAGTCGGCGACCTGGAAAATCGGTGCCTCCTCGTCCTTGTTGATGGCGACAATGACCTTCGAATCCTTCATGCCGGCAAGGTGCTGGATGGCGCCGGAGATGCCCACCGCGATGTAGAGATCGGGAGCCACGACCTTGCCAGTCTGGCCAACCTGCCAGTCGTTGGGGGCATAGCCGGCATCGACGGCGGCGCGCGAGGCGCCGACGGCGGCACCGAGCTTGTCGGCGACCGGCAGGATGACCTCCTGGAATTTTTCCGCCGAACCCAGTGCACGGCCACCCGAGATGATGATCTTGGCCGAGGTCAGTTCCGGACGATCGGTGTCGGAGAGCTTGTTCTCGACGAAAGTGGACAGGCCGGGATTGGCGGCCGCCTTCACGGTTTCGACCGCGGCCGAACCGCCCTCGGGCGCCGCCTGGAAGGAGGCGGTGCGCACGGTTATCACCTTCTTGGCATCGGTCGACTGCACCGTCTGGATGGCGTTGCCGGCATAGATCGGGCGCTTGAACGTATCGGGCGACACGATCTCGATGATTTCGGACACCTGCGCGACATCGAGGAGCGCTGCGACGCGCGGCGCGACATTCTTGCCCGACGAAGTCGCCGGCGCGATGATTGTGTCATAGGCGCCCGCCAGCGACACAACGAGTGCCGCCGTCGGTTCGGCGAGGCGCTCGGCAAGCTCGTCGGCCTCGGCCAGCAGCACCTTGCTCACGCCCTTGAGCTTGGCGGCGGCGTCGGCTGCACCCTTGGCGCCCTTGCCGGCAACCAGTACATGCACGTCCGAACCGATCTGCAGGGCCGCGGAAAGCGCCTTGGCGGTCTGGTCGGAAAGCGTCGCGTTGTCGTGTTCAGCAATCAGAAGAATAGCCATTTCTTGTTCCTTTCCCGATCGCTTACAAAACGCCGGCTTCGTTCTTGAGCTTGTCGACCAGTTCGGCGACGCTCTTGACCTTGACGCCTGCCTTGCGGCCGCTCGGCTCCTCGGTCTTGAGCACTTTCAGCCGCGGCTTGACGTCGGCGCCGTAGTCGGCCGGGGTCTTCTCGTCGAGCTGCTTCTTCTTGGCCTTCATGATGTTGGGCAGAGAGGCATAGCGCGGCTGATTGAGGCGAAGGTCGGCGGTCACGATCGCCGGCATCTTCAGTTCCACCGTCTGCAGGCCGCCGTCGACTTCGCGCGTCACCTTGGCCTTGTCACCGTCGATCACCACCTTGGAGGCGAAGGTGCCCTGGGCCCAGCCCAGCAATGCAGCCAGCATCTGGCCGGTCTGGTTGGAGTCGTCGTCGATCGCCTGCTTGCCGAGGATGACGAGGCCGGGCTGTTCGGCGTCGACGACGCCCTTCAGCACCTTGGCGACGCCGAGCGGCTCGGTCTGTTCGTCGGTCTTGACCAGGATGGCGCGGTCGGCGCCCATGGCAAGCGCTGTGCGCAAGGTTTCCTGTGCCTGCTGCGGGCCGATCGAAACGACGATGATCTCTTCGGCCTTGCCGGCCTCCTTCAGCCGGATCGCCTCCTCAACCGCGATCTCGTCGAACGGGTTCATCGCCATCTTGACGTTGGCGAGTTCCACCGCCGAACCATCAGCCTTCACGCGAACCTTGACGTTCGCATCCACAACCCGCTTTACGGGCACAAGGATCTTCATTGCCTGTCACCTCTTCAAGATAATTAGGCGCGCTATAACAGCCTGCGCCCTTTCTGAGTTGTCGAAAGCCGACATTCCGGATGGAAATTCTGGTCTTTGACCGCCTTGGGCTGCGACGGAGACGTTTCCGTAGTTGCGACGACCCTGCACGTCAATACGCCGCAAGCCGCTCAAATCGGTTCAGTCGGAACTGGAAGCGGTTCCTCGCCCCCAGCGCGGCGGCGCGGCGGATGGGTCGGGCGTAACCGTGTCGGCGGCAACGGGCGGCTGTTCGGGAGGAGCGGCAACGGCAGCATCGTCGTCAGCGCCGGCAAACAGCGGCACGCCGCGGCTGCGCAAGACGAGCACCAGCACGGCGCCGGCAATGATGCCGCCAATGTGGCAGGCCCAGGAAATCTGGTCTTCGCCGCCGGCGGCAAACATCACCACCTGGAACAGCACCCACAGGATGAGCGGAATGAAGGCCGGAATGCGCAGCGGGATGCGGGCAAACGCGAGCACCCACACTTTTACCCTGGGATAGAGGATCAGATAGGCGACGACCACGCCGGCGATGGCGCCGGAGGCGCCGATCAGCGGCACCTGCGAATCCCAGGCGACGAGGCCCTGGAAGGCGGCTCCGGCGACCGCGCACAACAGGTAGAAGATGAGGTAGCGGACGTGGCCGAGGGCGTCCTCGACATTGTCACCGAACACCCACAGGAACAGCATGTTGCCGCCGAGGTGGAAGATGTCGGCATGCAGGAAGGAGTAGGTGAGGTAGCTCAGGCTTTCGGGAACGACGACAAAGCGAGGATCGAGCTCGGCGGTGTCATGGACGACGGCCGGGATGAAGCCGAGGCCGAGCACGGCGGCATTGGTGAAGTTCTCGCCGCCGAGCGTGGTGGCGCAGTAGACCAGGGCGTTGACCACGATCAGCCCGATCGTCACATATTGCAGGCGGATGTGCCGCAGCCTGTTGGTGTCGTAAAGCGGGATGAACATCGGTCCCTGGCCCCCTCGCGCTTTCGGACAGTTCAACGGTTCTTGCCGGGAACCCATAGCACGTCGGCATTTCCGTTGTCATTGACCGCCCGGGCGGCGACAAACAGGAAATCCGAGACCCGGTTGATGTATTTCAGCCCGTCGCGGTTGACGTGCTCGCTCGGGTCCTGGGCCAGGGCCACCATCAGCCGTTCGGCCCGCCGCGCCACGGTGCGGGCGAGATGCAGGGCGGCCGCCGCCGGCGTGCCGCCGTTCAGCACGAAGGATCTGAGCGGCTGAAGGTCCTTGTTGAGCAGGTCGATATCCTTTTCGATCCGGTCGGTCTGGGTGGCGATGATGCGGAGTGGCTCATAGCCGAGCGGTTTGCCGTCATCGGGCACGGCGAGGTCGGCGCCGAGGTCGAAGAGATCGTTCTGGATGCGGGAAAGCATGGCGTCGATCGCCGGGTGGGTGGCTGCGGTGTGGACCCGGGCGATGCCGATGCAGGCATTGGCTTCGTCGACCGTGCCATAGGCGTCGACCCGCAGATCGGATTTCAGCCGCCGTTCGCCGGTGCCGAGACCTGTGGTGCCATCATCGCCGGTGCGGGTGTAGATCTTGTTGAGCTTGACCACGTCGCCTCCCCAGCCGCCGATATCCTCACTTGCGGGTGAAATACACCGCCAGCAGGATCAGCACCAGCGCCACGGCCTGCAGCAGGACACGCGCCTGCATCAGCTTGTTCGAGGTGACGCCGGAACCACCACGCATCATGTTGACGAGACCGCGAACGAGCACGATCACCACGGCGACCATGACCAGAACGGCGAGGATATTGAAGACGGTTGCCATGGTGTGTTCCCAGTTCGGTTCGTTCAGGCGCGTTTGGCAAGGAAGCGGTAGAGCATCGATGCGGGCAGGATGCGTTTGAGCACCACACCGATCCTGGCCGGCACTGTTACCACATAGTGCGGGCGCGGGCGCCGCGACAGAAGTGCATGGCGAAGCGCCGCATGAACCACTTCCGGGCCAGGTTTCAGCCGCGATTGGCTGCCGCCGGCCCGCAGCCTTTCCAGTTGCGCCTGATAGTCGAGGCGGTGGACCGAGTTCTCGTGATCGATGTTCTTCAGGAACCAGGGAAGCGCATTGCTGGCGATTTTCGACGTTACCGGCCCCGGCTCGATCAGCGAGACATGGATGCCGCTGCCCCTAAGTTCCTGATGCAGGCACAGCATCAGGCCTTCCAGCGCGTGTTTCGAGGCTGAATAGGCGCCGCGAAAGCGCACCGGCGCGAGACCAAGGATCGACGAGCAGTGGACGATGCGGCCATGGCCCTGGCGGCGCATCACCGGTACCAGCCGGCGGGTGAGATCATGCCAGCCAAAGAAATTCGCCTCGAACTGCGCCTTGAGCGCTGCCACCGGCAGATCCTCGACGGCGCCGGGTTGAGCGTAAGCGCCATTGTTGAACAAGGCGTCGAGCCGGCCGCCGGTGCGATCCAGTACGGTCGTCACCAGTGCGGCGATGGAGTCTGGTTCGCTATAGTCGAGGTAGAAAGCCTCGATGCCGTCAGCCTCGAGCGCGGCGATGTCGTCGGGTTTTCGCGCCGTCGCGAACACCCGCCAGCCTTCGGCCTTCAACGCTCGCGCACAATAGGCGCCTATTCCCGAAGATGCGCCGGTAACGATGATCGAGCGCAACTCTTCCGCTGGAGAATTCATGGTTTGACGAAGGGTTGCCATTTGCCGCATTCCCTTCCCATATTCGCGGCGTCGAGACAATCGAAGGGAGCGCGGGTTCTTGCTGCGGAATATTGTCGCCCTGCGCCGCGTGCTCTACGACGCACTTGGCCATTTCAACACCGATGACGGTTGGGCGATGGCCAGCCATCTGGCGATCACGTCGCTGATGGCGCTGTTTCCGTTCCTGATCTTCGCCACGACGCTGGCGAGCTTCCTCGGCGCCCAGGCCTTTGCCGACACGGCCGTGCATCTGGTCTTCGACACCTGGCCCGAACAGATCGCCAAGCCGATCGCGCGCGAAGTGCTCAATGTGCTGACCGTCAGGCGTACCGACCTGTTGACCTACGGCGTGCTGCTTGCCGCCTACTTTGCCTCGAATGGCATCGAGGCGCTGCGCACGTCGCTCAACCGCGCCTATCGCGTCTCGGAGACGCGCGGCATCGTCTACCGCCGGGTGCAGAGCATCATCTTCGTGCTGATCGCGACGGCCGGTTTCCTGGCGATCAGCGTGCTCCTGGTGTTCGCGCCGCTGCTGGCGCGGCTGGCCGAAGCCCATATCGAAGGGATCAAGCCCTATATGGGCACGATCACGCTATGGCGTTATGTCATCGCTTCGGCGGTCATCGTCGGCGGATTGTTTGCCGTGCATTTCTGGCTGCCGGCGGGCAAGCGCCGCTTCGTCTCACTGGTGCCGGGCATCATCTTCACGCTGGCGGCATGGCTTATCGGTTCGACCATCTTCGCCACCTATCTCGATCACTTCTCGTCTTATGTGACGACCTATGCCGGCCTGGCCTCGATCATGATCGCGGTGGTCTTCCTCTACATGGTCTCGGCGATCTTCATCCTCGGCGGCGAGCTCAATGCCGCGATCAGCCGTTACCTGGAGGCACGCGCACGGGTCGGTTGAGATTGGTCGACTGAGATTTGGTCGACCGAGCCGTTGCCAGGCCAACGCCGAATGTCGTTATCGCCATGCCGACAATCTGCAGCGCATTGAGTTGCTCGTCGAACAAGGCCCAGGCGATGACAGCCGTCACCGCGGGCACCAGGTAGAACAGCGAGGCCACTTTCGACATCTCGCCGTCACGGATCATCACCATCAGCAGGAAGATGGCGCCGAGCGACAGCACCAGCACCAGCCAGGCCATGGCGAAGATCAGCTCGCCGTTGATGACGACCTTATGCGTCTCGAAGGCGAGCGCGGCGAGGATCATCAAAGCGGCGCCGCCGACATATTGCCACATGGTCGCCGCGACGAGGTCGCCGCCGGAAGCGAAACGCTTCTGCCAGATGGTGCCGGCGCTCATGCCGAGCACTGAGACCAGCGACGCGGTCAATGTCGCCGCCGTCACACCGCCGCCGAGCGCTCCGAGCTTCGGCCACAGCACGATGACGATGCCAATGAGACCGATGCCAAGGCCGGCCCAGTGGCGCGGCAAGATCGCCTCGCCGAGAAACTTGCCGGCAAGCACGGCGGTGATCAGCGGCTGCAGACCGACGATCAGGGCCGAAAAACCGGCCGGCATGCCGCGGTGGATGGCCCAAAAGACGGCGCCGAGATAGACGCCATGCATCAGGATGCCGGCGCCGGTGGCGTGCAGCGCTTCAGTGCGGGTGGCTCTTTTCGAACCCAGCACGAGCATCAGGACGGCGAGAAGGATGGCGGCCAGGACGAAACGCGCGGCAAGAAAGGTAAACGGCTCCGCCCATGGCATGGCGTAGCGCGCGCCGATGAAGCCGGTCGCCCACAGGACGACGAAGGTGGCGGGAATGAACCGCTTGATGCCGTGCATGTTCGGGAGACCGCCGCGCTTGAGAGAATTGACCGTGGCGATGCTCTAATGCGGTTCAAGCCGGCGCGCAAAACGAAACGATTGATCCATGCATCACCGGAATTCAACGCAAGGCGAATTCGGCATGGGGTTTCCCTGACCCCGCCGGGGTCATAGCCCGACCATCCGCCTGACGTCGTCCGGCGATGCGCCGGAATTGCGCAAGGCGGCAAGGCCGGTGTCGCCGAGGCTCTTCGACAGCTTTCGTCCGTCCGGCCCAAGGATGAGGCGATGATGGAAATAGGCCGGCTGCGGCAGCCCGAGGAGATCCTGCAGCAGGCGCTGGACGCCGGTGGCGGAAAACAGATCCTGGCCGCGCACGATATGGCTGACGCCTTGCAGCGCATCGTCGATGACGACGGCGAGGTGGTAGCTGGTCGGGATATCACGGCGCGCCACGATCACGTCGCCCCAATCCTGCGGACGGGCTTCGACGGGGCGCGTCGCAAGGAACGTCTCATCGACGAATTCGGCCCATGACAGATCCTTGCCGACACGCGCCCTGGCGGCATCGCTATCCAGCCGCCAGGCGAAAGGCGCATTCTCGGCGATCCTCCGCTTGCGTTCCTTCGCCGTCAGCGACTTGTCGGCGGCGGGGTAGAGCGGCACGCCATCGGGATCGCGCGGCCAGTCGCGTCCGCGCTCTTCGGTGTCGGTGATGAAGGCCCGGATCTCGCCACGGCTCATGAAGGCGGGATAGACAAGTTCGTCCCGGATCAGCCGGTCGAGCACCGCCTGATACTCGGCAAAGTGCTCGGACTGGCGGCGCACCGGTTGTTTCCAGCCAAGCCCCAGCCATTTCAGATCGGCAAGCACGCCGGCCTCGAATTGCGGCGTGCAGCGTGTCGTGTCGATATCCTCAATTCGCAGCAGCAGGCGGCCGCCGGTGGCGTCAGCCAATTTCTGGTTGAGAAGCGCCGAATAGGCGTGGCCGAGATGCAGGTCGCCATTGGGGCTGGGGGCGAAGCGGAATGTCAGGAGTGTCATCTCTCAGGCGGCAATCCTGTTTTGCGACGCTGCGCCAATTGCTACCTTGTCGAGGGTCAAGGAACAAGAAAAGCATGCAACGTATCGCCACATCAGACGACATTGCCCGGGGGCTCGATGCGCTTTGCGTGATCGACCCGCGCCTGGAGAAGGTGCGCGGCATGGCCGGCGAGGTGCCGCTGCGGCTTTCCGAGCCGGGCTTTCGGAGCCTGGCCTCGATCATCGTCTCGCAGCAAGTGTCCCGCGCCAGCGCCGACGCGATCTTCGGCCGGCTGACCAAATTGCTCGATCCGCTGACGCCGCAGGCGATCCTCACCGCCGGCGAAGACATGTTTCGCGAGGCCGGCCTGTCGCGGCCGAAGCAGCGTGGGCTCATTGCCATTGCCCAGGCGGTGTCCGACGGCCTCGACCTCCATCACCTCTGTTCGCTCGATGCCCAGGAGGCGATTGCGGCGATGACGGCGGTGGCCGGGATCGGCCCGTGGACGGCGGAAGTGTATCTTTTGTTTGCTGCCGGCCACCCCGACATCTTCCCGGCCCGCGATGTCGCCTTGCAGAGCGCGGTCGGCCACGCGCTCGGCATTGAGCCGCGTCCGCCGGAGAAAATTCTGATCGCATTGGCCGAATCATGGAGCCCGTGGCGAGGTGTCGCATCGCGGCTTTTCTGGTCCTATTATCGCGAAACCCGGGGGCGCGACGCCGCACCACCAGCCTGAAATCGCAAAAAAGCATAAAAATCATGCTTTTTTGGCGTTTCAGCGACGCGACAATCCGCTTCACATCCCTGTCATGTCGGGCTTACAGTATCCGCGCCGATCGGTTCGAGAACTAGGAGGTAAACGAGGTGACGGTTGCCGTATCTCCGGATGGGCTTCCAGCGCTGGTGCTGAATGCGGATTACCGTCCGCTCAGCTATTACCCCTTGTCGCTCTGGTCCTGGCAGGACGCCATCAAGGCGGTGTTCCTCGACCGGGTGAACATCGTCGCCGAATACGAGCACGCGGTGTCGTCGCCGACGTTCTCGATGAAGCTGCCGAGCGTCGTCAGCCTGAAGGCCTATGTGAAGCCGTCCAGGCATCCGGCCTTCACCCGCTTCAACGTCTTCCTGCGCGACCGCTTCCAGTGCCAGTATTGCGGCACGCCGGAGGATCTGACCTTCGATCACGTCATCCCCCGCCATCGCGGTGGCGCGACGACGTGGGAGAATGTCGTTGCCGCCTGTTCGCCCTGCAACCTCAGGAAGGGCGGCATGATGCCGGCGCATGCCAAGATGTGGCCGCTGCAGAAACCTTTCCAACCGACTGTGCACGACTTGCACAACAACGGCCGCCTGTTCCCGCCCAACCATCTGCATGAAAGCTGGATGGATTATCTGTACTGGGATGTCGAACTCGAACCTTGAGATCGTCCGAGAATTCGGGAGGCTGGCCGTCTGGAGCAATTGTCTGCGCTTCCGATGCTCACGGACCAGATGTCCGCTCCGCTTCGGTTCTCGACATTCACTCCATCCGACTCAGCCTGCCGAATTCTTGAACGATCTCGCGTCGGCGCAAACGGTGGCTCAGTCGCGGGTGAGAGCACCGCGGAAGGCGACGGCGGCCAGGACGAGGCTGGCGATGGCGTTCCAGCCGGCCAGCGACAGGCCGAGGATGCGCAGCGCCGCCTTGTCGCAGGACGGCGGCACGAATTTGTCGAGAGCGTCGAGCACACCCTTGCCGCCGGTGTCGACCGGCCCGGCACCCGCGGTGCAATCGGTCGGGCCGGCCCACCACTGCCATTCGACGCCGGAGTGATAGACGCCGAGATAGAGGCCGTACAGCATCAGCAGGCCGCCGGCGGCCAGCAGGCCGCGCGTCAGCCATGCCGGTGCGTGGAGCGTGGATGCAATCACCGCCAGCAGCATCAGCGGCACGCCGATATAGTAGGGCGTGCGCTGCTCAAGACAGAGGTGGCAGGGGATGTAGCCGCCGAGATACTGGAAGCCGAGCGCCGAGCCGACGGTGGCGGCCATGGCGACGGCGAGAAACAAGGCCGTGCGCGTCCGCTGGCGTCCGATGTCGGCATTCATGGTCGCTGTCATGGGTTTTCGTCCGTTGAGTTCGCCGCAGGCCCTTTGTCCTTGTCGTTGTGCCAAAACCGCTGGGCACTTTTGGACGACAGGGACTAGAACGCGTATTTGACGAGGATATAGAGCAAAATCAGGGCAGCCGCCGCAGCGCTGGCGATCAGGCCAAGGCGCTTTTCGATGAACTCGCGGATCGGCTCGCCATAGCGGCGCAACAGCCAGGCCAGGAACAGAAAACGGCCGCCGCGCGCTACGATCGCCAGCACGATGAACAGCAGCAAATTGACGCCGATGACGCCGGACAGGATGGTCACCACCTTGATCGGCGGCAGATGGGCAGCGCCGGAGGTGATCAGCATCAGGATGATGAAGCCGACGCCCGCGCCTGCGCGCAGTGCCTCGAACTCGTCATACTTGCCGTAGAATTCGAGAATCGGCCTCGCCACCGCGTCATAGGCGTAGTGGCCGATGAACCAGCCGGCGATGCCGCCCAGCACCGAGGCGGCGGTGGCGATCAGCGCATAGCGGTAGGCGCGATCCGGCCGCGACAGTGCCATGGGCAGATAGAGCACGTCGGCCGGTACCAGAAACACCGAGCTTTCGACGAAAGCGATGAAGGCCAGCCACCATTGGGCGGATTTCCTTGCCGCCAGCGACAAGGTCCAGTCGTACAATCCGCGAAGCATCGGCACTCCTAATGCGTGTCGCCCAAAAGTGCGCAGCGGTTTCGGGACAGTGGCATCTGCAAGACAAAGACCCAAAGCGCGCGCCATCCATTCTGTCAGACGCGCCGCGCTTTGATGCGCCGCCTGTCTAGAAAGATTTTCCGCGCTGCACAATGGCAGCGCCGTCGCGAAATCGAAAGGTGAAGTTTGGTCGCATCCGGGCCGTCGACAATTGGCCAGTTGACGAACAGGCCTCCGACCGTATAGTCCGCGCCCATCCAGGCCTCCCGGCCTGAGCCCCTATGGCGGAATTGGTAGACGCGCTCGACTCAAAATCGAGTTCCGCAAGGAGTGCTGGTTCGATTCCGGCTAGGGGCACCATCCCATTTTTCAGGCACTGAGTTTGTTCAGTTTTTCGCCTGTCTTTGCCCCAATTTCTTCAACCCCCCGCCGCCAAGCGGTGGATTCGCTTGAAATCAGCGTAGACCGCTGGCTGGCCTATCGCGCCCTCGGTTTCTTGGTTTGTGCGGCAATGGCGCAGAGGAAAGCCAATGCGGCAGCGTCGCATGCCGTCCGCGACGGTCCTTTGGCGAAAAGCACGGCGTCCGCAATTGGGATCGTTAGGCCGTACTTTTTGGCGAAAGAGGTAATTTCGTATGGCTGATCGTCAGATGGATGGCGGATGTCGAATTCCAAATCCATGTCTGCTTCCTCCCAGTTGCAACCCTTCCACTCTTTGGCTCGATGCAAAATTAAACTACCGACGCATCGCGCGAGTCCAGCAATTGGAAATTGTGTAAAACGATACACTTTCCACAGCACAACCATCTCGTTGGTTTCGACGATGCCGGCTTTGCCGTCGACAAGCGTGTGACCGTTCGCTGGCCACGTTTCCGATTCAGGATAGCAGACGGCAGAAACGCGCGCTGGAGGGGCTCTCATCGAGGGGAATGGCTGGTGCGGTTTCGGGGGTCTGAGTGCGCTGGGCGCCAACGGTGCTTGGCTCTGCGATCCGGAAACCCTTATCCCTGATCGATGAAAAGCCCGCCACGGGAGCGACCTGCGGCGGGCCTTTGGAGCGGCTACATCCCTAAGGAATCGACCACTTGTAGTTATATTGTGAACTGAGTAATGGCGTTAGCCTATGGTGTGATCGCGGAAGCCTTGGCGAGGGCGCTCCGGCCCTTACCGCCGCCCCAGCAAGCTCTTCATCCGGAGGCGCAGCAGGCGGGCCATGTTGCGGGTTTCGCGGTAGAGGTGCAGCTGCGAGGCGGCCTGGCGGGTAAGGCGGTCGGCGTCCGGCGTCAGCCCGATCACCAGTGTGCCCATCGGCTTGCGCTCGGTCCATAGCCGGCTCATCACCGGATGATCGGGCATGGCGCAGGAATCGGTCATCATGATGTTGGGATCGTCGAGATGCTGCCTGGTCACCTCGATCGTCAGCAGCGTGCCCGGCGAATAGGCGGCCAGCGTCTCGTCATAGGCCGTCTTCCACGTGTAGGCGACGCCGGCTTCGACGAAGACGATCAGACAGGCGATCGTGCGGCCGTCGAGCGTCAGCGAATGGATGCGGCACATGTCCTGTTCGGCCAGCCGGTGCACGGCTTCGCGGGCGAAAGCGGCGCGGTAGCGGTCGATCGCCATGGCGGTGCGCTCGCGGCCTTTCCAGCCGGCCGCTTCCAGCGTCAGGAAGCTCTCGATGGCATGGCGGATGTCTTCAGGCCCGCGCGCCACGACATGCTCGAGTTTGCCAAGGTCGCCGAGGCGCCGCTTCAGGCGGCGGAACTCGCGGTAATGGTGCGAGCGCAGCGAGGCCTTCAGATACTCGTCTCCGTCGGCTTGGCTGTCCAGCGCCGGGCGCTGAGTCTGGCCGGTGGTGACCAGCATCAGGCCGCGCGTCTCGGCCACGGTGGCAAGCAGGCTCGCCAGCGGGCCATCGAGCCGGATGTCGGGCAGGACGAAGACTCTCGGCAGCTTGAGGTGCGGGCGCGACAGCATCGAGAAGAAATCCTCGACGACGCCGACCGGGTCGTCGCGGTCGACCAGCGGCGTGCCGAGCGGACCAAACGGGCTCGACCAGGTGCGCATGACCGGCACGCCGAGCGGTATCCCCGGCCGCTCCACCGAGAACGGCACCAAAAGCCGCAGCCGGTTGCGGTACTCGTCGCCGTCGCGGATCACCGCCAGCCGCACCTCGCGATCCTCCAGCCGGGGCATGGCCGGCGCCAGGAAACGCGGGTTGAAGAACACGTTCGGCTCGATCGTGCGGGTGCAGAGATAGTCCAGTTCCTCGACCAGGTCGAAGCCGGCCGACGCCGGGTAGATGGCGAGTTTGCGCTCGGGCCGGTTGTTGGCGAGGATTTCGATATGGGCGGGATCCGCGTCGCGGGTCAGCCCGGCAAGGCCGGACACCATGGCGCCGGCCGTGCCGCCGCTGGTTTCCTCGAGCAACGGGATGGCGGCCATCACGCGGCTCCTTTGGCAGGCACGAAGATCAGCATGACGATGCCGAGCTTGCGCCAGACCGTGAAGGACAGCGCGCAGGCTTCGAAGATCATCGCGAAGGCGGTGGCCATCGCCGCGCCCCACAGGCCGAAGAGCGGGATCAGCACAACGTTGAGGCCGATGTTGAAGGCCAGCGTCATGGCATAGACGGCGGCGCAGATGTTCTGGTTGCCGCTCATCGTCAGCAGGCTCTCGCACGGACCGACGGCGGCGCGGGCCACGACGCCGAAGACGAGCAGGAACAGCAGCGGATAGCCACTGCTGAATTCAGGGCCGAACAGCACCAGCATCGGTTCGCCCAGCGCCAGCACCAGCAACGCCATCAGCAGCGACGGCCAGAACGTCCACGACACCGTCTCGCGGGCGAAGGCGGCGAGCCTGTGCGGCTCGCCATGGGTGAACTGCGCATAGCGCTGGGCAACGCCGGCCTTGACGGCGAAATAGACGAAATGCACCAGCGCGAGCGTCTTCACGGTGGCGAAATAGACGGCCACGTCGTTGGGATCCATATAGGCGCCGACCATCAGCACGTCGGCATTGGTGAGCAGGAAGAAGAAGCTTTCGACCAGGAAGATCGGCAGCGACACGATGAACCACTGCGCGAAATGCACCTTGATCGGCCCGGCCGGGATCTGCTTTTCCATGCGTTGGGTGACACCGATGAGCTGACCGAGCGTGGTGACATAGGTGGCGGCGATCGAGGCGAAGATCGCGGTCCTCGCATCGGGCGCGTAGCCGGCCAGCAGCATCAGCGCCATGAACAGCAGGATCAGCACCGGCCGCACCAGATAGGTTGGCGACAGGGCAAACAGCGCCCAGCTGTTGGCGCGTGCCAGCCCGGACAGAAGGTCGGACATGGCAATCATCGGCAGGCAGATGACGCCGAGGATGAACGGTATCACGTAGTAGTTCTCGATCCATGGCGCGGCCAGCCAGACGCCGAGTGCGCCGAGTCCGGCGATGAGCGTGGAGGCGATCAGCACGAACAGCCGGCTGGCCAGCACGATGCCGCGCAGTTCGGCCAGCATGTTGCGTTCGCGGTATTCGGGAATGAAACGGATCACCGAGGTGTGGAAGCCGAGGCAGGCGAGGTTGCCGACGATGACCATCGTCACCCAGACGAGGACGAAGATGCCGTATTCGAACGAGCCCATCCAGCGCGCCATCAGCACCTGGCTGACGAAGGCGATCACGGCGCTGACGATGCGGATGGAGAAGGCGATGACCGACATGCGGCCGGCTTCGCCGCGCTCGTCGGCGGTGAACAGCACGGCGTCGATGAGGCCAAGCAACGGTCTCATGCGCAGCGCCAAACGCTGCGGCAAGAACCGCCCGGCTGTCGTGGCCGCGGAAAAGCGCACCCCGATTACTCTCCGTTTTCCGCTTCTTTTCAGGCTTTGGTGTAGCGAAAACACATTAAGAAACGGTTGGGTGAGGAGCGGTCCGCGCAGCGGACGAAAAGCCAACGATTTGGCTTTTCGAGCGACGAACGCCCGGAGCCATAGCGGAGGGCCGGCAAGCCGCCGGTGCGCGGCACGCGCATTCGTCATGCCGGTGGCATGACGAAAGGCGAGCGAAAGCCGGGGAGTTGCCGGAGGCAACGGGGCCCCGGTCCGGGGGGCAGCGCGCCTTAGCGGACCAAGTGGCGAGGTCGGTCAATCAGGAGAGCCGGCGCCGCCCCTCATCCGGCCCTGCGGACCACCTTCTCCCCGTGAACGGGGAGAAGGAAGAGAGCGCACTTACGCGAATGCGCCGTGGCAGTGCTTGTATTTCTTGCCGGAGCCGCAGGGGCAGGCCTCGTTGCGGCCGATCTTGCCCCAGCTAGCCGGGTTGTTGGGGTCGCGGTCCTCGGGAGCGACGATCGCGGTCGTCTCCGGGCGGACCAGCAGCGCCGTCTCGCCACCTTCGAAATCATTCTCGCCGGTGGTGCCGTCGATATGGGTGCCGAACATGTCGGGCGCTTCGGGCGGCGGGGCTTCTGCGGCCTGGCGGACCAGTTCGACGCGCATCAGCTGCGCGGTGACGGCCTGGCGCA
Organism: Mesorhizobium sp. P2_A8; assembly: GCF_056404935.1. NCBI lineage: Bacteria > Pseudomonadati > Pseudomonadota > Alphaproteobacteria > Hyphomicrobiales > Phyllobacteriaceae > Mesorhizobium > Mesorhizobium sp. P2_A8. Next base: position 1,316,534 of record NZ_JBFUDB010000001.1, read on the forward strand.
GATTGCCCAGCATCGCCTGGAACAGCTCGAACGCCTCGCCCTTGTATTCCTGCAGCGGATCGCGCTGCGCGTAGCCGCGGAAGCCGACGACCGAACGCAGATGGTCGAGATTGACGATGTGCTCGCGCCACAGATGGTCGAGCGTCTGCAGCACCACCGAGCGCTCGACATAGGTCATCACCTCGGGGCCGAAGCGCTCGGAACGCTCCTTGGCGGCGGCGTCGGCGGCCTGTGTGATGCGCTCGCGGATGTCGTCCTCGGCGATGCCCTCTTCCTTGGCCCAGTCGTCGACAGGCAGGTCGAGATTGAGGAATTCGGCGACCTCGGCCTTCAGCCCGGCAACATCCCACTGCTCCGCATAGGCGTTTTCGGGGATGGCCTTGGCGACGATCTCGTCGATGACGCCCTCGCGCATCTCGGCAATGATCTCGGTCAGGCCCTCGCCATCCATCAGCTCGATGCGCTGCTCGAACACCACCTTGCGCTGGTCGTTGGAGACGTCGTCATATTTCAGCAGGTTCTTGCGAATGTCGAAGTTGCGCGCCTCGACCTTCTTCTGCGCCTTTTCCAGCGCCTTGTTGATCCACGGATGGATGATCGCCTCGTCTTCCTTGAGGCCGAGCTTCTGCAGCATGCCGTCCATGCGCTCGGAGCCGAAGATGCGCATCAGGTCGTCCTGCAGCGACAGGAAGAATTTCGAGCGGCCGGGATCGCCCTGGCGGCCTGAACGGCCTCTGAGCTGGTTGTCGATGCGGCGCGATTCGTGGCGTTCGGTGGCCAGCACGTAGAGTCCGCCGGCGGCCAGCGCCTTTTCCTTCAGACGCTCGACGTCGGCGTTGATCTCTTTTTCCCGTGCCTCGCGCTCGGGTCCGTCCGGCATGTCGCCAAGCTCGTCGGCGATGCGCATCTCGGCATTGCCGCCGAGCTTGATGTCGGTGCCGCGGCCGGCCATGTTGGTGGCGATGGTGATGGCGCCCGGCTTGCCGGCCTGGGCGACGATCGCCGCCTCGCGTTCGTGGTGGCGGGCGTTCAGCACCTCGAAATCGGTGAAACCTTCCTTGCGCAGGCGGTCGGCCAGCTGTTCGGATTTCTCGATCGAGGTCGTGCCGACCAGCGTCGGCTGGCCCTTGGCGCTGGCTTCGCGGATCTCCCTGACGATCGCCTTGTATTTCTCCTCGACCGTCCGGTAGACCTCGTCGTCCTCATCCTTGCGGATGACCGGCAAATTGGTCGGGATTTCGGTGACGTCGAGATTGTAGATGTTGCCGAATTCCTCGGCCTCGGTCAGCGCCGTGCCGGTCATGCCGGAAAGCTTCTTGTAGAGGCGGAAATAGTTCTGGAAGGTGACGGAGGCGAGCGTCTGGTTCTCCGGCTGGATCGCCACATGCTCCTTGGCCTCGAGCGCCTGGTGCAGGCCTTCCGAATAGCGGCGGCCGGGCATCATGCGGCCGGTGAATTCGTCGATGATGACGATCTCGCCGTTGCGGACGATATAGTCCTTGTCCTTCTGGAACAGCCGGTGCGCCTTCAGCGCGTTGTTGACATGGTGGACGATGGCGACGTTCTCGACGTCGTAGAGCGACTCGCCCTTGAGCAGGTCGGCATCGCGCAGCAGGTTCTCGAGCTTCTCGGTGCCTTCCTCGGTGAAGATCGAGGTCTTCTGCTTCTCGTCGATCTCATAATCCTGCGGCTGCAGCTGGATGATGAAGGTGTCGATGGTGTTGTACATTTCCGAGCGGTCCTCGAGCGGACCGGAAATGATCAGCGGCGTGCGCGCCTCGTCGACCAGGATGGAATCGACTTCGTCGACGATCGCGTAATTGTGACCGCGCTGCACCATCTGGGCGCGCTCGTACTTCATGTTGTCGCGCAGGTAGTCGAAGCCGAGTTCGTTGTTGGTGGCATAGGTGACATCGGCGGCATAGGCGGCGTGGCGCTCCTCGTCGGACAGGCCGTGGACGATGACGCCGACCGTGAGGCCGAGAAACTTGTAGACGCGACCCATCCATTCGGAGTCGCGGGCGGCGAGATAGTCGTTGACGGTGACGACGTGGACGCCGTTGCCGGCGAGCGCGTTGAGATAGACCGGCAGCGTCGCGACCAGGGTCTTGCCCTCACCAGTGCGCATCTCGGCGATGCCGCCATTGTGCAACACCATGCCGCCGATCAGCTGGACATCGAAGGGGCGCATGCCGAGCACGCGGCGCGCCGCCTCGCGGGCGGTGGCAAAGGCTGGTACCAGAAGGTCGTCGAGCGTGGCGCCGTTGGCGATGTCCTGGCGGAATTTCGCGGTGCGGCCGACCAACTCCTCGTCGGAGAGCGCCCGCATCTCGTTTTCCATGGCGTTGATCGCCTCGACACGGGGCCGGGTCGATTTGACCCGACGGTCGTTGGAGGAGCCGAAAACCTTACGGGCGAGACCGCCGAGACTGACCATCCAATGGTCCTTTCGATAGAATTCTCAATCTTTGAGATGGGCGCCGGCCGGCCCCATCAAATCCACGTGAACGCACCGCCTGAACACGGGCAAACACAAAAAGCGCCCGGAAAACGGTTCTGGACGCAAAGTCGTTGGACAGATAAGAGGGGGCTCAACTGATGTCAACGCCGCGCTGGCCCTGCCGGTCGCGCCAAATTCCGCCACAATCCGGCTGATCTGGAAACCTCCCCGCCCTCATAATCCCTTACCGGAGTCATCTTCATGTCCTTGTTGTTCCGCCGCGCGTCGCTCGCCAGCCTTGGCCTGGCCTTCGGCTTGTCGGCCCTTTCGCTGTCGCCGCTGATGGCGCAACAGACCGCTCCCGCCGCTCCGGCGGACGCAGCAGCACCTGCCGCGGCGCCGGTCGATCCGAATACCGTGATCGCCACGGTCAATGGACAGGCCTTGACCGAAGCCGACCTTGTGCTCGCCGAAGGTGAGCTGTCGCAGCAGTTCGCCCAGCTGCCGGCCGAGCAGCGCCGCGCCGCCGCCCTTTCGGCGGCCATCGAAATCCGCGTCATGGCCGCCCAGGCGGTCACCACCGGCCTCGACAAGGATCCTGACTTCCAGCGCCGCATGGCTTTCCTGCAGCAGCGCGCGCTGCATGGCGAGATGGTCGAGAAGGGCGTCGTCGACAAGGTCACCGACGCCGAGGTTCGCGCCCGCTACGACCAGGAAATCGCCAACACGCCGCCCGTCAACGAGGTGCATGCCCGTCACATCCTCGTGAAGACGAAGGAAGAGGCCGAGGCCATCATCAAGCAGCTCGACGGCGGTGCCGACTTCCAGAAGCTCGCCAACGAACACACCAGCGATCCCTCAGGCAAGACCAGTGGCGGCGATCTCGGCTGGTTCGGACCTGGCCAGATGGTGCCGGAGTTCGACAAGGCGGCCTTCGCGCTTCAGGTCGGCAAATACACCGAGCAGCCGGTACAGTCGCAGTTCGGCTGGCATGTCATCAAGCTCGAGGACAAGCGCACCAAGCAGCCGCCGGCTTTCGACGACGTCAAGGACCAGGCCAAGCAGGCGGTCATCCGCGACAAGTATTTTGCGCTGGTCAAGTCGCTGCGCGCCGGCGCCAAGGTCGAGATTCCGGATGCGAACCTGAAGAAGGCGGTCGAAACGCTGGAAAGCGCGAAGTAAGCCTCAAAGAATTTTCGAAAGCGGCGCGGCAGCCAGGGGTTGCTGCGCCCTTTTTTATCGGCTGGCGACAGCCGATTTTTTACTTTCCGGGCGCCGCTATGCCTCGCATCACATAGTTGACTGCCTTGCGTATCATCGCTTCGTCCTCGTCGAGCCGGTTGGTCAACAGATGCTTCCAGGCGAAAGAGGCGATCAGGTCGGCGACCAGCGCTGAATCGATGTCGGCGCCGATTTCACCCCTTGCCCTGGCGCGTTCGACGATCTCGCCGGTATGGGACCGTCGGCCCAGCGCATAGTCGGCAAGTGCCGCAGACGCCGCATCATCTGACTGCGCCTCGGCGATCAGCGACCGGAACACGCTGCCCGACGATGTCTCGCGCCAATGGGCGAACAGGTTTTTCAGGAAGCCGACGAGATCCTCCTCCAGTCGCCCGGTATCGGGAACATCGACGCGTTTCTGGCGCTGGTAGACCTCGAGCAGCAATGCGGCCTTGCTCGGCCACCAGCGGTAGATAGTGGGTTTGCCGGCGCGGGCCCGCCGCGCCACCGCCTCGATCGAGAAACCGGCATAACCGGCTTCGACCAGCACGGCCTCGGCGGCTTCGAGAATGGCGTCGGCGCTGTCGGGATTGCGCCGCGCGCCGATCGATTTGCGTGCCGGATCGGCGTCTTCGGCCATTCCTGTCGTCCTCGCCAACACTTTCGCCGGCAATATACGTGACCCGGCGATCAAACGAAACGGTCCGTTTTAAAGCCTCTGGAAGCAGCCGATAATGGCGGCAGGGCGCCGAATCCGGGTTAACGGGTTTCCTTCGGCGCCTTCGCCCGCGCGTGGTTGAAGAAGCATCAAAAAGCAAAAACCCGCCTGGGCGGCGGGTCACTGGCGCAAATCAGCACCATGGACAAACATGTAGCATAGCTGCCCTCACCGGGTCAAGAAAAAATTCCTATCGACATGAAACGCGACCGGCGCTAGAGCTGCCGACACCGCCGCACCGGCCGTCGGATGATGTCTATTGCAGCGCTTGCGATGTCTCGGACTCGATGCGCCAGCCGCCGTCCGCCTTGACCAAGCCAAGCGTGACACGCGCCTTGCCGGTCAGGCGCGCCGCCGACTTGTCCTTCGGCACATAGTCATAACGCATCGCAAAGACGGCCTCGGCGCGATCCTCGCCATGCGGGGTGACTACCAGGCTGCCGGGCTCCAGGCCGAGCGACCAGGAGGCCCACTGCGCGAACCAGTCGGCCTTGACCCTGACGATGGCATCGGTGTCGTAGCGGGTGCCGAAGATGGTGGCGGAGGGGCTGTAGAGCCGCTTGACGGTCTCGTTCATCGCCTTGGTGTCCGGCGTCAGATAGTCCTTGCGCAGGAAATTCTCGATCGAGCCCCTGTCGTCACCCACCGAGCGCTCGAGCGCGGCAATTTCCGTGGGGGGTGCCGGAGCCGCCGCCGGCTTCTGCGCCTGGGCGGGTTGTCCGTCCGTGACGAACTCGAAGCGCTCAAGGAGCGAGCCCTGCTCCCAGGGGCGCTGGGCCTCGCGCGTTTGCGAAACCACGTCGCGGCGCACCGCGATCATCATGTCGTTGATGCTCTGGCCGGGTTCGGCGATGTGCCGCAGAAGAGCCTCGGCGAAGGGCGAGTTGCGCCCGCTTCCGTCCATGGCGACCGCACCTGGCGCGGTCGAGAAGGCGATGAAAGAACCGCGCGTCGAATCGAACTGCGCCAGCCCGGCCAGCGCCGTCGCCGAGCGGGTGGTGGCGGTGCGGCTCAGGCTGCGGGCAAACGGGTTGTTGCGGCAGGCATCGAGAAACACCAGGCTGACCTTGGTCTGCTGTTCCATGATGTCGAGGACTTCGTCGATCGGCACGGCCTCGAGTTGCAGTTTGACCGGCATGTCGAGCCTGGCATCGACCGGCACGATGTAATTGCGGCCCTCGACCTGCAGGCCGTGGCCGGCATAGTAGAAAAGCCCGACGCCGGCGCCTTCGAGCGCATCGGAAAACTCGCCTATGCTGCGTTCGAGTTCGCGCTTGCCGAGATCATTGCCCTCGATGACCTCGAAGCCGATGGAGCGCAGCTTGTCGGCGATGTCGAGCGCGTCGTTGACAGGATTGGCCAGCGTCCCGGCTTCGGCATAGGTACCGTTGCCGATGACAAGCGCCACGCGCCGTTGCGGCTGCGCATCGGCGCTCAGCAGCAAAAGTCCCAGAAATGCCCATGCGAGGATCGCAAGCCTGCCCATGGGGAAGATCATAACGCTAGAGGCCGCGGCGACGCCAACAGATTTGAAATGCAGGCTTAATTCCGACTGGGTTGCCGCCCCCGGTGACAAGCGAAAACGCCCTTGCGCCCGGGCGTCGTATCGGGCAAACCGGCCTTCCCTTGCGATTTTCCCGCCCGAGGTCTCCATGTCCACGACGATTTCGCCGCTTGCGCCGAAGAAATACCCCAAGATGCCGGCCATCGAGGGGGTGCGCATTGCCACCGCAGAGGCGGGGATAAAGTACAAGAACCGCACCGACCTGCTGACCATGGTCTTCGATGAAGGCACCGCGGTCGCCGGCGTGTTCACGAAATCGAAGTGCCCCTCGGCGCCGGTCGATTTCTGCCGGCAGAATCTCGGCGCCGGAAAGGCGCGGGTGCTGGTCGTCAATTCCGGCAACGCCAACGCCTTCACCGGCAAGAAGGGGCGTGAGTCCACCGCCCTGACCGGCGAGGCGGCGGCGAAGGCGGCCGGCTGCAAGGCAAGCGAGGTTTTCCTGGCCTCGACCGGCGTCATCGGCGAGCCGCTCGATACCGGCAAGTTCAGCCATCTGCTGGCCGGACTGGTCAGCAACGGCAAGCCCGACCTGTGGACCGAAGCGGCAAAGGCGATCATGACCACGGATACCTATCCGAAAGTGGCGACCGCGACCGTCAAGCTCGGCGACACCGATGTCACCATCAACGGCATTTCCAAGGGCGCCGGCATGATTGCGCCCGACATGGCAACGATGCTCTCCTTCATCGCCACCGATGCGCCGATCGCCGCCCCTGTGCTGCAGGACCTGTTGTCGCGCGGGACGGCCAAGACCTTCAACGCGGTCACCGTCGACAGCGACACCTCGACCAGCGACACGCTGCTGATCTTCGCCACCGGCAAGGCCGCCAGCCGCGGCGCGCCTGGGATAACCGACCCGAAGGATGCGCGCCTCGGCGCGTTCCGCCGGGCGCTCGGCAAGGTGCTGAAATCGCTGGCGCTGCAAGTGGTGCGCGACGGCGAAGGCGCCCGCAAGCAGGTCGAAGTCACCGTCACCGGCGCCAAATCGGCGCGGTCGGCCAAGCGCATCGCGCTGTCGATCGCCAATTCGCCACTGGTCAAGACGGCGGTCGCCGGCGAGGATGCCAATTGGGGTCGCGTCGTCATGGCCGTCGGCAAGGCCGGCGAACCCGCCGACCGCGACCGGCTGTCGATCTGGTTCGGCGACAACCGACTGGCGCATGAGGGCGAGCGCGACCCCGGCTATTCCGAGGCAGCGACGTCGGCCTACATGAAGCGCGACGACATCCGCATCCGCGCCGATATCGGCATCGGCCGCGGCAAGGCGACGGTGTGGACCTGCGATCTCACCAAGGAATATGTCGCCATCAATGGCGATTATCGGAGCTGATGGTCTTGGCTTCCAAGCATCCGGCAAGCATGCTCGCGATCGTGCGCCGCTACGAGGCGGCCGGCTTTCGCGCCTGGCCGGCAGCGGCCGTCCACTATGACGGCACCTGGGTGGTGCGGCTGACCGCCGGCCATCCGGCCAAGCGGCTGAATTCGGTCAATCCGCTCGATCCCGGCGACACCCAGCACATTGCCGACCGTATCGGCCGCGCCAGCCGCCGTTTCGATGCCTATGGCAGGCCGCTGACGTTCCGCATGTCGCCGCTGTCGGGTCCCGATCTCGCCGGCCATCTCGACCGCGAGGGCTGGAGCCGTTTCGACGAATCGCTGGTGATGCGGCTGCCGCTGGGCGACGCGCAACTCGACGCCGCCATGGACCAGATCCCGCTGAAGGACATCAGCCGCTTCATCGGTGCGTCGCTCAAGGTCAGCGGTTCGGACGTTTCGCTGCGGCCCGGCCTGTCGGAGATCATCGGCGCCATCCAGCCCGAAGCCGGGTTGTTCGCGCTCGAAGAGGGGGCCGAACCGCTGGCGACGCTGATCTGCGTGCACGACGGCGACTTGGCCGGCCTGTTCGAGATCGCCACCGACAAGTCGGCGCGCAACAAGGGCCACGGCCGCAACCTGATTCTGTCGGCGCTGAAATGGGCGCGCCTGCGTGGCGCCCGCGAAGCCTGGCTGCAGGTCGAGGCCGGCAATGTGCCGGCGCTGGCGCTCTATCGTTCGCTCGGCTTCGATGAAGTCTATCGCTACCATTATCGCCGGCCGCCTGTTCATGAGTGAAATTGGGCATGAGTGATGTGACGATCGCCGGCAAGCGCCTGCTCCTGGTCGCCGCCTGCGCGCTGGTCGATGCAGATGGCCGGGTGCTGCTGGCACAGCGGCCCCAGGGCAAGCAACTTGCCGGCCTGTGGGAATTTCCCGGCGGCAAGGTCGAGCCCGGCGAAACGCCGGAACAGTGCATCATTCGCGAATTGCATGAGGAAATCGGCATCGAAACCGACATCCCCTGCCTGGCGCCGCTCACCTTCGCCAGTCATTCCTACGATGATTTCCACCTGCTGATGCCGCTGTTCATCTGCCGCCGCTTCCGCGGCATCGCCCAGCCCAGGGAGGGGCAGGCGCTGAAATGGGTGCGGCCAAAGCAGATGCGCGACTATCCGATGCCGCCGGCCGATGCGCCGCTGATCCCGTTCCTCATCGATCTTCTTTGAAGGCGCCCGCCTGGCTGTCGGCCGAGGCGTTGTGTCAGCCAGCGTTAATGGAAGATTTATCTCGTCGTGAAAAATTGAAGCGAAGATCGTTTCGCGGCCGCGCCGCCGATTCGCTGGGGAGCGATAGCATGAGCCTAGACAGGGATTGGGACTCGATCCGGCCCGAGCGCAGCTTTCGCGCAGCCGACGCGGGCATGGGCATATTGCGCATCACGCTCTTGTTCGGTTCGGCCGCTGTGGCGCTGGCGCTGATCGCGATACCTTTCCTCGACAGCCAGACCCGCTCGCTATCGACCCGCGATGATCTTGGCGGCGGACTCGACATGACGGCCACCGGATCGGTCAGCCATCGCGAAATCTATACGCTGCGTCGCAGCGTGTTGCAGCCGCAACCCAGTTCCGTCTGCATCATCAGGTCCAATGGCAGAAGCAGCGGCGACTGCTGACATGGTTAAGAGACTTGGGAAGGGCTGCGGTTTCACCGCCTGTTAAGCCTTTGCCGTTAACCTTTCTTAACAGATCGGCGGTAAGGTCCTGGCAAGAGGGATTGAGGTCATGAAAGCAGTGCTGCTGCGTTTTCTACAGGACGAGACCGGCGCCACGGCCGTCGAGTATGGCCTGATCGTCGCTGTGTTGTCGCTGACCATCGTCGGCGGCATCAGTCAGGTCTTCAACTCGATCACCTGGCTGTTCAGCGACAACGGCAGCAGGCTTGCGAACGCCTTCGCACCCTGACCTGTCCGCGCCTGACCGGATCATTGCCCTTCGGGAGCCTCAAGTATCGTTTTCAGCGAGACCTTGGCCGAACCCGGTTTCAGCGGTTTTTGCTGCGAGGCGTCGGGCGCCCAGCCTGACATCCAGACAATCGAGAAACTTGCCCTGACGCGGCCGTCGGGGTCGGAAAACCGCTCGGCGTAGATTTCCGCCGCACGGGCAAACAGCTTGCGAGACCCGGGGCGCCGGCTGCGATCGGTGAGCGCGCTGGTTTCGCCCATGGCCCGCAGATCTGCCATCAGGCCGAACAGGTTGGGGTAGCGCACCGTCACCGTCTCGACGTCGGCGACTGGCAAAGCGAGACCGGCACGCTGCAGAAGCGCACCTGCATCGCGCACATCGGTGAACGGGACGACACGCGGGCTGGCGCCGCCGTAGAGCTCGGTCTCGGCCGCAAGCAGGCTTTCGCGCAACTCGAACAGCGTGCCGCTGCCGGCAAAGGCGCCGAGGAAAAGTCCGTCCGGCCGCAGCGCGCGGCGGATCTGGATCAGCATGCCGGGAATGTCGTTCATCGCCTGCAGCGACAGAAGCGAGACCGCCAGATCGAGGCTTTCCGGTTCGAATGGCACGGTTTCGAACGGTGCAATCAAGCCGGTGCCGCCGCCAATCAGAAAAGCCGTGTCCATCTCGACGCGGACAATGTCAGTGACCTTGCCGCTCTCGGCAAGCATTTCGGCTGCCGCCGGCGTCTGGCAAAACAGCACCGCCGCCGTGCCGAACCGGCGCTCGACGGCGCCCAACCGGTCGGCAAGGTCCTCGGCCGTGCGGCGCATGAGGAAGTCGGCGCCGCCAACCGGATGGGCAAGCGCGCGCCGTTTGCGCGCCAGCCAGAGAGAGGTATCCATTATCGGCTGCAACGGGGCAGATCCTTGTTTGTCCGCGCTCTGAAATCGTTGATATAGTGGCGCCACGACCAACCACGTGGCCGATCCGATGCCCAAGATCAAGCCCATCGAGATCAAGAGCCTGGCCCGATCGGCCCTCGGCTGGCCGGCGCGCATTCTGTTTCCGCCGGTCTGCGCCGGTTGCCGCCGGCATGTCTCGCAGCCCGGCGTTCTGTGTGGCGCCTGCTGGACGAAGCTGCGGCTCCTGGAACGGCCATGGTGCCCGGTGATGGGCACGCCGTTCACCCACCATATGGGCGAGGGCTTTCTGTCCGCCGAGGCGATCGCCGATCCGCCACCCTTCGAGCGCGCGCGGGCGGCCGTCGCCTATTCCGGCGTCGCCCGCCAGATGGTGCAAGGGCTGAAATACCAGGATCGCACGGATCTCGCGCCATGGATGGCGCGCTGGATGGTGCGCGCCGGCGCCGACCTCATCGCCGAGGCGGATGTGGTGGTGCCGGTGCCGCTGCACTGGCGGCGGTTTTTCAGGCGGCGCTTCAACCAGTCGGCCGAACTGGCAAGGGCGGTCTCGGTGCTCAGCGAATTGCCTTTCGCACCCTCGGCGGTGCGGCGCGTGAAACTCACCCGCCAGCAGGTCGGGCTGGAGAGGCAGGAACGCGAAGAGAATGTACGGGCCGCCTTTCGGGTGCCCGCCGAGGCGGAAATCGAGATCGCCGGCCGAAGGGTGCTTTTGATCGATGACGTCTACACCACCGGCGCCACCGTCCGTGCCGCGACCAAGGCGTTGAAACGGGGTGGCGCCGGTGCCGTCGACGTGCTGACTTTCGCCCGTGTGTTGCCGGGGGACTTTCGGGCGGACGAGTCCGCGACTATATAAGTCGGGAACGAACAGCGGAAATTCGTCATGGTCGATGTCACGATCTACACCCGCATGATGTGCGGCTATTGCACGGCAGCCAAGCGGCTGCTCGAGCGAAAGGGCGTTGCCTTCACCGAGCACGACGCCTCATTCTCGCCGGAACTGCGCCAGGAGATGATTTCCCGCGCCCATGGCCGCTCGACCTTTCCGCAGATTTTCATCGGCGATACGCATGTCGGCGGCTGCGACGACCTCCACGATCTGGAAGCCGAAGGCCGGCTGGACAAACTGCTCGCCAACGGCGCGACAATTTGAGGATATGACCATGGGTGTTTTCAAGGCCGCTGCGATCCAGATGCGTTCAGGTGAAAGCCCCGAGCGCAACGCGGTCGATCTCGAACGGCTGGTGCGTGAGGCGGCGGCCCAAGGTGCGACCTATATCCAGACGCCGGAAATGACCGGTGCGCTGATCCGCGACAAGGAAGCGCGCGCCGCTTCCTTCACCTCGGAAGACAAGGATATCGTCGTCGCGACCGCGCGCGGACTGGCGAGCGAGCTCGGTGTCTTCCTGCATATCGGCTCGACCGCCATCCTGCGCGCCGACGGCAAGCTCGCCAACCGGGCGCTGCTTTTCGGCCCGGACGGCGCCACGCTTGCCACCTACGACAAGATCCACATGTTCGACGTCGATCTCGACAATGGCGAGTCCTGGCGCGAATCCGCCGCCTATGAACCAGGTACCGAGGCAGTCGTCACCGAGATCGACGGTGCAAGGCTCGGCTTCGCCGTTTGCTACGATCTGCGCTTTCCGCAGCTCTTCCGAGCCGAGGCGATGGCCGGTGCCGACCTGCTTTCGGTGCCCGCCGCGTTCACCCGCCAGACGGGCGAGGCACACTGGCATGTGCTGCTCAGGGCCCGCGCCATCGAGAACGGCGCCTATGTCGTTGCCGCGGCGCAAGGCGGCCTGCATGAGGACGGCCGCGAGACCTATGGCCATTCGCTGATCGTCGACCCGTGGGGCCGCATCATCGCGGAAGCCGCGCATGACGAGCCGGCCGTGATCGTCGCCGAGATCGATCCGGCGCAGTCGGCCGCGGCGCGCAAGAAGATCCCCAATCTCAAAAATGCGCGGGATTTCGCCGTCAATGCCGGCCTGGGCGATGCGCCGCGTCTCAGGGGTGCGGCCTCTTGATCCGATTTGCCCTGATTTGCGAGCATGAGCACGAATTCGAGGGCTGGTTTCGTAGCAACGACGATTTCGACATCCAGAAGAAGCGCGGCTTTGTCGACTGTCCGACCTGTGGCTCGCACAAGGTCCAGAAAGCCCTGATGGCGCCGGCCGTGTCCACCGCGCGCAAGCAGGAAACGATAGCGCTTGCCATGGGAGAGGCGCAGAAGCAGGCCCTGGCGCAACTGAAGGCGATGGCCGAGAAGGTGCGCGAGAATGCCGACTATGTCGGTGACAAGTTCGCCGAGGAAGCGCGCAAGATCCATTTCGGCGAAAGCGATGCGCGCGGCATCTACGGCGAAGCGACACTGGAAGAGGCCAAGAGCCTGGCCGAGGACGGCGTCGAGTTCATGCCGATCCCGGTGTTTCCGGGGGACCGCAACTGAGCGGTTAGCTCACGCTGCCAATCAATTTCTCAAGCAGACGAGACAGCGTTTCCCGTTCCGCCGGCGTCAGGCTGGCGAGGATTTCGTGCTCGTTGGCGACGTGGGCGCTAACAGCCTCGTCGATCAGTGCGAGGCCCTTTTCGGTCAGCCGCACGACGATCCCGCGCCGATCGTTGGGGTGCGGCCCGCGCAGGATCAAGCCGGCCGTTTCGAGCCGGTCGAGCCGGTTGGTCATGGCGCCCGACGTCACCATTGTCGCTTCGTAGAGGGCGGTCGGCGTCAAGGCGAAGGGTGATCCCGAGCGGCGCAGTGTCGCCAGAACATCGAATTCCCCGGACTGCAATCCATAACGGGCAAAGAGCGGAGCGAGGCGCTCTCGGGCGATCAGCGACGAGGCCTCGTTCAGTCGCCCAAGCACGGCCATCGGCGAGACATCCAGATCCGGCCGCTCCCGCTTCCATTGCTCGATCGCCCTTGCTGCCCGATCCACTGCCTCACCGTTAAATATCTTGACGTTAAGAATCTTTTTATTACTTTACCTCAAGATGCAATGCTGGCCAAGGGCCGCGCGACAGGGCTCGATCATGAAATTTCTCTGGGATTCGGCGCTCGGCCTGCTGGTCGTCACCGGCGGCCTGCTCGGCCTGACGCTGCCATTCGGCAAGCTCGCGACGGCTGCCGGCGTTCCGGCCATGGTCTGGGCCTTCGTCATCTCGCTCGGCGCTGGCGGCGTGCTGCTGTGCTCCCTGCTGCTGCGCGGCCGGAGCGTCCGGCTCACCGCGCACAAATTGCGCTATTTCTTCGTTACCGCGGCGGTGTCCTATGCCGTCCCCAATCTCCTGATGTTCTCGGCCATCCCGCACCTCGGCGCCGGCTACACCGGCATCATGTTCACGCTGTCGCCGGTCATCACGCTGGTGTTCTCGATCCTGTTGCGTGTCCGGCGTCCCAACCTGCTGGGCATTGTCGGCATCGCCGTCGGCTTCGTCGGCGCCGTCATGGTGGCGGTGACGCGCGGCGAGGCCGGCCAGCCGGCCGATTTGTTCTGGGTGGTGACGGGGCTGCTCATCCCGGTCAGCCTTGCCGCCGGCAACATCTACCGCACCGTCGACTGGCCGGAAGGCACCGGCCCGATCGAGCTTGCCGTCGGCAGCCACCTGGCGTCGGCGGCGATGCTGCTGGTCGGCATTCTCGCCCTGTTCGGCGTCGGGGCTTTCGCTCCACTCGGCGGCGTGCCGCTGATCGTCGTCGCGCAGGCTGCGTCAGCGTCGGCGATGTTCGCCTTCTTCTTCCGGCTGCAGGCGGTCGGCGGCCCGGTCTATCTCAGCCAGATCGGCTATGTGGCGGCGGCGGTCGGGCTATTTGCCGGTACGGTCTTCCTCGGCGAACACTATCGGCTGCTGACCTGGGCGGGCGCGGTCATCATCACCGCCGGCGTGTTCATCACCACCAAGGCGCAAAGCCAGAAGCCGTAGACGCTCCGACCTTCAGTCCGTGTTTCTCGCCGCTGGGTTCCGTCCTTGGGCGTGAGATACCTTTGGCGCGGATTTCACCTGAATTTGTATCTGGATTATCTTTATCTTCTTGTTCGAGCATGATCTTTTCCGAAAGCCGTTTCCATTTTCGAAACCCCGCTCCGGGAGCCAGTCATGACTGAATCAAAGGTTCCGGAGGGAACACCTGTCGATGTCGCCGATTTTCGAGCCGCGATGCGGCTGATCGTCGGCAATGTCAGCGTCATCACCGCCGGCGTCGGCGAGGATCGCTCCGGCTTGGTGGTCATTTCGGTCGTCTCGCTGTCGGCCGAGCCGCCCAAGGTGATCGCCTGCGTCAACCGGTCGTCGTCGACCTGGCCGCTGATCGAGCGCTACCGGCATTTCGGCGTCAATTCGCTCGGGCCCCAGCATCAGCGCGTGGCTGAGCGGTTCTCCGGCTTTGGCGGCATCAAGGGCAAGGACCGCTACGAGGGCGCCGAATGGATGACGCTGAAGACCGGAGCGTCGTTGCTGTCGGATGCGGTGGCCGCCTTCGACTGCAGCCTCGACGAGATGATCGATCGCGGCACGCATTCCATCGTCATCGGCTCGGTCGAGGCCGTGCGCACCCGAGATGCCGGCCAGGCGCTGATCTACTGGCGGGGCGGCTACAGGCCGCTCGACGCCTGAACGGTCAGACTGAGCCCTTTTCCGCCAGCACCATGTAGTTGACGTCCATGTCCTTGGAGCGCGCCCAGCGGTCGGCAAGCGGATTGTAGGTGACGCCGGTGCGGTCGATGATGCTCAGGCCGGCGCCGCCAAGCGCCTTTTCGAGCTCTTCCGGGCGCACCAGCTTGCCGAACTGGTGGGTGCCACGCGGCAACCAGCGCAGCACATATTCGGCGCCGATGATGGCCAATCCCAAGGCCTTCAGCGTGCGGTTTATGGTGGCCACGAACATAATGCCGCCGGGCCGAACCATCTCGCCGCATTTGGCGACGAACAGGTCGATGTCGGCGACATGCTCGACCACTTCCATGTTGAGGATGACGTCGAATTTCTCGCCGGCGTCGGCCAGATCCTCGGCCGTCGTGGCGCGATAGTCGACGCTGACATTGCCCTCGGCCGCATGCAACTTGGCCACTTCGATGTTCGTTTCGGAGGCATCCGCTCCCACCACCTCGGCGCCAAGCCGCGCCATCGGCTCGCACAAAAGGCCACCGCCGCAGCCGATGTCGAGAATGCGCAGGCCCTCGAAAGGCCGAGCCGCGCGCGGGTCACGGCCGAAACGCGTCGCTATCTGGTCGCGGATATAGGAGAGCCGGACCGGATTGAACTTGTGCAGCGGACGGAACTTGCCGTTCGGGTTCCACCATTCGGCGGCAAGAGCGGAAAAGCGTTCGACTTCTCCGGCATCGATCGTCGATCGTCGGGGCTCTGGCATGGGTTGGTCTCCTCGAACGCTAGGAAGTCGGGCGTGAGGCAGCGAATGTCAAGGCAACAATTTTCCACTGCCGCCAGGGCGATGCATTCTGTCAGGGCATGTCAGTTGCCGGGTACAGCGGTGAAACACAATTGGCTTGGCGGCAGAGGAGCGGCATCGTTTTGAATTCGAGGGAGTGGACGATGACACGAACGAAGGCTTCGCTGCGGCAACGGTCGATCCGTGATCCGAACACCGGGCTCTACAACCGCCACTATCGCGAGGAGACAAGCAGATCCCGCTGCCGCAGCCAGCCACATCGGGAGCTCCAATCATAGCCAGCCTTGCGAAAGCTTCATCATTTGGCTAAGGAGGCCGCGCATTCAGCGGCCGGCGTCAGCCGGCCTTCCGCTTTTCGGGATTCCGCTTTTGGGTTGGGGTCCGGCTTCAGTCAAAGGCATTTCGCTTCCATGGCGCGCATCGTGATGAAATTCGGCGGAACCTCCGTCGCCGACATCGCCCGCATCCGCAATGTGGCGCGTCACGTCAAACGCGAGGTCGACGCTGGCCATGAGGTGGCGGTGGTCGTCTCGGCGATGGCAGGCAAGACCAATGAGCTGGTTGGCTGGACGCGCGAAGCCTCGCCGATGCACGACGCACGCGAATATGACGCGGTCGTTGCTTCCGGCGAACAGGTCACCGCCGGCCTTCTGGCGATTACGCTGCAGAACATGGGCGTACATGCCCGTTCCTGGCAGGGCTGGCAGATCCCGATCAAGACCGACAACGCGCATGGCGCGGCGCGCATCCTCGATATCGACGGCGCGTTCCTGATCAAGCGTTTCGGCGAAGGCCAGGTGGCGGTGATCGCCGGCTTCCAGGGCATCGGCCCGGATAATCGCATCGCCACGCTCGGCCGCGGCGGCTCCGATACCAGTGCCGTGGCCATCGCCGCGGCGGTCAAGGCCGATCGTTGCGACATCTACACCGACGTCGACGGGGTCTACACCACCGATCCGCGCATCGAGCCCAAGGCGCGGCGGCTGGCCAAGATCTCGTTCGAGGAAATGCTTGAAATGGCCTCGCTCGGCGCCAAGGTTCTGCAGGTGCGTTCGGTCGAGCTTGCCATGGTGCACAGGGTGCGTACCTTCGTGCGGTCGTCCTTCGACGATCCCGATGCGCCCGGAATGGGGGATTTGCTCAATCCGCCCGGAACGCTCATTTGCGACGAGGAAGAGATCGTGGAACAGCAGGTCGTCACCGGAATTGCCTATGCCAAGGACGAAGCGCAGATTTCGCTGCGCCGTGTCGGCGACCGGCCGGGTGTCGCCGCCGGCATCTTCGGGCCGCTGGCCGAGGCCAACATCAATGTCGACATGATCGTCCAGAACATTTCCGAGGACGGCAAGTTCACCGACATGACCTTCACCGTGCCGTCGGGCGATGTCGACAAGGCGCTGGCCGTGCTCGAGCGCCTGAAAGCCTCGATCGGTTACGATGTCGTGCAATCGGAAGCCGGCATGTCGAAGGTTTCGGTCATCGGCATCGGCATGAGGAGCCATGCCGGCGTCGCCGCCACCGCTTTCAAGGCGCTGGCCGACAAGTCGATCAACATTCGCGCCATCACGACCTCCGAGATCAAGATTTCGATCCTGATCGACGGTCCGTACACCGAACTTGCGGTTCGTACTTTGCATTCCGTCTACGGTCTGGATAAGCAGTAGCGAGAACGATTTGAGTTGTTGCGTGTGCGCCGGTCGCAGTGGAAACTGCGGCGGGCAAAATGCCCATTGGAGAAGAAGCCGCGATGCGTGATCAGGCCAGTGGCCCGCGCGTTTTGCTGAAACGGCTCCGCGAGCTCATGCAGGAGCCGCTGGAGCCGCAGGAGCGGCTCGACCGGATCGTGCGCGACATCGCCTCCAACATGGTCGCCGAAGTCTGTTCGCTCTACGTGCTGCGCGCCGATTCGGTGCTCGAACTCTACGCCACCGAAGGTTTGAACCCGAACGCCGTCCACCTGGCGCAGCTGCGGCTGGGGCAAGGCCTGGTCGGCACGATCGCCGCCAGCGCGCGGCCGCTGAACCTTTCCAACGCCCAGGAACACCCGGCCTTCGCCTACCTGCCGGAGACCGGGGAAGAGATCTACAACTCCTTCCTCGGCGTGCCGGTGCTGCGGGCAGGGCGCACGCTCGGCGTGCTGGTGGTGCAGAACAAGACCATGCGTCACTACCGCGACGACGAGGTCGAGGCGCTGGAAACCACGGCTATGGTCATCGCCGAGATGATCGCCACCGGCGATCTGGCGCGGCTGACGCGTCCCGGCCTCGAACTCGATCTGCGCCGCCCTGTCAGTTTTACCGGCCTGTCCTTCAACGACGGCGTCGGGCTCGGCCATGTCGTGCTGCACGAGCCGCGCATCGTCGTCACCAATCTGTTCAATGAGGACAGCGAGGAAGAAGTTCGCCGTCTCGAAACCTCGCTCGGCTCGCTCCGGCTCTCCATCGACGACATGCTGGAGCGCCGCGACGTCGCCTTCGAGGGCGAGCATCGCCAGGTTCTGGAAGCCTATCGCATGTTCGCCAACGATCGCGGCTGGGTGCGCCGGCTGGAAGAGGCGATCCGCAACGGCCTGACGGCCGAAGCCGCGGTGGAAAAGGTGCAGAGCGACATGCGCGCCCGCATGCTGCACATGACCGATCCCTATCTGCGCGAGCGGATGAGCGATTTCGACGACCTCGCCAACAGGCTGCTGCGCCAGCTGATGGGGCGCGGGCCGGAAGATGTCGCCGCATCGCTGCCGAAGGACGCCATCATCGTCGCCCGCTCGATGGGTGCGGCCGAGCTGCTCGACTATCCCCGCGATAAGATGCGCGGGCTGGTGCTCGAGGACGGTGCCGCCACCAGCCACGTCGTCATCGTCGCGCGCGCCATGGGCATTCCCGTCGCCGGCCAGATGAAGGGCGCCGTTTCCATGGCGGAAAACGGCGATGCCATCATCGTCGACGGCGAAGAAGGCGTGATCCATTTGCGGCCGCAGCCCGACCTTGAGGCCGCCTATGCCGAAAAGGTGCGTTTCCGGGCGCGCCGGCAAGAGGTCTACCGAGAGCTGCGCAAGAAGCCGTCGATGACCAGGGACGGAGTCCAGGTCGATTTGTTGATGAATGCCGGTCTTGCCGTCGACCTGCCGCAGCTTGCCGAGGCAGGCGCGGCCGGCATAGGCCTGTTCCGCACCGAACTGCAGTTCATGGTCGCCTCGACATTTCCCCGTGCCGAGGCCCAGGAAAAGCTTTACCGCGACGTGCTCGAGGCGGCGCGCGGCAAGCCGGTCACCTTCCGCACCATCGATATCGGCGGCGACAAGGTGCTGCCCTATTTCAAGGGTGCGATCCAGGAAGAGAACCCGGCGCTAGGCTGGCGGGCGATCCGCCTGACGCTTGATCGGCCGGGGCTGCTGCGCACCCAGATCCGCGCCTTGCTCAAGGCCAGCGGCGGGCGTGAGTTGAAGCTGATGCTGCCGATGGTCACCGAGCTCGGCGAAATCGCCCAGGCGCGCGAGATCATCGACCGCGAGGTGCGGCACCTGTCGCGTTTTGCCCATCACCTGCCGACCAGCCTCAAGCTGGGCGCCATGCTGGAAGTGCCGTCGCTTCTGTTCCAGCTCGATGAATTGATGAAGGCGGTCGACTTCGTCTCGGTCGGTTCGAACGATCTGTTCCAGTTCGTCATGGCCGTCGACCGCGGCAACACGCAATTGGCCAACCGCTTCGATACGCTGTCGGCGCCGTTCCTGCGCGTCCTGAAGCAGATCGCCGATGCCGGCGTCCGCAACCACACGCCGGTGACCTTGTGCGGTGAACTCGCCGGCAAGCCGATCTCGGCAATGGCGCTGATCGGTCTTGGTTTCCGCTCGATTTCGATGTCGCCAGCGTCGATCGGCCCCGTTAAGGCGATGCTGACCGAACTGCCGCTGGATGAGCTGGAGGCGTTTTTCGACGACAATCTGATGGCGCCGGCGCAGGGGCTGCCGATGCGGGCGCTGCTGCAGGCCTTTGCCGACGACCGTTCGATTCCATTGTAGCATCCTCATCATGGTCAACCTGCCACGCGATCGTATGGATCAAGTCGTCAAGCGTTTCGAGATGCTCGAAGCGCAGATGTCGGCCGGCCCGGCACCGGATGCCTATGTGCGGATGGCGTCGGAATACGCCGAGATTCAGGACATGGTGGCCAAGGTCAGGGCGCTGCGCTCGGCCGAGCATGAGCAGGCCGACCTGAAAGCGATGCTTGCCGACAAAGGCACCGATGCCGAGATGCGGGCCCTGGCGGAGGCCGATCTGCCGGAGGTGGAGGACCGCATCGAGGCGCTGCAGAAGGACATCCAGATCCTGCTACTGCCCAAGGATGCGGCCGACGACAAGAATGCCATTCTCGAAATCCGCGCTGGCACCGGCGGCGACGAGGCCGCCCTTTTCGCCGGCGACCTGTTTCGCATGTATGAGCGCTACGCTGCCGAACGCGGCTGGCGTTTCGAGACGGTGTCGGCCAGCGATGGCGACGCCGGCGGCTACAAGGAAATCATCGCCACGATCTCAGGCAAGGGCGTCTTTGCGCATCTGAAATTCGAATCCGGCGTGCACCGCGTGCAGCGCGTGCCGGCGACCGAGGCGAGCGGGCGCATCCACACGTCGGCCGCCACCGTTGCCGTGCTGCCGGAAGCCGAAGAGGTCGACATCGACATCAGGGCGGAAGACATCCGCATCGACACGATGCGCGCCTCGGGCTCGGGCGGCCAGCACGTCAACACCACCGATTCGGCTGTCCGCATCACCCATTTGCCGACCGGTATCATGGTGGTGCAAGCTGAAAAGTCGCAGCACCAGAATCGCGCCAAGGCGATGCAGATCCTGCGCGCACGGCTCTATGACCTGGAGCGTAGCAAGGCGGATGAGGAACGCTCCGAATCGCGCAAGTCGCAAGTCGGCTCCGGCGACCGCTCCGAGCGCATCCGCACCTACAATTTTCCGCAAGGCCGTGTCACCGACCACCGCATCAACCTGACGCTCTACAAGCTCGACCGGGTGATGATGGGCGAACTCGACGAAGTGGTCGACGCGCTGATCGCCGATCACCAGTCGAAGCTGCTCGCAGACATCGGCATCGATGGCTGATCAACTGCCGGAGACGCTGGTGCCGTTGCTGCGGGAAGCGCAGGCTCGGCTTGCCGCCGCGGCTATCGATGATCCGGCGCTCGATGCGAGGCTGATCGTCGAACATTTTTCCGGCACGACGCGCACGCAGGCGATCGTCGATCCGGAGCGCAAGATCGATGGAAGCACTGTTGCCGCAATTTTTGACGCCTTGAGACGGCGCGCCGGCGGCGAGCCGGTGCATCGCATCCTTGGCTATCGTGAATTCTATGGTTTGCGCCTGTCGCTGTCGCCGGAAACACTGGAACCGCGGCCCGATACCGAAACCCTTGTCGAGGCGATGCTGCCTTTCGTCAGGGCAGTGGCGGTGCGGGAAGGCGAATGCCGCATCCTCGATCTTGGTACAGGCACCGGCGCCATTGCGCTGGCGCTGCTCAGTGCCGTGCCGGCCGCGATCGCCACCGGCGTCGACATGTCCGCGGGCGCGCTGGCGACGGCCAGTCGCAATGCCCGGCAATTTGGCATTGCAGGCCGGTTTACGGCGCTCCAGTCAGACTGGTTCGAAAAAGTTTCCGGCCGGTACCATGTAATTGCCGCAAACCCTCCCTATATACCGTCTGAAGACATTGGAAATCTGCAGGACGAAGTCCGCAATTTCGATCCGCGCCTGGCCTTGGATGGTGGCGCGGACGGTCTCAGCCCCTACAGGATCATCGCCGCGGAGGCGGCAAGATTTTTAGAAACTGATGGCAGGATTGCGGTCGAGATCGGCCACACGCAGCATGACGAGGTCTCCGGGATATTCGCCGCAGCCGGCTACGTGCCGGGCGGTGCCTTTCGGGACCTTGGTGGAAACGACAGGGTTATTGTCTTTGAAAGGACAAAGCCTTGACGCAGTGCAAAAAAAGCGCTTGGCAATGCCGGGGAATGCGGCTAGGGTCGCCTTAACCGGATGAGACGAAGCAGGCAGTGCTCTTAGCGATTCGGTTTTCCTTGGAAATAGCTGCCTTCTTGCGCAAACGATGCCCAAGCTTCGTGCGGGAATCGTCCGGCAAGTGATGTAACCGGAACAGGATGGCACGTGGCGCCAACGCAATCGATGCGGGCGAACGCCGGTGAAGAGACGAAACGGCTGGCTGCATGAGCGCCTCCGTTCGTGAAGAGTTTTTCGAAAATTTCAAAATGAAGAGAGTTTGATGAGGCCACAACAGCAGAACAGGCGCATGCGCGGTCGCAACAACAATGGCGGCGGCGGTGGCAATAACAACAATAATAACAACAACAACCGCAAGGGACCAAATCCCCTGACGCGCAACTACGAGAGCAACGGCCCGGACGTGAAGATCCGCGGTTCGGCTCAGCAGATCGCCGAAAAATACGCCACCCTTGCCCGTGACGCGCACAGCTCCGGCGACCGGGTCATGGCGGAGAACTATCTCCAGCACGCCGAGCACTACAACCGCATCATCGCGGCCGCGCAGGCGCAGATGCCGATCCAGAACGCCCAACAGAATCGCGATGATTTCGACGATGACGGCGACGACGATCGCGACGAGTTCGACAATGCCGGCAACGGCGGTAACACGAATTCCGATGCACAGGTGCCGGTGATCAACCATGGCGCCGGTCCGCAGCCGGTCATCGAAGGCATGCCGGCCGAGGTCGCGCTCAACCGGGAAAGCGGCCGCGACACTCGTGATAACAATAGCGGGCGTGACAATGGCGGGCGCAACAATGGCGGCCGCGACAACAATGGCGGGCGCCATCGCGACCGTCGCCCCAATGGCGGTTACGGCCAGAACGGCCAGCGCGACTTTGGTTCGCCTGTTGAGCAAGGCGGTCAGCCCCAGCGCAACGAGGCTCCGATCCAGGCCGAAGCTGTTTCGCCGACCGAATCTACCGAATCCGTTGTGACGGTCGAGCCCGCTCCGTTGTTCGAGAATCTGTCGCCGGCGGGTCTCGCCGCCCAGGCGGAGCTCAACGAGGCTGCCGCCGAAAGCGGTGCTGCCCGTCGTCCGAGGCGCCCGCGCCGTCCGCGCGTCAACGCCGATCAGGTCGAAGGCGGTAGCGACAATTCCGATGCCGGCGAGGTGGCCACGGCCCCGGGCGACAGCGGCAATGCTGAACCGGTCATTGTCGACATCGACAACTGATCGAACGACATTTCAGAACATTGGACGGCGGAGA
Source organism: Mesorhizobium sp. P2_A8 (assembly GCF_056404935.1). Classification (NCBI taxonomy): domain Bacteria; kingdom Pseudomonadati; phylum Pseudomonadota; class Alphaproteobacteria; order Hyphomicrobiales; family Phyllobacteriaceae; genus Mesorhizobium; species Mesorhizobium sp. P2_A8. Next base: position 1,339,344 of record NZ_JBFUDB010000001.1, read on the forward strand.
GAAATCTCCGCCGTTTTCGTTTTGTGCCGCGATGGAATATTGTGGGTTGACCGACATCAAGGCGTCTTGAGACAGCATGGTCCATGCCCCATATCTCGGCTGAACAGGATCCGGCTCGAATGGGCGGGTCCGTCACCGCAATCGGATCCGGTGCCGCAAAGCGGGCCGGTGATGGAAGGAGACAGATATGAACCTTGAGAAATACTCCGAGCGCGTGCGCGGCTTTATCCAGTCCGCGCAGACCATGGCGCTCTCCCGCAACCACCAGCAGTTCACACCCGAACACATCCTCAAAGTGCTCGTCGACGACGACGAGGGTCTGGCCGCATCGCTGATCGAACGCGCCGGCGGCAACGCCCGCGACGTCAAGCTTGGCGTCGAGACGGCGCTAGAGGCGATGCCAAAGGTCGAAGGCGGCAATGGCCAGCTTTATCTGGCGCAGCCGCTGGCCAAGGTGTTTTCAACCGCCGAAGAGCTGGCCAAGAAGGCCGGCGACAGCTTCGTCACCGTCGAGCGCCTCCTGCAGGCGCTCGCCATGGAGAAATCGGCCAAGACCGCCGACATCCTGGCAAAGGCCGGCGTCACCGCGCAGGCGCTCAACCAGGTCATCAACGATGTCCGCAAGGGCCGCACCGCCGATTCGGCGAGCGCCGAACAGGGCTACGACGCGCTGAAGAAATATGCGCGCGACCTGACCGCGGATGCCCGTGCCGGCAAGCTCGATCCGGTCATCGGCCGCGACGACGAGATCCGCCGCACCATCCAGGTGCTGTCGCGCCGCACCAAGAACAACCCGGTGCTGATCGGCGAACCGGGCGTCGGCAAGACGGCGATCGCCGAAGGCCTGGCGCTGCGCATCGTCAATGGCGACGTGCCGGAATCGTTGAAGGACAAGCAGCTGATGGCGCTCGACATGGGCGGGCTGATTGCCGGCGCCAAGTACCGCGGCGAGTTCGAGGAGCGGCTGAAAGCCGTACTCTCCGAAGTCACCTCGGCGGCCGGCGGGATCATCCTGTTCATCGACGAAATGCACACGCTGGTGGGCGCCGGCAAGGCAGACGGCGCCATGGATGCGTCGAACCTCCTGAAGCCGGCGCTGGCGCGCGGCGAGCTTCACTGCGTCGGCGCCACCACGCTCGATGAATATCGCAAGCATGTCGAGAAGGACGCGGCTCTTGCCCGCCGTTTCCAGCCGGTGTTCGTCGATGAGCCGACGGTGGAAGACACCGTTTCGATCCTGCGCGGCCTGAAGGAAAAATACGAACAGCACCACAAGGTGCGCATTTCGGATTCGGCGCTGGTCGCCGCGGCAACGCTGTCGAACCGCTACATCGCGGACCGGTTCCTGCCGGACAAGGCGATCGATCTTGTCGACGAAGCCGCATCGCGGCTGCGCATGCAGGTCGATTCCAAGCCCGAGGCACTCGACGAGATCGATCGCCGCATCATGCAGCTCAAGATCGAACGCGAGGCGCTGAAGGTCGAGACTGACGATGCGTCGAAGGACCGGCTCGCCCGCCTGGAAAAAGAACTCGTCGGCCTCGAGGAGGAATCGACCGAGATCACTGCCAAGTGGCAGGCCGAGAAGCAGAAGCTCGGCCTAGCCGCCGACCTGAAGAAGCAACTCGACGAGGCCCGCAACGAGCTTGCCATTGCCCAGCGCAAGGGCGAATTCCAGCGCGCCGGCGAGCTTGCCTATGGCAAGATCCCGGAACTGGAAAAGAAGCTGAAGGAAGCCGAGGCCCAGGACGGCAAGGTCGGCATGGTCGAAGAGGTGGTCACGCCCGACCATGTCGCCCATATCGTCTCGCGCTGGACCGGCATTCCGGTCGACAAGATGCTGCAGGGCGAGCGCGACAAGCTGTTGCGCATGGAAGACGAGATCGGCAAGCGCGTCGTCGGCCAGGGCGAGGCGGTGCAGGCTGTCTCGAAGGCCGTGCGCCGGGCGCGTGCCGGCCTGCAGGATCCGAACCGGCCGATCGGCTCGTTCATGTTCCTCGGACCGACGGGCGTCGGCAAGACCGAACTGACCAAGGCGCTTGCCAGCTTCCTGTTCGATGACGAGAGCGCGATGGTGCGCATCGACATGTCGGAGTTCATGGAGAAGCACTCGGTCGCCCGGCTGATCGGCGCGCCTCCCGGCTATGTCGGCTATGAGGAGGGTGGGGCGCTGACCGAAGCAGTGCGGCGCCGGCCTTACCAAGTCGTGCTGTTCGACGAGATCGAGAAGGCGCATCCGGACGTGTTCAACGTGCTGCTGCAGGTGCTCGATGACGGCCGCCTGACCGACGGACAGGGCCGCACGGTCGACTTCCGCAACACGCTGATCATCATGACGTCGAACCTCGGCGCCGAATATCTCGTCAATCTCGGCGAGGGTGAGGATGTCGACCAGGTTCGCGACGAGGTGATGAATGTCGTCAAGGCATCGTTCCGGCCGGAATTCCTCAACCGCGTCGACGAGGTGATCCTGTTCCACCGGCTGCGCCGACAGGATATGGGCCGCATCGTGGAGATCCAGCTCAAGCGGCTGGAAAGCCTGCTTGTCGATCGCAAGATCACGCTGTCGCTGGACCAGGAGGCTATCGACTGGCTGGCGGCCAAGGGCTACGATCCTGCCTATGGCGCGCGGCCGCTGAAGCGGGTGATGCAGAAGGAACTGCAGGACCCGTTGGCGGAAAAGATCCTGCTCGGCGACATCCTCGACGGCTCGACCGTCAAGGTGACAGCCGGTTCCGACCGGCTGAACTTCCGTTCGAAGCCGACGATTGTCGCGGCCGAGGCGGCAGCCTGATCCAACGCCGCGCGTCCATCCTGGACGCGCGGCGTATTCATACAAATGAGGGCGCCGATGACGCTGGACGACTACAACAGCTTCTGCGCTTCACTGCCTTCGACGACGCATGTCGTCCAGTGGGGCGGCGCCCATGTCTGGAAGGTCGGGGCCAAGGTCTTTGCGATCGGCGGCTGGGACCGGGGCCAGCAGCTCTTCGTCACCTTCAAATGTTCCGACATCGCGTATGATGTGCTCAAGGAGCAGCCGGGCCTGCGGCCGGCGCCCTATCTTGCTTCGCGCGGCATGACATGGATCCAGCGTCAGACAAGCCAGAGCATGGATGATGGCGCGCTGAAGGACTATCTGCGCGAGAGCCATCGCCTTGTCGCCCTGAAGCTGACGAAGCAGGCGCTAAGGGAATTGGGACTTGCCACAAGCTAGCTAATATTCCTCGAGGCGCCGGAAAACCGCCATCTTCATGCCCGGTTCATGTTGGAACTTTATGCTGGGTAACTGGTTTGCTGGCGAAGGGGTTCGCCGTACAGGGACAGTGCCGGGCGGCGGCAATTACGGACCGGAGAGTTTGGCAACGATGTTCCGCACGATCTTCACCCTCTCGGTGCTCGCCGCCGGGCTCGTGTCTACCGGCGCGCTCGCTGCGCCGACGCAGGACAATGCACCGCGCGTCGTCCGCGCCACCACGACGGGCGGCATCCTCGTCGCACAGGAAGGCAACCTCGACGTCTACTACGACGCCAGGGGCAACCGCGTCATCGTTGATGCCGATACCGGCAAGGTGATTGCCATCCAGCCGCCGCAGACCAGGCTCGACCGGCGCGCGCTGCGTCGCGAGACAAGGCTGCGCGAGCTGGGCCGTGCCCCTGATGACAATGACCGCTACTATCTCGATGATCCGGAAGACATGGCGCGGTTCCGCCGCAAGCAGTTGGAAGAGGAAGGCCGGGTCATCCCGCCGCCGGCGGACGAATATGACCCTGATAGCGACAATTCCGTGGAAGCCTTCCCGCCACCGCCGCAGGACGATGGCAGCTACGACAACAATTATCCCGATGCGCCGCAGCCGGCAGAGCCGCGCACCATCGAGCGCCAGCCGCTGGATCAGGCCTCGATAGAACCTGTCGAGCCGGCAGTGCCCTCCGATCAGGCGGGACTGCCGCCGAAGGCCGGCGGCAAGACCACCGCCGAGCCGTCGCTTTCGCTGGGAGCACGCCAGGATGTCGCAGCGCTGCAGGTGCTGCTAGACCGGGGTGGAGCTTCGCCCGGCGTCATCGATGGGCGCTTCGGTTCGAATGTCGACAAGGCTCTGGCCGCCTACAACCAAATCACCGGCAGCAATCTGCGGTCGACTGATGCGGTCGGCATTCAGGCAGCCCTTGCGCAGTCCGGCGGCGATGCCTTCGCCAACTACACCATCACGCCGGAGGATGCGGCCGGTCCCTATGTCGCCTCGATTCCGGAAGACTACAGCCAGAAGGCGCAGCTCGACCGCATGGGCTATACGTCGGTGACCGAAGCGCTCGCCGAGCGCTTTCACATGGACGAGAATTATCTCAAGGCGCTCAATCCGGACGCCGACTTCAATCGTCCCGGCACGATCATCAAGGTTGCCAATTTCGGCAAACTGGTCTCGACACCGGTTGCCCGTATCGTCGCCGACAAGGGCAGGAAAGAGGTCTTCGCCTATGATGCGGGTGGCAAGCTGGTGGCGGCCTATCCCGCAACCATCGGCTCGTCGGATACACCGTCACCGTCCGGCATACACACTGTATCGCGCGTCGCGCTCGATCCGAACTATACCTACAACCCCAGCATCAACTTCAAGCAGGGCCAGAACGACAAGGTCCTGACCATTCCACCGGGCCCGAACGGCCCGGTCGGCTCGGTGTGGATCGCCCTGGACAAGCCGACCTACGGCATCCACGGCACGCCAGACCCGTCGAAGATCGGCAAGACCGAAAGCCATGGCTGCGTGCGCCTGACCAACTGGGATGCGCGGGAACTCGCCAAGCTCGTTTCGCCGGGTGTGACGGTGGAGTTCGTCGACTAGCGCGCGCTGAGATTCAGGTCAGGTTCGGCCTGACTTGAACCTCCACGCACCCAGACGCTCAGCCGATAATCTTGCGCACCCAGTTCGCGCCTGGCGTTGCCGCGTAGATCAGCTGCACCACCAGGATGAAGCCGACGCTGAGCAAGGGAGTGATCATGCACAATGCGGCACCGATCGCCCACAGGATCTGCGCCTTGACGATGCGCAGATAGACCGTGCGTTTTGTATCCGCACCGACGCCCTCTGCGAGAAAGCCGTTTTTGTCCGCATAGCGCCAACTGGCGAACAGCGCGACGCCGAGCATCAGCAGATTGAGCCAGTAGACGAGGACCGCGGTTCTGAACTCGAGGAAATCGGCCAAAAGGTCGGTCGAGAACGGCAGCAGGGCGATGAAAGCGAGAAAGCAGAGGTTCAGCGTGGCAAGGCGCCGGTCGGATTTGGCGATCAGCCCATGTTGCGCCTGCTGGCCGAACCAGAAGATGGTCAGCGTCAGGAAGCTCAGGGCATAGGTCAGGAAGCGTGGCGCCAGAGCCGCGATCGCCGCGAGCAGATCGTGCTCCGAATGGATCGCCTCGTGCGCCGGCACCCTGATCTCTAGGACGATCAGCGTGAGTGCAATGGCGAACACCCCGTCGGTGATGCCGACGATACGGCCGCGTCCCTCCGCCGATGCTTCAAGTGGCCGCTTCATCGATTTCTCCCCGGCTGCAACTTTCCAGAAAACCTAGCATGACTGCCGCCGTTTGCACCCGGACAGGCCCAACCCCGGCGATATGGCTGGGTTCAAGGACGTCAAGCCACTGGCTGGTTGTTGCCGGCACGCATGCGGTCTAAGCAAGGTTCCATGCATTCACCAAGTGAAGCCGCCGCCGTCCCGCTGATCAGTCCGGTCACGAATGGTACGTTCTGTCCGCCATCGCAGCGGCGATTTGTGTTGATCGCAGCGATCCTGGCCTCGGCGCTCGGCTTCATCGACGGTTCGATCCTGGCCATCGCCATGCCGGCGATCCGCGTCAACCTTGGCGCCAGCCTTGCCGAGGCACAGTGGATTTCCAATGCCTATGCGTTGACGCTTTCGGCGCTGATCCTTGCCGGGGGTGCTGCCGGCGATCGATTCGGGTTGCGTCGCGCTTTCGTGGCAGGCATTGCGCTGTTCATTGTCGCCTCGCTTGCCTGTGCGCTGGCGCCGAATGCGGTGGTGCTGATCGCATTTCGCGCCCTTCAGGGCATTGGCGCGGCGATCATGGTTCCGGGCAGCCTCGCCATCATCGCCAAGGCCTATCCGAAAAAAGAGCGCGGGCGCGCCATCGGCATCTGGGCGGCGGCCTCGGCGCTGACCACAGCTCTTGGCCCGGTGCTCGGCGGCTTCGTGCTGTCGGCCTTCGGCGACGGCATCTGGCGGGCGATCTTCGCCATCAACCTGCCGCTCGGCCTCATCTCGATCTATCTTCTGCTGGCGAGGGTTCCAGCCGACGTGCCGACGGAGAAACGCAGTCTGGATCTCGGCGGTGCCGCGCTCGCGACATTGGCCTTCGGCGCGCTCGCCTATGGGCTGACCTCGATGAGCGCCAGCGGCGACGGCCATATGTCGGGGCCAAGCATTGCCGCCGGCGCTGTGTTGCTGGTCGTCTTCATCGTCTTCGAGCTTAGGCGGCGCGAACCGATGATCGATCTGTCGCTGTTTCGCGTCGGCGCTTTCGCCGGCGCCAATCTGGCGACGTTCTTCCTCTATTTCGCGCTGTCGGCCAATCTTTTCTATCTGCCGATGCTGCTGATCGCAGGCTGGGGATTGAGCACGGCCGAGGTCGGCTTCATCTTCCTGCCCCTGTCGGCATCGATGGCACTTTTGTCGGGACCGGTCGGCCAGCTGTCGGACCGGATCGGGCCGCGCTTTCCGATCGCCTGCGGCAGCCTTGTCGTGGCTTTCGCTTTTGCCGGACTTGCTTTGCTCACCCATGCCGGCATCCACAATTTCTGGACGGGAACATTCCCGCTGATGGCGCTGATGGGGCTCGGCATGGCGCTGGTCGTGTCGCCGCTGTCGACGGCGATCATGACGGCTGTGGACGACAAGGATACCGGTGCTGCCTCCGGCATAAACAATGCCGTCTCGCGCATCGGCGGCCTGATCGCAGTGGCAGCGATGGGCTCGCTTGCCGCCTGGGTCTACGCGGACGCACTGGATGGGAATGCGACGCCCGGTGTGCCGGGCTTTGGCGAGCCGTCGACGGTTGGGCTGGCGCCGGCAGTCGATGCGGCAAGGCTCGCCGCCAGCGACGCCGCGTTTTCCGCCGTCTCTGCGGTGACGGCGCTGCTGTGCCTGCTTTCGGCTGTTATCGCCTGGACGACCATTTCCGGTCAGCGGCTGCCTTGGCCGTGGCGTACGGACAATCCGCAAGGTTGACCGATTGACCGATCAGCCGTCGATCTTGGCGCTCGCAACCTTCAGCGGATCACTGTCTTCCTGCTTCAGCAGGTCGTCGATGCGCTCGCGTTCGCGCTTGAAAGCGACGAGGTCGTCACCCTTCAGCACCTTGCCGACCGGCAAGCGCACACGCATCGGATCCACCTTGGTGCCGTTGACGATCAGTTCGTAGTGAAGGTGGGGGCCGGTAGCGAGGCCGGTCTGGCCGAGATAGCCGATCGTCTGGCCCTGGCGAACGCGCACGCCTGGTTCGATGCCCTTGGCAAAGGCGCTCTGGTGATTGTAGGACGTCTCGTAGCCATTGGCATGACGGATGATGATCTGTTTGCCATAGCCGCCAGCCCAGCCGACCTTCTCGACAGTACCGTTGCCGGCGGCGATGATCGGCGTGCCGATGGGCGCGGCCCAATCGACGCCGGTGTGCATGCGGACATAGCCAAGGATCGGATGCCTGCGGGCGCCAAAACCGGAGCGGAATTTTCCGGCGGGCAGGGGATTGCGCAACAGGAACTGCTGGGCGCTCGAGCCGTCCCCGTCGAAATAGTCGGTGCTGCCGTCCTGCATCTGGAAGCGATAGAAGTTGCGCGTCGTGCCGCCGAACGTCGCCGAGACGTAGAGAAGGTCGGAACTGTCCGACGTCTGGTCGTCGCCATCGGGCTGCGAGAACAGCACTTCGATGCGGTCGGCGGGGCTCAGTCGGGACTGGAAGTCGACGTCGGACGCCAGCAACTTGATCAGCCGCTGGGTCATCGCCTTGGACATGCCGTAGGAATAGGCGGCGCGGTAAATGCCGTCATAGACGTTGGGCAGGTTGCCGCGCACCACCACCGGCGGCGAATCGTCGAATGCCGTCAGCAATTCGGGATTCGGCTCCGGCTCCTGTGCCGGCACATACTGGCCGCGATCGTCGAGCGCGATGGTGACGATGTGCTGCGTTCTGTCGTAGACGCTGGTGCGCACGACCTTGGCGACATCGCCGTGAACCTCGAGGCCGACACGCAGCACGGTTCCGGCCTTGAGCGCCGTCGCGTTCAACAGCTTGGCGATCGCTTCGGCCATGCCAGTGGCGTCTTCACCCGTATAGCCCGAATCAGCAAGAGCTTCGGTGACGTCGAGATCCTTGGTGAAGGGGATGATTTCCTCGGCAAAAGCCGGCGCCTGGTCGTCGGCGGCGGCGCGGGGCGCCACCGAGACGTTTTCCGGCACGATCTTGACGTCGTAGGAGCCGGCCATGCTCTCGGCAAAAGCTTCGCCGAATCGCTGCGGGTCGACATAGTGGAGTGAAGCAACCTGGACAGCACCGTCACTGAGGTCGGTGCCAGCTTCGCGCACCACCTTTTCCACCTCGTCGGCGGACAGGTCGCTCTTTTCGTCGAAGGCCGCCGTCTCGATCGGGAAATCGACGGTCTTCAGGCTCATCTCGCTTTCGACCTTGGCGCCATAGATCTGGCCGGAAGCGGCCGAGGCTGTGGCCGGCTGCGCCGCGCTGTCGTCGCCGTCGTCACCGAACACCTGCATCGGGTCGAAGGGCGGGTAGGCGCGATTGGTGGTGTGACCGGCGGCAAGCGCCATCTTGATCTGCACGAAAGGCATGGTGTGGATGACGTCACGGTCGCCGACCTTGGTGACCATCGACACTTCCATCCGGCGGCGATCCTTGGCCTTGGCGATCTGGCGCGGCGGCACCAGCCTGGTCGTCTTGGCCACTTCACCGGAATCGCCATTGCTGGCAAGGCTGATCAGTTCCGCAATCTCGGGTGGCGTCGCCAGCTGCTGACGTCCGTCAAGGGCGGCAAACAGCGCCACGCCCATCAGCACGCTCGAGGTCACGCCGGTGAGGAAGGTGCCTGACAGCCAGCGTGCGGAAACCTCGCGCCGGTCGGGCGGGCCGCTGCGGCCGTCCGCGATAAGCGGCGGCTCGTTGCCGAGTTCGGCTATGACATCTTCCGTGTCTGGCATCCAGAAAGGCTGCTTCTTCCCCGGGCGGAACGGCTTGTCGCTTTTGTTGTGGCCGTGACATTTGCCTGTCATGGCAGGTGAAGTCAACGAAGCCTGGGCCCCGGCCGAATTCCCCTCGCGCACTTCTCTTGTATGGAGCGCTCTATAAAGAGGGGCGGTGCGCCTTCTCTGCAAGGCCCATCGCGCACCCCTGTGTGAGGCTCCTAAGAGGCACCGCGCCGTCGACGCTGCGCCTCTTTTGTTGGCTTTGGTGTCGAACGGCAATGCGGCGGCAATAGGGCTCCGTCGTGGCCGCCCACCCGCGTTGTCCGGCTTCCCCTGGGGCAGCCGGCTATCAACAGATCGGGCCCGAGATTTCTGTCGCAAAAAGTTCAAAAACTTTGAGATGGCTGTTGACACTTCTGCTCGGCGGCGACTATATACGCCTCACCAACGAGGGCGGCTCGCCGCTGGCGACGAAGAAGTTTGCTTCTAAGCCTGCCCTTTGAGAAATTCAAGAGAGCCGCGTAAGCGACACTCGGACGGCCCCGGAGCCAAAAGCGAAACGGGCCACGACACTGCGTCTGCGGTGTCTGTTCTTTGAAAATTGAATATTGAAGAAAGAGAAACGTGGGCGGCAGAGTCCTGCTGAACCT